>NZ_JAKZEU010000001.1 GCF_024359525.1 Paracoccus albicereus
AAGCTGCGCTTCGCCATCCGCGAAGGCGGCCGCACCGTGGGTGCCGGTGTGGTCGCGAAGATCCTGAAGTGATCTGACGCACGCGGGAGCGATCCCGCGTCGCCAAAGGCGAAAGGCCCGTCCCGAAGGGGCGGGCCTTGTCGTAGAGACATCCAGAAAAGCAGAGGAACGAGATGGCCAAATATATCCATTCGATGTTCCGCGTGATGGACGAGGCGCGTTCAGTCGATTTCTACAAACGGGTCTTCGACATGACGGTCGCGGACAGGCTGGACTTCGCCGATTTCACGCTCATCTACCTGTCGAACGGCGAAAGCGGCACAGAGCTTGAACTGACGGTGAACAAGGGCCGCACCGAACCTTACGATCTGGGCGACGGTTACGGCCACGTCGCCTTTTCGGTCGACGACGTCGATGCGCTGCATGCGCGGTTGGAACGTGACGGATTTGCCCCGCGCAAGCTGGTCGACTTCGCCCCCGACGGCGGCGAACGGATCGCCCGCTTCTTCTTCATCGCCGATCCGGACGGATACCAGATCGAGGTTCTTCAACGCGGTGGCCGCTTCCTGTGATTGCGCGTTCAGGCCATCGGAACCGGAAGGTGGGCCTGACGGGTTGGGTCTGACCTGACCGCGAGGAGCCAAGCGATGAAGATCACCCGCCAATCCGACCGCAAGACCGAGAAGGCCCCTGCCGAGTACTTCACGGGCGACGTCGGGATAACCCCACTTTTCAGCACTGACCAACCGGGCCGTACCGTCGGCGCCAGCGTCACTTTCCAACCCCGGGCGCGGACCAATTGGCACAGCCATCCCTTTGGCCAAACTTTGATTGTCACGGACGGTGCGGGACGCGTGCAGCGTGAGGGCGGAGAGATCGAGACCCTCACGATCGGCGACGTCATCACATTTCCTGCCGGCGAGCGTCACTGGCATGGGCCACGCGAGATAGCGCAATGACCCATATCGCCATTCAGGAAAGCGATGGCGGCAAGACCGCCGACTGGGCCGAACCTGTCACTGACGAGGATTACGACGGGCGGTAAGAACGGCCGCTGGGAACGGCTGCTGACGGCTTCTGTCATCGGCCTCTGCGCATGCTGGGTCAGTCCACACTCAGTTGCGGGAGCCAGTCGATGAAGACGTATCATGGATCATGCTTCTGCGGCACCGTCGCGTTTGAAGCTGCAGGATCTTGCAGAGGGGACGATGCGCTGCAACTGCCGGTTCTGTCGCAAGATGCGCTACTGGGAAATGCGGCTACCCGATCCGGAGGGCTTCACGCTGATCCGTGGCGCAGACTCCTTGGCCGAGACTCCGCGCCAGCAGGACGATGGCGTCGTTATGCATCACTACTTCTGCGCGCGATGTGGCACACGGCTTTGGACTAGCGGCAATATCCCAGAAATGGATGGACGCTTCGTTCAGGTCGTTGTCTCGGCGCTCGATGACATCAGCGAGGCCGAGCTAATCGCCGCGCCGATCCATTACGCTGATGGTGCACATGACGATTGGTGGAATCCGGCGCCGGAAACCCGGCACCTTTAAACCGAGCGGCGTCCCGCGCGCCGGCAACGGGCAGATTGCGTCCCAAAAGCAAGCGTGCTGCCTGTCAAACGCGCACAATCGCCGGTTGCCGGGCACAAGAGACTGGCACGATTTCACGTGGGTGTTACTCTGAAGATCATGCCGCGGTGCGTGCGCCCGGCGCCCCAGTGAAACAGGGAGATCGCGAAATGAGCGACACCACAGAACGCATGGGCGGCCCAAGCCGGAAAATGACGCTGACGACCAAGATCCTGATCGGCATGGTAGCCGGTCTGATCGTTGGCGTACTTGCGAATACGATCAATTCGGGCTTCGTGAACGATTACGTCATCAACGGGCTGTTCCACATGATCGGAACTGCCTTCGTCAACGCGCTGAAGATGCTGGTCGTGCCGCTGGTCGTCTTCTCGCTGCTGACCGGCGTTTTCGGGATCAGCGATGTCCGGCTACTGGGTCGGGTCGGCGGGAAGGCCTTCGGTCTGTACATCGCGACCACGGCCATCGCCATCGCGGTGGCGATCACCATCGCCCTGGTCGTGGGCCCGGGCGTAGGCTTCAACATGGAAGGCGTCGATACGTCCGGTGTGACCGCGGCAGAGGCGCCGAGCGTCTGGATGGTCTTTGCCAACATCGTGCCGACCAACCCGGTGGCCGCGCTGGCGAGCGGCGAAATGCTGCAGATCATCTTCTATGTCATCGTCATCGGCATTGCCGGTCTGATGTTGGGCGACGCTTCCGCGCCCTTCGTGAAGGCCTGCGAATACATGAACGACCTGATGATGAAGGTCGTGGAGATCGTGATGGCCTTTGCGCCGATCGGCGTCTTCTGCCTGATCGCGCGGGTTTTCGCGCAGCAGGGGATCGACCTGTTCATCCCGGTGCTGGCCTACGTCGCCACGCTGACGGGTGCACTTTTCCTGCACCTCTTCGTGACGCTGATGCTGATGCTGAAGATGCTGACCGGCCTGAACCCGTTCACCTTCATGCAGAAGATCCGCCCGGCGCAGATCTTCGCCTTCTCGACGGCCAGCTCGAACGCCACGATCCCGGTCACCTATCGGTCCGTTACCGAACGGATGGGCGTGGACAATTCGATCGCATCGTTCTCGGTCCCGTTCGGCGCCACGATCAACATGGACGGCACAGCGATCATGCAGGGCGTGGCGACCGTGTTCCTGGCCAATGTCTACGGCATCGACTTAGGACTGGGCGGATACCTGACGGTGATCGCGATGGCCGTTCTCGCCTCGATCGGAACGGCGGGTGTGCCGGGTGTCGGATTGGTGATGCTGACAATGGTGCTGACTCAGGTCGGTCTGCCGATCGAGGGCATCGCGTTGATCCTAGGCGTCGACCGGCTGATGGACATGATCCGCACCGCGGTCAACATCACCGGCGATGCGGTGGTCACGACGATCGTCGCCAAGTCCGAGGGCAAGATCGATCTGTCGATCTACAACGATCCCGAGGCCGGCATGCTGGACGAGGATCTCAGCATCGATCCGGCGGCCGAGGGGCGGCTGGCGGGGATCGCCACGCAGCACGGCTGAGCGGCCGTCGAAACGAATAAGGCCCGCCCTCTAAACGGGGCGGGCCTTTCGGTTTCGGAAACGACCGGTTCAGCGACCGTCTTGGGCAGCCGCGTTGACGCCGCCTTCAGCGATCTTGGTCATGTGGCGGTCGCCTTCCCAAGTGTTGTCCAGACATTCCTGAAGCTGGGCACCATCTTCGTTCATGCCGAGACGGTTGGCGAAGGTGCGAACGCAGCCGTATCCCGCGATCGCATAGTGCGCCATGCGCTGATACTGGGTGATGATCGCGGCATCCTGCGCGTCTTCGTCTGCGAATTCCGTTTCCAGCGCATGCTTGCGCGCTTCCTGCACGACGCCTTCCATGCCGCGGCAATGCTCGCCGGTCGGATCGATATCGTGGGACGCGCAGATCGACGCCAGCACGTCCATTCCCCGGGCGATGCCTTCGTTGCCGGCGATCAGTGCCTCGGACAGTTCCTTCGACTTCGCCGCACGACCCAGATCGGTCACGACGGGCATCGACTGCTTGCAGGCGCTGTAGAGGTCGCGCAGCTGGTCCAGATACAGGTCTTTGAGGTTCTTGACGGCCATATTGAGGCTCCTTCCGTTTCAGGTTCGCAGGTCAACGCAAGGGGTGGGCGGGTGTTCCTTTGCGATATGTTGGCAGCCGCTTGACTTGGCCGACGCGCACCGGCAACCAGTCCACAGCCCCGTACATGCGTGAGTCTTTCGATGTTCCGCTGGTTCGAACGCCGGCTCGATCCCTATCCGATGGATGTTCCCGGTATGCCGCCGCGCGGCTTCTGGGCTTTTCTGCTGCACTATTCGCACGGCGCGGTGCGCTGGCTGATCCTGCTAGCCATCGGGTCGAGCCTGATCGCGGTCGTCGAGGTGGCCCTTTTCGGTTATCTCGGCGATCTGGTGAACCGGCTTTCCGATACGCCGCGCGACCAGTTCTGGCAGGAGGAGGGGACGCGCCTGATTGCGATGGGCGCGCTGCTGCTGATCGTCTTTCCCCTGCTGAACGCGCTGACCAGCATGGTGATGCACCAAACGCTTCTCGGCAACTTTCCGCAGCGCGTCCGCTGGCAGGCACACCGTTATCTGCTGCGCCAGTCGGTCGGCTATTTTCAGGACGAGTTCGCCGGGCGCATTGCCCAGCGGCTGATGCAGACGGCGCTGGCCGTGCGCGAAGTGGCGATGAAGATGATGGACGTTGCCTCTTACGTTCTGGTCTATTTCCTCGGCGCGCTGGTCCTTGCGGCAAGCCAGGATTGGCGGCTTGCCCTGCCCTTCGCGGCGTGGGGCATCGCCTATGCGGTGATGCTGTGGCAGATCGTTCCGCGACTTGGACGCGTATCACAGGCGCAGGCCGATGCGCGCAGCGCAATGACCGGCCAGATCGTCGACAGCTATACCAACATCGCGACGGTCAAGCTGTTCTCTCACTCCGACCGGGAAGAGGCCTGGGTTCGCCGCGGCATGGACCGTTTCCTGCAGACGGTGCACGGGCAGATGCGTCTGTCGGCGTTGCAGGACATCCTGCTGACGGTGATCAACGTCGCCCTGACGGCGGCGGTGACGGCAGTCGGCCTGATGTTGTGGACCCGCGGGGCGATCAGTGTCGGGGCGGTCGCGGTGGCGGTCCCGCTGGCGATGCGGCTGAACAACATGTCGCACTGGATCATGTGGGAATTCGCCGCCCTGTTCGAGAACGTAGGAACGGTGCGTGACGGGATCAATTCGCTCGCCCTGCCCCGCGCGGTGCGCGACGATCCGGCGGCGCTTCCTCTTGTCACGAAAGAAGGCGCTGTTCGCTTCGAAGGCGTCACATTCCGCTACGGCGCCCAGATCGCCGACCGTCCGATGCCGGTTCTGGACGATCTGAACCTGTCGATCGCACCAGGCGAACGGATCGGTCTGGTCGGTCGCTCCGGTGCGGGAAAATCCACGCTGCTGAACCTGCTGCTACGCTTCCATGATCTGGAGGGTGGCCGCATCCTGATCGACGGACAGGACATCGCCCAAGTGACGCAGGAAAGTCTTCGGGCTGCGATCGGCGTGGTCACGCAAGACACGTCGCTGCTGCACCGCTCGATCCGCGACAACATCACCTATGGTCGCCCCGGCGCGAGCGATGACGAGGTGATGGCGGCGGCGCGTCTGGCCGAAGCCCAGGACTTCATCCCGATCCTGTCGGACAGTCAGGGCAGGCGCGGGCTGGATGCCCATGTCGGAGAGCGCGGCGTCAAATTGTCCGGCGGTCAACGCCAGCGGATCGCCATCGCGCGCGTCGCCCTGAAGGATGCGCCGATCTTGGTGCTGGACGAGGCGACAAGCGCCCTGGACAGCGAGGTCGAGGCGGCGATCCAGTCGCGGCTGGACATGTTGATGCAGGGCAAGACCGTGATCGCGATCGCGCACCGGCTTTCCACCATCGCCGCGATGGACCGGCTGGTCGTGATGGAGGCGGGCAAGATCGTCGAAGAAGGCAGTCACGCCGAACTGCTGGCGCAAGGCGGGATCTACGCGCGCCTCTGGCAGCGTCAGTCCGGCGGCTTCATCGGCGTTGACGAAGAACAGACCGGCCCGTCGGCCAGCGCGGCGGAGTGACCGCCGCGCCGTTCGGGCAGCTCAGTTCTCGCGCTGGCGCTGTTCCATGAACTGGTCGAACTCGGCCTTGTCCTTGGCTTCGCGAAGCTTCTCGAGAAACGCGACGAAATCGCGGTGCTCGTCTTCAAGCCGCTTCAGCGTCTCGGACCGGTAGGCGTCGAACGCGGTGTTGCCGGTCGAAGTCATCGAATAGCGGTTGCGGCGGGTGCGCGTGCTGCAGGACATCATGCGGTTGCTCCAGATCATGTAGCCAAGAATGGCGAGGCCGACAGGCCAGAAGGCGACGAAGCCAAGGATCATCGCCACGATCCAGGCGGGTCGGCCGCGATCGTCGAGCCAGTCCCGAGCGGCGGTCAACGCGCCCGAGAGCCGTCCCTGCGCCCGCTGACCGCGATCCATCGGCCAGGTCTGCGTCATGCTTTGCATCGAACTCTCCATGTTAATGTTAATCACATTTACATAGATGGGAGACGATTGCTGGCGTTCAAGCCATGCTAGCGAAAATTCGGATCAGCGGCCCAGAACGCCCAGTCCGCGCAGGTAGATCAGCACGCCGCTTTCCAGCATCTCGCCCGCAGAGACGGCGCTGCGACCGCCGGGTTTGCCGCGCATGAACAGTTCCACCACGCCGTGGCTCAATGCGAAGACATGGTTGGCGACCATCCGTGCTGGTGGACGCTGATCGGTAGGGATTCCTCTGAACATCGCTTCCGAACCCTGCAACATGATGCCCATAGCCCTGTCCGCGGCCCGGCTGAGCTCGGAATGGCCGGTGATCGACAGGCCAGATTCGAACATCGCCATGTACTGGCCTGGTCTGTCGCGCGCGAAGTCCAGATAGGCCTCACCCATCCGGGTGAAGGCCGCCAGCGGATTGGGCCTGCCCTCGTCGAAGGCAGCTTCCAACCGG
Organism: Paracoccus albicereus; assembly: GCF_024359525.1. GTDB lineage: Bacteria > Pseudomonadota > Alphaproteobacteria > Rhodobacterales > Rhodobacteraceae > Paracoccus > Paracoccus albicereus. The sequence continues at coordinate 6,603 of NZ_JAKZEU010000001.1, forward strand.
TCGCCGAAATCCAGAAAGCCCTGATATGCGACTTCTTCCAGAAGATCGTCGCGACCCTTGAAATGGCGGTAGGGCGCCGCCGCCGACACGCCAGCGCGACGTGCGGCCTCGGTCAGCGTGAAGGCTTGCGGTCCCATCTCGGCGATCAGGTCGGCGGTCGCATCCACCAGGGCCTGTTTCAGATTGCCGTGGTGATAGCCCCTGCGTTCGGCCACAGGCGTGGCCCTCACATGCCTTCGCCGAAATAATCGGCGACCAGCGCCTGAAGCGCATCGGCCAGTTCGCTAGCCTGACGGCCCGAGGTGGTGACGGTGATTTCGCTGCCAATCGGCGCGGCCAACATCAGTAATCCCATGATCGAGTCGCCCGAGACCTGGATGCCGTCCTTCTCGACCGAAGCCTCGGCGTCGAACTGCTCGACCTTCTCGACGAACTTCGCGCTCGCGCGGGCGTGAAGCCCTTTCACGTTCACGATCTCCAGCGTGCGGGTGATCCCGCTCATGAAGCGGCCTTGCCGCCGGCCGACAGGATCGCGGGCACTTCATAGGAGTTGATGTATTTCCGGCCAGCTTCCTTCGCGTAAGCGATGGCATCGGCCAGCGGCAGCTTGCGCGACTTTGCCAGCTTGACGAGCATCGGAAGGTTCGCGCCGTAAAGGATCACACGATCGCGCATCATGCAGGCGGGGATCGACAGGTTCGAGGGTGAGCCACCGAAGATGTCGGTCACGACGACAACGCCCTCGCCCTGATCCACCTCATCGGCGGCGTCGCGGATCTCTGCCTGTTTCAGACTTCGGTCATGGATGTCCTCGATCGCGACGGCACGGATTCCCGGCTGCGGTCCCACCACATGCTCGACGGCAGAAAGATATTCCCGCGCCAGGCCCCCATGTGCCACGATGACAATTCCGATCAAATCGTCCTACCAAGATCAGTCAAGCGCGCCCTCACCGCTCCTGCGTTCCCGATCGTTGATCGGGGACGGGAACCGGCGCCGCGGCGCGGCGTTCAAGTTCTCTGTGCCTTTTTGACACCGGCCATCCGGCATTCGCAAGCGCGTCTGCCATGTTTTCAGCCAAAGTAACGGAACGGTGCTGCCCGCCAGTGCAGCCAAACCCGATGGAAAGGTGCGTCTTTCCCTCTTCGATATGGGCCGGAAGGACGAACAGGACAAGGTCGCGCACGCGCTGGAAGAATTCGTCATATCGCGGGTCGGCGGTCACGAAACGGCGCACCGATGCGTCGCGACCGTCCAGCGCACGAAGGTCTGCCTGCCAATGCGGATTGGACAGGAACCGACAGTCAAACATCAGGTCCAGACCACGCGGGACCCCCCGCTTGTAGGAAAAGGAATGGATCGAAACGCTGAGGCGCCCACCGGTGCGCATGTCGAAAAGGCGCGCCAGTTCGGCCTTCAGATCGTGCGGGGAAAGATCGGTTGTATCCAGCAGGACATCGGCTCGGGCGCGGATCGGCTCCAAGAGATCGATCTCGGCGAGAACACCGGCCATGGGCGCGCCGTCCGGCGTCAAAGGATGACGGCGCCGTGTCTCGTTATAGCGACGGACCAGCGTGTCGGGCGCGCAATCGAGGTACAGAACCTCGGGGTGAAAATCCGGATCACGGGTCAGACGATCGATCAGTTCGATCACGTTCGACGCCGAGAAGTCGCGGTTACGCACATCCAGCCCGAGGGCCAGCGGCGCGGGGCGGCCCGGCCCGTCCAGAAGGCGCGGGATCAGCGACAGCGGCAGGTTGTCGATCGCCTCAAACCCCAGATCCTCAAGGACGTCGATCGCGGTCGAGCGCCCTGCCCCCGACGGCCCGGTCACCAAGACGAGACGCTGCACCACGTTATCGACCCGCCCGGTGACGCTTGGTGTCTGGATTCCGTCTTCGGCCATCTCCGCATCGCTCATTGTCATGCATGGCGTCCCGCAAGCACGTATTGCCGCAGCGCAACATGAAGATGCGGAGCGTTGGCCCCCAGCACAAGTGGCACCGCCAAACCCAGAAATTCAGTGTGGCGCATTGGCGGCAGACGCTGATCTTCAGTCCGGTCGAGATCGACGGCAAGGACGACCCGCGCCGGACCCGACGCGTGCGCGTTCAGAATCCCGAAGCCCCGCGCCTCGATCTGGCCTCGGATGGCCTCGGGCGCCTCGGCCCAAAGATCGCAGTCGTCACGACGCAGGATCGTCCGGTCGTCGCTGATCAGGTCGGCTCCGATCGCCATCAGCGATAGCGCAAGCGACGACTTCCCCGTGCCCGGGGCGCCAGTAATCAGGACGCCACGAGCCCCGAACGTGACCGAAGAACCATGGATCAGCATTTCGCCCGAATCATTTTCGTCGTCTCAATCCGTGACGGACACTGATCGACGGCGCCAAGCCGACGCTGCGTCACCGTGGTTGCGATAACATCGGGTGTTTTCGCTAACAGCGCCACCCGGCCGTCTTTTCGCCTTTGATTCGCGTGGTATAGCGACTGCACCGACCTCTACCGGACTGCCATAAAACTTTCATCAAGGAGCCTTCGTTCGATGACAACCCGTGTGAATCCCAAGCGCAAACTCGAGGATCAAGGCATCACCGGACTGGGCAACGTCTATTACAACCTTCTTGAACCAGCCCTGATGAATGAGGCCGTCTCGCGCGGCGAAGGTCGCCTAGGTCTGGGTGGAACGATGCTGGTCGAGACCGGCAAGCATGTCGGACGCTCGCCCAAGGACAAGTTCGTGGTCCGCACGCCCGAGGTCGAGGACTCGATCTGGTGGGAAAACAACCCGCCGATGAGCCCGGGGCATTTCGATGTGCTTCATCAGGACATGCTGGCCCACATGCAGGGCAAGGATTACTTCGTTCAGGACCTGTTTGCCGGTGCCGATCCCGAACTGCGTCTCAACGTTCGCGTGGTGAACGAACTCGCCTGGCACGGCTTGTTCATCCGTCACATGCTGCGCCGCCCCGAGGCAGAGGAACTGGCGACGTTCTCGCCCGAATTCACGATCATCAACTGCCCCACCTTCAAGGCCGACCCGTCGCGTCACGGCTGCCGGTCCGAGACGGTGATCGCGCTGAACTTCCAGAAGAAGCTGATCCTGATCGCGAACTCGGCCTATGCGGGCGAGAACAAGAAGTCCGTGTTCACGCTGATGAACTATCTGCTGCCCGAAAAGGGCGTGATGCCGATGCATTGCAGCGCCAACCACGCGACCGGCGACCCCGAGGATTCGGCGATCTTCTTCGGCCTCTCGGGCACCGGCAAGACGACGCTGTCAGCCGATCCCTCGCGCACGCTTCTGGGCGATGACGAACACGGCTGGTCGGATCGCGGCATCTTCAACTTCGAAGGCGGTTGCTACGCCAAGACCATCAAGCTGTCGCCCGAAGCCGAGCCCGAAATCTATGCCACGACCTCGCATTTCGGCACCGTGATCGAGAACATGGTCTATGACCCCGACACGCTGGAACTGGATTTCGACGACGCCTCGCTGACCGAGAACATGCGCTGCGCCTATCCGCTGGACCAGATCCGCAACGCCTCGACGACCAGCGTCGCGGGCCAGCCCAAAAATGTCGTGATGCTGACGTGCGACGCCTACGGCGTTCTGCCCCCCATCGCGCGGCTGTCGCCCGCGCAGGCGATGTATCACTTCCTGTCCGGATTCACCGCGAAGACTCCGGGAACGGAGATCGGCATCGTCGATCCGATCCCGACCTTCTCGACCTGCTTTGGCGCGCCGTTCATGCCGCGTCGTCCGGAAGTCTATGGCAAACTGCTGCAACAGAAGATCCGTGACAGCGGCGCGACCTGCTGGCTGGTCAATACCGGCTGGACCGGAGGCGCATTCGGCACCGGCTCGCGGATGCCGATCCAGGCAACCCGCGCGCTGCTGAGCGCGGCATTGAACGGCTCGCTGAACGATGTCGAATTCCGCCGCGATCCGAATTTCGGCTTCGAGGTTCCGGTCAGCGTGCCGAACGTCTCGGACGTGCTGCTGGACCCGCGCCGGACGTGGGAAGATGGCGCAGCCTATGACCGTCAGGCGCAGAAGCTGGTGCAGATGTTCAGCGACAATTTCGAGCAATATCTGCCCGGCATCGACGAGGATGTGCGCGCCGCCGCCATCGGTTGAAGCCGCCGGCAGACATGGGAAAGGCCGCGCTCTTGGGCGCGGCCTTTCGCGTTTTGCCTGTCGCGATCAGCCGATCGTGCCGCCACCCTGTTTGGTGATCGCCACGACCGACGGCCGGGTCGGCATCGCGTCGTCGAAATCGGGCCAGCGCGTCGACAGATCCTCGTAATAGGACGGACGGCCAAAGCCCTCCCAGTCGTCGCCACCATCGGCGGGATGCTGGACCGCGACAAAGAACGTGGTCATGTCGGGCGTCGGGCATGGGCCGCACATCTCTGCCCCGACCGGTACGCGGTAGAACAGCCGCGAGGTGCCGCGCGCGGCGCCTTCGATGTCCATCGCCCACAGACCGTCGGTCCGGCCGGTGCCCGAAGGCGAGTTGCCGTCGGTGGAGATCCACAGCCGCCCCTGCGCATCGACCGCGCAATTGTCGGGCATCCCGAACCAGCCGTTTTCCGTCGTCTCGGTCGAGAAGGTCGCCCCCACCTCGGCCACGCTCGGATCACCGCACTGGACAAGGACTTCCCACGTCCCGCTCGTCGCGGTGAAATCGCCGCCCTCTTCCGCGATCTCGATGATGTGGCCGAACGCGTTGTCGACGCGCGGGTTGGCGGCGTTGGCCTCTTCCCGGCGAGTGTTGTTGGTCAGCATGACATAGGCGCGGCCGGTTTCCGGGTTGGGCTGGATATCCTCGGGCCGGTCCATCGGGGTCGCTTCCAGCAGGTCGGCCGCGCGGCGCGTCTCGATCAGCACATCGGCCTGGCTGTCGAACCCGTTCTCGGCGGTCAGCGGGCCCTCCCCATGAGTCAGTGGCATCCATTCGACGCTGCCATCCTCGGCGAATTTCGCAACGTAGAGAGTGCCGTCGTCCAGCAGATCCATATTCGCGGCGCGGTCATCAGGATTGTAGGTGCCGCTGGTGACGAACTTGTAGACGTAGTCGAACCGCTCATCATCGCCGAGGTAGAACACGACGCGTCCGTCAGGGGCGACGACGCTTTCGGCACCCTCGTGCTTGAAGCGGCCAAGAGCGGTGCGCTTTTTCGGGGTCGAAGTCGGGTCCATCGCATCGACCTCGACCACCCAGCCGAAGCGGTTTGGCTCATTGGGCACCTTCGAGATGTCGAAACGGTCGTGGAAGCGGCCCCATTGATAGCTTTCGTCCGGCACGCCGACGCGCTCATAGTTCGCGGCCTCGCGGCTGTCTTCCGGCAGGGTGCCCATGAAGTAGCCGTGGAAGTTTTCCTCGGCCATGATGTAGGTGCCCCAGGGCGTGACGCCGCCGGCGCAGTTGTTGATCGTGCCAAGCACCTTGGTGCCGGTCGCATCGGCGTTGGTCTTCAGGCGATCGCTGCCCGCCGCCGGGCCGGTCAATTCCATCTCGGTCGTCGCAGTGATGCGGCGGTTCATCGCACCATCCAGCACCGGCTGCCACTTGCCGTCCGCCTTGCGGATCTCGACGATGGTGCCGCCATGCGCCGCCATCTCGATCGCGACACGCTCCTTGGTCGCATCGGCCACGACGATCTCGTCGCCCTCGATGGTGACGATCCCGGGGAACATCAGGTGTTCGTTGGTGTATTCGTGGTTCACGACCAGCAGGCCGTGATCGTCGGCGCCGTCCAGCGGGATGAAGCCCACGAAATCGTTGTTGTAACCGAACTGACGTTCCTGCGCGGCCGCCGACTGGTTCGCGGGATCGAAGTCCGGCGCATCTGCAAAGATCTTGTCACCCCAACGCAGCAGCACGTCGGCGTCATAGCCTTCGGCGACATGGTGGTCGGCATCGACGCCCGCCGTCACTTCGGGGAAGTTGAAGGCCGAGCCGGCAACCTGAGCCGCGGCGCGATCGGCGGCGAGGATCGCCATCGGGCTGACCGTCGCGCTGATCGCGGTCGCCGCCATCGAGCCCTTCAGGAACCCCCGGCGGGAAAAGCGGGCGGCGATGATCTCGCCCATCGTACGGTTGGCGGTGGGGTTCAGGCCGGGGCCGTCGGCCTCTTCGAGCTTGCTGGTCCGGAAGACATTACGGGTGGATTGATCGTTCATCGGCTGGCTCCTTGGCTCGCGCGCCGCTTGGCGCGGTCGAGCCACCGGTTAGGCCAGATGCGTGACGACACGGTGACGCCGGGATGACGGCAGCGTGACAATCACGTCCGCCACACATCCCTGACCGATCGTTGCCGGTTCAGATGCCCAGACAGTAGCGCATGATCGCTTTTTGGGCATGAAGACGGTTTTCGGCCTCATCGAAAATGACCGAATGCGGTCCGTCCATAACCTCGCTCGTCGCTTCATCGTCGCGATGGGCGGGCAGGCAATGCATGAACAGCGAATCGTCCTTGGCCTTCGCCATCAGCGCCTCGTTCACCTGGTAGCCGCGCAACTGATTGTGCCGCCGTTCGCGCGCCGATTGCGGATCGTGCATCGAGACCCAGGTGTCGGTCACGACCAGATCGGCCCCTTCAACGGCACGGTCGGGATTGCGCTCGATGGTGATCGGGTGACCCTTGTCGGCAGCATAGTCCAGCCATTCGCGTTCCGGGTCCAGCGTCGGCGGACCAGTGAAGGTCAGGTCAAACCCGAATTGCCCCGCGGCATGGGCAAAGCTTGCAAAGACATTGTTGCCGTCACCGGACCAGACCACCTTGCGACCGGCGATCGGGCCACGATGTTCCTCGAACGTCATCACGTCGGCCATGATCTGACAGGGATGGGTGCGGTTCGTCAGCCCGTTGATGACCGGCACCGTCGCGTGTTCGGCCATGTCGAGCAGGGTCTGTTCCTCGAAGGTGCGGATCATGATCAGATCGACATAGCGCGACAGCACGCGGGCGGTGTCTGCGATGGTCTCGCCGTGGCCCAGCTGCATCTCGGACCCCGACAGTACCATCGTCTGGCCGCCCATCTGGCGCACGCCCACGTCAAAACTGACGCGGGTCCGGGTCGAGGGTTTCTCGAAGATCAGCGCGACCATGTGGCCGGCCAGCGGCTGGTCGTCGTCGGGCGTGCCCTTCGGGCGGCCGTTCCGGGCCTGCTTCATGGCGATGCCGGTATCGATGATCCGCCTCAGGTCGGCCTGATCGGTCTTATGGATATCAAGGAAGTGGTTCATTTCGGACTGCTTTCGGGCTTTCAGGCAGCAAGCCTGCGGAACGTGGTGGGGTCAAGCGAAAGGTCGCAACGCGCGCGGGTTCGCGCGCGCCGAGCTATCCCCTATCGTCGGCGCGTCCCCACGGTCCGAAGCCTGATCCTAGCCATCGATCGACGCCGCCGCCCGGTCCAGACGCTCGACCGCTTCGGCGATGTCCTCGTCTGCGATGTTCAACGGCGGCAGCAGCCGCAGCGTGTCATCCGCTGCGCCCACCGTAAGTAGATGCTGGTCATAGCCTGCCTTGACCATTTCGATCGGCGGCAGCTTGCATTTCAGGCCCAGCATCAGCCCGGTACCACGCACAGCCTCGAACACATCGGGATGCGCCGCGACCAGACCTTCCAGCTTCTGCCGGAACAGTCCGGCCTTGCGCCGAACCTCTGCCAGAAAATCTTCGTCCGCGACGATTTCCATCACGCGCGCTCCGACAGCGCATGCCAGGGGATTGCCGCCGTAGGTGGAACCGTGCGTGCCCGCGACCATGGCTTTTGCAGCTTTCTCGGTCGCCAGAACCGCACCCAGGGGGAAGCCCCCGCCGATTCCCTTCGCGACCATCATGATGTCGGGCGTGATGCCGTCCCATTCATGGGCGAACAGCTTGCCGGTCCGCCCCATGCCGCACTGCACCTCGTCCAACGACAAAAGCGCGCCATTCTCGTCACAAAGCGCCCTGATCTCGCGCAGCATGCCTTCGGGAAGGACACGAATGCCACCCTCACCCTGGATCGGCTCGATCATCACGGCGGCGGTCTGTGGACCTATGGCGGCCGTCAGGGCCGCAAGATCGCCGAAGGGAAGCTGGCGGAAGCCGGGCATCAGCGGGCCGAAGCCCTTAGTCATTTTCTCGGACCCCGCTGCGGCGATCGCGCCGGTCGAGCGGCCGTGGAACGCGCCCTCGAAAGTCAGGATCTCGGTCCGCTCTGGCTGGCCCAGATCGTCCCAGTACTTGCGCACCATCTTGATCGCCAGTTCCGCAGCTTCGGTCCCAGAATTGGTGAAGAACACGGTGTCGGCGAAGGTGTTTTCCACTAGCAGATCGGCCAGCCGCTGCTGTTCCGGGATCTGGTAGAGGTTCGAGACATGCCAAATACGGTTGGCTTGCCCGGTCAGCGTCGCGACCAGATCGGGATGGGCGTGACCAAGCGCGTTGACCGCGATGCCCGCGCCGAGGTCGAGGTAGCGGCTGCCATCGGTAGCGATGGCCCAGCTGCCCTCCCCGCGTTCGAAGGCGATGGGGGCCCGGTTATAGGTCGGCAGGACAGGCGAAATCATGGCGGATACCCTTCGCGCAGACAGAATGTGGGAGAGGCAGGCGTGATCGGTCGTTGACGAATCAACGTCGGGGACGGGCGTGTGTTGCGGTCCGGACGATCATGTCAAATCGGATAGAGCGCGCCTGTCGCAGCGTCAAGCCTTCATCCGGTAGCCGCTGCGAAACCAGCGCCAGGCCAGCGCCGCCACTGCCGCGACGGCGACCAGGGTGACCGCAAGGCCACGCCAGACCGGCGCGTCGCTGACGCCCGTGAAACCGTAGCGGGCACCGTCGATCAGATAGAAGATCGGGTTCCAATGCGACAACGTGCGAAACGGCTCGGGCAGCGACTGGACCGAGTAGAACGTACCCGACAGGAAAGACAGCGGCGTGATCACGAAATTGGTGATCGCCGCCATCTGGTCGAATTTCTGCGCCATGATCCCGGCGAGGATCCCGAGACCGCCCATCAGCATCGCGCCGAGAATGACGAAGGTGATGGCCCAGATCGGATGGACCACCCCCTGGCCCGCAACCAAGGCCATGCCCGTGCCGATTACCATCGCCACCAGCACCGCGCGTGCCACCGCGCCGGCCAGATAGCCGGTCAGCAACTCGCCTGCCGACAAGGGCGGCATCAGCGTGTCGACGATGTTGCCCTGCACCTTGGCCGAAGTGATCGAGGACGAGGTGTTGGCGAAGGCGTTCTGGATGACCGTCATCATCAGGATGCCGGGACCCAGGAAGACCAGATAGGGCAGGCCCATGACCTCGCCCCGCTCGCGACCCAAGGCCAGCGCGAAGACCAGAACGAACAGTCCGGCCGTCATTAGCGGCGCGAAAACGGTCTGCTGCCAGACCGCCATGAAGCGCATGATCTCACGTTGCGTCAGCGTGGCGAGACCCAGCCAGTTGATCCGGCCGAACCGCCGCACGCCCATCGCGTGGCTTCGTGTTGTGGTCTCGGCCATGTTGCGGTCCTTGAATTTCCGTGGGCCGGGGTCTATTTCAACGCATCCCGTCCGGGGGCCGTTGTGGCCCGTCCGTCGGGCAGGTTCAAGCATGCCGGGGTAGCGAGCCCGGGAAAGGTGCCGATGTCGTGGACAGATGAACGGGTCGAGACGCTGAAGCGGATGTGGTCCGAGGGCCAGTCGGCCTCGGCCATCGCAAAGGAACTGGGCGGCGTGACCCGCAATGCCGTGATCGGCAAGGTTCACCGTCTTGGTTTGTCGAACCGTGACGAAGCCGAGCCCGTGGCAGCCGTCCCCGAGGCGGCGCCAGAGCCGGTGGCTGAAAAGAAGGCCGCGCCCAAGCCAGCCCGTAAGCCGGCTGTCACCGCCGTCGAGACCGAAGAGACCGCGTCGTCGCAGCCGGAAGCGGCCGAGGCAGCAGAGCCGCAGGAAGAGCCCGCAGCACAGCCCGCCTTCAGCCCCGTGGCGCGCCGCCCGGTGATCACCGCGGGCCAGCCGTTGCCGCCGCAGCCTTCCGCGAACGAGATCAGCCCTGAAGCGCTCGCCTCGGTCCGCGAGGTCGAGAAGAAGGCCCGCAAGCTGACGTTGATGGAATTGACCGAACGGACCTGCAAATGGCCCATCGGCGATCCGGCGACCGACAAGTTCTGGTTCTGCGGCCTGCCCAGCCAGCCCGGCAAACCGTATTGCGAGGCCCATGTCGGCGTCGCATTCCAGCCGATGTCTTCGCGCCGCGACCGTCGCCGCTGATCGGCCATGGCCGCGCCGCACTTTCCGCGCGTCGCCGCCCTTGCAGTGACGATCCGCGGGGGTCAGGTGTTGCTGGTTCGGCGTCGCAACCCTCCCGATGCAGGCCTGTGGGGTTTTCCCGGCGGTCATGTCGATCCGGGCGAAACCGCCCTTGATGCCGCGGCGCGCGAACTGGCCGAGGAGACGGGCGTCGCCGCCCGCCCGTTGCGGTATCTCGGCAATGTCGATCTGATCCAGCGCGCCGATGATGGGACACTGAATTACCACTTCCTGCTGGCCGCCGTCCTGTGTCGTCATGTCGCCGGAGAGCCCCTGGCTTCCGACGACGCCATCGAGGCCGCGTGGTTCGACATCGATCAGGTGCTGGACGGAACGTTGACGCTATCACATCACGTGGACGACGTGCTGAGACTGGCGCAGGATTTCGTTGCGCGGCTCGCGACCTGTTAGGCGTCGAACTCCGCGATGCGCCCTTCGACCCAGGCCCGCAGGATCACCTGAGCAACGGCACCCTTCCGAGCAGGGGCGATGTCCGGATGACGGCCCTCCAAGGCTTCGGCGATCTCGGCTTTTGGAACCCAAAGGGCATCCTCCAGTTCGACCGGATCGATCTCGATCCGCGTCGTTTCGGCCCGCGCGACGCAACCGATCATCAGAGAAGCCGGGAATGGCCAAGGCTGCGAGGTGACATAGCGCACTTCGCCCACGCTGACCGCCGTCTCTTCTGCCACCTCGCGGCGCACGGCTTCCTCGATCGTCTCGCCGGGCTCCATGAACCCGGCGAGCAGAGAATACATCTTTGGGTCCCACGCAGGATGACGTCCCAGCAGAACCCGATCACCATCCAGCACCAGCATGATGACCACCGGATCGGTGCGCGGGAAATGCACCCGACCGCATTGCGGGCAGTCAAACCGCCAGCCGGCATGGGCGATCACGTTCTTCGCCCCGCACCGCGCGCAGAACCCGTGTGTCGCGCGCCATTCGAAGATACCCTTGGCGGCCGCGGCGATACCCGCGTCGCGATGATCGATCTCTGCCATGATCGCGCGGAGATCGATGAACTTGCGCGTCTCAGACAGATCCAGCGTGCGACGGTCCACGAAATCGATGGGGCGTTCATCCGGCGGGGCGATATGCGACACGTCTTCCGCGAAATGTGCCAAACCGCCCTCGCCGAGACCCATGAACACCATCGACTCGGGCCCGGCGGCCAACAGCGGGTCGGCGGCTGACACCCATGACAGACGCGGGCCTTCATCGGCCAAGTCGAATAGCGGCTTGCCGAACCAGAAGGGTGAAACGCGACTTGCCGGATCGGTAGCCATGCGTGCCTGCGCCTCCGCATCGGCGCGCAGCCGATCCGCGCGGTCAAGAAAGCTGCCGGCGAACGTGACATCGGATTCGGGTATCAAGGCGTGCTGTCCAAATGTCTTGCGATACACATCAGGCCATCGCCAGCGGAAGCAGTGCCTCGGCTTCCGCCAAGGGTAGCCCCAGCAGGACGGCTTGTATCCGGCGACGAACCCCCTGCCGCAAGCGGCCGACAGCCCGTCCCAGGCGCCGCAGCGGTGAGCGGTCGAAGCGATCGTTCACCAGTTGCGCCAAGGCATCACCCTGCAGGTCGTCAGTCAGAAAGACGGGGATACCCAATGCCTCTGCGTCCGCCCGGAACTGCAGGACACGGTTATCAAGACCAGCGCCTATCAGGTGGGCATGCCCCCGCCCCGAGAGACGCTTTGCCCGCTCTGCGTCTGCGCACTCGACGAGTATTACAGTCACGTTGCGAAGATCCTCTTCCCTCAGAACCTCGATCAGCCGCGGCAGAAGCATCTGACCCTCGAGCAGGATCAGCGCGGCGTCGTGGTCCTTGAGCCAGCGCAACCAGATTGTCACCATATGGTGCTGCCACGCGACCTTGTCTGTATAATCGGTATGCGGCACGCCCCCGTCAGGGATGCGATGGTTGTCGAAGTGAAAGACGGTCGGCCCTTCCGCCATCTCGCCGCAAAGCCGGGCAATGGTGGTCTTGCCGGCGCCCGAAGCCCCGGTCAGGATCACGATCTGGCGGGGCTCGGTCCAGTGGGACATCCTGCGCCACAGCGTCACGCCGACCGGTATGGGTTTCGCACGATGCTGGCCGGGGATATACAGCCGCAAACGTCGCATCAAGGCTCTCATGACCCGCCACCTCATTACATCCGCCCTGCCCTATATCAATGGGATCAAGCATCTGGGCAACCTGGTCGGCAGCCAGCTGCCCGCCGACCTGTATGCCCGCTACCTTCGTGCGCGCGGGCACGAGGTGATGTTCATCTGCGCGACCGACGAACACGGCACGCCCGCTGAACTCGCCGCCGCCAAGACCGGCGAGCCGGTGGCCGATTATTGCGCCCGGATGCATCGGGAACAGGCCTCGCTCGCCGCAGGCTTCGGGCTGAGCTTCGACCATTACGGTCGGTCGTCGAGCGACCGGAACCGAGCGCTGACGCAGCATTTCGCGGGACGGCTGGCCGATGGCGACCTGATCCGCGAGGTCAGCGAGAAACAGGTCTATTCCATCGACGACAACCGCTTCCTGTCCGACCGCTATATCGAGGGCACCTGCCCCAATTGCGGCTACGAAAAGGCCCGCGGCGACCAGTGCGAGAACTGCACCAAGCTTCTTGATCCGACCGATCTCATCGACCCGCGCAGCGCGATTTCCGGCAGCACGAACCTGGAAGTGCGCGAGACCAAGCACCTGTATCTGCGCCAGTCCGCGCTGAAGGGACAGATCGCGGACTGGATCGACAGCAAGACCGACTGGCCGATCCTGACGACGTCGATCGCGAAGAAATGGCTGCGCGACGGCGACGGGCTTCAGGACCGCGGCATCACGCGCGACGTCGACTGGGGCGTGCCGGTCAAGCGCGGCGATCGGGACTGGCCGGGGATGGAAGGCAAGGTCTTCTATGTCTGGTTCGATGCGCCGATCGAATACATCGCCGCGACCGCCGAATGGGCGGACGAGAACGGCAAGCCCGATGCCGACTGGCGCCGCTGGTGGCGCAATGACGAAGGCGCCGAAGATGTGCGCTACACGCAGTTCATGGGCAAGGACAACGTGCCCTTCCACACGCTGTCCTTCCCGGCCACGATCATCGGATCGGGCGAACCGTGGAAGCTGGTCGATTACATCAAGTCGTTCAATTACCTGAACTATGATGGTGGCCAGTTCTCAACCTCGCAGGGACGCGGGGTGTTCATGGATGACGCGCTGTCGCTGCTGCCTGCCGATTACTGGCGTTGGTGGCTGCTGAGCCACGTGCCCGAGTCGGGCGACAGCGAGTTCACGTGGGAGAATTTCCAGGCCTCGGTGAACAAGGACCTCGCCGACGTCCTGGGCAACTTTGTCAGCCGGATCACCAAATTCTGCCGCTCGAAATTCGGAGAGACGGTGCCGGACGGCGGTACTCCCGGCCCCGTCGAGGCGAAGCTGACCGAAGCGCTGGCCACCCGCATCCGCGCCTATGAAGAGGCGATGGGCCGCATCGAGATCCGCAAGGCCGCGGCCGAACTGCGTGCGATCTGGGTGCTGGGCAACGAATACCTGCAATCCGCGGCGCCGTGGTCGACCTTCAAGACCGACGAGGCGCAGGCGGCGATGCAGGTCCGGCTGGGGCTGAACCTGATCCGGCTCTACGCGGTGCTGTCGGCGCCCTTCATTCCCTTCACTGCAGCGACGATGGCGGAAGCGATGGGGACGAAGGACGCCGGCTGGCCCGACGATGTCGAGGCTGCATTGCGAACGCTGATCCCCGGTCATGCTTTCACAGTGCCCGAAAATCTGTTCGCCAAGATCACCGACGACCAGCGCGCCGAGTGGGAGGACCGCTTCAAGGGACTGCGTGCATGACCCATTGCATCCTTCTTGGCGCGCCGGTGGACGAAGGGCAGCGACGCCCCGGCTGCCTTATGGGGCCCGCGGCTTACCGCACGGCCGGTCTGGCTTGGACACTAAGCGCGCTTGGTCACGGGGTAGAGGATCGCGGCGACGTTGTCCCCGACGCGCCGGGTAACGAGACCTGCGACAACCCGGCGGTCCACGCGCTGCCCGAGACGATCGCATGGACCAACGCCCTGCGCGAAGCGACCGCCGCCGCCCTGGCTGACGGGATGCCGATCATTATGGGCGGCGACCATTCGCTGGCTTTGGGCACTGTCGCGGGTGTGGCGCAGCACTCGGCGTCGGTCGGCAGGCCGCAATTCGTCATCTGGCTGGACGCGCACAGCGATTTTCATACGGTCGTTTCAACCACGTCGGGCAATCTGCACGGAACGCCGATGGCTTATGCGGCGGGTCGTGACGGCTTTGATCCGTTCCCGCCCTTCCCTGCGCCGATCCCGGGCGAGAATATCTGCATGTTCGGAATCCGCAGTGTCGATCCTGCGGAAAACGCCGCGATGCAGGAAACGGACATCACCGTGAACGACATGCGGGTGCTGGACGAACACGGCATCGTAGCACCGCTTCGGGCGTTTCTGGACAGGGTCCGCGCCGCCGATGGACTGCTGCATGTCAGCCTCGACGTCGATTTCCTCGATCCATCCATCGCCCCGGCCGTCGGCACGACCGTGCCCGGCGGCACCACCTTCCGCGAGGCGCATCTGGTGATGGAGCTTTTGCACGAAAGCGGGCTGGTCACCTCGCTCGATCTGGTCGAGCTTAATCCGTTTCTGGATGAGCGCGGACGAACCGCCAAGCTGATGGTGGATCTTGTCGGCAGCCTGATGGGCCGCAAAGTCTTCGACCGGCCGACCCGCAGCTACGGATAAGGGCGGACCCGAAGGTCCGCCCCTGCCCTCTTACCAGAACTTCGCCTCGCGATCGTAGAAGCGCATCCGCGCCGCCTTGACGAAGGCGTCCGGCTCAAGCCCAGTCACACCCTCGTCGACCTCGACTCCGGCCGCGTCGAGCAACGGTTTAGCCGCGTCATCCGCCGCGATCGCCTTGAGATGCGCGAAGGCGTCCGACACGAAATCCACCGCCGGCTTGTATTTCGACAGCTTCTTCGCATCGTCGGCACCAAGCACAAGCGCGATCGCGTCGACGGTGACCGAAGGCGTCCCGGCCAGCTGCTCTTCAGCCTTGCCGCGCTCTTTCGCGATCATCACGGCCATACCGCCATCAGCCTTCACAGCCTGCTTGATGGCCTCCGCCTTGGCCATGTCTCCGCCATCGGCCACGAGGATACCGACCTTACGCCCCGCAAGGGTATGCTTGGCGTTCTTCACGATCGACAGGGCGTCCGAGGGGTTCATATCCACGATGTCGCGCTTGGGTGTCGCTGCTTTGGGAAGATCCTCGGCCAGTCCTTCGGCGACCTTCGCTGCCAGATCCTCATCGATCACCCGCAGATGGGCAAGGATGCGCTGCCGGACATGGTCAATCGCGACCTTCGACAGTTCGAAGACCAGTGCATCGGCCATGTGACCCTGCTCTGCCTTGGCCTGGCTGCGATAGAACAGGCGCGCTTGGCTATAATGGTCGCCGAACAGCTCGGCCCGCACCCGTAGCTTTTCCGACGGATCGTTGCCGAGGTCGGTCATCGACTTGACCGTCGCAAACCCCCGGTCAATCGCTCGCGGGCCTGCATCCTCGCCCACTTCGGCAAGGCTGTTCGGCTCGTAGTTCGCGCGACCCTTGGGGACCGCCATCTGAAACTGACCGTCCCGCTGGAAATTGTGCATCGGGCATTTCGGCGCATTGATCGGCAGCTGATGGAAATTTGCCGTTCCAAGGCGGGATTTCTGCGTATCCAGATAGGAGAACAAACGTCCCTGCAGCAGCGGATCGTCGGTGAAGTCCACGCCCGGGACGATGTTGGCCGGGCAGAACGCGACCTGCTCGGTCTCGGCAAAGAAGTTGTCGGGGTTCCGGTCCAGAACCAGCCGTCCGATGATACGGACGGGGATATCCTCTTCAGGGATGAGTTTGGTCGAATCGAGGACGTCGTAAGGCTGCTTCTCGGCCCATTCGGCGTCGAAGGTCTGGATGCCCAGTTCCCACTCCGGATAGTCGCCAGCCTCGATCGCTTCGAAAAGATCGCGGCGCTGATAGTCGGGGTCGGCGCCGGCGGTTTTTACCGCCTCGTTCCAGACTTGGCTTTGCAGACCCAGCTTCGGCTTCCAGTGGAATTTGCAGAAGGTCGATTTGCCTTCCTCGTTGACCAGCCGGAAGGTGTGGATCCCAAAACCTTCGATCATGCGCAGACTGCGGGGAATCGTCCGGTCGGACATCGCCCACATGATCATGTGCAGCGATTCCGGCATCAGAGAAACAAAATCCCAGAACGTATCGTGGGCGGTCGCGGCCTGCGGATAGCCCTTGTCCGCCTCCATCTTCACCGAGTGGATCAGGTCGGGAAACTTGATCGCGTCCTGGATGAAAAAGACCGGAATGTTGTTGCCGACGAGATCCCAATTCCCCTCTTCCGTATAGAACTTCACTGCGAAGCCGCGCACGTCGCGCGGGGTGTCGACGCTGCCAGCCCCGCCCGCGACGGTCGAAAAGCGGGTGAAGACGGGCACCTTGCCTTTCTTTGCAAGGAAGCTGGCACGCGTCAGCTCCGGGATAGGATCGGTCGTTTCAAAATACCCGTGGGCGCCCGAGCCGCGGGCGTGCACGATCCGCTCCGGGATGCGCTCATGGTCGAAATGGAAGATCTTCTCGCGCAGGACGAAGTCTTCCAGCAGGGTCGGGCCACGCGTGCCGGCCTTGAGGCTGTTCTGGTTGTCCGAGATCGGGATGCCCTGGTTGGTGGTCAGGGTATCGCCGCCGCGCTGGTGCAGTTCACCTGCATTGCCGCGCTTGTCGTTGCCGTCGCTCATCGCGTGCTCCTGGCTGTTCGGGGGATGTCGTCCCCCAGCCAACCCGGCGTATCGAGGGAGGTTCCGCTTGATTAATATAGGTTGTCTGGGTAGCCGTCGGGACGCGCGGGCGTGGCGGAATGGTAGACGCATGGGACTTAAAATCCCTCGGGCGCAAGCCCATGCCGGTTCGAGTCCGGCCGCCCGTACCATGATGGTTCGTTAACGGATCTGAACGGCAACACCAGCGTGCGCTGGTGCGCAACAGCGCAACGCCCTGAGACCGGTTCTGGCCAGCATTTGCTGGGTCTGGCACCGCACAGCCCGTGCACCGGGCGTACACAGGCCGTACACAGCCTGTACACAGGCTGCGAACGGGCGGTTCGGACTTCGTTAAGGGTTTCCGGCTCCGCCGGAATGCCTCCGGCGGGGGATATTTTTGTGAAGAAGAAAGGGGTTAGGCGTATGCTGCAATGGCGGAGGCGTTGCGAGGACCTCAAAGCTCGGTGCGGACTTCCCAGAGGTCGGGGAACAGCACGACGTCCAGCATACGCCGCAGATAGTCCACGCCCGAGGTGCCGCCCGAGCCGCGCTTGAAGCCGATGATCCGCTCGACCGTGGTGACATGGTTGAAGCGCCAACGGCGGAAGTAATCCTCGAAATCGACCAGCTTTTCGGCCAGATCGTAGAGCGACCAGTGGCGCACCGGGTCACGATAGACGGCAAGCCACGCGGCGCGCGCCGCAGGGTCGGGCTGGTGAGGCTGGTCGAGGCGGTCGCGTGCGGGCACGTCGAAACCTGCCGCGCGCAGCTGCCCCAGCACCGAATCGTAGAGCGAGGGACGCAGGGCCTCGTCCCACAGCGCCTTCGCGTCCGCCGGGCGATGTTCGTGCGGCCGGATCATCGCGAGGTTTCGGTTGCCCGCGACGAATTCGATCATGCGGTACTGGTGCGACTGAAAGCCGCTGCTCTCGCCCAGGATGTGGCGGAACTGCGTGTACTCGCTGGGCGTCATCGTGCGCAGCACATCCCAGGCCCCGGTCAACTGATCCATGATCCGTGACACACGGGCAAGCATCTTGAACGCCGGTTGCAGGTCGCCCGCGATGATGGCGGCCCGGGCGGCGCCCAGTTCGTGGATCGCAAGCTTCATCCACAGCTCGCTGGTCTGATGCTGGATGATGAACAGCATCTCGTCATGCGCATCCGACAGCGGGTGTTGCGATGTCAGCAGATCGCCCAGCCCGAGATAGTCGCCGTAGGCCATCCTGCCCTTGAACGACATGCGGGCGCCGTCCCGTTCCGGGTCTTCGGTCATGATTTCAGCCTGAACCGCTGGATCTTGCCGGTCTGCGTCTTGGGCAGGGCCGCCGTGAAGATGATCCGGCGTGGATACTTGAAAGGGGCGATAACCGCCTTGCAATGGGTTTGCAGCGTCAGGATCAGGGCCTCGTCGGGCGCGAAACCTTCGGCCAGGACGACATGCGCCTCGACGATCTGACCCCGTTCCTCATCGGGCGCGCCGATTACGGCACATTCCAGCACCGCGTCATGGGCAAGCAACGCGGCTTCGACATCCGGGCCGGCGATGTTGTAGCCGGACGACAGGATGATGTCGTCGGACCGGGCTGCGAAATGAAAGCGGCCGTCGTCGTCCTGCACGAAACTGTCGCCGGTCAGGTTCCAGCCATCCAGGACGTAATCGCGCTGGCGGTCGTCGGCGAGATAGCGGCAGCCGGTCGGACCGATCACCGCCAGCTGACCCATCTCGCCGCGCGGCACCTCGACGCCATCGCGGCCGACGACCTTGGCACGATAGCCTGCGACGGGCCGGCCGGTAGTGCCGGGGTGGCTGTCATCAAACCGGTTGGTGATGAAGATGTGCAGCATCTCGGTCGCACCGATCCCGTCCAGCATCGGCTTGCCGGTCTTTCTGCGCCACTCTTCCCAGACAGGGGCGGGCAGCGTTTCGCCGGCGCTGACGGCGGCGCGCAGGCTGGAGAGGTCCGCCCCCTCCTCCATCGCGCGCAGCATCACCCGATAGGCGGTGGGTGCGGTGAAGCAGATCGTGGCACGGTGCTTCTGGATGATCTCGATCAGGTTCGGCGGCGAGGCGTTTTCCAGCAGCACTGCCGAGGCACCGAAGCGCAGCGGGAAGACGGCCAGCCCACCCAAGCCGAAGGTGAAGGCCAGGGGTGGCGAGCCGACGAAGACGTCGTCCGGCGTCACGCCCAGCACCTCGGCCGCATAGCCATCGGCAATGATCAGCAGGTCGCGATGGAAATGCATCGTCGCCTTCGGCTCGCCGGTCGAGCCAGAGGTGAAGCCCAGCAAAGCCACATCGTCGCGCCCGGTCTTCGCGGCATCGAACCGCACCGGTTTGGTCAGCGCGGCGCGGTCCAGCTCGGCGTCGTGATTGGCCGTGCCATCGAAGCCGATCACGGTTTCCAGCATGTCCGAACCCTTCGCCGCGGCCACCAGATCGTCCATCAGCCGGGTGTCGCACAACGCGTGGCTGACCTGCGCCTTGTCGATGATCTTGGTCAGCTCGCCTGCGCGCAGCATCGGCATCGTGTTGACCACGACCGCGCCGGCCTTGGTCGCAGCCAGCCAGCAGGCCACCATGGCGGGGTTGTTCGCGGACCGGATCAGCACCCGATTGCCGGGCTTCACGCCATAATCGCTGACCAGCGCGTGGGCGAGGCGATTGGTCCAGTCGGCAAGCTCCTTGTAGGTGCGCGCGCGGCCGTTGCCGACCAGCGCGGTATGATCCCCGAAGCCCTTCTCGACCATGCGGTCGGTCAGTTCGACGCCTGCGTTCAGCCACTCGGGATATTGGTGATCGCCCAACTCGATCCGGGGCCAAAGCTCGGCCGGTGGCAGGTTGTCCCGGGTGAAGCTGTCCTGATGTCCGGTCGGTCCAAGCTGCATGATTGCCTCTCAGTCGGGAATGATGGCGGTGGCTTCGATCTCGACCTTGGCGCGATCCTCGACCAGCGCGACCACCTGCACCAGCGCCATGGCCGGAAAGTGACGGCCGATCGTCTCGCGGTAGGCGGCGCCGATCTGCGGCAGCGCCGACAGATATTCGTGCTTGTCGGTCACATACCATGTCAGGCGGACGAGGTGTTCGGGACGCGCACCGCCGGCATCCAGCACGGCCACGACGTTTTCCAGCGCCTGCCGGACCTGACCCGCGAAATCGTCGGTCTGGAAATTCTGGTCGGCGTCCCAACCCACGAGACCACCGGTCAGGATCATCTTCCCCCGTGCGGCGATGCCGTGTGCGTAGCCTTTGGGTTTCGCCCAGCCCCTTGGATGAAGTTGCTCATGCATGATGCGCCTCCAGTCGTTGGCGAATGGGATCAGGGATCGGCGCAGGAGCCATGCCTTCGGTCCAGACAACGGTGATCCCGGCTGTAAGCCGATCGTCGGCTGCAAGCGCGAAATCGATGCTGGTCCGACCGATCCGCGCGACGTCGAGCGTCCATCTGAGCCGGTCACCCAGCCGCGATGGCTTGCGGAAGGTGAAGGAGAGGCTGACGGCGGGGACGCCCCCGCCCCCTGCGACCAACTTGGCGAACGGGTGGTCCAGCTCTTCGGTGAAAAACGTTTCCACGACGTTCTGCGCCATCTCGACATAGCGCGGGTAGAAGACGATCCCGGCGGGGTCGCAATGGGCGAATTCGATTGCGATGTCCCGGCTGTAGGTCATGTTGCTGATCCAAGGACGCTGCGCGCGATGATCAGCTTCTGCACGTCGCTGGCGCCTTCGTATATGCGCAGCGCACGAACTTCTCGGTAGAGGCTTTCGACGGTGCTGCCAACGCGCACGCCATCGCCGCCATGAAGCTGGACCGCGGCGTCGATCACCTCCTGCGCGGCCTCGGTGGCATACAGTTTGGCCATTGCGGCCTCACGGGTGATGCGCGCCGCCCCCTGATCCTTGGCCCAGGCGGCACGATAGACCAGCAGCGCAGCGGCATCGATCTTCAGCGCCATGTCGGCGATGTGGGACTGGACCATCTGCAAATCGGCCAGCGGTGCACCAAAGCGGTGGCGGGCGGTGACGCGGGCCCTCGCCTCGATCAGTGCGCGACGGGCAAAGCCGAGGGCCGCGGCACCGACGGTCGGACGGAAATGGTCAAGCACGGTCATCGCGATGCGGAAGCCCGCGCCCGGTTCGCCGATCAGGGCCGATGCCGGAAGGCGGACGTCGGTCAGTCGCAGATGCGCGAGAGGATGCGGCGCGATGGTTTCGATCCGGGCGAGCGTTTCGACGCCGGTGGTGTCGGCGGGCATAAGGAAGGCAGAGAGACCCTTGGCGCCGGGAGCATCCCCGGTTCGGACGACGATCGTGTAGATGTCAGCGATGCCACCGTTCGAAATGTAGGTTTTCTCGCCGTTTAGAACCCAGTCGTTACCGTCGCGGCGTGCCGTCGCAGCCGTGCGGGCAACGTCAGAACCTGCATCCGGCTCGGTCAACGCGAAGCCGGCAATGGCGGCGCCATCGCGGGTCCGTGTCAGCCATTCACGCTGCTCGGGGCTGCCGAACAGCGTGACGGCGCCCATCCCCAGACCCTGCATCGCAAAGGCGAAATCCGCGAGGCCGTCGTGGCGGGCCAGGGTCTCTCGGATCAGGGCAAGGCTGCGAATATCCAGCGCCTCGCCGCCCGAGTGTTCTAACCAGCCACCATTGCCCAGCATCGACACGAGGTTTCGGCAGGCTGCGTCCACGTCGGCGTGATCGACAGGCAGGTTGCCATCGCACCAAGCGTCCAGGCTGTCGGCCAGTTCGCGGTGGCGCGGCTCGAAGAACGGCCAGGTGAGGAAGCTTCGGTCCATCAGTCGCCCTCGAACACGGGCGTTTCCTTTGCGACGAAGGCACGATACGCCCGCTCGAAATCGCGGGTCTGCATGCAGATCGCCTGGGCCTGCGCCTCGACCTCGATCGCCTGATCCAGACCCATGTTCCATTCCTGATCCAGCTGCGTCTTGGTGATCCCGTGCGCCCAGGTCGGCCCTGCGGCGATCTGCCGGGCGAGGTCCATCGCTGCCGCCTCGACATCGTCGTGCAGCGCGTTCCAGAAGCCCCAGCGCTCGCCTTCCTCGGCGCGCAGCACGCGTCCGGTGTAAAGCAGTTCCGCCGCCCGACCCTGCCCGACGATCCGCGGCAGCATCGCGCAGGCGCCCATGTCGCATCCCGCAAGCCCGACGCGCGTGAACAGGAACGCGGCCTTGGTCGACGGCGCGGCGAGACGAATGTCGGACGCCATCGCCATAATCGCGCCCGCGCCGACGCAGATGCCCTCGACCGCTGCAATCACGGGCTTGCCGCAATGGATCATCGCCTTGACCAGTTCACCCGTCATGCGGGTGAAGGCCAGAAGCTCGGGCATCTCCATTCCGACCAGCGGGCCGATGATCTCGTGTACATCACCGCCCGAGCAGAAATTGCCGCCGTTGCTGGCCAGTACGACCACGTCCACGTCCGAAGCGTGGGCGAGATCGCGGAACGTCCGACCCAGTTCGGCGTAGCTTTCGAAAGTCAGGGGGTTCTTGCGCTCTGGCCGATTCAGCCGGATCACCGCGATCCGGTCGGTGACGCTCCACTGGAAGTGTTCGGGCGTCAGCCCGGCCATCTCATGACGTTTCATGAACCCTCCCCGCGCGTGCCAGCATCTCGCGCATCATGTCCAGATCACGCTCGTCCAGACCGGCAAATAGGTTGTCGACCGCGGCTTCGTGACCTGCCGCCAACGCTTCGAACTTCGAGAACCCGTCGGCTGTCAGCCGCACCCGGATGCGGCGGCGATCGCCATCCTCGGCCTCTCTTCGGGCCAGCCCGTCGGCTTCAAGCCTGTCCACAACGGCGGTCGCGTTGCCGTTCGAGACCAGCAGCATCCGCGACAGGTCCGACATGGTCACGCCTTCGCGCCGCCGCCACAGCGCGGCCATCACGTCGAAGCGTGGCAGCGTGGTGCCATGCTCGCGGCGGAGATAGTCGCGCAGGTGGTTCTCTGCCCCTCGGGTCACGCCAAGCAGGCGGATCCACAGCTTCAGGCGGCGCTTGCTGAGATCGCTCATGCGGTGGCGCCCCCGTCCAGAGCAATGGCCTGCCCATTCACCGCCGCCGCCGCATCGGAGGCGAGCCACAATGCGGCGGCCGTCACTTCGGACGGCGCGACGAGACGACCCTGCGGGTTCATCGCGTTCAGTGAGGCCAGCGCCTCCGCTTCGCTACGGCCAGTTTTTTCGGCGATGTTGGCAATCGTACGCGCCGTCATCTCTGTGTCGAGGAAACCGGGGCAGATCGCGTTGACGGTGATGTCCTTCGCGGCCAGTTCCAACGCCAGCGAGCGGACAAGGCCCACGACGCCGTGCTTCGCCGCCGCATAGGCGGATGCATAGGCTGCGCCGCGCAGGCCCGCGATGGACGCGATCGCTATCAGGCGACCGCCTTGCTGCATCTGCGCAAGCGCTGTCTGGAAGGTGAGGAATGTGCCGGTGAGATTCGACCCGATCATCCGCTGCCAGTGGTCGACAGTGATCTTGCCAAACGGCGCGGACTCCGCTGCGCCAGCATTGGCGATGACGATCTGGCACGGGCCGGCCGCGGCGAACAGCGCTTTCAGGCTGTTCGCGTTGGTCACATCTGCGGGGATGGCGCGAATGCGACCGCCTGAAACTGCGTCCAGCGTCGCCTTGGTGCGACCGGTGATGACGACCTCATGCCCGGCATCCGCAAAGGCCCGCGCCATGTCGGCACCGGTGCCAGTCCCGCCGCCGGTGATGAGGACACGCACGGTCACGCGCGAATATCCTCGGCCTGCCGCTCGGCAAGGCGGCGTGCCTGGTCGCGCCCCGGCAAGTAGGGCAACGGCCATTCGGTCGCGGCGTCGCCCAGCGCGGTCGCGGCGTGCAGCGTCCAGTAGGGGTCGCTGAGGTGCGGACGGGCGAGGCAGACCAGATCCGCGCGTCCCGCAATCAGGATCGAGTTGACGTGGTCGGGTTCATAGATGTTGCCCACGGCCATCGTGGCGATCCCCGCCTCGTTGCGGATGCGATCGGAAAAAGGCGTCTGAAACATCCGGCCATAGACGGGCTTGGCGTCCGTGCTTGTCTGGCCGGCCGAGACGTCGATGATGTCGGCGCCCGCGTCGTGGAACATTCGCGCGATGGCGACGGCTTCGTCCGGGGTCACACCGTCGGCCTCGACCCAGTCGGTCGCGCTGATGCGGACCGACATCGGCTTCGCTTCCGGCCAGACGGCGCGCATGGCGACAAAGACCTCAAGCGGCCAGCGCATCCGGTTCTGCAGGCTGCCGCCGTATTCGTCCTCGCGCTTGTTCGAGACGGGCGAGATGAAGCTGGAGATGAGGTAGCCGTGAGCGGCATGGAGTTCGATCATGTCGAAGCCGGCGCGCTCGGCTATTTGCGCGCTGGCGACGAACTCGTCCCGCACCCGGTCCATGTCGACGCGGGTCATCGCCCGAGGCGTCGCGTTCCCGGCCGACCACGGGATTGCAGAGGCCGAGAGCAGCGGCCAATTGCCGTCCTTCAGCGGCTTGTCCATCCCTTCCCAGCCGATCCTAGTGCTGCCCTTCCGGCCGGCATGGCCGATCTGGCAGCAGATCTTTGCGTCGGTCTCGCCATGGACGAAATCGACAATCTCGCGCCATGCCGTTTCATGCTCGGGCATATAGAGGCCGGGACAGCCGGGGGTGATCCGGCCTTCAGGCGAGACGCAGGTCATTTCCGTGTAGACCAGCCCAGCGCCGCCCTTGGCGCGTTCGCCATAATGGACGAGGTGCCAGTTGGTGGGCGTGCCGTCCACGGCCTTGTACTGCGCCATGGGCGAGACGACGATGCGGTTCTTGAGCGCCATCTCGCGAAGCGCGAAGGGCGCGAACATCGGCGCGCGGCCGGGCTGGCCGCCGGCCTGCTCCTGAAACCAGTCCTCGGCCCGTCGCACCCAGTCGGGATCGCGCAAGCGCAGGTTTTCGTGGCTGATCCGCTGGCTGCGTGTCAGCAGTGAATAGGTAAACTGCACCGGGTCGAGATCGAAATAACGCTCGACATCCTCGAACCATTCAAGGCTGTTGCGGGCGGCGGATTGCAGGCGAAGGACCTCGAGCCGACGCTCTTCCTGATAGCGCTCGAAGGCGGCTTCCAGCGTCGGTTCGCTGTGCAGGTAATCGGCCAGCGCGATGGCGCTGTCGATCGCCAGCCGCGTGCCCGATCCGATCGAGAAATGCCCGGTCGCGGCGGCGTCGCCCATCAGGACGACATTGCCGTCATACCAGCGCTCGCAGATCACGCGGGGAAAGTTCGACCAGACCGCCGAACCGCGCAGATGGGCGGCGTTCGACATCAGATCGTGACCGCCGAGGTGATCGGCGAAGACGCTGCGGCAGGTCTCGACGATCTGCTCCTTGGCCATCTGCTCGAAGCCGAAGGCGTCCCAGGTCTGCTGGCTGCATTCGACGATGAACGTCGCCGTCTCGCGGTCGAACTGGTAGACATGCGCCCAGAGCCAGCCGTGATCGGTCTTCTCGAAGATGAAGGTGAAGGCGTCGTCGAACTTCTGCTTCGTGCCCAGCCAGATGAACTTGCAAAGCCGCATGTCGATGTCGGGCTTGAACGTCGTCTCGTATTCGCGGCGCACTCGGCTGTTCAGGCCGTCGGCGGCCACGATCAGGTCGTAATCGTCGCGAAACTGCGCGGCGCCCTCGAAATCGGTGTTGAAGCGCATCGTCACGCCCAGGTCGCGGGCGCGGTCCTGCAGGATGTTCAGCATATGCTTCCGACCGATCCCGGCGAAGCCGTGCCCGCCAGAGACGTCGCGGTGGCCGTCGCGGACCACGGCGATGTCGTCCCAGTAAATGAAGCTGTCACGGATCGCCTGGGTCGAGGTCGGGTCGTTCCGCTGCATCCGTTTCAGCGCGTCGTCCGACAGCACCACGCCCCAGCCAAACGTGTCGCCGGGCGCGTTGCGTTCGATCACCGTCACATCGTGGGACGGATCGCGCAGCTTCATCGAGATCGCGAAGTAAAGACCCGCAGGCCCACCGCCGAGGCAAAGTATCTTCATGGCGCGCCCCCTTCCGATGCCAAGGGAGGCTGGCACAGGGTTAGCGTTATTTCAAGTTTGAAATTTCGCGCGCGATGGCGGCGGCGACAAGCGCCGGGACCTCGGGCGCGAGGCCGATCGGGTCAAGGCGCGGGCCGGTGAAGCCTGCCTCATCCAGCGCTTCGGGCAAATCATCGCTGACATGTTCGGCGCGAAGCGCGAAAAAGGGCACATGCACCGCCCAGCTCAGGCCACGCGCGGCGTCAGCGACGAACGGCTCCTGCTCGACGAAGCCTGTGACGACGCGGGCGAAACGGGATGCAAGCTGATCGGCCACGGCGTTTGTGATGGTATAGCTGGCCTGGCTGACCTGCGAGCCGTGAGCGGTCAGCAAGACAGTCGTGTCCTGCGGCGCCCAGCCTTCGGACTCCGCCGCTTGCTGCGCTTTCGTGGCGACCAGATCGGGCAGCGCGGGATCGGTGCCAAAGGGGCGCATGACGCGGGCGTCCGGCGCGCCGGCCTCGGCAAGCTTCTTCGGGAGCTGGCGGCCTGTGAACCAGCCTTCGGCCATGAACATCGGATAGACCAGATCGCCGTTGCGGACAGCGGCCCCCAGCGCGCCGGGCATCGCCAGCGTCGCACCGACGACCTCGCAGCCGGGATCGCAGGCGGCGACCTGTGCCGCGAGGTCGCGGATCGCCTGTTCCTGCGGCTCGGGATCGCCGGGCTGGCCGTGGGAGACGATGATCGCCTTCATGCCGGATCGTCGCGGAAGTGCTGCGCCAGCGCGTCCGGCATCGGAAACTCCTCCAGCGCGCGGGCGCGGCCTTCGGGCGACATCTTGCGGGCGGTCTTCTCGATGATGCGGGGCAGTTTCTGATTCTCGATCTCGGCCATGAAATCGCCCAGATACCACCGGATGAAGGTAAAGCAGATGACATCTTCCAGCGCCTGAACCTCGGCGTCGCGCTTGATCCCCTGCTTGGTCAACAGTGTCCGGGCGCGGTCCTGATCCTCGGTGGGATAGCCCGCATCCGCCATGATCCCGGCCACGCGTTCGGCATGGCGGCGGCCCTGTTCCTGCCGCCAGCGGAGATAGCCGGGGCGGTCCATCGGGTAATCCTCGCGCGGAAGCGTCCAGCGTTCGATGTGTTGGCCGCGACAGCAGATGCGCAGCACGTCCGAGGCATCCGGAAACAACCGTTCCTGTTCCGCGCTCATCCGCTGGCCGTAGAGCAGCGCGGCAGGCTGGCCGTCCTCCGACGTCGGGTCCTTGGCATTGGCCGCGTCGATGGCGGCGAAGGCGTCGTCGAGACTGGGCATAGCGCTCCTTTCTGTTGCGGCATGATCGCGTGCGCGATCGGCGGTCGCAAGTGGTTCAGGTCACGCGAAAACCGTCGGGAACCGTGTCGCGACCGTCGAGGATCAGATCAGCCATCATGCGGGCGATCACCTGCGCCATGCCGAAGCCGATCTTGAAGCCGCCATTGGCGACGAAGTGACCGGGGCGGTCGGGCCAGGGTCCCAGGATCGGCGCGCGGGACCGGGCGCGCGGGCGAATGCCGGCCCATCGTTCGATCACCGGCGCATCCGCCAGCGTCGGACATAATTCACGGGCGCGGGAGATCAGGTCGTCAAGCAGCGCGTCGGGCTGGTCATGGCTGAACTCGTTCTCGCTGGTCGAGCCGACGGCGGTGGTGCCGTCGTCATGGGGCACGATGTAAAGTCCATCGGCGAAAATCTGCGGGCTGTCCGGCGCCGCGAAGTCCAGCAGCGCCGACTGCCCTTTGACGCCCTTGCCGATCGCGCGGCCCGTCGCGTCGTTGAGCGCGGCGAGACCGTCGATGCCGGTGGCCCAAAGCGTCGGGTGCAGGTCCTCGGCGGGCGCGGGATTCCCTTCGATCACCTCGCCGCCTTTCGCACGGATCGCGGCGGCCAGCGCGGCCAAGGCGGCGCGCGGGTTCAACCGTGCGGTCAGATCATCCTGCAGCCACAGACCCGGCGCGGCGAGCACGCTGGCGGGCGCATCGGTCAACCGCATGCCGATGCCATCGGGCCAGCGATGTGCGGCAGCGGCGATGCGTGGTGTCAGTGCATCGGAATCGGTCACAGGCTGCAAACGTCCGGTGCGGGCATAGCCGGTGGGCTGGCCGGACGCATCCTCGACCCCCGCCCAGAAATCCGATGCCATCAGCAGACTGTCGAGCTGGACCTGCTTCTTCTCATTCCACGGGTCGGGCGCGTGTGGGGCGAGCGCGCCGACCTGACCTCCAGAGGCGCCGGCACCGACGTGATCGGCCTCGTACAGCCGGACATGGGCGCCACGGCGGGTCATCTCCCAAGCGCATGAAAGACCAAAGATGCCGCCGCCGATGACCATGACGCTTGTCAAGCCGCGCGCCTTTCCCCTAGCTGCCCTTGATGAGCGATCTAGACGATCAGGCGACAGGCGGCCAGACGGCTTCCGAATGGCACGAGACCGCGCCGGGACTGGAATGGCGCGAGGGCGGGGTGCCGGTCTCGACGCGGTTCGACGATCCGTATTTCAGCCTCGCGGGCGGGCTGGAAGAGACGGGTCACGTCTTTTTGGCCGGCAATGATGTGCCTGCACGGTTGCGGCCGGGCTTTCATGTTGCGGAACTGGGCTTCGGGACCGGGCTGAATCTGCTGGCCTTGGCGCGGGTAGCGACGGTTCCGGTGCGGTTCACCAGCTTCGAGGCGTTCCCGATGAGCGAGGCGCAGATGGCGCAGGCGCACGCGGCATTTCCCGCGATGTCGGAACTTGCCGCCCAGCTTCGCGAGGGCTGGCCGGGGCGGCGGATGCGCGTCGGACTGATCGAGGCCGAAATCATTGTTGGCGACGTCCGCGACACCCTGTCAGCATGGGACGGATGCGCGGATGCTTGGTTTCTGGACGGGTTTTCGCCCGCGAAGAACCCCGAGATGTGGAGCGACGCACTGATGGCAGAGGTTGGACGTCACACCCCGCGCGGCGGGACCTTCGCGACCTATACAGCGGCGGGCCATGTGCGGCGCGCACTGGCGGCGGCGGGCTTCGCGGTCGAGCGGCGGCCGGGCTTTGCCGGCAAGCGTCACATGTCGGCAGGGCTGATGACCTAGCGGCGCACCTGCGGGATCCGCGTGCGCTGATAGGTCGCGGCCGGATGCGGCGGATGCCCCTGCGTCGCCTGCCAGAAACCGGCCCCACCCCGACGCAGGAACAGCGGCAGGGCCAGCACCACGCCGGCGACGAAGCCGCCGGCATGCGCCCAGTAAGCGACCCCGCCGCCGTCGCCTGCGACGGTGAAGCCACCAAACAACTGGAAGCCGAACCACAGGCCCAGCATCACCCAGGCGGGCAGCGTGAACACCTTGAAGATGATCACGATGATGACGACCACATCGACCTTCGCGCGCGGAAACAGCAGCAGGTAGCCACCCATCACGCCAGCAATCGCGCCCGATGCGCCGACCATCGGGACGACGGAATAAGGCGCGGCCAGGATCTGCGCGGCAGCCGCGACCAGCCCGGAGGCGAGGTAGAAGCCCAGAAAGCCCAGATGTCCCATCTGATCTTCCAGATTGTCGCCGAAGATCCACAAGAAAAGCATATTCCCGCCCAAGTGCAGCAAGCCCGCATGCAGGAACATGTGGGTGACCAGGCCCCACAGCCACTCGCCCTGCGTGATTGCCGCCGCGTACAGCGCGAAGTTCTGCCACAGCCCGCCCATATTCCCGCCCCAGGGCATCGTCAGCACGAACATGATCAGGTTCAGCGCGATCAGCGTGTACGTGACGAAGGGCGTACGCTTGGACGGGTTGTGATCGCGGATCGGAAACATAGGGCGGTCAGCCGCGCAGCGGAAACACGAACGGGATCACCAGCGACGCGGTGACGGCCATCAACAGGTTCAGCGGCGCACCGACGCGAAGGAAATCGGCAAAGCGGTATCCGCCCGGACCATAGACCAGCGTGTTGGTCTGGTAGCCGATCGGCGTCGCGAACGCGGCCGAGGCGCCCATCATCACCGCCACGATCAGCGGTCGTGGATCGATGCCCAGATGCCCTGCCAGTGTGATCGCGACAGGCGTGACGATGACGGCAACGGCGTTGTTGGTCACGACCTCGGTCAGGAATGTCGCGAGCAGATAGACGCAAAGAACCAGTGCCCAGCTTGGCAACCCTTCCAGGAAGGGCGCAACATAGGTCACGATCAACTCGACCGCGCCGGAATTCTCCAGCCCCGCGCCGACGGCGAGCATCGCGAAGATCAGCGCCAGCAGGCGACCATCGACGAAACTCAGCGCCTCGTCGGCATCGATGCAGCGCGTGCCCAGCACGATCGAGACGCCAATGAACGCCAGAAGCAGGATCGGCGCGACCTCGAATGCCGACAGGGCCACGACGGCGATCAGGACGGCAACGACGATGGGCGCATGGGCGCGGCGGAAGGCGCGGTCCGAGGGCGCATTGACCTCTACCATCTCCATGTCGCTGGCAAGACGGCCGATATCGCCGGGCGTGCCCTCCAGCAGCAGCGTGTCGCCGACGCGGACGACCAGATCATCAAGCTGGCGGCCGATATTCTGGTTCTTGCGATGCGCGGCCAGCACATAGACGCCGTAGCGGCGGCGCAGGCGCATCGAGCCAAGGCTGCGGCCCACCATGTGGCAACCGGGCGTGATCAGCACCTCGACCGTCGAGGTCTGGACCGAGCTCAGCTTGTCGACCATCCGCAGGTCCTTGTTGCCCTGAAGGCCCAGAACCTCGGACATGGGGGTACGCAGAACGACGCGATCGCCTGCTTCCAGCCTGACGGCGGCCAGGTCGCGGCGCAACGAGGCGTCGCCGCGCAGGACGTCGATGGGGCGGACCTTGTCGCCCGTGAAGATCTCGGTCTCTTCCAGCGACTTGCCGATCAGCGAGGAATCTTCGGGGATCGCGACCTCGGTGAAGAACTTCATTTTCGAGCGGCCGCCGACCAGCGACGACATCGAGGCGCGATCAGGCAGCAGCTTGGGTGCGAAGACCAGCAGATAGGTGATCCCCACGATCGCCATGGGAACGCCCACGGGCGCGATCTCGAAAATGGTGAAATGCGGCTGGCCGGCAGCGCGGGCGACGCCATCCACCAGCAGGTTGGTCGAGGTGCCGATCATCGTCATCGTGCCGCCCAGGATCGACAGGTACGACAGCGGGATCAGCAGCTTCGACGGCGCGACGTTCATCGTCGTCGCAAGCTGCATGAAGATCGGCATCATCACCACGACCAGTGGCGTATTGTTGACGAAGGCCGACAGGCCGCACACCAGGAT
The DNA here is from genome assembly GCF_024359525.1 of Paracoccus albicereus. Taxonomy (GTDB): domain Bacteria; phylum Pseudomonadota; class Alphaproteobacteria; order Rhodobacterales; family Rhodobacteraceae; genus Paracoccus; species Paracoccus albicereus. The sequence continues at coordinate 38,111 of NZ_JAKZEU010000001.1, forward strand.
CGACAGTCCCGCCAGCGTGATCGCGGGCCGCGCGACGGCGTTGCTGGAGGCGTGCTGTCCGATCCAGTCGAGCGCGCCGGTCCGGACCAATCCGCCCACGATGATGAACATGAAAGCGATGGTCCAGGGCGCCGGGTTCGCCAGGACACCCGCGACCTGATCGGGCTTGAGAATGCCCAGGGCCAGCAGCGCCACGGCGCCGAGGATCGCCGTCACCTCGGGCGGATAGGTCTCGCGGATGAACAGCGTCAGCATTCCCGCGATCAGAAAGAGCGTCGCGATCGCCGATACAGTGCCCGTCAGTTCGAAGCCGAACATCGCTTGTCTGTCCCCCTGGCCGTTCTGGGCTGAGGCCCGAACGGCGCAGTCTTTCCCGATTTGCCGCCATGCCGCAAGGCCCGGTTCATCCGGCGCATGCCCGGCGCCGTGGTCGCCCGATCAGCCCAGCGGCCCTGCCGGCGCCAGCCGTCCGCCGTCGCGCACGGGACGGATCGCGCTCGCCCGGCCGGTGCGATCGTCCGTCTCGACCAGAACGCCCGACAGCGTCGCCTCACCCTGCGCGGGTGTGAAGCGGTCGCGCTTCATTCCGGTCAGAAAACGGCGCAGCGGCTCGTCCTTTTCCATCCCGATGACACTGTCGTAATCGCCGCACATGCCAGCGTCGGACTGGTAGGCCGTACCACGATTGAGGATCTGCGCATCGGCGGTCGGGACATGGGTATGCGTGCCGACAACCAGACTGGCACGGCCGTCGCAGAAATGGCCGACGCCCATTTTCTCACTGGTGGCCTCAGCGTGGATGTCCACCACCGCCGCCTGCACCATTCCGCCTGGCGGATGCGCGCGAAGCACCGCGTCCAGCGCCGAGAACGGATCGTCGTAGGGCCGTGACATGAACACCTGCCCCAGAGCTTGCGTCACCAGGACCTTGCGCCCGCGCTGATCGGTGATCACGCGATGGCCGCGCCCGGGCGCCTCGCGCGAAAAATTCAGGGGTCGGATGATGCGCGGCTCGGTTTCGATGAAAGTCAGCATGTCGCGCTGATCGAAGGCGTGATCACCCAGCGTCAGGCAATCCGCACCCGCAGCCAGCAATGCCTGCGCATGCGGCGCGCTCAGCCCCATGCCGCCACTGGCATTCTCACCGTTGACGATCACAACATCGGCCTTCAGCCGTGCGCGCAGCGGGCCCAGGCGCTCGATGATCGCCTTGCGGCCTGCCCGGCCCATGACATCGCCCAGAAACAGGATTTTCATGACCGACGGGCCTAGGCCAAGGCCGGTCGCGCCTCAAGCCGAAAAGCTCGAATGCAAGACACTTCGGGCGGCTCTCTTAACCCCTGCGTCATGCCCCCAAGGCTACCTTGAGGAACCGAGATGCGGAGGGCGTGATGCTAAGGATGTTGGCCGTCGTGACGGTGACCCTGTGGGCGGGACCCGTTCTTTCCTGTTCCGTCGAAGGCGGCCAAACGACGCTTTCGGAACTCGCCGCGGCGACGAACGTGGTGCGGGCAAGGCAGGGCGGAAAGCCGCTGGGTCTGGATCCGGCCCTGATGCGGACCGCCCAGCGTCACGCCTGCGACATCGCGCGGCGACAGGTCATCACCCATCAGGATGCACAGGGGCGACGCCCTATGAAACGGCTGCGGCAGGACGGATTTCGCGCCTGCTTCTCGGCCGAGAATGTCGCGATGGGCCTGCCCGGCGCGGGCGCGACGGTGGGGGCGTGGCAGGCCTCGCCCGGTCACGCCCGGAATCATCATGACCACCGCGCCAGCGTGATGGGCTTCGGCGTCGCGCGCGATCCGGCGGGTCGATTGTGGTGGGTCGGGCTTTACGCATCATCCTGCGAGATGATGGCACAGCGGTCGGTTCCCAGCGGGTAACACACCAAGGCCGCACAGCGGAACCGGCTGGGGCCGGCGCGCGTCTGTAAACAGATATCAATCTGTCCCGCGCTTGCCTTTGGCACCAAGTTCCTTATTTGTTCCGATATGAAGCAGAGCCTTCAGCAGAAGCTTGCGATTCTGGCCGACGCGGCCAAATACGATGCCTCCTGCGCCAGCAGCGGCACATCCCGCAGGGATTCGCGCAGCGGAGGCATCGGCAGTGCGGGTGGCACCGGAATTTGCCACGCCTACACGCCAGACGGACGCTGTATCAGCCTGCTGAAGATCCTGATGACGAATTTCTGCATCTACGATTGTGCGTATTGCATCAATCGCGTCTCGTCGCAGGTCGAACGCGCGCGGTTTTCGCCCGAGGAAGTCGTCACGCTGACGCTGGAATTCTACCGTCGCAACTACATCGAGGGGTTGTTCCTGTCCTCGGGCATCATCCGCAGCCCGGACGACACGATGGCCGACATGGTCCGCATCGCCCGCATGCTGCGGCAGGACCATGGCTTCAAGGGCTATATCCATCTCAAGACCATCCCCGAAGCCAGCCGCGAGCTGATCGACGAGGCGGGTCTGTATGCCGACCGCCTGTCGATCAACATCGAGTTGCCGCGCGACGACAGCGTGCGCCAGCTGGCACCGCAGAAGAAGCCTGAAACGATCCGCGGCGCGATGGCGGGCGTGCGGATGTCGCGTGAAGCCAGCCTGGATCGCAGCCATACCGGCAAGCGCGCCGCGAAGTTCGCCCCGGCCGGTCAGTCGACGCAAATGATCGTCGGTGCCGATGGGGCCAATGATCGCGACATCCTGACGACATCCTCACGGCTTTACACCGGCTACAAGCTGCGCCGCGTCTACTATTCGGCATTCAGCCCGATCCCGGATGCGTCCTCGGCCCTGCCGCTGGTCAAGCCGCCGATGATGCGCGAACATCGGTTGTATCAGGCCGACTGGCTGATGCGCTTCTACGGGTTCGAAGCGGGTGAGATCGCCGATGTCGCGCCCAGCGGCAACCTGGATCTCGCGATCGATCCAAAGCTTGCCTGGGCTCTGGTCAACCGTCAGGACTTTCCGGTCGACGTGAACCGCGCCAGCCGCGACATGCTGCTGCGGGTTCCGGGCTTCGGGACCAAGACGGTGGACCGGATCATCGCGGCGCGCCGGTCGGGTCCAGTTAGGTATCACGACCTGCTTCGGATCGGCGCGTTGATGAACAAGGCTCAGCCATTCGTCACGCTGCCGGACTGGCATCCCGGCGGACTGACCGACAGCGACACGCTGCGCGCGCGCTTCGCGCCCGCGCCCGAACAGATGTCGCTGTTCTGATGTATCGGGTCACACTGCCGCAACTGGGCTTTGCGGCGGTCTGGCGCGATGCGGCCCGAAATCTGGCAAGCCACGATGTTCCGCCCGAAGATATCGAGTGGCTGCGCGGCGATGGCGGAGGCGGGCTCTTCGATCACGAGCCACTGCCTGAGGGTGACGGTCCTCTGAAGGTCGTCGCGACCAAGCCCCTGATCGATCTGCTGGAAACGGTGATCTGCCATTCCGACCCGGAATCACGGGCGCTGGCCTATCGCGCATTGTCTCGGCACCAGAACGATCGTGGCGCGATCGCCAACCCCGCCGATCCGCTGACCGACAAATTGCACGACATGGCCAAGTCGGTGCGTCGCGACATCCACAAGATGCACGCCTTCGTCCGCTTCCGGGAACTGGAGGCCGAGGGCGAGCGGCGCAGTTTTGCCGCCTGGTTCGAACCGACCCATTGGAGCGTCGAGCGCGGAACACCGTTCTTCGCCAAACGCTTCGGAGACATGGATTGGCTGATCGCGACGCCGCAGGCGACCGCGATCTTCAAGGACGGTGCGCTGCGCTTCGCCCCGCCACCCGAGACGCGCCCCGATCTGCCTGACGATGCGAGCGAGGCGTTGTGGGGGACCTATTTCCGCAACATCTTCAACCCGGCACGCGTGAAGATATCAGCGATGAAGTCTGAAATGCCGGTCAAGTACTGGAAGAACCTGCCGGAGACTCGCCTGATCCCCGAAATGCTTGCGGATGCCGAGGGACGGGTCGAGCGCATGCGCGCGGCGATGCCGACCGACCCGCCGAAACGCAGCGCCAAGATTCTGGAGCGTTTGGCCGCGGCGCCAATGCCCGATATGCCGGACAGCCTGGAAGAGGCCGGTCAGGCCGCCCGCGCCTGCACCCGCTGCCATCTGTGCGAGGCGGCGACCCAGACCGTCTGGGGTGAGGGCGATCCTGATGCACGCCTGATGATCGTGGGCGAACAGCCGGGCGATCACGAGGATCTGCAGGGCAGGCCCTTCGTCGGCCCCGCCGGAACGCTTCTGCGCGAGATCATGGCCGATGCCGGGGTCGGGCCGGTCTGGCTGACAAACGCGGTCAAGCATTTCAAATTCCAGCCGCGTGGCAAGCGGCGGATGCATCAATCACCCGACCGGACCGAGATCGAGCATTGTCAGTGGTGGTTGGGGCTGGAGCGTCGTTTCATCCAGCCGCAATTGACCGTCGCGCTTGGTGCTTCGGCCGCCTATGCGCTGACGGGTAATGCGCGACCGCTGACCCCGCGCCGCGGCACGATCGAGACGGCACGCGACGGCGGGCCGGTGCTGATCTCATGGCATCCAAGCTATCTGCTGCGGCTGCGCGACGCCGCGCAAGCCGAAGATGCGCGCGGCCAATTACGCGCAGATCTTTCCCGCGCAGTGGCCGAAGCAGCCTAGGCCGAAAGTTCGCTATCCTCGATCACCTCGGCGCGCAGACCGTCCAGCGGCGCATGTTCGGTGTGGGCCAAGACATAGTCGCGCGCGTCGTCATGGCTGTCGAACATCATCGGCGGCAAAGTCCCGGAAAACTCCCGACCCGACGCATCCAACCGCAGATGCGGCGCTGCGCCCGATGCGATCACGAATTTCGCCATGTCAGACCCCTGCTCTCGTTCGCCGAAAGTCTGCATCGCTGACGATGGGCGTGCAAGATGCGACGATCTGGAAGAAGTGGTGCCCGGAGGCGGATTCGAACCACCGACACGCGGATTTTCAATCCGCTGCTCTACCAACTGAGCTATCCGGGCCCTTACGGTCCCCTAGGGGCCGTGGGTGGGGGGTGTTTACGGGTGGCGCCGGGGCATGTCCAGCCCGAATCGCAGTGGCTCAGCGCCCTTGGCCGTCCGGGTCGTCATCGTCCGGCATCCGGTCCGCAGGCGGACCGGGAATGACGTAATCGCCACGCAGCCAGCGGGCCAGATCGACATCGGCGCAGCGCTTCGAACAAAAGGGGCGATAGGAAGGCACGCTGTCCTTTCCGCAGATCGGGCAGGCCATCAGTGCTTCCCGCCCAGCACGCGCGACAGAGGCGCGCGGTCACGCTTGCGATTGATCTCGTAGAGACCCATCGCGGTCCATCCGACCAGCGTGGTCTCTGCCCCGTCGCCGCGAAACGCCGCCTTCAGCACCTGATCCAGGGACGCACGGTCCCGCTTCGGCATCGGCGCGAAGTCGACAACGATCTGCCCGCCGAGCCCGCGCAGCCGCAATTGTCGCGGCAGATCGCGGGCCAGCGCCATGTTCGCCTTCAAGCCTGCGGCGAGGCTGGTGTCGGCGCCCGTGTTAACATCAACGGCCACCAGCGCGCGGGTCGCTTCGATCACGGCAGAGGCACCGCCTTGCAGAGGCACTTCGGGTGACAGCAGCGCCTCGATCTGATCTAGCGCACCGGTCTCTGTCAGCGCCGCGTCGTCCTGATCGATCTGGTCGGGCGCCGGGTCGGCCCAGTCGATCCAGGCCTGTTCCCAAGGCGAGGGCGCGTCGAGCAGCAGTTCCGGCGAACCTTCCTGCTCGGTCGTTATGCTGCCCGCGATCTCGACCAGCGGGCCAAGTTCGTCCGCGATCTCGTCATCGGGCGCGGCTTCCGCCGCGCTGCGCAGGATCAGGCCAAAACTCTCGTCGCCTGCCAGTGCTGACGCGCCCATCGCGGTCAGCACCGTTCGACGTGCTTCGTCACGGATCCGCCGAGAGACGTTGATGCCCGGCACGCCGGGGGTGACGATCGCGTACCGGCCCCGAAACAGAAGTCGCGCGGTCAGCGGTATGGCCTTGCCAGCCTCGGCCACGCCCGAGACCTGGACCAGCACGGCCTGGCCTTCGGACAGACCGCCACGATCGCGCAGAAAACCCTTGGCACCATCGGGGAGCCGCACGAAGACCCCGCCCTGACCCTTCATGGGCCGTTCGACCCGTCCGCGCAGAATTGCGCCGGGCGCAAAGGCGGCGATCCCCGACGCATCGGTGAACAGATCGTCCAGCCTTCCATCGGTCATCAGCGCCGCGATCTGACGCTCACGATAGGTGCCAAGAACGACGTGACGACCTTTCATGCGGCCTCCGGAAGGATGCCCGATGCGGACAGCATCGCAGCGGTTTCGGAAAGCGGCAGCCCCACGACCGCGCTGTGAGAGCCGCTGATCCAGGGAATGAACGCGGCGGCCGCGCCCTGAATGGCATAGGCGCCAGCCTTGCCCTGCCAGTCACCGATGTCGAGGTAGCGGTCAAGTTCGGTGGGCGTAATCGGACGCATCCGCACGATGGTCTCTACCAGCCTTTCGCGAATGCGCTCGCCCTCGCGGATCGCGACGGCCGTCAGGACTCGGTGACGGCGGCCGGCCATCAGCCGCATGAAGGATGCGGCCTCAGCGCGGTCCGCGGGTTTGCCGAGGATGCGGCGTCCGACCGCCACCGTCGTATCGGCGCAAAGTGCGATTTCACCCTGCGTCAAAGACAGCGCTGCGGCCTTCTGGCTCGCCATGCGTCGCACATAATCGCGCGCGCGTTCGTCGGTGCGCGGCGTCTCATCGATGTCGGCGGGCCGGATCTCGGCGGGGCGGATTCCGATCTGTGCCAGCAATTCCAGACGGCGCGGACTGGCTGATCCTAGGATCAGCCGGGGCACATCGCTGCGCACCATCGGATCACTTGAAGCGATAGTTGATCCGTCCCTTGGTCAGGTCGTAGGTGTTCATTTCCACCTGAACCTTGTCGCCCGCGAGGACGCGGATGCGGTTCTTCCGCATCTTTCCTGCCATATGCGCGATGATCTCATGGCCGTTTTCCAGCTCGACCCTGAACGTCGCATTCGGCAGGAGCTCCTTCACGACGCCGGAAAATTCGAGCATTTCTTCCTTGGCCATGGTCACTCCATATTGGCGCCCCGCAAAACGGCGGAGCCGCTGTTACATGCGGTGGACGACGGGCTTTTTCAAGGGAAAAGCGCAGTCCCGTCGCGGCGCGTCAACGGGATGGGAGGGTGCGAAGACGACCGCAGACGGACGGCGAGAGACTTGCGGTGGATGGATAAGGGGGCCAGCCTCAGCCGGAGCGGCCACCTTCGATCGGCATGATCTGCGCGCCGTCGCCCGTTGATGCGCGGAACGCATCGGCGCGGGACAGATCGCCCATGGGGGGTTCCTGCCCGCTGCGCTGCCCGCCCTGCCAGGCCGAGACCGGCCCGGCTGCCTCGCGCAGTCGCGGTGCCGCCAGATCGTGGATCGCGAAGCTTGGCATCTCTGGCAACGGAGCCGCCGATCCGGCGCGGGCGCGGATGCGCAAGGCATGACAGCCGTCGGCCTCTCCCAGCTTGCCTTGGGCGATGACCTGACCCTGTCGAGTCTCCAGCCGCGCATCGTGCAGGCTGACGCGTGGCAGCGCGATCATCCGGCCGGGCGCGAGCGTCCGTAGCTCGCCGAGCGAAATCTTGCGCCGGCACAGCACGCCCAGAAGTTCGATCGGGGCATCTTGCAGCTGTGCGGCCAGCGGACCTGATGCGTTGCTCGCAGCCTTTTCCGGCGCGGTGGCACCCGCTCGGGCAGCCGGTTGCGCAGCAGGCGCCAACCCGTTCGCGGTTGCGGTGACCGGCGAAGGCAGCGCGGCGATCGCACGGCGTTCGGGCAGGGCCACGACGATCTCGATCTCGCGTCGCGCCCGATCGTCGCCGACGCGCAGCCGCATCCGCAATGCGCGATAGTTCACATCTTCCAGCATCAGCAGCAATGGGCGGGGATCGTCCAGATGGCTGGCATAACGGAAGCCGGCGTAATTCTCGAATCCCTCGAGACCGTCGATTTCCGCCTGAAGCTCGGTCAGCGCGCGGTTGACGAATTCCGCGCAGATCATTGCGTCGCTTCGGGTGCGGCGACGCGTCTCGACCGGTCGGCCGGTGACGCGGCCCAAGGCCTGCACCTCGATCAGCGCGGTCACGGCCTCCGGATCCAGCGCGACCACCCCCAGGGCTTCCTGCGGCCCTTCGACCACGGCAAACAGCGCCTGATCGGGAAGGATCTCTGCCATCTCTGCAAGGGTGATGCCGTCCGGGACGACCGTCAGCGGCTGCACGGGAAGACCGTAGAGGTCTTCGCCAGCACGCGCGATCGCGGTAGCGGCGGCCCGCGCGGGGTTGCGGCGCACCTGCTGTGGCATCCCCGGCGCTTCGCCCGCATCCATTCGCGCGTTCTGGCGGTTACGCAGCAGACGTCGCAACACCCCGCCTTCCGAGGGCTGGATCGAAGTGACGCCGTGCTGACCGCTTATCGTTGCATCGCCGTCCGCTGCTGCCGAATCATCAACCATGCAAGAGCCTGCCCGTAAAACCGCACAGGCAATCTTTCAGAGAGAGGTTGATAAAGCCTTAAGCCGCGTCCTTGGCATGGATCGAAACCCCATGGCGGCCCGCAAGATCGACGAAGAACTGCCATGCCACACGGCCCGAACGGGCGCCTCGGGTCGCCTGCCATTCGACGGCCTCGGCCCGCAGCCGGTCGTCGTCGATCTCGAGCCCGTAGGCGTCGCAGTAGCCTCGAACCATCGCGAGATAATCGTCCTGCCCGCAGGGGTGAAAGCCGAGCCACAGCCCGAAGCGATCCGACAGCGAAACCTTCTCCTCGACCGCTTCACCGGGATGGATCGCGCTGGAGCGTTCGTTGTCGATCATGTCGCGCGGCATAAGGTGACGACGATTCGACGTCGCATACAGGATCACGTTGTCGGGCCGACCCGCGATGCCGCCGTCCAGCACCGCTTTCAGCGATTTGTACTGCGCATCGTCGTGGCTAAAGCTGAGATCGTCGGCGAACAGGAGGAAACGCCGGTCACGGACCTGACCCAGCATCGCCAGCAATCGGTCCACGGTGGACAAATCGTCACGCGCGATCTCGACCAGCGCCAGCGGCAGACCCTCGGCCAAGGCGTGAGCGTGGACCGCCTTGACCAGCGAGGATTTCCCCATGCCGCGCGCGCCCCACAACAGCGCGTTGTTCGCGCCGTGGCCGCGCGCGAATTGCAGCGTGTTGGCCAGCAACGTGTCACGGGCGCGATCGATCCCGATCAGCTGAACCAGATCGATCCGGTCGACGCGTGCCACCGGCTGCAACCGGTCTGGATCGGGCTGCCATATGAAGGCATCGGCCGCATCAAAGGCCGGCATCGGCGCGGGCGGCGGGGCAAGACGCTCCAACGCCTCGGCGATTCGGGTCAGCGCGGCCTCACTCATCGGGTTCGATCCAGGTTCCGTCGGCACGCATCTGCGCCTCGCGTTTGCGTTCGATCCGCGCGACAAGCTGGATCGAGATTTCGTAGAGGCCATAGATCACGGTGAATAGGACGACCTGCGAGATGACGTCAGGTGGCGTCACCAGAGCGGCCAAGACGAGAATCGCAAGAACCGCGTATTTTCGGACGCTGGCCAGCCCCGATGAGGAGACCAGCCCTGCCTTGCCCATCAGCGTCAGCGCGACGGGCAACTGGAACGACAGGCCGAAGGCGAGGATGAATTTGGTGGTCAGCGCAAGGTATTCGCTGACAGAACCCTGGAAGACGATGCCCGCCATCGGGTTGTCGGCGACGACCGCATCGGGATCATCCGGCAGGCTGAGCGGGCCCTGCTGGAAACCCAGGAAGAAGTCATAAGCCATCGGCAGGATGACGTAATAGGCGAATGCCGCGCCAAGAAAGAACATCGCCGGTGATGCGACGAGGAATGGCAGAAACGCCGCCTTCTCGCTGCGGTAAAGTCCCGGCGCGACGAAGCGCCACAATTGGTAGCCGATGATCGGGAACGCCAGGATGAAGCCGCCGAGAAAGCTGATCTGGATGGCGACGAAGAAACCTTCCTGCAGCTTCAGCAGGATCAGCCCGCATTCCTGTCCGCGCATCTCCAGCGCATGACAGATCGGGCGCGTCAGGAAATTGTAGATCGGATTCCAGACCGTGTAGCAGACGATCATGGCCAGAACGAAAGCGAGGATTGACCAGATCAGCCGTTTGCGCAGTTCGATCAGATGCTCGATCAAGGGTGCGGACGTGTCGTCAATGTCGTCGGGTCGGTTGGTCGCGGCCACGTCAGTCCTCTTTCATGTCGGCGCGGCGCACGGCGTGGATGCGGCGGGTTCCCGGCGCAGCGGCGACACTTTCAGCCTGATCGTCAGGTTTGTTCGGTTTCTCGGGCGCTGCCGCGGTTTTTGGGGCGGCAGATTTGGCAGCGGTCGCCGCTGCGGCGGTCACTGCCGCCTTCGGAGTCGCGCCTGCATCTGCGGCCAACGCCTCCTTGGCCCCCGGATCGGGCACAGCCTTGCCCGAAGGACGGTTCGGAAGCTTCGGATCCCATTTCTCGAATCGGTCCGCCGCACGGTCCAGCGCGTCGAGTCCCAGCGATTTTTTCGAGGTCAGCGCCTTCATGTCGCGCAGGCTGCCCGTCGCCTCGTCCAGACCGGACGACTTGGCGGCATCCTCCATCGCCGAGGTGAATTCTCGCGCCATCCCACGCGCCTTGGCGGTGAAGCGGCCCAGGGAATGAAACAGATGCGGCAGGTCGCGCGGACCGATCACGATCAGCGCGACGATTCCGATCAGCAGAAGCTCGCTCCAGCCGATGTCGAGCATGGGGTGCGCCCCTTGGCTGTCAGCTGCGGTCGGTGGTGTGCGGCGTCACGTCGCGGGCGTCCTGACCGGGAACGGGGTTCACGGTCTGGCCGGGGACCTGCCCCTGAACCTGACGCGTTGCCGCACCCTCGTCGCTTGCGCGCTCAAATTCCTCGCTGCCGTCCTTGACGCCCTTCTTGAAGGACGAGATGCCCTTGCCGACCTCGCCCATCAGCGAGCTGACCTTGCCGCGGCCGAATAGCACCAGCACCACGACGGCGATCAGAAGAAGGCCGGGAAGGCCAATGTTGTTCAGCATGTCCTGCTCCCTCATGCGGGCCCAGGCCCGCGGCAGTATCAAGCGGGCATCCGGCCCGCGACGGAGGCTAGCGGGCGCTACGCCCGCCGCGGCACGAATTTAGGTCTTCGGATCGGCGATTGCAAAGGGCTTTCGGAATGCGAGGTCGCGACACCGTGCCGCCGTCTTGGCATGAACTGTCGCTCGGGCGATAAGGAGCCATGGACCTCGCGCCCTATGTCACCGCCTTCGTCACGCTGTTCGTGGTCGTCGACCCGATCGGTCTGGCACCGATGTTCGTCGCGCTGACGCGGGGCATGGACCCCGCAAAGCGACGGGCGGTCGGTCTTCGTGCGGTCGCCGTCGCCGCGGGTCTGATGACGCTGTTCGGTCTGGCGGGCGAGCAGATCCTGCATGCGATCGGCATTGGTCTGCCGGCCTTCACGATCGCCGGCGGCATCCTGTTGTTTCTGACCGCACTCGACATGCTGTTCGAGCGGCGAACCGAACGGCGCGAGGGTCAGTCGACCCCGCCGTTGCACGACGATCCGTCCGTCTTCCCGATGGCAATGCCGCTGCTGGCGGGACCGGGCTCGCTCGCGACAATGATCCTGCTGATGGGACAGGGATCGGGCGCCGGTCACGTTGCCGCGATCCTTGTCGTGATGCTGCTCGTTCTGTCGGTCGCGCTGGTCATGTTTCAGCTTTCGGGACTTCTGGCGCGTGCCTTGGGACGAACCGGCATCATCGTGGTCACTCGGCTTCTCGGCATGCTTCTTGCCGCGCTGTCGGTCCAGTTCGTCATCAATGGTCTAACCGATGCCGGGATCGTCGGGTGAACGGGATGTTCGGCGACGACTGGATGCGGCTGATCTACCTGACGCTGCTGATGGTGTCCATTGCCGGCGGATTGCTCGCCGAATTCGCCGGACGCCGCAACCAGGCCCTGCGGCAGATGGCGGCTTGGGCGATGATCTTTGGTGTCGTGATCGCCGCCGCCTTGTGGTGGGAGGGGCGGCAGGGCGCCCGCCAAACCGTGTTCGATGGCAGGCGGATCGAGGTTCCCATGTCCGGCGACGGGCACTTTTACCTGACGGCGCAGTTGAACGGCGTCGACGTGCCCTTCGTCGTGGATACCGGCGCGACAGAGGTGGCTTTGTCGCAGGACGACGCGCAGCGCATCGGGCTGGACCCTGCGAGGCTGGCCTATATGGGACGCGCCAATACCGCCAACGGGCAGATCCGCACCGCGCCCGTCACGATCGGGGAGTTCCGCATCGGGGACATCGTGGATCGGAACGTGGGTGCGAGTGTGTCTGAAAGCGACATGGGCATCTCGCTTCTGGGGATGAGCTATCTGCGCCGCTTCGCCCGTGTGGGCTTCGAGGGCGATCTGCTGATTCTAGAGCGCTAGCGCTCTTCCTCGATCGCGTAGTCGCGATAAAGCTTGGCGTTGGCCAGCAGAAACACGAACAGGATCAGCGTCAGACCGAACGTCTTGAAATAGACCCAGGTGCTTTCCGACATGGTGCGCCAGACGATCTCGTTCAGGACAGCCATGGCCAGAAACAGCAGGGTCATGCGGATGGTCAGGATGCGCCAGCCCTCGGCCCGCATCGGCAGCGCCTCACCCAGAACCAGCTGCAGCCAGTTGCGGTCGGCGATCAGCGCAAAGCCCAGGATGCCCGCGAACAGCAGATAGATCAGCGTCGGCTTCATCTTGAAGAAGCGCGGATCGTTCAGCCAGATCGACAGCCCCCCGAAGACCAGCACCAGCACTAGGGTCGCGATCTGCATCGCCGAGACCTTGCCCGTCAGCGCCCAGAGGCCGAGCGTTGAGACGACCAGCGCGGGAATGAAGACCAGCGTGGCGAAGATGAAGCCGGAATAGTCCTGACCCCACAGCGTCACCGTTTCATTGCGATACAGCAGGTAGACGACGAAGAAGATCAGCAACGGGCCGAAATCCAGCACCGGCTTCAACCAGGGATAGCGTTCGTTCATCGGCTTTGCTTGAGCCCCCTTCAGGACGCGAATTCCACGATCACGGCCCCTGCGGCGATTGCCGCCATCAAAAGCGTTCGGACCGGCCCCACCTTTTCGCCCAGGATCAGCCAGCCCACAAGGGCAGCGAACACGGTCGATGTCTCGCGCAGGACCGCCGCGCGGCCCACGTCGTCGATGCGCGTCGCCAGCATGATCGAACCGAAGCTGGCATAGGCGACGACCGCACCCAGGGCGCCACGTGCCATCAACGGCCGGGCTTCGGCCCCGGACAGCGATAGAAGACGCCGATGAAGGATGATCGGCATGAAGAGCGAATCGAGCAGGAAAAACCAGATCAGGAAGCTGAACGGGTCGGGTGAAAGCCGGATGCCCCACGCATCATAGGTGGTATAGGCCGCCACGATCATGCCGGTCATGACCGCCCACATCAGTGCTGGCCGCAGCGTGTCGCGCCCGATGGTCAGGCGCTGCCAGTTGAAGGCGGCAAGCCCAAGGATGCCGGACACAAGCGTCAGCACGCCAAGCCATTGGACCGCATTGAAATGTTCGTGAAAGACCAGACCTGCGGCGATGACGGTGAACAGTGGTCCCGTCCCGCGCACCACCGGATAGACGACGGTATAGGCGCCGCGCTGATAGGTCGCAGCCTGCGACAGCTTGTAGGCGATATGAATCAGCATCGCACCCCCGAAGACCGGCCACATGAACGGTTCGGGGAACGGCACGACAAAGATCGCCAAGGGCAGCGCGATCAGTCCGTAGCACAGATCGATCGCGGCGCGGCTGATCCAGGGGTCGTGCCGGCCCTTCTGCAGCGCGCCGAAGACCGCGTGCAAGATCGCCGCGGTCAGGGCCAGCATCGTCGCGACACGCGCGCCTTCGGGCGTGCCGGTGATGCTGTCGATCCATTGCGTCATGGCGCCTCATGCCGCGCCCGTCCGGCGGCGGCAAGGGGCCTTGGGCCGCACCGGGGCCGCCCGTCGGCGAGATCAGTCCAGGCGGATCGCGGTCAGGATCGGCCCTGCCAGGGCGCCTCGTGCGTCCATGCGCTGGACCAGGATGGCGTGGCGGGTATCTTCAGGAAATCCGCCCGACGCGGCGGCTGACATGCCGTCCGAGACGGTCATGCGAAGCGGCGCGTTGCCCGTCCATTCGGCCAGTTTTTCGACCGAGACGACGATGTTGCGATAGGTGATCGAGCGGCCCCGATTTTCGCCTGCGCCGATCTCGACGGTGCGGCGCGGCAGGTAGCGCACCATCAACACGCCGACGCGCCCGCCCAGGTCGGATTGCGGCTGCAATTCGAAGCGGCGCCTGTCGCCATCGGGATGTTGCGCGATGCTGATCAGGGCGGGCCCGATCCGATCGGTGTCGATTAGCGAGGTCAGTTCCACCGGACCCAGCGATGGCCCGGTCTCGTCACCACCCACGATGATCTGCGGGGTGTAGATCGCGCGTTCCCCGGCGACGCGGGCATAGCTTTTCTGCCGCTGGGTAAAGGCCGGCTCGGCGAAGTCATCGGCCCAGCCCAGATAGTCCCAGTAATCGACATGGTAAGACAAAGCCAGGACACCCGGCCGGTCCGCAAGTTCCGACAGCATCATGTCGGCGGGCGGACAGGAAGAGCATCCCTGCGAGGTGAACAATTCGACCACGACGGGCGCGATGGCCTGCGCGGGAATCGCAGACCGTGGCAGCCCGCCGCTTTCGGCCAGAAAGTTGACCCCACCCGCCGCGTTGGGAGCCGCGATGACAGGGGCGCCGCTTCCGGCACTTGCAGGCGCATAAGGGTTTGCCCCGCTTGCCGAAGCCGCAGCGCCCACCGCGCCATACGGATTCTCCGAACCTGGGGCCGAGTTCTCGATCTTCGATGCAGCACCCGCTGTTGCGCTCATGCTGGCGGGTGCATCGCCGGTATCGATTTCTATTTGCGGACCCGGATCCAGGGCCGTCTGCGCGAAGGGTACGGTGGTCATTGTCAGGGTCATGGCCGCAGCAACGGCCAGCAGGCTTGCGACAGACCGGCCCGGCAGGCGCAGACAAGTAAACAGAGGCAGCATCGACACGTCATCGGTAGCGAAGGATCGATCATCAATGCCTCGGACCGCGAGATTCGACAAATCAATGCTTTGTAATTTGCCGTGTGGCACCGCGATGTGATCCTTGCGCCACGCCCCGATCGGATGTATGCAATCGCATACAAACGCGGAGCCCCGGCCTCTCCTTGCGAAAAGCTGGTGCTTCAGGCAATCAGAAACCCGATCTTTCGCCGCACCCATCCATCGCAGACAGGGAGGCAACCATGCCCATCGTCACCGGAACAGACACCGCCAAGACCCGCCGCACGCTCACCGAAGGTGGTCAGAGCGTCGACTATTACTCGATCGAAGCCGCGACCGAAGCGGGCCTTGGCGATTTCTCGCAATTGCCCGCCGCGCTGAAGGTCGTGCTGGAAAACATGCTGCGCTTCGAAGACGGCGGCAAGACAGTCAGCACCGACGACATCAAGGCTTTCGCCGAATGGGCCGCGCAGGGCGGCAAGAACCCGCGTGAGATCGCCTACCGTCCTGCGCGCGTGCTGATGCAGGACTTTACCGGCGTCCCGGCGGTCGTGGACCTGGCCGCGATGCGCGACGGGATCAAGGCGCTTGGCGGCGATGCGCAGAAGATCAACCCGCTGAACCCGGTCGATCTGGTCATCGACCACTCGGTCATGATTGACGAATTCGGCACTCCGCGCGCCTTCCAGTTCAACGTGGAACGCGAATACGAGCGCAATCTGGAACGCTACACCTTCCTGAAATGGGGTCAAAAGGCGTTCAACAACTTCCGCGTGGTTCCGCCCGGCACCGGCATCTGCCACCAGGTGAACCTCGAATACCTGTCGCAGACCGTCTGGACGGATGAGGATCAGGACGGCAAGACCGTCGCCTATCCCGACACGCTGGTCGGCACCGACAGCCACACGACGATGGTCAACGGCCTTGCGGTTCTCGGTTGGGGCGTCGGCGGTATCGAGGCCGAGGCCGCCATGCTGGGCCAGCCGATCTCGATGCTGATCCCCGAGGTCGTGGGCTTCAAGATCACCGGCGCGCTGCGTGAAGGCGTGACCGCGACCGACCTGGTCCTGAAGGTCGTGCAGATGCTGCGCGAACATGGCGTGGTGAACAAGTTCGTCGAATTCTACGGCGACGGGCTGGACAACATGCCCCTGCCCGACCGCGCGACGATCGCCAACATGGCGCCCGAATACGGCGCAACCTGCGGCTTCTTCCCGATCGACGACGAAACGCTGCGCTACATGCAGCAGACCGGCCGCGACGAAGATCGCATCGCGCTGGTCAAGGCCTATGCGCAGGCAAACGGAATGTGGCGTGGCAAGGGCTACGCGCCCGTCTATTCCTCGACGCTGGAGCTGGATCAGGGTTCGGTTGTTCCCGCGATCTCCGGCCCCAAGCGTCCACAGGATCACACGCCGCTCGACGAATCCGCCAAGTCGTTCTGGGATCTGGTCATGGGCCAACGCGTTCCCGACGAATCGAAGCGGGCCGAGATCCGCTGGGAAGCCGAGGGCGGCGAGCGTGAGCCGGGATACGTTCCTGGCGGCCGCCATCAGGGCTTCTCGACCGCGCCTGTAGAAGGCGAGGATTATGAGCTTCATGACGGCTCGATCGTGATCGCCTCGATCACGTCCTGCACCAACACGTCGAACCCCTACGTCCTGATGGCCGCCGGTCTTGTCGCGCGCAAGGCCCGCGCGCTTGGCCTGAACCGGAAGCCTTGGGTCAAGACGTCGCTCGCGCCCGGCTCTCAGGTGGTCGAGGAATATTTGAAGGCCGCGAACCTGCAGGAGGATCTTGATGCGCTCGGGTTCAACCTGGTGGGCTTTGGCTGCACGACCTGCATCGGCAACTCGGGCCCGCTGCAGCCCGAGATCTCCAAGGCGATCAACGACAACGATCTGATCGCCGTGTCGGTCCTGTCGGGCAACCGCAACTTCGAGGGGCGGATTTCGCCGGACGTGCGTGCGAACTATCTCGCCTCGCCGCCACTGGTCGTGGCCTACGCGATCGCTGGCGACATGAATGTCGATCTGACCCGCGACCCGCTGGGGCAGGACAAGGACGGCAATGACGTGTTCCTGAAGGACATCTGGCCGTCGTCCAAGGAAGTGGCCGATCTGGTCCACCAGATCGTCACGCGCGAGATGTTCATCGAAAAATACGGTGACGTCTTCAAAGGTGACGAGCGCTGGCGCGAGGTGGAGGTCACCGACAGCGAGACGTATGATTGGCCAGCGAGTTCGACCTACATCCAGAACCCGCCCTACTTCCAGGGCATGTCGACGGAGAAGGGGAAGATCGAGAACATCGAGGGTGCCCGTATCCTGGCAATGCTGGGCGACATGATCACCACCGACCACATCTCGCCTGCTGGTTCGTTCAAGGAAAACAGCCCCGCCGGGAAGTACCTGACCGAGCGTCAGGTGCCGCCGCGCGAATTCAACAGCTACGGTTCGCGCCGGGGCAATCACGAAGTGATGATGCGCGGCACGTTCGCAAACATCCGCATCAAGAACGAGATGCTGGACGGGGTCGAAGGCGGCTTCAGCAAGGGGCCGGACGGCCAGCAAGAGCCGATCTACGATGCCGCGATGGCCTATGTCGATCAGGGCACCCCGCTGGTCGTGATCGGCGGTGAGCAGTACGGTGCAGGCTCGTCGCGGGACTGGGCCGCGAAGGGCACGAACCTTCTGGGGATCAAGGCGGTTATCGCCGAGAGCTTCGAGCGTATCCACCGTTCGAACCTGGTCGGGATGGGTGTGATCCCGTTCGAGTTTACCGGCGGTGACAACCGCAAGTCGCTGGGTCTGAAAGGCGACGAAGTGATCTCGATCCACGGCCTCGCCGAGGGCTTCAAGCCCCTGGCCGATGTGCCGGCGACGATCAAGTACGCCGACGGGACCGAGAAGGAGATCACGCTGAAAGCGCGTGTCGATACGGCGGTCGAAATCGAATATCTCGAGAACGGTGGCGTCCTGCACTACGTGCTGCGCAACCTCGCTGCAGCCTGATCGCAGCATCACTCTTCGAATGAAAAGGCCCCCGGGACACGGGGGCCTTTTTCGTTGCGGGTTGAGCCGTGATCAGAAGATGAAGTCGCTTGCGTCGAGAGAGGGGATGCCAACGACGCGAATCTCGAAATCGGATACGGCGTCGCCATCGACATCCGCTCGCACGATCGAGGTGCGGCCGTCCGTGGTGTACCAGAGCGAGTTTGCCGTGCGGGTCTCGCCGGTGAACACGAAAGACTGGTTACCTTCAAGCGAGGTATCCGCGTCGATACGCGCGAGGTGGATCACATCCATGCCCTGTTCGAAATGGTGGATCACGTCGCGGTCTGCACCGGGGGCGCTGTCGCTCAGATCGTTGAAGATGAAATAATCGCGTTCGCCGTCGGCGACACCGCCATTGAGGGTGTCCCGCCCGGCGCCACCGATCAGTCGGTCACTGCCGGCACCTCCGCGCAGGTAATCGTTGCCCGCCCAACCGACCAGCACGTTGTCTCCCGCATTTCCATTCAGCCGGTTGTCGCCTGCGTTGCCCCAGCCGTTGACCGAAGCGCTCCCAGTCAGCGAAAGCACCTCGACATTGGCAGCCAGCACATGGGTGTGAGCGCTCAGGACCGTGTCCATACCCTCTCCCGGCCGTTCGATCACACGATCGCCGGGCAAAACGATGTAGCGATCGTTTCCGGCGCCTCCGATCAGGACGTCCCGGCCGCCGCGACCGTTCAGGATATCGTTGCCCGCACCGGCGTTCAGCACGTTGGACAGATGATTGCCGCTAAGCCGATCGTTGCCCGAACCGCTGGTCACGTTCTCGATGCGGATCAGAGTGTCGATGCCATGGCCGGTTGCCTGCGGCCCGACCTTGGCAAGATCGACCGTCACGTTCCTGCTGCCGCTGAACAGCGCCGTGTCGATGCCGCCACCGCCATCCAACCGGTCGTTCCCCATCCCGCCGAAAAGGACGTTCGCGGCATCATTGCCCACGATGCTGTTGTTGAGCATGTTGCCTAAGCCGTTGCTCGGCGCGGCACCGGTCAGAACCAGATGCTCGACCCACGGTCCCAACGAGAAACTGCCGGAGCTTCGGACCAGATCCACGCCCTGGCCGGCGGCCTCGACAACGCGATCGCCGGGTGTGACGATGTAGATGTCGTTGCCGGGTCCACCGATCAGCACATCGCGCCCCGCACCGCCATCCAGGGTGTCATTGCCCGCCAGTCCGTGCAGCGGATCGTTGCCCGCGGCGCCTTGCAGAATGTTGTGGGTGCCGTTGCCGATCAGGACATCTGCGCCACGACCGCCAACAGCATGTTCGATCACCGTGTCAGGGGCGATCTGCATGTTGCCGCGCCCACCCATCACGTCCGAAATCGCGCCCGGCCGCAGGTCGATCCGCTGCGCCTCGCTCCGCGTCACGAAGCTGATACGGTCCTGACCATGTGTGTCAGCAATCAGGAACAGCGCCCCAGCCCCGATCTGAATTGCCTTGTCCAATGTGCCGCCGGCAGTCGAACCGACGCCATAAGTGGTGTTGCCGACATGGATAGGGGTCGGGCCGTACATGTCGCGCAAGGCGACATAATCGGCGATCATCGGGGTCAGGTGGTAGGCTTTTGTCGCCTTCAGCCACGTGTTCTCGTTCTGATCGAAATACGACATCATGCTCATCTGCCAGCTGTCGTTCGCGATCCGGGACTGATGGAATTCCTTGATGTCGCCATAATCCTGCGGATGACCCAATCCCAGGGCGTGAGCGGTCTCGTGCATGTAAGTGCGGAAGGCGAAGCTGCCGGGGCCGTCACTCGGATCGACACGCGAACTTCCGATGTTGATGTCGGCCGATTTGATCGTGTCGCCCTTGGCGAGGGTCTTGCAGTTGGCGCAGTCGCAACTGTTGCCGTAACTGATATCGGCGCTTCCGTTGGTCTCGCGGAAGGTCAGACCGGTGAAGGTCGACAGTTCGCCCAGGGCCGCACGCGCCAGAGCCTTTTCGGTGACATTGAGCGCGGTGATGTTAACCGTGACTACACCGTCGGAACCCTCTTTCATCGTCCGGGTGCGTCCGTCCGAATAGCTGGTCGACTTCAGGATATTCGCGAAACCCTGCACGCTATGAGTGATCATGGTCCCTCCGATGCTGCCGGAGGTCAGTCACCACTCCCGCACGATTCACGCAACGGGCGTGTTAAGAAACCTTTAATCACCTGTTAATTGTATCAACGGATGTGAGGAAAGACAGGCGCAACCAGCGCGTGATCGATCAATTGTGATATAATCGAAACAGCGCCCGCTTATTCGGCAGCGCGCGCCCGCTGCAGCTCGGGCAGGAAGCGGTTCTCGTAATCCTCGCGCACAAGGGGTCCCGCAAAGCGGAACAGAACCTTGCCGTCGCCATCGATGATGAAGGTCTCTGGCGGCGCGGTGACGCCCCAATCGATCGCGGTGCGCCCATTTGGATCGGTGGCGAGCGCATGGAATGGATCGCCATGTTCGTCAAGGAAGCGGGCGGCCGCCGGTTCGGGGTCCTTCAGATCGATCCCATAGACCGGCAGCTCAGCCGAGAGCGCGGTCAGCGTCGGATGTTCGGCCCGGCACGGGGGGCACCAGCTGGCCCAGAAGTTGACCAGCTTTACGCCGGGTTCCCGCAGCATCTCGTCCGTCAGCGCGGTCTTTCCGGGCAGGGTCGTCGCCGGGACGGTGGGCGCATCGCGCCCGACCATGGCCGAGGGCAATTGATCGGGATCGTCGCGATCCATGCCCCACAGGAACAAGGCGGCAAGACCCGCGAAGATCACAGGCGGAAGCACCACCAGAGGCGAGATTCTAGCCATCACGCTGCTCCTGCCGGTCAAGGTCGCGTCGCGCGCGCGCATTGGCGGCGAGCGACTGCAGGATCAGGCCGGCGATCAGGACCGCCGACACCGCGTAGGCCGCAAGCACGGGGATGGCGTATTTGCCGAGTTCGATCATGCCCGCACCTCGCGCGCGATAAGGGCCGCAAGGCGACGGCGGCGGATCTCGGTCCGGGTGCGAACCAGCACCAACGCCAGAAACAGCAGCCCGAACCCCAGCATTGAGAGGTAAAGCGGATAGCGATAGACCGCGCTCATCCGCTCTCCGGGCGCCAAGGACAGCGACGCGCCCTGATGCAGGCCCTGGTTCCAGAACAGGACGGCATAGCGGCTGAGAAAGGCGAAGATTGAGCCCACGATGCACAGCCAGCCGGTCAGATCGGCCGCAGTGTCGGCATCGTCGATGGCGGACCATAGCGCGATGTAACCCAAGTAGAAAAGAAACAGGATCAACACGCTGGTCAGTCGCGGGTCCCATTCCCACCAGGTCCCCCACATCGGCTGACCCCAGATCGCCCCGGTGATCAGCGCGATCAGCGTCATCACGGCACCGACGGGCGCTGCGGCCTTGGCGGCCAGCGCGCTGACATGGTGACGGCGGATCAGCCAGATCAGCGAGGCCACCAGCATCATCGCCCAAATGTTGATCGCCATCATCGCTGCGGGCACATGCAGGAAAATGATCTTGACCGTAGCGCCCTGCTTGTAGTCGGGCGGCGTCAGGAAACCCCAGACCAGACCGGAGGCAATGCAGATCGCCGCGCCGATCGCGACCCACGGCAGCACGCGGCCGGACAGACGCATGAACTTGACGGGGTTCGCATATTCCCAGATCGACATGTGAATCTCCTATCCCGCGGCCCTGAGACGCTCAAGCCCGATCACCGGAGATTGACGCGCAGCACGGCGGCACCAGCGAAGGGAACCAACGCGCAGGACAGCAGGGTGATCGCACCCAGGAAGGCCAGCGGCGTAAGCGGAGCCGCGTCGACCATCCCGCGCCGGACGACCTCGGCGCCGAACAGCAACGTCGGAATGTAAAGCGGCAGGACCAGCAGCGATAGCAGCAGCCCGCCCCGACGCAGGCCCACCGTCAGGGCAGCCCCGAAGGCGCCCAATAACGACAGCGCGGGCGTTCCGATCAGCAGCGCGGCGACCAGCCAGGGCATCGCGATCGCCGGAAGATGCAGCAGCAGACCAAAGATCGGTGCGGCAACGACCAACGGCAGGCCCGTCGTGATCCAGTGGGCGGCGGCCTTGATGACCACGACCCCTTCCAGCGGGATCGGCGCGGTTGCGAGAAGATCGAGGCTGCCATCTTCGTGATCCAGCGCGAAGATGCGGTCCAGCGACAGCAGGCAGGCCAGCAGCGCGCCGACCCAGAGGATGCCCGGCGCGATCAGGGCCAAGGTTGCGCCGGATGGCCCCACGCCGAATGGCACCAACGTGCAGAGGATCAGGAAGAAACCAAGACCCAAGCCAAAGCCTCCGCCGGCACGCGTCGCCAGCCGAATGTCACGGGCGAACAGGGCGATCACGCGAACGCCTCGTTGAAACCGGCGGGGCGCGCGGCTCGGCCCGGCTGTGCGCGCAAATCGGACAGGTCGAGCATTCGAGCTTCCGGCAGGCCAAGGTCGATGTGGGTCGCGATGATTGCCGCCCCGCCCTGCGCCAGATGCGCCCGCAATGACGATGCGAAAAGCCCGACCGAGGCCGTGTCCAGCGAAACCGTCGGCTCGTCCAGCGCCCAGACCTTTCGCCCCGTCACCAGCAGACGCGCCAGCCCCAGACGCCGCTTCTGTCCGGCCGAAAGATGCGCCGCCGGTCTTTCGGCGAGGTCGGTCAGGTTCATCGCTGACAGCGACGCATCGATCTTGTCCCGCCCGAAGATTCGCGCCCAGAAGCGCAGGTTCTCGGCCACGCTCAGCGCACCCTTCAATCCGTCGGCATGGGCGGCATAGGCGATGGCGTCGGGCTCGGCCTCGATCGTTCCGGCGACGGGCGGCTGCAGACCGGCAAGCGTGCGCAGAAGCGTCGTCTTGCCGACACCGTTCGGACCTCGCAGGATCAGGGCTTCGCCCTGACTTACCGCGAAGGTGACACCCTCGACCGCCCTGATCCCGCCGCGCGCGACGGCAAGATCTTGGACGGAAAGCAGGCTCATACGGACCCGTGCGCGACGCGGCTCATACCGGCAGCAGCGCGCAGGCAACCCTGCGCCCTTCGGACAAGGTGACGTTGTAGGTCCGCGCGGCGGTGGGCGACGCCATCGCCTCGACCATCAGGCCCGCCTCTTCCAGCGCTGCGACCAGCGCCTTGTCCGGGCGTGCCACTTCGGCCCCGGTGCCGATGAACAGCACGTCGACCGATCCCGCCAGTGCCAGAAGCGGATCGTGGTCCGCGTAGCCGCCCCAGTCGGCGGCGCCGTTCTGCGTCACCAGCACCGCGCCCTGATGCACCTCGCCCGCGACCCGGAAGAAGCCCGGACCGTAGCCATCGACGGGAACCGCACCATCGAAATCGGTGGGCTTCATCGCCATCAGGGGGCGTCGCGGAACTGAGCCGCGACCTCATCGGTCGGTTGCTTGGACCAGTCGCGCTTGACGCCCAGCCACAACACCACGTTCTTGGCGACATAGACCGAGGAATAGGTGCCGATGACGATCCCGAAGGTGATCGCGAAGACGAAGCCACGGATCACGTCGCCACCAAGGACCAGCAGCGCGATCAGCGCGATCAGCGTGGTTCCCGACGTCATCACCGTCCGAGACAGAGTCTCGTTCACCGACAGGTTCATCACCTCGCGCAGCGGCATCTTCTTGTACTTCATCAGGTTTTCACGAAGCCGGTCGAAGACAACGACGGTGTCGTTGATCGAATAGCCGAGGATGGTCAGCAGTGCCGCGATCGTGGTCAGGTCGAACTTGATCTGGAACAGGGCGAAGACGCCCATCGTGATCAGGACATCGTGGACCAGCGACACCAGGGCGCCCATCGCGAACTGCCACTCGAAGCGCAGCCAGATGTAGAACGAGATCGCGGCCAGCGAGGCGGCGACGGCGTAGACCGCCGTCATCACCAACTCACCAGACACCTTGGGTCCCACCGATTCGACCGATGGGAAGGTGATCGACGGATCGACCTCCTGCAGCGCCGCCTCGACCGCGTTCACGGTTTCAGGCGTCACGGCCTCGGCGCCGTCCTGGGCCGAGATGCGGACCTGCGCCACGTTCTGTTCTGGTCCGAAGGTCGGATCGAACACCTCGGTGATCGCGACATCGCCCAAATTCAGCGGTTGCAGCGCCTCGCGATAGGCGCCGACATCCACGCTCTGCGTCGACTCGGTGCGGATCGTGGTGCCGCCGCGGAAGTCGATGCCGAAGTTCAGACCGTTCAGGAACAGCACGACGATCGAAGCCAGCGCCAGGAAGGTGGACAGGCCGAAGGTCAGGAACTGCCAGCGGAAGAAGTCGATATTGGTCTTTTCGGGGACCAGCTTCAGGCGGAACGCCATGTCAAACCTCGATCGTCTTGGGGCGGCGGCGCTCGAACCACGTGATCATCAGAAGACGCGTCACCCAGATCGCGGTGAAGACCGAGGTGATGATCCCGATCGACAGCGTGACCGCGAAGCCCTTGACCGGGCCCGAGCCCAGCATGAACAGGATGCCCGCAATGATAAGCGTGGTGATGTTCGCGTCCACGATGGCCGACATCGCGTTCTCGTACCCGCGTTCGATGGCACGGGCCGGGCCGCGCGCGGTTCGCAGTTCCTCTCGGATCCGCTCGAAGACCAGCACGTTGGCATCGACCGCCATGCCGATGGTCAAAACGATCCCGGCGATGCCAGGCAATGTCAGTGTGGCGCCGATCGCCGACAGGACACCGAAGATCAGCCCGAGGTTGATCAGCAGCGCCACCGAGGCGAAGACCCCGAACAATCCGTATGACGCGACCATCAAACCGATCACGGCAAGCAAGCCGACAAGCGAGGCGATCCGGCCAGCATCGATGCTGTCCTGACCGAGTTCGGGACCGATGGTCCGTTCTTCAAGGAAGGTCAGCTCGGCTGGCAAGGCGCCCGCCCTCAGCAGAACCGCAAGCCGGTTCGCGCCGTCGAAATCCATCGAGCCGGAAATCTGCCCCGACCCGGTGGTGATCGCCTGCCGGATCACAGGCGCCGACACCACCTCGTCATCAAGCACGATGGCAAAGGGCTGGCCGACATTGGCCGAGGTGTAGGCGCCGAACTTCCGCGCGCCCGACGGGTTGAAGGTGAAATCGACCGCAGGCTGTCCGTTCTGATCAGTGCCCGGAACCGCGTTCGTCAGCTCCTCGCCGGTCACGACGGGCGTTTCTTCCAGCGTGTAATAGAAATCCGGATTCTCGGTATCGGGCAGGATCACGTTGCCCACGCCGGCACTGGACTGCGGGTCGCTGCCCGTCGCTACGACCGGGTTGAAGGTCAGTTTCGCGGTGGTGCCGATCAGCGCCTTCAGTTCACCCGCAGAACCGATCCCGGGCACCTGGATCAGGATCCGGTCGGAGCCCTGACGCAGGATCGTCGGCTCACGCGTGCCCACCTCGTCCACGCGGCGGCGCACGATTTCAAGAGATTGCTGGACGGTGCGATCATCGGTCGCGCGCTTCTCGGCATCAGACAGTTGAACCGTCAGGGTCCGACCCTCGGCGGAGACCTCGATGTCGCTCGACCCCGCCCCGGTCAGCGAGGCGACAGGTGTCGCCAGTTCGCGAACCGCCGAGACCGCGGCGGCGATCTGGTCAGGCTGCTCGATTTCGATGCGCAGCACACCTTCGGGCGCCTCGACACGACGGATGCTGCCGATGGTCGCGCGCTGGTCGGCAAGCCTCTGGCGGATCTCCGGCCACATCGCATCCATGCGCGACTTGTAGACCTCGGTCGTGTTGACCTCGGCCAGCAGATGCGCGCCGCCGCGCAGGTCCAGACCCAGATTGACCAGATCCGAAGGCAGCCAGCCCGGCCAGCCGGCTTCCGCGGCCTGCTGTTCTGGCGTCGCGGACCCGCCAGCGGCTTCGATCGCGGCGACCGCGTCGTTATGGGCCTCGACCCGTTTGTAGAACAGGTTCGGCATGGCCCAGGCCAGCCCCAGAACGCAGAGCCCGATGATCAGGATGCGTTTCCAGCGATCGATATGCAGCATGGATGCGCGCCTTGTCAGCTGTTGGCGGCGACGGGCGCGGTCTTCGACAGAACCTGCGACAGCGTCGAGCGGACGACGCGGACGCGGACGCCCTGCGCGATCTCGACTTCCAGTTCGTCGTCGCGGACCGAGACCACCTTGCCGAAGATCCCGCCCTGCGTGATGACGTTGTCACCTTTCTTCACCGCGGCGACCATCGCGCGATGTTCCTTGAGCCGCTTCTGCTGCGGACGGATCATCAAGAAATACATGATCGCGAAGATCAGGATCAGCGGGATGAACTGGGCGAACGCTCCGGCGGCGCCTGCGCCTCCGGCGGCCTGGGCATAGGCGGGTGTCACGAACATCGGCGGTCCTTTTCTGGCAAAGCGGCGGGGACCGCCCGGCCGGGCGATCCGCAATTCGCGCAGAACCTAATCGTAAGGGCCAGCATTGGCAAGAAAGCGGGACCCTGCGTCAGGCGGCGGCATGGACAGGATCACGGCGTTGTGGCACCTGACGAGCCTGACCGGAACACACGAGGCGCGCGATGGACGATCCCGACCACCCGGCACAGACCGAGGCGCAAGACCAGATTGCCCGTCTGATCGGCATCATGGCAGCCCTGCGTGATCCCGAAACCGGCTGCCCCTGGGACATCGAACAGGATTTCGCCTCGATCGCGCCCTACACGATCGAGGAAGCGCACGAGGTCGTCGACGCGATCGACCGCAAGGCCTGGGACGAGTTGCCGGGTGAGTTGGGCGATCTGTTGTTGCAGGTCGTGTTCCACGCGCAGATGGCGGACGAGGCGGGCATGTTCGATTTCGCCACGGTCGCCCGCGCGATCGCTGACAAGCTGGTCGATCGTCATCCGCATGTCTTCGGTACCGAGTCGCGCGACAAGTCCGCCGAACAGCAGGTGAAGGATTGGGAGGCGATCAAAGCGCAGGAACGTGCAGCGAAAGCCGAAAAAGGGGTGCTGGACGGCGTGGCTCTTGGTCTGCCGGCGCTGACCCGCGCGATCAAGCTGCAGAACCGTGCTGCGCGCGTCGGATTCGACTGGCCCGGTCCCGAAGACGTGATCGCCAAGATCGCCGAGGAAAGCGCGGAATTGGTCGAGGCGCGCGACACGCTTGGCCCCGACGCGCTGGAAGAAGAATTCGGCGACCTGATGTTCGTGATGGCGAACCTTGCCCGCCACCTGAAGATCGATCCGGAACAGGCCCTGCGTGCGGCCAACGCCAAGTTCACCCGCCGCTTCCGCGCGATCGAGGCGTCGCTGGCCAAGGACGGCCGCCGTCCCGAGGACAGCGATCTGGCAGAGATGGATGCATTGTGGGACGCGGCGAAAGCCGCCGAGCGTGCAGGCTAGCTGACGATTGCAGGTTCCGACACGGCCGCCAGCGCACGGTCGTAATCCGCGAGGGTGCCAGACGATCCCGCCTGCGACAGGATCTGCTTCCAGCCCCGCGCGCCGGGGCGCCCGTGAAACAGGCCCAGCATGTGCCGCGTGATCTGATGCATCCGCCCACCGATCGCGAGATGCGCGGCGACCCTGTCGCGCATCGCCTCGGCCACCGCATGGGGGCTCTTGAACCGCGCGACTTCGCCCCAAAGCGAATCCGCATCGCCCAGAATGTCCCAGGGGCGATGGTACGCCGCCCGCCCCAGCATCACCCCGTCCATCACCTGCAGATGGTCGCGCGCTTGATCGAGGGTTTCGATCCCGCCGTTCACGGACAGATGCAGGCCGGGAAATTCCGCCTTCATCGCGTGGACCAGCGGATAGTCCAGCGGCGGCACCTCGCGGTTCTCACGCGGTGACAGACCCTGCAGCCATGCCTTGCGGGCGTGGATGGCAATGCGGCGGACACCGGCATCGCGCATCGTGGCGATGAAGCTCGGCAGCACCTCGGCCGGGGCCTGATCGTCGACGCCGATGCGACACTTGACCGTCACCTGAACATCACTTTCCGCGATCATGCTCGCCACGCAATCGGCGACCAGTTCCGGCGTCTTCATCAGCACTGCGCCGAAGCATCCGGATTGAACCCGATCACTGGGACAACCGACATTCAGGTTGATTTCGTCATAGCCCCAATCCCGCGCGATGCGGACGGCCGCGCGCAACTCGGCCGGGTCGGACCCGCCCAGTTGCAGCGCCACCGGATGTTCGGCGGCGTCGTAATCCAGAAGCCGCGCCCGATCGCCGTGAATGATCGCGGGCGCCGTCACCATTTCGGTATAAAGCAGCACGCGACGGGACATGAGACGGTGAAAACCGCGGCAATGCCGGTCCGTCCAGTCCATCATCGGGGCGACCGACAGCCGCGCGGCGTCCTGCGCCGTGCTGGTCTCCGAGGGGATATCGGCCTGTTTCATCGCCTGCGCGTCCGATCCTGCGATCTGAAAGCGCGACGCTCTACACCATCGCTGGTCGCGCGGCAACGCGCGTGGCGTCAGGTCGAAACCATCGTCACCGGTGGTGCAGCGCGCCCAAGCGGATCGTAAAGGGTCGCCTTGAACTGCGTGGCGAGCGGCGTGAAGCCATCGGCGGCCGGGTCGCCGATCACAAGGGGCAGTTCAAGAATCGGCGCGTCGGCCATCAGTCCGAAGGCTTCGCCGGGTGGTGCGCGCAGGATCTCGATCCGCCAGTTTCCGAAGGGTGTTGGCCGAAGATCACCGGGATGCGAGAAGGCGAGCGTCAGGTCCTGCGTGCCGCCGGCGACGGCAGTACCGCCAAAGCCATCGAAGCTTGGGGCGACGGGGCCGGGCAAAGGGATCGTCGCAAGACCCGCAGGATCGGACGGACGGCTCCACATCCCCGGTACGGTCGAGCCGGATTCCGGCGCGCCCTGAACCTCCGCCCGCCATTGGTAGCGGGCAAATGCGCTGAGCCGCGCGGCGGGCGCGATGTCGGCCGCGCCCGCGTCGCGGAAGATTAGAATCTGCCGTCCGGTGATCGGATCAGGCGCAGGCAGTGGCAGACTGGCCACCAGTGGGGCGTTCAGCGGATCGGGGGCAGTGCCGCGGGTGCGATAGATTCGCGCGCGCTCGCCCCGCGTCGTACCGATTTCTGCGGTGACCGTAACCTCGACCACCAGATCGGGCTCTCCAGCCTGTGGCGGGACAAGCCGGACAGAGACGGAGGGCCTGGGCGGCGGGTCAGAGTTCGGCACGCCGTAAAAGACCATGTCGAGGTCGCGCAGCACGGGGCGCGCACCGCTTCCCGGTGCCTCGGTCGCGATCTTGTAGGCATTGAGCACACGGCTCGACCCGGACAACGCATGGCTCAGCCTGCGCGTCGTCGGGTTCGGGGCGTCGATGGCGGTCGGCAATCGTTCAAACAGGTGATCCGGAAAGTCCGCCTGGATGGCACGGAAGCGCCCAGCCCGTGCGGCCCGATCGGTGATCGCCGCGATCTGCCCCGCCTCGACCGCTCGCCCCTGATCGCTCAGCCAGGCGAGCAGGCGATTCTCGTCCGTATAATAGGCGGCATAGATCGGCGCGTTCGTTACCGGAGCGGTCCAGCTGCGTTCGACCCAGGCGAGCCCCGTCGCGTCGGGACGCGAGGAATAAAGCAGGACGTCCGGGATCGGCATCTGCGCGGGCGGGCGTGGATCGGTCATCCGCAGGCGGAGAGGCTCTGACGTGGCCGAAGCCTGGCCGGCGCTGTCGATCCATTCCGCCGTGATGACCATCCGTCGCTGTTCGGTCGGGGCGAGGATGGGTCCGGTCAGCGTGACCGGGACGGCGCGGCGCGCCACCTCGCCCGGGGGTGGGACCTCGATCGCGATGGCGGTGCCGACGGCGGCGTCGATATCGGCCATTGCCACCTCGACGCCCGGCGAATCGACACCGTGGTGGCGGAAATGAAGCCTGACATGCGACAGCGAGAAGGACCCGGGGGCGAGGCTTTCATTCTCAGGCAATGGTACACGCAGATGAAAGGTGCCGCCCACCGTCGCCGCATCGGCCGGCCCGGGTTGGCGATAGCTTCCCTGCACGACCGGCCGCGGTGGCTTGGGCCGCGGCCCGGGCGCCGCGTTCTGAATGGCAAAGCCAGACCAGCGACCGAAGCGGTCCTGCTGCGCGATGTGATAGCGCGCCGCTTCCGCGCCTGCCGTCCGGTCGGCAACAAACCCTTGCCTCCCGTCCTGTTCGGCAAGCGGCTGGTTGTCGTTCTGCCCGGTCAGTCCAAGGGCCAGTGGAATGTGCCAGACCGTGCCTTCCACCCGGCGATTGATTGTCTCGAACCCGGCGGCAGGCTGTTCACGTTCCGCGGCCAGCGTCGCGCCGACCAGCACGCCCTTTAACGGACACTCGATCTCGCGCACCGCTTGCGGCGGCAATGCCGGCAGCCATGAAACATGCTCGGGTGTCAGGATCTGGGGCGGCGCCGGCGGTTCAGGGATGGCGCGGCCATCGACCGCACAGATCGCGCCCATCATCATGTAATCGCTGGCCGGCGCCAGTTCGCCCCTCAGCTCCTCACCCTCATCGCGAAGGTAGTTTCCGGCAAGCTTCACGAAGGTGCGGAAGACGACGGGCGCCGACATCTGACGATCGCTTTGCGCGATCACATTGATCGGAAGGCTCAGAAGGCGGTCGGGCGGCACGCCGATGGATTGCGGATGACGGAAGAAGCCGATCACCCGGTAGAAGGTCAGACCGTCGATCAGATCCATCTTCTGATCCAGACCCTTAAACCCCAGCCATCCCGCAACACCGGGATCAAGGCTGCCCTGCATGACGCGGGCGAGATGGCCGATTGTCACCTCGCTCTGTTCGCCCGGCGCCGTCGCCAGCGGACGTCCGGCAGCATCGGTCACCTGGACCGTCTCTGACGCGAGAAATGGCAGGTCCGGCCCATCGATCAGCGCGTCGAGATCACGGTCGAGAGGGTTTGCCAGCGCGTGGACCCGCTCGCTTTCCTCGGTATCGCTGAACCCCGGTGCGGCCCCGGGCTGGGTTGCCCCTTGGGTTTCCTGCAACGGGCGGCGGTTTGGCGCCTGACGCCGCATCCTGTTTTCAGCGCGGCCCACCGGATCGATCAACGACAGATAGCGCAGACCCGACGTACGGGGCAGATTCAGGACATCGATCGTATCCCAGGACAGGTCGACGACGTCCTGCGCCGCGATCCAGGCCATGTCGGTGATGATGCCGCGTCCGGTGACCAGCACCTCGGTGATCGCCGGAGCGCCGATCGTATAGGGCGCGGCCCGCCGCTCACCCACCAAGGTCGGTCCCAGCCCGACCGACGGGCCGTAGACCCGCATCCGCAGATCGCCCGTCTCGGTCGGCGCCTCGCGCAACTGTGCAAGCCGGTCCACCAGCATGTCACGCAGGCTGCGCGTGTCGAGGCGGGCAAGCGTGCCGCCGTCACGGTTCACAGGTCTCGTGATCCGTGGACCAACGACGGGTCGTGTCGGGACCGGCACACGGACCGGACCGGGCTGGGGCTTGTCGGCTGCGCGCGACATCATCCCGACGAAGATGCAGGAAAGGCCCGCGCCCTGAACGATCGTGGCGCGGATTTCGTCACCCTTCTCGACCGTGATCGGCAGGGTCAGGATCTCATCCCGGGCGTTGCGGAATACGATATCACGACGTGGCGCGAAATTGTCCGGCAACCGCTCGGACAGGCGCGCCCGCTGCAGGATGAACGGTGCGACCGGAAGGCCGAGGACCGGATTATGGCCGACCCGCAGATGATTGCCCGGCTGGATATGAGGCTCGAAGGTCGCGGCCGGAATTCCGGCAAGGTTCAGCAGAGTCGGCGGAACGATCGTCACCATGTCAGAAGCCTTCCGTATCCAGCATGACAGGGCGCGCGTTGATGATTCGCCGCCCGGTCAGTGTTCCACCCGGCGCCACCTTCAGGCGGAAACTCATCGGCGCGGCATCGGTGGGAGTCACCGGGCTGGGGGCGACGAAGAGCACTCGGGTCCAGTTCAGCGTCGCGCAGACCGGCAGGAACGTGCCCCCGCCCAGCGTGATTCGATCAGGCTCACAGCGGATGGAATCGACCGCCTGCTGACCCTGCAGGACCGCGCGTTCACGCCGCAGCGGTTCGGGCGCATCGATCAGGACGCCCGCGACGCCGAATGTGCCGCCACCGAGATGTCGCCACAGCGCGATGGTGCGCCCGGTCTCGCCTGGCAGCGACAGCGTGTCCGCGCCGATTGCCACCAGCGCATCGCCCATCGCCTTATCCGAAACCTGCATTGGACCCGCCGGCAGCACCGCCGCATCGGCCAAGATCATCTCTGTCGGCGCGATCGGTGCAGTGCCCGATGTCGCGAAACCAAGCGCGCGCATCATCTCGGCCGGATTGGCGTAGCGCGAGGTCTTGAATCGTGTCGGATTGACGATCACCGGGTCGGACCCCGCCGGCGCCTTCTTCGGCGCGATCAGGTTGAAGTCGTACATCGCGTTCGGCTCCAACTTGAACCGGGCGCCCAGCGACGCGCCACCGACCGCAGGTCCGTCGGGCAGACAGGGTGCGGCAAGGATCGCGT
The DNA here is from genome assembly GCF_024359525.1 of Paracoccus albicereus. GTDB lineage: Bacteria > Pseudomonadota > Alphaproteobacteria > Rhodobacterales > Rhodobacteraceae > Paracoccus > Paracoccus albicereus. Next base: position 70,859 of record NZ_JAKZEU010000001.1, read on the forward strand.
CATTGATGCGCTGTTCCGCCACACTCTGCGTCGATGCCGGCGCCTTCAGCCAGAACATCTCCAGCAATTGCGGGAATACGATCAGGTCCATCGCCGCCTGGTTCGGCTGCGGCGGCGGATCGGTGCGGCGCACCCACAGGTCCAGCTTGCGACCATAACGGTCCGCCAACGCCTCGACATGGCCTGTGTCGAAATGGACCCATAACGGATCGTCCGTGAACACCACGTCGCGCCCATCGGCCGGTTCCGTGCGCGACAGGTAGCGGGCGATATCGCGCGGGTCGAACTTGTATTCGTTCAGCCCGTCCTGAGTTTCGCCTCCGACCAGATCCTCGGCGGCGACGCGGAAGCGGAAGTTCTGCCGTGGCCCTGCCTTCCAGGCGGAAACGGGCGGCGAGGACCCCGGGACGGTTTCGGGCGGCGTCGCGGGCGGGCTGTCGGTGCCGTCCTCGTTCGAAGTCCAGGCCTGCCACGACCAGTCGATCTCGACCCGGTAGTCGGTACCGGGATCCAGCAGGATTTCGCGCGCGATCACCGCGACCTCGCCGGTCGCGGACGCACCCACATCATCGCCAAGGCCTTGCTGCGCCTCTGCATCCTCGTCACGCGACAGGTCCGCGCTTGTATCGACACCGCAGAGCGACAGCAGCGTGGTGCGAAGGCCCGCGGGCGTCACGATGTCGAAGCCGTCTGCGTCCTTCAGGGTTTCCGGCTGATCATAGGCGACGATGCGGCACGATCCGCCCCGCGAAGACGGAATTGTCCCGATCACCTGGGGCGACCAGTCACGGCGCGACTCGCCCTGACCCGTGACGACCCGTGGCAAACCTGATGCGTCGGCCGGGCCGCCCTTGGTGCCGGTGCAGAACTGCGTGAGGAAGGATTTCTCGCCCGCGTGAAGCTCGATCCGCGCGATCCCCTCGCCGACCTGTTCCAGCCGCGACAGAGCCTCGACCGAACCTCCGCCCGTCGCCGTGGCGATCGTATTGCCTCGCGCATCAAAGGCCTTGGCCTCGACACGCTCACCGCCCAGCGTCGCGACGTAGAGGGTCATCCGCGATTGCGGCGCATCGGGTGTCATGATCAGGCCACCAGACGGGATCAGCAGCTCAAGCCTGCCGTCCGGCTGGGTCGTGACTGTATCGTCGCCGCCGATAACGTCCATCACCTCCAGCATCTGACCGCGCTGCGCTGGCACCAGGACCGTGTCACCGACCAGAAGCTTGCCGACCGGGCGGGCGCTGATCTCGCGGAAATCGTGGCACGTCTCGCCCCCGAGATCGGTGGCGTGACACAAGCGGAAGATGATCGCTTCATTGTTTCCGCCCGTGACGATGACCCGCGCAATACCCGGCGCGCTCAGATGCAGGTCGACCGGATCGCGCGCCTCGTCCTCGACCCGCGCAATCATCGCGCCACTTGCGTCAAAGGCGCTCGCTGACACAGGACCGGCACCGCTGAAAATTCCAATGGAGATCGACGACAGCGGCGCGTCCGGAACGATCTCGACACCCTTGTCGGGGAACTGCAGTTCGGGTCCGCCATCCTGACCACGCCGGGGCGGGTTCGCGGCTGCATCGACCCAGTCGACCAGCCGCAAGCCGAAATCACGATTCAGCACGGTGAAGCTGTGGCCGCCATGGCTGAAGCGACCCGAAGCGACCTGATCCTTCTTCGCCCCACGAAAATCGACGCATTGCTGACCCTTGTCCGCGCCCAAGACGCAGATGCGGTAGAGATGCAGGCGTTTGGCGCGGGTGGCGATGACGATCTCGGCGATGTCGCCATCGGACTCCAGGCGCAGCGTCACCGACCCCTTTTCATCGCCCGGATCGGACAGGCTGCGGCTTTCGCCCTGCCTGTCTGTCCACTTCACGTCGAAGGGCCGCGCTTCATGGCGGAACAGGTGCAATTCGATCTCGCGGGCCGGCGCGCGCGGCTCCACGATCAGGCCGGGTGCAGTGATGCGAATGTCCGGACGGCTGTCGGCCCCGATGACGGCCCCCCCTTGAGACAGATCGACTTCGTCCGTGACGAGGAAGGGCCGCGCAGGGTCCAAGGCCTTCAGGCTGAATCCAGGCACGTCCAACGCCGCAAACTCCTTGCCGACCGACAAGCCGGCGAAGTCATAACATTGCCGTGCATCGCTTGCCGGACGGCGCGCTGTGCCGTCGCAGACCATCAGCAGCAGCCGGCCACGCCGGATTGTCCGATCAAGGCTTGCAAGCCAGGGCAGTGCTGTCCGCATCACCGTGCCGTCCCGTGCCGTCTGCGCCTCGGGCAGACGATAGCCGCGCATCAGCGGGCCGGTCGGTCCGGCCACGGGTTGGGGCAGATCGACGACCGCGCCCGGCAGGACCATCCCGCCGGTTTGCGCGATCAGCGCCGTGAGGGCTGGCCCCTGAAGGATTGTGGCGCCGATACGCAGCCCTGGACGCCCGGCCAGCGTGAACCGGCTTGGGTAAGGACCCGGCGGCGGGGTTTCGTGCAGGATGCGGATGCGGTCGGGTCCGGCGCCGCGCGCATCCTTGCCGTAAAGGCAGGCGCGCGCGGGTTGGGGCAGCGGTTCACAAAGCTTGACGATCGTCCCGGCCGGATCACCGGGTGCCGAGGCACCGCCGTCGGACATCGGAAGCGCCCAGTCCCACGGCTGCCAGTCCAGCAACTTCAGCGCGCTGACCTCGGCCCCCGAGGGTGCCTGCGGCCCGCCGCTGCCCGCCTGCCGCGCGGGCGAGCGAACCCATGCGCTTTTCAGCGGGTTGACCCCTGCGACCTCGGCCCCATTGGCCACGTGGACCAGCCGCACATTGTCCAGACGGTAGGTGTATTTCAGCCGGTTCGAGCCGAACCAGATCTCGCCCGAGGGTTGCGCGGTCGGGTCGAACTGCTGGCCCGCGGGGATCGCGTCCTTGACGTAATGCGCGAAGTTGATGACCGGCGCGGTATCGGCCCAGATTGTGTGGTTGTCCTTGGGGTCGGCGCCGGTGTTCTGCATCACCCCGTCGACCTCGGTCATCTGGAAGATCGGCAGTGCCTTCAGCGTCTGTCCGGCGGCGATCTTCGCCTCGTCCAGCGCCTCACCCATGATCCGGCCGCCCCGGTCGGTCAGCACGACCGACATTGCGGGCGGGGGCGGCGCCGGCGGGGTCAGGGCCGGGTTGCTGCCGATGTGGAACTTCACGCAGCCTTCGACCGAGAAGAAGAACAGGTCCACCTTGCCGCAGAACTCGCCATCCAGCGAGACATTGCCGTTCTGATAGGTCAGCACGATGTCGCCGCGCGCCGAGACAGAGACGACGACCAGATCCAGTTCTCCCTTCACGAAGATCCCGGCCTTGATCAGGATCGGGTTGGTCCCGAAGCCCGCCAGCAGCAGGACCGAAGCCGACAGCCGGATCGGCCCGGCCTTCCATTCCAGCGCCGCGCCCGCGCCAAAACCGACCGAAAAGCCGTCGAAGGAAAACCGCGGGTCGCCGCCCAGATTGGGCAGCCCGTCCTGCTCGATCATCAGATAAGAGAACGCCTTGAGGTCCAAGGTCGAGGGCAGCAGCGTCAGCGTCACCGGCTCGCCCGCGCGGCCCATCTGCCCGTCCGAGCCGATGCGCACGTAGATGCCGTTGCCGGAATAGGGGAAATAGGCCGAGAACGGCGCCTTGAGTTCAAGGATCTTCGGGATCGAATAGCGCGCGGCGACGGCCAGCGAGACTGCGGTGTCGTCGATCACCACCATGCCGATGATCGCCGCGTTCTGATCACCACCCTTTTCCTTGGAGGTCTTGTCGGGCACCGACAGCAGGTTGACCTCGACGCCCAAGATCACCTCGGGGTCGGGGAAGGCCACCACGACCATCCCCTGCGCCGACATCGAGAAGGAAGCGTCGGGCAGCGTTCCAATCACCACGCCCAGGCCCAATGCGTGCTGATCCTTGCGCGGACTGTACTTGTCCTCGGGCGGCTTCATCCACCAGCCGATCTCGCGCTTCACGATATCGACGGGCGTGGTCTCCAGAATGTCGCGTTCGCCGTTGATGACGGTCTGCCCGATGAAGCCGTGGATCGCACAGCCCGAAGGTCCAAGCGGGATGCCGCCCGGAAACTGCACCTTGGCGAAGAGGTTGATGAAGGTATAAGGCTCGGGCGTGGTGAAGCTGGCCATCGCGAAAGCGGCCGAGGCCTTCAGCTTCAGCGGGATCACCTCGATATCGACGCCAGCCTTGATGACGCCGCCCGGATCCTCGATCCGCAGGCGACCCTCGCCCTTCAGGGTGTTGGGAATGTCCACCTTCGCGGTGAGGCCGCGCAGCGAGAACGCGGGGATCGGGCTCGCCCCGTCAAAGGTGACGCGGATCACGGCTTCAGAGATCTCGACGACACCGATGGTCAGCGCGAAGGCAAAGCGCGTCTCGATCCAGATGCTGCCTGTGCCCAGCGCGGTTTCCACCGCGCGCAGAAGCTTGCCCAGCACGCCGTCGATCTTCCACTTGCCGGGGTCCTCGATAGAGATTGCGTCGGTCGGATAGCCGATCGCCACCTGGTCCCAGAAATCGCTTTTCGTGGAATCGAAACGGATGCTGACGTCCTTGTAGCGCAGCTTCACCGGGCGGTCGGGATCGGTAGAAAGGCCCAGCACGCCGGTATCGACATGCAGCCGGGTCGAATAATCACTGGTCAACGCGACGGTATAGGCGTCGCCGGGCCGGTCGAGATTGCCGATTTCAGCCGAAGCCTCGATTTTCTTGAAGGTCGCGTTCGAGCCGTCCTTCAGCAGGACCGAGGCGAAGCCCGCCCCGGCGGCCAACGCGGTGATCCGCGCGGCCTTCTCGACCGTGTCGGTATCGGAATCGACGCCCGACAGCAGAACCGGCCCCAGTGCCAGCGCGGCGACAAGGTTCGGTTGTTCCAGCGGCGGGAACAGCCCGTCCGGGGCACCGTCCGATCGGATGCCAAGCTGCGTGCGGGTGAAGCCGGTCGCGTCCTCATGCCGCCAGCCGCCATAGATGGTCAGCACCTCTGTTCCCAGATCGACGGGCTGCCCCCCCAGCGGCGGCAGCGGATCGTCCTGCGGTGACCAGGCGAACTCGAACTCGGCCTTGGACGGAATCAGGTCCTTCGCCCCCTCGCCGGTCGGCTTGTCCCAGCCGCCCATCAGGCGGATGCGGTAATCGGATTTGGGGGTCGAGGTAATTGCGGGCACCGGGTCCACAGTCTCGCCCGGCATCGACATGCGGCGTAGATCCGGCGCGCGGCCGGGATCCAGCACCTGACGCACAGCGGCGGCGGCGGGTGTGCCGCCGACGGCGTAGATGTCCACCCGGCGGAAGCTTTCGCGAACGCGCTCGGCGGCGTGTGCCGTGTCGCGTTTATCGGGCCATCCCGTGCGATCGGTCAGGTCGTCGCCGGTGGTGTCGTCGGTGGCGAGGATCAGGCGCTGCGCCGTGCGCTCCTCGTCATCGAGCGGGCTTGTGGCGACGCTGCCGGGCTGGCCGTCCTGCTCACCCCAACCGGTGACGCGCGCCAGCGCCAAGGGCGCGGGCGCACCGCCACCTGCGGCGCTGGTGAGAAAGTTGACCGCCGTATCACGCCGCGTGCGCGCCAGCGTCTGGTTCAGGGCGTCGTCGCCCAGATCGTCGCAGCGCCCGACGACGAGGAAATCGGCGCCGGGATAATTCGCAGCCCAGGCCAGAAGCTGCCGGTGCAGGTCCGAGGCGCTGCCGCCCGCGGGGCTCGCCACCGGTCGCAGATCACCCCAGCGGCGCGCCACGCCGGTCGCGAATTCGAACAGGATCTGGACGTGCCGATCATGGTCGACCGAAGGGGGGACCGCACCCGATTCCAGCGTGACGATGGCCAGCGTTCCGTCCGGCACGGCGACTTTCTCAGGGATCGTCCCGTCAAGAAGCGCCGTGTCGAGGACCGGGCGATAATGGGCGCGGGCATGGAAGTCAGGCAGGTCATAGGTGCCCTCGACCGCCGCGGGGGTCAGCGGCGCGGTCGGCGCGCTGGCCGCGACCACCCCGTCCTCGCCGCCGATCAGCAACGGCTGGCCCTCGGCCACCTGAACCCGCAACCGGGCGACGCGGGCATGTCCGCTGCCATCCGTCTCGGTCAGGACCAGAAAGTCGTCGCCCGCAATCTCGGCCGGCGGCACGGTACAGGACACGCCCGTCTGAACAGCGCCGTTCGCGCCCATCTTCCAGCGAAACGTCCCCGCCGTCGGTGCGGTCGAGCGTGCGCGAAAGGACAGCGCCGCGATATCGGCTGCGGGCCCCGCGACATGGATCGCGTTCACGACCGAGGTGCCCGCGGTGATCACGTCGATCTCGGGGATTTCGCCCGCTGCAATAAAGCGGAAGCTGATCTCGGGGTGGCGGATGATGGGGCGCCCGGGGACATGTTCTTCCGGGATCACCCGCAGGATCTGGCCATGACCCACCTGCCCCGCGGAATTGTCGCCGGTGGTCTCGCTTCCGTCCGGCCAGCGCCATGTCGCCTGCCAGTCGGTGTCGGTCCCCCCCTCGGGCGGGGCGGCGGCGGCGAAGCCTACAGCCATCTGCACCTGATCGTCCTGACCCGCCGTGATCGCGACCAGCCGTTCATTCCCGCCACCCGTTGCGCCGACGGGCGTCTGGCCGTCTTGCGTAAAGACGAAGGTGGCGGGGTCCAGCGGTGCGCGGCCCCACTGGACCTCGAACTCGCCCTGCACGCCGCGTGGCGATCCCAGAAGCAGATTGCGCACCCCGCCGGAAAAACCGCCCTGTCCCAACGCGTTCGGCGGCGCATAGACAGTCGCCTCGGCAATCGCGAAGCCGACCCAGTCGGGCCCCTGCCCGAGATTGGTGATGAAGGGCGGTGAGACCGTGTCCGACGCATCGAACAGGATCTGCGTCAGGGTCATTCCGAATTCTGACGAGCCCAAAAAGAAATGGGGCGGCGAGCAGCGCAGGCTGACCACCGCGCCGGTGTCGGCAAGCGGATCGGCGGCCGAGCGATTTTCGACAAACAGCAGCGCGACGGGATCGCTGGCCGACGCCTTGGCAAAGCGGATCGTCGCCTCGCCCGAGATCACCACGGCGGTGTCGGTCTGCCGACGGATCAGACGCCGCGGCGTCGTACCCGTTTCCTTGACGAAATCGGCGCCGTGCAGGTCGTGCAGCTTCAGGCTGATGCCGTTCAGCACAAGATCAAGATGCCAGCGGCCTTCGGGGCTGTCGAACATGGCCAGCCTGAACGGCGTGCCGGCCGTGATGCCGGGCAGTTCCAGCTCACCGAAGCCGAGTTGGATCGGATCGGTCTGCAGTGATTTCAGCGTGCCGCTGTGCTGAGTCCCACCTGTGAAAGACGTCGAGGTGACGCCTTCGGTCGTGAACATGCGCGCGATGTCGCGAAAACCCGACGCCCCCTCGTCACCAAGGATGTCGCCGAGCGGCGTGCCGTCTGGAAAAGGCATGGCTAAACTCGATCGATCGCTGAACCGCCGATCATTTGTTTAGCATATAAGAAATAATAAACATAGTTTTTAAAACCATGATCTGGCTTTTCAATTACTCAGGAAAGTGGCGGAGGTAGTAAATAAATTTCTTGAAAACAAGCGGCAATGGTGGACCGCATGGTCAAGCGGCAGGAGAAGGGGGTGATTCTGAAAATCACACGCGGGCCGATTCGCAAAGCAAATCAAATTTTGCGGGGCATCGTACCGACCCATCAGCGATAAACGGCTATTCCGTAAACTTGCTGACCTGAAAGCGTCTTCAACCTTCCTGAGCGATTCGCTGTCTCAGTAAGCGGCGCCACCGGCACCCGCGGGAAGGGCGCCATAGGGCAGCCAGATCGTCTTCCACTGGACCGCATGGTCCAGCATCATGCGACCCTGGGCATCCGCCGCTGTCCAGTCACGCGGCGTTACGGGCCAGACCGGCTTCAGGTTGCCGCCCGCCGCCGTCTCGACCGTCTGCAGGCTTTCGGCATCGCCCGCATGCCACATCGCCACGACGTCGTCATGTGCGGCGAGCGTCTTCGCCAGTTCGTCGCGCGGTCCTGTGACGATGTTGACGACCCCGCCCGGCACGTCAGAGGTGTCGAGGATCTGATACAGATCCAGTGCCGGCATTGGGTCGTCTTGCGAAGCGATAGCGACGACCACATTCCCCATCGCGATCGCGGGCATCACCAACGACATCAGCCCGGCCAAAGGCGCCTCATTCGGACAGGTGATGCCCACGATGCCGTAGGGCTCTGGGACGACGTTCACCAGATGCCCGGTCTTCGTCTGCACGTTGCGGCCGTCGAACTTGTCGGCCCAAGCGGCATAGTGGAAGGCGCGTGCGATGGCCGCATCCGCCTCGGCCCGGCTGGTTCGCGCCACCAGCGCATCGCGGCGCTGCGACAAGTTCTCGGCCAGGAAATACAGCACCTGCGCACGGGCATGTCCGCCCATCGCGCCCCATTTCGGCGCGGCCTTGCCAGCGGCCTCGACCGCGTTTCGAATATCCTTGCGGTTGCCGAAGGGCGCCAGCCCGCCGGGCACCGCATAGCTTTGTCCGCCATCGGGGCGTTTTTGCGCGCCGCCGATATAAAGCTTGGCGGTCCGGTCGATGCCATCCTGCGCGTTGCCGGCGCCTGGTGCCGGGACGGGCGCGGTTGGCGTGGTGATCTTCGCAGGCTTCGGCGCGGGCGGTGCGAGATAGTCCAGCATCCCCACGAACCCGCCCTCGCGTCCAAAGCCGCTCTCGCGATAGCCGCCAAAGGGCGCGCCGGCGTCGAAAAGGTTGGCGCAGTTGATCCAGACCACGCCCGCCTTGATCCGGGCCGCGATATCGGTCGCGACGGCGGCGCTTTCCGACCAGACGCTGGCGGCCAGTCCGTAGCGGGTGTTGTTGGCCAGTTCCACCGCCTCGTCCGCCGCACGGAAAGTCGACAGCGTGGCGATCGGCCCAAAGATCTCCTGAACCATGCCGGGGTTGGCGGGGCCGATGTTCCTCAGATAGCCAGGCGCTATGAAACAGCCCTCGCCCGGCTGTCCACCGACCAGTTCGGCACCCGCATCGGTCGCCTGCGCGCAGATGTCGATGATTCGCGCCTTCTGGATCGGATCGACGATGGCGCCGACATCGGTCGACTTGTCTAGCGGCTGGCCCATCCGCATCCGTGCCATCCGCGCGGTCAGCAGCGCCCCGAACCGGGGCGCGACCGCCTCTGCCACAAGAATACGCGAGCCCGCGCAGCAGACCTGTCCCTGATTGAACCAGATCGAGTCCACCACGCCCTCGACCGCGGCATCAAGATCCGCGTCCTCCATCACCACGAAAGGCGACTTGCCGCCCAGCTCCAGCGTCAACTTGACCTTCGTCCCCGCCAGGGTGCGGGCAATGCCGCGACCGACCTCGGTCGAGCCGGTGAAGGCGATCTTGTCCACATCCGCGGCGACCAGGGCCGCGCCGGTCGCACCGTCGCCGGACACGATGTTGACCACGCCAGCAGGCAGGCCGACGTCGCGACAGATCTCGGCAAAGGCCAATGCGGTGAGGGGGGTGTATTCGGCGGGCTTCAAGACGACCGAGTTGCCTGCGGCGAGCGCGGGCGCGATCTTCCAGGCCAGCATCAGCAGCGGGAAGTTCCACGGGATGATCTGGCCGCAGACCCCCAGCGGCTGGTGACCCGGAAATTCGGCGTCGCGAAGCTCTGCCCATCCGGCGTGGTGATAGAAGTGCCGCGCGACCAGGGGCACGTCGATGTCGCGGGACTCGCGGATCGGCTTGCCGTTGTCGAGCGTCTCCAGCACCGACAGGAAGCGCTCGCGCTTCTGGACGTGGCGCGCGATGGCGTAGAGATATCGCGCGCGCTCGGATCCGCTGAGGCCCGCCCAACCCCGTTGTGCCTTCCGCGCGGCCTTCACAGCTGCGGCCACATCCGCCGCTGTCCCCTGCGAGACCTCGGCCAGCAGATCGCCCGTCGCCGGATCGCGGACCGTGAATGTCTCGCCCGGCTTCGCGAAGGTGCCACCGATGAAATGACCGAACGGGCCGCGCTGCTTTAGCCAGTCGCGGACCGCGCCGCTGTCCTCGACCGATGGGCCGTAATCCAGGTTGTCCATGATCTCGCTCACGCTCGGCATGTGATCCTCAGGCAATGGCTTGGCGGTGGGCGGCTGCGTAGCGGCCGGTGACATGATGCGACAATTGCCGCTCTATATCACCCAGCAGGCTGGAGGCGCCGATGCGGAACAGGTCCGGCGACAGCCAATCCTGGCCCAGCTCCTCGTTCATCATCACCTGCCAGTTCAACGCATCCTTAGCGGTGCGCAGACCGCCCGCCGGCTTGAAGCCGACGCGCTGGCCCGTCTGCGCAACGTAGTCGCGGATCGCGCGGACCATTACCAACGATACTGGCAGGGTCGCGTTCACGCCCTCTTTCCCCGTCGAGGTCTTGATCCAGTCGGCCCCCGCCTGCATCGCAACATGGCTGGCCTTGGCGACATTCGTCAGCGATTTCAGATCGCCCGTGGCAAGGATCGCCTTAAGCCGCGCCGCCCCGCAGGCTTCGCGCATCGCGCTGATCTCATCGTAAAGCGCGGCCCATTCGCCCATCAGGACATGGGCTCGGGTGATCACGATGTCGATCTCGTCGGCACCCTGATCGACGGCATAGCGGATTTCGGCCAGTCGCAGGTCCAGCGGCATCAGCCCGGCGGGAAAGCCGGTCGCGACACTTGCCACGGGGATGCCGGAATTGCCGAGCGCGCGTTTCGCCGCCGCCACCATCGTCGGATAGACGCAGACTGCGCCGGTCGTCAGCCCCTCGACGCCCAACGCCTCGGCGATCTCTGGCGCGATCGGGTGTCTCGCCTTGGCGCAGAGCCGGACGACCCGCGCCTCGGTGTCGTCGCCCGCAAGCGTGGTCAGGTCGATGCACCGGATCGCGTTCAGCAGCCACGCAGCCTGCCATTCCTTCTTGAGGCTGCGGCGCGCAGGCAACGTGGCAGCGCGTCGTTCCACGGCGGGCGCATTGATGCGAATGTCGGCGAACCATTCCGGCGTCAGGGCAGTGCCGGGATTTCGTCTGAGGGAGGCCATGTCGTCCTCGGAAGGTCGGGGTCAGGCGAAACGGTAACGTCCGCACCCTGCGGCGACAAGCCGGACGGCGCGTCGCCTCAGCGACGCGGCTTGCCCCGCCAATTGTCCATCCAGCCGGTGACGCGGCCTCGCGCCGCGCCGGCGCGACCTTCGACGCCGTCCCAGGCGCGATCCGCGCGTGCAGCCGCAGGCTGGATCGTGCGCTGGCGAAACTGCGCCCACATCCGCCAGAACAACACCAGCAGCGCGAACAGGACGACCAGAACGATCGAGGCGGCCCAGTTCCGCGGGCGCTCCGCCGGGCCGGCGACCGTGTCGATGGAAATCGCGTTCGGATAGATCGACAGGAACGGGACGCGCCATCCATAGGCGGTGATGCTGACCCATTGCGGATCGGACGCGGTGGATTTCAGGTTCGTCGCCTCTGAATGGAGGTTCGAACTGTCGTATTTGAAATAGGGCGGCCAGATCCAGCCGGTGTCCTCGTTGCGATAGACGAAGACCTTGCCGTTCGCGCGCACCGTGTCGATGAAGCGGATGTCGCGCTGACCCTGCTGGTTTTCGACCGTGCCGGTGTCGTCGCTGGCATAGAAGATGCTGTTGGTCGGGCTGATATAGGTCAGACGGTTGTAGGTGTTGGTGATCCTGACCGTGTTCTTCGACGGCAACGAATAGTCGAGGAACATGAACACGATAAGCCCCAGCAGGATGCCCAGCACGGCCTTGACGTAATACATCCGGGCACTCCCCCTATTGCCAGTTCACCAGCCAGACGATCACCATGATCGCCAGCGTCGGCAGCACGAAGACCAGAAGCAGCAGTCGCGATTGCAGCGACTTCCGGAACCGCGCCACGCCGCGATCGACGAATTCACGTCGGTCGGGGCTGTCGCCCGCGCGGTGCGGGTGACGCAGATCCCAATGCTCTTCCAGCCGCTCGCGGCGCAGAGATCGGATATAAAGCGACAGCAGGATGTAGAACACCCCCTCGATCAGGATCACGACAAGGATCAGGCGGATCAGCGCGGTCATGGTGACGAATCCTTGGCGTGGGGGATCGCGTTCAGGGTCTTGCCTCTACAGGCCGATGCAAGCCTACCACGCGGCACAGGCTTGCAGCCAGCGAGGTGGCTGTCGCCGCAAGTTCAGTCGGAATCGGCGTTGCGGGTCGCTCACGGCGGGCCTAGCGTCGCGCCATGACCGACCTTACCACCGCCATCGAGGCCCGCCGCCCATCCCTGATCCAACTGACGCAGGATCTGATCCGAATTCCGACGCTGAACCCGCCGGGCCGCCATTACCTCGACATCTGCGAATTCCTTCAGGCCCGCATGGCGCCGCAGGGTTGGGATTGCGAACTGGTCCGCGCGCATGGCGCGCCTGGTGACAGCGAAACCTATCCGCGATGGAACATCGTCGCCCGGCACAAGGGCGCGCGGTCCGGCGATTGCGTCCATTTCAACAGCCATCATGACGTCGTCGAAGTCGGCCATGGATGGACGCGCGATCCATTCGGCGGCGAACTGGACGGCGACCGCATCTATGGCCGCGGTTCGTGCGACATGAAGGGTGGATTGGCCGCCAGCATCATCGCGGCCGAAGCCTTCATCGCCGAGAACCCGGACCATGCCGGCACGGTCGAGATCAGCGCCACGGCAGACGAGGAATCGGGCGGTTTCGGCGGCGTGGCCTATCTGGCCGAGCGGGGTGATTTCGCCCGTGTCAATCACGTCATCATCCCCGAACCGCTGCACAAGGACCGCATCTGTCTTGGTCATCGCGGCGTCTGGTGGGCGGAAATCGAGACGCAGGGCCGCATCGCCCACGGCTCGATGCCGTTCCTGGGCGATTGTGCCGTCCGTCACATGGGTGCAGTCCTGGAAGAGATGGAGGCGACGCTGTGGCCGCTGCTCGCCGGCAAGCACACCGAAATGCCGGTCATCCCCGACGGTGCGCGATCATCGACGCTGAACATCAATTCGATCCACGGCGGCGCGTCCGAGCCCGAGGCGGATTATACCGGCTTGCCCGCCCCTTGCGTGCCCGACCGCTGCCGCATCGTCATCGACCGCCGCTTCCTGATCGAAGAGGATCTGGCCGAGGTGAAGGCAGAGGTCACCGCACTGCTGGAAAAAGTGAAGGCACAGCGCCCGAGCTTCCGCTACGAGGTGCGCGACCTGTTCGAGGTCATCCCGTCGATGACCGACCGCGACGCGCCGGTCGTCCGCACCACCGCCGCCGCGATCGAGCGGGTCCTGGGGCGTGAGGCCGGCTACGTCGTCAGCCCCGGCACCTACGACCAGAAACATATCGACCGCATCGGCAAGCTGAAGAATTGCATCGCCTACGGGCCCGGCGTGCTGGATCTGGCCCATCAGCCCGACGAATGGGTGGGCGTGCAGGACATGCTGGACAGCGCGCGCGTGATGGCGCTGGTGCTGGACGACCTGCTGGGCTGAGCGCAAAAGAAAACGGGCCGCGAAACGCGACCCGTTCGGTTCATTCGGTCGAAAAAATCAGGCCAGAGCCAGATTGGTCGCCGATTCGCGGCCGTCACGACCGGCTTCCAGATCAAAGGTCACGGCCTGGCCGTCTTCGAGATGACGGATGCCAGCGCGCTCCAGCGCCGAGATGTGAACGAACACGTCTTTCTTGCCGCCTTCAGGGGCGATGAAGCCGAAGCCTTTGGTGGCGTTGAACCATTTCACGGTGCCTTTGGCCATCGTGAGATCTCCTGTCAATGTTGCCATCCACACGATGCGATGGCCCGGCGTCGTCAGATCACGATCGAGACTGAAGCCGAAAAGCGGAGACAGAGGTTCGAATGGAATAACGTAGCCGGTTGCCTATGCGACATTTCAGCCGAAAAGGCAAGCGCCGGCATCGAGGCGGCCGGATGGCCGGCCGCCCCTGTCCGATCTTATTTCCAGATCTCGCGGTTCACGCCCGGTGCGATGTCGGGATGATCCTCGATATGGAACTTGGGCAACTGACCCTCGGCCCGCTGCCGCAGATAGTCGCGCGTGACATAGGCGATGGTTCCCGACAGCAAGACGATCGAGATCAGGTTGATCGTCGCCATCAGGCCCATGCTCGCATCGGCGAAGTTGAACACCGTGCCGACCGCCTGGATTGCGCCCCAGATCACCATCGCAAGCGACACGACCCGCAGGACCATGATCCCCGCGGTGCCTCCGCCCAGATAGACGACCGCATTCTCGGCATAGGAATAGTTGCCGATGATCGAGGTGAAGGCGAAGAAGAAGATCGCCACCGCGACGAAGATGCCGCCGAAACCGCCGAAATGGTCGTTCAGCGCCGCCTGGGTCAGGTTCACCCCTGTCAGCTCGGCCGAGGGCATGACGTCCGCCAGCAGGATCATCACCGCCGTCGCCGTGCAGATCAGCAGCGTGTCGATGAAGACGCCAAGGGCCTGCACGAAGCCTTGCGAACTCGGGTGATGCGGGTCGGGCGTCGCCACCGCGGCGATGTTCGGGGCCGAGCCCATGCCCGCCTCGTTCGAGAACAGCCCCCGCTTGATGCCGTTCAGCGCGGCAGCCAGGATACCGCCCGACACGCCGCCGACCGCCTCCTGCAGGCCGAAGGCCGACTTGACGATGCCGGCAAGGATGCCGGGCACTTCGGTGATGTTCATGATCAGCACGATGATCGCGGCCAGAAGGTATAGCCCGGCCATCGCCGGGACGACCTTTTCGGCCACGCGCGCGATCTGCGGAATGCCGCCGAAGATGATGATCCCCGCCAGCGCCGCAACGGCGATCCCGACGACGGCCTTCGGTACACCGAAGGATTGCTGCACGGCTTCGGCGATCGAGTTCGCCTGCACGGCGTTGAAGATCAGACCGAAGGACAGGATCAAGGCGATCGAGAACACCGCGGCCAGCCATGGCTGCCCCAGACCCTTGGCGATGTAGAAGGCCGGTCCGCCGCGATACATCCCGCCCGGTCCATGGACCTTGTAAAGCTGCGCCAGCGTCGATTCCGCATAGGCTGTCGCCATGCCGACCAGCGCCACCATCCACATCCAGAAGATCGCGCCCGGCCCGCCCAGCGTCAGCGCGACCGCGACGCCGGCGATATTGCCGGTGCCGACGCGGCTGGCCAGCGAAACGGTCAGCGCCTGAAAGGGTGAGATGCCGTTCTTGTCAGTCTCGCCCGAGCCGATGACGCACCGGAAAAGCTCGGGGAAATGCCGAAACTGGATGAAGCCCAGTCGGATGGTAAAATAGATGCCCACGGCCAGAAGGCCGTAGATCAGCACGTAACCCCAGAAGATCGTGTTCAGGAAATCGACGATCGCATTCATGGCTGCCCTCGCTCTCGTTTTTGTGAGTCGAGCCTAGCATCCTTGGCCGTTAGCGCAATCGCCTCCCGTATCCCACCACCCGATTTCTATCGCCTGCGACAGATTAATCGCAGCAGTATCACTGATCGCCGCACGATCGGTCAGCGATCAGTGATCGCTCTCTCAGCGTTTCGGCCCGGCTTCTAGCACATCCTCCAGCGTCCGAAGCCCGGGACGCGGGGACTGGACCAGAACCGCCATGTTTCCGGGTTTGTGCTGGTTCTTCATCATCTTGACATGCGCGTCCGGAATTTCGGCCCATGGGAACAGCTCGGACATGCAGGGGTCCAGCCGCCGCTCGAGCATCAGTCGATTGGCCGCAGCCGCCTGTTTCAGATGCGCAAAGTGGCTGCCCTGCAGGCGCTTCTGGTGCATCCACATGTAGCGCACGTCGAACGTGCAGTTGAAACCCGTGGTGCCCGCGCAAATCACCACCATGCCGCCCTTCTTGCAGACCAGGGTGCTGACCGGGAACGTCGCCTCGCCCGGATGCTCGAAGACGATATCGACGTTGTTGCCCTTGCCGGTGATGTCCCAGATCGCCTTGCCGAACTTGCGCGCCTCGGCGAACCATTCCTTGTATTCCGGGGTGTTGACCGTGGGCAGTTGGCCCCAGCACTTGAATTCCTTGCGGTTGATGACGCCCTTCGCACCCAGTCCCATGACGAAGTCGCGCTTGTCCTCTTCACTGATCACGCCGATCGCGTTGCCGCCCGCCGCGTTGATCAACTGGATCGCGTAGGACCCCAGGCCGCCCGATGCCCCCCAGACCAGCACGTTCATGCCCGGCTTCAACTCATGCGGTTCATGTCCGAACAGCATCCGGTAGGCGGTGGCCAGCGTCAGCGTGTAGCAGGCCGATTCCTCCCACGTCAGGTGACGCGGGCGCGGCATCAGCTGCTGGGCCTGCACGCGGGTGAACTGCGCGAAACTGCCGTCATGCGTCTCGTAGCCCCAGATCCGCTGGGTGGGCGAGAACATCGGATCGCCGCCGTTGCATTCCTCGTCGTTGCCGTCGTCCTGGTTGCAATGGATCACGACCTCATCGCCGACCTTCCAGTTCTTCACCTTGTCGCCGACCTTCCAGATGATCCCCGACGCGTCGGATCCGGCGATGTGATAGGGCTGCTTGTGTCCGTCGAAGGGGCTGATCGGCACGCCCAACCCCGCCCAGACGCCGTTATAATTAACGCCCGCCGCCATCACGAGAACCAGGACCTCGTTGCTGTCGATCTCCCATGTCGGGACGACTTCGATCTGGAAACTCTTGTCGGGCTCGCCGTGACGCTCGCGCCGGATCGCCCAGGCGTACATGGTTTTCGGAACATACCCGAGGGGCGGCATCTCGCCGATTTCATACAGATCCTTTTCGGGTGCGTCGTAGGGCGCGATCGGGGTCGGGGCGTCGAGGGCCATCGGAAACTCCTAGCGGGTGCCGCACCGCAGAATCGGCGGCTTGATGCGTCAGGAATACGAGACGCCGCGAAACATTACAACACATAGGGTGTGTATTTCGTAATTATGTAACTTCCTCGCTGCCCCGATCAACCTACTCGACCAGCTAATCGCTCGCTTTTGACGCAATCAGCAGAAGGTTAGAATTCCGCCGCGCTGCAGCGAATTGACGGCGTATCATTATTTCAGTAACGCTTTCACAACCGACAGATTGTTGCGAGGCGACGACATGGCCGATCCAGAAGCACCAAGCCGCGACAAGCCCTGGCTGTTCCGCACCTATGCAGGCCATTCCACCGCCGAAAGGTCCAACGCGCTCTATCGCGCCAACCTCGCCAAGGGGCAGACAGGGCTTTCGGTGGCCTTCGATCTGCCCACCCAGACCGGCTATGACAGCGACCACGTCCTTGCGCGCGGTGAGGTTGGCAAGGTCGGTGTACCGATCTGCCATCTGGGCGACATGCGCGCGCTCTTCGACCAGATCCCGCTGGACCAGATGAACACCTCGATGACGATCAATGCCACTGCGCCGTGGCTGCTGTCGCTCTACATCGCAGTGGCCGAGGAACAGGGCGCCGACGTCTCGGCGCTGCAAGGCACCGTGCAGAACGACCTGATCAAGGAATACCTCTCGCGCGGCACCTATATCTGCCCGCCGAAACCAAGCCTCGCGATGATCACCGACGTCGCCGCCTACACGCGCGAGCATCTGCCGAAATGGAACCCGATGAACGTCTGTTCCTACCACCTGCAGGAAGCGGGCGCGACGCCGCAGCAGGAACTGGCCTACGCTTTGGCGACGGCGATTGCGGTGCTGGACGACCTGAAGACAAAGGTGCCGACGGACAGCTTCCCCGAGATGGTCGGGCGCATCAGCTTCTTCGTGAACGCCGGCATCCGCTTCGTGGCAGAGATGTGCAAGATGCGCGCCTTCACCCAGTTGTGGGACGAGATCACCGCCCAGCGCTACGCGATCGAGGATCCGAAATATCGCCGCTTCCGCTATGGCGTGCAGGTGAACTCGCTTGGCCTGACCGAACAGCAGCCTGAAAACAACGTCTATCGCATCCTTCTGGAAACGCTTGCCGTCACGCTGTCCAGGAACGCCCGCGCCCGCGCGGTCCAGCTTCCGGCCTGGAACGAGGCGCTGGGCCTGCCGCGCCCCTGGGATCAGCAATGGTCGCTGCGCATGCAGCAGATCCTCGCCTATGAGACCGACCTGCTGGAATATGCCGACCTCTTCGACGGCAACCCGGCCGTCGCCGCCAAGGTCGAGGCGTTGAAGGAAGCGACGCGCGCAGAGCTTGCGACGCTCGACGACATGGGCGGCGCGATCGCGGCGATCGACTACATGAAGGCGCGGCTGGTCGAATCGAACGCCGAGCGGCTGAACCGCGTCGAGGCGGGGGAAACCGTGGTCGTTGGCGTGAACCGCTGGCAGCAGGGCGAACCCTCGCCGCTGGTTGCGGGCGACGGCGGGATCATGACCGTCGATCCGGCTGTCGAACAGGATCAGATCGCGCGGCTGAATGACTGGCGAGCAGCCCGCGACGAGTCGGCGGTGAAGACCGCACTCGCCGCCCTGCGAGACGCGGCCTCTAAGGGTGAAAACGTCATGCCCGCCAGCATCCAGGCCGCCCGCGCGGGCGTCACGACCGGCGAATGGGCGGGCGTGATGCGGCAGGTTCACGGCGAGTATCGCGGCCCGACCGGCGTCTCGTCCTCGCCTAGCAACCGCACCGAAGGGCTGGACGACATCCGCGAGGCCGTGGACGCGGTCAGTCAGCGCCTTGGTCGTCGGCTCAAGTTCCTCGTCGGCAAGCCCGGTCTTGATGGCCATTCCAACGGTGCCGAACAGATCGCCTTCCGCGCCCGCGACTGCGGCATGGACATCACCTATGAAGGCATCCGCCTGACCCCCGAGCAGATCGTCGCGCGCGCGCTGAAGGAGGAGGCGCATGTCATCGGCCTCTCGATCCTGTCCGGCAGCCACCTGCCGCTGATCGAGGATTTGATGAACCGCGTCCGCGCCGCCGGGCTGGGCGATGTGCCGGTGCTGGTCGGCGGCATCATCCCGGACGATGACGCCCGCCGGCTTCTGGCGATGGGTGTCACGCGGGTCTACACGCCCAAGGATTTCCAGTTGAACACGATCATGATGGACATCGTCGCGCTGGTCGAACCAGGTGCCGCCGCGGCATGATGACAGTCCGCATCGCGATCTTCGCGGGATTAACCATCCCTGCGTTACGACTTGTCCCACGCCGTGCGCAGACTATAGATGAATTTCAAGCTGACGGACCCTCCCCATGCGCATCGCCCTGACCGCCCTCGCCCTGTCTCTTGCGGCAATACCCGCAGCGAACCTGCCCGCTGCGGCGCAGACCTCGTTCGGCAAGGTCAGGCCGGCGCCCACCAATCTTCGCGAATATGAAAAGACGGTCGAGGATCAGCTGATGATCGGCATCCGCCGCGCCAATTCGTCGCTGCCCCGATCGGGCCGGGCCACCCGTATCGCCACGCTGGTCGCCGTGGCGATCAGGCCGGATGGTCGTCTGGGCGATGTCCAGATCCTGCAATCGAACGGCGGCCCGGGTCTAGACGAGGCACTGGTCCGCGCGATCGCTGCCAGCGCACCCTTCCCCGCCTTCACCCCCGACATGGCGGGCAAGGAGATGTATATCCACACGCTCGGCCTTGGCGTTCATCGCAATTGAGGCGGGCGAACATGATACCTCGTCGTAAATCCGTGGCGCCTTGTGTTGCCCTCGCCCTCAGCCTGGCCGTGACCCTGCCTGCGGTGGTAGGCCCCGCAGCGGCCCAAACCCAGTTCGGCTCGATCGAGACGATGCGGCCGGCCGACATGCAGGAATGGGGTACCCTGTTGTCGGCCAACGTGCATCGGCAGGCCGGAACCATCGCTGGGTCCATGTCGAACCTGACGTTGACGGAGCCAGTCGAACTGTCGTTTTCCCTCACGGTCGATCCGTCCGGCACGATCGTGTCGGGTCGCGTTGTCGACAGTTCGGGCTACGGGGCGCTGGACGAGGCCGCCCTCCGCCTCGTGCGCAACATGCCCCCGATGCCGGCCTTCACGCCCGACATGCCGCAAGAACCGCTCACCTTTCGGCAGCGCATCACGATCCAGCGCTAAGCCGCCGGCGCCGCGTCATGGCCGGCGTTGTTGACTCGCACCGCCGTCTCGCCTATCTGCATCGGCAATTCCCGGAAGGCTGATCCTTCCGGTCCCCGTCGTCGCGGGGATCGCCCCCCGTCAGCGCGTCGCGCCCACGGGGGCCATCTTGCTTTAACGGACCGCTGGAGGCCCGCGATGTTCGAGAACCTGTCCGACCGCCTCGGCGGAGTCTTCGACCGCCTGACCAAGCAGGGCGCGCTGTCCGAAGACGACGTCACCGCCGCGATGCGCGAGGTGCGCACGGCGCTTCTGGAAGCGGACGTTTCGCTGCCGGTCGCGCGGTCCTTCGTGAAGTCGATCACCGCAAAGGCCACCGGCGCCGCCGTCACCAGATCGGTCACGCCCGGCCAGCAGGTCGTCAAGATCGTCCATGACGAGCTGATCAAGGTCCTGCAGGGCGAGGGCGAACCCGACACGCTGCGCATCGACAACCCGCCCGCGCCGATCCTGATGGTCGGCCTTCAGGGCTCGGGCAAGACGACCACGACCGCCAAGCTGGCCAAGCGCCTGAAGGACCGCGAGAAGAAGCGCGTGCTGATGGCCTCGCTCGACACCAACCGTCCGGCCGCCATGGAACAGCTCGCGATCCTCGGCCAGCAGATAGGCGTCGACACGCTGCCGATCATCAAGGGCGAAAGCGCGGTCCAGATCGCCAAACGCGCCAAACAGCAGGCCAGCCTTGGCGGCTACGACGTCTACATGCTCGACACCGCCGGCCGTCTGCACATCGACGAAACGCTGATGGACGAGGTTCAGGCCGTCCGCGATGTCGCCAACCCGCGCGAAACGATGCTGGTCGTCGACGGGCTGACAGGCCAGGACGCGGTCAATGTCGCCACCGAGTTCGACCAGAAAGTTGGCGTCTCGGGCGTGGTGCTGACCCGGATGGACGGCGACGGGCGCGGCGGTGCGGCGCTCTCGATGCGCGCGGTCACGGGCAAGCCGATCCGCTTCGTGGGCCTCGGTGAAAAGATGGACGCGCTTGAGGCGTTCGACGCGCAGCGCATCGCCGGCCGTATCCTCGGCATGGGCGACATCGTGGCCTTGGTCGAGCGCGCGCAGGAAGTGCTGGAGGTCGAACAGGCCGAGCGCATGATGAAGCGGTTCCAGAAGGGCCTCTTCAACATGAACGACCTGAAGAACCAGCTTGAGCAGATGCAGAAGATGGGCGGCATGCAGTCGATCATGGGCATGATGCCGGGCATGGCGAAGATGGCCAAACAGGCCGAACAGGCCGGCATGGACGACAGCGTCATCCGCCGTCAGGTCGCGCTGATCAACTCGATGACCAAGAAGGAACGCGCCAATCCCGACCTGCTGCAGGCCAGCCGCAAGAAGCGGATCGCAGCTGGCGCAGGCATGGAAGTCGCAGAACTGAACCGCCTGCTGAAGATGCAGAAGCAGATGGCCGACACGATGAAGAAGCTCGGCAAGATGGGTAAGGGCGGCATGCTGAAACAGGCGATGCGCGCGATGCAGGGCAAGGGCGGCGGGCTGCCCGACATGGCCGATGTCGATCCCGCCAAGATGGCCGAGGCGACCAAGCTGTTGCAGGACCCACGCGGTCTTGGCGGCGATCTGGGCAAGGCCGGCCTGCCCGGCGGGCTGTCGGGGATGTTCGGGAAGAAGTGATGACGACCATCGCCATCGATATCCCGGTCATCGAAACCGAGCGTCTGATCCTGCGCGAACCGCGCCTGTCGGACTGGGACGCGGTGAACCGTTTCGGCCTGTCCGAACGGTCCGGCTTCGTCGGCGGTCCGTTCGAGGAATGGCAGAACTGGGGCGCCCTGACCGGCACCATCGGCCATTGGGCATTGCGCGGCTATGGCATGTGGTCGGTCGAGGATCGGGCCTCGGGCGAGATTGCCGGCCGCGTCGGCATCCTCAACCCCATCGACTGGCCCGAGCCTGAAATCGGCTGGCATGTCTATGAAGGGTTCGAAGGCAAGGGCATCGCCTATGAAGCTGCGATTGCCGCACGCGATCATGCTAAGACCCATCTGGGCCTCGGCCCGCTGATCTCGCAGATTCACCCCGACAACCATCGCTCTCGCCGGCTTGCCGAACGCATGGGCGCCCATGTCGAGCGTGAAGGCACGGTCCGGGGCACGCCCTGCCTGATCTACCGCCACCCCGCGAATTCCACCGAAGGGTCCGCCTGATGCCCTTCTCCCTGGTCCAGATATCCTCGGAAGTGCGGGGGCAGACAGCCACTGCCCGCGACCTCGTCACCGGAGCTGCCGCATGACCGAAGCCGCCATCCGCGCCGCGGCGCTTCTGCGTGACCATCGCGCCAGCATCGACAGGCTGGACGCGATCCTCGTCTACACGCTGGCCGAAAGGTTCAAGCACACTCAATCCGTCGGCCGCCTCAAGGCCGAACACGATCTTCCGCCCTCTGATCCCGCCCGCGAGGCGACCCAGATCGAGCGGCTGGAACGGCTTGCACGCGAGGCCGATCTCGACCCCGAATTCGCGCGCAAGCTCCTCAACTTCGTGATCGCCGAAGTGATCCGGCACCACGAACACCACCAATCGCAGACCCAACCTCAGGCCGGGGAATAACCCCGCCCGAAACGCCATTTCAAAGGAGTATCCCGATGGCCATGAAGATCCGCCTTGCCCGTGGTGGCAGCAAGAAACGTCCGTTCTATTCGATCGTCGCGACCGATAGTCGCATGCCTCGCGACGGTCGCTTCCTGGAAAAGCTGGGCAGCTACAACCCGCTGCTGCCGAAAGACAGCGAAGAGCGCGTGAAGATGGACATGGAGCGCGTGAAGCACTGGCTGGACCAGGGCGCGCAGCCGACCGACCGCGTGGCGCGTTTCCTGGAAGCCGCCGGCGTCAAGGACAAGACCGAGCGCGCGAACCTGAAAAAAGGTGAACCCGGCAAGGCCGCGCAGGACCGCGCCAAGAAGCGCGCCGACCGCGAAGCCGCCGCAGCCGAGGCCGCCAATGCGCCCGCCGAGGAAGCTGCCGCCGAAGCGCCCGCCGAAACCTCGGCGGAATGATCGCATGGCCGGCGCGGATAAGGTCTGCGTCGGTGCCATCGCGGGCGCCTTCGGCGTCCGCGGCGAGGTGCGGCTGAAAAGCTTCTGTGCCGAACCGGGCGACATCGCCAGCTACGGCGCCTTGTCAACCGAGGATGGCGCGCGGCAGTACATCGTGACGCTGACCCGCCCCGTCACCGGCGGGTTCGGCGCGCGCCTGTCGGGCGTGGCCACCCGCGAACAGGCGGAGGCGCTGAAAGGCACGACGCTCTGGGCGCCCCGCGACGCCCTGCCCTCGCTGCCGGACGACGAATTCTACCACACCGACCTGATCGGGCTGGAAGTCGTCGATACCGGCGGCGCGACGCTTGGCCGCGTCCGTGCGATCTACGATCACGGCGCGGGCGACATCCTCGAGGTGGTGGGCAAGGGCCTGATCCTTCTGCCCTTCACCCGTGCGGTCGTCCCGACCGTCGACCTTGCGGCTGGCCGCATCGTCGCCGACCCGCCGGCCGAGGACAGCGATCCGGCGCCCGCCTTCGATGAGTGATCCACGCACCTCGAAATCGCATGGCCGACTTTCGGTCCGCGCGAGCCGCCAGCCGCGCGACCTGATGGCCGAGCCGCAGCATGTCGGCGCCTGGACCGCGAACATCGTCACCCTGTTCCCCGAGGCTTTCCCCGGCACGCTGGGCCTTTCGCTGACAGGCAAGGCGCTGGCCGACGGTCTGTGGAATCTGCGCACGATCCCGCTGCGCGAGTACGGGTTGGGAAAGCACCGCAACGTCGATGATACGCCGGCGGGCGGCGGCGCGGGTCTGGTGATGCGCCCCGACGTGATGGCCGCCGCCTTGGCAAAGGCCGATCCCGGCCTGCCCGTCATCTACCTGTCGCCCCGCGGCCGTCCCTTCACCCAGGCCCGCGCCCGCGCGCTGGCCGAAGGGCCCGGAATGACGCTGATCTGCGGCCGGTTCGAGGGGCTGGACCAGCGCCTTCTGGACGCCCGCAACGTCGAGGAAATCAGCA
Source organism: Paracoccus albicereus (assembly GCF_024359525.1). Taxonomy (GTDB): domain Bacteria; phylum Pseudomonadota; class Alphaproteobacteria; order Rhodobacterales; family Rhodobacteraceae; genus Paracoccus; species Paracoccus albicereus. The sequence goes on from NZ_JAKZEU010000001.1 coordinate 94,964, forward strand.
TCGGCGACTACGTCCTGACCGGCGGAGAGATCGCGGCTCAGGTCTTGATCGACACGACCGTCCGCCTTATACCGCGCGTGCTGGGGAATCAGGCGTCGCTGGCCGAGGAATCCTTTTCCGACGGTCTGCTTGAACATCCGCAGTACACGAAGCCCGCCCTTTGGGAAGGCCGCGCGATCCCGGAAGTCCTTCTTTCGGGAAATCACGCGGCCATTCGCGATTGGCGGATGAAGCAGGCCGAAGGCCTGACCAAGGAACGCCGCCCCGACCTGTGGCGGGCATACCAGGACGGTATGGACCCGGCAAAGGACCGACAGCTCTCGGGCGCATCAGACCAATCGCGGCAGCACCGCGAGCATGAAAAGGATTAGCGCGATGAACCTGATCGCAGAACTCGAAGCCGAGCAGATCAAGGAGCTCGGCAAGACCATCCCGGATTTCAAGGCCGGCGACACCGTCCGCGTGGGCTACAAGGTGACCGAGGGCACCCGCACCCGCGTTCAGAACTACGAAGGCGTCTGCATCGCCCGCAAGGGTGGTGACGGCATCGCCGCCAGCTTCACCGTCCGCAAGATCAGCTTCGGCGAGGGCGTGGAGCGTGTGTTCCCCCTTTACGCGACCAACATCGATTCGATCGAGGTCGTGCGCCGCGGCAAGGTCCGCCGCGCGAAGCTCTATTACCTGCGCGACCGCCGCGGCAAGTCGGCCCGGATCGCGGAAAAGACCAACTACCGCGCGCCCAAGGGCGCCGGCGTGAACGCGTAAGGAGAGCGGCGATGAAAAAGGACATCCATCCCGACTACCACATGATCGAGGTCAAGATGACCGACGGCACCACCTACCAGGTCCGTTCGACCTGGGGCGCCGAAGGCGACACGATGTCGCTCGACATCGACCCGACCTCGCACCCGGCCTGGACCGGCGGCTCGGCCAAGCTGATGGACACCGGCGGTCGCGTGTCGCGGTTCAAGAACAAGTACGCCGGCCTGGGTTTCTGAGAAATCCGGTCAGTGCACCATGGAAACGCCGTCCCTCGGGGCGGCGTTTTTGCTTGCCGGCTACGCCTCGCCGCGGACCTGTCGCCCGCGCCACAGGATGAACACGCCGGAAAGCACTATCAGGCTTGATCCGATCAGCATCGACAGCGTGAAGCGCTCGCCAAAGAACGCCAGCCCGAAGGCCACGCCGAACAGAAGCCGCGTATAGCGGAACGGCGTCACGGCCGAGACCTCGCCAGTGCGCATCGCCTTCATCAGACAGGAATAGGCGGCGACCCCGGACAGAACCGCCGCCAGCATCGCGCCTGCGGCCCCGGCGGCCGGCATCACCAGCGCCGTGCGATCCCACAGCGCGACCAGCACCCCGGCGATCACCACCGCGCCGAAGCCGTAAAGCCCCAGGATCGCCGTGCTCAGCGAGGCGGGCGCGGCACGGCTTGCCAGATCGCGGCCCGCAAATCCGATCATGCCGATCACCGCCAGAAGCGACAGGGCGGAAAACCCTTCGGCTCCCGGCTTCACGATCACCACCACCCCCGCAAGCCCGACGACGATGGCCAGCCACCGCCGCCAGCCGACCTTTTCACCGAACAGCAACGCGGCGCCCGCGACCACGACCAGCGGGGTGGCCTGCAGGATCACCGTCGCCGCCGACAGCGGTATCAGCGTGATTGCCAGCGCATAGAACAGCCGCCCGACGATCTCGAATCCCACCCGGATGCGCATCGGGCGCGACAGCACGTCGGGCGAGAACAGCCGCTCTCCCCGGCTCAGGGCGAGGCCGGCAAAGACGATCGTGCCGCCCAGACCGAACAGGATCAGAATCTCCCCCACCGGGAGGGTCTTCGAGGCAGCCTTGATGAAACTGTCCTCGACCGCGAAGGCGCCCATCGCGGCGATCATCCACAGACTGCCCATCAGGTTGCCGGCCGCCGGGCCCGAGACGACGCGTTTCACAATGCCTCACCGATGATGGGTCTGATGCCGCGTGACGCGTCCGCGCGGCAGGGTCAATCCCTCACCGGCGCTCGAACCGTCCGACCGGGATCTTGAAGTATCCGTGCCCGCCCTCCTCGCTACCCGGCAGCCGACCGCCACGGATGTTGACCTGCAGCGCATGCAGCATCCGATCCGGCAGGCGCAGCGTCGCATCACGGGCATCGCGTCGCTGGATGAACGTGTCGCGGTCGATCCCGTCCTTGACGTGGATGTTGGACAGGCGGTGCTCGGCGACGGTCGCCATGTAGTTCGGCTGACGCCCCTTCTCGGGATAGTCGTGACCGACGAACAGCCGCGTCTCGGCCGGCAGGTCCAGGATCGCGCGGATCGAGTCCCACAGATCCGCGCTCGACCCGCCCGGGAAATCCGCGCGGCTGGTGCCGGAACTGGGATACATCAGCGTGTCGTGGACAAAGGCCGCATCGCCCGCGACATAGGTGATGGAGGCGAGCGTGTGGCCGGGCGAGAACATCACCTTGACCGGAACCTCACCAACCATGAACGTGTCGCCCTCGGCAAACAGCCGGTCCCATTGCGAGCCGTCCTGCGGCAGGTCGGGATCGTCGTAGATGTCTGCCCACAGCCGCTGGACGCCGGTGACCTTCTCGCCGATCGCGCGCGGGACACCGCCAAGCTTCCCGGCCATGTAGACCGCCGCGCTGAAATGATCCGCATGGGGATGAGTGTCGAGGATCCATTCGATCGAGATTCCCTCGTCCCGGATATAGGACAGCATCTCGTCCGCGGATTCGGTCCAGACCGCTGCGGCGGCAGGGTCGAAGTTCCAGACCGGATCGACGACCGCGCCCTTCATCGTTGCCGGATCGTGGAAGACATAGTGAAGCGAGCCGGTCGGACGGTCGAAAAAGGCACGGACGATGGGCGAGGTCGACATTGTCTGGCTCCGGCTTACATATCTAAAAAACCATATATGATCCTGCGCACCCTGCCGCAAGCGGCGCGCAGCGTCACATCCACCGGCTATCACATGAAAAGCGCCGCCCGGAACCCGGACGGCGCTTCGCAAAGCATGTCATGTCTTTCAGATGATCGGTGGCGACCCGATCCGCCCCCACCAGCCGCGCGGCGGCGTGCCGCCGATCGGATGACCCGTCACCTGCGCACCGCCCGCGTCCACGGTGACGCGCCCGTCACGATGATGGCGCAGAACCTGACCCTGCGCCGTTCCGCGGCTTCCGACGGTGATCGTGGCGAAGCCCAGATCCGGCAGCATCCCGCCATCCGTCAACGGCTGCAGCGTCGCGCCCAGCCCTGTCATGGTCAGCACGTTCATGATCGCACCGACCGGACTTTCCGAACCGGCTCGATATGCGTCATCCACCGTTCCGGGTCGCGATTGCGCAGCAGCTCGGCGGCGGCCTGTTGTGGATCGCGGCTATAGATCACCAGCGGAATGTCGGCGATGCAATGCGCCATGCCCGTCGCTCGGTCGATCAGCCGCACCGCATAGCAAGGGGTCACCGGCATCCAAGCAGCTCTCGCGCTCTGCGCGAACTCGCCCAGATGGTTCAGCATGGTCATGACGATCTCCTTTTCCCGTCAGACGCGTCGGGTCGTCCCCTGACGTGTTAATTACGACACAAGCGGTCGTGATTATCAACGAAAATATCTAGCGATGAGATCGTGTATTTAAGCCTTGCGCGTCAGTCGCTTGCTTGAACTTCGGGGATGGAATCGAGCGGCAGCGGCGCGCCGTCGCCGACCAGGTCGGCCAGCGTCAGCGATTCGAGAAGCAGCAGGTAGGACCAGAACACACCGGCGAAGGTGCGGCGAAGGCGGCAGCTCGCCTCGTCCGTGCAGTCCTCACAGCGCTGATAGGCCGTGCGCGACAGGCAAGGCAGCGGCGCGATCGGACCGTCGATCTGGCGCAACAACCCTTCCAGCGGAATCTGGCGCGGATCGCGGGCCAGCCGATAGCCGCCACGCCGCCCCCGGATCGAGGTGACCACACCCGCATTGCGCAGGCTCAGCATGATATGTTCCAGAAACCGCTTCGGCGCGCCCGATCGCCGTGCGATCTCTTCGATCTGCAGGGCGGTATCGGTGTCGGCCCGCTCATCGGCCAGCACGATCAGCGCCTTCAGCGCGTATTTCATCTTTTGCGTGATCATGTCCAATCCTAGACCGGGTCGCGGCGCCGCACAACGCACGGAACAACCTGCGCTTTTCATCCCGCCGCCTTTTCAATCGCCGGCCTCGCCGCTAGGGTCGCGCCGGATCGCAACGGGGGCGCGGACAGGTTTGGCGCATATCATCGTCGTCGGGAACGAAAAGGGCGGTTCGGGCAAGTCCACCACCTCGATGCATGTCGCAACCGCGCTGGCGCGGATGGGCCACCGCGTCGGCGCGCTGGATCTGGACGTGCGCCAGCGCAGTTTCGGGCGCTACCTGGAAAACCGGATGGCCTATCTCAAGCGCAAGGGACTGGACCTGCCGACGCCGATCCTCGGCACGCTGGGCGAAGGCTCCGACCCGCTGTCGCCCGCGATGGAGGCTTTGGAGCCCGATTGCGACTTCATCCTGCTCGACTGTCCCGGCTCGCACACGCGGCTCAGCCAGATCGCGCATACGCTTGCGGATACGCTGGTCACGCCGATGAACGACAGCTTCATCGACTTCGATCTGCTGGCCCGGATGTCGCCCGAAGGGAAGGTGCTAGGTCCCTCGATCTATGCCGAGATGGTCTGGGCCGCACGCCAGATGCGGGCCGAGGCGGGGGCAGGCCCGATCGACTGGCTGGTGCTGCGCAACCGGCTCGGGACGCAGCAGATGCACAACAAGCGCAAGGTCGGAACTGCGCTGACCGCGCTGTCCAAGCGCATCGGGTTTCGCGTCGCGCCCGGCTTTTCGGAACGGGTCATCTTCCGCGAACTGTTCCCGCGGGGGCTGACCCTGCTGGATCTGCGCGACATCGGCACGCAGAACCTCTCGATGTCGAACATTGCCGCGCGTCAGGAGCTGCGTGATCTCGTGGCCGAGCTTGGTTTACCCGGCGTCAGCGTCGATTTCTGATAAACTCTGCGGCACAGTCGCGTGCGATCCAGTCAAATGGCGGGCCGGGCGATTGTTGCAAGGCCGGCTGTTGCCTATCTTGGTCACGCCGACGTTCCGACGACAGGTGGTCCCGACCCGATGCGATCTCTTCTGGCCGCGCTTGCCCTTACGCTTCTGGCACAGCCTTCGCTTGCCCAGGACGATGTCGCCGCATCGCCCGCCGCCGCTCCTTCCGTTACGGTCGCTTCTGCGCAAATCGCCGAGGTCAGGGCCGAGGTGCCGGTCTCTGGCACGCTCGTCGCCCGGCAGGAAGTGCAGGTCTTTCCCCAGGTCTCCGGCTTCGAGATCACCGAACTGCTGGTCGAAGCGGGCGATCAGGTGACGGCTGGCCAGCTTCTCGCCCGCGTCTCCGACAGCACGCTCGCCGCACAGCTGAAACAGGCCGAGGCCGAATATCAGCGGGCGCAGGCCGGCGTCGGGCAGGCCCGCAGCCAGATCGCCAGCGCCGAGGCCGCGCGCACGCAGGCCGTCACCGCGCTGGACCGCGCGCAGCGGCTGCGCGACAGCGGCAACGCCTCGCAGGCGGCCCTGGATCAGGCCGTCGCGGCTGAGGCGAATGCCCAGGCCCAAGCCGCCTCTGCATCAGACGGTCTTGCCGTCGCCGAAGCGGCGCTGGCCCAGGCCGATGCCGCACGCAGCATCGCCGCGCTGAACCTTGAGCACACGCGCATCAAGGCGCCGGTCGCGGGCCTGATCGTCGACCGCAACGCCCGGCTTGGCGCCATCGCCGCGCCCGGCGCCGAACCTCTGTTCACCATCGTCGCCGGCGGCGATATCGAAGTCTCCGCCGAAGTCATCGAAACCGCCCTGCAATCGCTGGAACCGGGGCTACCCGCTCGCGTCCAGGTCGCCGGTGTCGGCGCGATCGAGGGCAAGGTGCGCCTGGTCCCGGCCAGCGTCGATCCCGTCACCCGACTGGGCCTGGTCAGGATCTCGCTCACTTCCGATCCGCGCCTGCGCACCGGTCTCTTCGCCAGCGGCTGGATCACCACCGCAGTCCGCGATGCGGTCACCATTCCCTCGGCCGCGATCCTCGCCGATGCCGAAGGCGAAACCGTCCGCGTCGTGGGCGATGCCGGCATGGTCGAGGTGCGCCCGGTCAGGGCCGGCCTCTTGTGGGACGGGCGGCGCGAGATCGCAGAGGGTCTGGCCGAGGGCGAGACCGTCATCGCCCGCTCGGGCGCCTTCTTCCGCACCGGCGATCAGATCACCCCGATCCGCCCTGCCGAGCCGGCTCAGCCGACCGACGCGCCCAGCCCCACCGCCAGCACAACGCCCCAGCCCGACCGCACGCCCATCGGCGCCGCCGACGCGGCAGAGGCGCCGGCCACCACCGCCTCGCGCCAGCCATGAACCTGTCCACCTGGTCGATCCGGCATCCCGTTCCGCCCATCGCGATCTTTCTGGTCCTGCTGGTCGTCGGCCTGTTCAGCTTTCAGCGCCTGCCGGTCACGGCGATGCCCAACATCGACCTGCCCATCGTCAGCGTCACCGTGGCCCAGCCCGGTGCCGCGCCGACGGAACTGACCACGCAGGTCATCCAGCCGATCGAGGATTCCATTTCCTCGATCACCGGGGTTCGCCATATCAGCGCCACCGCCAGCGACAGCGCCGCGAACATCACCGTCGAATTCGAGCTGGAAACCGATACCGACCGCGCGGTCAACGACGTCAAGGATGCAGTCGCCAATGTCCGCTCGGACCTGCCCGAAAGCATCAGCGAGCCCATCGTCACCCGCATCGATATCGAGGGCTTTCCGATCCTGACCTACGCGGTCAGCGACCCGACCCGCACGATCGAGGAAGTGTCGAAATTCACCGACGACGTGATCGGGCGCGAATTGTCGAACGTGGACGGCGTCGGCAAGATCGGCCGCATCGGTGGTGCCGACCGCGAGATCAAGGTCGAGCTTGATCCCGACCGCCTGCTGGCCCACGGCCTGACCGCCGCCGAGATCTCGCAGCAGCTTCGCGCCAAGAACATCGATCTGGGCGGCGGGCGCGGCGATCTGTCGGGCACGGAATACTCGATCCGCACGCTCGGCGCCGCGGACAGCGTCGCGCAACTGGCAGCGACACCCATCGCCATCGCGAACGGCCGCACGATCCGGCTGGATCAACTGGGCGAGGTGATCGACGGCGCGTCCGAGGAACGCAGCTTCGCGCTGATGGACGGCCAGCCGGTCGTGGCCTTCGGCGTCTATCGCGCCTCGGGCAAGTCCGATCTGGGCGCAGGCGACGGCACCAAGGATAAGCTGGCAGAGATCGCCGCCCGCTATCCCGACACCCGGATCACGCTGATCGACGATTCCACCACCTACACCGCCGACAGCTACCATTCCGCGATGGAAACGCTTTACGAAGGCGCGGCCCTGGCGGTGATCGTGGTGTTCCTGTTCCTGCGTAACTGGCGCGCGACGCTGATCGCCGCCGTCGCGCTGCCGCTGTCCATCATCCCCACCTTCTTCGTGATGCAATGGCTGGGCTTCACGCTGAACGGCATCTCCCTTCTGGGGATCACGCTGGTCACCGGGATCCTCGTCGATGATGCCATCGTCGAGATCGAGAACATCGTCCGACACATCCACATGGGCCTGCCCGCCTACGAGGCGAGCGAAGAGGCCGCGAACGAGATCGGCCTGACGGTCATCGCGATCAGCTTCTCCATCGTCGCGGTCTTCGCCCCGGTCAGCTTCATGGGCGGCATTGCCGGGCAGTATTTCAAGCAGTTCGGACTGACCGTCGCGGTCTCGGTCCTGTTCTCGCTTCTGGTCGCGCGGATCATCACGCCGATGATGGCCGCCTACCTTCTGCGCGACGCAAAGGGCATCGCCGAACCGAAGGATGGCTTCCTGATGCGCGGGCTGATGTCGGTGCTGCGCTGGACGCTACGCCATCGCGGCCTGACGCTGCTGGCAGGGTTGGGCATCTTCGCGGGCTCGATCTATTCGGCGACGCTGTTGCCGACCGAATTCATCCCCGCCCAGGATGTCGGCCGCAGCCAGGTCGAGATCGAGCTGCCGCCCGGCTCCCCCCTCTCCGAAACCGAAGATGCGGCCCGTGCGCTCAGCCACCGCATCGCCGAGACGCCAGAGGTTCGCACGGTCTTCGTCGAGGGCGGCTCGTCCAAGGTCAGCAAGGCGCGGCTGATGATCAACTACGGCGACCGCGCCGACCGCGACCGTACCCAGTTCGAGCTTGAGGATGAGCTGAAGGCCCGTTTGGCCGGCACGCCCGACATGCGCATCAATTTCCAGAACGAGGCGGGGCAAAACGATCTGACCATCTCGGTCCTCGGCGATGATGAGGATGCGACCGCACAGGCGGCTGAGCGCCTGATGGCGGCGATGTCCGGTCTGGATACGCTGGAGAGTGTCACCTCCTCCGCGAACCTTCAGCGGCCGGAAATCCAGATCCACCCCAAGGGCGACATCGCGACCCAGCTTGGCGTGACCGCCAGCGCGCTCGCCTCGACCCTCCGCGTGGCGACCCTGGGCGACACCGAATCGAACCTCGCCAAGTTCAACACCGGCGACGAACAACTGCCCATCGTGGTGCGACTGCGCGAATCCGCGCGTCAGGACCTGATGACGGTGCAGAACCTGCGGGTGCCCTCCTCCGCCGGGCAGGTGCCGCTCTATGCGGTGGCCGACGTGCGCCTCGCCTCGGGCGCGACCGAAATCAGTCGTTACGACCGGCAATATCGCACCACGGTCTCCGCCAACCTCGCCGACGGCGCCCTTCTGGGTCCGGTCAACGCGCAGGTGCAGGAATTGCAGGCGCAGGTGGACATGCCGCCCGGCACCACGATTCAGCCGTCCGGCGACGCCGAAATCATGGGCGAGGTCTTCGGGGCCTTCGGCACCGCCATGGCCGCCGGGATCATGCTGGTCTACGTCGTGCTGGTCCTGCTGTTCCACAACTTCATCACCCCGATCGCGATCCTGTTGTCGCTGCCCCTGGCCATCGGCGGGGCCATCCTGGCGCTCTTCCTGACCGGCAAGTCGATCAGCATGGCGGTGGTCATCGGCTTCCTGATGCTGATGGGGATCGTGACCAAGAACGCGATCATGCTGGTCGAATTCGCGCTGACCTCGATGGAGGAAGGCACACCCAAGCGCGAGGCGATCCTGGACGCCGCGCACAAACGCGCCCGGCCCATCGTGATGACCACGATCGCGATGAGCGCAGGCATGGTCCCCTCGGCGCTTGGCATCGCCGCAGGCGGCGAGTTCCGCTCGCCCATGGCCATCGCGGTGATCGGCGGCCTGCTCCTCTCGACGGTTTTGTCGCTGCTGTTCGTGCCATCGCTCTTCTCTGTGATCCACGGCGGGCAGCGTCGCGTCTTCGGCAGGCTCGCCCGTCGCATCGGCCTGAACAGCGCCCGGGAAGTCCCGGCGGAGTAAGGGCCTTGGCAGCCCTTGGGCGCCACAAAGCGGCGCAACACCGTCAGCGGGTGCCGCGGTCGCCTAACCCCTTCTTCTTCAGTCAAATATCCCCGCCGGAGGCATCCCGGCGCCAGCCGGGATCTCTTAACGCTTCCTGAACCGCACGTCCGCAGCCTGTGTACAGGTTGTGTACAGCCTGTGTACGGGCGGTGTACGGGTTGTGCTGCGTCAAACCCAGCAATTGCTGGCCGAAATCGGGCGACAAGTGTTGCGCTGTTGCGCCCCACCGTGCGCTGCCGTTGCCGTCAAGGACCGTTAACGAAACAGGGGCGCCGAAGCGCCCCTGAAACCATCCCGACGTGCGGCTGGCTCAGGCCAGCATCCCCATCGGATTCTCCAGATGCTTGACGATCGCTTCAAGCAATTGCGCCCCCAGCGCGCCGTCGATGACACGGTGATCGACCGACAGCGTCATCGACATCATCGTGCGGATGACCACCTCGTCGCCCTCGACGACCGGCGTCTTGATCCCCGCTCCGACGGCCAGGATCGCCCCATGCGGCGGGTTGATGACGGCGTCGAAATTCTCGACCCCAAACATCCCCAGGTTGCTGATCGCGAAGCTGCCGCCCTGATATTCCTGCGGCGCCAACTTCTTGTTTTTGGCGCGATTTGCCAGATCCTTCATCTCGGTCGACAGCTTCGACAGCGTCTTGGCATCCGCGTCGCGCAGCACCGGCGTGAACAGCCCGCCCTCGACCGCGACGGCCACCGCGACGTCAGACGGTTTCAGCTTGATGATCCGGTCGCCCGCCCAGACCGCGTTCGCGTCCGGCACCTCCTGCAACGCCAGCGCGCAGGCCTTGATGATGAAATCATTGACCGACAGCTTCACGCCGCGCGCTTCCAGCTGCTTGTTCAGCGTGCCGCGGAATTCCATCAACGCATCGAGCTTCGCCGAACGCCGCAGATAGAAATGCGGGATCGTCTGCTTGGCCTCACCCAGCCGCTTCGCGATGGTCCGGCGCATCCCGTCCAGTTCCACCACCTCGGTCTCGCGGTCAGCATACATTTTCGCGACCGCATCCGCCGACGGCCCGGCCGGCGCAGCCGCTGCCGGCGCTGCCGCAGCGGGCTGTTCCTTCGCGGCCTCCGCCTTCGGTGCCTCGCCCGGCTTGGCGTTTTCGACGTCCGCCTTGACGATGCGACCGTTCGGGCCAGAGCCCTTTAAGGCAGCCAGATCAAGGCCCTTGTCCGCGGCGATCCGCCGTGCCAGCGGCGATGCGAAGATACGCTCGCCCTTCTCTTCGGTCTTCTCGCCGGAAGAGGATTTCGCTTTACCTTCGCCCTCGCCCTTCACCGGGGCACCCATCGGGCTGCCATAGCCCTTCTCGGCAGGCTCCGGTTCCTCGTCCAGCTTGGCCGCGTCCTTGTCCGGCTTAACCGCACTGCCGACACCAGAGGACGCGTCGATATCATCCGCGCTCTCGCCGTCTTCCAGAAGCACGGCAATCGGCGTGTTCACTTTGACGCCCGACGTGCCCTCGTCGATCAGGATCTTGCCGACGACGCCTTCGTCCACGGCCTCGAATTCCATCGTCGCCTTGTCGGTCTCGATCTCGGCCATGATGTCGCCGGACTTGACCTCGTCGCCTTCCTTGACCAGCCACTTGGCCAGCGTGCCCTCTTCCATCGTGGGGGAGAGCGCGGGCATCAGGATTTCTGTCGGCATGTCGCGATCCCCTTACTTGTAGGTGACTTTCTTCACCGCCTCGACCACTTCGGCCGGGGTGATGAGAGCCAGCTTTTCCAGATTGGCGGCATAGGGCATCGGCACGTCCTTGCCGGTGCAGGTGATGACCGGCGCGTCCAGCCAGTCGAACGCCTCCTGCATCAGGACCGAACTGATGTAGCTGCCGATGCTGGCGACGGGCCAGCCTTCCTCGACGGTCACGCAGCGGTTGGTCTTCTTGACCGACTCGATGACAGTCGCGGTATCCATCGGGCGCAATGTGCGCAGGTCGATCACCTCGGCGTCGATGCCGTCCTCGGCCAGCTTGTCGGCGGCCTCCAGCGCGTGGCTCATGCCGATGCCGAAGCTGACGATGGTCACGTCCGACCCTTCGCGCGCGATCCGCGCCTTGCCGAAGGGGATGGTGAAATCCTCCATGTCCGGCACGTCGAAACTGCGGCCGTAGAGGATCTCGTTCTCGAGGAAGATGACGGGGTTCGGATCGCGGATCGCGGTCTTCAGCAGGCCCTTTGCATCCGATGCGGTGTAAGGAATGACAACCCGCAGGCCGGGGATCTGGGAATACCAGGCCGAATAATCCTGGCTGTGCTGCGCACCCACCCGCGCGGCCGCGCCGTTCGGTCCGCGGAACACGATCGGACAACCCATCTGGCCACCCGACATGTACAACGTTTTGGCGGCCGAGTTGATGATGTGGTCGATCGCCTGCATCGCGAAGTTGAAGGTCATGAACTCGACGATCGGGCGCAGTCCGGCCAGCGCGGCACCCGTGCCGATGCCCGCAAAACCATATTCGCTGATCGGCGTGTCCACCACGCGGCGCGAGCCGAACTTGTCCAGCAAACCCTGGCTGATCTTGTAGGCGCCTTGGTATTCGCCGACCTCTTCACCCATCAGGAAGACCGTCTCGTCGCGGTCCATTTCCTCTTCCATCGCCTCACGCAAAGCCTCGCGCACGGTCATGGATTTCAGCTTGGCATCCGCGGGCCAGTCGGGGCTGCGATCGGGCTTGGGCACGTCGGGCGCCTTGGCTTCCGCCTTGGGCTTTTCGCCGGTCTCGTCCTTGCTGTTTTCGCCCTCGCCTTTCTCGGCGGATGGCTCGCTCTCGGGTGACTTCGTCTCGATGTCGTCGGCGCTTTCGCCTTCCTCGACCATCACCGCGATGGGCGTGTTAACCTTTACGCCCTCGGTACCCTCGTCGATCAGGATCTTGCCAAGGATGCCTTCATCGACCGCCTCGAATTCCATCGTGGCCTTGTCGGTCTCGATCTCGGCGATGATGTCGCCGGATTTGACCTCGTCGCCTTCCTTCTTCAGCCATTTCGCCAGCGTGCCTTCCTCCATGGTCGGCGACAGGGCGGGCATCAGGATTTCGGTTGCCATATGTGCTGCCCTCCCCTCAGGCGTCCGCGTGGTCTTCAGCCGAGCCTTGCGGCAGGGCTTCGGCGTAGATGTCGGTCCACAGCTCGTCGAGCGCAGGCTCGGGGCTGTCCTTGGCGAACTCGGCGGAATCGTTGACGATGTCCTTGATCTCCTTGTCGATCGCCTTCAGCTCATCCTCGGTCGCGTGGCTGCCCTGCAGCAGCAACTCGCGGACATGCTCGATCGCGTCACGTTCATCGCGCATCTTCTGCACCTCCTCGCGGGTGCGGTACTTGGCGGGGTCGGACATCGAATGACCACGGTAGCGATAGGTCATCACCTCGAGGATGTAGGGACCCTTGCCAGCGCGGCAGTGCGCAACGGCCTTTTCGCCCGCAGCCTTGACCGCCAGAACGTCCATGCCATCAACCTGCTCGCCCGGGATGCCGAAGGCCTCCCCCCGGCCGAAGAAGCTCGTCGATTTCGTCGACCGCTTGACCGACGTTCCCATCGCGTACTGGTTGTTCTCGATCACGAAGATCACCGGCAGGTCCCACAATTCTGCCATGTTGTAGGTCTCATAGACCTGGCCCTGGTTGGCCGCGCCGTCACCGAAATAGGTGAAGGTCACGCGATCGTTGCCCAGATACTTGTCAGCGAAGGCCAGACCCGCTCCCAGCGGAACCTGCGCCGCGACGATGCCATGGCCGCCGTAGAAATGCTTCTCGCGGCTGAACATGTGCATGCTGCCGCCCTTGCCCTTTGAATAACCGCCTTCACGGCCGGTAAGCTCGGCCATGACGCCGCGCGCCTCCATGCCGCAGGCCAGCATGTGGCCGTGGTCGCGATAAGAGGTGACGCGCTTGTCGCCGTCCTCGGCCGCGGCTTCCAGGCCGACGACGACCGCTTCCTGCCCGATATAAAGGTGGCAGAAGCCACCGATGAGACCCATACCATAAAGCTGGCCGGCCTTTTCTTCGAACCGGCGGATCAGCAGCATGTCCCGGTAATACTGTTTCAGTTCATCGGCCGAGACGTTGGGCGTAGCCGCCGCAGCGGTCTCCGAGTCCTGCGATGTCTGCTTGGCGGCTGCGGGTTTCCTGGCCATCGGATTCCTCCTGACGCGTGGGCGGAATAGTTCAGCGTTAAACTATGGGTAACGCATCGCCACAACGGGTGCAATGTGCCACGACCGCGCACGACAAGGTGTCAGCGGATGATCACCTCATCGGGCCGCGCAAGGCCGAGGACGTCGCGCGCACGCTCGTCCAGCAGGTCGATATCCAGATACTCGTCGGACAGGCGCCTGGTCAGGTTCTGCATCTCTCCGACCTCGGCCTGCAGCCGCTCACGCTCGGCCAGAAGCTCATCAGTCTCCGCCTCGACCTGAACCCGACGGAGGATGCCGGACGGTCCCTGAACGGCGGCGAAGGCGAAATAAAGGCCAAGCCCGATGGTCAGCAGAAAGAAGATCGCCGAGGAAAGCGAAAAGCGCTGGTTCATGATGCTGCCCGTAGCGGCCGCTGACCGGCCGGTTCTTGTTGGATGCGATCATGCCACACCGACGCTGTCGAGGGAATCCCTGAAGGGAGGATCAGGCCTTGCGTCCGCCCGATCCGGCGACGCGGCATTTCCACTCGCGCACCTTTTCCTTCGGATGTGTCTCCATCCAACGGGCCAGTTCGAACTGACTTTCGCGCATGCAGGTGAAAAGGCCGTTGCGTTCTTCGAAAAGCAGGCTGTGATCGGCGCATTTCGCCGGATCGGACAGCAGGCATGTGACGAAGAAAAGCTCGATCATGCATTCAGCCTAGCACGCATCGATTCGCCTGTCGCGCAAACTTTGGTCTTATGCTTGTGGGTCCCGGCGCGGCTGCTAGTGTCGCGCCATGCAGGCCACAGCCCCCCTTCCCGCATTGTCAGACGATCAGGCCGAGGCATGGGACCGCCTGGCCGAAGCGTTCGATGCGGCGGGCATCGATTTGGCCGCCGAAGAGATCACGCCACCGAAGCCGGGCAAGGCGCGGGTCATGGCGGTGATCGGCAAGGCCGGCTCCGGTAAGACAATGATGCTGGCCGGACTGACCCGCGCCCTGCGCGAGGCGGGCGTGGACGTGATAAGCGGCGACTACGAGGGCAAGCGCCGCAAGGACCGCCGCACCGTCGCGATCCTTGCACCGACCAACAAGGCGGCCTTCGTGCTGCGCACGCGCGGCGTGCCCGCAACGACGATCCACCGCATCCTCTACACGCCGGTCTATGATCCGGAATATGAAAAGATCGCCGAGTGGCTGGCCGGAAACGGCGACCGCCCCGTGATCGAAGGGCTGACCGACGCCTCGCTGGACCGCGCCAAGGCCTTCTACGACCAGCATGCCAGCATCCCCGGCGCCTTGGCGACGGCTGGGCTGCGCGGTTCGGACTTCATCAAGGGCTGGAAGCGGCGTGACGACGGCTTGGACATCGGGCTGATCGACGAGGCTTCGATGCTGGATGAACGCCAGTTCGACGATCTGCGCGAGATCTTTCCGCTGCTCGTCCTCTTCGGTGATCCGGCGCAGCTCGCCCCTGTCGGGCAGTCGGGCGAGATGGTCTTCGACAAGCTCGCCGCCCCGCAACGGCTGATGCTGGACCGCATTCACCGCCAGGCCGACGACAGCCCGATCCTCGATCTGGCCCATGCCTTGGCTGATCCCGCGCTGACACTGCGCGACTTCGAGAGCATGATCCGCGAGGCCGCCGCCCGGGACCCGCGCGTCGTCTGGGCGGAACGCGTGGAAAGCGACCTGATGGCGCGCAGCCCCGTGCTTGTCTGGCGCAATGCCACTCGTATTCGCCTGATCCACGCCTTCCGCAGCGCGCACGGCGCGCCGGGCGACGCGCTGCTGCCGGGCGAACCCCTGGTCTGCGACGGAATCGAACTGCCGGTGAAGCACCGCAAGAAGCGCATCGATCTGGAGGCACGCGGCCTGATCAAGGGCGCACAGGTGGTCTATCTCGGCGCGGGCAAGAAGCCCGGTTTCTCGCGGATGCATGTTATCGGAGCCGAGGATCCGCGCCTGTCGGTCGCCTCGATCGTGCGCATCGAGGCGCCGGAGGAGGATGAGCCCTTCATCCCCTACGCGGCACGGATGGGGGCGGTCTTCTTGCACGGCGCTGCGGTGACGATCCACAAGGCTCAGGGCTCGCAATGGCCCTCGGTCCAGGTATTTGCCCCCGACATCGCCGCGGCGGAATATTCCGGTCGTTCCGAGGCAGGGATCGCGCTTTGGAAGCGTCTCGCCTACGTCGCGATCACGCGGGCGCAGGAACGCCTGTTCTGGGTGGTGCGGTCGCGGCTGGCGCGGCCCGCGACGCCGCTGGGGATCGATGATTTGACGACGGCAACCTCACCCCTGTCACTGGAGGCCGACACCGATGAATGACGTCCTGAACCTGATCGGCCGCATCCTGATCGCGCTGCTGTTCCTGGGTGGCGCGTCCCAGAAGTGGGTCGATCCGCGACCGGTGACCCAGATGATCCGGTCCATCGATCTGCCGGCCTGGCTGATCTGGCCTGTCCTCGCCTTCAACCTGCTGGCTGCGTTGGCGCTGGTCTTCGGACCGGGCGTGCGGAACTGGGCGCTGGTTTTGGCTGCCTACTGCATCTTCACAAGCTGGTTTCACTGGCAGCTTCGGGCGGACCCCTGGCAGGTCACGATCGTGGTCAAGAACTGGGCTATCGCAGGCGGCCTGCTGATCCTTGCCGCGCAGGGTCCGGGCCGTCTGGTCCTGTTTCGCGGCTAGTCGTCCATGCCCGACCGGCGCGCACGACGCTGCCTTTCGACCCGTTCGATCTCCAGCCGCAGCGCCTCCACCAGCGCCTCGTGCGGAACGCCGGTTTCCTGGCTGAGCCGCATCACACCGAAATGCACGCGGGCAAGCTCCTGATAATAGCGCGCGAACGTGTAATTGATCGACGCCCCAGCGACCGCGCCAAAGATCGGCGTCGCTTGAGCGGCCAGCTTCTGGCCCAGCACGACCGACAATCGCGGCGCAACCCGCGCGATCAGGGCCTGCAAGGTCTGGCCGGTCACCGACAGCCGCGCGGCCAACAGACCCAGATCAGTGCCGTCATCCTCCGACATCGGACCGGCGGCGGCAAAGACGCGCAGCGCTTCAGCCCTGACTTCGGGTGATTGCGTATCCAGCCCGTGTTCGGACGCGACATCCAGGATGCCGCGCAGCAGAAGGGTGATCGTCACGGGTAGTTCCACCACCGCGCCCGGCAGACCGGCAATGCCGCCAGCCGCGCCGCTGACCGAGGATGCGAGACGATTGAACCACTCGCCGCGGTCCCGCACGATCCGGCGCGACCGTTCAGCCGCCCCGAAGGCGCGTTCCAGCCCGCTCAACGTGATCCGATCCAGCCGCTTGCGAACGAAGCCGGGCAGGCGTGCGATCAGTCCCTCGGCGCTGGTTCCGATGGTCGACAGGATCTCCATCCCCAGCCCGCCTGCATCCAGATAGCGACGCGCCAGCGCGCCGATTTCTGCATGGACCGTCGGATCATTGATCGGGGGAAGCACCAGTTGGCGGTTCTTCGCGCTGTTCGTCGCCATGTCGCGTCTCTCCTTCGGCGGCATCGCGCGGATGATCGACCTCCACGCAGGCATTCCCGATATGGGGAAGCTCTGCGATTTCCGCCAGAGCGGCGAGGACGGGCCCCGCCTCCTCGCGCGTGACGAGACCCTTGATGCCAACCCACGCGTCGGGTTTCAGTTCCAGCCCCAGCACCCGGTCGGGATTGGTCGGCGGCGGCATCTCGACGTCATCCAGCCGCGAAAAACCAAAACGCGAATAATAGGGCGCGTCACCCACCAGCATCACGCGCGACCAGCCCAGCGTTCGTGCCCGGGTCAGACTGTCGCGCATGAGCAGCCCGCCAAGGCCCTCGCCCTGCGCGGTCGGGTGGACCGCGACCGGCCCCAGCAGCAGGGCCGTCGCCTCGCCCACGCGCACCGGCCAGTAACGGATCGCAGCCAGCATGGTGTTGTACTGATCGCGCAGCACCAGACACAGATCCGCCACCTTCGGCACGCCGTCGCGCAGACGGTACGACGACAGCGCGGTACGGCCCGGCGCGAAGCACAGGTCATAAAGCGCCTCGACCTCGTAGGTGTCGGCGTCGGTCTCGGGGCAGATTTCGAACATCGCGCCTCTCGTCTTCGGGCGGGTCCTAGCACGGTGGCGCGCCAAGGGGGAATTGCGTAACGCGCCACGGTGCGGCAGGTTGCAGCCGGACCCAACAAGCGAGGCGCCATGTTCTACCGACCCGAAAACGGCCATGGCATGCCGCACAACCCTTTTAATGCCATCGTCGCCCCGCGGCCGATCGGCTGGATATCGACCCGCGGCGCAAAGGGCGACAATCTGGCGCCCTATTCCTTCTTCAACGCGGTGGCCTACGTGCCACCACAGGTGATGTTCGCCTCGACCTCGGCCAAACCCGACCGGCCCGGCACGAAGGACAGCGTGGCGCAGATCGTCGAAAGCGACGTCTTCTGCGTCAACATCGCAACCGGCGCGATGCGCGAAGCGGTCAATGCCTCCTCGGCCCCTCTGCCTGCCGGTCAGAGCGAGTTCGAGGCCTGCGGCATCGCCGCCGCCGAATGCGAAACCATCGACTGCCCACGCGTTGCGGATGCGGCGGCAAATCTTGAATGCCGCCTGCTGCGCGTGGTGCCCTTGGCGGGACAGGCGAATTTCGCCGTCTTTGGCGTCGTGACCGGCGTTCATATCCGCGACGAATTCATCAAGGATGGCCGGTTCGATCTGCACGAGGCCGGCTGGATCGCGCGCCTTGGCTACCTGGATTTCGCTGCCGTCCACGACACGTTCGAGATGGAGCGTCCGCGATGAGCCAAACGGTCAAGGATTATATCCGCACGATCGCGGACTTCCCGCATGAAGGGATCATGTTTCGCGACGTGACGACGCTGTTCGCGGACGCGCGCGGCTTCCGCATGGCCATCGACCAGATGCTGCATCCCTATGCGGGCGAACGCATCGACAAGGTCGTCGGGCTGGAGGCGCGCGGGTTCATTTTGGGTGGCGCCATCGCGCACCAGCTATCGACCGGCTTCGTGCCAATCCGCAAGAAGGGCAAGCTGCCCGGCCCGGTGATCTCTGAAGCCTATGCGTTGGAATATGGCGAGGCGGTGATGGAGGTGCACGACGATGCCCTGAAGCCAGGAGAGCGGGTCTTGATCGTCGACGATCTTCTTGCGACCGGAGGCACCGCCGAAGCGGGGATCAAACTGTGTCGCCGGATGGGCGCCGAGGTGATCGGCTGCGCTTTCGTGATCGACCTGCCTGACCTCGGCGGAAACGCCAAGCTGCAGGCGCTTGGGATGCCGGTCCACGTGCTTTGCAGCTTCGAGGGCGATTAGGCCCGTCGCTGGTCGCGGCAGACTAGGCCCGCAACACTGCGCCGGGATTCATGATCCCGAGCGGGTCCAGCGCGGACTTGATCGCGCGCATTGCGGCCAGCCGTGCCGGATCGCCCCATCGTTCCAGATCGCCGACCTTCAAGCGTCCGACCCCATGTTCGGCCGAAAAGCTGCCGCCTCGCGCGACGGCGAGTTCGTGGACCAACCGGGAAAGACCGGCGCGCTGATCGTCGTAATCCGCGCGGCTTCGTCCCTCGGCCGGAAACAGATTGTAGTGCAGGTTGCCGTCGCCCAGATGGCCGAAACAGTTCACGCGGACGTTGCGATCCGCCAGTTGCGCGCCAGCCTCTTCAATGAAGCCTGCAACTTCTGAGAGCGGAAGCGAAATGTCGTGACTGGCGACCGCGCCGATCTTGCGGTTCGCCTCGGGGATCGATTCGCGGACATTCCAGAAATCCGCGGCTTGCTGCTCGCTCTGCGCGATCAGCCCATCATCGACCAGACCGGCTTCGGCCGCCTCGATGAAAAGATTTTCCAGCGCGCTTGCCGCTTCCAGACCCTCGGGCAGCCCGACATCGATCAGAACCATCCATTCTGGCGGCTCGGCGAAGGGCAATCGGACCTGCGGCATCGTTTCTGCCAGAAAGCGCATTCCCTGTCCCGAGATCAGCTCGAACGCGCTGACGCAGCCTGCCATCCTGGCTTGCGCGCGCGACAGCAGCTCAAGGGCCGCCTCCGGACCCTCGACCGCCATCAATGCCGTCCCGGTGCTGGCGGGGATGGCCTCCATGACAAGCGAGGCGGCGGTGATGATGCCCAGAGTGCCTTCAGCGCCGATCAGCAGGTCGCGGATCGAATAGCCGGTATTGTCCTTCCGAAGCCGCGGCAGGCTGCGGATGACCGACCCGTCGGGCATTACAGCCTCGATCCCCAGACACAAGGCGCGGGTATTGCCATAGCGCAGCACGTTGACGCCGCCCGCATTGACCGCAAGACAGCCGCCGATCTGAGCGGTTCCTTGTGCGGCCAGAGACAGCGGAAACAGGCGGCCGACGTCCGCGGCTGCGTCGCGCAGAGATTGCAGGGTCACGCCGGCCTCGGCGATCACGACGTTCTCGTCCGGATGGATCGCGCGGATCGCGGTCATCCGTTCCATTGACAGGATCAGCGGCAGAGCGCCGTCCGGCAGCACCTGACCCGCGACCAGTCCGGTACCGCCGCCGCGCGGGACGATCGGAACACGGGCGTCGGCACAGGCGCGAACGACCGCCGCAACTTCATCCGCGTCCCGGGGCGCTGCGACCAGACCGGCCGTCCCCTTCCAGCGGTCGCGCGGCTCATCCAGATAGGCCGGTGCAACGTCGCGCAACACACCTTCCGGCAGCCGCGCTGCCAGCCGTTCGTCCGCCGAATTCAGCATTGTCTTCCCTTCGTCTTCGCGTCTCAGCGCGTTTCGGTGCGTCCGCGACGATCGCTGCGCAGGTTCGCGTAAAGAACGTGATTGCGCCACCGCCCATTGATCTGCAGATAGCTTTGCGCCACGCCCTCGTACTTGAAACCCGCCCGTTCCAGAACCCCACGCGATGCGGTGTTTTCGGGCAGGCAGGCCGCTTCGATCCGGCTTAGATCCAGCACGGTGAAGGCATGATGGACCACCGCCCCGATCGCTTCGCGCATGAAGCCCTGCCGTGCGAAGGGTGCGCCGATCCAGTAACCGATCGTTCCCGATTGCGCCGGTCCCCGCCGGATGTTGTCCAGCGTGATCGCCCCCAGCAACACGCCATCGCGGCGCAGCAGGAACAGGGGCAGCGCGGTGCCGCCCCGGCTGGCACGCGCAGCCCAGTAGACACGGTGGGTGAAGCTTTTCTTCGACAGGTGATCGTTGGCCCAGACAGGTTCCCACGGGGTCAGAAACGCGCGGCTTTCACGACGCAGGTTGACCCAGGGGGCGAGGTCTTCGTGGGCAGGCAGGCGCAGAACCATCCGCTCGGTTTCCAGCCGAACGGGGGAGCGGCGCCAGAACATCATGCAGCGAGTCTTTCCGCCAGCGCCTCGCGCTTTGGCGCCCGCGACACCGGGCCGTATAGCGCCAGCGCCGGTTGCGCACCTTCGATCAGCCGCTGCGCGTGGTCCAGGACCTCGGTCGGTGTGACGGCCGCGATGCGTTCGGCAACCTCGGCCGGATCGGGCACGCGGCCCCAGATGGCAAGGCTGCGTGCCAGACGTTCGGCCTGACCCGAGCAGCTCTCCAGCCCCATCAGCATCCCTGCGCGCAATTGCGCCTTGGCACGCTCGATTTCTGCCGCGCTCATGTCGCCTGCAGCGCGCTTCATCTCGTCGATGGTCAAGTTCGCCAGATCGGCCACCTGATCGCCGCCGGTGCCCGCATAGATCGTCAGCATCCCGGTATCGTCATGAAAACCCGACTGCGCGAAGATCGTGTAGCAGAGGCCGCGTTCCTCGCGGATCTTCTGGAACAGGCGCGATGACATGCCCCCGCCTAGTGCACCCGAAAAGATCTGCGCGGCGTAGAAGTCGTCGGACAAGAAGCCCGGCCCTTCCAGCGCGAGCGCGAAATGGGCCTGTTCAAGCTTCTTCTGGCGCCGCGTTTCCGCCCCGAGCCACCGTGCGCTTTCGCGCGGCGCTGCCGGAAGCGGTTTCAGGTGCCCGAACGCCGCTTCGGCCAGGCGAACGATGTGGTCGTGATCGACCGCCCCGGCGGCCGAGACGATCATCTCACCCGGCCCGTAATGTTCGGCCACGAACCGCGCCAAATCATCGCGCGAGAAGCTGCGTACGCGGTCCGCCGGACCCAGGATCGTGCGACCGATGGCCTGGTCTGGATAGGCCGCTTCCTGCAGCCAGTCGAAAATCACGTCGTCTGGTGTGTCCAGCGCCTGACCGATTTCCTGCAGGATTACCCCGCGCTCGACTTCGATTTCTCGCTGATCGAAGACCGGGTTCAGCACGATGTCCGAGATGACGTCGAAGGCGAGGTCTAGATCGGCGGTCAGGACCCGCGCGTAGTAGGCCGTGACATCGCGCGAGGTGTACGCGTTCAGATAGCCGCCCACATCCTCGATCGCCTCAGCGATCTGAATTGCGCTGCGCTTCTTGGTGCCCTTGAAGGCCATGTGTTCCAGAAAATGCGCGATGCCGTTCTGTTCCAGACGCTCGTCGCGCCCGCCGGCGCCGACCCAGATCCCGAACGCTGCCGAGTGCAGGCCGGGCATGTGACGCGTGATGACGCGCAAGCCGTTCGGCAGCGTCGTCAGGCGGGTGGCAGGGTCACTGATGATGGCGTTCACGCGGTCCTCCGGTCAAGGATCAGCGATTTAATCGCCTCGCCGTCGTTTTCAACCCGCGTCACACGCTCTGGCAGGTCGAAGATCGCGGCCATATGGGGCGGCAGTGGCGGACGCTGACCGACCGCAGCCTCGACGGCATCGGGAAACTTGGCCGGATGCGCGGTCGCCAGCGTGATCATCGGCACACCCGGTTCCAGATGCTCGCGGGCGACCTTGATGCCGACTGCGGTGTGCGGGCAGACGATCTGACCCGTCTCTGCCCGAACCGTCGCGATCATGGACGAGGTTTCTTCCTCCGACGCCCGACCCGAGCCGTATTGCTCGCGCAGCGCCTGCAGCGCCCCTTGGCTGATCGTGAATCCGCCCGATTTCAGCTCATCCATCAACTGGCGGATCGCCGCCGCATCGCCGCCATAGGCGAAATACAGCGCGCGTTCGAAATTGGAACTGACCTGGATGTCCATGCTGGGGCTGATGGTGGGATAGACCTCGCCAAGCTGGTGTTCGCCCGTGGACAGTGCGCGGTGCAGGATGTCGTTGCGGTTGGTCGCGGCGATCATGCGCCGGATCGGCACGCCCATCTGGCGCGCGATGGATCCGGCAAAGATGTCGCCGAAATTTCCCGTCGGCACGGTGAAATCGACGGCGCGGTGAGGGGCGCCCAGGCTGACGGCGGCGGTGACATAATAGACGATCTGCGCCAGAACCCGGCCCCAGTTGATGCTGTTCACGCCAGCAAGCCCGACCTCGTCGCGAAAGTCGTGATCGTTGAACAGGTCCTTCAGCCGCGCTTGGCAATCGTCGAAATGGCCTGTGACCGCCAGCGCGTGGACATTGTCGTTGTCTGGCGTCGTCATCTGCCGGCGCTGCACCTCGCTGACGCGACCATGCGGATACATGATGAACACGTCGACATTCGGCAGGCCGCGGAATGCTTCGATGGCGGCGCTTCCCGTGTCGCCCGAGGTCGCGCCAAGGATGGTGACCCGCTGGCCTGACCGTTCCAGTGCGATCTGGAACAGCTGCCCGATCAGTTGCATCGCGAAATCCTTGAACGCGAGCGTCGGGCCGTGGAAAAGCTCCAGCAGATGATGGCTGGGGGCCAGTTGGGTCAGCGGCGCGCGGGCGACATGGCCGAAGCCTTCGTAGGCCCGCGCAATCGCGCCCCGCAACTCGCTGTCGGAAAAGCTTTCCCCCAGGAATGGACGGATCACCCGAAATGCGGCGTATTCGTAGGACAGCCCCTCGAACGTGGTGAGGTCGTCCAGAGCAGGGACATGCTCGGGCAGATACAACCCGCCGTCACGCGCGAGACCGGTCAGCATCGCCTGTTCGAAATTCAGCACCGGGGCCTCGCCCCGGGTCGAGACGTAACGCATCGTCTGCCCTTCAGTAAGTCCGCTGCCTGATACGCCAGATGAGCGCGACTGTCATCCCTGCCCAGACCGCCGCAATCATGAACCATTGCACGGCATAACTGAGGTGGTTGTTGGGGATGCCCTCGATCCCGATCGGGATCGGTTCGACACCCTGTGCGTCACCCTCGACCGCACGCGCAACGACAAGGATCGGTTCGGTCCCCAACGCCTCGGCCATCGCGGGCACGTCGCGGGCGAACCAGATATTCTCGGTCATGTTGGGGTCCGGCGTCGCGCTGCCCTTCTCGTCCGGCCAGTGCAGGTTTCCCTGCACCGTCAGGCGGACGGGCGGACGGTCCGCGTGGCGGGCTTCCTGCGGGACATAGCCGCGGTCCAGCATGATCCGCCGCCCATCATCGGTGACAAAGCCCGACACGATCTGATAGCCGCCACCCTGCGCCTTGGTGCTGGACAGGATGTCGATCTCTTCGCCGGTCGTCGTCCCCGCGACCGTCACGGGGTCGTATTTCATCGACGGATCGACCTCGGCCGGTAAGGGGACGGCGGCTGCGTCGATACGCGACTGGATCTGGGCCAGAAGCTCCTCTTTCCATTCCATCCGCTGAAGCTGCCAAATGCCGAGCGCGATCAGAATGGCGCAACCCACGACGCCAATCAGCAGGGGTCCGATATAGCGCTTCATTCAGTCAGGCTCGCCATTCCAGGTGCGAACGTGGTCCGGGATCACGATCCCCGGCAGCTTCTCGGCAACCCAGATATGGGCGGCGTTCGTCAGATCGACCGGATGGTCGAGTGAGCCGCCCTTGATCGACATCGTCTCGCCCCTTGGTTCGTTGACGTGCCAGATACGTGTTCCGCAATCGGGGCAGAACGCACATTCCAGACGCTTGCCGCTGCCTGTCGGCCGTGTCCAGGTCCGAACCTCTCCGCGGGTCAGCGACACTGCGGCGGGGGGAACGATCACCGAGATCCCGAAGGCTGACGCCGATTGCGCGCGGCACTCGGTGCAATGACAGCAATAGGTCCGGATCGGGTCAGCATCGACCTGATAGCGGACCGCGCCGCACTGGCATCTCCCTGTCAGCATCCTGCACCTCCAAAGAAAAACGCGCGGGCCGATGACCCGCGCGTCGCTGTGACATCGATCGCGGGCTCAGCGGCCCCAGATATAGATCGAGAAGAACAGGAACAACCAGACCACGTCGACGAAGTGCCAATACCAGGCGGCAGCTTCGAAGCCGACATGCTGTTCCTGGCTCATCTGGCCGCGCAGGAAGCGGAACAGGCAGACGGCGAGGAAGATCGTCCCGATGATGACATGCGCGCCGTGGAAACCCGTCGCCATGAAGAAGACGCCACCATAGACGGTATCGGACAGACCGAACGCGGCATGGCTGTATTCGTAGGCCTGCAGGACCGTGAAGAACGCACCCAGCACGATCGCAACGATCAGGCCACGGATCACGGTCTTGCGGTCGTTCTCATGCACCAGGGCGTGGTGTGCCCAGGTCACCGCAACGCCCGACAGCAGCAGGACCAGCGTGTTGATCAGCGGCAGGTGCCACGGATCGAAGGTCGCGATCCCCTCCGGCGGCCAGACGCCATCCTTGATCGGGCTTTCGGGGCCCATCGGATACATCGCGTTCTTGAAGAAGGCCCAGAACCACGCGACGAAGAACATCACTTCCGAGGTGATGAACAGGATGAAGCCGTATTGCAGACCGATCCGCACGACCGGCGTGTGGTCGCCCATCTCGCCTTCGTGGATCACGTCGGCCCACCAGCTGTACATCACGTACAGCACGCCGACGAGGCCCATGAGGAACAGCCAGGGTCCGCTGACCGGCAGCAGCCACAGGTGCACCTCGCCGGAATGCATCCAGCCGACGGCGCCGTAAAGCATCAGGAAGGCTGCGATCGCACCGAGGAACGGCCAAACCGAGGGGTGGAGGATGTGGTAGTCGTGATTCTTCGCGTGTGCCATTGCGCCTCTCGCCTTGTCCCTCGTCAGGTCAGTTTACGGCCGTGTCCGCGGGCGCGTCCAGCGCGGCCTGCTTCGGTTCGGTCCTGTGGAATGTGTAGCTCAGCGTGATGTCACGGACCCAGCCGGCGTCGCGGTCGTCCACGATATCGGGATCGACGTAGAACGTCACCGGCATCTCGACCCGCTCGCCCGGCTGCAAGGTCTGCTCCTCGAAACAGAAGCACTGGATCTTGTCGAAATAGTAGCCGGCGACTTCGGGGGCGACGTTGTAGCTGGCCGTGCCCGTGATCGGCTCGTCACTGTTGTTGACCGCCTCGTAAAAGGCGAGGCCCGTCTCGCCGATGCGGATTTCCATCACCGTTTCCATCGGACGGAAGGTCCATTCCAGGTTCTTGTCGGTGTTCGCATCGAAGCGCACGCGAACGACCTCGTCCAGGACGGTGTCGGACTCAGCCTCGGCCCGCTGGGTGGTGCCGCCAAAGCCCGTCACCGAGCAGAACCAGTTGTAGAATGGCACTGCGGCCCAGGCCATGGCGCCCATGAAAACGACGACGCCGACCAGCATCGTCACGGTCCTGGTCTCGCGTTTCATTGTTCGACCTCCGTTGCCGGTTGCGGTTCAGGCTGCTCGATCGGCAGGACAGAGGTCCGCGTCTGGTGATCGAAGCCCTCCATCAGATCGCCCTGCTGAACCTTGACCACCGACAGCGCGAAGATCAAAGCCACGAAGCCGATCAGCACCAGCGCCACGCCGACATTGCGCGACCGGCGGCGACGGTGGAGTTCATGATGCTGACCGATCGCCATCACCATCCCCCCAACCCGTGCTGAATCAGCAGCGCGAGGAAGTGCAGGAACGTGTAATACAGCGACAGGCGGAAATAGCGCTTCTCGACCGCGTAGCCATCTGCGGCAGCGGTCGTGTCGCTGCGGCGCAGGATGCGCCATCCGCCATGGATGAACAGCGCGTTCAGAACCAGGGCGACGGCCAGATACAGCGGCCCGCCGACCGAGGTGAAGCCTAGCCAGATCGCGAAGGGCGCGAGCACAAGCGTGTAGGCGAAGATGTGGCGGCGGGTGGACGTGCGGCCGTGCGTGACCGTCAGCATCGGGACGCCCGCATCGCGGTAATCGTCCTTCATGAACAGCGCGAGCGCCCAGAAATGCGGCGGCGTCCAGAAGAAGATCAGCGCGAACATCAATAGAGATTCGATGCTGATGCCGCCGGTGGCACAAGCCCAGCCGATCATCGGGGGCAGCGCGCCAGCGGCCCCGCCGATGACGATGTTCTGCGGCGTCGAGCGTTTCAGCCAGATTGTGTAGACCACGGCATAGAAGAAGATGGTGAAGGCCAGCAGTCCTGCCGCAACCCAGTTCGCGGCCAGACCCAGCATCATCACCGACACGCCCGATAGCGCGAGCCCAAGACCAAGCGCGTCGCCCGGCTTGACCAGCCCCGCCGGGATAGGGCGCGAGGCGGTGCGGCGCATCACGCTGTCGATATCGGCGTCATACCACATGTTCAGCGCGCCGGAGGCACCTCCGCCAAGGGCGATGAACAGGACGGAACAGAACGCGATGACCGGATGGACCGGAACGGGCGCAACCCACAAGCCGACAAAGGCGGTGAAGACGACCAGCGACATCACGCGCGGCTTCAGAAGTGCGACGAAATCGCCGAACTCCGCCTCGGGTGCGGGCGCATCTATCTGGGTCGTGGCCATCGCTCGCTTCGCGTCCCCGATCAGTTGCCGGTCGCTGCGGCGGGTTCCTCGGCCGCGGGTTCGGTCGCAGGCGCTTCAGCCGCGGGGGCGTCGGTCGCTGCCGCTTCACCGGCCGCTTCCGGCTCGGTCGCGGCACCCTGCACGGCGGAGGGCTGCGCTGTCGCCGCTTCGGCGTCGGCAGCGGTCGATTCAGCGGCTGCACCTTCTTCGGTAGCCGGCTGCGCTGTGGCTTCATCCGCCGCTGCCTCTTCGGCAGCAGGCTGCTCTACAGCAGGTTCTTCAGCTGCAGTAGCTTCGTCGCTAGCCGGCGCCTCTTCGGCAGCCGGCGTTTCTTCGGCGGCCGGCGCCTCGTCGGCGGCCGGTGCTTCTCCGGCGGACGGCTCGGTTGCGGCAGCACCTTCTACCGGTGCGGACTCCTGGGCAGCCTGTTCTGCCGCATCTTCGGCAGCGGGCTCATCCGAACCCGGCGCATCGGTCGCGGCATCCTCGGCCGCAGCTTCCGGTGCCTCACCCTCGGCGGCCGCCACCTCGGTCTCGCCGCCCATCGTGCCACCCTGTTCGGCGACCCAGGCCGCGTAACGCTCGGGCGCCACGGCTTTCACGACGATCGGCATATACGCGTGGTTGATCCCGCACAGTTCCGAACACTGGCCGAAATAGACGCCTTCCTTTTCGACGTTAAACCAGGCTTGAGCGATCCGGCCGGGGACCGCATCCTGCTTCACCGCGAATGCGGGAATGGTCCAGGAGTGGATGACGTCGTTCGCGGTGACCTGCAGCAGCACGTCCTGACCCGTTGGCACGACGACAGCGGTGTCGGTCGCCAGCAGATATTCGTCTTCGGCATAGCCGTATTCCGCCAGCTCGTCCTCGGCCAGCATCAGCGAATCGAAGGCGAGACCATTCTCGGGATATTCATACGACCAGTACCACTGGTTGCCGATCGCCTTGATGACGACATCAGGATCTTCCGGCATTTCCTGCGAGTAGAACAACCGCGGCAGCGAGAAGACACCGATCACGATCAGGATCAGGACCGGGATCAGCGTCCAGGCGATCTCCACCGGGGTGTTGTGAGTGAACCGCGCCGGAACCGGGTTCGAGCGGCTGTTGTAGCGAAAGATCACGATCGCCAGCAGTGCGATGACGAAAATCGTGATGATCGTGATGATGATCAGCACGAAATGGTCCAGCCATTGCTGCTGGTGGGCCAGTTCGGTCACCGGCTCCTGAAAGCCCATCCCGCGCGCGTGCGGCTTGCCGATCGTGGGAAGGTCGCCCAGCGCATCCTGTGCCAGGGCCATGCCCGATGCCAACAGAGAGGACGCCATCGCGACCCCCGCAAAAAGCCTCCGGTGCATGTTCGCAATCGCCATTCTTCCATCCCGTCTCTAAACGCGCGCAGGGCGCTGTCGCACGTTGGGATAGGCCGCCAAAGCCGCCTCTTTCCCTTGCCCAATGATCGCTCTAAGACCATATCTCGCTACGCCCGGCAAGTCATTCGTCGGTTTTAAGCATTCAAACCTTTCGATCCGAGGAAGCGACCGATGACGCGGACGACGTTCCAGCCCTTTGAAGACATGCTCGATCAGGATCAGGCGCAGACGATCCTTCGCAAGGCGGTCGCGGGCGCGGACGATGGCGAGCTGTTTCTGGAACGCACCGTGTCGGAATCGCTGGTGTTCGATGACGGGCGGCTGCGCAATTCGGGCTACACCGCCGGCCAGGGTTTCGGTCTGCGCGCGGTTCGCGGCGAAACCACGGGCTACGCGCATTCGACCGAGATCACGTTGCCCGCGCTGCATCGCGCCGCTGAAACCGCCCGGCTTGCGGTGGGACAGGGTGGCGGCATCGCGGCCGAGGCACCGGCGATGCGGGGCGGCTCGCTTTACATGGACGCCGACCCGGCAGAGGGGATCGGGATCGCGAACCGGATCGAGTTGCTGCGCGAGATCGATGCCTATGCCCGCGCGGCAGACCCGCGCGTGGTGCAGGTTTCCGTGTCGATGGCATCGAGTTTGCAAGAAATCGTGATCCTGCGCCCCGAGGGCGGGCTGGTCACCGATATCCGCCCGATGGCGCGGCTGAATGTCAGTGTGATCGTGGAAAACAACGACCGCCGCGAATCGGGCAGCAGCGGTGGTGGCGGGCGCGTCTCGCTCGCCGGACTGATGGAGACCGCGCATTGGCGCGCGCAGGTGGACGAGGCGCTGCGCATTGCGTTGGTGAACCTGCGGTCCGTCGCGGCGCCTGCCGGCGTCATGGACGTGGTGCTTGGTCCCGGCTGGCCCGGCATCCTGCTGCACGAGGCGGTGGGCCACGGGCTGGAAGGCGATTTCAACCGCAAGCGCGCCAGCGCCTTCGCCGGCCTGATGGGCCAGAGGGTCGCAGCGCCCGGCGTGACCGTGGTCGATGACGGCACCATCCCCGATCGGCGCGGCAGCATCAGCGTGGATGACGAGGGCACCCCGCCCGCCCGCAACGTGCTGATAGAGGACGGTATCCTGGTTGGCTACATGCAGGATCGCCAGAACGCGCGGCTGATGGGCGTGTCGCCGACCGGGAACGGCCGGCGAGAAAGTTTCGCCCATGCGCCGATGCCGCGGATGACCAACACCTACATGCCAGGCGGCGACGCCGATCCGGCCGCCATCTTGGCTGACCTCAAGGACGGGGTCTATGCGACCGGATTCGGTGGCGGTCAGGTCGACATCACCAATGGCAAGTTCGTGTTTTCATGCACCGAGGCCTACCGCGTGAAGAACGGACAGGTCGGCGATCCGATTCGCGGGGCGACCCTGATCGGCGACGGCGCGACCGCGCTGCAGCAGATCCGCGCGATCGGAAACGACATGACCCTGGATCCGGGTATCGGCAATTGCGGCAAGCAGGGGCAGTGGGTTCCGGTTGGTGTCGGCCAACCGACCCTGATGATCGGCGGACTGACGGTCGGCGGTTCGGCGGCCTGAGCGCAAGAATTTTCAGCTCCACCCGGATCGCGCCTGCTTCCGGTAACCGCTTGTTAACCATTGGGCTGCTAGCTTTGCGTCTGGATGAGGCGAGGTCAGCATGGATACCGGGATTTTTTCTTTCGGCACCCCCAAAACCCCACCCACCACGAAGGAAGACGATCTCACCTGTCTTCGTCTCATCCGCTCTCGCCGTGTAGGTCCGACGACCTTCTATCGGCTCATCGCCGAACACGGCAGTCTGGCCGCCTCGCTTGACGCACTCCCCGGCATCGCGCAGGCCGCCGGAATCGAGGATTACGCCCCCTGCTCGACCGCCACGGCCGAGGCCGAACTGCGGGCGGGCCAGCGCGCCGGCGCCCGGCTGCTGCGGTTCGATCACCCCGATTATCCCGATCAGTTGCGACAGATCGACGACGCGCCCCCGGTTCTCTGGCTGCGCGGCGATCCTGCGCGGTTGAAAGACCAGCCACTCGCGGTGATCGGCGCGCGCAACGCCTCGTCCTTGGGGCTTCGGATGGCGCGCGGGATGGCGGCTGCCTTGGGCGAGGCGGGACATGTTGTCGTCTCAGGCCTCGCACGCGGGATCGACACCGCCGCCCACAATGCCAGCCTGCCCACGGGCACCGTCGCCGTCATGGCCGGTGGTATCGACGTGATCTATCCGGCCGAAAACGCCGTTCTCGCCGCGCAGATCGCCGAAAAGGGCGCGCTGCTGAGCGAGCTTCCTCCGGGGACCGAGCCGATGGCGCGGCATTTCCCGATGCGCAACCGTATCATCAGCGGGCTGGCCCAGGCCGTGATCGTGATCGAGGCGGCGCACCGTTCGGGCAGCCTGCTGACTGCGAAGAACGCGCTGGATCAGGGGCGTGAGGTGATGGCGGTTCCGGGCCACCCGATGGATGCGCGGGCCGCCGGTTGCAACGCGTTGATCCGCGACGGCGCGACCCTTGTGCGCAGCGCGCAGGACGTCATTGCAGCCGTCGCGGCGCGCACCGAACCCGCCACGGCCGACACACGGCCAGAGCCGGTTGCTAAACCGGCACGTCCAAGAATCGATCAGCGCGAACTCGAGGCTGCAATCCTCGCCCGCCTCTCGCCCAGCCCGACCGAGGAAGATCTTCTGATCCGCGATCTGGGCCTGTCGGCGGCGGTGCTGAACCCCGCGATCCAGGCGTTGGAACTGCAGGGCCGCCTGACGCGATTGGCGGGCGGACGGCTGGCGCTGACCTGACGGCGAAGTCCCTGCCCTGACCTCGGCGTTATCGAAGCGGGGCATCCTGGCAAGGATCCGCGGCGCGCCATCGCCGGTTGACACCCCGCGCGGCGCTGCCCATGTTCCGCGACCAAATCCTTCGCAGCCCGAGAACCCCATGCCCGTCGTCGTCGTCGAATCCCCGGCCAAGGCCAAGACCATCGAGAAATATCTCGGCGGCGACTACCGCGTGCTGGCAAGCTTCGGCCATGTCCGCGACCTGCCGCCCAAGGATGGCAGCGTCGATCCCGACGCCGATTTCGCGATGAAATGGGAGGTGGCGTCAGACAGCAAGAAGCATCTCAAGGCGATCAAGGATGCGCTGAAGGACGACCAGAACCTCATCCTCGCCACCGACCCGGACCGTGAGGGCGAGGCGATTTCGTGGCACCTGCTGGAGGCCCTTGCACCCGCGCTGAAGAAGGGGAGCGAGGTCAACCGCGTCACCTTCAACGCGATCACCAAGTCGGCCGTCACCGACGCGATGAAGCAGCCGCGCCAGATCGATCAGGCGCTGGTCGATGCCTATCTGGCCCGCCGCGCGCTGGATTACCTTGTGGGCTTCAACCTCTCGCCCGTCCTGTGGCGCAAGCTGCCCGGCGCCAAGTCGGCGGGCCGCGTGCAGTCCGTCTGCCTGCGCCTGATTGTCGATCGCGAGATGGAGATCGAGGCGTTCAAGCCGCGCGAATACTGGTCGGTCCATGCCCGCCTTGCGACGCCGGGCGGCGAGGAATACGACGCGACGCTGACGTCATATCAGGGCAAGAAGCTCGACCGCTACGATCTTGCCGATGCCGAGGATGCCGCGATGGCCGTCAGCGCGGTCGCCAGCCGCGACCTGACCGTGACCGAGGTTTCGGCCAAGCCCGCCAGCCGCAACCCGTGGCCGCCCTTCATGACCTCGACCCTGCAGCAGGAAGCCAGCCGCAAGCTGGGCATGGGCGCGCGGGCCTGCATGTCCACCGCCCAGCGGCTCTATGAGGCGGGGCTGATCACCTACATGCGGACCGACGGCATCGACATGGCGCCCGAGGCGGTGATGGCTGCCCGCGACGCGATCAAGGCCAAGTTCGGCGACAAATACCTGCCCTCCAGTCCGCGCATGTACAAGAACAAGGCCAAAAACGCGCAGGAGGCGCATGAATGCATCCGGCCCACGGACATGATGGCCTCGCCCGACAAGATTCGGGTCAGCGCGGATGATCAGCGGAAGCTCTATGACCTGATCTGGAAGCGCACCATCGCAAGCCAGATGGAAGCCGCCCGGATGGAGCGGACCACCGTCGAGATCGGCAGCCGCGACGGCCAGGTCGGCCTGCGCGCCACGGGCCAGGTGATGCTTTTCGACGGCTTCCTGAAGGTCTACGACCAGGGGCGCGACGACGACGAGGGCGAGGATGGCCGCCGGCTACCCGCCATCACTCAGGGCGAAGCGGCCCGGAAGGTGGGCAAGGCCTTTTCCGCCGAATTGGCCAAGGCGCGCGAAAAGGGTGGCGACAGCCCCGATGCTCCCGGACTGACGACCGCACCCGGCACGCTGGCCAGTACTGGCGAAGATACCGCCGCGCGCCAGCATTTCACCCAGCCCCCGCCGCGTTATACCGAGGCGACGCTGGTCAAGCGCATGGAAGAACTGGGCATCGGTCGCCCCTCGACCTATGCCAGCATCGTGACAACGATCCAGGACCGCGATTACGTCCGCAAGGATCAGAACCGTCTGATCCCCGAAGACAAGGGCCGGTTGGTCACGATCTTCCTAACCGAGTATTTCCCGCGCTACGTCAGCTACGATTTCACCGCGGATCTGGAGAACGAGCTGGACGAGATCAGCGCCGGCGACCTGATGTGGCGCGACGTGCTGGGCCGGTTCTGGCGCGACTTTACCAAGGCGCTGGACGGGACCAGCGAGTTGCGCATCACCGAGGTGCTGGAAGCGATCGACGAGGCGCTGGCGCCGCATCTGTATCCGGCCCGCCTCGATGGCGGCGATCCGCGCGAATGTCCGCTGTGCCATCAGGGCCGTCTGAACCTCAAGACCGCCCGTTCGGGCGGCGCCTTCATCGGCTGTTCGCGCTATCCCGAATGCCGCTTCACGCGGCCGCTCTCGGCACCCGATGGCGAGGAGGCGGTGGGCGATCGCGTGCTGGGAGACGATGCCGGGGAGCAGATCAGCCTCAAGAACGGTCGCTTCGGTCCCTACGTGCAGCGCGGCGAGCCGACCGAAGACCAGCCGAAACCGCCGCGCGCCAGTATCCCAAAGGGATGGGACGCGAACGCGGTCGATCTGGAACAGGCGCTGAAGCTGCTGGCATTGCCGCGAGAGATCGGGCCGCATCCCGATGACGGCGTGATGATCGAGGCCGGGATTGGTCGCTACGGTCCCTATGTGAAGCACGATCGCAAATACGCGAACCTGCCCGAGGTGGACGAGGTCTTCACCATCGGCATGAACCGCGCGGTCGAGGTGCTGGCCGCCAAACCGACCCGAGGCCGCGCGGCTGCCGCCGAGCCGTTGAAGCAGTTGGGCGACCATCCTGACGGTGGCGCCGTTGCGGTGATGAACGGACGCTACGGGCCCTATGTCAAATGGGACAAGGTCAACGCGACCCTGCCCCGTGATCTGGACCCGGCCGACATCACGCTGGACAAGGCGCTGGAACTGATTTCCGCAAAGGCGGCGAAGAAGGGCGGCAAGAAAGCCGCGTCGAAGCCTGCTGCGGCGAAGAAACCGGCCGCGAAGAAAACCGCTGCCAAGAAGACGGCGGCGAAAAAGCCGGCCGCCAAGAAACCCGCCGCGAAAAAAGCCTCTACGAAGAAGGCGGCCGAAGACTAGTCGCCTCGCGCCACAAGCCCGAATCACCTTGCGTCTGCAGCCTTTCCCGCTATAAGGCCGCATCCTTCCGCAGATTTGCGAAACCGGCGAAGCCTCTCGTGGCGGGGCGCGGAAGGGTTTTCGACCCGCCTATGAAGCCGCCCGAAACGTGAGAAAGGATCGCCATGCCGCTTTACGAGCATGTGCTGATCGCCCGCCAGGACCTGTCGAACACGCAGGCCGAAGGGCTGATCGAACATTTCTCGACCGTGCTGTCCGACAATGGCGGCAAGGTCGTGGACAACGAATATTGGGGTGTCCGCACCCTCGCCTACAAGATTAACAAGAACCGCAAGGGCCACTACGCCTACCTGCGCTCGGACTCGCCGTCCGATGCCGTGCAGGAAATGGAGCGTCTGGCGCGTCTGCATGACGACGTGATGCGGGTCATGACCATCCGCGTGGACGAGCACGAGGAAGGTCCCTCGATCCAGATGCAGAAGCGCGAAGAGCGTGGCGACCGCGGTGATCGCGGCGACCGCCGCCGCGACCGCAACTGATCGGAAAGGCATAGAACATGGCAACGAAACCGTTTTTCCGCCGCCGCAAGGTCTGCCCGTTCTCGGGCGACAACGCGCCCCGGATCGACTACAAGGACACCCGTCTGCTGCAGCGCTACATCAGCGAACGCGGCAAGATCGTGCCCTCGCGCATCACCGCCGTCTCGGCCAAGAAGCAGCGTGAACTCGCGCGCGCCATCAAGCGTGCCCGGTTCCTCGCGCTCCTTCCCTACGCCGTGAAGTAAGGAGGACCGATCATGCAAGTCATCCTGCTGGAACGCGTGGCCAAACTGGGCCAGATGGGCGAAGTGGTGAAGGTGAAAGAGGGCTACGCCCGCAACTACCTTCTGCCGCAGGGCAAGGCGCTGCGCGCCAGCCAGTCGAACATCGATGCCTTCGAGGCTCAGAAGGCCGACCGTCAGGCCCGCAACGACGAATCCCGTGCAGAGGCGGAAAAGGCCGCCAAGACGCTGGACGGCGAGCGCTTCGTCATCATCCGCTCGGCGTCCGACGCAGGCGCGCTGTACGGCTCGGTCACCCCGCGTGACGTCGAGGCGGTGGCGGCCGAAGCCGGTCACACGATCAGCCGCAAGCAGATCGTTCTGGGCAACCCAATCAAGGAACTGGGTCTGCACGACATCGCCGTCGTCCTGCACCCCGAGGTCGAGGCGACCGTGACCCTGAACATCGCGCGCTCGACCGAAGAGGCCGAGCTGCAGGCACAGGGCAAGTCGATCCAGGATCTGGCCGCCGAGGCCGATGCCGAGGCTGAGTTCGAGATCGCCGAGCTGTTCGACGACATTGGCTCCGCCGGCGCCGACGATCTGGAAGAAGCCACGCCCTCGCGCAACACGGACGACGACGACCGCTGAGGCCTTCGGGCCGTCGCGATCGCGATCATGAACCGCGCCGGGCGACCGGCGCGGTTTTTCCATACAGGGCCGCGCATGATCGACATGCATAAACGCCATTTGACGTGGCGCCGGCGGCGTGGAACGACAGGATTGATGTCGGTCCGAAACCGAAACGGGGAGAGACGATGAGTGATGCGCTGAGCCGGCTTCTTGCGGACCGCGACTGGCTGCTCGCCGATGGGGCGACCGGCACCAACCTCTTCAACATGGGTCTGGAATCGGGCGAACCGCCCGAATTGTGGAATGTCGATGAGCCCGAAAAAATTCGCACGCTCTATCGCGGCGCGGTCGAGGCGGGGTCCGACATCTTCCTGACCAACAGCTTCGGCGGCAATGCCAGCCGTCTGAAGCTGCACAATGCGCAGGATCGCGTGCGCGAGCTGAACCGGATCGCCGCCGAGCTTGGTCGAGAGATCGCCGACAAGGCCGGTCGCCCCGTCGTGCTCGCCGGCAGCGTCGGTCCGACCGGCGAGATCATGGCGCCGATGGGTAGCCTGACCCATAACGCTGCCGTCGAGATGTTCCACGAACAGGCCGAGGGTCTGAAAGAGGGTGGAGCCGACGTTCTGTGGATCGAGACGATCAGCGCACCCGAGGAATACAAGGCCGCAGCCGAGGCCGCCGATCTGGCCGGGATGCCCTGGTGCGGCACGATGAGCTTCGATACTGCCGGGCGCACCATGATGGGCGTCACCTCTGCACAGATGTCGGCCATGGTGGAAAAGCTGAAGAACCCGCCGGTCGCTTACGGCGCCAATTGCGGCGTCGGCGCGGCGGATCTGCTGCGCACGGTTACGGGCTTCGTCGCCTCGGGCAACGAGCGTCCGATCATCGCCAAGGGCAATGCGGGGATTCCGCGCTTTCAGGACGGGCATATCCACTATGACGGCACGCCCGACCTGATGGCGGATTATGCCGTCCTCGCCCGCGACCTGGGCGTTCGGATCATCGGCGGTTGCTGCGGTACCATGCCCGACCATCTGCGCGCGATGCGCGAGGCACTGGAAACGCGGCCGCGGGGCGAGCGGCCGACGCTGGACGAGATCGCGACCAAGCTTGGCGGTTTTTCCTCGGCCAGCGACGGGACCGATGGCGAGGGACCGACCCGGGAACGGCGCGGACGTCGACGCGGCTAGGGCCGTACCCAGTCCGGGGCGAAGACGACGTCGTCGGCCCCGGCCAGATGACGAACGCGGTCCAGTTCCGCCGATAGCCCGGCGACGCGGCCCTTGCCCATCATGACGCCCGGCTCTGGCCAGAACGCGCGAACGGCCAGCGTGCGGCCGTCGCGCTTGACGTCCAGCCGACCGATGACTCGGTCGCCCTGCATGACCGGAAAGACGTAGTAGCCATAGGTGCGCTGCGCCTCTGGGACGAAAATCTCGATGCGGAAGTGAAAGCCGAACAGGCGATACGCACGGTTGCGGTCTCGCAGTGCCGGATCGAAGGGTGAGAGCAGGCGCACACGGTTCGCCGGCTCGGGCAGGTTCTGCGCCTGTGCCAGGATCGCTTCGGTCGTCACGCTGCGACGGCGGCTGCCATCCGCCATCTCTACGTCCACGGCGATGACCCGCCCGGCGGCCAGCGCGGCGGCGCACCAATCCTTCGCCTCGGCCGGTGTGACGATGGCGAAGAAAGCGGCCAGTTCACCGCTTGTCGCGAAGCCAAGCCTTTCCAGCGCCGCCATCATCGCCCAGTCGATGATTTCGGCATCCTCGTGATGGGTCGATAAGACATCGGCAGGGATCACCCGTTCGGCGAGGTCGTAGTATTTCCGAAAATCCGAACGGTGGCAGATCGCCAGTTTTCCCGATCGCCACAGGAATTCCAGCGCGGTCTTCGACGGATGCCACTCCCACCAGCCCGATGATCCCTTGGGCTCGTCGCCGCCCACGTCCAGAGAGGAAGCCGGCCCGTGGGCCGCAACGTGGTCGAGGACCTTGTGAACCTCTGCGTCCCAGCCTTCTCCCTGCCAAGCGGGCCAGCGCTGCCGCATCCGTGCCTCGTCGCGGGCGAATTTCAGCCGCCACATCGGATAGAACCGCATCGGAATGACCGATGCGTCATGCGTCCAGTGTTCGAACGCGGATCGGTCGTGAGAGACCAGGCGCGACAGTGCCTTCGGGCGGTAGCGTCCGCGCCGCGACCACAGGATCAGGTCATGCGCGCGCGCCAGCGTGTTGACGCTATCCACCTGCACGAAGCCCAGATCGTTCAGCACGCCCTGCAGATCGTCGCCCCGCCCGCTCCCGGTGCTAGGTCGAAGCAAAAGATGCCGATCTAGGAACAGATGGCGGGCGGTTCGATTGTCGAGGATCGGGCGCATGGGGCCACCTTAACGGCGTCTCGGCGACGTGACAGGGGTCAGAACAGGGCCAGCTGGTCGCCGGCCTTCGCGGGCGGGCCAAATCGGCTGCAATCCAACGCAGCGGTCCCGGTCTGGTAGCCGAGCCGTTGCTTGGCCAGGCGAAACCGCTTGTGTATCAGCTCGACCTCGATCCCCTCGCCCTTCATTCGGCTACCGAAGTTCGGATCGTTGTCGCGACCACCCCGCATCGACTGCACACGCCGCATGATATGGGCGGCCTTGCCCGGATGGTGCCGCTCCAGCCAGTCGCGAAACAGGGGCGCGACCTCGTGCGGCAAGCGCAATGGAATCATGCTGGCAGTCGTCGCCCCGGCCTCACGCGCGGCCTGCAGAATCGCCTCGATCTCGGGCTCGTTCAGCACCGGGACGATCGGCGCCACCATGACCCTGGTGGGCACTCCCGCAGCAGCCAGTTCACGGATCATCCGCAGCCGCGTTCCCGGCGCAGGCGCGCGCGGCTCCATCGCGCGGGCCAAGGCCGGATCCAGTGAAGTCAGCGACACGCCGGCCATCGCCATACCCTTGGCTGCAAGCTCCGCCCACAGGTGCACGTCGCGCAACACCAACTGCCCGCGCGTGACCAGCGTGATCGGATGGTTCCAGTCCGACAGCACGCGCAGGATCTGAGGCATGATCCGGTATCTGGCCTCGGCCGGCTGATAGGGATCAGTGTTCGTGCCAAGCGCGATGGGTGCCACCTTATAGGATGGCTTGCCGATCTCACGTTCAAGAAGCTTCGCCGCGTCAGGCTTGGCGGCGATCTTCGTTTCGAAATCGAGCCCCGGCGACAGGCCCAGATAGGAATGTGTCGGACGCGCGAAGCAATAGATGCAACCGTGTTCGCAACCCCGATAAGGGTTGATCGAACGGTCGAACGGCACGTCCGGGCTGGCATTGCGGGTGATGATCGCGCGGGGCCGTTCCTCGGTGATCTCAGTCCGCAGCAGATGCTGTTCGTCGTCCAGATCCCAGCCATCCGATTCACGCTCGGACCGCAGCGGTTCGAACCGGCCTGCAGGCCGTGTATCGGCACCACGAGCCTTCAGACGCTCATCAGGATTGCGAGGCGGCAGCATAGTCCAAATTTAGAACAGAGAGAGAACATTGGCCAGCGATTCGATTCTGCCGTCGCGCATTTGCGCGCCGATGTCGGATT
The DNA here is from genome assembly GCF_024359525.1 of Paracoccus albicereus. GTDB lineage: Bacteria > Pseudomonadota > Alphaproteobacteria > Rhodobacterales > Rhodobacteraceae > Paracoccus > Paracoccus albicereus. The sequence continues at coordinate 134,399 of NZ_JAKZEU010000001.1, forward strand.
CAGTCTATCTTCTGCGCGCGATCCGCTTCAGATCACGGATACGATTGCAAGGATCTTTGCCATGGCCGACAACGACGACGAGATCATCCTGTCCGAACTCAGCGACGACGAGCTTGTCCAGCAGATGATGGACGATCTTTACGACGGCCTGAAGGAAGAGATCGAAGAAGGCGTCAACATCCTGCTGGAACGGGGTTGGGCGCCCTACGACGTGCTGACCAAGGCGCTGGTCGCCGGCATGACGATCGTCGGCCACGATTTCCGCGACGGTATCCTGTTCGTGCCCGAGGTACTTCTTGCCGCGAATGCGATGAAGGGCGGCATGGCGATTCTGAAGCCGCTTCTGGCAGAGACCGGCGCGCCGCGGATGGGCAAGATGGTGATCGGCACCGTGAAGGGCGACATCCACGATATCGGCAAGAACCTGGTGTCGATGATGATGGAGGGTGCGGGATTTGAGGTCGTCGATCTTGGCATCAACAACGCGGTCGAGAAATATCTGGAAGCGGCAGCGCGCGAAGAAGCCGACATCATCGGCATGTCGGCACTGCTGACCACGACAATGCCCTACATGAAGGTCGTGATCGACACGATGAAGGAACAGGGCATCCGCGACGATTATATCGTCCTGGTCGGCGGGGCGCCGTTGAACGAGGAATTCGGCCGCGCCATCGGCGCCGACGCCTATTGCCGCGACGCCGCCGTGACGGTCGAGACGGCCAAGGATTTCATCAAGCGCAAGCACAATCAGCTGGCCGCAGGCGGCTGATCGCCCGGGACGCTCGCGGCCTAATGCGCGATTACGCGGCAGGATCCTGCCGCGTGATGGATCCCCGGATCACTTCTGATGCTTTCTCATCAACTGACCCTTTCAATCCGGTCGGCCGGGTCTCATATTGAGATGAGCAAGATGAGTGAGGACATCATGCCGCTGCCGCATTTCCTGCTGATGATAGCCGCCGTGATCATGGCGGCCGCCCTGACGATCTGGGCGACGCTGTCGGCGGGCGTCCCGCTTGTGGCTCTTGCCCTGATCGCGTTGACCGGGGCGGCCGTGCTGCACCTGTCGATGCGCGATCATGAGGGCTGACGCCCCCATTCACCAGACCGATATTCCTGCCCCGCTCCGCACGCTGCTGCTGGCATGTGGTGCCTTGGCTAAAGAAATCATCGCAATCCGTGACGCCAACAACTGGCATCACATGGACCTGCATTGCCTGCCTGCTGAACTGCATCTGCGTCCCGAAAAGATCCCCGACGCGGTTGCGGCGGCGGTCGCGAAGCATGGCTATGGATATGACCGGATCGTCGTCGTGTATGCAGATTGCGGCACCGGCGGGCTGCTGAAGGCGCGATGCGAAGAGCTGGGGGTCGAGATGATTCCCGGCCCCCACTGCTATGCCTTCTTCGACGGAATCGACGCCCATGCCGCTCGGGCCGAGGATGAGTTCACCGCCTTCTTCCTGACCGATTTTCTGGTTCGCCAGTTCGACGCTTTCGTGTGGCGCGCGATGGGCCTCGATCGGCACCCCGAACTGCGCGACATCTATTTCGCGCATTACGACCGGTTGATCTATCTGGCCCAGACCGAAGACCCGGCGCTGGACGCCAAGGCGGAAGAGGCTGCGGCAAGGCTGGGACTGGCCTATCAACGACGCAAGACCGGCTACGGCGACTTGCCGGGCTACCTTGCGGGGCGTCTCAGCTTTCCAGTTCGGCGTCCCAGTAAAGGAAATCCATCCAGCTTTCGTGCAGGTGGTTCGGCGGAAAGCGCCGGCCGACGGCGTGCATCTCGTCTGCCGACGGCTGACGGGGACGCCTGCGCAAGGACATCCCGGAATGGCGCAACGACTTGTTCGCCTTGCGAAGATTGCAAGGTGAGCAGGCCGCGACGACATTATCCCAACTGGTGACACCGCCCCGAGAGCGCGGGACCACGTGATCGAAGGTCAATTCCCCCTTCGATCCGCAATACTGGCAGCAGAATTCGTCACGCAAAAAAAGATTGAAGCGCGTGAAGGCCACGCGCTTCTTGGGTTTGACGTAATCTTTCAGCACCACCACGGACGGTATCCGGAACGCCTGCCGCTGACTTCGAACGACGTCATCATATTCCGCAAGAATCGAGACGCGATCCAGGAACACCGCCTTGATGGCCTCCTGCCACGGCCAAAGCGAAAGGGGGTAATAGGACAGCGGTCGATAATCGGCGTTCAGGACCAAGGCCGGATGCTGACGCAACGCGCCGGGCTCGCGCACGAACTGAGTTCGGAAGTCCGTGTCGTGATGGTCCAGCATCGCCCGTATCCCGTCCGTCGAGGCCGGGTCGACAGGGCGACCCGTCTATTCGTTCAAGCCGACTATATATCGCGTCCGGTGGCTGGCAAGTCCCCGGATGTATGCCCAGCCTTCTATCGCCAGAAGGTGACAACGCCGTGACGCGAAACCATGTTGCCCGATGGGTTGAATTCCACAGTCCGGATGCGAGGGTGAGCGGTCATCACCGCAAAGGGTCCAAGTCATGAGCAGACCTCCCCCGATACTCGGCACACTCGAATCCGCGCTATATGCAGACGACCTTGAGGAAGCGATACGGTTCTGGACCGACACGATCGGTCTGGAATGCTTCCAGCGGGTCGATGGGCGCCACGCCTTCTTCAGAACTGCCAGTACACCGCCACAGGTTCTGCTGGTTTTCCGGGCTTCCGCCACCGAAAGTCCGCCGAAGGCTGGTGCAAGATTTCCTGTGCCATCCCACGGGGCAAATGGGCCCGGTCATTACTGTCTAGCGGTTTCGCCCGATCTCTTGGACGCTTGGCGCGACCATCTGATCATATCCAATGTCGAGATAGAGGCCGATTTCGAGTGGCCTAACGGAGCACGATCAATCTATTTTCGCGATCCGGCCGGAAATTCGATCGAACTCGCCGATCCGACCATCTGGACGGAAACTTAGCGGCGGACCTTCGCGACGGATGGTTCGCGGTTCCGTGCGGACAGGCTCAGCACGGCGACGGTCATCAGTGACAGGGCAAGCAGGACAGTCATGGCAGTGATCCTCTGGTCAGGTTCAGCGACCCAACGCAATCACGGCGCGGCGGTTGCAGCAGGGCCCAGCCCGCAAGCAAAGATCAGCCCAGCCGGTCGCGAATGAAGGCCAGCGCGACAGACAATCCGTCAGGGGCGATGCCGTGGCCCGTGCCCTTCATGACATGGGTGTAGACGGTGAAGTCCGCCTGAACCAAGGCATCCGCTGCCAGCCCCATGTCGGCGAAGGGGACCATCTGGTCCTGATCGCCGTGGACAAGCAGCACCGGCGGTTTGACCGCGACCTCTCCCAGCAACTCGGGCGCCAGAAGCCGCCCCGAGATACCGACGATCCCAGCCACCGGCTTGTCCCTGCGCGGCACGACGTGAAGCGCCATCATCGTGCCCTGCGAAAAGCCGACGACCACCATCCGGTCGGGCGTCAATCCTTCGTCCGCCAGAACCTTGTCCAGATAGGCGTCAAGATCCTCGATCGACCGGTCCATCGAAGACTTGCGCTGCTCCTCGCTCGACCCGTCCAGCCAGGGGATGGGAAACCACTGAAACCCCATAGGATTGTTGGCACAGGGTTCAGGCGCATCGGGCGCGTAGAACGCTGTGCCCGCCAGATGCGGCCCCAGCACGTCGGCGAGGCCTAGCAGATCCGCGCCATCCGCCCCGTAGCCGTGCAGGAAGACGACGACGCTTTGCGCTTCGCGCGGGCCTTTGCGGGCGGATGTCAACTCGCGGACCATGGGGGCTCCTTCACGCTGCATTCAGACCCTGTCGGCCCTTCTCAAGCCGGTAATAGGCCCAGAGCCCCCGCGCCGCAACCGACCGCCACGGCGCCCAAGGCTGCGCCAGCAGGCGCAGGCTTGCCTCCTTCGGGCGCTCATCAAGACGGTACATCAGCCGCGCGGCCTCCTGCAGCGCCAGATCGCCGGCAGCGAAGACATCGGCGCGGCCGAGCGCGAATTTCAGATAGATTTCCGCGGTCCAGACACCAATGCCGGGCAGCGCGACCAGCGCGGCCATCGCCTTGTCATCGGAAAGATCGCGCAGCGCCGACCAATCGATTCCGCGCGCGGCAATGGCCCGCAGGTAGCGTGCCTTGGGCCGAGACAGACCTGCGGCGCGCAAGTCATCCGGTTGCGGCCGCCGCGATGCTGCGCTCGTCCGTGAGCCCGGCGGATTGCAGACGTTCCATGATCGCGGCCGCCGCCGCGACCGAAATCTGTTGTGATACGATCGCATCGAGAATGGCGGCGAACCCGTCTGCGCGCCGTCGCAGGGGCAGCGGGCCGATGCGGGGCAGCGCCTCGGCCCAGACTGGACAGACCGACGCCAGATGCGCGCAGCCTTCGGCCAGATCCGCCTCTGTCTCGATCAGCCTCATTGGGCGAAACGCCCGGCCCTCCCGCCACGCCGGACAGGCGCGCGCGCCGCGGCGGCAAGCCCTTCGGACAGGACGGTGACCATCGGATGGTCACGCCGCCCGCCCGCCCCGTCAGGCGCGTAAAGGTCCAGCACCGCCCGCATCGCCTCTGCCGGGGCGACGCCGTCGGGCAGCGACAGCGCCCAGTCCAGAAAGATCGTCCGACATTCCCCAAGCGTGATCCCGTCGATGCGAAAGCTTTCGCGGATCAACCCCTTCGGATCGGCGCGCGCCGCGTCGAGCGCATCGTCAGCCATCGACGCGTTCCGCATCCAGCTTCAACCGCGTCTCCCATGCCTGCGAGATATGCGCACGGACTGCACGGTCCGCGCCGTCGCCGTCGCCTGCGCGGATCGCATCGACGATCGCCTGATGCTCGTCCAGCGCGGTTTCGTCCCGCCCTTCCGCGGCCAGCGTGGTCCGCGCCATCAGCGCCATGCTGCGCCGCACCAGATCAAGCTGCTGGACCAGGTAGCGGTTGTGCGAGGCAAGGTGCAGCTGGTGGTGAAAACGCCGATTTGTCCGCGCCAGTGCCTCGGGGTCGCGACCGCTGTCTCGATCTTCGGCGATCATCCCCTCCAGCACGCGGACTTCCTCGGGCGTCGCGTGGCGGGCGGCCAGCCGCGCCGCCAGCGCCTCCAGTTCCGCACGCACCGTGTAAAGCTCTGCCAGCTGGTTGTGGTCGAGCGTGGCGACGATCAGGCTGCGCCCGTCGCGCACCAGCATCGCCTGCGTTTCCAGCCGCTGCAGCGCCTCACGGACCGGGGTGCGCGATACCCCGAACCGCTCGGCCAGCTCGGATTCGACCAGCCGGTCCCCCGGTCGGTATTCGCCGGCATCGATGGCCGACAGGATCAATGTATAGGCGTCCTTCATGGCGGCCACATTCCGCCCTGCCCCCCGCGATTGCAAGCGGCCATCCCGCGCGCTATCCCGTCAATCATGGATTTCGCGCATGTCGAGTGCTGGATCTTCGATCTGGACAACACGCTCTATCACCCCGACGCCCGGCTGTTCTCGCAGATCGAGCGCCTGATGACCGCCTATGTGATGCGCGAACTGGGCGTGAGCGAGGCCGAGGCGAGCCATCTGCGCGACCAGTACTGGCGCGACCACGGGACGACGCTGGCCGGCCTGATGGCGCATCACGCGCTGGACCCGGCGCCCTATCTGGCCGACGTTCACGACATCGACTTCACCGAATTGATGCCCGACCCGCCCCTGGCCGCAGCCATCGCCGCGCTGCCGGGGCGCAAGATCATCCACACCAATGCCGACAAGGACTATGCCGCGCGGGTTCTGACCCATCGCGGGCTTGATGCGGCCGATCTGTTCGAGGCGATCTACGGCGTGGCCGAAACCGGCTTTCACCCCAAGCCCGATCCGCGCGCCTATGACATCGTACTCGACGCCCACGGGATCGACCCGACCCGTGCCGCCTTTTTCGAAGACGATCCCCGCAACCTGACCGTGCCGCATGACCTGGGCATGGTGACGGTGCTGGTGGGTGACGGCCGGCATGGCCCGGACGTGCTGCCGCCAGGGCACAGGTACGGACCACACGTCCAGCACCGGACCGACGACCTGACCGCGTTCTTGCTGGCCCTGGCAGTGACACGCGAGGAAACTCGGGAATGAGCGATGCGGTCGATGTCCTCGTTTCGGGTGCCGGCCCGGCGGGATTGATCGCCGCCGCCGCTTTCGGATCGCGCGGCTGGCATGTGCTTTGCGTCGATCCGGCGCCGCCCGTCACCGATGTCGCGAACGAAGGCGCGGATCTGCGCACGACGGCGTTTCTGGCGCCGTCGGTCGATCTGCTGGACCGGATCGGCCTGTGGGACCGCCTGTCACCGCACGCCACCCCGCTGCAGGTGATGCGGATCGTCGATGCGGGCGGAACCACAGCCACGCCGCGCCTAACCCGTGACTTCGATGCCGCCGAGATCGGTGACCGACCGTTTGGCTGGAACCTGCCCAACTGGCTGATCCGGCGTGAACTCGTCGCCCATCTGCAAGACCTCGGGACTGTCGAGTTGCGGCCCGGCACTGCGACCGCCGGCATCGTGGCGCGGGACGACGCGTCGGTGGTGTCGCTCAGCGACGGCGACAGGGTCCGCGCACGGCTGATCATCGGGGCGGACGGTCGCACTTCCCCCGTTCGGCAAGCGTCGGGGATCGGGGTCCGCACCTTCCGCTATGGCCAGAAGGCGCTCGCCTTCGCGGTCAGCCATGAGACGCCCCACGGCAACGTCTCGACCGAGGTGCACCGCAGCGGCGGCCCGTTCACGCTGGTGCCGCTGCCCGACCGCGACGGGTTGCCCCGTTCGGCAGTCGTCTGGATGGACCGGGGCCCCGAGATCGCGCGGCTGCGAACCTTGCCGACCGAGGATTTCGTGACCGCGCTGAACGAGCGTTCTGCGGGCGTACTGGGCCATCTGACCCCGATCACACGGCTGTCCGAATGGCCGATCATCAGCCAGATCGCCGACCGCTTCAGCGGCCCCCGCACCGCGCTGATCGCCGAGGCCGCGCATGTCCTGCCGCCGATCGGCGCACAAGGGCTGAACATGAGCCTGGCCGATCTGGGCGCATTGCTGGACATGTCGGCAAACGAACCGGGCGGCCGCGACGGCCTCATCCGCTACAACCGGACCCGGCGGCCCGAGGCGATGGCGCGGCTTCTGGGCATCGACGCGCTGAACCGTGCCAGCATGGCCGGTGCCCAGCCCCTGCGTGATCTGCGCGCCGCCGCCTTGGGGACGCTGTACGGCGTCGCGCCGGTCCGCCGCCTGCTGATGCGGACGGGCCTGGGCCTCTGATCAGCCGCCCAACGGGCCGGGCCGACGTTCTTCCGACAGCATCACGTTCGCCTCGACCTGCCCCACACCCGGCAGGGTCATGATCCGCCGCCGCAGGATCCGCTCGAAATCCGAAATGTCGCGCGCGGTGATCCGCAGGCGATAGTCGAACTGGCCCAGAACATGCTGGACCAGTTGCACCTCTGGGATGGCGGTCACGGCCCGCTCGAAATCCTCGAGGCTGGTCCGACCCTTCGCGGCCAGCTTGATCCCCAGGAACACGGTCACCCCAAAGCCTAACGCCGCGTTGTCCACGACCACCCGCCGGCCCGCGATCACGCCCTGCTCGGTCAGCCGCTTGATCCGCCGCCAGACCGCCGGTTGACCCATCCCAAGCCTTCGCCCGATCTCGGCTGCGCCCAGCGTCGCGTCGCCCGCGAGCAGCCGCAGGATCGCAAGGTCGGTGTCGTCGGCAGCAGCGCTCACAGCGGCAACTCCGCTGCATCCTTGATGGTCGACACCAGCATCAGCGCGTCGCTGTCGGCGACATGCGGCAGGGTCAGGATACTGTCGCGATAGATCTGCTGCCAATGCGCCATGTCGCGCGCGATCACCGACAGCCGCAGATCGACGCTGCCAAGGAAGGTCTGGATCTCGATCACCTCGGGCACAGCGCGTGCGGCGGCGATGAATTCGTCGAAGGCACGTGGTTCGGTCTTGTCCAGAGTGAAGCGCAGGCTCACCTCGACTTCCCACCCAAGGGCGCGCCAATCGATGCGGGTCTCGATCGCGCGCAGCACCCCGGTATTCTTCATCCTGTCCATCCGCCGCCAAAGACTGGCCTGCGTCACGGCTGCCCGCTCTGCCAGCGCGGAGTTGGGTTGCGAAGGATCAGCGAAGAGGTGGCGAAGAATGCGGCGATCTGTCGTGTCGGGCATGATTAATTCGGTCGATAAGGTCAGAGAGCATGATGATCGCACATCTTTAGTCGTATACGGTAAGATTGAACAGTCTCGCCGATCGCAAAAGCCTAGAACGTTCCGGTCGATAAACCCGAAAGGAGCTCCCCCATGCGCGTCTATTACGATCGCGATTGCGATGTGAACCTGATCAAGGACAAGAAGATCGCCATTCTCGGCTATGGCAGCCAAGGCCACGCCCATGCGCTGAACCTGCGCGACTCCGGTGCCAAGAACGTCGTTGTCGCCCTGCGCGACGGCTCGCCCAGCAAAGCCAAGGCCGAAGGCGAAGGCCTTCAGGTGATGGGCATCGCCGAGGCCGCCAAGTGGGCCGACCTGATCATGTTCACCATGCCCGACGAACTGCAGGCCGACACCTATCGCAAGCACGTCCACGACAACCTGCGCGAGGGTGCTGCGATCGCCTTCGCCCACGGCCTGAACGTCCATTTCGGCCTGATCGAGCCGAAGCCCGGCGTCGACGTCATCATGATGGCGCCCAAGGGCCCCGGCCACACGGTTCGCGGCGAATACGTCAAGGGCGGCGGCGTGCCTTGCCTTGTGGCTGTGAACAACGACGCCTCCGGCAAGGCGCTGGATCTGGCGCTCTCCTATTGCTCGGCCATCGGCGGCGGCCGTTCGGGCATCATCGAGACCGATTTCCGCGAGGAATGCGAAACCGACCTCTTCGGCGAACAGGCGGTCCTGTGCGGCGGTCTGGTTGAGCTGATCCGCATGGGGTTCGAGACGCTTGTGGAAGCGGGCTACGAGCCCGAGATGGCGTATTTCGAGTGCCTGCACGAGGTAAAGCTGATCGTGGACCTGATCTACGAAGGCGGCATCGCGAACATGAACTACTCGATCTCGAACACGGCCGAGTACGGCGAATATGTCAGCGGCCCGCGCATCCTGCCCTATGACGAAACCAAGGCGCGGATGAAGGCTGTGCTGCGCGACATTCAGTCGGGCAAGTTCGTACGCGACTTCATGCAGGAAAACTCGGTCGGCCAGCCGTCGTTCAAGGCCACGCGCCGCATCAACGACGAACACCAGATCGAACAGGTCGGCGCGAAGCTGCGCGAAATGATGCCCTGGATCTCCAAAGGCAAGATGGTCGACCGCGCCCGTAACTGAGCGAAGTCACCCATTCGAAGGAAAGCCCGGGCAACGCCCGGGCTTTTTTGTTCAGGGTTGTCCGTCGATCTTGTCCTGCGTCTTCGTCTGGAAGTCGCTGGCGTCATGGCGCTCGCGCAATTGCCGCGACGGATCGCCGGACTTGCTGTTGACCATCTTGCCGCGCTTCACGCCCGGACGCTCGGCGATCTCGGCCTCCCAGCGGACGACGTTCTTGTAGCTCTGCCCATCCAGGAAGGTTGCCGCATCGCCGTAGGCGCCGCCGGTGATCAGGCGACCGTACCACGGCCAGATCGCCATATCGGCGATGGTGTATTCATCGCCCGCGATGAAGCGGCGGTCGGCGAGCGTGCGGTCCAGCAGGTCCAGCTGGCGTTTCACCTCCATCGCGAAGCGGTCGATCGCGTATTCTATCTTCTCAGGCGCGTAATGGTAGAAATGTCCGAAACCGCCGCCCAGATAGGGGCCGGCCCCCATCTGCCAGAACAGCCAGTTCAGCGTCTCGGTCCTTCCATCCGCATCCTGGGGCAGGAAAGCGCCAAATTTCTCGGCGAGATAGAGCAGGATCGAGCCGGATTCGAACACGCGCCGGGGCGGATTGGCGGAATGGTCCATCAGCGCGGGGATCTTCGAGTTCGGATTGACCTCGACGAACCCGCTGCCGAACTGGTCGCCCTCGCCGATATCGATCAGCCAGGCGTCGTATTCGGCATTCTTCCCGGCCTCAAGAAGTTCTTCCAGCAGGATCGTGACCTTCTGCCCGTTGGGCGTGGCCAGCGAGTATAGCTGCAGCGGATGCTTGCCCACCGGCAAGTCCTTGTCATGCGTCGCCCCCGCGATGGGACGATTGGTTTTGGAAAAGGCGCCGCCATTTTCCTTGTCCCATGTCCAGACCTTGGGTGGTGTGTAATCGTTGGCCATGATCGCTCCTGTCGGTTGCTTGACAACCGACATGTGCGCGCGGGCTGGAAAGATCAATGCAGGGCCGGGCCGAACGCGGTGTTCGACCAGGACGACCCGGCGCGGACGGTCAGATCAGGCCGGCATGGGCCATCGCCGCGTCGATCAGGCGTCTCGTCGGCTCGGTCAGCGGCGTCAGCGGCAGGCGGACCCGTTCGTTGCAAAGCCCCAGACGCGACATCGCATATTTGACGCCGACCAGACCCGGCTCGACGAAGATCGCGATGTGCAGGGGCATCAGCTTGTCCTGCAATTCCAGCGCCTTTGCGTAGTCGCCCGCCAGCGTCGCCGCCTGCATCTGCGCGCAGAGCGCGGGCGCCACGTTCGCGGTGACAGAGATGCAGCCGACACCGCCCTGGGCGTTGAAGCCGTGCGCCGTCGCATCCTCACCCGACAGCTGGATGAAGTCCGTTCCGCAGGTGATCCGCTGCTGGCTGACCCGCTCCAGCTTGCCGGTCGCGTCCTTCACGCCGACGATGTTCTTCAGCTTGGCCAACTCGCCCATCGTATCGGGCAGCATGTCGATGACCGAGCGCGGGGGAATGTTGTAGATGATGATCGGCAGGTCCGCGGCATCGTGGAGCGCGGTGAAATGCGCGATCATGCCGGCCTGCGTCGGCTTGTTGTAATAGGGCGTGACGACCAGCGCGCCCTGTGCCCCGGCCTCGGCCGCGAACTGAACGAGGCCGATCGCCTCGCGCGTCGAGTTCGACCCCGCGCCCGCGATCACCGGGATGCGGCCATCGACGGTGCGGATCACAGTCTCGATCACCTGGCGGTGCTCGTCATGGGTCAGCGTCGGCGTCTCACCCGTCGTGCCCACGGGGGCAAGGCCGTTGCTGCCCTGCTCGATATGCCACTCGACCAGCTTCTTCAGCGTCGCCATATCCAGCTCGCCGTCCTCATCGAACGGCGTGACGATGGCAGGGATCGATCCCTTGAACATGACACGCTTCCTTTGGCCCAAAAAATGTGCGCGGACACTACGCCCGCACATCCGCCTTGCCAAGGATGTGAGTTGCGCCCCGCGCCCGGGGGCCGCAGACATAAGTCCGATGGGACTTTTTCGTAACATCCTTGCCGCTGCGACGCTTTCGCTCGTCGCCCTGCCCGCGCGGGCCGAGGATGCGGGCGCGATGGCGCTGGCGCTGGCGGCGGCCGACGCAAGGGACTGGACGACGGCACGGGCTGCGGCGGAACGATCGGGCCCTGTGGCACAGGCGCTGGTCGGCTGGCAGGCATTGCGCGCGGGCTATGGCGATTTCGAGGATTATCTGGCCTTCGTCGAGACGAACGCGGACTGGCCCGGCCTCGCCCTGCTGCGTGAACGCGGCGAGGCGAAGATCGGGCCGTCCACGCCGGTCGATCAGATCCTGCGCTGGCAGGGTGACAGTCCCGCGTCAAACCTGCGCACGTCGCAGGCGATGGCATCAGCCATGTCCGAACAGGATGCGGCGGCTGAACGCGCCCGCTTGTGGCGCAGCGCACCGCTGTCGCCCGTGGAAGAATCTACGTTGCTGGAAGCCTTTGGGGCGGAACTGCAGCCGCTTCACGGCGAACGGATCGCGGCGCTTCTGGATGCCGGCGAGTGGGCAGCGGCGGAACGCAGCCTTGATCTGCTGCCTGAACCGGCACGGGCGCTGCCATTCGCACGGATCGCGCTTCAGGCGGGCCGCACCGGCGTCGATGACCTGATCGAGGCGCTGCCCGACAGCGCCCGCGCCGATCCCGGATTGACGCTCGACCGCTTCCGATGGCGCGTGCGCGCCAAGCTGCACGACGGCGCGCGTGATCTGATGCTGGGCGCCTCGGCCAATGCAGCCACGCTGCGCAATCCCGATGCCTGGGCGCAGATGCGCGTCGATTACTCGCGGCTCGCGATGCGGGGCGGTGACTGGAAGCTGGCAGAGCGGCTGGCCGCCAACCATCACCTGACGCCCGAGAACCGTCATTATCCCGATCTCGAATGGCTCGCAGGATTTGCGGCGCTGCACCAGGACCAGCCCGCGCGCGCGCTGCATCATTTCAACCACCTTGAAACCGTCGTCGGCAGCGCGATCAGTACGTCGCGCGCACTTTACTGGCAGGGTCGCGCCCATGAGGATCTGGGCGATACGGCAGCGGCGCAGGATGCTTACGCCCAAGCCGCCGACCATATCGGCACCTATTACGGGCAGCTTGCCGCGGAAAAGACCGGTGCAACCCTGCCCGCGGCCTATGCCGTGCCCGGCGCTGCGATCGAGACGCTGCCCGATTGGCGGCGCGCTGCCCTGGGCGACAATACGATCTTCCGCGCCGGGCTGTGGTTGCTGGCCACGGGCCGGCGGGACGAGGCGCAGCGCTTCTTTCTGCATCTGGCCGAAACCGCGGCGCCGGACGACACCGCCCGCATGGCGCGGCTGATGCTGGAAGCGGGCGCGCCGTGGCACGCGCTGCGGCTGTCGAAGATGGCCGCGAACCAAGGCGCCATCTATCCCGCCGCTCACTTCCCGCTGACCGGGCTTCAGGACAGCGAACTCGGCGTGCCGGCCGAACTGGTCATGGCAATCGCGCGACAGGAAAGCGAATTCAACTTCGCGGTCAGCAGCCCGGTCGGCGCCAAGGGTCTGATGCAGGTGATGCCGGGCACGGCCGAGATGATGGCGCGCGATATCGGCGAACCCTATCAGCTGGCTCGCCTGACCACCGACCCCGCCTACAACGCCCGCCTTGGCGCGGCTTATCTGAAGGGATTGCGCGACCGCTTCGGCGCCTCGACCGCGCTGACCGCGTCCGGCTACAACGCCGGGCCGGGCCGACCGGCGCGCTGGCTGGGCGATTTCGGCGACCTGCGCAAGAATGTCGATCCGGTCGACTGGGTCGAGCTGATCCCCTTCGACGAGACGCGCAACTACGTCATGCGTGTGACCGAGGCGATGCCGATCTACCGCGCCCGGATCGCGGGACATCCTGTCCCGGTCGTGCCGACTTGGGACCTGACCGGGGGTGGCATCCTGCCCCCGCCGCCGCCGCGCCTGAACCTTGTCCGATCCGCGCATCCCCCGGCGAAACCCTTCATCGGGCCTCGCCTGCCGACCGATTGGGTGCCGCCGGATCTCAGGACCGCGTCCGACCGGCCTCCGCCGCCTGCCGGGCCGCCTGCTGGCGCGCCCGCACCTGCGACCGCCACAGAGTGAACAGCCCCGCACCCACCACGATCGTCGCGCCGATCACCACGTTCATATGCAGCGTTTCGCCGAAGACGACGACGCCCAGCACGCTGACGAAGACCAGCTGCGTGTAAGCAAAGGGTTGCAGGACCGACGCCTCGGCCAGCTCGTAAGCGCGGATCAGCAGGTAATGCGAGGTGATCGAAACCACGCAGAGACAGGCCATCCACAGCCAGTCGACCGGCGCAAGCCATTGCCAGTCCTTCAGCCCGACCAGGGTCATGCCGACCGCACCCGCCATCGCGGTCCAGAAAAAGCTGACCATCGCGCTGTCGTCGCGCGCAACCATCCGCGTCAGCAGCCCGTAGACCGCGAACATGACCGCAGCAGAAAGCGGCAGCAGTGCCTCGACCGACAGCGCACGCGCGCCCGGCTGCAGGATGATCAGGATCCCGACAAAGCCCGCCCCGATGGCGAGCCAGCGCCGCCAGCCGACCTTTTCACCCAGAACCGGGCCGGACAAAGCCGCGACCATCAGCGGATAGACGGTGAAAAGCGCGTGCGTTTCAACCAGACCAAGGCGCACGAACGCCTCGACCATCACCACGACCTCGGCCGCCAGCAGCAGGCCGCGGACGATCTGCATCACCGGCCGGCGAGAGCGCACGGCAGCCCGCAACCCGCCCGGCTTGCGGGCGACCAGCATCGTCACGAAGATCGCAAAGACCCAGAACCGGATCATAACCACCAGCAGCGGGGGATATTCCGCGCCGAGTTGCTTCGAGAATCCGTCCTGGATTGCGAACAGGAGGCTGACCGTGCACATCAGCAGGATCGCGAAGCCGCTGCGATCAGGCTTGTCGCCCGGATTGACCGGCGGAAGCGGGGCGATCAGGGGAAGGGTAAGCGTCGGTTCCGGCATGGCGCGACCTTGGATGGGACATCCGCGCGATGCGCGTTTCGCGCCGCCGGGTCAACCCGGGCGGCGCGCAGACCAGTCAGTCGCAAAATGCAGGTCTCAGGCGACAGCTTCCAGCTCGCGCACCGGATGCAGGCCAAGGGCTGCGCAGACATCGCGGGTCATCTCGGGGCGGTTCAGCGTGTAGAAATGCAGCCGATCCACGCCACCCTGCACCAGATCGTCGCACAATTCGGCGCAGATCGCGGTGGCGAGCAGCCGCTCGCGGTCGCCACCGTCGCGGATGGCGGCGTTGAAAGCGTCCTCTGCCCATTGCGGGATGGCGGTGCCACAGCTTTCGGCAAAGCGCTTTGCGCCAGCCCAGCCCTGGATCGGCAGGATGCCGGGAATGATCGGCGCGTCGATCCCCGCCTTCTGGCACTTGTCGCGGAAGCGGAAGAAGGTCTCGGCGTCGAAGAAGAACTGCGTGATCGCGCTGGTCGCGCCCGCATCGATCTTGCGCTTCAGCCAGGCCACGTCGGCATCGCTGCCGGCGCTGTCCGGGTGCGGCTCGGGATAGGCGCCGACGCGGATGGTCATGTCGCCGCGCGCCGCGATCGCCTCGATCAGTTCGATCGAATTGGCGAAACCGTCTTCGTGCGGTGTGAAGCGGGTCGCCCCTTTCGGCGCATCGCCCCGCAGCGCCACGATCTCGCGGATGCCGGCCTGCGCGTAATCCTCGACGATCTGCATCGTCTCTTCGCGCGTGGCCTCGACGCAGGTCAGGTGGGCCGCGACGTTCATGCCGTAATGGCGGTTGATTGTCGTCACCGCCTCATGCGTCAGCTTCCGCGTGGTGCCGCCCGCGCCGTAGGTCACGGACACGAAGTCCGGGGTCAACGGCGCCAGCGCACGTGCGGTTTCCCACAGCCGGAAGGACGCATCCAGCGTCTTGGGCGGGAAGAATTCGAACGAGATGCGCGGCGAGTCGGTCATGGTCGTGGTCCTCTTGCTTGATGCTCTTGTGCCATGCGCGCCTGCGTGAAACAAATTCATGATTCTCAACAAGGTCATGAACGCGGCTCAACATGCATCTGGAACTGCGCCATCTTCGAACCGTTCGCGCCGTCCATGACCATGGCGGCCTCGCCCGCGCCGCCGACGTCCTGAACATCACTCAATCCGCGTTGTCCCACCAGATCAAGGCACTGGAGGATCAGGCCGGGGTCGAGCTGTTCGTGCGCCGCGCCAAGCCCATGCGCCTGTCGGCCGCCGGCATGCGCCTGCTGCGTCTGGCAGAACAGGTGCTGCCGCTGGTCGCCGCGACCGAGGCAGAGTTCAAGGGCGTCGAGATGGGCCGGATCGGTCGGCTGCACATCGCAATGGAATGCCACGCCTGTTTCGACTGGCTGCTGCCGGTGCTCGACCTGTTCCGGCGCGCCTGGCCGGATGTCGACGTGGACATCCGCCAGCGTCTCGCCTTCGCAGCCCTGCCCGCGCTTGCACGGGAAGAGGTCGATCTGGTGATCTCGTCAGACCCCGAAGACACGCCGGGCGTCAGCTTTCAGCCGCTTTTCGACTACGCGCCGACGATGGTCGTCCCTGCGGGCCATCCCCTGGTGGCCAAGGGCTTTGTCGAGCCCGAAGATCTCATCGACCAGACGCTCATCACCTATCCGATGGATCGCGGTCGTCTGGATGTCTTCTCGCAGTTCCTGACGCCTGCCGGGATCGAGCCCGCCCGCCATCGGCAGATCGAACTGACGCCCGTCACGCTGATGCTGGTCGCGTCGGGACATGGCGTCGCGGTGATGCCCGACTGGGTGCTGCGGCGCGAGACAGGCAATTCCGAATTGGCGATGCTGCCGCTGACCCGGGGCGGCATCCTGCGTCGGCTCTACGCCGCTGTGCGCGACACCGATCTGGACCAGCCCTACATGGCCCATGTCCTGCGCCTGTCTCGGACAGAACCGTTGCGTATGCTGCGCGGCGGGTGACGCCGCGCGCGCCTTGGCTTTCCGGCCTTTGGGCCCTATGACGCGCGCAAGCTTCAGGAGCACGTCATGGCCAGCGCCAACCTCAACATCATGATCAAGGCCGCGCGCAAGGCGGGGCGCTCGCTCGTCAAGGATTTCCGCGAGGTCGAGAACCTGCAGGTCAGCGCCAAGGGCGCGGGCGACTTCGTCAGCCGCGCCGACCGCGAGGCCGAGCGGATCATCAAGGAAGACCTGCGCACCGCGCGGCCGAACTACGGCTGGCTGGGCGAGGAAACGGGTGAGGAAGCGGGTGAGGACCCGACCCGGCGCTGGATCGTCGATCCGCTGGACGGCACCACCAACTTCCTGCACGGCCTGCCGCATTGGGCGGTCAGCATCGCGCTGGAGCACAAGGGCGAGATCGTCGCCGCCGTGGTCTTCGACGCTGCCAAGGACGAACTCTTCACCGCCGAAAAGGGCGCCGGCGCCTACATGAACGACCAGCGTCTGCGGGTCTCGGGGCGCGGAAAGATGATCGAATCGATCTTCGCCACAGGTGTTCCCTTCGCCGGACGGCCTACCCTGCCCGCGACGCTGAAGGACCTTGCCCGGCTGATGCCGCTGACCGCCGGTGTACGCCGCTGGGGCGCGGCGGCGCTTGACCTCGCCTATGTCGCAGCCGGCCGCTACGACGGCTATTGGGAACGCGGGATCAGCACCTGGGACATCGCCGCGGGCGTGCTTCTGGTGCGAGAGGCGGGCGGTTTCGTCGAACCGCTGCGCGGCGATGGCCCGGCGCAGGATTCCCCTGCCATCATCGCGGCCAACGCCACGATCTGGGACAATTTCGCGAAGGTGATCCGGGAAGCCTAGCGTCTCGCGGCGCTGCGACCGCGTCGATCGCAGCGAATCAGCGGTCGGCGCTCGCCGGCCCGCATATTTTCAGGGTGAAACCCTCCGGGTAGAACGCCCTTACGCAGTGTGGTCGGTCAACGCGCCACGTCTGACGCCGAAGCATCGTTACGCCGGATGACCCGCCTCTTTGTCGCCCGCCGCGTGCCGGTGCTTGCGATCAGGGCGGAAGTCTGACGACCCGGTTTGACCCTGAGCAGCCAACGCACCGGCCAGAATGGCCGGCCCGGTATAGGGCAGCGCGACGCTGTCGTGCAGCGCCTCGCTCGCCTCGCGGCCCGCGGTGCGGCGGCGTCGGGACAGGAAGGCCTTGCCCCATTTCCGCCAGCTCCCGATCGACCGGGCCCGGGCGTCGCAGGGGAAATGCCTCCGCCAGCCATCGGGCAGCGGCAGGCCCACGCTTTCCGCCTTTTCCAGCATCCAGACCAGCGGGATGTTCGCCAGCGGCCGGGCGAATTCCAGCCCGTTCAATTGCCCGCCGATATCGGGGTGACAGCCGCGAAACCACATCTGTTCGATGTGCGGGCAGGCGCTTTCGTCGTCCCACAGCAGCGGCGCGAAGGCCGCCCGCGTCTCGTCCAGCGCCAGCGCATGGAAACCATGCTCGACATCGGCGCCCAGATGCGCGTCGTGAAAGCGGAATTGCGGCTCGGTCAGCGCCCACAGGATCGGCAGCCGGATGCCCAGCGCCATCACCGTCTCGAAACAGCCGACCATCCGGATCGGCACCTTGTCGTGACACCGCTGCCGAAAGACCGTGCGGGCCGCGTCGGACCCGCCTTGCCGATACAGACGCCAGCCCAGCCTGATATGACGTTCGGTCGCATCGCGCGGGCGAAGCAGCCCCACCTTGCCGATCATGCCCGCAAGGCTGCGGACCGCGAATGCGCCGCGCGAATAGCCCAGCAGAAAGATTGTGTCACCCGGCGCATACTGGCTGGCAAGCCAGCCATAGGCGTCGGTGATCCGGACATCCAGAACGCGACCCAGCATCAGGTCCGGAATCGTGCCCAGCCGGTTCCATTGCTGGCCTGCCGCATAATGCAACCGGATCCGCGAACCGCCGGGCAAAGGGCCGTGAAAACCCTTCAGCAGTGCGTGGATGCGCCCCAGGGACGACCGCGACCCCTGCACCAGCGAAGCGAAGGTACCGTCGAGGATGATCACGTGGATCACGGGGGGGCGAATCGTCTGCATCCGGCAAGGCTAGCACGCCCCGCCTTTCGATTTCGTTCACGCCCTTGAACGGTCGCCTAGCCTCAGCTCAGCGCCATCACCGTCGCGTGGCTCATCAGGCCGAACCCGTTGAAGCGGGTGTTGGTGACGGTCGAATAGGCCCCCGCGCCGTGGAAGATGACGTAATCGCCTTCCGCGATGTCGGCGGGCAGGTCCATCTCGCCCGGCAGGCGATCGACCGAATCGCAGGTCGGGCCAAAGATCACACGGCTTGAAATCTCTTCGCCCCGCGGCTCCCCGTCCGCCGTCAGCACCTCGATCCGGTCGATATTGCCGATGATCGGCAGTTCGGTCAGCCCGCCATAGACACCATCGTTCAGGAACAGATCGGTGCCATCGCGCACCGCCTTGACCCGCGTGATCAGCGCATAAGCGTCGGCGCAAAGCCCGCGCCCCGGTTCGCAGACCAGAGCGGGGGCGTCCGCGCTGAAAACCTCGCGCGTGGTCTCGCCGATCTTATCGAAGATCGAGGTCAGGTCGGGCTCGACCCCCACCACGCGGTGCGAGGGGAAGCCACCGCCGACGTTCAGCCGCGCGGCCTGCACACCGGCCAGATCGCAGATTTCGCGCGCGACGCGGATGTAGCTTTCCCACGCCACCGGATCGGTGCATTGCGTGCCGGGATGGAATGTCAGAGAGGCGGTATATCCGCGCGCCGCGACCTCTTTCAGAAGCTCGGCCGCCAATTCCGGCGATGCGCCGAACTTCGAGCCGAAATCATAGGCCGCACCCAGCACCGGCAGCTTGAAACGGGGTGAAATCTCGACCGGCTTGCCATCCACCTCGACCGGGACCTGCGCGGTCAGCTTGGCCAACTCGGTCTGGCTGTCCACCGACCAAGACCGGATGCCCGCCTTCACGGCATGGGCAATTTCGGACCGGGCGCGGACCGGATTGTGATAATGACGTGCGGCTTCGGGGGCCAGACGACCGATCAGGTCGATCTCGAAGGGCGATGCGACGTCGAACCCTTTCAGACCGGCGGTCACCAGGTTCTGGATCACCGCCTCTTCCGGGTTGGATTTCACCGCGTAGGTCACAAGGCCCGGAAAACCGTCGATGAAGCGCCGGGCCGTGTCCTGCAACACGGTGGGGGCGAAGGCGATGACGGGATTGTCTGGTTGCTGCTGCCGGATGATCTCGGCGGGGTTGGCCCAGACGGTCTTGTCCTGTCCCATGTCGTGCCTTCCTGTCGTGTCAGTTCGAACCCAGAATGGCCCCTAATCGTTCCGGCCGCACCCTTGAAGTGAAATTTTCGCCTAGGCCATCACGGACGGCTGAGGCGCCAGCCGGAACTGATCGACGAAGGCCTGCGCAGCCTGCAGATCGCCCGTGGCGCCGATCATCCCTTTGGCCGCCAGCGCCGCGACCGGCGCGCTGCCATAGACGGCGACGGCCATCCGATTGCCGTCACCAGACAGCACGAAGGGCGTGTCCGGGCGTGCCACCGCGACGGTCTGCGTCCGGCCATCCTCGACGCGCATCTCGAACATCTCCTGGCCAAGATCGAAGCCCGCCGGGCCGCCTGCGTGCTGCGCCAGATCGGTCCGCAGGCA
Source organism: Paracoccus albicereus (assembly GCF_024359525.1). Classification (GTDB taxonomy): domain Bacteria; phylum Pseudomonadota; class Alphaproteobacteria; order Rhodobacterales; family Rhodobacteraceae; genus Paracoccus; species Paracoccus albicereus. Next base: position 154,439 of record NZ_JAKZEU010000001.1, read on the forward strand.
CACACCCATCGAGATCATCAGCGCCGAGGGGCTGATGAACCGCCGGTGATCGTGCCCCGGCACCGTTAGCGCCCAGCGGCAAAGCGATTGCAGCACAGGCAGCAGCCCCGTGCCGGCTTCGGTCAGCGCGTAGACGCCCAGGCGCGGATCATGGCTGACCACGCCCGCCTCCTGCAATTGCGCCAGACGGCCGGTCAGCACCGTGGCGGTGATGCCGGGCAGACCCGCGCGGATCATCTGGAAGCGCTTGGGCGCGAACATCAGCTCGCGCACGACCAGCAGCGCCCAGCGGTCGCCCACCAGATTCAGGGCATGCGCGCCCAGACACCCTTCGTCGTAACGCAGCTTTTTGCCGGAATCAGTCATGTTTTAATACTAACAGTTGCTTTTTATTACTTCAAGCGGCATGGTTCGATTCGCAGGCAGTTTCATCATTTGCCGCGATTGGAGGACAGCATGACCTTTTACTGGGGTTTCGTTCAGCCCGTCCCGAAGAACAACAAACAGGCCTATATCGATCACGCCGCGATGGCGTGGCCGATCTTCGAAAAGCTCGGAGCCGTCCGCGCGGTCGAATGTTGGGCAGAGGATGTTCCCAAGGGCAAGCAGACCGATTTCTATCGCGCCGTTCAGTGCAAGGACGACGAGGTGCCGGTCTTTTCGTGGATCGAGTGGCCCGACAAGGCGACCGCCGAAACGGCCGGTTCGCAGATGCAGAACCACCCTGATTTCCAGGCGATGCCGCCGATGCCCTTCGACGGAATGCGGATGTTCTGGGGCGGCTTCTCGCCGATCGTCAGCTTCGGCCAGTCGAAGCCCGGAAGCTACGTGCAGGGCTTCGTCCTGGCCGTGCCTGAAGACAACAAGGACGCCTATGTCGAGATGGCGCGCAGCACCGAAGGCATGTTCACCGGCAAGGGCGCGACCCACATGGTCGAGGGATGGGGCGATGACGTCCCGCACGGCAAGGTGACCGACTTCTATCGCGCCGCCGACGCCAAGGATGGCGAGATCCCGATGTTTTCCTGGGTCGAGTGGCCGGACCGCGCGACCTGCGACAAGGCCGCCCGCGAGATGGAGACGGAGATGTCCGGCCAGGACATGCCCGCGATGCCGTTCGACGGCAAACGCATGTTCTGGGGCGGCTTCGAACCGATCTTCGATTCCGCCAGCCAATGAGAGGATGGTCCGATGGCCAATGAACACGGAAAACCGGTCTGGTACGAACTCGGCACCAGCGACCTGCAAGGCGCGCAGGATTTCTACGGCAAGATCCTGGGCTGGCAGATGTTCGATCCCGGAATGGAAGGGTTCGACTATCGCCTCGCGCAGTCGGACGGCGACAATGTCGCCGGAATGATGGCGCTCGGCGCACAGGAAGGCGCCCCGCCGCCGAACTGGTGCACCTATTTCGCGGTCGACGATTGCGACAAGTCCGCTGCCGACATCCGCGCCGCGGGCGGCAATGTTCTGAAAGAGCCCGCCTATGTGCCGCGCACCGGGCACTTCGCCATCGTCGCCGATCCGCAGGGGGCCGTGTTCGGCATCCTGCAGCCCGAGGCGATGGACGAGAATTGCGAGACCAGCGAAGGCAGCGCTTTCGACCAGCAGAAGGCCGCCCACGGCAACTGGCACGAACTGATGACGACCGACCCCGAAGCCGGGTTCGATTTCTATTCCCGGTTGCTCGGCTGGCGGAAATCCCAGGCGATGGACATGGGCGAGATGGGCACCTACCAGCTCTTCTCTCATGGCGGCGCCGATATCGGCGGGATGATGGGGCTCGGCAATTCTCCGGTTCCGGCCTGGATGCCCTATTTCGGCGTCAACGGCATCCATCCGGCCATCGCCCGGATCAAGGACGGCGGCGGGACTGTCCATCACGGGCCGGCCGAGGTCCCCGGCGGCGCCTTCATCGCCATCGCGCAGGACCCGCAGGGCGCATGGTTCGCCCTTGTCGGCCCGAAGGAGCGTGCAGCATGACCCGCGAACCCGTGACCATCGTCACCTATGACTGGGTGCCCGATTTTCCGCGCGGCTATGTCCGTGACATCCGCGCCCGTTGGGCCTGCGAGGAAGCGGGCATCCCCTACCGGACAGAGACAGTGCCGCTGATGGACCGCACGCAGGACCACCTTGCGATGCAGCCCTTTCATCAGGTGCCGATCCTGAAGGACGGCGATCTGACGCTGTTCGAAAGCGGCGCGATGGTGCTGCATCTGGCCAAGGATTCACCCGCGCTGATGCCCGATGACGACACCCTGCGCACGCATGTCACCGAATGGTCCTTTGCCGCGCTGAACAGCATAGAGCCGCCGATCACAGGCTGGATCTTCGGCGGCAAGTTCAAGAAGAACGAGAAGGCCGGCGAGGATTTCGGCGGCTGGATGCATCAGCGCCTTGACCAGCTCGACGCTTATCTGGCGGACAAAGAATGGATCGTCGGCGACCGCTTCACAGCCGCCGACATCATCCTGACCGAGGTTCTGCGCCCGGCCCGCGACGAAGGCGCCCTCGACCGTCACCCGACCACCAAGGCCTATGTCGAGCGCGCGACCGCGCGACCGGCCTTCCAGCGCGCCCATCAGGCGCAGATGGACCATTGGACCGAAGCCGACCGCAAGCGCGCGGCGAAGACCTGAACCAGCGATGGCGGGTGGGCGCATCGTCCGACCGCTCGCCCGCACCACTTTCCCAAGGAGCGAGTGATGCCCCTGACGTTCTACGGACACCCTTTGTCGTCCTACTGCCACAAGGTGCTGATCGCGCTGTATGAGACCGGCGCCCCCTTCACCTTCCGCCAGATCGATCCCTCGCAGCAGGCGGATCGCGACCTGATGGCCAGCCTGACCCCGATGGGCAAGATGCCCGCCCTGGTCGATGATGAGGCCGGCGTGACGCTGGGCGAAAGCGCGATCATCATCGAATGGCTGGACCGCCATCACCCTGGTCCGGCACCGCTGCTGCCGCGCGATCCCGATGCGGCGCTGCAGGCGCGAACCTGGAACAACATCTTCGACTACCACGTGATGCGCGAGGCGCAGCAGATCGTGGATGCGCGTCTGTTCATGGACGACGCGGCCGAAGAACCGATCGGCGTCTTCGCGCGCAACTCCCTCGACCGGTCCTACGCCGCCATCGACCGGCACATGGCGGGACGGGAATGGGCGGCGGGCGATTTCGGACTGGCCGATTGCGCGGCCGTTCCGGCGCTGTTCTACGCGGGCTTCCTGCATCCGTTCGACGATCGTCCGAACCTCGCCGCCTATTTCGAGCGGCTCCTCGCACGACCGTCCGTTGCGCGCGTGCATGATGAGGCGAAGCCCTGGCTGCAATACTTCCCCTTCCCGGAACGAATTCCGCAAAGGTTCCGTTAAATCCGGCCGACTTGCACCAGACGCAATGCTGCGTTGCAGCAGTGTTGGTTGTGGTGTCGGGAGGAATCCTTAAATCGGTGTCACGACGAAACGATGTATACCAGATACCAAGGAGGCCTCATGCCCCGCTTCATCCCCGCCCCCGCCCCCCATGCCGCCATCGACTTCTCCGCACTGCGTGTTTCGCTGGCAAATGCTCTGCATCGCATGGCTGACGCTCTGACCCGCCGCGCCGCGGCCTGAGACGCGGGACGCATTGTGACGCGGGCGATCATCGCCCGCGTTTGTGCTTCAGCGCCTCGATCCCGGATCCCGACGCGATGCTCTGCGCCTGAAGCAATGCTGCTCTGCAGCATCGATCCTTGATCCCGTGTCCGACGATGGGCCAAGGTGACATCAGGGAGGAAACCACCTGTGACCCCACAAGGAGTTTCCGCAATGGCACAAACCGCAACCTTCACCCAAAGCCTGTCCACGCAGTCCGTCCTGCGCACGCTCGGAATGCCGTTCCGCGCGCTGTGGACCCTCATGGTCCTTCTGGCCGAGGCGAACCCCCGCATGAAGGCGCTCGAGCGTCTGTCGCGCACCAGCGACGAAGCTCTGGCGGAACAGGGCAAGACCCGCGAGTCCGAGATCCGGCGCATCATGGGTCTTCACGCCTGACCATGCGACCCTGCCCCGGCGGCACTGCGCTGCCGGGGCCGGTCGGTTTTCAGCGGATCACGGTTTCCGGTCCCATCATCATCGTGGGCAGCCATGTGCTGAGCCACGGGATGTAGGTCACCATGATCAGGAAGATGAACAGCACGCCCAGGAACGGCAGGGCTGCGCGCACGACGCGCATCATCGACATGCCGGCCACGCCAGAGGTCACGAACAGGTTCAGACCCACCGGCGGCGTGATCATCCCGATTTCCATGTTCACGACCATGATGATCCCCAGATGGATCGGATCGACGCCCAACTCGATCGCGATCGGGAAGACCAGCGGCGCCACGATCAGGATCAGGCCCGACGGCTCCATGAACTGACCGCCGATCAGCAGGATCACGTTGACGATGATCAGGAACATGATCTTGCCGAAACCGGCATCCAGCATCGCGCCCGCGATCTGCTGCGGGATCTGCTCGTCCGTCAGGACATGCTTCAGGATCAGCGCATTCGCGATGATGAACATCAGCGTGATGGTCAGCTTGCCCGCCTCGTACAGCACGTCGCGCGTGCCGGGATGGAAGAACCCGGTGACCAGCGCCTGCGGCTTCTGCCACAGCGGGATGCGGCGCTCGCCGTCGCGCAGCGGTCCCATGTCTCGATAGATGAAGATCGCCACGATGAAGGCCCAGACGGATGCGACGGCGGCGGCCTCGGTCGGTGTGAAGATCGCGCGGGTCACGCCGGGGATGCCGTAAAGCCCGACCATGATGATGACGATCAGCATCAGCCCCCAGAAGGCTTCGCGGAAACTGTCCCAGATCTCGCGCCAGCCCTGCCAGGCCCCGCGCGGCATGTTCTTGGCAATGGCGATGATCAGGATCGCGGCCATCAGCATGAAGCCCGCCAGCAGGCCGGGAATCACACCGGCCAGGAACATCCGCCCGACCGAGACGTCGGTCGCGCTGGCATAGACGACCATCACGATCGACGGCGGGATCAGAATGCCCAGGGTGCCCGCGTTGCAGATCACGCCTGCCGCGAAATCCTTGGAATAGCCCACCTGCCGCATCGCCGCGATGACGATGGACCCGATTGCGACCACCGTCGCGGGCGAGGACCCGGACAAGGCCGCGAACATCATGCAGGCGAAGACGCCCGCGATGGCGAGCCCGCCGGGAAAATGACCGACGCAGGCGATCGAAAAGCGGATGATCCGCTGCGCCACGCCGCCGGTGGACATGAAACTGGACGCGAGGATGAAGAACGGGATCGCCAGCAGCGTCGCGTGCCCTTCCATCGCATTGTAGAAGGTCTGCGCGATCGAGGCGAGCGACGTGTCCGAAAACCACAGCAGAAACAGCGTGGAGGACAGGCCCAGCGCGATCGCGATCGGCACGCCCAGCAGCATCAGCCCGATGATCAGGACGAAAAGAAGGATCACGTCCACGGGGCTACTCCTCGTAGTTCATATGGCGGACATCCTCGACGGCGTCCTCGGCCTCGTGGCTGACGATCAGGCTTTCGCGCTCGCCCCGCCAGACCATCCACACCGCCTGCAGCAGCCGGAACAGCAGCAGCCCGATCCCGAATGGCAGCACGATATAGGGTATGAAGCGCGGCAGCTTCTCGTAGGTCTCGCCTTCGTTGATCATCGCGCCCAGCCATTCGGCACCGAAGGGCATCGGAATCTGCTCCGTCGTGTAAAAGGCGCGGTCCCGCGTCTCGATGAAGCCTGTCGGCAGCCATCGCCCGCCGGTCTGCTGCAATCCGGCGAAGGGCGCCCAGAAATCCCACGCACCCTTCAGCAGCAGCACCGCGTAGAAGATGCACAAGGCGCCCGCCACCAGCGCCAGCCCCTTGCGGGCGGCGGGCGGCAGCGCGTTGATCAGCGCATCCACGCCCAGATGGGCGTTGATCTTGACCGCATGGCTGACGCCCAGCAACACCAGCCATGCGAACAGCGCCAGCGTCAGTTCCAGGCTCCAGATGATGCTGGACTGGAAGACATAGCGCAGGATCACGTTGACGAAGGTCAGGATCGTCATCAGCCCCAGGATGATGGCGATGACGTTCCGTTCAAGCTGGTCGACGAAGGAATGATCGCGCCGCTCACTCATCTGTCCGCTCCCTGTTCCGACAGCCCCGATGCGGGCCGCCCAGCGAAAGGCGCGCCCCGTGCCGTGTCGGGCATGGGACGCGCGCGCATCGTGTCGTGCAGTTCAGACCCGCCTCAGTGTTTTTCGTTGATCGCCTGCGCGGCGTCGATGTTGTCCTGACCCACGCCCTCGGCGAACTGGTCCCAGACCGGCATCATCGCATCGACCCAGGCCTGACGCTGCGTCTCGTCCAGCTCGCGGACTTCGGACCCGGCATCGATGATCGCCTGACGCGCCTCCATGTCGACATCGTTGACCGCCGCGTTCCGCTCGGTCGTGACCTCGTTCATGATCGTCATCATCTGGTCGCGGACCTCGGGGTCAAGCCCGTCCAGCCAGTCGGTCGAGGCGACGACGAGGTAATCCAGCACGCCGTGGTTGGTTTCGGTGATCCCGTCCTGCACCTCGTAGAACTTCTGGCCGTAGATGTTCGACCAGGCGTTCTCCTGCCCGTCGACGACGCCGGTCTGCAGCGCACCATAGACCTCGGCGAAGGCCATCGGCTGGGCCGAGGCGCCGATCGCCTCCATCTGCGCGATGATCACGTCGCTGGGCTGGACCCGGAACTTCAGCCCCTTGGCGTCTTCGGGCGTCATCAGCGGCTTGTTCGCCGACAGCTGCTTCATGCCGTTATGCCAGTAGCCGAGACCCGAGATCCCGCGCCGCTCCATGCTCGACAGCATCGCCTGCCCGGCCTCGCCGGCCTGGAATTCGTCCACCGCCTCGATGTTCTTGAACATGAACGGCAGGTCGTAGATCTGGAACACCTTGGTGAAGGTCTCGAATTTCGACAGCGACGGCGCGCCCATCTGCACGTCGCCCTGCAGCATCGCCTCCAGCAGCTGATCGTCGTCGTAGAGGGTCGAGTTCGGATAGACCTCGACGCACATCTTGCCTTCCATCTCGGCGTTCACGCGTTCCGCGAACAGCGCGGCGGCGATGCCCTTGGGGTGCTTGTCGGTGTTGGTGACGTGGCTGAACTTCACCACCTCTTCGCCATCGTCGCAGCCGGCCGGATCGGCCAGCGCACCCGTGGCAGCCATCGCCAGCCCGCAGGCGGCGGTCAGAAACGTCTTCATGGAAGTCCTCCCCTTCTTCATCCTCACTGCCGGCCGTTCTCCCTCCGGCCGGTCCGGATGGGGCAGTCTTCCCGCTGGAACCTGCTCTGGCAAGGGAAAACTTGCCAGTTCCGCGGGGTCTGCGCGCCCTCTCCCTTGGCCTTTGCGCCGGGGTTCGCTAAGTCCCGGTGACGTATGACGGGATCACGACGATGAGCATGGACAAGAGCTTCGACGCAGCCACGGCCGAGGCGCGGATCGCGGCCGAATGGGACCGCACCGACGCGTTCAAGGCGGGCGCCAACGCCTCGCGGGACGAAACCTTCACCGTGATGATCCCGCCGCCGAACGTGACCGGCAGCCTTCATATCGGCCACGCGCTGAACAACACGCTCCAGGACATCCTGGTCCGCTGGCACCGGATGCGCGGCTTCGACACGCTGTGGCAGCCCGGCCAGGACCATGCCGGCATCGCGACGCAGATGGTGGTCGAGCGTCAGATGGCCGAGCGTCAGGAACCGAACCGCCGCGACATCGGGCGCGACGCCTTCGTCGAGAAGATCTGGGCCTGGAAACAGGAATCCGGCGACACGATCATCAACCAGTTGAAGCGCCTCGGCGCCTCCTGCGACTGGTCCAGGAACGCCTTCACCATGTCCGGCGCGCCCGGCGCCCCCGCGGGCGAGGAGGGCAATTTCCACGACGCGGTGATCCGCGTCTTCGTCGATCTCTACAACAAGGGCATCATCTATCGCGGCAAGCGTCTGGTGAACTGGGACCCGCATTTCGAGACCGCGATCAGCGATCTGGAGGTCGAGAACCGCGAGACGCCGGGGCAAATGTGGCACTTCAAGTACCCGCTCGCCGGCGGCGCGACCTACACCTACACGGAAACCGATGAGGACGGGACCGTCCTCTTCGAGGAAGAGCGCGACTACATCGCCATCGCCACCACCCGCCCGGAAACGATGCTGGGCGACGGTGCGGTCGCGGTCCATCCCTCGGACAAGCGCTACGCCCCGATCGTCGGCCAGCTCTGCGAAATTCCGGTCGGACCCAAGGAACATCGCCGCCTGATCCCGATCATCACCGACGAATATCCCGACCCCGATTTCGGCTCGGGGGCGGTCAAGATCACCGGCGCGCACGATTTCAACGATTATGGCGTCGCGGTGCGGAACGGGATCCCGCTTTACGCATTGATGGACAGCAAGGGCGCGATGCGATCGGACGGACAGTCCTATGCCGACAGCGCAGATATAGCCTCGCGTGCAGCAGGGGGCGAGGATGTCGGCGACGTTTCGACTGTGAACCTCGTCCCCGACGAGCTTCGCGGCCTCGACCGGTTCGAAGCCCGCAAGCGCGTCGTCGATCAGATCACCACCGACGGTCTTGCCGTCATGACCCAGCCCTCGGACCCGCGTCTGGGGAAGGCCGCCCGCCCGCCGGAACCTGAGGATGGCGGCGAGGCGCGCATGGACGACCTCGTCCCCCTGGTCGAGGCCAAGCCGATCATGCAGCCCTTCGGTGACCGTTCTGGCGTCGTGATCGAGCCGATGCTGACCGATCAGTGGTTCGTCGACACGCAGAAGATCGTCGGCCCCGCGCTGGACGCCGTCCGCGACGGCAGGACGCAAATCCTGCCCGAGCAGCACAAGAAGGTCTATTTCAACTGGCTCGAGAACATCGAGCCGTGGACCATCTCCCGCCAGCTCTGGTGGGGGCACCAGATCCCGGTCTGGTGCGACGACGACGGCAACCAATACTGCGCGCCGACCGAAGCCGAGGCGCAGGCGCAGGCGCCGGGCAAGACCCTGACCCGCGACCCCGACGTCCTCGACACCTGGTTCTCCTCCGGCCTCTGGCCCATCGGCACGCTCGGCTGGCCCGAGGATACGGCGGAACTGCGCAAGTATTTCCCCACCTCGACGCTGATCACCGGCTTCGACATCATCTTCTTCTGGGTCGCCCGGATGATGATGATGCAGCTCGAAGTCGTGGGCGACGTCCCTTTCCGCACCGTCTACGTCCACGGCCTCGTCCGGGACGAGAAGGGCGCGAAGATGTCCAAGTCCAAGGGCAACGTCATCGACCCGCTGACGCTGATCGACGAATACGGCGCCGACGCGCTGCGCTTCACGCTGACCAGCATGGCCGCGATGGGCCGCGACCCCAAGCTGGGGCCGAAGCATGTCGAGGCGAACCGCAACTTCGTCACCAAGATCTGGAACGCCACCCGCTTCGCCGAAATGAACGGCGCCCGGGGCGGCGGCGCCCGCCCCGAACCAAGCCACACCGTCAACCGCTGGATCATCGGAGAGGTCGCGCGCATCCGCATGGCCACCGACGAGGCGCTGGACACCTATCGGTTCAACGACGCCGCAACCGGGCTCTACGCCTTTGTCTGGGGCAAGGTCTGCGACTGGTATGTCGAATTCGCCAAGCCGCTGTTCGACGGCGAACACGCGAATGAGACCCGCGCCACGATGGGCTGGGTGCTGGATCAGTGCTTCACGCTGCTGCACCCGATCATGCCCTTCGTGACCGAGGAATTGTGGGCGCTGACGGGCGAGCGGCCGAAGATGCTGGTCCACGGCGACTGGCCGACCTACGGCGAGAACCTGATCGACGCGGATGCCGATCGCCAGATGAACTGGGTGATCGGGCTGATCGAAAGCATCCGCTCGGCCCGCGCCCAGATGGGCGTCCCCGCGGGCGCGAAGCTCGACCTGATCGTGACCGAAGCCGACGAGGCCGCACGCGCTGCGCTGACGGCCAACGCACCGCTGGTCGAACGCCTCGCCCGCACCAACACCCCCCAGGACGGCACGGCCGGCCGCGGAACCATCGCCGTGGCGGCGCCGGGGGCCAGCTTCGCGCTGCCCATCGGCGACGTCATCGACGCAGGCGCCGAGACCCAGCGCCTGACCAAATCCGCCGGCAAGACCGAAAAGGATGCCGAGGGCCTGCGCAAGCGCCTCGCCAATCCAAAATTCGCCGAGAATGCCGAACCCGAGGTGATCGAGGAAACGCGCGACAAGCTGGCCGCGCTCGACGACGATCTCGCCCGCATCCGCGCAGCGCTGAAGCAGTTGGAAACGCTGTGAGCGACCGGTGAGCCACTGGTTCGAACGCATCGCCACCCGCATCCTCGATGAGGCGCAGGCGGCCGGCAAGCTTTCGAACCTGCCCGGCGAAGGGCGGCCGCTGGACCGCGCCCGCCTGCGCGAGACTGCCGAACAGACGATGCACCGGCTGCTGGCCGAAGAAGGCTTCGTGCCGCCCGAGGTCGAGATGCAGAAAGAGATCGCGGCCAAGCGCGGCATCCTCGAGCAGATCGAGGACCCCGAGGAACGCGCGAAGCTTCAGCGCCAGATCGCGCTGATGGAACTCAAGCGCGCGATGGCTATGGAAAACCGCGCGCGCGACGCGCGGCGCTGACCCGGCCGCCGCGCAACGCCCGACCGACGGCCTCACAGCGACCAACCCTTTCTTCTTCAAGCAAATATCCCCGCCAGAGGCATCCCGGCGCAGCCGGGACCCCTTAACGCTTCCTGAACCGCACGCGCGCAGCCTGTGTACAGGGTGTGTACAGCCTGTGTACGCACGGTGTACGGGTTGTGACCCCGAAAACCCGGCGAATGCTGGGCTTTCGACACCTCAGGGTGTTGCGCTGTTGCGCACCACCGCACGCTGCCGTTGCCGTTCAGATTGGTTAAGATCTGCGTAGCCGGTCCAGCACGCGCGGCAGCACCTCGGCCAGCACGTCCAGCTCGTCGTCCGGCCCCACGCTGATCCGGATGCAGCGGTCCAGCGGCGCGACGCCCGGCATCCGCACGAACACGCCTTCCTCGCCCAGACCCGCTACCAGCGCCCGCGCGAAAGCCCCGTTCCGCCCCGTATCGACGGCCACGAAATTCGTCGCCGATTCAAGGGCCTGGATCCCGTTTTCCGCCGCGATCTCACCGATCCGAGCGCGGGCGCGCGCAACCTTGGCCAGCGTCGCGGACAGCCAGTCACGCTCGGCCAAAGCCGCCCGCGCGCCCGCCTGCGCGATAGGCCCGACGCCGAAATGATTGCGGATGCGGTGAAATCCGGCGATCAGGTCAGGATGCCCGATCCCATAGCCGATCCGGACCCCCGCCATTCCATAAGCCTTTGAAAAGGTGCGGAAGCGGATCAGCCTTGGATCATCGACCGCCATCGGCGGTGCGGTCCCTTCCGGCGCGAACTCCACATAGGCTTCGTCCAGAACCAGCAGACCGTCCTCGGGCAGGATTTCCAGCATCTGCAGGATCGTCGCGGAATCATGCCATGTTCCCATCGGGTTATCGGGATTGGCGATATAGGTCAGCCGCGCCCCCACCTCCGCCGCCTTGGCGGCCAGCGCAAACGGATCCTCGTGATCGTCGCGATAGGGCACCTTGTGCAGCACGCCCCCGAACCCGGCAACGTGATAGTTGAAGGTCGGATAGGCCCCGTCCGAGGTCACGACCGCATCCCCCGGCGCCACCATCAGCCGCACCAGCAAGCCCAGAAGCCCGTCGATCCCCTCGCCCACGATGATCCGGTCGGACGCGACATCCAGTTGATCCGCAAGGGCATTCTTCAGATCGAACGCATTCTCGTCGCCGTATTTCCAGCTTTGCGCCGCCGCCTCGGCCATCGCGGCGATGGCGGCGGGCGGCGCGCCGAAGCCGTTCTCGTTCGCACCCAGCCGCGCCCGGAACGGACGCCCGTTCTGCCGCTCCAGCGCGTTCGGGCCGACGAAGGGCACCGTCGCGGGCAAGCTCGCCGGAAGCGGCGCGAAGGCCGGAACCCTGTGCTGTGTCGTCATCTCGAAATCCCTTCCTGCGCGGTCAAACTTGCTCCTCCGGTCCCGCCCCGCGTCCCGCCAGCCGCCGGACCAGGCGCCGGCGAGCCGCTGGCAGCGGTCGACCGATCTGCCCGATCGCCAACCGGGTATCGAGGAAATGTCCGGTGATCGCCAGCCCCTGCGCCAGCCCGTCGCCATTGCCCGCCACGCCGCCCAGCAGGGCGGGAAGGGGCAGCAATCGATCGGCCCATTCGCCTGCCCCCTGCCGGCTGACCGCACGGCCCGAACGCGGGCTGACATAGGCCAGCCCTTCCGTCGCGCCCGTCACCACGCATTCGACCAGATCAAGGCCGAAGCCCATCTCCTCCAGCAGCCGCATCTCCCATTGCAGGTAAGCGGCGGGCCAGTCCTCGCCCGCATCCATCGCGTCCAGCAGCGCCTCTGTCATCAGGGCCAGCCGCGGATGCGGATCGCGCTCGGCCAGGGCAAAGGACAGCAGCGCCGACACCGCGTTCAGTCCCGCCAGGGCCAAGGGGTCGGTCAACAGGTTAACCCGCGCCCGCACCGGCTCTGCCGCGAAATGGCCCAGCTGATCCTCGGTCCGCGCCCGCCAGCGCAGGGCAAGCCGGTTGCCCGGCTGCAGCATCGCTGCGCGCTTGCGCGACGCGCCGCCCGGCACCAGCCCGGCATGGCGGCCGTACTCGGTGGTGATGACCTCGATGATCACCGCATTCTCGCCATGCGGACGCCGCGCGATCACCGTGCCCTCGGCCTGCCATTCCATCCTTGGACTCCCCTTCCCTTCGCCCGCAGCCTGCCCCATCCTGCGCGCCACGAAAAGGAGATCGCGATGCTGAAGGATTGGACCGAAGCGCAGCCGAGACTGGTCGAGGTGGCCGCCGGCCGTGCGCCCGCCGACATGGTCATCCGTGGCGGGCGGTGGGTCAACGTCCACACCCGCGAGGTTCTGGACGGCCACGACATCGCCATCGCCGATGGCCGCATCGCCTGCATCCTGCCCGATGCCAGCGCCAATATCGGCGAAGAGACGCAGGTGATCGAGGCGAACGGGCGATACATGATCCCCGGTCTCTGCGATGCGCACATGCACATCGAATCGGGGATGCTGACCCCCGCCGGTTTCGCTGCCGCCGTCATCCCCCACGGCACCACCACGATCTTCCATGATCCGCACGAGATCGCGAACGTGCTGGGGCTGGAAGGCGTGCGGCTGATGCGCGACGAAAGCCTGATCCAGCCGATCAGCCTCTACACCCAGATGCCCTCCTGCGCGCCATCGGCGCCGGGGCTGGAAACGACCGGACACGAGATTACCGAAGGCGAAGTCGCACAGGCGATGGGCTGGGACGGGATCATCGGCCTTGGCGAGATGATGAATTTCCCGGGCGTCGCTTCGGGTGACCCGCAGATGCTGGCCGAGATCGCGGCGACGCGCGCAGCGGGCAAGACCGTCGGCGGCCATTATGCCAGTCCCGATCTGGGCCGGCCCTTTGCGGCCTATGTCGCGGGCGGCGCCGCCGACGATCACGAAACCACGACCGAGGAGCAGGGCATCGCCCGCGCACGTCAGGGCATGGGCTGCATGATGCGTCTCGGCAGTGCCTGGTATGACGTCGAACACCAGATCACCGCGATCACCGAAAAGGGATTGGATCCGCGCGGCTTCATCCTGTGCACCGACGACAGCCATTCGGGCACGCTGGTCCATGACGGACATATGAACCGCGTGGTGCGCCATGCCATCGAATGCGGCTGCGACCCGCTGATCGCGATCCAGATGGCGACGATCAACACGGCAACGCATTTCGGGCTTGAGCGTGAGCTGGGCAGCCTGACGCCGGGACGGCGGGCGGACGTGATCCTGACCCCCGACCTGATGACGCTTCCCATCGAACATGTGATCGCACAAGGGGTGCTGGTGGCCGAAAGCGGGCGTCTGCTGGTCGATTGCCCGCAGATCGACTGGCCCGCCACGGCCCGTGACACCGTGCATCTGGGTGGCGCCGTGAAGGCCGACGACTTCGCCGTCAAAGCCAAGGGCGATAACGTCCGCGTCCGCGTCATCGGCGTCGTCGAAAACCAGGCCCCCACCCGCGCGCTGGAAGCCCAACTGCCGGTTCGCGACGGACGGATCGAGGCAGAGGGTGAAACCTGCCACATTGCGCTGGTCGAACGGCACCGCGCGACAGGGGGCGTCACCAACGGCTTCGTATCGGGCTTTGGCTATCGGGGGCGCATGGCCGTCGCATCAACCGTGGCGCATGACAGTCACCACATGATCGTGGTCGGAACCTGTCGCGACAGCATGGCTGCAGCGGCGAACCATCTGGCCGAGATCGGCGGCGGTGTCACGGTGTTCCGTGACGGCGCCGAACTGGCGACGGTCGCGCTGCCCATCGCGGGCCTGATCAGCGACCGCCCTGCCCCCGAGGTCGCGGACGACGCACAGGCGGTGATGCAGGCAATCGTCGATTGCGGCTGTTCGCTCAACAACGCCTACATGCAGCATTCCCTGCTGGCTCTGGTGGTCATCCCCGAGCTGCGCATTTCGGACAAGGGTATCGTCGATGTGACCGCGTTCGAGATCGTCGATCTGACGCTGTAGCCGCGCTTACTGCGCCCTTTGTGCCGCCAGCTCCCGGCGGGTCCGTCGACGCACGCGGGCCTGCCGGATCAATGTCACCGAATAGATCACCAGCGCCGCCCAGATCAGCGGAAAAGCGATCCGCTTGGCACCGTCGAACGGCTCGCCGAAGATCAGGACGGCAGTCAGGAAGATCATCGTCGGCGCGATGTATTGCAGCACGCCCATCGTCGACAGCCGCACCAGCTTGGCTGCGGTCGCATACATCAGCAGCGGCACTGCGGTGATCGGGCCGCAGCCGATCAGCAACAGGGCCAGGGTCCAACTGTCATCAAAGGCGCTCGTGCCGTTTGCTGTCACCCATGCCAGATAGGCCAGCGCGATCGGCATCAGCAGGATCACCTCCAGCGTGAAGCCCTGCGTCGGTCCCAGCGGCAGGCTGCGCTTGAAATAGGCATAGAAGCCCCAGGAAAACGTCAGCCCCAATGAGACCAGCGGCAGACTGCCCGCCTCCCATGTCAGGATGGCGACGGCCGTCGCGGCCAGCACGATCGCGGCCACCTGCGGGCGGTTCAACCGCTCTCCCAGCATCGCCCAGCCCAGGAAGATGCTGAACAGCGGGTTGATGTAATAGCCAAGCGCAGCTTGCAGCGCGTGATCGTTCACGATGGCCCAGACATAGATCAGCCAGTTGACCGAAATCAGCGCCGCAGTCAGCGCCGCCATCGCAAGCAGCCGCGGTTGTCGCAGGGCCTGAAGCACATCGCGCGCACGATGCTGGACCCACAGGACCGCGAAGGCGATCGGAAGCGACCATAGCACGCGATGCACAATGATCTGGGTCGGCGGCACGACCTGCAACGCCTTCATGTAGAGCGGCAGGAACCCCCACAGGCCATAGGTCGCCACCGCGAGGGCAAGGCCGCGTGGATCGTCGCCGTTCTGATCGGAAGATTCGGTCATGCGGCCTGATACAGCGCCGCCCTGACACGCGCCAGCGGGCGCGACCGCCCTTATCTCGTACCAAAGTCCCATACAGACGGCGCGGGCGAGTGGCTACATTTGAGTCTTGAGTCGACGAGGCTCGAAACCGAGTGGAGGAAACGAATGGCTTGGAGCAAACCCAGCGTCCGCGAAATCGCCTGTGGCATGGAAATCAACATGTACGGGCCGGCCGAGGATGATCGCCGGGAAGACACCCTGTTCTGATCTGAACGGGTGATCGTCAAAATTCTCGGTGCTGGGGCAGGCGGTGGCCTGCCCCAGTGGAATTGCGGATGTCCGAACTGCCGAGATGCGCGTGAGGGCAAATTACCATCAATGACCCAGTCGTCGGTTGCTGTCAGCGCCGACGAGGAAGACTGGGTTGTACTGAACGCATCGCCCGATATACGGGCCCAGCTTGCTGCGACCCCGGCGTTGTACCCTCCCGGCCTTCGCGGTTCGCCGATCAAGGCGGTTGTCCTGACCAATGGCGACGTCGACCACATTGCAGGACTGCTGACGCTGCGGGAGCGCACGCCGTTCAATGTTTTGGCCACCGCTGACATTCACGGCATTCTGCACGAAAATTCTGTCTTCGGGGTGTTGGCCAAGGACGTCGTGACGAACCACACCATCGTGTTGGACGAAACCTTTGAAATCGCAGGGCTGTCCATCCTTCCCTTTGCTGTGCCCGGAAAGGTCGCGCTCTACAAAGAGGGTGAGATAGTGGACACCAACGCAATGGGCGACCAGACGATCGGCTTGCGGATCGATGCCAACGGGCGCAGGCTTTACTACATTCCCGGCTGCGCGGCCCTGCCCGACTGGCTGGTCGAGAAACTTGCTGACGCAGATGCATTGTTGTTCGACGGAACGGTCTGGGAAGACGACGACATGGCTCGTTCGGGGACGGGCGATAAGACCGGAACGCGCATGGGACACCTGCCGATGTCCGGACCGACCGGATCGCTCGAAAGGCTGAAAGGACTGGGGGGGACGAAGATGTTCATTCACATCAACAACACCAACCCCGTGCTGCAGCCTGATGGACCAGAACGCGCCGCGATCATGGCCGCCGGCTGGACGCAGGCGCAGGATGGGATGGAGCTTTCGCCATGAAGGACATGTCCGATTTCGAGGCGCGCCTGCATCGCATCGGCGCCGAGCGCTATCATGACAAGCACCCGTTTCACATCCTGCTGCATTCGGGCGGATGCACCATCGATCAGGTGCGGGCATGGGTGATCAACCGCTACTATTATCAAAGCCGCATTCCGATGAAGGACGCAGCCTTCATCTCGCGGGTGACCGACCCGGCGCTGCGGCGGGAGTGGCGCTCGCGGATCGAGGATCATGACGGTCGCGCGCCGGGCGAAGGCGGGATTGCACGCTGGCTGAAACTGGCCGAGGGCGTGGGGCTGGACCCCGATTACGTCGCTTCGGAACGCGGGATCCTGCCGGCCACGAAATTTGCCGTAGACGCCTATGTTCATTTCGTGCGCGAACAGCCGCTGCTTCCCGCCATGGCGTCGTCGCTGACCGAACTCTTCGCGCCAGAAATCCACAAGACCCGCATCGCCGGGCTTCTGAAGCACTACGATTTCGCCAATCCTGACACGATCGCCTATTTCGAGCATCGCTTGTCCGAGGCACCCAAGGACGTCGAATTCGGCTTGGACTGGGTCAAGGCCCATGCCGTGACCGAGGCGGATCAGGATGCCGCCGCGAACGCCCTAATCTTCAAGACCGAAGTGCTGTGGGCGCAACTCGACGCACTGTACTCGGCGTATGTCGCACCCGGCCGCATTCCGCCGGGTGGCTGGCAGCCGAATGAGGGGCTGTTGTGAGCGTACCGGCCCTTCTGCGCGGCGTGCGGGTCAAGCAGGATACCGTGCGCGACATGCCGGTGCTGCTGGGACCGGAACGCGCGCTGATGCTGGACCCGATTGGCGCAGCCATCCTTGACCGGGTCGATGGCGAACGGGACCTAGACGGCATCGTTGTCGACCTGGCTGCCGCCTATGATGCGCCTGCGGACGTGATCCGAGGCGATGTGGAGGCGTTCCTGTCCGATCTAGCCGACAAGCGCCTGCTGGAGATGCGGACATGACCGCCCCGCGCCCTGCACCACCCATCGCGATGCTGGCAGAGCTGACGCATCGCTGCCCGCTTGCCTGCCCCTATTGCTCCAACCCGCTGAAAATGGTCGCCCGCGAGGGCGAGATCGGGACCGAAGCCTGGGCCGACATTTTCGCGCAGGCAGCAAAGCTCGGCGTGCTCCAACTGCATCTCTCGGGCGGCGAGCCCGCCTCGCGCCGCGACCTGACCGATCTGGTCCGCGCTGCCCGAGACGTCGATCTCTACGTCAACCTCATCACGTCCGGCATCGGCCTGACCGAAGCGCGGCTGCGCGAACTGGATGCGGCCGGGGTCGAGCATGTGCAACTGTCGCTGCAGGGCGTGAACGCCGGCATCGCGGACCTGATCGGCGGCTACAAGGGCGGGTTCGACCGCAAGATGCAGGTCGCCCGCATGATCGGCGAGATCGGGATGCCGCTGACGTTGAATGCGGTGATGCATCGCCACAACCTCGACGACCTGCCGCAGACGCTGGACATGGCGGTCGAGCTTGGGGCGCGCCGCATCGAGATCGCCTGCGTGCAGTTCCAGGGCTGGGCATTGAAGAACCGCGCCGCGCTGCAGCCGACCCGCGAACAGGTGGCGCAGGCCAAGGCGCTGGTCGATCAGGCGCGCCGTGACATGCGCGGAACGCTGGTGATCGACTTCGTGCCGCCCGATTACTACGCCGACTATCCCAAGGCCTGCATGGGCGGATGGGGTAGCACCGGCCTGAACGTCACGCCCGACGGCACAGTCCTGCCTTGCCACGCGGCCGAAACGATCCCGGGGCTGACCTTCCAGAACGCGACGGAGGTGCCCCTTGACCAGATCTGGTACGATGGCGCGGCCTTCAACGCCTTTCGCGGCACCGACTGGATGCCCGAGCCGTGCCAAAGCTGTTCTCGACGCGAGGTCGATTTCGGCGGCTGCCGCTGTCAGGCGATGGCGATTGTCGGTCGTGCCGAGGCGACCGATCCTGTCTGCAAGCTTTCGCCTGACCGGCCCAAGGTCGATGCGTTGCTGACGGAGAACGCCGAAAGCGCGGCAGGCGGCACGACCGAGGATTTCATCTATCGTCGCCTCGAACCGGTCCGCGCGCGCTAAAGCCCGTCCTCGCCCAGTAGCGTCCGCCCCTCTCGGCTCTCGATCTCGATAGCCCACAGGTCCGGGTCGAACCCCCGCTCGCGTTGGATCGCCGCATCGATGTCGCGTTCGGGTCCGGTCTCAGTCAGGCGCCAGTGGCGGGTGTCGGTCTCCAGATCCCATTCACGCCGCCACAGATCGGCATTGCCATCCAGCCGAGCGCATTTGACCATGACAGCCCCGGCGGTGTCGTCGCCATGCGCAAGGACATAGGCCGGGATGTTCGCCTGCCCCAATCGGGCAAGATAAGCCGAGACCCAGATTCCGGTGGCGAGCCGCGGCTCAGCCATCCCCATCCTTGAAGTCGAGACCCATCTCCGAATAGCGCTCGGCCTCGTCCTGCCAGCGCTCGCGCAGCTTGACTTGCAGGAAAAGGTGAACCTTACGGCCCATGAATTCGGCAAGCTCGGTTCGTGCCGCCTGGCTGACGGCCTTGATCGTCTCGCCGCCCTTGCCCAGCACGATCCCCTTGTGGCCCGGCCGCGCGACATAGACGACTTGGTCAACGCGGGCCGATCCGTCTTCGCGTTCTTCCCAGCCTTCCGTCTCGACGGTCAGGTGGTAGGGAATTTCCTCGTGAAGCCGCAGGGTCAGCTTCTCACGCGTGATCTCTGCCGCGATCATCCGCATCGGCAGGTCGGCGATCTGATCCTCGGGGTAAAGCCACGGGCCCTCGGGCATCGCTTCGCCCAGCCAGCCGCGCAGATCGTCGCAACCATAGCCGCGCTCGGCCGAGATCATGAAGGTCTGCGCAAAGGGAAAGGCCGCATTCATCTTTTCGGACAGCGCCAGCAGCGTCTCGGCCTTCACCCGGTCGATCTTGTTGATCGCCAGCGCGACCGTATGGCCCTGCGCGCGTTCCATAAGCGCATCGAGGATGCGGCCCACGCCTTCGGTCAGCCCGCGATGCGCCTCGATCAGCAGCAGGATCACGTCGGCATCGTCGGCGCCGGTCCAGGCGGCGGCGACCATCGAGCGGTCGAGCCTGCGCCGCGGCCGGAAGATGCCCGGCGTGTCCACGAAGACGATCTGCGCCGCGCCGTCCAGCGCGATGCCGCGGATGCGCGCGCGCGTGGTCTGAACCTTGTGTGTGACGATGCTGACCTTCGCGCCGACCATCTGGTTCAGCAGCGTAGACTTTCCGGCATTCGGCTCGCCGATCAGGGCGACAAAGCCTGCGCGGGTGGGTGTTTCGCTCATGCCAAGGCCTCCAACTGCGCCAGCAGCGACTGCGCTGCGGCCTGCTCGATGCTGCGGCGTGCGCCCTGCCCGCGCGCCTCGGCGCTGCGTCCGTCGGCCAGCCGCACGGTGACGTGGAAAATCGGCGCGTGGTCCGGTCCGGATCGATCGGTCTCGTCATAGACCGGCGGCGGCATGCCGTTGGCCTGCGCCCATTCCTGCAGCGCGGTCTTGGCATCGCGCGCATCCTCGGCCACGCCGTCCAGCCGCGCACCCCACAGCTTCAGCACCACCGCCTGCGCCTTTGCATAACCGGCGTCGAGATAAACCGCCGCCAGCACCGCTTCCATCGCGTCGGCCAGTACCGCTTCCTTGCGACGCCCGCCCGACATCATCTCGGACCGGCCGAGCTTCAGGACCTGGCCAAGGTCGATCTGACGGGCAACGGCGGCGCAGGTCTCGCCCCGCACCAGCGCGTTGAAACGTGGCGCCAATTGTCCTTCGCTGGCCTTGGCATCGGCGGCGAACAGCGCCTCGGCCATGACCAGCCCCAGAACGCGATCCCCCAGAAACTCCAGTCGCTGATTGTCCGGCCGGGTCGGCGAGACGACCGAGGAATGGGTCAGCGCACGCACCAGCAATTCGGGCTGGGCAAACTCGTGGCCCAGCCGTTTCATGAATCCCGCGATCTCGGCCGAGACCTTCAATTCACCGCCTTGAAGAAGCGATCGGCCCGCCACGTCCAGAAGTACAGCAGCGATTTTCCGGCCGACGAGAACATGATCCGGTCGGCACGCCCGATCAGATATTCCGCCGGCACGAAGGCCAGACCGCCCGTCGTGGGCGAAAAGCGCGAATCCTCGGAATTGTCGCGATTGTCGCCCATGAAGAAATAATGACCTTCGGGCACGGTGAAGGTCGGCGTGTCGTCGGCGATCCAGGTGTCGGTGATGTTCAGCGTGTCGTAGCTGACGCCGTTCGGCAGCGTTTCGCGCAGCCGGGGTTTCTGGCATTCACCGCCCTCGGCGACCGGCTCGTTTGCGCAGCGCGGGACCAGTTGCTGCGGACCTTGCGGTTGCTTCAGTTCGGTGAAGACGCCGTCCTGCTCGGTCGGGACCGCCTCACCGTTCAGGTACAGGCGACCATTCTGGATTTGCACCGTATCGCCCGGCAGACCGATCACGCGCTTGATGAAATCGACATTCCGCACCGGATGACGGAAGACAACGACATCGCCGCGCTCTGGTTCGGACGCCAGCAGCCGGCCCGAGATCGGACACAGCGAGAACGGGCAGGAATGCTGCGAATAGCCATAGGCCATCTTGTTCACGAACAGGAAGTCGCCGATCAGCAGCGTGTCCTTCATGCTGCCCGACGGAATCCAGAAGGGCTGGAAGAACAGCGTGCGGAAGATCCCCGCGATGACCAGCGCCCAGAAGATGGTGCGGATCGTTTCCATGAATCCGCCTTCCTTGCGGGTCGTGCCGTCGGCCATGATGCGTCCTTGGTTAGCGGTTGCGCCCGTCATGGTGCGCGCCCGTGCCCGAGTCAAGGTTGGCTGCAGGCAGCGCCTCGATCACCACGAAGGCATGCGCCCAGGGGTGATCGTCGGTCAGCGTGACGTGAACGCGGGCGCTGTGGCCGGGCGGGGTCATCTGGGCCAACCGGTCGGCGGCCCAGCCGGACAGATGCATCACCGGCTGACCCGTGCGAAGATTGCTGACCGCCATGTCGCGCCACGCGATCCCCATGCGCAGCCCGGTCCCAAGCGCCTTGGAACAGGCTTCCTTGGCAGCCCAGCGTTTGGCAAGCGTGCCCGCCTCGTCAAGGCGGCGCCGTGATTTGGCGATCTCGATGTCGGTGAAGACCCGATTGCGAAAGCGATCACCGTGTCGGTCGAGTACGCCCGCGATGCGCTCGATATTGGCCAGGTCGGCGCCGATGCCCAGGATCATGCAGCGATCCGGAGGCTCACTCGACGGCCTGCGCCGTGATCTCACCCGTCTGCTGATTGATCGTCACCGTCAGCTCTGCCGGCTTTCCGCCGCCCGTGTCGGGATCGAAAAGCTTGATCGGAACCTGCAGGACCAATCCCTTCGCAGCGTCGTAGTCGGCGCTGCGACCCTGAAAATCGATGCCATAGAAACCGACCGGCCCGCCACCCTCGGCTCGCGACAGCGCAATCAGGCGGCATTGCCTGTCGCCGATCTCATTGCGGGGCGGCGACAGGACCATCAGATGAAAACCGGCGGCAGCCGGTTCGATCGTGTCGATGACGGCCACACGAACGTCGCCATTCGCGTAGGTCGCGCTGTTTTCTTCCCAAGGCTCGGCCAGATTGCGTGCAGTGACGACGTCGCCGCATTCGCCGACGCTCTGCGCCGCGGCGGGTGTCGCCAACACCATGGCGAGGATGACGGGCAGGATCTTCATTGACGCGATTCCTCCATGCAGCGGCGCATCTCTCGGATGGCGGGCCCCAGTCCAATGAAGACGGATTCCGCAATGAGGAAATGGCCGATGTTCAGTTCCGCGATCTCGGGGATGGCTGCGATCGGGCCGACGGTGTCGAAGGTCAGGCCGTGCCCCGCGTGAACCTCCAGCCCCAGTGAGGCAGCCAGCGCGGCGCCATCCCGCAGGCCCTTCAGTTCTTCGTCTCGCGCAGCATGATCGCCGTCGGTGTCGTGGTCGCAATAGGCGCCGGTGTGAAGCTCCACCACCGCAGCGCCGATCCGGGCGGCAGCCTCGATCTGGCGGGGCTGGTGACCGATGAACAGCGACACGCGGCTGCCCGCGTCCCGCAGCGGCGCGATGTAATGCGCCAGTGCGTTCTCGTTTCCGGCGACGTCGAGGCCGCCTTCGGTCGTACGCTCTTCGCGCTTTTCTGGGACCAGACAGATCGCGTGAGGCTTGTGGCGCAAGGCAATGGTCTGCATCTCGGCGGTCGCCGCCATTTCCAGGTTCAGCGGCAGGCGCAGCGCTTCCATCAGCGCGTCGATGTCGGCATCGGTGATGTGCCGACGATCCTCGCGCAGATGCGCCGTGATGCCGTCGGCTCCAGCCTCTTCCGCGATCTGCGCAGCGCGCACGGGATCGGGCCAGGGCGTGCCGCGCGCGTTGCGGATGGTGGCCACGTGGTCGATGTTGACGCCAAGTCGCAGCATGACAGCTCCTTCGTTCTGGCCGTCACCTTAGACGGCGGCCGGCCCCTGCGCCAGTTCGGTCGCCACCGCCCACCAGCCACGGCGCGAGAGCGCGGCCGCGGCACGCGCAGCGGTCGCATCGTCGTCGAAAAGCCCGAAGCAGGTCGCGCCGGATCCCGACATCCGCGACAAACGCGCTCCGTGACTGTCCAATGCGGCCAGCACGTCCGTGATCGCAGGAACCAACCTCTGCGCCGCAGGCTGGAGGTCGTTGCGTGTTCGCGCAAGCCAGTGCAGCAGCGTGTCTGCGCCGGTCCATTCAGGCTCGGGCAGCGGCGCGTGGTCGGTCCGGTCGAGGGCGGCGAAGACATTCGGTGTCGATAACGCGACCCCCGGGTTGACCAACACCATCGGCATGGGCGGCAACGGCGGGACGGGGTCAAGACGCTCCCCAACGCCCCGCATCCGGGCGGGCCGGCCGGCGAGACAGACGGGAATGTCCGCGCCAAGCCGTTCGGGATCATCAGGCAGCGAATGGCCAAGTCTTGCAAGGCCGCGCAGCACCGCCGCGGCATCAGCCGATCCACCGCCTATTCCCGACGCGATCGGCAAGTTCTTGGTCAAATGGATCGAAGCCTCGGCCCCGGCAAGGCGGGCCGCACGCAGACACAGGTTGTCATCGCCATCGCCAAGACCGATGGCGAACAGCCCGTCGAGCGTCAGCGACAGGGGACCATCGGTCAACCGCACTTCGTCGCCGGATCTGGCGAAGGCCACGAGGGAATCGAGAAGGTGATAGCCATCGGCGCGGCGTCCGGTGACATGCAGCGCCAGATTGATCTTGGCCGGTGCGGCTTCGATCATCCGCCAGGCGTGGCTTCAGTCTCGCCGGCTTCGGCACCTTCCTCCGCTGGGCCGGCATCGGCTTCGCTGCGTGGTTCCGCCGCGCGACGCGGCGCGGGCGCTTTCGCCTCCTCTGCCAGCACGGCGTCCAGACCACGCTCAAGCTTGTCGCGGATGCGATCGGGATCGACGTCATCATCGGGCCCAGGGTTCAGCGACAGGGCGCGGCGCCACTGCACCTCCGCCTCGCGCTGGCGACCGACCATCCAGTAGACGTCGCCCAGATGGTCGTTGACCACCGGATCACCCGACATGGTTAGGACCGCCTGCTCCATCGGCTCGACTGCGTCCTGATAGCGGCCGAGACGGTAGTAAGCCCATGCGAGCGAGTCCAGAATGTAGCCGTCCGTGGGCGCAAGCTCGACCGCCTGCCGGATCAGTTCCAGCCCCTGTTCCAGATTCTCGTTCCGGTCGATCCAGGAATAACCCAGATAGTTCAGCAGGCTCGCCTGATCGGGGCGCAATTGAAGGGCGGCTAGAAAATCGGCCTCGGCCCGGTCGAACTGACCGTTACGCTCCAACGCGATGCCGCGCGCATAAAGCGGGAACCAGCGCGCATCGCCAGCATCCTCGCCCAAAAGCTCCAGCGCGCGATCATAGGCGGGGATCGCATCGCCGAACTTGTTCTGCTGGCGCAGCACATCGCCTTTTGCGATCCACGCCTGCGGCAGGTCGGGATTGGCTTCGGTCAGCGCATTCGCTGCAGCCTCGGCCTCTTCGTAACGATCGGCGCGGGACAGCGCGTCGATGCGCGACAGTTCAGCGATGGGACGAACCTCGCCCATTTCGCGGAGCGCGGTGAATTCGGCTTCGGCCAGATCCAGCTGTTGATGGGCCATCAGAAGCTGGGCGACCATCAGCCGCGCCTCGATCAGATCGGGCGCTATCCAGGCGCCCAGCCGGGCATGGATCAGTGACAGAGGCTCGGGCTCGGCACCCTGCATCAGTGCGGTCGCGAAGGTCAGGAAGACCTGTGCGATCCCGTCCTGCGGCGTGTCGATCACGTCGAACGCGACCGGCTCGTCGGATTGCAGTCGCTCACGCAGCGCCAGCAGCGCGGGCTCGGCCTCGACCCCGGGCACGGAATCAAGCAGAGCGACCGCCTCGTCGCGACGGTCGAGCTGTGCCAGCACCTGTGCATGAACGATGTAGCCCAGGATATGCGCGCCGGTCTCCTGATCCTGAAGCAGGCTTTCGGCGCCCTCGAAATCCCCTGCCAGCGCACGTGCCAAGGCCAGATGGTAATTGACCATCGGCGCCGCGCCCTGAACCGAAGTCAGCGCCTCGAAATCGGCCATCGCCTCGGAGGCGCGTCCTGCGCCCAACTCGGCCCAGGCCCGCAACATCCCGTCCAGAAGCTCGGGCCCCTGAGGGCTGGCCTCGGTCGGGGCGTCGCTGCCCAGAAGGTCCAGCAACGCCTGCCAATCCCCCTCACGGGCCAGCCGCGCGCGATCTACGAGGCCGGACAATTCGGTGCGCCCGTTTTGATCGGACATGGTCTGCGCCAGCGAGACCGCGCGGTCGATCTGTCCCGCCGAGATCAGCGCGACCAGCGCGGAATCCTGAAGATACCGATTGCCGGGGTCGTTCTGGACCGCGACCTGATAATAGCGCGCCGCCGCCAGAAAATCGTTCTGCACCGCTGCCATGCGCGCGGCCAGATAGGGACCGGCCAGACCGTAGGTCAGCGGGGCGCCTTCCACCGGCTCTGCCGGCGCCTCGCCACTCTGCGTCGCTGTCTCGGGCTCTGCCGCGGGCGCGGCTGGCGGCTGCGCGGGCGCGCCGTCCTGCGCGCCCTGCTGTGCGGTGGGACGCGGCGGGGGCGGTTCCTGCGCTGCAGCGGGCAGCGCGGTCGCGGCCAGAAGGGCCGTGGTCAGCAATAGGCGGCTCAGGGTCAAGTCATCCGTCCGGGTTGATCACGTTGGCTTGGGCCGAACCCTAGCCGCAGCGCTGCGCCGGGGCAACGTCACCCCATCACGCGCGCTTCACTTCTTCGGGTGGCCCTACATGTTGGGATAGTTCGGCCCGTCACCGCCCTGAGGGGTGGTCCAGACGATGTTCTGGCTGGGATCCTTGATGTCGCAGGTCTTGCAGTGGACGCAGTTCTGGAAATTGATGACGAACCGCTCCTCGCCGCCCTCCTCGACCACCTCGTAGACTGCCGCCGGACAATAGCGCTGTGCGGGCTCGGCATAGACGGGCAGGTTCACCCCGATCGGAATGGACGGATCGCGCAGCTTCAGATGGCAGGGCTGGCTTTCCTCGTGGTTGGTGAAGCTGAAGCTGACATTGGTCAGACGGTCGAAGCTGAGCTTGCCGTCCGGCTTGGGATAGGCGATCGGGGTGTAATCCGCAGCCTTGCCGGTCGCGGCGGCGTCGGATTTTCCGTGCGACCAGGTTCCCAGCGGATTCCAGCCCGTCAGGTTCGCGACCCACATGTCGAACCCGCCAAGCGCAAGGCTGGCCCACAATCCCATCTTCGACCAGATCGGCTTGACGTTGCGAACGCGGCTCAGATCCTTGCCGATCGCGCCACCGCGAACGGCGTCATCGTAGGTGGCCAGCCGATCACCCTCACGCCCGTCCTTCAGCGCGGCAGCGGCCGCATCCGCAGCCTCGATCCCCGAGAGCATCGCGTTGTGGTTGCCCTTGATCCGCGGCACGTTCACCAGCCCGGCGGAACAACCCAACAGAACGCCGCCGTCGAACGACAGCTGCGGGATCGACTGCCAGCCACCCTCGCTGATCGCCCGCGCGCCGTAGGCCACTCGCTTGCCGCCTTCCAGCAGGTCAGCCACCATCGGATGGTGCTTGAAGCGCTGGAATTCCAGGTAGGGATTCACATAGGGGTTCTGGTAATTCAGGTGGACGACGAAACCGACCAGCACCTGATTGTTCTCGAAATGATAGATGAAGCTGCCGCCTCCAGCATTCTTGCCAAGGGGCCAGCCCATCGTGTGAACGACGCGGCCCTGCTGGAATTTCTCGGGCGAAACCTCCCAGATCTCTTTCATGCCAAGGCCGAATTTCTGCGGATCATGGCCGTCCGACAGGTTCAGCCGGGCCATGATCTCTTTGGCGAGCGATCCGCGAACGCCCTCGGCGATGAAGACGTACTTGCCGTGAAGCTCCATCCCCGGCTC
This sequence comes from Paracoccus albicereus, assembly GCF_024359525.1. Lineage (GTDB taxonomy): Bacteria > Pseudomonadota > Alphaproteobacteria > Rhodobacterales > Rhodobacteraceae > Paracoccus > Paracoccus albicereus. The sequence continues at coordinate 181,721 of NZ_JAKZEU010000001.1, forward strand.
GTATTGCGGGCCGGGTGTGCCATCGGCGTTCAGACCCATCTCGCCCGCGACGACACCCTTCACCCGATCCCCATCCCACACGACAGCGCTTGCGGCCATCCCGGGAAAGATCTCGACCTCAAGCGCCTCGGCCTGCTCGGCCAGCCAGCGGCAGACATTGCCCATGCTGACGATGTAGTTGCCGTGGTTCGACATCAGCGGCGGCATCGGCCAGTTCGGAACACGAACCTCGCCCGCTTCGCCCAGCACAAAGAAGTTGTCGTCGGTCACCTCGGTCGTGACAGGGGCGCCCTTTTCGCGCCAATCGGGGATCAGCTGGTCAAGTCCCGAAGGGTCCAGCACCGCGCCTGACAGGATGTGGGCGCCGATCTCGGACCCCTTTTCCAGCACGACGACCGATATCTCGGGGTCGATCTGCTTCAGCCGGATCGCTGCCGAAAGCCCCGCAGGACCACCGCCGACGATCACGACGTCGTATTCCATCGATTCGCGGCTTATCGCGGCTTCGTCAGTCATGGCGGGCGATCCTTCGCTGGCATCTGGCGAACACAGCAGTAAACGCCATGTCTCCCTGGGGCAATCGTGACGGTAGGGCGATTTTCGCCGGCCGGCGCATCGGCTCTTGCATAAGGCGCGCGCCCGCATCAGGCTGAAGACCGAATTCGCGCCCCTGCCACCTGCTGGCGGGGGCGTTCGGTTACATCGACCGGGTTGGACGAGATCCGGAAGGGAAAGACGCGCATGGACAAGATACCGATGACCCGCGCCGGCCATCAGGCGCTCGACGCAGAGCTTCGCGACCTGAAAGCGAATGAACGCCCCGCGGTGATCCGCCAGATCGCCGAAGCGCGCGAACACGGCGACCTGTCGGAAAACGCCGAGTATCACGCGGCACGCGAAAAGCAGAGCTTCATCGAGGGCCGGATCAAGGAGCTCGAAGGGCTTCTGGGCCGCGCAGAGGTCATCGACCCGAAGAAGCTGTCGGGCGCGATCAAGTTCGGCGCGACCGTCGATCTGGTCGATGAAGATACCGACGAGGAGAAGACCTATCAGATCGTCGGCGAGGCCGAGGCGGATCTGGAGCGCGGCCTTCTGAACCTGAAATCGCCGCTGGCACGCGCGCTGATTGGCAAGGAGACCGGCGATTCGGTCGAGGTGACGACGCCTGGCGGACAGCGCAGCTACGAAATCCTCGACGTGCGCTACGAGTGATGGGCGCGGGTGACCGCATCCGTGCGCTAATGGAGAGCGGACGCGCCACGACGCTGGGGCTTGCCGCCACTGCCGTGTGGCTGCTGCTCGTGCTGCTGTTCTGGTGGCTGGGATCGTCACCCGACGCAGCCCAGGGTGGGCTGGCGCGGCTTGCGTCGGTCGTGGCTGTGGTCCTGCCGCTGGTCCTGATCTGGACGGCTGTCGGTCTGGTTCAGGCCATCGCCACGCTTCGGGCGGAGGCCGATGATCTGTACGAGCGTCTATCGCAGATGCGGGGGGCCGGTCGCGAACCCACTTCGCGGCCTGCGCCGCCTCCGCCCGCCGCAGAAGCGCCGCGCAGCGTCCCCGTGGCCGCACGTCCCGCCCCCGCCGCGCCTGTCCGGGCACCGGCCACCGACAGCCGCCAGACCGCGTTGCGTTTCGAGACACCCGAATCCGAGGCCGTCGCAACGGCCGATCTGATCCGTGCGCTGGATTTCCCCGACGGACCGGACGATGCGGAGGGGATTGCCGCCCTGCGCCAGGCGCTGCGCGATCACGACGCGGCGCGTGTTCTGCGGTCCGCGCAGGATGTTGTCACGCTTCTGGCCGCCGGCGACATCTATATGGACGACGTGACGCCGGGACCGGCCGATGTCGCCTTGTGGCGGCGCTTCGGGGATGGCGTTCGCGGCGCGGGCGTCGGCGGCATGGCCACCGTGAACGATGACGCCATGATGGACGGCGTTGCGGCCATGCTGAAGGGTGACGAGATTTTCCGCGACGTCGCGCATCATTTCCTGCGTCACTTCGATCTCGCGCTGGTGCGCTGGCTGCCGCGCCTATCGGATGACGAGATCGAGGCGCTGGCGCGGACCCGCTCAGCCCTGGCCTTCGTCGTCATTGGAAGGGTGACGGGTATCTTCGGCTGATCGCGTCAGTCAGCCTTGCCAGCGGCGATCGGGCGTGACACCAAGGCCCGACCTCGTTGCCCCGTCGGATTTCATCCCATGGCACCCCCCATTCCGCATCGCCCAGAGATCGCGCCTGACGCGCCGAGCGCCGCGCGCAAGCCGGTCGATCCGCGAAGCACGCGCCAGATTTTCACCGCCGGCCTGATCCAGGCCGCGCCGCTGATGCTGGTGATTGTACCGTTCGCGATGCTCTTCGGCGTCGTCGGCAGCGATGCCGGTCTGAGCCTGGCCCAGATCATGGGTTTTTCGACGCTCGTGCTGGCGGGTGCGTCACAGTTCACCGCCGTCCAGCTGATCAACGACAACGTGCCGCTGGTTCTGATCTTCATCTCTGCGCTGGCGGTGAACCTGCGCATGGCGATGTATTCGGCCTCGCTCGTGCCTTGGTACGGGCAGGCGGGATTGCGCGATCGTGCGCTGATGTCTTTCCTGCTGGTCGATCAGACCTATGTGCTGGGGCTGGCCTTTTCCGAGGCCAATCCCGACACGACGCTGCGCCAGCGCCTGGCCTATTTCCACGGCACCGCGCTGCCGATCTGCCTTGGCTGGGTGGTCTTCACCTATGTCGGCGTTGCGGTCGGCAATCTGATCCCGGAAAGCTGGCCGCTGGACTTCGCGCTGCCGATCACCTTCCTTGCGATGATCGCGCCGATGCTGCGGACCAGCGCGCATCGCCTGGCGGCGCTGACGGCGGTCGTCGTCGCGCTGCTGCTGGTCTGGATGCCATCAGGTCTGGGTCTTCTGATCGCCTCGGGCGCCGGCATGGCGGTCGGGGCCTGGGTCGAGACGCGCGCCGAACGAAGCCACGCGGTTCGCAGTGAGGCCGGGACATGAGCGACGCGACGATCTGGTTCGTCATCATCGTGCTGGGGATCGGGACATTCCTGATCCGATTCTCGTTTCTCGGCGCGCTCGGAAATCGGCCGCTGCCGCCGGTCGTTCTGCGCCTGCTGCGCTATACCCCGGTCGCGGTCCTGCCCGCGCTGGTCGCACCGCTGGTAGTCTGGCCGCAAGCGACGGGCGGTGAAACCGACCCCGCGCGGCTTTCGGCGGCGATCGTCACGGTGCTGGTCGGCGTCGTCGCCCGCAGTATGATGGCCGCCATCGCGGCAGGCGCCATCACGCTGGTGGGCATGCTTCAGTTTCTGGGATAGCCGACGACGACGCCGTCCTTCTGGCGCAGCAACACATCGTGGTTGTTGGCCGGATCGCCGTCCTGATGGCGACGCGAGGTCACGTTCGGCAAGGTCAGGAACCAGTTGCGCAGCTTGATCGGCGAGAAGCCCGACGGCGCGCCCTCGAAACCCGGCACGCGCTGAAGGACCGAACCGGTCGCGACGGCGCAGAAGCTTTTGTTGACAGCGCCCTGTGCCTCGGCCGCACGGATCGCCTGCTCCGCGACGGCGGGCGAGACGATCACCGTGTCCTCGGCGACCCAATAGGTCGAGCGGGCATGGTAATCGATGTAGAAATTCTTGAAGTTCGGCGTGATCCCGTAAAGCACGTCGTTGCGTTCGGGGATGCGCGGATGGCGCCAGCTACCGGCCGGGTCGAAGATGACCCGCTGGCTGCCGTTGATCATCAGCGCGGAATGACCGCCTTCGCCGCGCGGAATTCCGATCACCGTGAACAGCGTGATCGAGGGCGGTTCGTCGGCGACATAGCGCGCCGCGCGCACAGCCTCGTCGCTGGCCCAGATGTTTTGCGCACCGCAGGCCGACAGGGCGGCGGGCAGTGCAGCGGCAAGGAAGACGCGTCGCTTCATCTATCGAAATTCATTCTATCGAGGCGCGGCGGTCAGGAATTGACCAGCGCCATGAAGATCAATGACAGCAGCGACAGGATCACGCCCCAGGTCAACAGCTTGATGAAACCGGCAAATGTCTTGCGATGCTCGGTGATGTCCATCGAGCCTTGCTCGTGTTCGTCGATCTCGTGATGGCCTGCCATGGGATCCCTCGTGGTTCTCTGCAATGTCCGATAGCGGATCGATGCGCGCCTGTCACGCCCCCCACAGCACCGCACCGTCCCTTTCACCAGCCTTGTGAACGCGACCCTGCCTGCGCAGGTGGTTCACATGGGCCACAGCCTCGACCAGCGCGAGACCGAACTCTCCGCGTCCGATCGGTCGCTTGAACAGCGTTTCGAAGGCATCGACGGCGCTCATCGGGCGCAGCGCCATCGCGGCCTCCATCCGGTCCAGCGCCGAGACGTGGTTCTCGATCAGCTGGCCCAGCCTGTGTGGCAGGCCGGTGAACGGCAGCTTGTGGCCGGGCAGGACAAGATGCCGCGGTTCGGCCAGCTCGGCAAAGGCCCGACAGGACGACAGCCACTCGCCCACCGGATCGGCATCCGGTTCGCTGGGATAGACGCCGAGATTGGGCGAGATCGAAGGCAGTAGCTGATCGCCCCCGATCACCAGATCATCGCTTTGCGACCACAGCGTCAGATGCTCGGGCGCATGACCGTGACCCACGCGCACGAGCCAGTCGCGCCCACCGAAGAGAATGCGATCGCCTTCGGTCAGCCGGGTATAGCCAAGCGGCAGCGGATGCACGACATCGGCGAAGTTGAAGGGCCTTTCGGCAGCCCGTTCGGCCAGCAGATCGGCCGGCATCCCGGCCCGGCGCCAGAATTCCAGCGCCTGCGGAACGGGGCGCGGCTGATCGTCCAGCACCAGCATCCGCGCCATCAGCCACGCCGTCCGGCTGGTCAGCAGCGCAGCACCCCGGCCCTGGAACCAGCCAGCCAGACCCAAGTGGTCAGGATGGTGGTGCGTAGCCAGCAGGCGTGCGACCGGGCGCCCCGCCAGGGGACCCGCCAGCAGCGCCTCCCAGATGGCGCGGGTCCGGCGCGAGTCGAAACCCGTATCCACGGTGGTCCAGCCATCGTCGTCCGCGAAGGCGAAGGCGTTCACATGGTCCAGCGCCATCGGCAGCGGCAACCGCATCCACAGGACGCCCGGTGCGATTTCCTGCGCCTCGCCCTCGGCGGGCGGCTCGGAGAAGGGCGTGCGGATCCCGCCGCCCGTCACGTCAGCCCCAGGGCTTCGTCAGAGACGGCGTTCAGATCCGCGACGCCCGCAGCCGCTTCGGCGAGATCGGCAGCATAGCGCGGCAGAATGCGATCCAGATAGATCCGCGCCAGCGCCTTGTGGTCATCGTCCCCTGCCTGCGCGGCACGAAGATGATAATAGGCACCCAGCACCCGCGCGAAGGCCGACAGATAGGGCGCCGCTCCGGCGAAGCGATCCTCGGGTGCGCGCGCGACCATCCGCGCGGTGGCATCGCTGAGCGTTTCAGCGGCCTTCCACAATTCCTCGACCCGCTCGGGGTTGACGTGGCTCATCTCGCGCGCGCCGTCCATCACCTCGTCCAGCAGCGCCTGCGCCGCCGCGCCCTCGTCCATCAGCTTGCGGCCGACCAGATCCATCGCCTGAATGCCGTTCGTCCCCTCGTAGATCGGGGTGATGCGGACATCGCGCAGGAATTGCGAAGCGCCGGTCTCTTCGATGTAACCCATGCCGCCATGGACCTGCACACCGGCATCGGCGACCCGGACACCCACATCGGTGCCGTAGGCCTTGGCGATCGGGGTCAGCAGCGCCGCGCGTGCGGCCCAGTCGGCATCGCCCGTCGCGCGCGCCATGTCGGTCGCCGTCGCGCAGGCCAGACAGATCGCGCGCGCGGCAAAGATTTCGGCCCGCGCGACGGCCAGCATGCGACGAACGTCGGCGTGGCCCAAGATCGGCCCCATCTGGTCGCGGTCGCGCGCGTAGGCGACCGCCTGCTGCAGCGCGGCTTCGGCGACGCCGACGCCCTGGACACCGACACCAAGGCGGGCGTTGTTCATCATCGTGAACATCGCGGCCATGCCCTTGTGCTCCTCGCCGATCAGCCAGCCGGTCGCGCCCTCGTAGCTCATCACGCAGGTCGGGCTGCCGTGAATACCCAATTTGTGCTCCAGCGAGACGACCTTGAGACTGTTGGCCACGCCCGGCTTGCCTTCGGCATCGGGAATATATTTCGGCACCATGAAGAGGCTGATCCCGCGCGTGCCCTTTTCGCCATCCGGCAGCCGCGCCAGAACCGCGTGGCAGACATTCCCGGCGAAGTCGCTGTCACCCCAGGTGATGTAGATCTTCTGGCCGGTGATCTTGTAGGTTCCGTCGCCCTGCGGTTCGGCCTTGGTCGTCAGCGCGCCGACGTCGCTGCCCGCCTGCGGCTCTGTCAGGTTCATCGTGCCAGTCCACTCGCCCGAGATCAGCTTGGGCAGGTACAGCGCCTTCAGCTCGTCGCTGGCATGATGCTCCAGCGCCTCGATCTGGCCCTGGGTCAGCAGCGGATTCAGCTGCAGCGCGAGACAGGCCGAGGACAGCATCTCGTTGACTGCCATGTTCAGGGCCTGTGGCAGGCCCGCGCCGCCATGATCGGGATCGGCTGAAAGACCGATCCAGCCACCCTCGGCAATGGCCTGAAAGCCCGCGTCGAAACCGGGCGAGGTCCGGACGACCCCGTTTTCCAGCCGCGCCGGGTTCAGGTCGCCCGCGCGGTTCAGCGGTGCCAGAACATTGGCCGCCATCCGGCCTGCCTCGGTCAGGATCGCATCGACGGTATCGTCCGTAGCCTCGGCGTAACGCTCGGTTCCGGCCACCTTGTCGAACGGCACGACGTGTCGCAGGATGAAGCTGATCTGATCGACCGGGGCCTGATAGGGCATGGTTCCTCCGCTGCGCGCGACTTGGCAACGATACCGCCTGCGGGTAACAGCGCGCGTCAGCCGGCATACTAGAGACGGTCGGCTTTCCCGCAACCCGAACCCCGCGTCATGATGGAAACCCTGCGACTCAAGGCGGATCAGGATGGTATCGCGCAGGCCGCCGTGCTGCTGCGCGCCGGCGAATGCGTCGCGATGCCGACCGAGACGGTCTACGGCCTCGCCGCCGATGCGACCAATGCAGAGGCGGTCGCGCGGGTCTATCAGGCGAAGGGCCGACCCTCCTTCAATCCGCTGATCGTGCATTTGCCCTCGGTCGAGGCCGCGCAGGCTGTTGCCCGCTTCGATGCCGAGGCCGAGCGTCTGGCAGCCGCCTTCTGGCCCGGCGCGCTGACTATGGTCCTGCCGCTTCATCCACGGGCGGGGATCGCGGGGATCGTGACGGCAGGTCTCGACAGCGTGGCCTTGCGGGTTCCTGCCCATCCGGTCGCACGCGCGCTGCTGCTGGCGGCGGATCGTCCGCTCGCCGCACCGTCGGCGAACCCCTCGGGCCGGATCAGTCCGACGACGGCGGATCATGTGATCGACGAACGGACCGGTCTCGGCGGCCGGATCGCTGCGGTGCTGGATGCAGGTCCCTGCGCCGTCGGCGTGGAATCGACAATCGTCGGCTGGCAGGACGGCTCCGCTACGCTGCTGCGCCCCGGCGGGATTCCTGCAGAGTCGATCGAGGATGCTCTGGGCGCCCCCTTGGCGCGACCGGCGACCAATGCACCGCTGACCTCGCCCGGTCAGCTTGCCAGCCATTACGCGCCCGAGGCCAGCCTGCGCCTGAATGCGACCGAGGCCTTGCCAGGAGAGACGCTGCTGACCTTCGGTCGGGCCGGCGATTTCAGCCTGTCGGAATCTGGTGACTTGGTCGAAGCTGCGGCGCGCCTGTTCGACATTCTGCACAAGGCCGACCGCACCGGTCGCCCGATCGCGGTGCAGCCGATCCCGGATCACGGTCTGGGGCGCGCGATCAACGACCGGCTGCGCCGGGCGGCAGCCCCCCGCTAGGCGCGACCGGACATCGTCGACAAGGTCGAGGGATCGATCCCCTGCGCCTTCAAGGCGATGTCCCATTTCGGGCTGTCGGCGGGCGCGAAGATCAACTCCTCCCCGCTTTCGCCGGTCAGCCAACCGTTCGCCGCCATCTCATCCTCCAGCTGTCCGGGACCCCAGCCGGCATAGCCGAGCGCCAGCACCGCCGCTTCGGGACCGTCGCCATGGGCGATGTCCACAAGGATGTCGCGGCTGGTGGTCATCGCAAGCCGCGGACTGATGCGCAGAACACCATCTTCGGGTTCCTCGTCGTCTTCCGGCAGCAGATGCAGCACGAATCCGCGCGCGGGCTCGACCGGTCCGCCGAAGCGTACCTCGACCGGCGTCAGGCCATCCTCGGTCTTGATCTCCAACTGTTCCAGCAGGTCCGAAAAGCTGACATCCGGCATCGCCCGATTCAGGATCAGACCCATCGCGCCTTCGTCGGAATGGGCGCAGACCAGAACCACCGCCCGGGCGAAACGCGGGTCTTCCATGCCCGGCATCGCGATCAGGATGCGGCCGGTCAGGTTGGTATCATCACGAAACGAGGTGGGCATTGTCATGGCTGCTCCTTTTCCTGAAAGATCGGCACTGGCCCGCATCTATACAAGCCCCGGCCAGCGCCGAGCGCGCTCCGCGCGCGGTTGTGACTTCAACGCCAGCGTCGCCACGCCTAGATTGGCCCGCATGAAAAGACTTGCCCTTGCCGTGCTGTTCGCGTCGTCGATCTGCGGACCCGTTCTTGCAGAGACCTTGCCCCCCGGTCTTCGGTCCGCCACCCTGCTGCCCGGATGGGTGACGCAGGACGGCAATCGCATGGTAGCATTGGACCTGCAGCTGGAACCCGGCTGGAAGACTTACTGGCGCAAGCCCGGCGATAGCGGCATCCCGCCGGAATTCGACTGGTCCGCAAGCACCAATGTGGGCGCCGTTACGCCACATTGGCCTGCGCCAGAGGTCATCGTCTCGGGTGACGATCGGACGCTGGGGTTCCACGATCGTCTGGTCCTGCCGATCGAGATTCAGCCCGAAGCGAAGAGGGAGCCTGTCGCGGTCTCGCTCACGGTCAGCTTCGGTTTGTGCGAGACGATCTGCGTGCCGGCCAACCTTTCACTGGAAGCGTCATCACCGCTGCCCGAGCGCGATCCCCTGATCGATGCGGCGCTGGCAGCCGAGCCGGTGATCAGCAGCGAGCGGCCCACCTGCGGCATTGCCGCCATCGACGACGGCATGCGCGTTCATGCCCGCGTCCCGTCGCGCGGTGGACCGCAGGCCGTCGCGATCGAATTGGCGGATGCGCCAGATGTCTGGGTTTCAGGCGCCGATATAGACGACAGCGGGACTGCCGTGGCCGATCTGGTCGGACCGAGCCGTGAACCTTTCGAGGTTGACGAAAGCGCCCTTGTCTTCACCGCCATCGATGATGGGCGCGCCACCGAATACCGCGGCTGCGACCGCGCCGACTAGGATCGCCCCGCCGCCATTTCGTCCAGCCTGGCCGACAGCGACAGCAGGTCGGCCCAAGCCTCTCGCTTGGCGATGGGCGTCTTCAGCAGATAGGCAGGGTGGACCATCGGCAGGGCCGGGCGGCCGAACGCCTCGGCCCACTGACCGCGCATGCGCAAGATCCCCTGTCTCCCCAACGCCGCCGCGCAGGCGAGATTCCCGAACAGCACGATCACCTCGGGCTGCGCCAGTTCGACGTGACGGCGGAGGAACGGCAGGCTCAGCTCGATGGCCTCTGGTGCGGGATCACGGCCTGTCGGCGCGCGCCATGGCAGAATATTGGCGAGGTAGAGCGCGCGTTCGGCGTCGACGGCATCGCGCGAAAGGCCGATCGCCGCGAACATCCGGTCCAGCATCGCACCCGGAGGACCCGCGAAGGGCCGGCCTTGAACATCATCGTCATCATCGGGCGCCTCGCCCAGCACCATCACACGCGCGTCGGGCCGCCCGTCGGCAAAGCAGAATCGGCGCGCGCCCTTCTTCAGGTCGATCCCGTCGAAGCCTTCCTGAAGGGCCGCAAGCTCTGCCAGCGTCGTGGCACGCCCGGCCAGGGCGTGCGCCTCGGACAGCAGGGCCGCGTGATCTGGACTGGCGGTCGCCGCCGGACGCTCGGACGTTGGCGGGGCAGCAGGATTCGGAAGCTGTTCTGCTGCGACAGGGGCTGGCGTCCGTTCGGCAATGTCGAACCTGTCCAGCGGTTCGTCCAGAATCGCCTCGTCCGCGCCCATCTCGGCCTGCCATTGCAGCAGCGCCAGAGCCGTATCCGCGTCCACGTTCGCACCCAGATATCGCACCGCATCGTCCATCGCGCGACCCTATCGCGGGCTTCAGTCCGCGACCAGCATGTAGCCGGTTCCCCGGACCGTCTGCAGATAGCGCGGCTCTTTCGGGTCGGTCTCCAGCTTGCGACGCAGGCGGGTGATCTGAACGTCGATGGCGCGCTCGCTGTGTTCGCCTTCTTCGGCCTGACCGCCACGGCCCAGATCCTCGATCAGATCGGAACGGCTGACCGGCTGGCCGCGGCTGGCCGCGAGCCTGCGCAGCAACGCCTGTTCCGATCCTGTCAGGCGCACCAGCGTCTCACCCTGCCACAGATCGCCCTTTTCGGTGTCGTAACGCAGCGCGCCCAGCGTCAGGAACTTGGGCTGGGCAACCTCGACGACCGGCACCCGTCGCAGGATCGCACTGATCCGCAAGAGAAGCTCGCGCGGCTCGAACGGTTTGGGCAGATAATCGTCCGCGCCGCTTTCCAGCCCGGTGATGCGATCCTCGGTCTCTCCGCGCGCGGTCAGCAGCAGAATGGGCGTCTGCATGGTCTTGCGCAGATCGCGGGTCAGCGAAAAGCCGTCCTCGCCCGGCATCATCACGTCCAGCACGATCAGGTCGAATTCCAACCCGCCCAGCAATCGCCGTGCCTGCGCGGCGTCGCGGGCCAGCGTGACGTAGAACCCCTCGCGTTCCAGAAACCGACGCAAAAGCGCGCGGATGCGGGCGTCGTCATCGACGATCAGAACATGCGTGTCGGGGCTGGCCATGCAATCAATCCGGCAGTTTCATCACGGCCGGATCAATCCGGCAGCTCTTTCATTGCCTGATACTGTGCGCGCGTTTCGCGGTCCATCATCGCCTCCAGCACCAGCCGGAAACCGGCGACGGCCTGCGGGCCGGCGGCGCGATAGGCCGCCCGCATCCGCGCCCGCTGCGCCTCGGACAGGCGACGTTCCAGCGCGGCGCCCGCGTCGGTGACGTGAAGCTGCCGCTCGCGTCGGTCACGACGCCCGATGCGGCTTTCGACCAACCCATCCTCGATCAGCGTTCGCAGGACGCGGTTCAGCGATTGCTTGGTCACGCCCAGCACGGCCAGCAGCGAGGTCACGGTCAGTCCCGGGTCGCGGTTGATGAAATGCAGTGCGCGATGATGCGCGCGGCCGTAATCCATTTCAGACAGAATCTGGTCGGGATCGGCGGTGAAAGCGCGGTAGGCGAAGAACATCGCCTCGATCCCGCGACGAAGCTGATCGTCGGTCAGAAACAGCAGGCTTTCGCCGCCGATCCCGACATTGTGCACCTTGTCGCGCATCCTGTTCCTCTCGACGATATGGCAGTCTTGTTGACTTTCTAGGAAACGGTTGCTAGCGGTCAAGCCGTGTTGCGAAAGATTTTGGCACTCTGAGCCGAATCTGCGCAATTTGTGGAAAGCCGCGGCGATGGAGAGCAAGATGGCTGGCGCGTATGACGACCGAGACGGCAAGATCTGGATGGACGGCAACCTGATCGACTGGCGCGATGCGCAAGTCCACGTGCTGACCCACGCGCTCCATTACGCCAGCTCGGTATTCGAAGGCGAGCGCTGCTATTCCGGCAAGATCTTCAAGGGTCACGAACATTCGCTGCGGCTGATCGAATCGGCGCGACTTCTCGACATGACGTCACCCTACGGCGCGGACGAGATCGACGCGGCCAAGCAGGCCGTGCTGGAAGCGAACGGGTTCACCGACGCCTACGTTCGTGCGGTGATGTGGCGCGGCTCGGGCGAGGACATGGGGGTCTCGGCCCGCAAGAACCCGGTTCGGATGGCCGTCGCGGCATGGGAATGGGGCAGCTACTATGGCGATGCCAAATGGCAGGGCGCCAAGCTCGACATCGCCAAATGGAAACGACCCAGCCCGGAGACGATTCCGACCGCCGCGAAGGCCGCCGGACTCTACATGATCTGCACCATGTCCAAACATGCGGCCGAAGAGAAAGGCTGCTCTGACGCCTTGTTCATGGACTGGGAAGGCTACGTGGCCGAGGCGACAGGTGCGAACATCTTTTTCGTCAAGGATGGCGAGATCCACACGCCACTGGCCGATCGCTTCCTGAACGGCATCACCCGCCAGACGGTTATCCAGATGTTGAAAGACAAGGGCCTGACGGTCCATGAGCGCCGTATCCGCCCCGAGGAGATGGCTGATTTCAGTGAGTGCTGGCTGACCGGCACCGCGGCAGAGGTCACGCCCGTCGGACAGATCGGTGAATACCACTTCCAAGTGGGCCAGACCACGCGCGAGGTCGCCGAGGATTACGAGGCACTCGTCCGCTCGTGAGCCACACCCTTGCCCATGTCGCGCTGGTGGTACCGGATTACGACGAGGCGATCCGGTTCTACGTGGAGGTGGTCGGCTTCCAGCTGACCGCCGACATCGACCAGTCGCAGCAGGGCAAGCGATGGGTTCTGGTCCAACCTTCAGGCGGCGGCGCCTCGATCCTCCTGGCGCGAGCCTCGACAAACGATCAACGGGCGGCCATCGGCAATCAGACCGGCGGCCGCGTGTTTCTGTTTCTGGACACCGACGACCTCGACCGCGACCTTTCCCGGCTGCGCGATGCAGGGGTGCGCATCGTTCGCGAACCCGTCGATACCAGCTATGGCCGGGTCGCGGTCTTTGCCGATCCGTGGGGCAATTTGTGGGATCTGATCCAGCGCAGATAGAAACGCGTGGGGATCAGGTCTCGCCGCCCCTGTCGATCCGTGTGAATTCCCGCAACTTGCGATTGCCGTCACCAGCCGAGCGTGGCCGTTCATGCAGCGCGACGGTGGACGGGTGACGTCCATTCTCGCGTTCCTGGCGGGTGTATTCGCGCATCCGGGCAGCGCCGGTCTCGCGCGGTTTATCACTGAGATGTCGGGTCATGGTGATCCTCCTCACCATGCCAATATAGACCAGATCCGCCCGAAATTCAGCCCTGAACGCGGATCAGGCCGCCTTGATGCCCTGTGCCGCGGCCAGAACCGCGTGCAATGCGGTCGGGTCATCATTGGCACGCAGCTTCTGGCGCAGATCCGAATCGCGCAAACTGCGAGAGACCAGCGCCAGCGCCTTCAGGTGGTCGACGCCCGTGTTGTTGGGGGCCAGCAACGCGAAGATCAGATCGACCGGCTGTCGGTCCACCGCGTCGAAATCGAGCGGCTTTTCGAGTCGAACAAACAGCCCCGCGACCCGGTCCAGACCGTGCAGCCGCGCATGCGGCAAGGCCACGCCCTGCCCCACGCCTGTGGGGCCAAGGCTCTCGCGTTCCTGCAGTGCATCGAGGACGTCCGAGGCGGACAAGCCATAGGCGACATGCGCAAGATCAGCCAATTCCTGAAACAAGCGTTTCTTGGAACTCACCTGCCCGAAGGACCGCACGGCCTCGGGCTTGAGGATTTCACCGATCTGCATTCAGTCCAGTCTTCCCTGCCTCAGGGTGCGGGGCCACACAAGATTTGTCAAACGGCGACCCCGCTGGTCACGGTCGTGCGCAACGGCCGATCCGTGTCAGCCTGCGCTGCGGGGATCGATCCAGCCGACGTTGCCGTCCTCGCGGCGATGGACGACATTGACGCCCCCGTGCTTCTCGTTGCGGAACACCAGCAGGGGCGAACCCGCCAGCTCCATCTGCATCACGGCGTCGCCCACCGACAGGGTCGGAACACGCGCCTCCATCTCGGCGATGATGATCGGTTGCAGGCCGGTTTCGTCCCGCGATTCCCACTCATCCTCGTCGGCGGCCAGCACATACATGCCGGCTTCCATGAATTCAACCGGACTGGAGCGATCCTTGTGGTGGTCCTTCAGGCGGCGCTTGTAGCGGCGCAATTGCTTGTCCATCTTCTCGCGGCACGCCTCGAACGCGGCATAGATCTCGGTGTCCGACCCCTTTGCCTGGACGGTCAGCCCGCTCGACAGATGGGCGACCGAATCGCACAGGAAAAGGTGGCCATCGCGGGAAAAGGTGACGGTCGCATCGGTGGGTCGCTGCGAATATTTCTCAAGCGTTTCGCTCAGTTCCGTTTCAACATGCGTGGACAGGGCATCGCCAACGTCGAGTTGTTTTCCGCTGATGGTGTAGCGCATTGTCGTTCCTTTCAGATGGTCCGGCTGGCGCGCCAGACCGGACAGGTCTCGCGGGCCAATCGGAACGAGGCGCACCGGCCTCGCTTAAAATAAGTTGGTGACACTCCGGTCTGCCTGTCAACGGCTCGGCGATATTCCGCACAAGAATCCGCGCTTTGTCGCGACGGGGAGCGCGAACCGGCTTCGTGCGTTAAGACACGTGACGCGACGATTGCCGTTGAAAACCGAAAGGCACCGCAATGACCCGAGACCTGTTCAATCCCTCTATCACAGCACTCGCCGTTGCGCTGGCGCTGTCGTCTCCCGCCATCGCGCAGGACGCGGCCGCGACTTCGCCAGACGCTGCGATGAGTGGGGCAGATGCAGAACCGGCAGAAACCAGCGAGCAGGCGGCCCAGACTGGCGAGACAGAGCCGCCGTTGGCCGATAATGCGGCGAACACGCCGGCGAGCGAGGTAGCGGGAACCAGTGATACTGGCACCGAGATGACGGACACGGCCGACGCGGGCGCAATAGACCCCGCCACTTGTCCCGCGCTTGCCGTGATCGAGGATGAGCGCAGCAAGATTGAACGCGTGCTGAAACTGGTTACGGACGATCTGGCACAGCCCTCGAACCTCAACACCGCCTATCAGGGTCTGCAAAACGCAATCGCCGAATCGCTCTCTGACGCTGATTACGATCCGGACTGCTACAAGGCCACAATCGAGGCCGTCCAGCCGCTCTCGACGGATGAGATCAGCGGCGTGCAGTCAACGGCGCTGTCTATGCCGGTCGTGAATGTCTGGGCCGACCAGTGCGGCGAGATGACGGACGCTGATGGGATCTTCGTCTGCCTGCAGAATACCGGCGATGCCATCGGCGAAGGGCTGTTGACGGATGCTCAGGCGATTACGCTTGTCAACGCCTTGCCGCTTGAGAATGTCGAGATGGACGACAATCAGGTCGACAGCCTCTTGATGGCAGTCAAGGAACAGGTGGAAGCCGGTCACCTTTCCAAAAATACGCAAAGCCAGATTGTGAACCGGGTGCTGGGACAATAGGCGGTCACAAAGCCGTGCGCGATGCGGCTGACGAAAATGTTTGCCCCACCGCGGATACGCCCCTCATACTGGACGGACGCACGACAGCCACGCACACTTTCACCCGATGAGAGGTTACGATGAGCCGTTTACCGTTCACTGTCCTGACCATTGCCGCCCTGACCCTCGGCACGGTGCCCGTGGTTGCGCAAGAGGCGACCCCGGTGCCCCAGACCACGATGCCGACCCTTCCGCAGGGTGAGGCGACAGCCCAGCAAACCGTTCCGTCCGACGATGCCGCGCCGGTGCAGACGCGCCCCATGCCGGCGTCAGGCGGATCGCGCTGTGGTCATTCGAAGGGCCTCACGTCGTGACGCTCAGCCCAGGCTGAACCCCTCGCCCAGATACACTTCGCGGACGCGCGCATCCGCGACGATATCCTGGGTCGTGCCCGACATCAGGACACGCCCGTCATGCAGGATGTAGGCGCGATCGACGATCCCCAGTGTCTCACGCACATTGTGATCGGTGATCAGCACCCCGATCCCGCGCGACTTAAGGTCCTGGACCAGAGACCGGATTTCACCCACGGCGATTGGATCGACGCCCGCGAACGGCTCGTCGAGCAGAAGGAACGACGGGTTGGAGGCCAGGCAGCGCGCAATCTCGACCCGCCGCCGTTCGCCGCCGGAAAGGGCCATGGCCGGGGCTCCGCGCAGATGTCCGATGGAGAAGTCGCCCAGCAGGCCTTCCAGCGCCTCACGCCGACGATGACTGTTCGGCTGAGCAAGCTCCAGCACCGCCATGATGTTCTGCTCGACCGTCAGGCCGCGAAAGATCGACATCTCCTGCGGCAGATAGCCGATGCCCATCCGCGCACGCCGAAACATCGGCAGATTGGTTGCGTCCTGCCCGTCGATTGTCACCTCCCCCGCATCCGGCTGGACCAACCCCGCGATGCAATAGAAGCAGGTCGTCTTGCCTGACCCGTTCGGTCCCAGCAGTGCCACGACTTCGCCACGCGCCAGATCCAGCGACACGTCGCGGATCACCGGCCGGTTGCGATAGGATTTCCGCAGTCCGCGAACGCCAAGGGCGCCGGTCGTCACCCGCGTGCCGTCCATCAATTGCCGCCAGGCTGCAGGACCGAGCGGACACGCCCGTCAACCTGCGCAGAGCCCTCCGCCAGGTTTACGGTCATGCGATCGCCGCGCAGTACGTTCTGGCCCTGGGTCAGCACCACGTCGCCCGACAGCGCGATATTGCCGGTGGCGACATCGTATTCAGCCTCGGATGCTTCGGCCGCGTCCGGGCCATTGACCAGCGTCACATTGCCAGTCGCCTGAAGACGATCGATCTTTTGCTGGTCGCCATCGGCATAGACGACCGTGACCTCGTCCGCCGAAAGCCGCATCTCACCCTGCCCGATCACCACGTTTCCGGTGAAGACGGCGGTGCCGTCGGACTGGTTCACCTGCAGCGAATCCGCGGCAAGCTCGACCGGCGCGCTGGTATCGGCGCGAATGCCACCAAAGGCGACGTTCTGGGCAAAAGCGGGCACCGTCGTCAGCAGCGACAGGATCAGGACAGCGCGCGGCAAGGAAAGCATCGGCAACTCCGGAACGGACGGTCAGGGCTGATATAGCAGACGAACCCCGTCTGTGAAATTCAAGACGTGATCATCGGCGCCGCCCTCGCGCGTCAATGTCATCGCGCCCGCGGACAGATCACCGAAGGGCGCCTTGCCGCGTACCGCGCTGGGGGCCTCGATGCGGCTCTCGGCAGTGTCGGCGCGGAATTCGGGCGCGGTCAGGATCCAGCCGGAAGACGTCGTCATGCGAACGCCACCGCTTAATGTCACCCGTCCCTCGCCCATCGCGGCTTCGGGCGCGGCCAGATCGGCGGACAAACCGTCGCGCGCGCGCCATGTCAACCGCAGGCCCTGCGCATCCGTCGTTGTGTCGCCCGCCGGTATGGCGCGCGCGGCAGACAGCGAGATCGCGGCGCCGTCGTCCGTCACGCCCGCATATTCCGGCGCGGTGATCCGCTGCCCCGACGCGACCTCACCCGGCTCGGTTTCCGTATAGGGCAGTGCAGGTTCCGAACCCGGCTTGCGTGACAGCAGGAACAGGGTCGACAGGATCGCCAAGGCCGCCAAAGGCAGGATCACGCGCAGCCAGCGGACGATGCGGGTGCGGTTCATCGCGCGCTCAGACCATGCCG
The DNA here is from genome assembly GCF_024359525.1 of Paracoccus albicereus. Classification (GTDB taxonomy): domain Bacteria; phylum Pseudomonadota; class Alphaproteobacteria; order Rhodobacterales; family Rhodobacteraceae; genus Paracoccus; species Paracoccus albicereus. The sequence continues at coordinate 199,319 of NZ_JAKZEU010000001.1, forward strand.
GCGCGCAGGCAGTCGTGGATATGCAGGATGCCGGCGGGTTGACCTTCGCCGTCCAGCGCGAACAGGCAGGTGATACGGCGGTCCTGCATCTCGGCCAGCGCAGCTTCCGCCAGCGCCTCGGGTCGGATCGTGCGGGGGGCACGGGTCATGACCTCGGCGGCGGAATGGTCCAGCAGCCCGTCCATGTGCCGCCGCAGGTCGCCATCGGTGATGATCCCGACCAGGCGTCCGTCGTCGTTCTTCACACCGGTCACGCCGAAGCCCTTCTGACTGATGGTCAGAAGCGCCTCTGACATGGGCGCGTCCTCGGTCACCATCGGCATGTCGGCATGCATCAGGTCGGCCACCCGCGCCAGCCGCGCGCCCAGCTTGCCGCCGGGATGGAAGGTGCGGAAATGCTCGGGCGTGAAGCGCCGATGCTCCATCAGCGCGACAGCCAGCGCGTCGCCCAGGGCCATCGTCATCGTGGTCGAGGTCGTCGGCACGATCCCGGTCCCGCAGGCTTCCTCGGCCCGCGGCAGAACCAAAGCGACGTCCGATTGCCGCAGCAACGTCGAATCGGGGCGCGAGGCGACGCCGATCAGCGGAATCTGAAAGCGCCGCGTATGCGCGACCAGATCGGCGATTTCAGGCGTCTCGCCGCTATTTGACAGAACCAGCGCGACATCGCCCTGCGTCACCATGCCCAGATCGCCATGGCTCGCCTCGGCCGGGTGAACGAATTGCGCGGGCGTCCCGGTCGAAGCGAAGGTCGCCGCGATCTTGCGGCCGACATGGCCCGACTTGCCCATCCCCGACACGACGACTCGTCCGGTCGCGGCCAGGATCGTTTCGACCGCTCGCGCGAAGTCCGGCCCCAACCCGTCAGCCAGCGCCGCCATGCCGTCCGCCTCGATGCGGATTACCCGGCGTGCGGTGTCGAGGTAATTCTGTGCGTCGCTCATCATCGTTCTCCGGCCTGTTCCGGTCGCCTGAAGCTAGTGGTGGAAGATGTCGTTTTCATCCCCCCAGCCCAGCAGGTCCAGATGCGCCCGCGCGGGAAGGAAGTCGAAGCACGCCTGCGCGAGACCCATCCGCCCCTCACGTTTCAGCCGCGCCTCCAGCGCGGCCTTGAGCTTGTGAAGATGCAGGACGTCGGACGCCGCATATTGCAGTTGCGCGTCCGACAGCGCCTCGGCACCCCAGTCGCTGGTCTGCTGCTGCTTCGAGATATCCTCGCCCGCAAGTTCGTTCACCAGATATTTGAGCCCGTGCCGATCGGTGAAGGTGCGCACCAGCTTGGACGCGATCTTCGTGCACCAGACCGGCGTCGTGACCACGCCGAACGCGTTTTCCAGCGCGGCGATGTCGAAGCGGCCGAAATGAAACAGCTTCAGCACCTTCGGATCGGCGAGCATCTTGGTCAGATTCGGCGCCTCGTGCTGACCCCGCGCGATCTGGACCAGATGCGCGTTGCCGTCGCCCGATGACATCTGCACCAGACACAGCCGATCCCGGCGCGGGTCGAGGCCCATAGTTTCGGTGTCGATCGCCACGATCTTGCCCAGGTCGAGATCGTCCGGCAGGTCGTTCTGGTAGAGATTGATGCTCATGCCCGTCTGGTCCGCATTTTGATTTTCGTCGCTATGGACCAGCGGGCAGGACAAATCCAGTCCGTGCCGGGCCAGCCCTTAGCCACAAACCGAAAGCCCCCCGAAACCATGCGGCTTCGGGGGGCTTTTCAGCAATGGTGCCCAGGAGAGGACTCGAACCTCCACGCCTTGCGGCACACGGACCTGAACCGTGCGCGTCTACCAATTCCGCCACCTGGGCAGGTCGCGTGAGCGGGGGATGTATCCGTGGTGTCGGGGGGTGTCAACGGGGTCCCGTGAAGTTTTGCGCGGTCACCTGCCGCCTGCCCCCATACGCGATCGGCCGAGCCGACTTGGCTTGCCCGCCCGCGTCGCGCGCGGTATCAGCAGACACGGCAGAGACGGGGGCACCTATGGCCAAACTGGTCACCATCTTCGGCGGTTCGGGCTTTCTGGGGCGTCATGTCGCCTTCGATCTGGCGCGGCGCGGCTGGCGCGTCCGCATCGCGGTTCGCCGCCCTGACGAGGCCTTGTTCACCCGGACCTACGGCCATGTGGGCCAGGTCGCGCCGGTCCTGTGCAACATCCGGGACGAGGCGTCGGTTCGCGCGGTCCTGACCGATGCGGATGCCGCGATCAACTGCGTCAACATCACCAGCCCCAAGGGCAAGAGCACGTTCCAGACCATCTTCGTCGACGGGGCGGCGAATGTCGCGCGCCTGTCGCGCGAGATGGGGGTAGAGCGGCTGGTCCATGTGTCGGGGATCGGCATCGACCCCGACAGCGACAGCAAGTATGTCGCCGCCAAGTCGCGCGGCGAGGCAGCGGTGCTGGAGGCGCGGCCCGATGCCGTCGTCCTGCGCCCCTCGGTCATGTTCGGTGAGGGTGACAGCCTTTATACCAAATTCGCCTCGATGGCCCGGTTCGGCCCGGTGGTGAACATCGCCGCTGGCGACACGAAGATGCAGCCGGTCTGGGTCGGCGACGTGGCGCAGGCCGCGGCGATCGCGGCCGAAGGTGGCGTCGCCCCCGGCATCTACCAGCTTGGTGGACCCGACGTGCTGACGTTGCGCGATATCGTTCAGCAAGCCCTGACTTCGATCGACCGGCGGCGGCTGGTGGTGAACCAGCCGATCTGGCTTGCCCGGCTGGGTGCCGGCGCCCTCGACATGGTGCAGACCGTGTCGGGCGGGCTGATCAGCAACGGCATCCTGACCCGCGACCAGCTGAAGCTGCTGTCAAAGGATAATGTGGTCGAGGATGGCGCCCAAGGCTTCGATGCCTTCGGGATCACCCCCACCGCCCCGCAGGCGGTGATCGACGATTATCTGTGGCGGTTCCGTCCCTCGGGCCAGTACGAGACGATCAAGAAATCGGCCAAGAACCTGCGCGCCGACTGATGCAGCAGGACACGATTGTCGCCGCGCTCCTCGGCGTGCTCGAGGGGCTGACCGAGTTCGTCCCCGTTTCATCGACCGGTCATGTGCTTCTGGCCGGCCGCTTCCTTGGCTTCAACTCACCCGGCAATGTCTTCGAAGTCGTCATCCAGCTTGGGGCGATCCTCGCGGTCATCATGCTTTACGCAGCCAAGCTGTGGCAGGTCTTCTCGACCGCAAGGACAAACCCGACCTCGCGCCACCTCATCATCGCGGTTCTACTGGCCTTCCTGCCGGCAGCGGTGATCGGGGTTCTGGCGCATGGGTTCATCAAGACGGTCCTGTTCGAGACGCCGATGCTGATCGCGGTGATGTTGATCCTCGGCGGGTTCGTCCTGCTTTACGTGGACCGGAACGCCCCAACGCCCCGCTTTCACCGGATCGAGGCGATCAGCCTGCCCGTCGCGCTGACGATCGGCTTCATCCAGTGTCTGGCGATGATCCCCGGCGTGTCCCGTTCGGGCGCCACCATCGTCGGCGGCCTGTTGCTCGGGGCGGACAAGCGCACGGCGGCCGAGTTCTCATTCTTTCTGTCGATGCCGACCATGTTCGGCGCCTTCGCATTCGACCTCTACAAGAACCGCGCAATCCTTGATGCATCCGCAAGCCTGAATATCGTCGTCGGCTTCGTCTGCACGTTCCTTACCGCCCTGGTCGTGGTGCGCTGGGTCCTCGGCTATGTCTCGCGGCATGGCTATGCACTTTTCGCGTGGTGGCGAATCATCGTGGGAAGCGTGGCGCTGCTGGCTCTTCTGATGACTGCGTAAGCGATACTGACCTAGTTTCGGAGCGCTATGCTCGAACCTGGTGAAGCTCGCGCCAACAAATCAGCAATTACGTCAGTAATGCTGACTTTTATTCGATTTGCACTTGGCGTAAACGCATCGGACCATTCCGACGCGGGAGGACGCAGCCTTGGCTACGCAGAAAATGCTGAAATTCGTGACCGTGCAGCGCGAGATGCCGGAAAAGCGTAGCGCCGCAGATCGCAGCGACGACTTTCATGAGATCTACCGCGAATTTGCCGACGCCAAGGCAGCCGAGCAATCCAGCCGCTGCAGCCAGTGCGGCGTGCCCTATTGTCAGACGCATTGCCCGCTGCACAACAACATTCCTGACTGGCTGCGCCTGACCGCCGAAGGCCGGCTGCGCGAAGCCTATGACGTCAGCCAGGAAACCAACACCTTCCCGGAAATCTGCGGCCGTATCTGCCCGCAGGACCGGCTCTGCGAAGGCAATTGCGTGATCGAGCAATCGGGTCACGGCACCGTCACCATCGGTGCGGTCGAAAAATACATCACCGACACCGCCTGGGAAGAAGGCTGGGTCCGCCCGATTGCGCCGCGTGAAGAACGCGCGGAAAGCGTCGGCATCATCGGCGCCGGTCCGGGCGGACTGGCCGCGGCCGACCGTCTGCGGCGTCAGGGCTATCAGGTCACCGTCTATGATCGCCACGACCGCGCAGGCGGGCTGATGACCTACGGCATTCCCGGCTTCAAGCTGGAAAAGCCGGTGGTCGAGCGTCGCAACCGCCAGCTGGAAGAGGGCGGGATCGAATTCGTGCTGAACTGCAATGTGGGCGAGGATATCAGCTTCGACGCGATCCGCGGCAAGCATGATGCGGTGCTGATCGCGACCGGCGTCTACAAGACCCGCGATCTGGATATCGACAATGCCGAAGCGCAGGGCGTGGTCCGCGCGCTGGACTTTCTGACCGCATCGAACCGGATCGATTTCGGCGACGACGTGCCCGATTTCGAAGACGGCGAACTGAACGCCAAAGGCAAGCGCGTCGTCGTCATCGGCGGCGGCGACACCGCGATGGACTGCGTCCGCACCGCGATCCGTCAGGGCGCGCAATCGGTCAAATGCCTCTACCGCCGCGACCGCACCAACATGCCGGGCAGCCAGCGCGAGGTCGCCAATGCCGAGGAAGAAGGCGTCGAATTCGTCTGGCTTTCCGCCCCCGGCAGCTTTGCGGGCACCGGCGCGGTCGAGGGTGAGACTGGTCTCGACACGCCGATTAACGATGAACAGGCGACGATCAGCGCCGTTCGCGTGCAGAAGATGCGCCTGGGCCAGCCCGATGTCAGCGGCCGTCAGACACCCGAACTGATCGAGGGCGCCGATTACGACGAACCCGCCGATCTGGTCATCAAGGCGCTTGGCTTCGAGCCCGAGGATCTGCCCAAGCTGTGGAACACCGAAGGACTGGAGGTCACACGCTGGGGCACGATCAAGGCCGATTACCGCACCCATGCGACCAGCCTGCCCGGCGTCTATGCCGTGGGCGACATCGTGCGCGGCGCCAGCCTTGTCGTCTGGGCGATCCGCGACGGGCGCGAGGCGGCCGACAGCATCATGGCGGAACTGGCCGGCGCCGGTCAGGTCGCGGCGGAATAGCGCATGTCGCTGCATCCCCGCCTGCTCGCTGCACTGCTCCTGGCCGTTCCGGCCGGGCCAGTGACGGCCGCGAACTTTACCCCGCCGCAGGGCTGCACGTTGGAGGTTACGGTTCAGAACCGCAGCTGCACGGTGAACCAGATCTATCGCTGCGAGGCCGATGCCGAGGGCGATCAATGGACGGCGACCTTTGACGAAGGCGGCCTGTCCTACCTGTCGCGCATCGACGCCGAGACGCGGTGGATGGACAGCACCACGATCGCGACCGGATTGCGCGACACGCTGGAGGACGGCGCCGCCGATGACGCCAGCTTCTCGACACTGCTCGAAACAGGTCGGGACACGTTCGATTTCTGGACCCTGTCCAACAACGGCGAGCGTCTTCACCACGTCGGCCACGACGAGTTGACGGGCGAAACCGTGACTATCGATGGGATCAAGCTGGAAAAGACCCGTTTCCGTCTGCAAACCTTCGATGCGACCGGCGAGTTGCTGATCGAGCGCGAGGGTCAGCAATACATCAACCGCGCCATGGGCCGCTTCTTCGGCGGGATCGAGACCTTCCGGGACTGGACCGGCGAATCGGGCGAAACCAACGACAGCCCCGTCACCTTCTCTTTCCCCGGTCAGCCAGGCTTTGCCAGCACCACGCCGGAATTTGACTGCGACATGATGATGGCGCTGATGCAGCGCTACGATGGCGGCGCATCATGAGCGGGACGATCCACGGACGCTGCCTGTGCGGCGACGTCACCATCGCCCTGTCGCGCTGGACGCCCGAAATCAGCGCGTGCCATTGCGCCAATTGCCGCCGTGCGGGCGGCGGGCTGATGGCCGGCTTCGACGCACCCGCCGACGCCGTGACCGTCACAGGCGAGGTCCGCCGCTTTCGCGCGGTCGATTTCGCCGAACGCGCCTTCTGCCCGCGCTGCGGCGCGAACCTGTGGCTGCGCGACGATGGCGGGGACTACGAACTGTCCCCCGCCCTCTTCGACGATGCCGCGACCTTTCCTCTGGTGCGTGAAGTCTACGCCGATTGCGCCATGCGCTTTGCGACGCTCGCGGGTGATCATCCCCGCATCGAGCGCACCGAATACGAATCCCAGAACCCCCATGTGGAGGCCTCACAATGACCGAGCTTTCGCCCGAGTGGCAGCGCCAGGAAGAAGAGCGCCGCAATTTCATGGATCAGCACAGCCTCTACCGGGCTGATGACGAACATTCGTCCTGCGGTGTGGGTCTGGTGGTCAACATCGACGGCACCGCCAGCCGGCAGGTCGTCCAGAAGGGCATCGATGCCCTGAAAGCCGTATGGCACCGCGGCGCGGTCGATGCGGACGGCAAGACCGGCGACGGTGCGGGCATCCATGTCCAGATCCCGGTGCAGTTCTTCTACGACCAGATCCGCCGCACCGGACACGAACCCGACACCGAAAAGCTGATCGCCGTCGGGCAGGTCTTCCTGCCACGCACCGATTTCGGCGCACAGGAACGCTGCCGGACGATCGTGGAATCCGAGGTCCTGCGGATGGGCCACTACATCTATGGCTGGCGCCACGTCCCGGTCGATACCGGCGTGCTGGGCGAAAAGGCCAATGCCACCCGCCCCGAGATCGAGCAGATCCTGATCCGCTGCGAAAAGGACATCGACCAGATCCAGTTCGAGCGCGAGCTTTACATCATCCGCCGCCGGATCGAGAAGGCGGCGATCGCGGCGCAGGTCGGGCAGCTTTACTTCTGCTCGCTGTCGTGCCGGTCGATCATCTACAAGGGCATGATGCTGGCCGAGCAGGTCGCGGAATTCTATCCCGACCTCAAGGACGACCGCTTCGAGTCCGCCTTCGCGATCTACCACCAGCGCTACTCGACCAATACCTTCCCGCAATGGTGGCTGGCCCAACCGTTCCGCATGCTGGCCCATAACGGCGAGATCAACACGCTGAAGGGCAATTCCAACTGGATGCGCAGCCATGAGATTCGCATGGCGTCCAACGCGTTCGGCGAAGCGGCCGAAGACATCAAGCCGATCATCCCGGCGGGCAGCTCGGATTCCGGCGCGCTAGACGCGGTGTTCGAGGTGATGGTGCGCTCGGGCCGGTCGGCGCCGATGACCAAGACCATCCTCGTTCCCGAAACCTGGTCCAAGGCCACGACCGACATGCCCAAGGCCTGGGCCGATATGTACGCCTATTGCAACGCCGTGATGGAGCCGTGGGACGGCCCCGCAGCACTTGCCATGACCGATGGCCGCTGGGTCTGCGGCGGGCTGGACCGCAACGGCCTGCGCCCGATGCGCTATGTCGTCACCGGCGACGGCCTGCTGGTCGCCGGCTCCGAAGTCGGAATGGTTCCGATTGATGAGTCGAAGGCGGTCGAAAAAGGCGCGCTTGGCCCCGGCCAGATGATCGCCGTCGATATGTGGGAGGGCAAGCTCTACCACGATGTCGAGATCAAGGATCGGCTTGCGGCCAGCCAGCCCTTCAGCGAGTGGATCGAGAAGATCGTCCAGCTCAACGACATCATGCGCGACCTGCCGGAAACGGCGCGCTTTTCGGGCGAAGAGCTGCGTCGTCGCCAGATCGCGGCGGGATTCACCATCGAGGAACTGGAATCCGTCTTGGCGCCCATGGCCGAAGACGGCAAGGAATCGATCGGAAGCATGGGCGACGACACACCCGCGGCCGTCCTGTCGGCGAAATACCGGCCGATGTCGCATTATTTCCGCCAGAACTTCAGCCAGGTCACCAACCCGCCCATCGACAGCCTGCGCGAAACGCGGGTGATGAGCCTCAAGACCCGCTTCGGCAACCTCAAGAACGTGCTCGACGAATCCAGCGCACAGACGGAAATCCTGCTGCTGGAAACGCCCTTCGTCGCCAATGGCGAGTTCGAAGAGATGACTCGCATGTTCGGCGAGGCGGTCACGCGTATCGACTGCACCTTCGCCGAGGATGCCGGACAGGACGCGATGGCCGACAACCTCGCCCGTATCCGGGCCGAGGCAGAGGATGCCGTCCGCTCGGGCGCGGGCCATATCGTTCTGACGGATGAGGATCAGGGCGTGGGCCGCGTCGGCCTGCCGATGATCCTGGCCACATCAGCGGTCCATTCCTGGCTGACCCGCAAGGGGCTGCGCACCTTCTGTTCCATCAACGTCCGTTCCGCCGAATGCGTCGATCCGCATTACTTCGCGGTGCTGATCGGCTGCGGCGCCACCACGGTGAACCCCTATCTTGCGCAGGATTCCGTGCAAGACCGCATCGATCGCGGTCTGCTGGAAGGCAGCCTGATCGACAACATGCGCCGCTATCGCGATGCGATCGACGCGGGCCTGCTGAAGATCATGGCCAAGATGGGCATTTCCGTCCTGTCATCCTATCGCGGCGGCCTGAACTTCGAGGCGGTGGGCCTGTCCCGCGCGATGGTCGCGGAATATTTCCCCGGCATGCACAGCCGCATTTCCGGCATCGGGCTGCACGGCCTGCAGGAAAAGCAGGTGGAGATTCACCGCAAGGGCTTCCACGGCGACACCACCGACCTTCTGCCGGTCGGAGGCTTCTACAAGCTGCGCCGTTCGGGTGAAAAGCACGCCTGGGAAGCCAACACGATGCGGCTGCTACAACTGGCCTGCGAAAAGGCCAGCTACGACACCTGGAAGCAGTTCTCGAAGACGATCCGGGCCAATCCGCCAATCCACATCCGCGATCTTCTGGACATCAAGCCGCTGGGCAAGCCGGTCCCGATCGAGGAGGTGGAATCGATCACCTCGATCCGCAAGCGCTTCGTGACGCCGGGCATGTCGCTGGGCGCGCTGTCGCCCGAAGCGCACATGACGCTGAACATCGCGATGAACCGCATCGGCGCGAAATCCGACAGCGGCGAGGGCGGCGAGGACCCGGCGCACCACCACCCGCTACCCAACGGCGACAATCCGGCGGCGAAGATCAAGCAGGTCGCTTCCGGCCGGTTCGGCGTGACCGCGGAATACCTGAACGCCTGCGAAGAGCTGGAAATCAAGGTCGCGCAGGGTGCCAAGCCCGGCGAAGGCGGGCAGCTGCCCGGCATGAAGGTCACCAAGCTGATCGCGCGGCTGCGTCACTCGACGCCGGGCGTGATGCTGATCAGCCCGCCGCCGCACCACGACATCTACTCGATCGAGGATCTGGCGCAGCTGATCTACGACCTGAAGCAGATCAACCCGCGCGCCAAGATCACCGTGAAGCTGGTGGCCTCGTCCGGCGTCGGCACGATCGCGGCGGGCGTTGCCAAGGCCAAGGCCGACGTGATCCTGATTTCGGGCCATAACGGCGGCACGGGCGCCTCACCCGCGACCTCGATCAAGTTCGCGGGTCTGCCGTGGGAGATGGGCCTGACCGAGGCGCATCAGGTTCTGGCCATGAACCGTCTGCGCGAACGCGTCACGCTGCGCACCGATGGCGGTCTGCGGACGGGCCGCGACATCGTCATGGCGGCGATGATGGGGGCCGAGGAATACGGCATCGGCACCGCCGCCCTGATCGCGATGGGCTGCATCATGGTCCGCCAGTGCCAGTCGAACACCTGTCCGGTGGGCGTCTGCACGCAGGACGAACGCCTTCGCGCCATGTTCAACGGCAGCGCCGACAAGGTCGTGAACCTGATCACCTTCTACGCCCAGGAAGTGCGCGAGATCCTGGCCGAGATCGGCGCCCGGTCGCTGGACGAGGTGATCGGTCGCGCCGATCGGCTGACCCAGGTCAGCCGCGGGGCCGCGCATCTGGACGATCTGGACCTGAACCCGCTGCTGATCACCGTCGATGGCGCGGACAAGATCGTCTACGACCGCTCGAAACCGCGCAACGCGGTGATGGACACGCTGGATTCTGAGATCATTCGCGACGCCGAGCGCTTCTTCAGCGATGGCGAAAAGATGCAGCTCAGCTACGCGGTCCGCAACACGCACCGCACCATCGGCACGCGCACATCCAGCATGATCGTCAGCACCTTCGGCATGCGCAATGACCTGCAGCCCGATCACCTGACGGTCAAGCTGACCGGCAGCGCCGGCCAGTCGCTGGGGGCCTTCGCGGCGCCGGGGCTGAAGCTGGAGGTCTCGGGCGATGCCAACGACTATGTCGGCAAGGGCCTGTCGGGTGGCACGATCGTCGTGCGTCCGCCGATGATCAGCCCGCTGGAAGCGGCCGACAACGTCATCATCGGCAACACCGTCCTTTACGGCGCGACCAAGGGTTACCTGTTCGCGGCTGGCCGCGCGGGCGAGCGCTTCGCGGTCCGCAACTCGGGCGCCAAGGTGGTGATCGAGGGCTGCGGCTCCAACGGTTGCGAATACATGACCGGCGGCGTCGCGGTGATCCTGGGCCGGATCGGCGCGAATTTCGGCGCCGGCATGACCGGCGGCATGGCGTATCTCTATGACCCGCAGGGCATCGCCCGCGACTACATCAACCCGGAAACGCTGGTGATGTGCCCGGTCACCCAGGACCATTGGGAAACCGAGCTCAAGGAGCTGGTCGAGCGTCACGTGCGCGAAACAGGCTCTCGCAAGGCCGCGGCGATCCTGCAGGACTGGACGACCGAGCGGGGCAACTTCCTGCAGGTCTGCCCGCAGGAGATGCTGTCCCATCTGCCCCACCCGATCATGCCGGTCGAGGAAGAGCGCGCGGTCCCGGCCGAATAGGGCGGGACTGACCGAATGGCCGCACCGCGGGAAAAACCCGCGGGCGGTCGCGGCCGGTTTCTTGACGCAGCGACGCCGCGCGTGGGACAGCGAAGGGCATGAGCCGTCGGACCACCATCGATGACGAACTGGAAGCGCCCGGAAACGTGGCTCGCAAGTCCCTGAGCATCCGCCGCCTTGCCCGCTGGGTGCTGCGCTGGACCGGATGGATCGCCACCCGCATCCTGCTTCTGATGGCGGTGCTGGTGGCCTTCTACGGGCTGATCAATCCGCCGACCACGCTGACCATCGCACGCGAGGCGACCGAACCTCGCCGCTGGACGCCGATCGAACAGATCGCGCCGGCGATGACGCGCGCCGTCGTCGCGGCCGAGGATGCGAATTTCTGCACCCACTGGGGGTTCGACATGGCGGAAATCCGCAAGGTGATCGCCGCCGGCTCCTCCGGCGGCGCCTCCACCCTGACCCAGCAGACGGCGAAGAACGTCTATCTGTGGCAGGGCCGGTCCTGGCCCAAGAAGCTGCTGGAAACCGCCTTCACCCCGATGATCGAGGCGCTGTGGTCCAAGCGTCGCATCCTGGAAGTCTATCTCAACGTCGCCGAATTCGGGCCCGGAATCTTCGGGATCGAGGCCGCAGCGCGGCATCATTTCGGCACGACACCCAACGCCTTGACGACGGTGCAGGCGGCGCGTCTGGCGGCGATCCTGCCCGCCCCGAAAACCCGCCGTCCCGAATCGTCACGCCGCTCGGCCGCCATTGCAGACGGCGCCGCCACGATCGCGCGCGACGGTCGTGCCGCCTGCTTCGACGGCGGATCCTGACCCGTCCTTTGCCCGGCGTGGTTGAAACGCGGGGCGCGCAGGCGTATCACCCCGGACGACATTTCGAACGAGCCGCCTCCCGATGACCACGAACAGCCAGACCACCCGTCTCTACCACCATCCGCTGTCGCCCTTCTGCCGCAAGGTGCGCCTGGTGCTGGGCGAAAAGCGGATCGAGGTCGAACTGCTCGAAGAACGCTACTGGGAAGGCGGGCCCGAACTTCTGCGCCGCAACCCCGCCGGCAAGGTGCCGGTGCTGCGCCACAACGGCATGCTGCTGGCCGAAAGTCAGGCGATCTGCGAGTATCTGGACGAAACCGTGCCGCAGCCGCCGCTGATGCCCAAGGTGCCGTCGGAACGCTACGAGGTGCGCCGCCTCTGCGCCTGGTTCGACGACAAGTTCAACGCCGAGGTGACCCAGCCGATCCTGCAGGAACGTGTGTGGAAGAAGGTCATGCGGACCGGCCACCCCGACAGCCGCGCGGTCAAGTCCGGCCTGAAGGCGATCAAGGATCATATCGATTATCTGAGCCAGCTTCTTGAAACCCGCCGCTGGCTTGCCGGCAACACGCTGAGCCTGGCCGATTTCGCGGCGGCGGCGCATTTTTCGTGCCTCGACTACATTTCCGACGTGGACTGGGACCGGTCAGAGGCGCTGACCAACTGGTACGCCACGATCAAGTCGCGGCCCGCCTTCCGCTCGATCCTCGCCGATCAGGTGCCGGGCATCCATCCCGCGCCGCATTATGCCGAACTCGACTTCGGCTAAGGGGGGCGCTGCCCCCCGCCGTCCTGCGGACGACTCCCCCCGGGATATTTCGGGACAGAAGAGAAGGATCGAGGCGCAGGCGCTGGCCGAGGGCTTTGCCAAGATGCGCGTCATGCGGCCGGGCGCTGTGCCCGAACTCACCGGACGGCTGCAGGATTTTCTGGATCAGGGACGACACGGCCAGATGGCCTGGATGGAGGCGCGCAGCCACTGGCGCGGCGACCCGTCCGCGCTGTGGCCCGAAGCGCGCTCGGTCATCATGCTGGCAGAGCTGTACACGCCCGACCACGATCCGCTCGCGGTGCTGGACCGCCCCGACAAGGCCGCGATCAGCGTCTATGCGCAGGGGCGCGATTACCACGATCTGGTCAAGAAGCGGCTGAAGCGGCTCGGCCGCTGGCTGGTCGCAGACACCGGCTGCGAGATCAAGGTCTTCGTGGATACCGCCCCGGTGATGGAAAAGCCTCTGGCGCAGGCGGCGGGGCTGGGCTGGCAGGGCAAGCACACCAACCTTCTGGCGCGCGATCTGGGCAGCTGGTTCTTTCTGGGCGCGATCTTCACCACGCTGGACCTGCCCGCCGACGACCCCGAGGCCGAACATTGCGGGTCGTGTCGCGCCTGCCTTGATGTCTGCCCGACCGATGCCTTTCCCGCGCCCTTCCAGCTGGATGCGCGGCGCTGCATTTCCTACCTGACGATCGAGCATCACGGCCCCGTCGATCTCGAGCTGCGCGCAAAGATGGGCAACCGGATCTATGGTTGCGACGACTGCCTCGCCGTCTGCCCCTGGAACAAGTTCGCCCAGGGCGCGACCGAGATGCGCTATCGCGGCGGCGACCCGGCCCCGGATCTCGCAGACCTCGCCGGGCTGGACGATGCGGCGTTCCGGGCACGTTTTTCCGGCAGCCCGATCAAGCGGATCGGGCGTGACCGGCTAGTGCGTAACGTGCTGTACGCGATCGGAAATTCCGGCTTGGCGCGTTTGCGGCCTGTGGCGCAGGGCTTGGCCCATGACCCCGATCCCGCCGTTGCCGACGCAGCCCGATGGGCAGCCATCCGGCTGGATCCCGCATCCTGACGGGTCGCGGCGCAAAGGCGGATCTGTTCCTTGAAGAGCAGCGCGATCACAGAATCAGATCGCCGCGCTCGATCGGGATGATACCCGTCAGGATGATCTGCAGATCGGCGACCAGGTCGCCGTCCAGATCCGCCTCCAGCCGGGTGAAATTGTCGCCATAGACGAACCGCAACTCCCTAGCGCCGGTGAAGTCGGCGTTGAAGATGAAGCCCAGGTCCAGCACCGACAGATCGACGTGGTCGTCGCCCCGGGTAAAGCCGGTGATCGTGTCGATCCCGGTTGCCGCGTTCGATTCCAGCGCGTCCCGATACAGATAAAGGTCCAGACCCGAACCGCCATCCAGCCGGTCGGCACCCCGGCCCCCGAACAGCGTGTCGTCGCCCGGACCACCCGACAGCCGGTCCTGTCCGTCACCACCGTCCAGCCAGTCGTTGCCGGTCTCGCCCGCCAGAAAGTCGTTGCCTGCGCCGCCACGCAGCAGGTCGTCGTCGTTCAGTCCGTAAAGCGTATCGTTGTCGTCACCGCCGTCCAGCGTGTCATTGCCCCCACCGCCATTCATCCAGTCGTCGCCGGTACTGCCGAACAGCGCGTCGTTTCCCGACAGCCCGCGCAGCCGGTCGTTGCCATCCCCGCCCTCCAGCGTGTCGTTGCCCAGCTCGCCCACGAGCGTATCGTCGCCGGGCCCGCCATCCATCAGGTCGTCTCCATCCCCGCCCAGCAGCGTGTCGCGGCCCTCACCGCCGCGCAGCGTATCGTTGGCCTGCGCACCGTGCAGGAAGTCGTCGCCGGACTCACCGTCGATATAATCGTTGCCCAGTCCGCCCCGCGCCCGGTCGTTGCCGCGACCGGCCATGATCACGTCGTTACCAGCCCCGCCCGCCAGGATGTTGTCGCCGCTGCCGCCGGTCAGCGTGTCGTTTCCCATTCCACCGTCCAGCGTGTCGCGGTGAATGCCGCCCAGCAACACGTCATCGCCATCATGTCCGAACAGCCGGTTGCGCCCGGCGGTATCGATCAGCGTGTCGTTGCCGCGTCCGCCGTTCAGTCTGTCGTCGCCCAGACCACCGTCGAGATGGTCATCGCCGTCCTCGCCCTGCAGATAATCGTTGCCCGATCCGCCCTTCAGGCGGTCGTTGCCGATTCCGCCCAGCAACAGGTCGGCCCCCGGACCGCCGTCGAGTGCGTCGTCCCCATCCTCGCCCAGCAGCGTGTCGTTGCCGTCGCCGCCGAACAGCCGGTCGCGTCCTCCACCGCCCCGAAGGCGGTCGTTGTGCCGCTCGCCATAGAGCACGTCCGCACCCAGCCCGCCCGAGATCGCGTCATGCCCATCACCGCCGATCAGGGTGTCGTCACGCGTGCCCCCCAGGATCACGTCGTTGCCGCCCCGCCCCCGGATGGTCGAGCCGACCAGCGAGGCGCGCAGCATGTCGCCCCGATCCGAGCCGTAGATCTGTGTCGAACTGCCCGGCGGCGTGTAATGCGCGATCGGAAACAGCGCATTGGTGAAGAAGCTCGCGGGCAGCGTCCGGCCGTCATTGGTGAAGATGTCGATCACCGCCGAATGATAGAAGACCTTTGCGCCGTAGGATTGCGGCACGACGGTCAACTGGTAGACGCTGCGCACCATGCCCAGTTGCGACAGGTCCAGCTTGTCCACGCCGACCTCGAAATCCTTGATCGCGATCCGGCCGGTGATGTTCGACGCGACAAAGGTGTCGGCGCCCTGCCCGCCCAGCATCGCGATCGAGCTTTCACCCGCAACCAGCGTGTCGTCCCCCGCTCCGCCATGCATCCAGATCGTCGGCTTGCCAGCGACCATGTAATCGTCCTGCGCGGTTCCCTGCGCCGTATCCTGGGTCGTGGTCACCGTCAGACCGACCGGCCCGGGTTCGATCACGAACTGGACGATCCCTGCGGCGCCCGCGCTCGACACGAACAGCACGATCTTGCCGTCGATCACCGTGGCCTCGATGTCGCTGACGCCGCGAAGGGGCACCCCTTGATCGCCACCGATCGTGTCGAGATGCATCAGCTTGCCGTCGGGTTGCATCAGGAACATCGAGACCCCGTCATCGGTGCCGCCCGCGAAGACATAGCCGCGCCCGCCCACCTCGGCCGCCGCCAGCGCGGTCGCGCCCCTGAACCGGGTCGACAGCTCATCGATCACGTGGTCGGTCGGCTGGAAGCTGCCATCGACGGCGATGCGGAACACCGTCAGCGATGATGCGGCCGAGGATGACATCACCGCAAAGCTCTTGCCGTCGACCATGACGGTGACAAGGTCGCGCGGCATGTTGAAGCCGGTCCCGGACTCCATGTGCATGTATTCGCCGCGGGTCAGCCGGCCATCGTCCGAAACCTGATGCGTCGCGATGAAATTGCCCAGTGCGGACACCGTGACCAGAATCTTGCGTCCGCCGACATCGACGGCCTGGATTGAATCGAAGGTGGCGTCCCGCATCTCGGACATCAGCGGCATCGGCGAGATCGAGACACCGCCAAGGCTGCCATCCGCGTTCAGCCGCCAGGTCGTCAATGTCAGCGAGGCCTTCTGCGCGGTGAAGATGAACTGCCCGCTGACCGTCTCGAACTGGCCGATCTCGACGATGCCGGAACCCAGCACGCGCGCATCCAGCGGCCGCCCCGCGCTGCCGATCGTGCCGTCGGCCAGGACCTGCCAGCTTCCGCCGCTGCTGCCGCGCGCGTCGATGGGCAGGATCCACGATCCCGAAGGCAGATCGATCAGCGCCGTCTGCGGCGCGCGCATCGCCTGCGCGGGGCCTGTGAGGACGCGTTCATCGATGATCCGCAGCGGGTCCAGCGCCCCGTCCACCGCAAAGGCCGTCAGCCCGCCACCCCGTTCCGATGCGCTGAACAGCACCGTATGGCCATCGACCCGTGCCAGCGACAGGTCGGAAACGCGGGACAGGTAATCCGCAGCGGTGAATGTGGCCACATGACGCATCACGGCCATCACAGGGGAAATCCATTCTATGAATCGTCGTCCCGACCCTATCGATTCCGGTTCGCGAAAACCTTAATCCCGGATGCCTTCACCAATGCTAAATGGCTAGAATTTTAAGCTGTCAGCGATTGCTTGACCCGAAACCGGCGACCCGGCAGCGGGTTCGCGCGCGGGTGCCAGCGCCCCGTAAAGGATCAGCGCCGGATGGGTGATCTCTGCCGTCTCCAGCATCGTCGCAAGCCCCGCGATGTCGGTCCTGACCAGCCGCTCGGCCGGATGTCCCACGGCTTCGGCGAACAGCGCGGGCGTGGTCGCGGGCAGGCCGCGCGCGATCAACTCGGCCGCCATCGCGGGGAAGGTGCGCTGGCCCATGAACACCACCGTCACGGCAAGCGGATCGGCCAGCGCCGCCCAGTTCAGGTCCGCGGGCAGCTTGCCCGTCACGTCGGCGGCGGTCACGTATTGCAGCCGCCGCGCCGTCAGCCGCCTTGTCAGAGGCAGCCCCGCCACCGCCGCGGCAGCCGAGGCCGAGGTGACGCCCGGAACGATCTCCCAGCCGATGCCGGCGGCATCCAGGGCCACGATCTCTTCCTCCAGCCGGCCGAAGATGCCCGCATCGCCGGATTTCAGCCGCACCACGCGACGCCCGGACCTTGCCTGCTCGACCAGTAATTCATTGACGAATTCCTGCTTGGCCGACGGGCGGCGGGCGCGCTTGCCCACGGCGATCCGTTCCGCCTGCGGGCCGGAATGATCCAGAACCGCCTGCGACACCAGCGCATCATACAGGACCACATCCGCGTCGCGCAGCCGCTCGGCCGCCTTCAGCGTCAGCAGACCGGGATCGCCCGGCCCTGCCGACACGAGAGAAACGAAACCGGAAGTGGCGTCGGGATCGGGCAAGGTTCGACCTGCGATGGACAAAACGTCCATCAGCTATAGCATCGCGACCCTTCCCGACAATGGCGCGCTCAGATGCAGCGGCCGCCATCCACTTCCATCGCGACGCCGGTGATCATCGAGGCCTCGTCCGAGGCGAGGAAACACGCAGCATTGCCCAGATCCTCGGGTGTCGAGAAACGCCCGATCGGAATCGTCGACAGAAACTTCGCCCGGATCTCGGGCGTGTCCTCGCCCATGAAGCTTTTCAGCAGCGGCGTCTCGCCCGCGACCGGGTTCAGCGCGTTCACGCGGATGCCGAAGGGCGCCAGTTCCACCGCCATCGCCTTGGTTGCTGTGATCATCCAGCCTTTGGAGGCGTTGTACCAGTTCAGCCGGGGTCGGGGCGACACGCCGGCGGTCGAGGCGACGTTCACGATCGCGCCCCCGCCCGCCTGCTTCATCAGCGGCACGATCTCGCGCGCGAACAGGTAGACCGACTTGCAGTTCACAGCCAGGACACGGTCGAAATCCTCTTCCGACACGTCTTCCATCAGCGCGGGCAGATGGGTCACGCCCGCATTGTTCACCAGCACGTCGGGCGCGCGGTCCAGCCCCGCGACCAGCGCGCGGATGCTGTCGCCGCTGGCCACGTCGACCTCGACCGCGATGCCGCCGACCTCGGCCGCGACCTTCTCGGCCGCCGCACGGTTGATGTCGGCCACCACGACCTGCGCGCCTTCGGCTGCGAATTTCTTCGCGATGCCCGCGCCAAAGCCCGATCCGCCACCGGTCACGATGGCCAGTTTGTCCTGAAGTCTCATGCTTGCCCCCTTGGTTGGCGGCCACAATGGCAGAGCGCGCCGCGGCGACAAGACCCGCTTTACGCCCCCTGCGACGCGCACTAGCGTCGCGCCATGCTGCGCTATGTCGCCCGCCGTCTCCTGATCCTCGCGATCAGCCTGATCGTCGCCTCGGCGCTGATCTTTTCCATCGTGGAACTGGTTCCGGGCGATCCGGCCAGCTTCATGCTGGGCACCGGCGCGCGCCCTGAAACCGTCGCCGCGCTGCGTGATCAGATGGGCCTCGATCTGCCGCTGCCGCTGCGCTACGCGCAATGGGTTGGCGCGATCCTGACCGGCGATTTCGGCACCAGCTTCACCTACAAGACCCCCATCGCGGGGATGATCCTCGACCGGATGCAGGTGTCGCTGCCGCTGGCGCTGATGGCGCTGCTGCTGTCCACCGCGATCGCGTTTCCGATCGGCATCCTCGCCGCATCCCGCCGAGGCGGCGCCAGCGACGCGGCGGTGATGGGTGCGACGCAACTGGGGATCGCATTGCCGAACTTCTGGTTCGCGATGCTCTTGGTCCTTCTGTTTGCCGTGCACCTGCAATGGCTGCCCGCAGGCGGCTTTCCCGGCTGGTCCGATCCGCTGGCCGCGCTGCGCAGCCTGCTTCTGCCCGCCATCGCACTGGCGCTGCCGCAGGCCGCGATCCTCGCCCGCGTCCTGCGCTCCGCCCTGATCGAGACCCAGGGGCAGGACTACATCCGCACCGCCCGCGCCAAGGGCCTGACCCGGGGCCAGACGCTGCGCCGCCACGCGCTAAGGAACGCGCTGATTCCGGTTCTGACCATCATGGGCATGCAGTTCTCCTTCCTGCTGGCCGGGGCGATCATCATCGAGAACGTGTTCTACCTGCCCGGCCTTGGCCGCCTGATCTTCCAGGCGATCACCCAGCGCGACCTGATCGTGGTGCAGTCGGCGGTCCTCGTGCTGGTCGCCGCCGTCATCGCGGTCACCTTCCTTGTCGATCTGGCCTATGCCGCCGTCGACCCGAGGCTGCGGCGTCGATGAGATGGGGCCTGATCCTCGGCGCGATCCTTGCCGGCATCGCCGTCCTGGCGGCGCTGATCTCCTTCGCGTGGACGCCTTACGACGTCACCGCGATGGCCATCGCCGACAAGCTGCAGACACCGTCGGCCAGCCATCCCTTCGGCACCGACCATTTCGGCCGCGACATCCTGTCGATGCTGATGGTCGGCGCGCGCACCTCCATCGCCGTGGCGCTGGTCGCGGTCGGCATCGGCATGGGCCTCGGCGTGCCGCTGGGGCTGCTCGCCGCCGCCAACCGCGGATCGTGGATCGACGAGACGGTGATGCGCGGCAACGACCTGATCTTCGCCTTCCCCAGCCTCGTCATCGCGATCCTGATCACCGCGGTCTTCGGCCCGTCCGCCGTCAACGCGATCATCGCCATCGGCATCTTCAACATCCCGGTCTTCGCGCGCGTGACCCGCGGCGGCGCGATGCCGCTCTGGACGCTCGACTACATCCGCGCCGCCGAGGTCGCGGGCAAGCGCCGCGCCCGGATCAGTGTCGAACATATCCTGCCCAACATCGCCAACCTTCTGATCGTGCAGGGCACGATCCAGTTCAGCCTCGGCATCCTGGCCGAGGCGGGGCTGTCCTATGTCGGCCTTGGCGCGCAGCCGCCCACGCCCAGCTGGGGCCGGATGCTGGCCGAGGCGCAGACCATGGTCACCATCGCCCCCCATGTCGCGGTGATCCCGGGCCTCGCCATCGTGTTGACGGTGCTGGGGCTGAACCTGCTGGGCGACGGTCTGCGCGACTGGCTCGACCCACGCCTGCGGGTGATGCGATGATCGAGACCCGCGACCTGTCCGTCACCATCGGCACGACACCGATCCTGCGGGACGTCAACCTGACCCTCGCCCCCGGAACGATCACCGGTCTGGTGGGCGAATCCGGCTCGGGCAAATCGATGTCGGCCCTGGCAATCATGGGTCTGCTGCCCCACCGCGCCCAGGCCAGCGGTCAGGTCCTGATGGATGGCCGGAACCTGCTGACCACCCCGGAACCCCAGCTCTGTCGCATCCGCGGCCATCGCATCGGAATGATCTTCCAGGAGCCGATGACCGCGCTGAACCCGCTGATGACGATCGGCGACCAGGTGGCGGAAACGCTGACCATCCACGGCGACATGCCCCGCGACCAGGCGCTGGCGCGCGCCCGCGACCGGCTGGACCGCGTCGGCCTGCGCGAGCCGCGCTTCCCGCTGAGCCTCTACCCGCACGAATTGTCCGGCGGCCAGCGCCAGCGCGTCGCCATCGCACTGGCCATCGCGCTGCGTCCGGACCTGCTGATCGCGGACGAGCCGACGACCGCGCTGGATGTCACCACGCAGGCGCAGATCCTCGACCTCCTGCGCGATCTCGTCCGCGACGAGGGGATGGCGCTGCTGCTCATCACCCATGATCTGGCCGTGGTTGCGGGCATCGCCGATCGCGTGGCGGTGATGTGCGACGGCGCGGTGGTCGAGGAAGGCGAGACTGAAAAACTTTTCCGCACCCAGTCCCATCCCTATACCCGCCAACTTTTCGCGGCCTCGCGCCATGCCCCGGACCGCGTGCCCACGCGCGCCGAAACGCCGCTGCTTCAGGTCGAACACGCGATCCGCGAATACGGCCTGCCCCGCCCCTCGGCCTTCGCGCCGCATCCGGTCCTGCGCGCGGTCGACGACGTCTCCCTGACCATTGCAGAGGGTGAAAGCGTCGGCCTCGTGGGCGAATCCGGCTGTGGCAAATCGACGCTGACCCGGGCCATCCTCGGGCTCGATCCCCTGCAGGGCGGCCGCATCCGTCTGGACGGTCAGGCGGTCACCGCCGGCCGCGCCATGCCGCCCGCGCTCCGCGCGAAGATGCAGGTCGTGTTCCAGGACCCGTTCGGCAGCTTCGATCCGCGCTGGCGCGTCGAGAGGCTGGTGGCCGAGCCCTTCCACCTGACCGGCCGCCCCGCCGACTGGCGCACCCGCGTCGGCCAGGCGCTGGAGGAAGTCGGCCTGCAGCCATCGGATGCGGGCAAGTACATCCACGAATTCTCCGGCGGCCAGCGCCAGCGCATCGCCATCGCCCGCGCGCTGATCATCCGGCCGCGCCTGATCGTGCTGGACGAGGCGGTCAGCGCGCTCGACGTGCGCGTCCGGGCGCAGGTGCTGGATCTTCTGGCCACCTTGCGCCGGGACCACGGCATGGC
Source organism: Paracoccus albicereus (assembly GCF_024359525.1). Classification (GTDB taxonomy): domain Bacteria; phylum Pseudomonadota; class Alphaproteobacteria; order Rhodobacterales; family Rhodobacteraceae; genus Paracoccus; species Paracoccus albicereus. The sequence goes on from NZ_JAKZEU010000001.1 coordinate 220,979, forward strand.
CTACCTATTCATCAGCCACGACCTGTCGGTCGTGCGCGGCATCACCGACCGCGTGCTGGTGATGGAAAAGGGCCGCGTCGTCGAAACCGGCCCGACGGACACGGTGCTGACCGAACCGGCCCACCCCTATACGCAGCGGCTGATCGCCGCCGCCCCTGAAATTCCCGCGGAATGGAGCGTGGCATGAAAGACCTGTGGTTTCCCTCGGATCAGATCCTGATCGGCGGCGCGTGGCAGGACGCGACCGATCACTTGCCGGTGGAAAACCCCTCGACCGGCGAGACGATCGGCCGGATCGCCCGTGGCCGCGCGGCCGAGATCGACGCGGCGGTCAAGGCGGCCGAGGCCGCGCGCACCGGCGAATGGGGGCGCATGACCGCGCTGGAACGCGGCCGGATTCTCGCACGCATCGGGCAGCTTGTGCTGGAACGCACCGACGCGCTGGCGCGGATCGAGGCGATGGACGTCGGCAAGCCGCTGACCCAGGCCCGTGCCGATGCGGTGGCGCTGGCCCGTTATCTGGAATTCTACGCCGGCGCCGCCGACAAGATCATGGGCGAGACGATTCCCTATCTCGACGGCTACACCGTCTACACGCTGCGCGAACCCCACGGCGTCACCGGCCATATCGTGCCCTGGAACTACCCGATGCAGATCATCGGCCGCTCGGTCGGTGCGGCGCTGACGATGGGCAATGCCTGCGTCCTGAAACCGGCCGAGGAAGCCAGCCTGACCGCGCTGGCCTTCGCGCGGCTCGCGATGGATGCGGGCCTGCCGCCCGACGCGCTGAACGTGGTCACGGGTCTGGGCGAAGAAGCGGGGGCCGCGCTTTCGTCGCATCCGGGCGTCCATCATCTGTCCTTCACCGGCTCGGTCGGCGTCGGAAAGCTGATCCAGCAATCCGCGGGCGAAAACGTCGTCCCGGTCACGCTGGAACTGGGTGGCAAGTCGCCGCAACTGGTCTTCGACGACGCCGATCTCGACCGCGCGCTGCCGTTCCTCGTCAACGCCGGCATCCAGAATGCCGGCCAGACCTGTTCCGCCGCCTCGCGCATCCTCGTTCAGCGGGGTGTCCATGACGAGGTGGTCGCGCGCATGGCCGACGCCTACCGCAAGCTGCGCGTCGGTCCGGCGATGGACGATCTGAACGTGGGTCCCCTGATCTCGGCGCGGCAGAAAGAGATCGTTCAGGGCTTTCTCGACAGCGCGGGCGACCTGACCATCGCTGCCACGGGCCAGATCGTGGACGGCGCCCCGGAAGGCGGCAACTACCTCGCCCCGCACCTGTTGACCGAGGTGTCGCCCGACCATCCGCTCGCGCGTGACGAGATCTTCGGCCCGGTTCAGGTCGTCATCCCCTTCGACGACGAGGCCGAGGCCATCGCGATCGCCAACGGGACCGATTACGGCCTCGTGGCCTCCGTCTGGACCGAGAACGGCAGTCGCGCGATGCGTCTGGCCAAGGCGATCCGCTCGGGTCAGGTCTTCCTCAACAATTACGGCGCCGGCGGCGGGGTCGAGCTGCCGTTCGGTGGGATCGGCAAGTCAGGTCACGGCCGCGAAAAGGGGTTCGAGGCGCTCTACGGCTTCTCGACCCTCAAGACCGTCGCCGCCCATCACGGCTAGGGTTGCACGACCCCGCGCCTGTGCCAGCGCGGGCGACGCCCTTTCTTCTTTACACAAATATCCCCGCCGGAGGCATTCGGGCGCAGCCCGAACCCCTTAACGCTTCCTGAACCGCCCGTTCGCAGCCTGTGTACAGGTTGTGTACAGCCTGTGTACGCGCGGTGTACGGGTTGTGACGCGTCAGACCCAGCAAACGCTGGCCCGAACGACCCGCCGCCCGTTGCGCTGTTGCACAGCCACCGTGCGCTTGATGCGCCGTCCGATCTTAACCGTTCCTTAACCTTCCTTCGCTTGACCCGACGGCCCTCGACGCCCATATCTGGACCAACAAGGAGCCCGCCGATGTTCATCCAGACCGAAACCACGCCGAACCCCGCCACGCTGAAATTCCTGCCGGGCGAAACCGTGCTGGGCGCAGCGGGCACCGCCGATTTCCCCGACCGCGACACCGCCGGCGCCTCGCCGCTGGCCAGCCGCATCTTCGGTGTCCCCGGCGTCACCGGCGTGTTCCTGGGCAGCGATTTCGTGACCGTCACCAAGGCCGAGGCGACCCAGTGGGATCACCTGAAGCCCTCGGTCCTCGGCGCGATCATGGAGCATTACCAGTCCGGCGCCCCGGTCGTTGAGAACGCCGGCGCCGGTGACGGCGGCCACGCCGCCCATGACGGCCCCGACGGCGATATTGTCGTCCAGATCAAGGAGTTGCTGGACACCCGCGTGCGTCCGGCAGTGGCGCAGGATGGCGGAGACATCACCTTCCACGGCTTCGACCGCGGCGTCGTCTACCTGCACATGCAGGGCGCCTGCGCGGGCTGCCCGTCCTCGACCCTGACGCTGAAGATGGGGATCGAGAATCTGCTGCGTCACTACATCCCCGAAGTGACCGAGGTCCGCCCGGTTGCCTGAAGGGGTCAGTCTCGGCTTCGACACATCGGCCGCGCATTGCGCGGCCGCTTTGCTGTCCGGCGACGACATCCTGACCCAGCGCATCGAACCGATGGCCAAGGGCCAGGCCGAGCGCCTGTTTCCGATCATTGAGGAATTGCTGGTCGAATCCGGCATCACCTGGTCCGACCTGTCGGTCATCGGCGTCGGCACCGGCCCCGGCAATTTTACCGGCATCCGCATCGCCGTCGCCGCCGCGCGCGGATTGTCCCTGTCGCTCGGCATCCCGGCGATCGGCATCTCCGTTCCCGAAGCGATGGCGCTGGACCTGCCGCGCCCCTGCCGCATCGTCATCCCGGCCCGCGCCAATCACCTGATCTGGCAGAACTTTCGCGACGATGCGGAAGTCACCGCGCCGCAGCAATCAGATACCCTGCCCCCCGGCCCGGCGCCCAGCGATCCCGTCGTCCCGCTGCCTGTCGCGATCGCGCGTCTCGCCTTGGCTCGTCGTGATCGACCCCATCCGCGCCCCGCGCCGATCTACCTGCGTCCCGCCGACGCAGCACCCGCGCGCGACCGTGGACCGGTGATGCTGCCGTGACCTTCGACCAGATGGCCGCGCTTCACGCGCGCGCCTTCACCCGTCCCCGCCCCTGGTCCGCGGACGAGATCGCCGAAATCCTCGGCACGACCGGCGCCTTCCTCGTCTCGCACGCCCAGGGCTTCCTGATCGGACGGGTCATCGCGGACGAGGCCGAACTTCTGACGCTCGCCGTCGATCCCGATGCCCGAAGACTGGGCATCGGTGCCGATCTGACGCGGCGTTTCCTGCATGCCGCGGCGTCGCGCGGCGCGGCGCAGGTCTTTCTCGAGGTCGCATCCGACAACACCGCCGCACGCGCGCTATACGCCAGTCTCGGCTGGCGTGAAGCGGGTCTGAGACGCGGCTATTTCGCGCGCGATCTGGACGCGCTGGTGCTGCGGATCGACCTTGAATCGCACGAAAAAGACGGTTGACCGCTACCACCGCTTGATCCCTAATCCCTGCATCTTCGGGCCCGCCGCAGGGCCCCAAAACAGGGTTGAGGTATCAGATGACGATGATGACACGCATGTTCGCAGGAACGACCGCGCTGGCGCTTTCGGCGGGTCTTGCGGCGGCCGAACCGGCGCTGATCTACGATCTCGGCGGCAAGTTCGACAAAAGCTTCAACGAGGCGGCGTTCGGCGGCGCGCAGCGTTGGGTCGAAGAGACCGGCGGCACCTACAAGGAACTGGAGATGCAGTCCGAGGCGCAGCGCGAACAGGCGCTGCGGCGGCTGGCGGAAACCGGCGCCAACCCGATCGTCATGACAGGCTTCGCTTTCGGCGACGTCCTGAACAAGGTCGCCCCCGACTATCCCGACGTGAAATTCGCGATCATCGACATGGTGGTCGAACAGCCGAACGTGCAATCCGTCGTCTTCACCGAGGAAGAGGGCAGCTATCTGGCCGGGATCATGGCCGCGATGGCATCGGAATCCGGGACCGTAGGCTTTATCGGCGGCATGGATATCCCGCTGATCCACAAGTTCGAATGCGGCTATGCCCAGGGCTTCAAGTCGGTCAAGCCGGACGGTCAGGTGCTGATTAACTACACCGGCACCACCCCCGCGGCGTGGAATGACCCGGTGAAGGGCGGCGAGCTTGCCAAGGCGCAGATCAGCCAGGGCGCCGACGTGGTCTACGCGGCCGCCGGCGGCACCGGGATCGGCGTCCTGCAGGCCGTCGCCGACGAAGGCAAGCTGGGCATCGGCGTCGACAGCAACCAGAACCATCTGCATCCGGGCCAGATGCTGACCTCGATGGTCAAGCGCGTGGACAACGCCGTCTTCGACGCGTTCACCGCGGGCGATGCCCTGGAACCGGGCGTGAAGGTCATGGATCTCGCCGCCGAAGGCGTGGGCGTCGCAGTGGACGAGAACAACCAGGACCTGATCACGCCCGAGATGCAGGCCGCGGTCGACGAAGCCAAGGCCGGCATTGCCGACGGCAGCATCGAGGTTCACGACTACATGGCCGACAACACCTGCCCGGTCGAGTGATGGCCGAGCCCGCGCAACATCTGGGGGGGCGGTCGGCAACGGCCGCCCCCGCCGCCATCGAACTGACCGGCATCTCCAAGGCCTTCGGGCCCGTGCAGGCCAACAAGGATATCGACCTGCGGGTCGAACGGGGCACGATCCACGGCATCATCGGCGAGAACGGCGCGGGCAAATCGACGCTGATGTCGATCCTCTACGGATTCTACAAACCCGACAGCGGCACGATCGAGGTGAACGGACAGCCGCTCAGCATCACCGATTCCATGACCGCGATCCGCGCGGGCATCGGAATGGTCTTCCAGCATTTCAAGCTGGTCCAGAACTTCACCGTGCTGGAAAACATCATTCTCGGGGCCGAGGACGGCCGCCTTCTGCGCCCCGCGCTGGCCAAGGCACGCGGCGTCCTGCGTCGCCTGGCCGAGGAATATCAGTTGAACGTCGATCCCGACGAGCGGATCGAGGAGCTTTCGGTCGGCCACCAGCAGCGGGTCGAGATCCTCAAGGCGCTATACCGTCAGGCCGACATCCTGATCCTGGATGAACCGACCGGCGTGCTCACCCCGGCCGAGGCCGATCACCTGTTCCGCATCCTCGAAGGGCTGAAGGCCGAGGGGAAGACGATCATCCTGATCACCCACAAGCTGCGCGAGATCATGGAGATCACCGATAATGTCAGCGTGATGCGGCGCGGCGAGATGGTGGCCAGCGTCCGCACCGCCGAAACTTCGCCGGAGGAACTGGCAGAGCTGATGGTCGGTCGAAAGGTCCTGCTGAACGTCGAGAAGGGGCCTGCCAGCCCCGGCGCCCCGGTGCTGGAGGTGCGCGGCCTGAAAATGGTCGACGACGAAGGCGTAGAGCGACTGCGCGGCATCGATTTCGACATCCGTGCTGGCGAAATCCTGGGCATCGCGGGGGTTTCGGGCAATGGTCAGACGCAGCTACTGGAACTGCTGGGCGGTTACCCCGAAAAGGGCAGCACGGTCAGCGGCACGATCCACATGAACGGCGAGCCGCTGGACGTGACCGGCACCAGATCCGACGCCCGCACGCGGCGCAAGCGCGGCATCGGCCATGTCCCCGAGGATCGGCAGACCGAAGGCCTGATCATGGACTTCACTGCCTGGGAAAACATCGCCTTCGGCTATCACGACAAACCCGAATACCAGCGCGGCTGGCTGATGGACAACGACGCGATCCGTCGCGATGCGCAGAAATACATGGAGGATTTCGACTGCCGCCCGCGCAACTGCCATCTTGCGGCGCGAAATTTCTCGGGCGGGAACCAGCAGAAGCTGGTCGTCGCGCGCGAGATCGAGCGCAATCCCGACCTGCTGCTGATCGGCCAGCCGACCCGCGGGGTGGACATCGGCGCGATCGAGTTCATTCACAAGCGCATCGTGGAACTGCGCGACGCCGGAAAGGCGATCCTGCTGGTCTCTGTCGAGCTGGACGAAATCCTGTCGCTGTCGGACCGGATCGCGGTCATGTTCGACGGCCGCATCATGGGTGAACGCCTGCCGTCCGAGACGACGACGGGCGAACTGGGCCTGCTGATGGCGGGCATCACCGACACCGATCGCCACGACCCGGCCGAGGGCATCCCGCCGGAACACCAGTATGTCGAGACCACCCCCGAGGAGCGCGTCTGATGGACAAGATGCCGAAATGGGCCGACGTAATCCTGACGCCGCTGATCTCTGTCCTCCTGGCCTTCGCGATCTCGGCGCTGGTCATTCTCGCCATCGGTGAAAATCCCTGGATGGCGCTGAAGACGATGGTGACGGGCGCGCTCGGGTCCAGCTACGGCTGGGGGTTCACGCTGTATTACGCGACGAACTTCATCTTCACCGGGCTCGCGGTGATGGTGGCCTACCATGCGAGCCTGTTCAACATCGGGGGCGAAGGACAGGCAGCGATGGGCGGGCTTGGCGTGGCGCTGGTGCTGCTTTACCTGCCCCTGCCGCATTGGCTGATCGCACTCCCCGTAGCGATGATCGGCGCGGCGGCGTTCGGCGCGGCATGGGCCTTCATCCCCGCCTGGCTGCAGGCGAAGCGCGGCAGCCACATCGTCATCACGACGATCATGTTCAACTTCATCGCCGCCGCCCTGCTGAACTACGTTCTGGTCAACTTGCTGCGCCCCGTGGGCAGCATGGACCCGGCCTCCGCGCGTTTCCCCGATGCCACACATCTGCCCAAGATCACCGACCTGGCGGCCACCTTCGGCATGACCTGGGGCGAACATACGCCCGTCAACGTGACCTTCTTCATCGCCGTCCTCGCCTGTTTCCTCACTTGGTTGCTGATCTGGCGCACACGTCTCGGCTACGAGATCCGGGTTCTGGGCCGGTCCGAGCCGGGCGCACTCTACGCCGGGATCAGCCCCGTGAAGATCACCGTGCTCGCCATGCTGATCTCCGGTGGGTTCGCCGGGCTGATGGCTATCAACAACGTGATGGGCGAAAGCGAGCGGCTGGTGTTGAACGCGGTCGAGGGTGCCGGCTTCATCGGCATTGCCGTCGCGCTGATGGGCCGCAACCATCCGTTCGGCGTGTTCCTGGCCGCGCTTCTGTTCGGTTTTCTCTATCAGGGCGGGGGTGAACTGGCGCTGTGGACCTCGATCCCGCGCGAGTTGATCATCGTCATCCAGGCTTTGGTGATCCTGTTCACCGGCGCGTTGGACAACATGGTGCGGATGCCGCTGGAGCGGATGTTCCTTTCGATGCGCAAGCGGGGCGACGCATGAAGCTTGGTTCGCTGAATGAGGCGCTGACCCCGATCCTCGTCCTCGCTATCTGCGTGATTTGGGCGATGGTTGATTCCGGTCGCGCGGTACAAGGCATCGACAGCGCGCTGCGCTTGATGACGCCGCTGCTGCTTGCTTGCCTTGCCGGGCTTTATTCCGAACGCTCGGGCGTCTTTGACATCGGGCTGGAAGGCAAGATGCTGATGGCCGCTTTCTCGGCCGCGACGGTCGCCTACCTGACTGGCAGCGCGTGGATCGGGCTGCTGGCGGGGATTGCGGGGTCGATGGCGCTGTCGCTGATCCACGGGCTCGCTTCGATCACCTTCCGGGGCAACCAGCTGATCTCGGGCGTGGCGATCAACTTCCTCGCCTCGGGACTGACGGTGCTTCTGGGGATCAAGATCTTTCAGCTTGGCGGCCGCACGCCGTCACTGGAAGGCGCGGCACGTTTCCAGCCGATCGAATTGCCGCTGGCGGAAACCCTGCGCGGCGTGCCGGTGATCGGGGATCTGTATTCCAACCTACTGTCCGGTCACTCGATCCTGGTCTACATCGCGCTGCTTCTTGTGCCGCTGACATGGTGGGTGCTGAACCGGACCCGGTTCGGCCTGCGCCTGCGCGCGGTGGGCGAGAATCCGGCATCCGTCGATACGGCCGGCGTGTCGGTCACACGGCTGCGCCACGCCGCGATCGCCATCTGCGGCGTTCTGTGCGGGATCGCAGGCGCCTATCTGGCAACCAGCCTGTCGGCGGGGTTCGTGAAAGAGATGACGGCGGGCCGCGGCTTCATCGCGCTGGCCGCGCTGATCTTCGCCAAGTGGCGGCCGTGGAGCGCGTTGTTCGCCACCTTCCTCTTCGGACTGCTTGAAGCCATCGCGAATCAGTATCCGAATCTCGATCTGGGCTTCATCACCATCCCGTCGATGTTCATGAACGCGCTGCCCTACATCCTGACCGTCATCATTCTCGCAGGCTTCGTCGGCCGCGCGATCCCGCCGCGTGCGGGCGGAGAGCCTTATGTCAAAGAACGCTGAGGCACTCGCGCTGATCCGCGACCGCGCGGGGGAGGAGGCGCCGGAATTCGGGCTGATCCTCGGTTCCGGCCTGGGGCACCTGTCGGGCACGGTCGAGGGCGTGGCGATCCCCTATGACAACCTGCCGGGCTTTCCCCATGCGGGTGTCTCTGGTCATGTCTCGGAACTGGTGATCGGTCGGTTGGAAGGTAAGCGCGTCGCGGTCTTCGGAGGGCGGTCACATTATTACGAATCCGGGCGCGCCGATGCGATGCGGTTTCCGCTGGAGGTGTTGGCGGGACTCGGATGCCAGCGCCTCATCCTCACCAACGCCGCCGGTTCGCTTCGCCAGACGATGCCACTCGGCTCGCTGATGATGCTGTCGGACCACATCAACCTGTCGGGCGCGAACCCGTTGATCGGCGAGAAGACGGACGCCCGCTTCCAACCGATGACCGACGCCCATGATCCCGACCTGCGCGCCGGACTAAAGGACGCCGCGCAGTCCGAGGGCATCGACCTGCCTGAAGGCGTTTATTGCTGGTTCTCCGGCCCCAGCTTCGAGACCCCGGCCGAGATCCGCATGGCGCAGATCATCGGCGGCGATGCGGTGGGCATGTCCACCGTGCCCGAAATCATCCTCGGCCGTTTCATTGGGCTGCGCTGCGCAGCGATTTCCGTCATCACGAACATGGGCGCGGGCCTGTCGGACGAGGCGATCAGCCACGACCACACCAAGGCGATGGCCCCCCTTGGTGCGGCCAAACTGGAACGGGTGCTGCGCCGCTTCCTGCGAGACGCCTAGGTCAGATACTTGTTGAACCAGTCGATCGTGCGCTGCCAGGCGAGTTCAGCCGCTTCCTGATCGTAGCGCGGGGTGGAATCGTTGTGGAAGCCGTGGTTCACGCCCGGATAGACGTAGGCCTCGTAGGTCACGCCCGCTTCCTTCAGCGCGGCCTCATAGGCCGGCCAGCCCTCGTTGATCCGCTCATCCAGTTCGGCGTAGTGCAGCAGCAGCGGCGCCTTGATCTTCGACGCATCCTCTGCTGACGCCTGCCGACCGTAGAACGGGACCGAAGCGGCCAGTTCGGGATAGGCCACCGCCAGCGCATTACAGACCCCGCCGCCATAGCAGAAGCCGACGCAGCCGACCTTGCCGGTCGAATCCTCGCGCGCCATCAGATGCTCTGCACCGGCGAAGAAGTCGTTCATCAGTTTTTCGGGATCGACCTGCTGCTGAAGCTCGCGCCCCTCGGCATCGTTGCCGGGGTAACCGCCGACCGAGGTCAGCCCGTCCGGCGCCAGCGCCATGAAACCCGCCTTGGCGACCCGGCGCGCGACATCCTCGATATAGGGGTTCAGGCCCCGGTTCTCATGGATCACCAGAACCGCGGGCAGCGGACCCTCGACCCCCGCCGGGCGGACCAGATAGCCCCGCACCTCGCCGGTGCCGTTCGGGCTGTCATAGGTGATGTATTCCGGCAGGATGCTCTCATCGTTGAAGCTGACCTGCTCGGCCAGGGCGTAGTTCGGGCTCAGCATGTCAAGCAGCGCGAGCGCGGTCACACCGCCGACCGCGTACTTGCCAGCCCGATCTAGAAACTCGCGCTTGGTGATCCGACCGTGCGCGTAGAAATCGTAAAGCTCCAGCAGGCCCTGATCGAAATCCTTCGCCGTCATCCGCGTCATCATGCTCTCCCATCCTGTGCGGGATCAGATTAAGCGCGAAGAACGCGAGACCGCTTCACGATCGGGAGAGGTCGATCCGGGCAAGCGCCGTTTCGACGCGCTCTGCCGCCGCATCGAGATCGCTCAGATCGTCCAGCGCGACCACCGCCCGCTCCATGTCAGCGTAGCGCGAGCGATGCTTGCGATAACGCGGATCGTAATGATCGCGCATCAAGCCCTCGGCCAGCGCGGCCCATTCGCCCGCCTCTGCCTGGGCCTGCCAGTCGGCGATCCGCTCTTTCGGCTGGACTGCGGCAAGCGAGGCGATGATACCGGCGAGCCGTCGGGGTTCGGCCACGACATCGCCATAATCGCGCGCCGAATAGGCGGCGCGCGCGGCCACCGGCACCTCCAGCCGCAGACGCGGCGCGGCGCAGATCGCCTGCCACATCATCTTGGGCAGGTTCAAATCGCCAATGCGGCTGCTTTCAGCTTCGACCAGCAACGGCCGAGACGGGTCCAGCTCTTCCAGCGCAAAGGCCAACCGCCCCTCGAACATTCGCTGTGCCGGCTGGCCACCCGCCATCGCGCCGAACAGGCTGCCCCGATGGTTGGCCAGCCCTTCAAGATCGATCACCTGATGTCCGCGCGCGGCAAGCCGATGCAGGATCGCGGTCTTGGCGCTGCCGGTATTGCCGTCGATGACGATGAAGGGCGCCTCGACCGGCTGAGCCTGAACGCGCTCCACGACCAGCGAACGCCAAGATTTGTAGCCGCCTTCGATCCGCTCGATCCGCCAGCCGATCTGCGACAGGATCGTGGCGAAACTGCCCGAACGCTGACCGCCACGCCAGCAATAGACCAGCGCGCGCCAACTGCCGTCACGATCGGCAAGCGGACCCGCAATGTGCCGCGCGGCGTTCGCGGCGACCAGCGCCGCGCCCTTCTTGCGCGCATCGAAGGGCGATACCTGCTTGTAGATGCGCCCGATCTCTGCCCGCTCTGCATCGTCCAGGACCGGCAGATTGATCGCGCCGGGCAGGTGATCTTCCGCGAACTCCGACGGGGAACGCACATCGATGATGTCGTCGAACCCCGCCAGGGCGGGGTCCGCGACGCGCGCAAGACGCAATGTCAAATCAGTAGACGTAGACCGGCGTGCCGACCGGGACCTGATCGTAAAGGCTCATCACAGCCTCGTTGCGCATCCGCAGGCAGCCATTGCTGACCGCGCGGCCGATGCTGCCAGGTTCGGTGGTGCCATGGATGCGGATCGCGGTGTCCTGGCCGTTGGCGTTGTAAAGATACAGCGCCCGCGCCCCCAGCGGGTTCTGCGGACCACCGGGCATCCCGTCCTCATACTTCTTGTAGGCGGTCGGGTTGCGCTTGATCATGTCGGCCGTAGGCGTCCAGCTGGGCCATTCGGTCTTGCGGCCGATGGTCGCGCGGCCTTTCCACACCAGTTCATCCTTGCCGACCGCGACGCCGTAGCGGATCGCCCGACCCGGCGCGATGACGTGGTAGAGGAAGAAGTCCTGGCTGACCACGATGATGCTGCCGACCTCGAACCCTTCGCGGATGGCGACCTCGGTCGGGGCATAGGGGTCGCGGGCCGCGGTTTCGGCGGTCTGCGGAGCGGGCGGCGTTGCCTGCGCCAGCACCAGCGACGGTGCGGCGATCAGCGGCAAAGCCAGCGAGATCATCTGACGGCGGTTCATTGGCAAGGTTCCTGTGAATGCTCGTTTTATCTTGCAGTTAATGTCCCATACGGCGCGCGACAACTCAATCCGGCGTCATTCACGGGGTTTTCGCTTGATCGCGCGGCGCGATCGCCACAGGCAGGGTGGATGAGCAAGCGTCCCCTCACGACCATCAGCCGCCGCGCCCTGATCGCGGGGGCCGCCCTGCTGCCGCTAACCGCGAGGGCGCAAAGCGCATCGCCGCGGATCGTCGCGTTCGGCGACAGCCTGACCGCGGGCTACGGTTTGGCCAAGGGTTACGGGCTGGTCCCCCAGTTGCAGAACTGGCTCGCGGCGCAGGGCACACCCGCGACCATCGTCAACCGCGGCCTGTCGGGCGACACGACGCTGGGCGGTCGCGTGCGGATCGGGCTGGCGCTGCGCGGGGGCGCGGACGCCGTTATCGTCGAATTGGGCGGCAATGACATGCTGCTGGGATGGGAGCCCGAGCGGGCCGAGGCCAATCTCGACTCCATCCTGTCCACTGCCGGAGCCGGGGGGCGGCCGGTGCTGCTGGTCGGGATCCACGCGCCGGGTCGAAGGCAGGACTGGCGGCGCCGCTGGGCTGCGATATGGCCGCGACTGGCCCAGCGTCACGGAACCTTGCTGCTACCCGATCTTTACGCGCCCCTGGCGCAGTTGCCACGCCCGATGCGGGGCGACTATTTGCTTGCCGACGGGATTCATCCGTCGGCCAAGGGCGTCGGGCTGCTGGTTCCACATCTTGGACCGCAGGTTCAGGCCCTGATCGCGCGGATCGGTCAGCGGGCCTAATCGGCCGTCAGTGACCCGCGTGGCCGTCAGGAACGGCTGCATCACCGTCGGCCGCCTGCTGCGGTTCGCGTTGATTGTCGACCGGCACCTCGACATCCACCGTGCCGCAATCGCCGAAGTCCAGCGTCAGGGCGACCGTCGCACCATCTTCCATCGGCGCCTTGAGGCCCATCAGCATGACGTGGTCGCCGCCGCGTTCCAGCGCGTGCGTCTCGCCCGCAGGGATCAAGATGCCCTCCTCGATCTCACGCATCGACATGACGCCGTCCACGTCCTCGTTGCTGTGCAGTTCGACTCGCTCGGCCGCGTCCGAGGAAACGCCGGACAGCGTGCAATCGACCTCGCGATGGTTGTCGAGAAGCATGAACACGCCGCCGGTCATCGGATTTGCGCTGCGGGCGTAGGCGTCCTTCACCGCCATTACGTCATGAGCCATCGCGGAAAGCGGAAGCAGGACAAGGGTGGAGGCAAGCGTCAATGTCTTCATAGTCGTGTCCTTCTTGCATTGCCCCGTCTCTATCGCGCGGGTGCCTTGGCTCTGCCATTCAAATTTGCCGAACCCGACGGCCCCGAACGCAAAAACCCCGCCGAGATCGGCGGGGTGCATACGTCCCGTCAGGGAAAGCAGCTCAGGCCTGCAGTTCGGCCGGGCCGTCCTTCTTGGCGATCTCGCGCTTGATCTTCAGCGCGCGGGCCGACAAGTCGGTGTCCTTGGCCTTCGCCAGGAACGCGTCCAGACCACCACGATGATCGACCGTGCGCAGTGCCGCGGCCGAGATGCGCAGCGCGTACGTGCGGCCCATCTTCTCCGAGGTCAGCGTGACGTCGTTCAGGTTCGGCAGAAAACGGCGACGGGTCTTGTTGTTGGCGTGGCTGACGTTGTTGCCAGACATCGGGCCCTTGCCGGTCAGTTCGCAAACGCGCGACATGTTCGTTTCCTTCGTTTCCGGGTCAGGCGATTCGGAGGCCGCTTCGCCCAATATGAAAAGGCGCCGCGAGGCAGCGCCCGAAATTCGTTCGCGGGTGATTACTGGCTCGAACGGATGCCGTCAAGCCCAACCCGGGCAGGACATCGGCAAAAACTGCCCTCAGGCGACATAGGACCGTTCGATCTCGATCAGCCGCTGCTTGCGCCACAGCCCGCCCGCATAGCCGGTCAGCGTCCCGTCCGCACCGATGACACGGTGGCACGGTATGACGATGGCGATACGGTTGTTCGCGTTGGAATTCGCCACCGCGCGGATCGATGTCGGGCTGCCGATGTCACGCGCCAGTTCGGCATAGCTGCGCGTCTCTCCGGCCGGAATCGCTCGCAGACCCTGCCAGACGCGGCGCTGGAAGTCCGTGCCGCGCAACTGCAGGTCCAGATCGAAGCGTGGGCGGTTCCCATCGAAGAATTCGGCCAACTGCGTCTCGGTGCGGTCGGTCACGGATGTCCGACCCAGACCGATACGCCCGCCGACAAATCCCGAGAGCCGCCTGAGTCCCTGGGGCAGCGCCTTGCGGTCGATGAATTCCAGCAGGTGCAGCGTGTGGGCATCAGCGATTGCGATCATGCCCCCCAGCGGCGTGTCGATCCAGTCGGCGCGCAAGTCGGCTGCGCCGCGCATCTGCTGCGGCGGATGACCGAACAGCCTTCCGAAAGCTTCACGAAAGCCGGATGCGGATTCGAAGCCGGCATCCAGTTGCGAATCGATCACCGACTGGCCTGCCGTCATGCCCTTCACCCCCTGGCGCAAGCGCATATTGCGCGCGATGTCGAGAAACGTCTGCCCGAAATGCCGCTTGAACGCACGCCGGATGGTCGAGGGGTCATGCCCCATCGCGACCAGATCGGCCTCGCTCCACCGCCGGTCTGGATTGGCTTTCAGCGCGGCGATCAGGGACGCGACGGTCTGATGGCCCTCGGCCTCGGGACCGGTCGGGTGGCAGCGAAGGCAGGGGCGAAAGCCCTCGGCCGCCGCCTCTGCAGGCGATGTGAACCAGCGGCAGTTTTCGGGGCGCGGCTTGCGGGCCGGGCATGTCAGGCGGCAGAAGATGCCGGTTGTGGTCACACCGACATAGGCACGACCCTCATAAGCGGCATCACGGGCGGTCAGCGCGGCGTAAAGCGCGCCGGGGTCTGGCATATCAAGCATGGCGTCATCCTTGGTCATCTGCCATCACCCTAAGCCGATCGCGGCCGCCATGCGCCGCAGAATCGGGCGTCTATTCCAGGAAGCCTCAGCCCCTCAACGCGGCCAGCATCTCGGCGGCGGCCTCGCCCGGCGCGGCACGACCTTCGGCCACCGCCTCACCCAATTGATCCATCCTGCGACGCGCCTCGCCCGATGCAAGCTGCGCCAGCAGACCTGCCCGAACCTCGGCCTCGAACCAATGGCGCGCCTGCGCAGCGCGTGTCCGGTCGAAATGGCCCTGCTGCCGGCGCCAGTCGGCCAGATCCTGCATCTGCTGCCAGGCGTCTGCCAGCCCCGCGCCGGACACCGCGGACACTGGCAACGCTTTGGGAAAACCGTCAGGATCCTGCGGACGCTTTCTCAACAACCGCAGCGCGCCGGCGTAGTCGGCGACGGTCCGACGTGCAGGCCCCAGCAGATCGCCGTCAGCCTTGTTGACCAGGACCAGATCGGCCATCTCCATGATGCCCCGCTTGACGCCCTGCAACTCGTCCCCGCCCGCGGGCGCCAGCAGCAGCACGAACAGGTCGCACATCTCGGCCACCAGGGTCTCGGACTGGCCGACGCCGACCGTCTCGATCAGCACCACGTCGAAGCCCGCCGCCTCGCACAGTCGCACCGCCTCACGCGTGCGACGGGCGACGCCGCCCAGTTCCGCACTGGACGGAGAAGGGCGAATGAACGCGTTTGGATCGCGCGACAGCCGCTCCATCCGGGTCTTGTCGCCCAAGATCGAGCCGCCCGACCGGGTCGAGGACGGATCGACCGCCAGCACCGCAACCCGCAGCCCGGCTTCGGTCAGCATCGTTCCGAACGCCTCGATGAAGGTGGACTTTCCGACGCCGGGTGTTCCCGAAAGCCCGATGCGCAGCGCCTGCCGGTCGGGCAGGTTCGACAACAGCGAAACCGCACGTTCGCGATGGTCGGCCCGTGTCGATTCGATCAGCGTGATCGCGCGGGAAAGGGCGCGCCGGTCGCCCCCGGCCAGTCGTTCCAGAAGATCGTCCATTCCGCCCCGCGACCCTGCGGCAGTTGCCAGCGCATGCCGTCATTCATGGATAGAAGCGCGATCCCGCAAGGGCAAGCGAAGCGGTCCGCCCTGCTTGCGGGTCGCGAGGCGCGTGCTTACGCTGAGACAAGCACAACACGAGGCTCGGGACTGGATGCGGCGCATCTTGGTGGCACTTAGACTGGCTATGATGCTGGGGATCGCGACGGTGGGGACCGGGCAGGCGACAACCCCGATCGTAAGCGAGCACGAAGTTGACTGGCAGGCTGCGCCAGTGCGGTTGCTGATGGTCGAGCAGCGGGGCTGCGTCTATTGCGCCCGCTGGGATCAAGAGATCGGCCCCGGCTATGCCGCGTCCGAGGAAGGCCGCGCCGCGCCGCTGCTGCGCGTCGATATCGACGGTCCCTGGCCGGACGGTTTGGCGATTGGTCCGCGCCCCGTCATCACGCCCACCTTCATCCTGCTGGATCACGGGATCGAGGTCGGCCGCATCGACGGCTATGTCGGAGAGGCCTATTTCTACCCTGTTCTGCGCGAAACCTTCTCGGACCTTGATCGGTCGCGCGGGCCCGGCGCCGGGACCGCCGTTATCGACTGATCACCGCAGCGAGCGCCTGTTCGTCCCCGTCCGCCTCTCTTCCCCGGCCCGCGCGCATGGTCTATGCGGTGGCCTGACAGATCCAAGAGGCCCGCCCATGCACGACATCCGCACGATCCGCGACGATCCTCAGGCCTTTGATGCCGCGCTCGCCCGACGCGGCCTGGCGCCCGTCTCGCCCCAAATCCTGGCGCTGGACGAAAAGCGACGGGCGCAGATCGCAGCCGCGGAAACCGCGCAGGCAGAACAGAACCGCGCGAGCAAGGAAGTCGGCGCCGCGAAGGCGCGCGGCGATGACGCCGAATTCGAGCGGCTGCGCGCGTTGGTCTCCGAAACAAAGGCCGACATTGCGCGGATGCAGGCGGAAGCCGCGGCGCTGGACAATCAGTTGCGCGACCTGCTGATGGGCATTCCCAACCTGCCGCTGGACCGCGTCCCCGACGGCAAGGACGAGGATGACAATCAGGAGATCCGAAGCTGGGGTGAGCCGCGCCGCTTCAACTTCGCACCGGTCGAGCATTATGAGATCGGCGGCGTCAAATCCGGCATGGATTTCGAAACCGCCGCCAAGCTGTCAGGCAGCCGTTTCGTCGTGCTGAAGGGTGGCGTCGCGCGCATCCACCGCGCGCTGGCGCAGTTCATGCTGGACCTGCATGTCGAAAAACACGGCCTGCAGGAAACCTGGACCCCCGTGCTGGTTCTGGAAGAGATGATGGTCGGGACCGGGCAGCTGCCCAAGTTCGGCGAGGATAGCTATCAGACCCGCGAAGGTTACTGGCTGATCCCCACATCAGAGGTCACGTTGACCAACACGGTCCACGGAGAGCTGCTGGACCATGCCAGCCTGCCGCGGCGGATGACCGCGCACAGTCAGTGCTTCCGGTCCGAAGCGGGCAGCGCCGGGCGGGACACCGCCGGCATGCTGCGTCAGCATCAGTTCGAGAAGGTCGAGATGGTCTCGATCACCGACGCCGAGTCCGGCCTTGCCGAACACGAGCGCATGACCCGCTGCGCGGAGGCGGTGCTGGAAGCGCTCGGCCTGCCCTACCGGACCGTTGTACTGTGCTCTGGTGACATGGGGGCGGGCGCGCGGATCACCCATGATCTGGAGGTCTGGCTGCCCGGTCAGGACCGCTATCGCGAGATTTCCAGTGTCAGCTATTGCGGCGATTACCAGGCGCGGCGGATGAACGCGCGCTATCGCCCGGAAGGCGGCGGACGGCCCGAATTCGTCCATACGCTGAACGGGTCGGGGCTTGCCGTCGGACGTGCCTTGATCGCGGTGCTGGAAAACGGTCAGCAGGTTGATGGCTCGGTCGATCTGCCCGCTGCACTACACCCTTATCTGCGGGGCGCAACGCGGCTTGGCGCCGATGGTACATTGTCGTGATCGCCCAAACATAGGCTGAACCGCGAGCAACTAACGCGAAGCTCGCGCGTTCTCGGGAATGACCCGTGTGAGTGTGATGACGACGCTGAGTGCGCTGGCGGCCTTTTTCGTCAGCAGCCTTGTCCATACTCTCACCCCTGCCGGAATGGTCGCACAGGTTGACACGGTCGGGCTCGCCGGACCCTTCGCCATGTCACTGTCGCAGACCAGCGCAGCGACGCTGGACGTCGGATGGTCGCATAATGCCGCAAAGGCCTTCATCCGGCCGGACAACATCGTCCTCTGGGCGCTTCTCATCGCGGTCTGGGGCGGACTGTCGATCTATGCGGGCAGCCTGGTCATGCGCGCGCGCATGGTCCCTCACCGCCTTGATGGTTCACTGCAGAAAGCGCCTTGGGCGCGGCCGCCCGCGGCAAAACCCGAAGACCTGCGACCAGTGGAGCTTGCGCCGATCGCCGCGGCCCTGATCGCGGCCGCACTCTGGCCCTGGGTTTCGATGAGCCAACCTCTGGCGGGTTTCGTGCTGACCACCGCCATGATGCTGGCGGCATTGACCGCGGTCATCAGGGGTCAGCGCGAGGGACAGCGCCTGCGCTATCATCGATCCTTCGCGATCTTCGCGGGATGGGCGACCGCCGTAACCTATGCGTCCTTCGCCTCGCTGCTGACGACGGACCTAGGCGTGACGCCGGGTCTGGCGGCTGTGATCGCGATGGTGCTTTGCGCGGGTGTCGGGATCATCGTTCAGGCGCAGCTTGGACGCGCTACCAGCTTCTCGATCGCCTTGATCTGGGCGCTGGTCGGACTGTCCATTTCAGCCATGGCAAGCGACCCGATGGTCGCGAACGCTGCCGTTCTGGGCATCACCGCGATGATCGTGATGCTGGTGCGCGCCGCCAGTTAGCTCAGCTCTTGGGCTTCTGACGGTTCTTGTGCTTGGCCAATGCGCCTGACTGGCTGATCTTCTGGGCCTTGCGGCGATAGGGGTTCGCTTCGCCCTGATCGCGCAGCATCAACCGGATCGGCGTGCCCGGCATGTCAAAGTCAGCGCGCAAACCGTTCACCAGATAGCGCAGATAGCTCTCCGGCAGCTTGTCGGTATGCGTCGATTTGACAACGAAGCTTGGCGGCCGCGTCTTGACTTGCGTCATGTATCGCAGCCGGATCCGGCGCCCGCCCGGCGCGGGCGGTGGATGGCTTTCGGTCATCACCCCCAGCCAGCGGTTCAGCCGCGCGGTCGAAACGCGCCGGTTCCAGACCTCGTGCGCTTTCAGGATCGCCGCGTGCAACCTGTCTAGCCCCTTGCCGGTCTTGGCCGAGACCGTGACCATCGGCGCGCCCTTCAACTGCGGCAGCAACCGCTCGAAGCTTTCGCGCAACGTCTTCAGCTTTTCGGGCTTGTCGTCTTCCAGATCCCACTTGTTCGCGGCCACCACGACGGCACGACCCTCGGTCTCGGCGAAATCGGCGATGCGAAGGTCCTGTTGCTCAAACGGGATCGCCACGTCCAGCAGCACCACGACGACCTCGGCAAACCGGACCGCGCGCAGCCCGTCCGCAACGGAAAGCTTTTCCACCTTGTCGGTGACCTTGGCGCGCTTGCGCATGCCGGCGGTGTCGAAGATCCGCATGGGCGTACCCATGAAATCAGCAGTCACGCTGATCGAGTCTCGGGTGATGCCCGCTTCCGGTCCGGTCAGCAGCCGATCCTCGCCGATGATCTTGTTGATCAGCGTCGACTTCCCCGCATTGGGCCGCCCGATGACCGCAAGCTGCAGCGGTCGGTCAGCCGATGGACGCCAGTCGGCCTCCTCACCCTCGGCCGGTTCCTCGCCGACGTCGACATCCGTCACCGGCTCGATTGGCGCGGGCCGCGCCGCCTCGACCTCGTCGGACAAGGGGACCAGCACCCGGTAAAGGTCGTCCATCCCCTCGCCATGCTCCGCGCTGATCCGAAGCGGCTCTCCAAGACCAAGGGCATAGGCTTCCAGCGCGCCCGCCTCGCCCGCGCGACCCTCGGCCTTGTTGGCGGCGACGATGACGTGGCGCGCGCGCTTGCGCAGAATGTCGGCGAAATATTCGTCGGCAGCCGTCACGCCTGCACGCGCATCGATCACGAACAGGCAGATGTCGGCCTCGTCCACGGCGCGTTCGGTCAGGCGGCGCATCCGGCCCTGAAGGCTGTCATCCTCGGCCATTTCCAGGCCCGCGCTGTCGATCACCACGAAGCGCAGGTCGCCCAACCGCGCCGCGCCTTCGCGCAGGTCGCGAGTGACGCCCGGCTGGTCATCGACCAGCGCAAGACGCTTGCCGACCAGACGATTGAACAGCGTCGACTTGCCGACATTGGGACGGCCAACAATGGCCAGAGTGAAGCTCATCAGCGCAGTCTCACCGATAAGCGTGAAGCTGGCCGGCGCGGCTGACGACGTACAGCGTCTGGCCAGCGACGACGGGTGCAGCGGCGGCGCCGCCCGGGATCGCCGCCTGCGCGACCATCGCACCCGATGACGGATCGAAGGCCCGCAACTGACCGTCAGAGCCCGCGACGAAGAGTCGCCCGCCAGCCAGGACCGGACCATATTGGGCGTGGAT
Organism: Paracoccus albicereus; assembly: GCF_024359525.1. Taxonomy (GTDB): domain Bacteria; phylum Pseudomonadota; class Alphaproteobacteria; order Rhodobacterales; family Rhodobacteraceae; genus Paracoccus; species Paracoccus albicereus. The sequence goes on from NZ_JAKZEU010000001.1 coordinate 241,283, forward strand.
GCTGTCCTGACGCCGGACCCGTTGATCGGTGAAATAGGGCAGCGGCATCCGCCAGATCAGCCCGCCGGTCGCGGCATCGATACGGACCAGTTCGGACTGATCGTTGACGGCGAAGATCGACCCGCCCACGGGGACGACCGGCGAGTTCGCGCCTTCACGTGCCGACCAAAGCTCCGCCCCGGTGCCCATGTCGAAGGCCGAGATCCGTCCCGAGGAAGAACCCCCGTAAAGCGTGTCACCCGCAATCACCGGATCGCCCGTCAGGTCACGGATCGCGGCGATGGCGCGACCCGTGCGTGTGCCCGCGACCTGTGCGCTGAAGATGGTCCCGCCCGACTGGGTATCGGCGGCGAGCATCTGGCCCGAATTGAACGGGAAGACCACTGTGCTTCCCGAAACGGCGGGGACCGAAACGCCCATCACGCCCGCGGTCGAGGTGTTGCCCGATGTCTGCCACAGAACGCGACCGTCTTCGGCCCGGACGGCCCAGCCGACCGCGTTTCTCGCCGCGACGTAGACCACGCCGTTTTCGACCGCCGGGCCGCCGCCGACCGGGGCGTCAACGCGCTGGCGCCACAGGACGCCCCCAGTGCGGATGTCCAGCGCCACCAGTTCGCCGAAGCCCGTGGTCGCGAAAAGCCGTCCGCCCTCGGCTGCGAGACCGCCACCCGAGGCGCTGTCACGGCTGTCGCTGGGCGGCGTCAGATCGGCTGTCCAGACCTGTCCGCCATTCGGCGCCGTTGCCGTCACACGCGAGCGGCTGTCCAGCGTGAAGATCAGACCGGCCGCGACGACCGGATCGGCGACGATCCGGTGGCGGCGATCCGCGCCCTGGCCGATATTCGCGCTCCAGATCCGGCTCGTGCCGGCACCAAGGGCCACGTGCCCTGCAAGATGGGCCGCGTTGCCGCCGCGATGTGTCCATTCGGCATTTCCGCGCGGCGCAGGCAGTCCGATCGCCGTCGCCGCGACCGGAACCGGCATTTCGATCGCCGGACCCTCAGGGGAGGTCACGGCCAGCGGATCGAGCCGCTCGCCGGGCAGGATCACACCGCGTTCGCCGCAAGCGGCAACCGTTATCAGGGCAGCCGCGCCCAGCATCGCGCGGATCGTTGCGGCGGACAGAAAGCTCATCGTGCCGTTCCCTCGTTTCATGGTCGCGCCGTCACGGCTGCTTTGCAGGGTTCTATTCGACCGGTGCGTCGGGAAGCTGCACTGCTTCCGCACCGGCGGTCGCCGCCTCTGAATCGTCCGGCGTCTCGTCCTGCCCGAGGGCGATCATCATCTCGGAAAGCCGGCGGCGCAAGCTTGGCGTCAAACCGTCCTTCTGCTGGATCTGGCGGATCAGGGTCACGGCATCCTGGACACGGCCTGCCCCGATCAGCGCCACCGCCTGCTGTTCCAGTGCCAGCAGCTCGAACGGGGCACCCGGCTGCGCCAGTTCCGCCAAGGCCGCATCGCGATCGGCCGGATTCATTGCGTCACCCTGGGCCAGGACCAGTTTCAGACGCGCCAGGTCACGCGCGATCCGATCATCCTCTCCGGCGGTCGCCGCGACCTCCTGCAGCCGCTCGGCGGCGCGCTGATCCTCGCCGATCTCGGCCGCAGCGCCGGCTGCCAGAAGCCCGGCGATGACCGCATGCCCGCTGTCCGAATTCTCGGCAAGCTCGGACAACGCATCGACCGGACCGGCGCTTTGTTCTGCGGCCAGCACCGCGTCACCGAACTGGCGTGCATCGCTGGTCTGGCGCGACAGGCTCCACTCCCGCCAAGCCGCGCCACCGACGATCAGCACGATCAGGGCGATCCCGATCCAGCCGTAACGGCGAAACGCGCCATAAAGCCGGTCGCGGCGCAGTTCTTCGGTGACTTCGTCGATGAAACTGTCGTTCTGGTTGGCCACGGAGATTGCCGCCTGTCCTGATCCTGTCGCGCCGCTTCTTACACGGCCAATCCGGGGTTTGCCAATGCCGCGGCAGATTCGCTAAGGTCATGATGGGTGAGGTTTTGGGACATGCCGGTTCGCGCAGGGACTGGACGATGGACCAATTGACGATCCAGGCGCCGCTTTTGTGGCTGGCGCTTGGCAGCGCAGCGCTGATGGCGCTGATCGGCAGCAATGACGATGAATCGTCCGTCGCGCCTGAACCAGAGGCCGATCCCGAACCGTTCGAGGATGCGCCGGGCTATGACCCGTCTCGGTTTGGCGAAGAGCGGATCGGCACAACCGGCGATGACGCGCTGACGGCCGACCCTGGCACGGCGAGTGCCATTGCCGGACTGGATGGCGATGACCGGGTGAACGGCAGCGACCAGGCGGATTACGTTCTGGGCGGCGAAGGGGACGACACCATCTCCGGCGCGAACGGTGCCGATTCGCTGCGCGCCGGTGCAGGAGAGGATGTCATCGACGGCGGAGAGGATAACGACGTGATCCTGGGCGAGGCCGGCGACGACTCGCTTGCCGGCGGAACCGGTGCCGACAGGATCATCGGCGGGGCGGGCAACGATGTGCTGTCGGGTCTGGGCCAGTCGCGCGCAGCCCCGTCCAGCCTGAGCGAGTCGCTGGAAGATCGCGGCGATACCCTGTTGGGCGGGATGGGCGACGACACGCTGTGGATCTCGGCCGAAGACACGGCGACGGGTGGCGAGGGTGCGGATCTTTTCGCGGTCGATCACCGCGTGCTGCAGCCGGGCGATCCTGCGATGATCACCGACTACACGCCCGGCGATGACGCCGTGGTGGTCTATGTGCGGTCGAGCTTCGATTCGGCGTCAGGTGGTCTCGTCGCGCCGGAACTGCGCGCAATCGGGAACGCCGCTGGCGGCTATACCACAATCCTCGCCGACGACGTGCCCGTTGCGCGCGTCGAGGGCGTCACGGATCCTGCCCTGATTGATCTGCGGCGCGTGGTGGACGACCTCTGAACTTAGAGACGCCGCGCTTCAGTCGCCCAAGCCACCGGGGCCGGTCGGAAGCTTTCCTTCGGACTCCAGTTCTTCGAACTCTTCCTCGGCCTCATCGGCCTCTTCTTCGGTTTCGGGATCAGGTTCGCACAACTCGATCACGGTCAGCTCGGGCGGCACGCCAAGCCGCATCGGCAGGACCGAGCAACCGATCCCGGCCGAGACGATCAGCGCCCGTCCGTCCTCGTCGTCATACCGACCGTGCGACCACTTTTCGTTGTCGCTGGCCATGATCAGCGGGGCACTACCCCTGACACGGATCTGCCCGCCATGCGTATGGCCCGAGATAGTCAGGGAAACGCGGCGTGATGCCTTGCCGAGATGGTCGAACAGATCGGGTTCATGGGCCAAAAGCACGATCGGCGCGTCATCGGTGACTTCGTTCAGCGCGGCTTCCAGATCGTCCATACCCTCACCATCGGGGCCTTCATCGAACGGACGCTGCTCATCCACACCGGCCAGCCAGAAGCCGGTCTTTTCATCACCGATCCTGACGGATCGGTTGTTCAGCACCGGAATGCCGACCACACGAAGTTCGCGTTCGGCCTCGACAGGACCGTGACGGCTCAACTGGGCCTTGGCATCCTGCCACCAGTCATGGTTGCCGATGACGCTGTAGGTCCCGTGGGGCGCGGTGAACGCCTTCAGACGCTGAATGATCTCTCGCTTGCCGGTATGACCCCAGGTGAAGGGGTGCGCAGCCGAATAATCGCCCAACAGGATCGCCACGTCCGGTTTCAGCGCATTGGCGCGATCCACGATCCGGCTGACACGGTTCAGCGAGATGTGCGGCCAACCGGCGTGAAGGTCGCTGATGATGACCAGGCGCATCGGTTTTCGCCCGCGCCATTCTTCCAGCCCGACCCTGTAGCGGGCGACGTTCATCATCATCGCCGGTTCCCACCACAGGGAGTACGCCCCGAAGCCGGCCAGAGCCGCCATACCGAGATGGAGGGGTTTGAGACGCATCAGAAACTCCGATACCTGAACCGATAAACTTGATACGACAAGCGATCGCACGGCGTTCTTTCCAGACAGTCACCCTAGGTCGCCGTGTGCCGGGGCTGCAAGCGAAAGGCCCGCCGGATTGGCGGGCCTTTGCGTATCATCCTCTGGCGATCACATCCGTGATGCCACGTTTTGCCAGTTCACCAGCTTGTTGAGGAAGTTCTCGAGGTATTTCGGGCGCGCGTTGCGGAAGTCGATGTAATAGGAATGCTCCCACACGTCGCAGCCCAGAAGCGCGGTCTGACCCGAGCAGAGAGGATTCACGCCGTTTTCGGTCTTCGTGACTTCCAGCGAGCCATCGCTGTTCTTGACCAGCCAAGCCCAGCCCGAACCGAACTGGCCCGCGCCGGCTTCGCTGAACTTCTTCTTGAACTCGTCGACCGAGCCGAAGCTGTCGGTCAGGGCCTTCTCGACCTCGGACGGCATTTCGCCACCTTCCGGGCTCATCATTTCCCAGAACTGGCTGTGGTTCCAGTGCTGGCTGGCATTGTTGAAGATGCCCGACTGCGCGACGGCGTCCTTCTTGTAGGTACCCTTGACGATCTCTTCCAGCGACTTGCCTTCCCACTCGGTCCCGGCCACCAGCTCGTTCAGCTTGTCGACATAGGCCTTGTGGTGCTTGTCGTGGTGATACTCCAGCGTCTCTTTCGACATGCCCGCGCTTTCAAGAGCGTCGTGGGCATAGGGAAGATCGGGAAGCGTGAAAGCCATGTCCTGTCCTTTCAATGATGACGGGTCGTCGGCGGGGACAATGCCCCGCGTTGCCCGACCAACGCAAGGCCAGCCCCATGGTTCCAAACGGAAAAGGAAACGTCAGACCCTAGCGCGGCGCCAGATGAGCACCGGGAATCGCAGCGTTTCGCAAGATCGTTTCGACATAATCGGCGACCGATCGAAAGCAGATCAGCCGCCATCCGCGACCCCCGCCGTCCCCTTCGCGCCAGATCGCGACCCCCACCTGCGCGGCGCGGGTGCGACGCATCCCATCCTGCGGCATGGCGTCCAGATCGACGGGGCACAGCTTGCGGATCACGTCATCCGCGCGCGGACCTTCGATGGCGAACATGACGCGCATGTCCGACACGTCGAGAACCAGCCCATGCTCGCCCGCCAACGCCTGATCGCAGGCGTCGCGCATCTCGTTGCGCGCATCCAGCGGCCCGATCAGCAGCAATTCGTCGGGCGACATCCAGCCCAGAGCACGGCTGCCATCTGTCACGATGCGAACCTGTTCTGGCATCGCAAGCCCAGTCGCCTCGGCCAGCGCATCGCCTGCGCGACCCAGATCGGCGCGGATCGAGATCATCGCGCAGGGCGCCGCCCGCCGGATCGTTGCCAAGGTTTCAGCCATTCAGACGCGCCCCTTCCTTGTCGTAGAACACCGGCTCGACGATCTTCGCGCGAACCGCCGGACCGTTGGATAGCGGGAAATCCAGCTCCTCGCCCATCCGTGACGGTCCGTGACGGACCAAACCCATCGCGATGGGGCGGCCCAACGTCGGCGAATAGTAGGTCGAGGTGACGCGTCCCTGCACGTTACGCTGGCCGTTCGCGTTCGTGCCTTCGGCGACCGCATAGGCGCCGTCCGGGATCATCCGGTCGTCCAGACTTTCCAGCCCGACCAGTTGCCAGCGATCCGGGTCGGTCATGTGGCTGCGCATCTGTGCGCGCTTGCCGATGTAGTCCGGCTTCTTCTTGCTGATCGCCCATCCAAGGCCCAGATCCTGCGGGATCACCGTGCCGTCGGTTTCATCCCCGATCATGATGAAGCCCTTTTCGGCGCGCATGATGTGCATCGCCTCGGTCCCATAGGGCGTGACGCCCAGATCGGCGCCGGCCTTGTGCAGCGCTTCCCACAATTCCAGACCCCGGTTCGCCGGGACCGAGACCTCGAACGACAACTCGCCCGAGAAACTGATCCGGTAGATGCGTGCGGGAATGCCCGCGATCTCACCCTCGGCCCAGCCCATGAAGGGCAGCGCGTCGTCCGAGACATCCATCCCGCCCAGCCGTTCCAGGAGCGTCCGCGCCTTCGGGCCGACAACGGCGACCTGCGCCCATTGTTCGGTCACGTTGGCGGTATAGACCTTCCATTCCCACCATTCGCATTGCAGCCAGTCTTCCATATGGGCATGAATGCGCTCGGCGCCGCCGGTGGTCGTGTGGCAAAGCCAGGTGTCCTCGGACAGGCGCACGGCGACGCCGTCATCCATCAGGAAACCGTTTTCCGAACACATCAGACCATAACGGCACTTGCCGACCGGCAGCGAGGACATCACGCCGGTATAGATCATGTCGAGGAACTTGCCCGCGTCGGGGCCCTTCACGATGATCTTGCCCAGCGTCGATGCGTCGAGCGTGCCGACACCGCCGCGAACCGCCTTGATCTCGCGTGCGACGGCGGCATGGGCATCCTCGCCGCCCCGCAGGTAGCAGTAGGCCCGGCGCCATTGGCCGACCGGCTCCCATTTCGCGCCGTTCAGCACGTGCCAGCCGTCGATCGCCGTCTTGCGCAGCGGCTGGAAGGCGTCACCACGAGCATCGGCGGCGATCGTGGCCAGCGTCAGCGGTGTGTAAGGCGGGCGGAACGTGGTCGTCCCTGTCGCCGGGATCGGCTGGTTCAGCGCGCCCGACAACACAGCAAGACCGTTGATGTTGCTGACCTTGCCCTGATCGGTGGCCATCCCAAGGGTGGTGTAGCGCTTGGTGTGTTCGACCGACTCATAGCCTTCCTGCGCAGCCAGCTCGATGTCGGATACCTTCACGTCGTTCTGGAAATCGAGCCACATCTTGTAGCGCGCCTTGCGGGTCGCCTGCGCGGGCATCACCCAGACCGGCTGCATCGCGGCTTCGTCGCGCTCCAGCTCGCCCGCGCAGCGCAGATCACCATAGGCGGCGCCGACGGCAGTGACGTTGCCCTCGCCGTCGGCGCCCAGCGGCGGCCGCGCCGGATCGGGGCGGAACAGCGCCTGTGCGTCATCCCAGGTCAGCTTGCCGCCGCAGTGGGACCACAGATGCACGACCGGCGACCAGCCGCCCGACATCGCGACCGCATCGCAATCGATCGTCTCGATCGGCTGCCCCTGCCCGGCCTGCGCACAGGTGACGATCCCCTCCACCGCGCGCGAACCCTTGACCTTGGCGATGCCCGTCCCGGTCATGACCCGGATACCCCGGTCACGCGCCATCTTGGGCAAGGGACCATCCGCTGCTGGCCGCGCATCGAGGATCGCAGGGACGTCCAGCCCTGCCTCCTGCGCGGCAAGCGCCGTGCGATAGGCGTCGTCATTGTTGGTCACGAGGACAATGCGGTGGCCCGGCGCCACGCCGTGGTTCACGATGTAATCACGGACCGCGCTGGCCAGCATCACGCCGGGCACGTCGTTCATCGCAAAGGACAGCGGCCGTTCCAGCGCGCCGGTCGCGGTGACGATGCGGCCGGCGCGGATGCGCCACAACCGCTGCCGTGGGATGCCCTGATTGGGATCGTGGTCGGCCAGCGCCTCGCGCGCCAGCAGATAGCCGTGATCGTATAGACCCGTCGCCATCGTCTTGCGACGCATGGTGACGTTGTCACGCCCGCGCAGATCCGTCAGCAGCGCATCGATGGCGCCCTGCCCCGCCGGACCGTGATCGACCGGGGTCCGCCCGCCCCAATGCGGATCCTGTTCCAGAACCAGCACGCGCCCACCAGCCTCGGCGGCGTCACGCGCTGCCTGCAGGCCGGCGATGCCGCCGCCCACAACCACGACCTCGGCAAAATCATAGGCCTGTTCGTAGCGGTCGGGATCGACGTCCTTCGGTGCCCGGCCAAGACCCGCGCTGCGTCGGATCACAGGCTCGAACAGGTGTTTCCACGCCGCGCGGGGGAGAATGAAGGTCTTGTAGTAGAAGCCCGCCGGAAACAGGCGGTAGAGCCAGGAATTGACCGCGCCGACATCGACCGACAGCGACGGCCAGGCGTTCTGCCCGGTCAGCCGCATCCCCTGCTCAAGCTGGGTCGTTGTGGCGCGCTGGTTCGGCTCGAACCGACCGCCCTGTCCCAGGCCCAGCAGCGCATTCGGCTCTTCGGCGCCCGAGGCGATAGGGCCGCGCGGGCGATGGTACTTGAAGGACCGGCCCATCAGCATCACGCCAGACCCCATCAAGGCCGATGCAAGCGTATCGCCCCTGAGCCCGCGCAGCGGGCGCCCGTCGAAGCGAAACTCCAGCGGATAGGCGCGGTCGATCAGCCGCCCGCCCTGTGGCAGGCGGAAAGGGCCCGTTTCGCTCATAGCTTGTAGCTCCAGTCGGGGTGGCGGACGCGGACGGTGGCCTGAACATCCTCGTTCGGGCCGAAGGCCTGCGCCTCATAGGTGCCGTAGACCTGCATCGTCACGGTGTCGCGCGCGGCCAGAAACCACTTGCCGCAGCCATAGGCGTGGCGCCACCGTTCAAGCTGCACGCCCTTGGTGTTGGTGCGGTCGAACAGGTAGGATTCGAAGGCTTCGTCGCTGCCGTCGGGACCGATGCGCTTCAGATGCGCCTCGCCGCCGGGGGCAAGTTCCGTTTCCTCGGCGCGGACGCCGCAATAAGGGCAGGTCAGGATCAGCATGGACTAGTCCTTCAGGGGTAGTTCGGTGGCGTTGGTCAGCGCCAGATCCAGCAAGCGTCGGCGCAGGTCGTCGTCAGCGAGCTGCGATCCGCTGATGACGACAAAACCGCCCATGCGTCGTGCGCCGCTTTGCATCGGGCCGACACCCGGCAGCCTGAGCGCCTCGGACTCACGGGGCTTGCCGACGCGATACATCATCCCGCCGTCCGACATAACGCCGGCCAGCATGTGCCCGTCACGCATGAACCCCATGCCGCCGAACATCGCCTTCTCGGAGAAATCGCCCAGATGGCACAGGTCATCGCGCATCAGGACAACCGAGCCGGGATCAGCTGCCATAGGTTGCCCCCCGAACATGAAACGTCCGGGACGCGGTCAACGCCGCATCCCGGACTTGGTCGTGATGGTCGGACACTCGGCGCGACCCGCGCGCCGATAGCCGTAAGCTTGTCTTAGTTGGCCGGAGCGGGCTGCGTCGCTGCGTCGCCAGCGGCGTCAGCCGCATCGCCTGCTGCATCGGCTGCATCCGCTGCAGCGTCGCCCGCCGCATCGGCTGCGTCTTCCGCGGCATCCGCCGCGCCGTCAGCCGTTCCTTCGACCGTGACGTTGGTGGTGTCGCCATCCGCCATGTCGGGATCGCCCGACATGAACCAGAAGAGCAACGCCACCACGACGACGATGCCGCCGACGATGAAGTAGAGGCCGTTGTTGTTGTTCCCGTTTGCCATGGTGTTTCCCTGATTGGCTGGATCATCCGACCCACCAATTTCCATGCCGCGCGGAAAGTTCCATGCAAATTCAAAATCATCACCGCCGCCCCCTTAGTGCGCGACGCCAGCGGCGACGGATTCGTCGATGAACCGTCCTTCGCGGAAGCGGTTCAGGCCGAATTCCGCCGAAAGCGGACCGGGCGTGCCCTTGGCGATCAGTTCCGCCATCGCCCAACCGGACCCGGGGATCGCCTTGAATCCGCCCGTGCCCCAACCGCAATTGACGAAGATGCCGCCGACCGGCGTGGTCGACAGGATCGGCGAGCGGTCGCCGGTCATGTCCACGATCCCGCCCCATTGCCGCAGCATCTTCAGGCGCGACAGCATCGGGAAGGTCTCGACCAGCGCGCGAACGGTTTCCTCGATATGGTGCCAGGATCCCCGCTGGGTGAAGTTGTTGAAACCGTCGGTCCCGCCGCCGATCACCATCTCGCCCTTGTCGGATTGCGACAGGTAGCCGTGAACAGTGTTGGCCATGACGACCACATCCATGCAGGGTTTGATCGGCTCTGACACCAGCGCCTGCAGCGCGACGCTTTCGATCGGCATGCGGAAGCCCGCCATACCGGCCAGTTGGCTGGAATGTCCCGCAACGACCAAGGCCAGCTTCTCGCAGCCGATATTGCCCTTGCTGGTGCTGACCGACGTGACATGACCGTCCACCGTCTCGATCCCGGTCACCTCGCAGTTCTGGATGATGTCCATGCCCATGTCGGAACAGGCGCGCGCGTAGCCCCAGGCCACGGCGTCATGCCGCGCGGTGCCGCCACGGGCCTGATATAGTCCGCCCAGAACCGGATAGCGCGGCCCGTCGATGTTCATGATTGGGCAAAGCTTCTTGACCCGATCGCGGTCGATCCACTCGGTCGCCACGCCTTGCAGGTAATTCGCATGCGCCGTGCGCTTGTAGCCGCGCACCTCATGTTCGGTCTGCGCCAGCATGATCAGGCCGCGCGGGCTGAACATGATGTTGTAGTTCAACTCCTGGCTCAGCGTTTCATACAGGCTGCGCGACTTCTCGTAGATCGCGGCGGACGGGTCCTGCAGATAGTTCGAGCGGATGATCGTCGTGTTGCGGCCCGTGTTGCCGCCGCCCAGCCACCCTTTCTCGATGATCGCGACGTCGCGGATGCCGAAATTCTTGCCAAGGTAATAGGCCGTCGCCAGACCGTGCCCCCCTGCGCCGACGACCACGACCTTGTAGCGGTCCTTGGGCGTGGCCTTGGCCCAGGCGCGTTTCCAGCCGGTGTGCATCCGCAGCGCCTCGCGCGCGATCGCAAAGGCGGAGTAGCGTCGGGAAGGGGTATGGTCAGCCATGGTCGTGCAATCTGTCCCGGGGGTTGCCCTCGTCGGCCGCAGAATGGCCGCGCCGTCAGAACGGCTCAAGACCCATAGCGGCAGAACAATGCGGAATGCGACATGACTCGCGCGGGTTTGAGCGGTGGGGCCTTTCTAGGACACCGCAAAGCGGTTACTTCGACCACAGGTCGAGGGAGATGCGATGTTCTGGTTCTTTGCCGCAGCCATGCTGGCCGTCGTCGCGCTGGCGCTGCTGGCGCCGTTCCGTCGTCGCGCCGCGACCTCCAGCGAGCCGGCGGCCGCCTACGACCTGCGCGTCTACCGCGACCAGCTGAACGAGGTCGAGAACGACCTGGCGCGCGGCGTGATCGCCCCCGAGGAAGCCGAGCGGCTGCGGATCGAGATCGGGCGCAAGGTTCTGGATGCAGATCGGCGCATGGCCGAGACGACGGGATCGACCAGACACGGCGGATTGGTGGTGCCTGCTCTGGCTGTGGCGCTGGCCCTGCTGGGTGCAGTCGCGCTTTACTGGCGCGAAGGCGCGCCCGGCTTTCCCGACCTGCCGCTGTCCGAACGACTGTCGGCGGCGCAGCGAGCCTATGACGCACGGCCCACGCAGGCAGAAGCGGAGGCAGCGGCGCAGCTGCCCGAGCCTGAAGAGCTTGACCCCGAATTCGCGGCATTGATGGACCGCCTTCGCGAGACGGTGCAGCAACGTCCCGACGATCCGCAGGGGCTGACATTGCTGGCGCAGAACGAGGCGCGGATCGGCAATTTCGCAGCCGCCCGTGACGCGCAGGAACGTCTGGTCGCGCTGCGTGGCGACCAGGTCAGCGCCGAGGATCTGGCGCAGCTGGCTGCGCTGATGATCGATCAGGCGGGCGGGATCATCACGCCTGAATCCGAAGACATGTTGTCCCGTGCGCTGCAGAAGGATGCGCGTAACGCCCGCGCCCGTTACATGGCGGGGATGCTCCAGGTCCAGAACGGACGCCCCGACCGCGCTTTCCCGATCTGGGCGCGCTTGCTGGAGGAGGGTCCGCCCGACGCACCCTGGATCGCGCCGATCCGCGCGGTCATTCCCGATCTCGCCTGGCTCGCAGGTGAGCCTGACTACGCCATGCCCGATTCGACCGGCGGCATGCCGGCCCTGCCCGGCCCCGCCGCCGACGCGATGGCGGCGACCGAGGATATGACGCCCGAGGATCGCCAGCAGATGATAGAAGGCATGGTCGCCCAACTGGAATCGCGACTTGCGACAGAGGGCGGCGCCCCCGAGGAATGGGCGCGCCTGATTGCGTCACTGGGCATTCTGGGTCGGACCGACCATGCGACTGCGATCTGGGGAGAGGCTCAGGCGCGTTTCGGCGGTACGCCCGAAGCCATCGCACCGATCCGCGAAGCCGCCGAGCAGGCCGGGATCACCGAATGATCTGCCCAGCGATGGAGGATTTCGCCCGTGCCATCCCCGCGGTCGGTGCGATTGCGGGGCTGGATCTTGGGACCAAGACCATCGGCGTCGCGGTCAGCGATGGGCTGCGGCAGGTTTCATCGCCCCTGAAAACCATCAAGCGCCTCAAGTTCACGCTGGATGCCACGGCCCTTCTGGCGATCGCCGCCGAGCGTAATCTGGCGGGACTGGTGCTGGGCCTGCCCTTGAACATGGACGGCTCCGAAGGGCCCCGCGCGCAATCGACCCGCGCATTCGCGCGCAACCTTGAACGTATGACGCCCCTGCCGATCTCGTTCTGGGATGAGCGTCTGTCGACCGTCGCCGCAGAGCGCGCGCTGCTGGAAGGCGACACCTCACGGCGCAGGCGGGCAGAAGTGATCGACCAGGTCGCGGCGGGGCTGATCCTGCAAGGCGCGCTGGACCGGTTGCGTTATCTCGGCTGATCCGGACACCGTATCGATGCTGAGCCACCTCGGCCGATCGACGCCCGCTTGCAAGTATCGCGGCGCGGCACCATGGTGCGCCGCATGAACGATGCCGCCCCGGTCTGGACCCGCATGGAACCGCAGAGCCCTTGCGTCAATATCTGCGTCATGCATCCGCACGAAGGGATCTGCGTCGGCTGCTATCGCACCTTGGAAGAGATCGCGGGCTGGTCGGGCATGTCGGCCGATGCGCGTCGCGCGGTGATCGCCGAACTCCCCGACCGCAAGCCGCGACTGAAGAAGCGCCGCGGCGGCCGCGACGGACGCCGCGACCCTTAAGCGGTCAACCGCGACGCTGCCGGATCACCGTATGGATGCGGGTGCGGACCTCATCGGGTTCGGCCGCCACAGCCTCGATCAAGGCGCGCATGTCACCCCGCATCGTGTTCAACTGATCGATCAGCGACATCACCAGCGACATGGGCTCGTCCTGCAGGTCATAGCTTTCGGCCAGATCGCACAGCAGCTGCAACCGGGCCAGATCTGCCTCGCGATAGCGGGGACCGCCCTCGGCATGGACCGGCTGCACGATCCGGGCGCGGACGAAAGTCACCAGTCGCTCACCCGTCAGGTCGTCGATGGCAGCGATCGTTTCTGCCTCTGTATAGGTGCGGGTCATCGGGCCATTCCCTTGCGCGGATCATAGCCATGCGTCGTGCGCCAGGTTTCCATGAAGGCGCGCAATTCATCGTCAACCTTGGATGGCATTGCGACGCGCAGCTCGACCTGCTGATCGCCGCCGTTCACCCCGCGTCCGCGCAGGCGCAGACGCTGGCCCGATGTCGCGCCCGCGGGAATCGTCAGGTTGACCGAACCGTCGATCGTCGGCGTCGCGACCTTTCCGCCCAGCACAGCCTCATCCAGCGTGATCGGCAGCGTCACGAGGATATCGTCGCCTTCGCGCCGGAAGGTCGGGTGATCCGCGACCGACAAGGTCAGGTAGGCGTCGCCGGGACCGGCACGGCCGCTGCCTGGCCCACCCTTGCCTTTCAACCGGATCGTCTGACCATCCTCGGCCCCTTTGGGGATCGTCACTTCAAGATCACCGCCATCCGGCAGCGTGATCCGGGTCTTGCCGCCGCGCGCCGCGGTCAGAAAGTCCACCTGCAGGTTAAATCGGTGATCCTGTCCGCGCATGTCGAAAGGCTGGCCGCGACCAGCACTGCCACCGAAGCCGGAAAAGCCGCCTGTGCGCCCTTGTGAGCGCCGGCCGAACAGATCCTCGAACACGTCGGACAGGTCTGGGTCGCCTTCAAAGCCGTAGCCTTGCGCGTAGGGATTGCCCGCAGCTTCTGCATGGGGACGATAAGTCCGATGTTGAGGACGCTCCTGTCCCGATGCGTCGATCTCTCCCGCGTCGAAACGGCGGCGGCGTTCCGCATCCTTCAGCAGATCATAGGCGACAGAGGCGGCCTTGAACCGCTCGGCGGCAGCGGGGTCGGGGTTCAGGTCGGGATGATCCGCCTTGGCGATGCGGCGATAGGCCTTTCGGATCTCCGCATCGCTTGCGGACTTGGTCAGGCCAAGGGCCTCATAGGGATCGCCCGCCATTCACTGACGCCTTTCTGTTGCTGGCTTATCAACCAGATAGGTCGGCGGCGCGTTCCATCAATAGGGCTGCCCGTGATCCTTGTGCAGACGGTTGATCGACTTCACAGGATCCTCGTCCAGCCGAAGGTCGAGACCGCTGATCAGGTGATCGAGCTGATCCAGCGTGGTCGCGCCGATGATCGGGATGACCTTGAACGGCCGCGTCCGCTGCCACGCGATCGCCATGTGAACCGGGTCGATCCCGTGTTCCGCCGCCAGCGCATGATAAGCCTCGGTCGCAGCCAGCGCGCGCTTGGTCTTGCGCCCGCCCAGGTTGCCCAGACCACCCGCCGCCTTGTCCACGGATGCACGGCTGCCTTCGGGCATTGCTCCATCACGGTACTTGCCGGTAAGCAGCCCTGCCGCCAGCGGCGAATAGCTGAGCAGCGTCACGTCCTCGTTCACCGCGACCTCGGCCAGGTCGGTGTCGTAGAGGCGGTAGAGCAGGGAGTATTCGTTCTGGATCGCGGCCATCCGCGGCAGATCGTCCTGATCGGCCACGTCGATCCAGCGGGTCAGACCCCATGCGCTTTCATTGGACAGCCCTGCCGCGCGCAGCTTGCCGTCCTTCACGGCGCGATCCAGCGCACCCAGAACGTCGCGCATGTGATCCAGCGTCTTTTCGCGATCCTGACCGGACGGGTCGAAAGTCCAGTTCTGCCGGAACGCGTAGGATCCGCGAACCGGCCAGTGAAGCTGGTACAGGTCGATGCGGTCGGTCTGCAGACGACGCAGCGATTTCTCGATGCCTTCGGTTATGGCCACCCCGTCATAAGGGGCCATATCGTTCACCGCCTGGCTGGGACCGGTGATCTTGGTCGCGATCTCGACCCGGTCGCGATTGCCTGTGCGCGAAAGCCAATTGCCGATGATTTCCTCGGACCGCCCCACCGTTTCGCGGCGCACGGGGTTCACCGGATACATCTCGGCGCAATCCATGAACGTGATGCCGGCATCCAGCGCGCGGTCCATCTGGGCGTGTCCGCCCGCCTCGTCCGTCTGGTTGCCGTAGGTCATCGTGCCAAGGCAGATCGCACTGACCTCGACCGCGCTGGCACCGAGATTCACTCGTGTCATGGATTGTCCTTCGTAGCTCGGGGACCGGAATCAACTGGCAGGCCCGGGCGACACCGTTTCACGAAGGGTCGGCCGGACGCCGCGCGCGACCTTGCGTCGGCACGCAGACGGCGTCAAGCGAGGGAGGGTAGGTCAGGAACGTTGAGGAAGGATCGAAGCACCAAGCCCGACTTCGCGGATCGCGCAGATCGCGATTGCACGGTGCCGCCGATACGGGCGGACAGGTCGGTCTTTCAGCCCGCAGCCAGCGCGATCAGCGCCGAGGCGGCAAGGATCGCGGCCGCGACGGTCGGACCGTAGAACGGGTGCGGTTCCATCCGCGCCCCGCCGGGCTTGCGGGCGTGATCGGGAATACGATGTCTCGCCTTCGTCATAGCGTCACTTCCCTGGAATGGCGGCCGGACTTGGATGCCCGGTGCCGTCGTCGAAACCTTGTCAGCCTGCCGACGCCAAAACCCGGTGCGGTATGCTGATCGCACCGAGTGTCGGCGCACTCACCGTCATTCTGTTTCAAATGCGGCAGGCTTCCGGAGCACCCTAGGAAACAGCTCGCATCCCCACATCATTCAATCTCCGGATTAACCGAAACCCCGAGATCATTCCGCAGGCGCGACGCGATGGAACCTAGCCGCGCTACGCTGCCTGAACGTCGTCGAAATTCGACTGCCCCATCTGCTGGATCGGATATCCACCATCACGCAAACCGATCTCCGCCCTGCCCCTGCAGGGCGGGCAGTCCATTGCCGCATCGATTCTGGGGCTGTCGGAGGTGTTGTTGAGGCCGCGACGCAGAGCGTCGGTCCAATGCTGTGTCATTCTCGTGAACCTTTTGATCTCGTCACCAGTTAACCTCGCAACGATATAATTTTTTATTAAAAAGTAAAAGCGGAACGCAATCAAATTCCACGTGTTGCCGTTACGTCGCAATAACACGCAAGCGTGTGGTTAACGATGACCAGACTTATAGGGAATATCAGGCGCGCACGTAACCGGCAGAGGCCTCGATCAGCGATTTCGTATACGCCTCGCTTGCCGCACCCTGTCGCAGATCCTCGACCTTCATCACCTCGACGATTCGTCCGCCTTGCATCACGGCGAGCCGATCGCACATGTGCCCTACGACCGCAAGATCGTGGCTGACCATCACGTAGGTCAGGCCATGTTCGGCGCGCAGATCGGTCATCAGGTTCAGGATCTCGGCCTGCACGCTGACATCCAGCGCGCTGGTGGGTTCATCCAGCAGCAGCAGCCGGGGCTCGGCAGCAAGGGCACGAGCGATGGCGACGCGCTGGCGCTGCCCGCCCGACAGCTGATGAGGATAGCGAAACCGGAAGCCGCGCCCCAGCCCGACATCGTCGAGCAAACGCTGCACGCGACGGTCGATATCGTCCATGCCCTGCAGTTTCAGCGTTTCAGACAGCACACGATCGACGGAATGGCGGGGATGCAGGCTGGCGTAGGGGTCCTGAAAGACCATCTGCACGGTCTTGTGAAAGGCGCGATCGCGCCTGCGGCCTTCAACCTGTTGATCGTCAACGACGATACGACCGGACCACGTGTCGATCAGACCGGCGATGGCGCGCAGGATCGTGGATTTGCCCGAGCCGGATTCACCCACCAGCCCGAAACTTTCGCCCTGGGCCACGGTGAAGGATGCGTCTTGCACCGCGTCCACCCGGTCAGGCGGATAGCCGAACCAGACGTCCAGCCCCTCGACGGTCAGCATCGCGCTCACAGGCCCCCCGGCAATTCTGTTTCCATGCTTTCATCGATCAGGGGCGCGTCGCGCCAGGAATCCTGCCGCTCGAGCACCGGCAGATGTTTCACCGGCTGGTCCAGCCGGGGCAACGAATTCAACAACCCCTGCGTATAGGGGTGCCGCGCGTTGTGAAGGTTCTTCGCCTCGATCGTCTCGACGATCCGCCCGGCATACATGATCAGCACCCGATCGCAGAACTGCGCGACAAGGTTCAGGTCGTGGCTGATGAAGATCAGGCCCATGCCGCGATCGCGCACCAGGCGATCCATGATGTTCAAAACCTCCGTCCTGACGGACACGTCCAGCGCCGAGGTCGGCTCGTCCGCGATCAGGATTTCCGGGTCGGGCGCCAGCATCATCGCGATCATGATGCGCTGACCCATTCCGCCCGAAACCTCGTGCGGATAGGCATCCATCACCCGCTCGGGGTCGCGGATCTGCACCGCTGCCAGCATCTCCAGCGCCTTGTCGCGGGCGTTTCCGCTGCCGCGCCCGGCATGAAGGCGATAGGCCTCCATAATCTGGTCCCCGATCTTCACCACCGGGTTCAGGCTGAACTTCGGATCCTGCATCACCATGCTGATATGGCTGCCGCGGATCGCGCGCATCTTTCGTTCGGGCAGGTTCAGGATGGATTGGCCGTCCAGCGTCAGCCGGTCCGCCGTGACCTTGCCGGGCGGCCGCACCAGCCCCAGGATCGCGCGACCGGTCATCGACTTGCCAGAGCCTGACTCGCCAACCACGCCCAGCCGTTCACGACCCAGATCAAAGCTGACGCCGCGTACCGCCTCGAACACGCCCTGCCGGGTCGGGAAGGCGACACGCAGGTCGCGGACGGAAAGCAGTGTCTCGCTCATTCCTTCGCGCCTTTCGGGTCCAGAACGTCGCGCAGCCCGTCACCCAGCAGGTTAAAAGCGAGGCTGACGACGAAGATCGCGATCCCCGGCATCGCCGCGACCCACCAGAAATCGAGAATGTAGGTCCGTCCGTCGGAAATCATCGCGCCCCATTCCGGCATCGGCGGCTGCGCGCCAAGGCCCAGAAAGCCCAGCCCGGCGGCCGACAGGATGATCCCCGCCATGTCCAGCGCGACCCGCACGATCAGTGAGGAAATGCAGAGCGGCCAGATATGCCCGATCAGCAATCTCAGCGGGCCGGCGCCCTGAAGGCGCGCGGCGGCGATGAAATCGGCGTTTCGGATGGTCAGCGTCTCGGCCCGCGCGAGGCGCGCATAGGGTGGCCAGGCGGTCAGCGCCAGTGCGAGGACCGCGTTGCCGATGCTGGGGCCAAGCGCCGCGACGAAGGCCAGCGCAAGGATCAGCTTGGGGAAGGCCAGAAAGATGTCGGTGATCCGCATCAGCACCTGATCGACCCAACCGCCCGCGAACCCCGCAACGGTGCCGATGAACAGACCAATGATCGGCGCGATCAACGCCACCGTGCCCACGATGAACAGCGTGATCCGTGACCCGTGGATCAGCCGCGACAGGATGTCGCGCCCCAGATGGTCGGTTCCCAGCCAGTGCGCGGCCGAAGGCGGCTGCAGCCGGTCGGTCAGGTTCTGCGAGAACGGGCTTTGCGGTGACAGCCAGGGCGCGAAGATCGCCATCGCGATCAGCAGGATCAGGATCACCAGCCCGAACATCGCAAGCTTGTTGCCGCGAAAGGTCAGCCAGCCCTGATACATCGCGCCTAGCCGCGCCTGGCGTCGGGTCGTCGGCGCATCCGACAGCAGCCAGTCGCGGCGGCTTTGCGGGGTTTCTTCGGCGATGCTCATGACGACCTCGGGTCCAGCACGCGATACAGCAGATCACTGAGCAGGTTCAGCGCGACGAAGCAGGTGCCGATCACGATCGTCCCGCCCAGCACGGCGTTCATGTCGCCCGCCAGCAGCGCGTTGGTGACGTATTGCCCAAGGCCGGGCCATGAGAAGATGATCTCGGTCAGGACCGATCCTTCCAGAAGCGAGCCGAAGGAAAGCGCGATCACCGTGACCAGCGGAATGGCGATGTTGCGGAACGCATGACCCCAGATCACGGCGCGCTCGGACAGGCCCTTGACTCGCGCGGTGGTGACGTATTCGGCCGACAACTGTTCCAGCATGAAGCTGCGGGTCATGCGGCTGATATAGGCGAGGCTGAAATAGCCCAGCAGCGAGGCGGGCAGGATGATGTGCGAAAACGCATCCTTGAACGCGCCCCAGTCCCCGGCGATGAGGCAATCGACCAGCAGCAAGCCGGTCACGGTCGGGACCATCCCGGTATAGATGATGTCCTGTCGACCCGGCCCGCCGACCCAGCCGAGAATGCCGTAGAAGATCAGCAAGCCCATCAGGCCCAGCCAGAAGATCGGCACCGAATAGCCGACGATGGCCAGCACGCGAGCGACCTGATCGATGATGCCGCCGCGGTTCGCGGCTGCGATGACGCCAAGCGGCACGCCCACGAAGACGCCGATCAGCGTGCCCAGCGTCGCCAGTTCGACCGTCGCCGGGAATACCCGCTTGATGTCGTTCAGGACCAGTTGCCCGGTCGAGATCGAACGACCGAAATCGCCCTCGATGACGTCACGGATGTAGTTCAGGAATTGCACGATCAGCGGATCGTCGAGACCCATCGCCTGATAGGCCGCGTCGTACTGCGCCTGCGTCGCGCGTTCGCCCACTACCTTCAGAACCGGATCGATGGGCATGACCCGACCGATGATGAAGGTGACGAGCATCAGTCCCAGCATCGTCAGCGCAAGCGACAGAATCACCCCGCCGATCCGCTTGGCTCGTCTGCGCGTCGCCGAGGGGGCGGCGGGACGCTGGTCGCCGGGGGACGGCGTTTCCCGCCCCCCGGCTGCGTCGATATCGCTCGCGGACAAGGGTTATTCGCCCTTGGTGACGCCGCGATAGATGACCGAAGTCACCGCGCCGCCCGATTGCCAGCCGTTCACGTTCTCGCGCAGGCCGGCCCGTTCGATGCGCTGGAACAGCGGGATGATCGGGGCTTCGGCCTGATACTGACGCTGAATGTCCTGATACATCTGCGCGCGAACGTCGCTGTCCTGTTCCTGCGTCGCGGCCAGGGTCGCCTCGTTCATCTCGGCCGGAACCTCGTAGGCGTTCCGCCAGGCCAGAAGACCGGTCGCGTTCGCCTCGTCGCTGTTGTCGGGGTTATACGCGAAGGTCGCGGCGTTGGTGTTCGGGTCCGAATAGTCCGGCCCCCATTCGCCCAGGAAGATCGGCACTTCCCGCGCGCGATAGGCGTCCAGCACCTGCGCGCCGGTCATCTGCTCGATGTTCAGCGTCAGCCCTGCTTCCGCCATCGATCCCTGCAGGGCCTGCGCGACGTCGGTGTATTCGCGAAGGTCACGCACGATCGTGGTGACTTCGCCACCCTCGATCCCCGCGTCGGCCAGGATCTGCTTGGCCTTCTCGACGTCGTAGGTCCACGGCGTCTCGTCCAGCGCGCCCAGATAGCCTTTGGGCAGGAACGACTGATGGGTGACGAATTCACCCTTGAGGATGCTCGAGGTGATGCCTTCGTAATCGACGAGATATTTCATCGCCTCGATCACGGCCGGGTTGGACAGAAGCTCGTCCTTCTGGTTCAGACCCATGTAGAGGATGCGGCCGCGCGGCTGTTCTTCGATCTTCACGCCCTCTGCCTCGGCGACGGCGTCGGCATCGGTGGGCGACAGGTCACGCGCCACGTCGATATCGCCACGCTCAAGCTGCAGACGCTGCGCGCTGGATTCCTCGACGTTCTGGACGATCACACGCTTCATGGCGGGTGCGCCCTGGAAATAATCCTCGTAGGCGGTCAGCTGCACGACTTCATTCGCGCGCCAGCCGGCCAGAACGTAAGGGCCCGAACCCGCGTCGTTCGTGGCAAGCCAGGTGTTGCCAAGATCGTCGCCCTCGGCGTTCTGCATGACCAGTTCCTTGTCCACCACGCTCGCAATGTTGGCGGTAAGGCAGTTCAGCACGAAGGATTGCGCGTAGGGCGCATCCAGCTGAAGCGTCAGCGTGGTGTCGTCGAAGGTGATCATTTCATCGACATTGTCCGGGGTGAAGCCGAACTGTGTCAGGATAAAGGCCGGGGTCTTGTCCAGCTTGACCGCGCGCTGCAGCGACCAGGCGGCATCCTCGGCACGGACCGGATTGCCCGAATGGAAGGTCACGCCCTCACGCATGGTGAAGGTGATGCTGGTGCCGTCCTCGCTGGCCTCCCAACTTTCGGCAAGGCTCGGCTGGAAACCGGCGTCCAGATCGGCCGGGTCGAAATCGACCAGCCGGTCATAGGTGTTCTGGTTGACGTCGTTGCCGGAAAACTCGAACGCCTGAGCGGGATCGAGCGTGATGATGTCGTTGATCGAGCCGGCAACGACCAGCGCGTCGGCCGGCGTCTCGGCATAGGCCGCAGGCGCGAAGGCCACGGCCGATGCCAGCAGCAGCGCGCGCAGATTGGTTTGCATGTTCATCGAAGGAAGCTCCCTGTGCGTGTCAGATCTTCCCCGCCTGTCCCGCGGGGCGTCCATGCCGCGAGAGTGTCGCATGCAAGCGAAGGTGACAAGGGGAAGCCTGGGACCCGTCTTCAGACCGGCGCGTCCGCCACGGGATTGCGCAGGATGCCCAGGCCGTCGATCTCGATCTCGACGGTGTCGCCCGCCTTCATCCACAGCTTCGGGTTACGTCCCATTCCGACACCCGCGGGGGTGCCTGTGATGATGACGTCGCCGGGCTTCAGCGTCATGATCTGGGACGCGATCGACACGATGCGCGCAGGCGGGAACACCATATCGTCCACGTTGCCATCCTGCACGGTTTCGCCATTCAATCGCGCCTGCAGCCGCAGCCCCGCGCAGCCCGGCGGAAGTGCCGAGGCCGCGACGAAACAAGGTCCGAAGGGGCCGGTCGCATCGAAGTTCTTGCCCGGCGTCCACTGGCCCGACCGCATCTGATAATCACGCAGGCTCGCATCGTTGAAGATCGAGTAGCCAGCCACATGGTTCAGCGCGCGATCTTCGTCGATGTGGCGACCGCCCTTCCCGATGATGATTGCCAGTTCGGCCTCATAGTCGAATTGCTCGGACTCGCGCGGGCGCAAAAGGCCCTGACCGTGACCGATCAGCGTTGAATTGAAGCGGGTGAACATCGCCGGATATTCAGGCAGCGCCATCCCCGCCTCTTCGGCATGGTCACGATAGTTCAGCCCGATGCACAGGATCTTCTCGGGGTCGGGGATCGGCGGCAGAACCGTGACCGCGTCGGGATCGATCGGCGCACCGTCGGCCAGGATCTCGGCGCCCTCGGTCAGGCGATCCTCGGCGATCAGTACCTTGAGATTGCCGGGAAAGCGTGGGTCGCTGACGGGCAGGCCGCGAAAGCCTTCATCGGTCTCGACCGCAAGCCCGCGGGCGCGATCCTTGGCATAGGACATGAATTTCATCGCGGCTTTCCCCCCGGGTCGCGTCTTGTCAGATCTTGCCCAGGATGGCGGCGAGACGCTCGGCCTCGGCCAGATCCTCGGGCGTGTTCACATTGAAGAACGGATCGACCGGCGTCGAGGGCCATTCGGCCCGCCCTGCCCCATACCTGTCGGTCCACAGCACGATCTTGCCGAGTCCGCCCTGCACCGCTGCGCGCAAATCTTCGCGCAGGGCGACGGGCCACAGGCCGCAGGTCGGGTGCCGGCGGATCACACCATCCGCACCCGGGCTGGCCGCCAGCGCCAGCCCCTCGTCGCCAGCGGAAGCCTGCAGCCTTGCCACGAGATCGCGGGGCACAAAGGGCGTATCGACCGCGACCGTGACGACGGCGTCCGCACCCCGATGCGCCGCCCAGTCAAGCCCCGCCAGCACGCCCGCAAGCGGACCCGGATGATCCGCGATCGTGTCAGGCAACAGCGGCAAGCCATAGGCTGCCAGCCGCGCAGGTTCGCCGTTCGCGTTGATCGCAAGCCCGTCGCATTGCGGGCCAAGCCGCGCGATCACGCGCTCCATCAGCGACGCGCCGGCGATCAGACGCTCGCCCTTGTCACCGCCCCCCATCCTGCTGGCCCGTCCGCCCGCCAGGATCACACCCGGCACAGCGTCCAATCGCGACGACGCTGATCGTAGAGAATGTGAGGAAACCGACATGGCCGGACCCTCGCCCGAGCGTATCGTTGGCGCAAGGCACATACGAAAAAACCCCCGGCAAGCCATCGGCCCGTCGGGGGTTGGTATCTTGAATGGATTCCGGATCAGGCCGGGGGCGCGATATAGACCTCAGCCTTGCCGGGCGGAATGGTCACATCCAGCCGCACAAGACCGAAGCCTTCCGGCATTTCCTGCGCAATGATCGCAATCACATCCTTCGTCGCAGCGGTGTTGTTCGTCGCCTTTGCGTCACCCGTCATGCTGTAGCGCATCCAGCGACCCGCACCGGAAGCGCGCCTCAGCCTGATACTGCGGCTTGTCGACGGATCGAGGTTGCACAGCACATAGGCGACGCTGCCGTCCTCGCGATCGACCGCATAGGCCCTGAATGCCTCGCCCCGCCTGATCCCCGCCGGATCGACCAGCGGCTCGCCCTCGGTCAGATCCATCGCACGGACCTTGCCGACCAGATGCCGGTTGATGAAGCTGAACCACATGAACGGCGGGTTATAGGCGCCACCGTTGATCGGCGTCGCCTTGGCCTTCCAATATTCGCCCTCCTCAAGCGTGAAGAAGTCGTTCGACATGACCCCCTCCGCTGCACAGGTCATAAACGCGTCTAGGGTCGCAGTCCCACTGGCGACCGACTTCATCAGCCGTTCCTGGCTCGCCGCCTGCGCCGGTGTCACGCTGGCGCCATTCAGTCCGTTCAGGACATATCCGGGTCCGCTTTCGTAATGCATCAGCTGGATCGGCTTCGCCCGTCCGACGGACAGTGACGCGCACAGGGTCGACATGCCACGCATTCGCTGCTTGCGCGTGACTCCACCCAGTAGCGGGATGCTGGAATTGGCAAGCGTGTTGAAAAGACCCTGCGGATCGTCGGCATCCAGGGCTGCGGTAAGGCCGCTGTCCCAGCCACCGTTGTAATCCGCGCCGCCGATGAAGTCCGCATGTTTCGAGGCAGCTATCCCATCGCGGTTCCAGCCTTCGCTGACCAGCCAACCGCCCAGATAGAACTTCCAGCGCGTCGGATCGTATCCCGGCGCCGCCATGATCGCGCCCGCGAAGCGGTCAAGCAGCTTGCCATTCACCCACCCCGGCGATTTCCCGTTCACCGCGGGCAGAGTGAAAAACTCTCCGATCGGATTCCACGGCTCGTTGCCGACTTCTAGCGTCGTGCGCTCGAAGACGTTCTGCCACGGCTCAATCTGACCCTGCGAATGGCGAAGTTCGGCGCCGTCCTTGTAGGCGCTGGCCGGGGCCGTAGGATCATAGGCTGCACACATGTAACCGGCGAGAAGCTGCAGCTCTCGGTTGGACATGTGCGGCTCGACCTGGATCCAGGGGTTCAGCTGCCCCGACAACCCGTTCTGCTCGCGCGCGCGCTTGAGGTTGTTGAAGCTCTGGGGAATACTGTTCCCGCCCGTCGATCGCGTCCCGAAACGTCCCAGCAGCTCGGCCATGTTATAGGACCACGGACGGGTCTTGCAGGTGGCATGCATCCGCAGGCTCAGGATGCCGCTGTCGACAGCCATCTTCTCGACGCTCGGGCTTAGCTCCATCGGGCCGGCGATCGGGTCGTGGAAGGAAAACGAGGCTATGTCCAACTGACACGGTCCCGTCGCACCGACGCTTTGATAAAGCGGGGCGCTGGATGTCGGCGTCGTGCTGTAGACGAACTGCCTCGACAGAACCTGCCAAGAGGTCGAGAACGGAACCGACAAGGTATCGGCGTCCGCTCCGCGGCAATAAAGCGTGCCGTTTCGCGCGGTATTGACCCTGACTTCTGCCCTCAGCGCGTAGGCCTTTCCAGCCTCGGGGACGTGATACCATGCCTGCGTCGTTCCTGAGAGTGCGTGGAAACCCATGCTGTAGGTGACGCCCGAGGGGATGGTCAGACGAATGAAATCCTTTCCACCCTCGTTCATGTAGGCATAGGTCACGCCCTGCGGATGCGATCCGTTGAAGAAGCCGGTTTCAGGATGAAAGCGGCTCAGTGTCGCACCCACGTTGAACATGCGCGGCGACAAGACTGCTTTGGTGGTCGTGTGATCGAAGACCTTCTTGAACCAGACCAAATCGCCGGGCCCGATCAGTCCGCTATCCGCCACGGTCAGAGTTTCGAGATCGACGACGTTCACATCGTTGTGCCAGCCCCACCCCACGATGACGCTGTGACCCGGAAGGGCGGTCCAGGTAATCCGAACGTTGCGGCCCCCATCGATCGCGGTCGCGATCACGTTCTGCGGTACCGGCAGGGTGCCGTCTTCGGTGCGGCTATCGATACCCGACACGCTGACCAGCGTCCCAGTCCGGGTCGGCGAGCCGGTCAGTGAAGCGCCGAACTGGTACGCCACAGGTGCGGACCAGGCAGAGCGCTTGCCGCTCGCATCGACCGACGCAAGCACGAAATACTTCGTGGCACCCGGCTGCTCCCATCCTTCCGGTCCCGTGACAAGGCTCGACTGCCCCGCGGCAATCCCTTGACCCTCATAGAGCGAGAACCGCTTCTTCAACGTGGCCGCCGTGATCGTCGTCGTGCCGATCTCGACCAGCTCGTCATTGACGTTGCGCAGGGCTGTCAGTGATCCGCCGACATAGAAGGCCGCGACCCAGCTGTCGAAGAAGTTGAGGTTCTCACCAGTCAGCACATTGCCTGCGACCGACTTGATCGACAGATTCGTCGTATAGCGCGGCGCGACAATGCGAAGCATACCCGAACCGCCCGGATTGACGATGTTGCCGAAGCTGCCGATCGTCGCGGTATTGCGCTCGACCTGATGACCCTCGCCACGCCGATCGAACACCAGGTTCGCCGTCGTGTCGGGGGCGATGGACGTCACATGCATCGTCATGGCTACACCTGATGATCGACGGCGGGACGCGAGACGGTCCAGGCGCCGTTGTTCCAGAGCCCGGCATGATAGCCGGAGTTGAATTCTCCCGCATTTCCCCGGTCATCCAGCAGGGGAACGCCCAAGATCGCGTCGGCGCGCCCCGGATCCTTGGGCCGCCCGCCAAGATCGAGCAGTTCGTTGCGCACCAGAACATCGTCGAAATTCGGCAGTGTTTGCGGTCCCCAGATGGCGATCCGATCACGAACGAAGTTCCAGCCTTCCAGTCTCAGCGTCGGGATATTGAGCGGAATGGTGGCCGTGGCTGGAATCGCGTATTTCTGCCGTCGCACCCATTCCTCTCCGTTCTTGGAGAAGCACAGCTGTGACGCTTGGCCGGGCTTGATCGCGAACAGCATGAAGAACCGATCGCCCGGTACGCAGGACGCCAACGAAGCTGAATCGTCGTGACCGCTGACGATCCCGCCGTTGATTGTCGACGTCGCCATCGTCATCGTCTTGTTGAAGAAGCGGATATAGGTATTCGTGCCGCCGTTCCCTGGCCCCCAAAGCGGGTCGCCGTTTGCCTCGATGTTCAGGACACGACCCCAGATACCGATGACAAGCGAAGGCGGTTGTGCCTGTCCGACAACCGGCAATGTCGCCCTGGCGCTGGTGCTGGAATAGACAATGGGTCTGGTCGGGAAAATGGTCGGGGCCTGCACCTCGATCCGGGCTGCCACGGATCGCTGAGCTGTCTCCGACGCCACGTTCGCAAGGCGGATCACCGCCGTGATCCGCGCATCCGACAGCAATGGCTGTCGCGTGAAACTGGCACCGGCACCGACCTTCTTTCCTTCAGCCTCCCACTGCACAAGCAGCGAGGCCTCGTCGTCCACCGGCCATGCGTAAAGCCCGTCATCGGATACCGCCCAAGTCGATCCGTCATCGCTGACGCTCGGCGCGACCAGGATGGACGGCAGGCCGTCGCGCATCGCGGCAGCCTCGATGACATAATCGCCGTCATGATCGGTCCCGGACAGCGCGAATGAAACACTTCCGTCAGCGTTACGCGTCGCGCCGACGACCATCCCGCGATTCACCGTGACCAGCGCCTCACTTGGCGCCCGCACCTCCAGCGAAAAGCTAGCAGTCGCGACGCCAGCGCCGTTCGAGGCCTCGACTTGGATTGTCGTCGATCCCACAGCGGGCATGCTGATCAACCGAAGCGTCGGCTTGTCGCCTGCCAGGTCAAGCGAAACGTAAGGCTCGCCCGCAATCAGCCGCCAGGTCAGAGGCGCGGTCCCATCCGCCTCGGCCTCCGCCAGCATGAGCGGCAGGCTGTCCGAAGTCTGCACGACAAGCGCATTGGTCGACAACGCGACAGCCGAGGGCGCCACCGTCACGTCCGCACTCATGGTCAGGGTGAAGGTCCCGCGCGCAAGACCCGCGCTGTTTCGCGCCTCGACCTGGACCGGGATCACGCCGCTTGCGGGGCGCGAGATTAGCATCAGCCGCGTCTCTCCGTCCTCTGTCGCGATCGCGCAGTGATCACCGCCCGCGGCGACGGTCCAGACGATCGGGCCCGACCCGTCGGTGTCCAGCACCGATAGCGTCACCGGCAGCGCCTGCCCGGCGCCGATGGTCGCATGATCCGGTTCCATCATGACGACGCCCGGCGCAACCATCGGCGGGGCGATCGTCAGGTCCAGGATGGCCCGCTCGCGTCCAGCGGCATTCGCGACCTCTACCTCGACCGAATAGCGTCCCTCCCCCGGCATCTCGACAAGAACCAGCGTCGGCACGTCACCGGTCAGATCGATGTCGAAATAGGGTTCTGCGTCGACCAGCGACCAGGTCATGGGCGCGGTTCCGGCCGCCGACAGCGTCGCGAGGATGCGAGGCAGCGTCGCGTCGCCATCCACAGTTACAGTCTGCGCGCTCAACTGAAGATCGTGCGGCGCGACGACGGGCGCCTGAACCATCAGCGCAAACGCGGTCTCGGTCGCACCCGTGGCGTTTTCGGCCCGGACCGTCACCGAGCTTTCTCCCACAGGCGGCATGGCAATCAGCCGAAGCAGCGCCTGCGACCCGTTCGGCTGCAGCGCACAAAACTCGATGCCCGTGACCAGGCTCCAGGCCACCGGTGCGGTTCCGTCGGCGGTCAGGATCGACAGCAACGTGGGCACCTGCGCATCGCTGACCAGCGTCGCGCCGGGTGGGTTCTGCGTGATCTGGGTGGTCGGCAGCGCGCCCGCCCCCAGGTTCAAGACGAATTGCGCGTTCGCCGTGCCGCTGTCGTTGGAGGCCTCGATCTCGATCACGTGGCTGCCCGGCTCTGGCATGCTGAAGAGGCGCAGCACGGGCGTCTCGCCAGACGTGTCGATAACGAACCGCTCGCCGCCCGAGGGCACGGACCAACTGACCTCTCCACCACCCTCGCAAGACAGTTCGGCCAGATCGACCGGCAGGGCTTCATCCTGGGTCATGTCGCGTGTCAGCGCCGAGAGGGTTATCGCCTGGGGCGCCCCAACACTGGCCAGCACCTCAAGCTGCATGTCTGCACTGACAGATCCGGCGGCATTCGTCGCGGTCACGGTGACCGAATGCACGCCGACCGTGGGCATTGCGACCAGGCGCAGAACCGGCGTCTCGCCCGACAGGTCCAGCGCCATCCCCTCACCGCCGTCGGTGATCGCCCAGTCCAGCGGCGCCGTCCCATCCGCGGACAGGCGCGCGATCGGAACCGGCAGCGCGCTGCCGACGGTGACATCGACAAGGCCAGAGAACGTGATCTCGGTCGGCGCGTGGCGCGCCACCTCGACAACGGCCTCGGTCCTGACGGAACCATGCTCGTTCGTGGCGCGCTCAATGATTGTGACCGAAGCACCCAGATCGCTGGCGCGCAGCACGAACCAAGGCTCTTCCAGCCTCTCCTCGCTGCCGCCCTTGCGCTGGATGGCGATCGTCACGCTGGGCTCGGGTGTCCCGTCATAGCGGCCGCCGATGATCTCGATCGTCTCTCCGGGCGCGGCGATCCCCGACCAGCCCACCGGCGCCACCACTACAGGCACCAGTACCGGGCCGGGCGCCTGCCGCAGGATCGAGGTCCCGTCCATGCTGCGGAAATCCACCTCGGTGGTCCGGCCGCTTCGGACCAGATGGGCGGCCTGGAACTGGCCGATGAACCCTTCCATCCCCATCGTCAGGCCCCTTCGACCAGATACAAACCGTCGGTCAGGGTCCCCGCGCTCAGCCGCTGATCGTAGTCCGACGAACTGATCCGCACGACCCGGTCAAGGTTCAGCGACGTCGCCAGATTTGCGGCCAGAAGCAGGTCCGACAGTTCATGCGGCCCGCCCGCCTCGGGGACGAACATCGTCTTGGTGATAAGCTCGCGTCGGGCCGCCCCCTCGGGCAGATACTCGACGATATACCTACTGTTGCTTCGACCTCGATCGTTCGGCCACATCGTCACGCCCGCAAAAGCGCCGTCCGCATCCAGCGTCACCGCCTGGGTGATTGGCTCAACGATGGTGGCGCCATCGAAATCGCGCTTGCTGAGCGTGAAGAACAGCTCCCCCGACACCGCGCTGGTACCGTCCTGCCTGTCGAAATTGCCGTTGATCTGCACGGTCTGGATCATCCCAACCTCCTGTCAGCGTACGCGGCGCCGACGGGACCGGCGCGAGAGACCGGGATTGAACCTACACGGATGAACCGCGGGTTGCGCATGACGGACAAGCAACGCGCGCTGGGCGCGCGGCGTCGGACCATCAGGATTGGGAGATTTGTGGTAGCGGAGGAGGGACTTGAACCCCCGACACGCGGATTATGATTCCGCTGCTCTAACCAACTGAGCTACTCCGCCCCCGAACCGCGTCGCGGGTCCGCGCGATGTAAGGCGGGGTTGCGGTCGCGTCAAGCCGAATCGGGTTGCGCATCCGCGGTCTTCCGCGCGTTGCCAAGGACCGGCACTTCCGCCTCAGCCCCGCGCGCGGACCACCTGCAACAGCGGCATCAGCTCGGCCATCTCAGGCCCGTGCGCCTGTCCGGTCAGCGCCTTGCGCAGCGGCATGAACAACCCCTTGCCCTTGCGGCCGGTCGCCTCTTTCACCTTGCTGGTCCACTCGCCCCACGTTGCGTCGGTATAGGGCGGTGGCGGCAGCAGCGTCATCGCCTGCGCGATGAAATCGGCATCCTCGGGCTCAATCTCGGGCACGGCGCCCTCGTGCATGATCCGCCACCAATCACCCAGATCGTCCAGCTTGGTGATGTTCTGGCGTGCCACCGACCAGAACCGTTCCGCCTGATCGTCGGGGACACCCAAAGCGGCGACCCGATCGCGCACCGCCGACAAGGGCAGATGCTGGTTCCGCTCGCGCGTCAGCGGCCACAGGTCCTCGGCGTCGAACTTGGTGGGCGAGGCACCGAACTGCGACAGATCGAAGCCTTCGGCCAGTTCGTCCACACTCATGCGCAGTGCGACCGGCTGGCTCGACCCGAGCCGCGCCATCAGCGACAGCAGCGCCTCGGGCGCGACCCCGGCCTCGCGCAGGTCCTTGATCGACAGCGTGCCAAGACGCTTCGACAATTCCTCACCCTGCGCGCCGGTCAGCAGGCTATGATGGGCAAAATTCGGCGGGGTCGCCCCCAATGCCTGAATGATCTGGATCTGGGTCGCCGTGTTCGTCACGTGATCGGCGCCGCGCACAATGTCGGTTACGCCCATGTCGGCGTCATCCACGGACGAGGCGAACGTGTACAGCACCTGTCCGTCCGCGCGGATCAGCACCGGATCGCTGACGGAAGCCGCGTCGATCGAGATGTCGCCCAGAATCCCGTCGGCCCACTCGATCCGCTCATGGTCCAGCCGGAACCGCCAATAGCCTTCGCGCCCCTCTGCCCGCAGCCGCGCCTTGTCGTCATCCGACAGCGACAGCCCGGTGCGGTCATAGACCGGCGGCTTGCCCATGTTCAGCTGCTTCTTGCGCTTCAGGTCCAGTTCGGTCGGCGTCTCGAAGACCTCGTACAGGCGCCCTGCCGCGCGCAACTGGTCGGCGGCTTCCGCATAGCGGTCCAGGCGCAGCGATTGCCGCTCGACACGGTCCCAGGTCAGGCCCAGCCATTCCAGGTCGCGCTTGATCCCGTCGACATATTCCTCTTTCGAGCGCGCCTGATCGGTATCGTCGAGACGCAGGATGAACGTGCCCCCCGCCTTCTTTGCGATCAGATGGTTGAACAGCGCCGTGCGCAGGTTGCCGACATGGATGTTGCCCGTGGGCGAGGGTGCGAAACGGGTGGTGGTCATGGGTCACTCCTGATGCGCTTGCTCTTTCACAGGCGCCGGTTCTTGTCCATATCAGGCGTCAGGACAGGGGATTGTGCGATGAGCGACTGGAACGGCGTCGAGGCGCCCGGCAATGACGACTTTCTGGCGATGGCGCGCGATGCGCTGGCGACGCTGCCGGCCGAATTCGCCGGCCATGCTCAGGACGTGGCGATCCGGATCGAGGATTTCGCGGGCGAAGAGGTCCTGGACGAACTTCAGATCGACGACCCGTTCGAACTGACCGGCCTCTACGACGGTATTCCCGTGACGGAAAAATCCGTCGTTGACCAGCCTGCCGGGCCTGACATCATCTGGCTGTTCCGCCGCCCGATCCTCGATGAATGGGCCTCGCGTGGGGACGTGGCGCTGGACGATCTGGTCAAGCACATCGTCATCCACGAACTGGCCCATCATTTCGGCTGGACCGACGAACAGATCGCCCGCATCGACCGCTGGTGGGAATGACGGTCAGGCTGAACGCGGCCGCCTGACACCGCAAACGAAAAGGCCGCCCCGAAGGACGGCCCTGATCCGCATGCCGCAAAACCTTATGCGGCTTCCGCCTCTTCCTCGGCGGCCATGCGACGTTCGCTTTCCTCGCGCGACAACGCGACCGAGGTGCGCACGCCCTTCGACACGAACTCCATCAGCCCCTTCACGACCCGCTCGTTCGGGTCGATGCCCGCGCAGGACAACACTTCGCGCCCATCGCGCGAGCGTGCCCAGCGGGCGATCTGGTCCGGGCCGTTGCCGTACTTCTTATCGTCTGCGATCGCATCATCCAGCGCCGCCAGAACGACGGCGGCAAACAGCTTCCGGGACCGCTGGCCCTGTTCGAAATTGAAGGCCGAGCCATCAACAAAATCGCGCATATCTCGTATCCTGTCCTGCTTCCTCATCGACCGCATCGGTGCAGGTCGAGAGCCTGTCGCCTGAACGCCGGGCGTCTACACAAGCGAGGCACCCGGCATAGCCCATCGCTTGACCGATTCGATATCACCTTGGCCGCAACCCACCTATGCAAATCTTGCATGGCCTGCGCCAAAGGCTTGTATTCCCGCTGCGAATGACGCGGCGACACCTTGCCACAGGTTCTTGACAACGCCGCAAAAGCGTTTCGGTTGCCAGCATCACGCCCTGCCGATATAGGTGCGCGCGAAAACGCGTCAACCCGCTCAGGGCCCGCGTATCGTCTTCTTCTTCAAGGTGCTTCCCATGCCCAAGATCAACGGCAACGAAATCCGTCCCGGCAACGTGCTGGAACACGACAGCGGTCTCTGGGCCGCGGTCAAGGTCAACCACGTCAAGCCCGGCAAGGGCGGCGCCTTCGCGCAGGTCGAGCTGAAGAACCTCCGCGACGGCCGCAAGCTGAACGAGCGGTTCCGGTCCGAGGACAAGGTCGAGCGCGTCCGTCTGGACCAGAAGGATCAGCAGTTCCTGTACGAAACCGACGGCAAGCTGGTCTTCATGGACAGCGAAACCTTCGAACAGACGGAACTCGACGCCGATCTGCTGGGTGACCGCCGCCCGTTCCTGCAGGACGGCATGACGGCGACGATCGAATATTACGGCGACGAAGCGCTGTCCGTCTCGATCCCGCAGAAAGTGACCTGCAAGGTGACCGAGACCGAGCCTGTGGTGAAGGGCCAGACCGCCGCCAACAGCTACAAGCCCGCGATCCTCGACAACGGCGTACGCATCATGATCCCGCCCTTCGTCGGCGAAGGCGAAGACATCATCGTGAACACCGAAGTCTTCGAATACAGCGAACGGGCCTGAACGGCGGCAATCGCGCCGACGCGCGACGCGATCCGCTTGCAAGACGACGGCGGGCAGGGTCTTGATGGCAAGGTTGAAGGAGGAGCACCTTGCCACCATCGCCCCGTGATCTGATCCCGACCGCCGTGAAACGCGCCCTGCGCCGCGCCCTGCCGACGCCGGCGCGGCCCGCCCCCGCTGCCAAACATGCCGCAAGTCCCCAAGGCTACCGCCATCCGGCGGTGGCATTCCCTGCCGGCCGCGGACAGTTGATGCGCGCGATCGAGGGGCTGCAGCCCATCCTGGAAATCGGGCCCTTCGACCGCCCCATGGTCCAGGGTCCCCATGTCGCCTATTTCGACGTGCTCGATCAGGCAGGCCTGCGCGAAAAGGCTGCTGAAAACCCGCGGCGCACCGGCACCGTCCCTCATATCGATTTCGTATCGCCCACCGGCGACCTTTCGGTGGTCGAAGGCCGCTTCGCTGCCGCCTGTTCGGCGCATTGCATCGAACACCAGCCCGACCTGATCGCGCATCTGACCGATCTCGGCCGCCTGCTTCACGATGGCGGGCTCTATGTCCTCGCCGTACCAGACAAGCGCTATTGCTTCGACCATTTCATCCCGCAAAGCTCTGTCGCCGATGCGATCGCGGCACGCGGCAATCGTCTTCACACTCTCTCCTCCGTCCTGAACCACAAGGCGCTTGCGACCCATAATGAGGTCAAGCGACACTGGGCGGGCGATCATGAAAATCCCGGCTACCGCGCCGGCATGACGCGGCGGATCGCCGCGGCGATCGATTATTTCGACAATCATCAGGGTGAATATATCGACGCCCACGCCTGGCGTTTCACCCCGCAAAGCTTCGCCGAGATCCTTTCGACGCTGCACGAAACCGGCTATTCGCCCTTCGCGGTCGAACGGGTGCATGAGACGCCGGAAGGACGAGTCGAATTCGTGGCGATCCTTCGCAAGGCCCCGTCACCGCGCGCGCCTGGCAAGCGTCGTGACCCCGCCCGGATTGCAACCGCGGATTGATCTGGCCACGGGCGCGGACCTAGACTGGCGGGATGAGCGAATCCGCTTCCCCCGTTCCCTCAGCGCTGCCCTTCTGGATGTCGCTGGGCATGGTCCCGCTTGCGATCCTCGCGATGACGCTCGGCGGCTGGTGGTGGGTCCTGATGCCGCTCTACGCGTGGTATCTGGTGACCGGTCTCGACGCGGTGCTGGGCGAAAGCACGGCCAATCCTCCGACCGAGGTCTCGACCCAGGCGCTGTTCTGGCACCGCGCCATCACCATAATCTGGGTGCCGGTGCAGCTTGTCCTTCTGCTCGCCGCATTGTGGGCGGCCGCGTTGCCCGGCCATCTGTCGGGATGGGAAAAATTCGGGCTTTTCTTCGGCATCGGCGTCGCGACCGGCACCATAGGCATGGTCTACGCCCACGAACTGCTGCACCAGAAAACGCCGCTGGAACGCTGGCTCGGTGACCTGCTGCTGGCCTCAGTCCTCTATAGCCATTTCCGCAGCGAGCATCTGCTGGTGCATCATTCCTGGGTCGCGACGCCGCGCGACGCCGTTTCGGCCCGCTACAATGAAGGCTTCCATCGCTTTTTCCTGCGGGTCCTGACGGAAGGACCGCGCAGCGCCTGGCGCGCGGAACGCGGCCTGCTGGCGCGGGCCAAACGACGCCCCACCGACCCGCGCAACCCGTTCTGGCGCTACGCCGCGCTGCAAGCCGCGATGCTGCTCGCCGCCGCCCTGATCGGCGGCTGGCAGGGTGTCGCGCTGTTCCTGCTGCAGGCCTTCGTCGCCATCTGGCAGCTGGAGCTGACCAACTACGTCGAGCATTACGGCCTTTCCCGAAAGCATCTGGGCGAAGGCCGCTACGAACACATCAAGCCGCGCCATTCCTGGAACGCGGCCCATCGCGCTACGAACTGGCTCTTGATCAACCTGCAGCGCCATTCCGACCATCACGTCAAGCCCGACCGCCGCTACCCGTTGTTGCAGACCTATACCGAGGACGAGGCCCCGCAACTGCCGTTGGGCTATCCGGCAATGACCTTCCTCGCCATGGCCCCGCCCCTCTGGCGCCGCCGGATGAACCCCCGCGTGCGGGCATGGCGACGGCAATTCTACCCCGAGATCGAGGATTGGGGTCCCTACAATAGCGGCGAAATACCGATGCCGCGGGGGGCGCTGTGAGGGGGCGTGTTTGCGTTCCGCACCTTGCTGCCGTTTCGAAATCGACTTCGAATGTCTGCCCTTACTTGCAGGGACTAATTCCGCCGTTTGGTAGCATGTTTGTTGCAGCGACTCTCAAGCCTTTTCCTTCACCGTAGTGTGTAAAAACCAAGGTAAGTTTCCCCCCGCCCCGGCAAATGATACGGCCTGGCGGAAAATACTTCTCATCTTCAAACATTAGGGAATAATCGCCGTGTTTTGTTATTTGACCAGCGAGTGTTCCAATAATGGTCCCTAAGGTTGAGAACTGATTAGCCTCGGTTTCGCCCGTGACCTGGCAGAAGAACCATTCGGAGCCGTCGGAGATCGCGCTTGCATTCACTTCAAATTCAGGGTGGCGAAAGCCGCGTTCGAGCCGAGGCTCGACATTCAGGATCGACTGCGAATTGGTATAACCTTGAAAACCGCTGAATGACTGATCGGAAATCAGCATTTCGCAGGCATTCATGGCCTCCACCCATGCCTGTCCCAGACCGTCTTGCGCAACAGCCGAGCTGCCAGACATCCCAACCACTACTGTCAGCGCTAGAGGGCCAATCTCTACCATCTTGACGTTGCTCCCAAAATATTGATGCGGCCGGTGTCGTTGATCTGTCAAAGGTCGACATTCGTTGAACTGCAGAGCAGGCGCAAGTTGGGCTCAAGGCCGCCGTCCGAAACACGCAACAATGCCTAACAGCCCCCTAACCGCACGTTCGCAGCCTGTGTACAGGTTGTGTACAGCCTGTGTACGCGCGGTGTACGGGCTGTGATGCGTCCCAGCCAGCATTTGCTGGGTTTGTGACGCCTTACGGTGTTGCGCTGTTGCGCACCCACCGTGCGCTTGATGCGCGTCCCAAAAGTTAACGAAAAAACCCCGCCATCCATCGGACGGCGGGGCAAGGCGGTTCCGGCGGCCGCCGCGGCATCGCGCGGCGGGCTGCGGAACTCTGGCGAACCGGGAAATCTCAGTTGGGGCGGGTGTCGTCCATCTCGGCCCGGATCTGCTGGCGCAGGATGTCGATCGGGACCATCTTGCCCTCTCGCTTGAAGTGCCAGTAGGTCCAGCCATTGCAGGACGGCGCGCCTTCCAGCGCGGCGCCGACCTGATGGATCGAACCGCGCACGTCGTTGCCGATCAGGCTGCCGTCGGCGCGGACCTTGGCCTTGTGGCGGCTGCCCAGCGAATACAGTTCCTCGCCCGGACGCAGCATCCCGCGCTCGATCACCTGACCGAAGGGGACGCGCGGCTCGGCCCGCTTGGCCCGCGTCGTGGCCAGGCCTTCGGCGTCGAACTTGCGCACCTTGGCCAATCGCTTCTCGGCAACCTCGCGATAGGACGCCTCGCGCTCTATCCCTATGAAATCACGACCCAACATCTTCGCGACCGCACCCGTCGTGCCGGTGCCGAAGAACGGGTCCAGCACCACGTCGCCCGGGTTGGTCGTGCCGACCAGCACGCGGTGCAGCAGCGCTTCGGGCTTCTGGGTCGGATGCGCCTTTTCCCCCGCCGCATCCTTCAGACGCTCACCGCCGGTGCAAAGCGGGATCACCCAGTCCGAGCGCATCTGCACGCCTTCGTTCAGCGACTTCAGCGCCTCGTAGTTGAAGGTGTATTTCGACTTCTCGGACTTGCCGGCCCAGATCATCGTCTCATGCGCATTGGTCAAACGCTTGCCGCGGAAATTCGGCATCGGGTTCGACTTGCGCCAGACCACGTCGTTCAGGATCCAGAACCCCTGGTTCTGCAATTCGGCGCCGACGCGGAAAATATTGTGATAGGACCCGATCACCCAGATCGCCCCATCGGGTTTCAGCAGCCGACGCGCCGCCGCCAGCCAGTCGCGGGTGAAGGTGTCATAGGCCGCGAAACCCGCGAACTGGTCCCAGTGATCATCGACCGCATCGACCCGGCTGTTGTCGGGACGATGCAATTCGCCACGAAGCTGCAGGTTGTAAGGGGGATCGGCGAAGATCAGGTCGATGCTGCCTTCCGGCAACGCCCTCATTTCTTCGATGCAGTCACCGGCCAGGATCCGGTTCAGCGGAAGCGGCACCGTCGTCCGCTCGTCCTTCGTCGTCGTCATCACTCTGCCCACATTGGCCGGTCTTGTGCCGGTCTGTGGATAAATCATGAGTCAGAGCGGATTCGCCGTCAATTTCTTTATTGAATCAAGCACTTGCGATTTCATCTCGACACAAGATGTTGTGGACGGGCTTGAATGATCGCCTATGGTGAGGGGTCAGGCCGAAATCCAGCAGGGCCCGCTTATGGGCGGGCGTCGGATAGCCTGCGTTCACTTCCCAACCGTAGCCGGGGTGCTGTTGCGCCAAATCCACCATGATGCGATCGCGCAACACCTTGGCCACGATAGAGGCTGCGGCGATCGTCAGGCAGCGGGCATCGCCGCCGATCACCGCCTCGGCCGACACACGCAGATCGCGCGGGACCCGATTGCCATCGACAAGGACGTGACAAG
Source organism: Paracoccus albicereus (assembly GCF_024359525.1). GTDB lineage: Bacteria > Pseudomonadota > Alphaproteobacteria > Rhodobacterales > Rhodobacteraceae > Paracoccus > Paracoccus albicereus. The sequence goes on from NZ_JAKZEU010000001.1 coordinate 279,048, forward strand.
GCGGAGTGCGCAGCCCGGCGATGGCGAGACACATCGCCAGATGCGCCGCGTGGTAGATGTTCAGCCGGTCGATATCCTCGACCGGGACATGTGCGACCGACCAGTCGCAGCGTGTCATCACCCAGTCGGCCAAGACCTCGCGCCGCGCAGCGGTCAGCTTTTTCGAGTCGTCCAGACCCTCGGGCAGGTTCGACAAATCCAGCACAACCGCCGCAGCCGTCACCGGTCCGGCCAGCGGACCACGCCCGACCTCATCGACGCCGGCAACACGCCGCGCACCGCGGGCCAAGGCCGCCATCTCGAAACTGCCGTCGGGGCCGTTCATGCGGTGATCGTCACCGGTGCGATGGTGACTTCCTCAAGGTTCACGCCCTCGCCCTCGCGATCCACCACCAGGAAATCGGCAGCGTTGTCGAGCGGCGTCAGCACGCCATGCCACACACCCGCGCGCAGGTTCACGCCCACGCCCGCCGGCACCAGAAAGGCAAGCGGCTGGCCGGGACGGCCGTCATCGTCATGCGCGACCACCGACAGCCAGGGATCGGCGCCGAGTGGCATGAAGGCCTGCGAACCGAGTGGATGCCGTTCCAGCAGGGTGCAATCGTAAGGCAGGCTGATCGCTTCGCTGCGAAAGATCGACAGGATCGCCTCGCCATCGCCGCGCTCGACGGTCGCCAAGGCGTGGTGCCGCTCGCATCGACCCGCATTGATCAGCTTGTCGGGCGCGGCCTTCGGCATCAGCACCTCGCCAAAGGGCTGAAAGGCTTCGGGTGTGATCGGAAGGGCGCGGATGTTGGTCATGGCGCGACCTTATACCGCCTCCCGAATGCCGTCGAGAACCCGCGTCATGATCTGTCGCTGCAGATCGCGATCGGCCAGCAGCGCGATCTCGGCGCGCGCTGCCCGCGACATGGCCTGACACCGGTCGGGATGCGCCCGTGCCCAATCGAGCTTCTCGGCCAGGTCGGGCGCGAAGCGCTGGATCGGAATGTAGTGCTTTCACGGTGGAAACCGGCCGGAATAATAGACCTCCCAAAGACCAGGCGGTCCGCCTTGTGCTCCCACGACGTGTGGTCCGGTATCTGGGTGGTCGCAAAGCCCGGAAGGCCGATCGCGTGAAACCCCGGCAGTGGCCACAGGACCGCATTGCGCGCGCCCTCACGCCTGTTGTCGCATAGGATCGGTGGCCCGACAGGCGCACCCTTCAGGGCGCCGAACTGGCTTGCGACCCCCGAGACACGGCAGGCTGCGACCCCAGGCCGATGAATGGCGATTCAGCCGGAACAGTTGCGTGACCCGAGCCTCGCCGCACCAGTCCGGGGTGATATGAAAGAATTTCCGCGTTGGGGATTTCTGCACGCCGACCGGCGGGGACGACGGAATCATCCGCCTGTCGCCGCATCACGCGGCAGGAACCATGTCAGGATGCCGAGCACCGGCATGAACGAGCACAGAAGGAACACGAACTCGATACCGCGCGCATCGGCCAGAACGCCCAACATCGCGGCGGCAATTCCGCCCATGCCGAAGGTGAAGCCGAAGAACAGACCCGCGACCAGCCCGGTGCGGCCCGGCACAAGCTCCTGCGCGAAGACGATAATCGCGGGCAGGGCCGAAGCGAGGATGATCCCGATCACGACAGCCAGCACGCCCGTGGCGATCAGCCCGACATGCGGCAGCGCCAGCGAAAAGGGCAGCACGCCGAGGATCGACACCCAGATCACCCGACGGGCGCCGATGCGGTCGCCGACGATCCCGCCCGCCATGACCCCAATCGCCATGCCGGCGAGGAAGAGGAACAGCATGATCTGTCCACCCTGGGGGCCAAGGCCGAAGGTCTCGATCGCGTAGAAGGTGAAATAGCTGGTCATCGCCGCGGTGTAGACCTGCTTCGTGAAAACCAACGCGGCGAGAACGACGATCGTGCGGATGATGACACCCCGGGGCAGCGTCGCGCCGGTCCGGTGCGACACGCTGGTCGCGCGGCGGCGACCTTCGGCCCAGGCCCCGACACGGTACAGCATCACTGCGCCCAAGGCCGCCGCTGCGGCGAAGAAGGTGACGGCCGGACGGCCGAAGGGTACGACGATGAACGCAGCGAGCAGCGGCCCCGACGCCTGCCCCAGATTTCCGCCCAACTGGAACACCGATTGTGCGGTCCCGAAACGCCCGCCCGAGGCGATCCTAGCCACGCGCGAACTTTCGGGGTGGAAGACGGCTGAACCCAGCCCGATCAACATCGCCCCCGCCAGCAGTGCGCCGTAATTGCCGGCATGTGCCAGCAGCAGCACGCCCAGCATCGTCATACCCATGCCGAAAGCCAGCGAGCGCGGCTGCGGGCGGCGGTCGGTTGCCATCCCTATCAGCGGCTGAAGCAGCGCCGCCGTCAGCTGGAAGGCCAGCGTCAGAAGCCCGATCTGTTTGTAGCTCAGCGCGAATTCGATCTGCAGCAGCGGATAGATCGCGGCCAGCATCGATTGCATCACGTCGTTGATCAGGTGGCAAAGACTGATTGCCGCCAGCACCGTCCACGCGGTCGTCCCGCTGCCCGATGCGCTTGGTGTCGACCCCTGGATCCGCCCTGCCCCGGCGCTCATCTGCAGCCCCCGACCGCGTTGCGATGTCCAAGGACCTAGCAGTCATCAAGCAGATTGGGAATGGCTCAGAAAACCCGTCCGAAGCGGCGGAACGGCGCCGGTTTTCCCGCTATTGGCAGGTTTAATTGACTTTAAGGACAGCTTTCCCAACCTGTCGCAGGCGATATAGTTTGCATATATGTGTTTGTAACGATTGAGACGATTGTGAAAGTTGACGGACAGGCGATCCCACGCCCTCTTCGTGGTGTTCAAGCCGATGCCGCAAGGAAGCGGATGAACACCTGGCAATCGGTCCGCGCCGAGGTTCTGGCGCGGATCAGGTCCGGCGAATGGGCACCAGGTGGATTGATACCGACCGAGCATGAGCTTGCTCGTGAGCTTGGTTGCGCCCGCGCGACCGTCAACCGCGCGCTTCGCGATCTGGCCGACAGCGGCATCGTCGAGCGCCGGCGCAAGGTCGGGACCCGCGTCGCAACGACGCCGTCGCGCCGCACGACGCTGGAAATGTCAGTCATCCGGCACGAGATCCAGGCGATGGGGGCCCATTACCGCTATGAGATGACGCGGTTCGAGACGCTGCCCGCCCCTAGCCACGTCGCCGATGCGCTTCAGGTTCGACAGGGCGACCCTGTCCTGTCCGTCAAGACCCAGCACTTCGCCGACAACCGCACCCATTGCTGCGAAGTGGTCTGGCTGAACCCGGCCGTCCTGCCCGACATCGATCGGCGTGACCTTGAACGCGAACCACCGCATGAATGGCTGGGCCGCAACGTCGCGCTGACGCAGGGACAGTTCACGATTCTCGCCGAAGGCGCGACGGGCGATTGCGCCCGCAGCCTCGACGTGCGGCCCGGCACCCCGGTCCTCGCGATCGAGCGGATCAGTTGGTCCGATCTGGTGCCGGTGTCTTTCGCGCGGCAATTCTACGGTCCCGGTCATCGGCTGGTGTCCGAAGACTGATCCGCTGCACGACTGCGCCGCCGACCTGACCGAATTGTGAGCAGGCTCTGCCGCGATGGGGCTGGCGCCGTCACACCGAAACGGGGATTCTCACGTCAAGACTGACGGAGAGTTCGATGAATCTGCGCACCTTTTCCCTTGTTTTCGCGGCTTGCCCGGCGTTCCTGCCTGCTGCGGGTCTTGCGCAGGCGATCGCTCCCATCGGCACCGTGCCCGCCGCAGCCGCGCCTGCGACGACGACTGCACCTGCGCCGATCGATGAGGTCTTCAGTGCGGCAGATATCGAGGCCGCGACCTTCACCGGACAGGACCTTCCGTCAGGCCGGTCGGCGCTGACCGCCAAGGTGCAGATCATGCTGGACCGCTCCGGGACGTCGCCCGGCGTCGTGGACGGTTTCAAGGGCGGGATGAGCGAAAGCGCGATCATGGCGTTCGAACGTCGCGCCCGCCTGCCGATGGACGGCCGCTTGGACCAGCAGGTCTGGGATCTGTTGTTGCCCTACGCGGCAAGCCCGGTCACGCAGGATTACACGATCACCGAGGCCGACGCGCAAGGACTGGTCGATTCCATACCCGTCGACTACGCCGAGAAGGCTCAGATGGAGGAATTGGGCTATACCAGCATCGCCGAAAAGCTGGGCGAGCGGTTCCACATGGATGAAAAGTTCATCGGTGTGCTGAATCCCGGCGTGACGCTGGCGCCGGGGGTCACGATCAAGGTGATGGCCCCCTCGGCCCCCCTCAAGGGAGAGGTCGCGCGCATCATCGTGGACAAAGCGACGCGGCGCGTTGCGGGCTACAGTGCCGACGGAGAGATGCTGGTCGACTATCCAGCGACCATCGGATCCGACGCGACGCCTTCGCCCACGGGCGATCATGTGGTCGTCACCACCGCGTTCAATCCGAACTACACCTACAACCCCAACGTCAACTTCAAGCAGGGCGAAAACGACAAGGTTCTGACCATCCCACCCGGGCCCAACGGTCCGGTGGGTTCTGTGTGGATCGACCTCAGCAAGCCGACCTACGGGATCCACGGCACGCCGACGCCCTCGCAATTGTTCCGCAACCAGTCGAACGGCTGCGTGCGGCTGACAAACTGGGACGCACAGGAGCTGGCAAAGATGGTCAAGCCTGGCGTCACACGGGTCGAATTCCTCAATCCCGGCGTGACCATCGCGGACGTGACCGGTTATGCGCCCAGTGCCGCAACGGCTGCGGCCGAGACCGGCGTGCCGGCCGATGATGGGACGCTGGCAGACGCAACGCTGAACACCCCTTCGCTGCCCGATCCAGGCGCGGTCACCGCAGTCCCCTTGCCCGGCAACATCACACCCCTGCCCGCCGATGGCGGCGAAGGCACACCGAATCCCGGTGTCGTCCCGCTGCCGGATCAGACGGTCGGCCCCGCAGGCAATGTGATCGAGGACACGACCGAGATCGATACCGACCCTGCCGATCTCACGAACGACCCGCTGCTTGATGCGCTGAACAACGCCTTGCGCAATCTGCCCGACGGCTCTGTTCCCGAGGCTCAGTACTGATGCGCGCGCGGGCCCCCGCGTTTGTCGTCTGGATTGTCGTCGGCGCACTGGGCCTGACCGCCGCCGTCGCACAGGAACCGCCGGCAGACCGACCGCCGACCGTCGAAGAGCCGCTGCCGGACCGGCCCGAAGCCGCGCCAGACACCGTTTCCGCGCCCGCACCCGAGGCAGCACCCGCGAGCCGTGTCGACGACGCAAGACCGCCCGTCAGACCAGAGGAGTCCGAGGCGGCGCCACCACCCGCGGCGCCGGAAACGCCGGAAACGCCGGAAGAGCCGGTGGCAGACGATGACAGTCCGGCAGTTCCCCCTTTGCCCGCCCAGCCGTCGCCCTTGTCGCTGGGCTCCCAGCTGACGCTGCCGACCGAAGCGCCCTTGGCCTTGGCTCAGGGCGGCTCGGTGCCGGCGACACCCTCGATCCCCGCGACGTTGCGCGAAAGCGACGCGGACTACGCTGCCTGTTTGCGCAAGATCGACCGTCTGGGGGTGGGGTATACGGAGATCGAACCGATCACTGACCCCGAAGACCGCGACTGCGGCATCGCTCGTCCACTACAGGTCGAGACGCTGCGCGGCGGCATCACCCTGGAAGGTGGCGCGCCGATGCGCTGCGAGACGGCGCTCGCCCTGGCCGAATGGACTCGTGACTTCGTTCTGCCCGCCGCCCGCCGCCTGCCGGATTCGCCGCGTCTGACCGGCTTGCAGCTCGGCAGCACCTACGATTGTCGCGGGCGCGTCGGCACCGGAGCGGAAGCACCGAAACTGTCGGAGCATGCGCTTGGCAACGCCATCGACATCATGGCCTTTGCGTTCGAGCAGGGCGAGCCGCTGGTCGTCACCCCGCGCGCCGAAAGCGGCGACATGGCGGAAGCGTTCCAGCGCGCCGTGCGCGGCAGCGCCTGCCTGTTCTTCACCACCGTCCTTGGCCCCGGTTCCAACGAGGCGCATGACGATCATCTGCATCTGGACATCGCGGCGCGGAACGGCGGTTGGCGTCTTTGCGAATGACGCTCAGCGATTGACCCGCTCGATGTCGAGATAGGAAGGATCGAAGCGCGCCAGCTTGACCAGACCGGGCCAGTCGATGATCTCGACCTCGGTCCCGGTCCATCGGATCAGACGACGATCGCGCAGATCACGCACGGCCCGGTTGATGTGGATCGGCGAATAGCCAAGGATGTCAGCCAGTTCGCGCTGCAGCAGCGGCAGGGTGAAGCGCAGCTTGTCTGCCGCCCCGACCAGGTTCAACCGCGTGTAAAGCTCGCACAGAAGATGAGCGAGATGCGCGCTGGATCGCAACGATGCCGCAGCCACCAACCACTGCCGATGCACCGCGGCGTCGATCAGCGTCGCCATCCACAAGAGCCGGGTCAGACGCGGAAAATTCTCGGTCACCTCGACCAGTTCCGCATGGCTGACGAATTCAACCTCGGCCGGACCAAGAGCCACGACCGAATGTTCCAATCCCGCCAGAACGAAGCCGTGCAGATCCACGAAGTCGCCGGGAACGTGCAATGCGGTGATGACCCGATCCTCGGGGCGCCCGGCCAGCGGATGCGACCGCGCGGACATGCCACGCAGCATCAGGCAACTGCGTTCAGTCACACGGTTGATCGGGACGATCGTCTCGCCGGGTGCGTAGCTGACCTGTTCGGTCTTCATCGCGCGAAGTCGGGCGAGATCGCGGTCCGACAGCGTGTCACGCCGCTGAAGATAGCGGATGAAGTATTCGCTGATCGCCATTTTTCCCCCAACCCGACAGCGGCAGAGCCTTGTTAAATCAAAAGATACCGCTGTCTGGCAACAACCGCGAGGCTAACTTAGATCAATGACTTGCCGCCTGCTTCGTCGAAACGGCGCGCCGTGTCGCGGCCGTTTGCGGCAGGCCACGCAAGGCATCACCCAAGGCCGCGAAGCTCGCCGAGGCGTCAGAGGTCCTTCGGCTGACAAAAGTATCGAGATGCGGCCACAGTCGGACCGCCTCGTCCAGCGCCTGATCCGCGCCGGGCGCGTAGAGACCGGCACGGATCATCAGCTCCGATTCGGCATAGGCACCCATCGCGGCGCGCGCGCGACCGATCAGCGCATTCTCGGCCTCGCTTGCCGCGTGAGGCAACGCGCGAGAGACGGAGCGGACGACGTCGATCGCCGGAAAACGTCCGCGTTCGGCGATCGTCCGGTCCAGCACCACGTGACCATCCAGCACGCCCCGCAGGATGTCCGCAATCGGCTCGTCCATGTCCGATCCGGCTACCAGAACGCTGAAGATGCCGGTGATATCCCCCGTCCCCTCCAGCCCCGGCCCCGAGCGTTCGGCAAGCGCCATGATCAGGTTCGAGACCGAGGGAGGAAAGCCGCGATAGCTGGCGGCCTCTCCTGCGGAGAGCGCAATTTCCCGATGAGCCTCGGCGAATCGGGTGATCGAGTCGGCGAGAAATAGGACGTGCTTGCCCTGGTCGCGAAAATGCTCCGCCACGCTCATCGCGGCCCAGGCACAGCGACGCCGAATCAAGGGTGACAGGTCGGATGTCGCGGCGACCACAACCGCCCGAGCCATCCCCTCAGGTCCCAGCGTCCGCTCCACGAATTCGCGAAGCTCGCGCCCCCGTTCGCCGATCATCGCGATCACCACGACATCCGCCTGAACCCCGCGTGCGAGGCCGGACAGCAGCGTCGACTTGCCCACGCCCGAGCCGGCGAAAAGGCCGATCCGCTGACCGCGCACCAGCGGCAGCATCGTATCGAAGACTGCAAACCCCGTATCGAGCCGCGCGCCCAACCGCTTGCGGCGAACTGCCGGCGGCGCGTCGGGGCGGAAGGGCCGTCTGACGATGCCTTGCCGCAGGGGTCTGCCGTCCAGCGGGCGGCCCAGAGGGTCTATGATCCGGCCGATCCAAAAATCGCAAGGCGCGATAGCTGGCGCATATTCCAGCGTGACCTCGGCCCCGATCGACAGCCCCTCGACATGGCCTTCGGGCAAGATCTGCGCGTGGCGCTGTGACAGGCCCACAATCTCGCCCCCGACGGTCCCCGAAGGCATCGCGATGGCGACGCGATCGCCGACCGATGCGTGCGCGTTCAGGCCGCTGACGCTGATCAGGCCGGCACGGATCGTCTGTACCTCACCATGATGGCTGGCGAAGCGTACTTGGCCGATACGATGGGTGACTGATTCAACTTTATCCAAATCCCGAACCTCCTGCTCCGCGAAATCCCGGTTCCACGAAACGGTTTTTAAACCAATCGAGGTTAAGACCGGGTTTATCGAAACGGAGGAGAAGCCTCATGTTTGACAGAATCGAAACGCTGCGGATGGCCAAGGCCATGACGAACCACGCGGCCGAGCGGCAGCGGATCGTGGCGCGCAATATCGCGAATGCGGACACGCCCGGATACGCGGCCGCCGATGTTCGGGGCTTCACCGAAAGCTATCGCAGCGACCCCGCCCGCTTCCAGATGCGGGCGACCGACCCGCGCCACATGAGCGATCCCGGCTGGGTCGTGTCCCGCACCCAGTTCGTCGAGGACGCGACCGGCGCCTCGCCCAACGGCAATGCCGTCTCGATCGAGGATGAGATGGTGAAGATGGCCGATGTGAAGCGCGAACAGGACCTCGCGCTCGCCGTCTATCGCAACGGGCTCGACATCCTGCGCACCAGCCTTGGCCGCCGGGCCTGAGGAGAACCGTGATGAGCGACCCCGTCACCGCCACCCAGCTTGCCGCTTCCGGCATGAAGGCGCAGAGCGAACGCCTGCGCCGCGTCTCCGAAAACATCGCCAATGTCGATACGCCCGGCTATCGCCGCAAGCTGGTCGCCTTCGAGAGCCAGGTCGAATACGGCCGCCCCACCGGCGGCGTTCAGGTCTCTCGCACGATGCTCGACCAGACCGCGCTGCCTCAGATTTACGATCCCAGTCATCCGATGGCCGACGAGACCGGCTACTACCTCGGCTCGAACGTCGATCTGGTGATGGAGATCGCCGATTCACGCGAAGCCGCGCGAAGCTATGAGGCCAATCTCCGCGTCTTCGAACAATCCCGCCAGATGGGCAGCGCGCTCATCGATCTGCTTCGTCGCTGAAAGGATTTCAGATGATTACATCGGTAAATGCCGCCAACGCCTATGCCACCGCCCGCCGTGCGGTCGCCCCGTCCGAGGGCGGCCCCGATCTGGGTGCCGCGGTGGACGGGTTCGCCAAGGTCATGGCGCAGGCGGACCAGGTCTCCACGGGAGCCATGACTGGCGCCACCGCGACCCATGATCTGGTCACCCAGATCTCCGAAACCAAGCTGGCGCTGGAAGCTGTGGTCTCGATCCGGGACAAGGTCGTCGAAGCTTACCAGGAAATCCTGCGGATGCCGGTCTGAGGCGGGCGATGCAGGAAGCTGTCCTCTTCGACATGCTGCGCCAGGCGCTGATGATCTCGGTGCGCATCTCGGCCCCGCTTCTGTTCGTCGCCCTGGTTGCCGGCGTGATCATCGGTCTTTTCCAGGCGCTGACCTCGGTGCAGGAAATGACGCTGACCTTCGTGCCAAAGATCGGGCTGATGCTGATCGTCTTCTGGGTCTCGATGAGCTTCATGACCACCGCCCTGGCCGATTTCTACACCGGTCAGATCATTCCGCTGATCGCCGGAGGCTGAGCCATGGACAACGCCATCTACGCGTCGCTGACGCGCCAGTCCGGACTGATGCGCGAGATGCGCGTGGTCGCCAACAACATCGCCAACGCCAACACGACCGGTTACCGGCGCGAGGGCGTGATCTTCGCGGAACATCTGACCGCGCTTGATCGTCGTGGCGACACGCTCTCGATGGCCGATGCCCGCGGCCGGATGATCGACCTGCACCAGGGCGTCCTGTCCCAGACCAACGGCGCCTACGATCTGGCCATCGAGGGCGAGGGCTTCTTCATGGTCGCGACACCCGATGGCGACCGACTGACCCGCGCGGGTGCGTTCATGCCGTCGGCCGAGGGCGAGCTGATGAACGCGGATGGCCACCGCTTGCTGGATGGCGGCGGTGCGCCGGTCGTGGTGCCGGCAGGGCTGGGTCCGATTTCGATAGGACCGGACGGAACCTTGTCGGCCGAAGGCCAGCCCATCGCTCAGGTCGGCGTCTTCGCCGAGCCGCCGGGCGAGCAGATCACTCATGACGGCGGCACCACCTTCGCCTTCGAGACCCAGCCCGAGGCGATCGAGAATCCGCGCGTCCGTCAGGGTTTCCTGGAAGAATCGAACGTCGATCCGGTCTTCGAGATCAGCCGCATGATCGAGGTCCAGCGCGCCTACGAACTGGGCCAGACCTTCCTTGACCGCGAGGATCAGCGGATCCGCTCGGTCATCTCTTCCATGAGCCGTTAAGGAGTTCGCCCGATGAGAGCCCTTCAGATCGCCGCCACCGGCATGAGCGCCCAGCAGACCCGCGTCGAGGTGATTTCCAACAACCTCGCGAACATGTCGACCACCGGCTACAACGCCCGGCGCGCCGAATTCGCCGATCTGCACTACCAGCAGGCGACACGCCCGGGCAGCCTTACGGCATCCGATGGAACCGTGGTGCCCGCAGGCGTGCAACTTGGCCTTGGCGTGCGCCCGACCGCCGTGACCATCAACCTCGCGCAGGGCTCGCTTGCCAATACGGGCGGCGATCTGGACGTGGCGATCGACGGTTTCGGCTATCTCGAAGTCGCACTGCCATCCGGCATTTCAGCTTATACCCGCGACGGCGGGCTAAAACGCTCGCCCGACGGGCTGATCGTGACGTCCGACGGCTACCCGGTCGCGCCGGGGATCACGCTTCCCGACGACGCGCGTTCGATCTCGATCAACGGATCGGGCGAGGTCTATGCCTATTTCACCGATCAGGTCGAACCCGAGATGCTGGGCCAGATCACGCTCGCCGGTTTCACCAACGAGAAGGGGCTGGAGGCGGTCGGCTCGAACCTGTTCCTCGAAACGCCTGCCTCGGGACCTGCACAGGTGAACACGCCCGGGATCGAGGGGCTGGGCACCCTGCGTCAGGGTTATCTGGAAGACAGCTCGGTCGACGCGGTTCGTGAGATCACCGAGCTGATCAAGGCGCAGCGCGGATACGAGCTGAACGCCAAGGTCATCACCGCCGCTGATCAGATGATGGGCGCCACGGTGCAGGTGCGATGATGCGGATGATCGCACTCATTGCAGTCTGCCTGCTGCCGGGAGTGGCGCAGGCGGGCGGATACGCCGCTGCACGCACGTTGCCTGCCGGCACCGTCATCGCGCCCGAGGATCTGGTGGCCGAAGCCGGCACCCCCGCGCCGCTGGCCGAAGCCGTCGCGATGGTCGGTCTGCAGACGCGTGTCACCATCTACGAAGGCCGCCGGGTCCTGCCCGCGCAACTGCGCGCGCCGGTCCTGGTCTCGCGCAACCAGATCGTGCGCCTGATCTATCGCGCCGGCCCTTTGCAGATCGAGGCCGAGGGTCGCGCGCTTGGCGAAGGTGCCGCCGGCGACCGGCTTCGCGTCATGAACACCGCCTCGCGCAGCACGATCGAGGCACAGGTCAACCCCGACGGCACCGTCACCGTGCCGAACTGAACGAACGGATCACCCATGAAGCCCATACACATCCTTTGCCTCTGCCTTGCGCTCGGTGCCTGTTCGCGTGCCGCCAATGTCGGGCGCGCGCCCGACATGACGCCGCCGCGCGAAACGGAGGAGTTCCTCGCCATGACCAATCCCGAGCTGAACCTGATCCCCGACAGCGCCCGTCCCGAAGCCGCGGCTTCGCTGTGGGAAACCTCGCAAAGCTCTCTGGTGGGCGATCGCCGCGCGACCAGCCGCGGCGACATCCTGACGGTGGTGATCGAGATCGACGACCGCGCAGAGATTTCGAATTCTTCGGGCCGGTCGCGGAACGCGAAGGAAAACGCCGGCATCCCGGCGATGGCGGGCATCCCGCAACGCCTGGACCGCAAGCTACCCGAAGGCGCGAGCATGGCCGAACTGATGGAGGCCGACGCCTCTTCGACCTTCAAGGGCAGCGGCAACATCGCGCGGCGCGACAAGGTCACGCTGCGCGTCGCGGCGACGGTGCTGGATCGGCTACCGAATGGCGTCCTGCACATCCAGGGCACGCAGGAGGTACGGGTCAATTTTGAGGTTCGCGAACTGACCGTATCGGGCTTCGTGCGTCCCTCGGACGTCAGCCGACAGAACGAGATCGAGTATGACCGCATCGCGGGCGCCCGAATTTCCTATGGTGGCCGGGGTCAGATCACCGATGTCCAGCAGCCGCGCTACGGCCAGCAGGTCGCCGACATCCTGTTGCCGTTCTGAGGTCGGCGCGATGATCGGAAAGATCCTGTTCCTCGTGCTGCCGGTCGCCGCCTTCCTTGGCGGCTCGGCCGGCGGCGCGATGCTCCGTGGCGATGAAACCGTGATTGACGGGGGTCATGGTGAGGTGACGGCAGAAGGTCATGCGACCGAGGCAGAGGCAGGCGGCCACGACGCCGAGCCGGCTGCAGCACCGGTGAAGACCGCGAAGGCGGATATGCATGGTGGCGGACACGGCGAGGCCGGAAGCGGCGCCGTCGCCTGGTTCAACTTCCCGAGTCAGTTCTTCGTGCCCGTCGTGCGCAACGGCAACACCGACTACACCATGATCCTGACGCTGACACTGGAGACGCCGGGCGAGGCGCTGTCCGGGGTCGAAGCCTTGGAACATCGCTTGCGCGACGCGATGCTGCGCCAGTTGATCATCCACGCCAATACCGGTGGTTTCGACGGCAATTACACATCGGAAGGTCAGTTGAGAAAGCTGCGCGACGCGCTTCTGGCAGCCGCGCGTTCAGCCGGGGGCGACGGTGTCGACGCCGTGCTGATCGAGGATATCGCCCGGAAAGAGGGCTGATCCCTGCGGGGATTGCCCTCGACCGTGCCGGACGACTACGAAGAGCCGATCACGGGACGGGTTCTTCGATGCCGCACATGCCGATCGTCATCCTGATGGCCGTCTACAACGGCGCCCGCCACATGCAGGCACAGCTGGACAGCATCGCTGCGCAGGATCACCAGGACTGGTCCTTGATCGTCGGCGATGACGGTTCGGACGACGACAGCCGCAAGATCGTCGACGCCTTCGCCGCCTCACAGCCCGGCGGCCGCGTGCGGCGGATCGACGGTCCCCGGGCGGGCGCGACGGCCAATTTCCTGCATCTGGTCGACGCCGCACCCGAAGGCTGTGCCCTCGCCTTCTGCGATCAGGACGATGTCTGGCTGAGGGACAAGCTGGCTCGTGCCGCTTCCGCGCTGGCCTCACATGGGGCGGGCGCGGCGCATTATTCGGCGCGCACGATCATCGCCGGCCCTGACCTGAAGCCTCTTGGACCATCGCCGCGGTTCACCCGTCCGTTCGGATTGCGGAACGCTCTGGTTCAGGCCTGCACGGCGGGAAATACCAGCGTCTTCAGTCCGTCCGCGGCCGCGATCCTGCGTGCAGGTGCCGGTGCGGCGCGGCGAGCGGATGTCGTTTCCCATGATTGGTGGGCCTATCAGCTGATCGCCGCTTCGGGCGGCAGCATTCTCAAGGACGACCAGCCGGTGCTTTTATACAGGCAGCATGGTGGCAACGAGATGGGTCGCAACGATACCTGGCGGGCGAAGGTCAAGCGGCTCGGGATGCTGTTCGACGGCGATTTCGGCCGCTGGATGCGGGCCAATGTGAACGCGCTTCAGGGCGCGGACGACCTGCTGACACCCGAGGCGCGCGACATCACCGCCCACCTCCAATCGCTGCTTGCGGCGTCCGGACCCAAAGCCGCCGCGGGCTTCGCGCAGCTCGGGCTCTATCGTCACGAAGCGGCAGGGACAGCCGCCCTCTACCTTGCCGCCGCAGCGGGCCGACTGCGTCAGCGCGGCTGAATCAGCCCAGCAACCGCAGCAGATAGGTGCCGTAATCGTTCTTGGCGAAGGTCTTCGCCCGCGCGCGCAGCTGGTCCGCGTCGATCCACCCTTGCTCGAACGCGATCTCGTCCGGACAGCCCGTCTGCAGACCCTGCCGCTTTTCCAGCGTCCGCACGAAGTTGCCGGCATCCAGCAGGCTGCCATGCGTGCCGGTGTCCAGCCACGCGAATCCGCGCCCCATCCGCTCGACCGTCAGCGATCCGTCCCCGAGATAGCTTTCCAGAAGCGAGGTGATCTCCAGTTCGCCGCGCTCGGACGGTTGCACCTCTGCCGCGCGGCGCGAGGCGGTGCCGTCCAGGAAATAAAGCCCGGTCACCGCGTATTGTGAGGGCGGAACCGACGGCTTTTCCACGATCGCGCGGACCTTGCCGTCGTCCGCGAAATCCACCACGCCATAGCGTTCGGGGTCGACCACGCGATAGCCGAACACGGTCCCGCCATCGGGCTTCGCGTCGGCCGCCGCAAGCAACTCGCTCAGGCCGTGGCCGAAGAAGATGTTGTCGCCCAGCACCATCGCCGACGGCGCCCCGGCCAGAAAATCCTCGGCCAGAAGGTAGGCTTGCGCCAGCCCGTCGGGCGAGGGCTGCACGATCCACTCGAAATGCAGACCCCATTGCGAGCCATCGCCCAGCAGACGCTGAAACTGGCTCTGATCCTCGGGCGTGGTGATGATTGCGATGTCGCGGATGCCCGCGAGCATCAGCACCGAGACCGGATAATAGATCATCGGCTTGTCGTAGACGGGCAGAAGCTGCTTCGAGACGCCCATCGTGATCGGGTACAGCCGCGTGCCCGACCCGCCGGCAAGGATGATGCCCTTGCGCCCTGTCCCCTTGCTCATTCGCTATCCTTCAATTCGGCGAGGACGTCGGCAAGACCGGCATTCCAGTCCGGGCGTGCGATGCCGAAATCAGCCTCGATCCGGCTGCAATCCAGCCGCGAGTTCAGCGGTCGCTGCGCAGGCGTAGGATAGTCCGCAGTAGGGATCTCGTTGACGTCACACGACACACCGGCCTGCGCGAAGATCTCGCGTGCAAAACCCGCCCAGCTTGTCTCGGGGCCGCCGGCGAAGTGGTAGAGGCCGCGCTTGTCGCTGTCCCCGATCATCTGCTCGCCCATCGTCAGCAACGCCCGCGCGATCGCAGCGGCAGGCGTCGGGCCACCGATCTGGTCGGCGACGACGTTGATGCCGTCCTTTTCCGCGCCGAGTCGCAGCATCGTCTTGACGAAATTCGAACCGTGGGCCGAAAAAACCCAGGACGTGCGCAGGATCGCGGATTGACCGCCCGCCTCGGCCACGGCCGCTTCGCCGTCGCGCTTGCTGGACCCGTAGATGCCCAACGGTCCGGTCTCGTCGTCCTCGCGCCAAGGTCGGTCGCCCGATCCGTCGAACACGTAGTCGGTCGAAACGGTCAGAAACGGGATCGACAGTTCGGCACATTCCTCGGCCATCGCGGCGGGCGATTCCGTGTTGGCGAGACGGGCCGTCTCTTCATCGTCCTCGGCCTTGTCGACCGCAGTGAAGGCCGCGGCATTGATGACCAGACGCGGCTTCACGTCGCGGATCAGCGCCGCGCAATCCATCGGCCGTGCCAGATCCGCGCGCTCGCGGTCGGCATAGTCCGCGTCGGGCGCCAGCCGCTGCAATTCGCGGGCCACCTGCCCGGTCTTGCCGAATACCAGAAGTCCTTGCATCAACCCGCTCCCAACCGTTTTCCAACGCCGTCCCGCGCCAGCAGCGGCTGCCACCAGTCGCGGTTCGCGAGATACCATTCCACTGTGCGCCGCAGCCCTTCTTCGACCGTCACCGAGGGCCGCCAGCCCAGTTCCTCGCGGATGCGCGTCGGGTCGATCGCATAACGCCTGTCATGGCCGGGACGATCCGTGACGAAGGAAATCAGATCGGCGTGTGGCGCGCCTTCGGGGTGCAGATCGTCCATGTGGGCGCAGATCGTGCGGACAAGGTCGATATTCGTCGCCTCATTCTCGCCACCGATATTGTAGCTGCGGCCGACCTGCCCCTTTCCCAGGACCAGCAGCAACGCGTCGGCATGATCTTCGACATACAGCCAGTCACGGACATTGCCGCCGTCGCCATAAACCGGAATTGGCTGACCCGACAGCGCCTTCAGGATCACCACCGGGACCAGCTTTTCCGGGAAATGGTAAGGGCCGTAGTTGTTGGAGCAATTTGTCAGAACGACCGGCAGGCCGTAGGTCTCGTGCCAGGCGCGGACAAGATGGTCGCTGCCCGCTTTGCTGGCCGAATAGGGGCTGCGCGGATCGTAGGGCGTATCCTCGGTGAACTTTCCGGTTTCGCCGAGGCTGCCGAACACTTCGTCGGTCGAGATGTGGTGGAAACGGAAATGATCGGGCTTGCCGGCCTCGACCCAGTAGGCTCGGGCGGCTTCCAGCATGTTGTAGGTGCCGGTGATGTTCGTCTCTATGAAGGCGCCGGGGCCGTCGATCGATCGATCAACATGGCTTTCGGCGGCCAGATGCATCACCGCGTCGGGCTTGTGCAAGGCAAAGACCCGATCTAGCGCCTCACGGTTGCGGATGTCGCATTCTTCGAAACTGTAGAGGTTGCTTCCCGCCGCGCCCGCCACGTTCTGAAGGTTCGCCGCATAGGTCAGCGCGTCGACATTCACCACTTCATGTCCGCGTTCGACCGCAAGCCTGACCACCGCAGAGCCGATGAAGCCCGCGCCGCCCGTCACCAGAAGTTTCATGCGGCATCCCCGGTATCGAAGGGAGAGGTCCATTCGGCAAATGCCGGCGCTTTGCGGTCCTTGTCCGAAAGCTGAGGCGACTCGACGCCCCAGTCGATGCCGAGCGAATCCCAGCGCACCGCCCCGTCAGCCGCCTGATTGTAGTGGTCGGTACATTTGTAGATGATTTCCGTGTCGGGCTCGCGCGTCACGAAACCGTGCAGGAACCCCGCCGGCACCCACAGCTGGCGCCCGTTCTCGAAGCTCAGTTCCTCGCCGACCCATTGCCCGTATGTCGGGCTGCCACGGCGCGCATCGACGGCGACATCGTAAAGCGCGCCACGCCCACAGCGTACCAGCTTGCCCTGCGCATGGGGCGGCGCCTGGTAGTGAAGGCCCCGCAGCGTGCCGACCGCGGTCGACAACGAATGGTTGTCCTGAACGAATTCAGGCAGTTCCACCCCCGCCTCGCTCAGCGCCTTGCGATTCCAGCTTTCCGAGAAGAAGCCGCGCGCATCGCCGTGGCGTTTCGGGGTGATGACGACCACGTCGGGTATCGCCGTCGCTTCTATCTGCATCTTCGGGATCACTCTTCGGTCAGGCCGGCACGATATACGAATTCGGCCCGCCACTGTCACCCCCCGTGGCACTGGCGACGCAGCTCGGCGGCATCCCGCGCCTTCCCCGTCGAAGGCGTTGCCGGGCGTGTCCTATCCTTCTAGTTGTAGCGGTGCGAAGGACGGGCGAAGGACAATCGTTTCATGGCAATTGCGAGCACCGCCCGGGTCGCGGATTATCTGACCACGGGCTTCTGGCAGGATGTTGGCATGACCGCCCCCTTCTGGCGGATCGGTGCGGGCGACACGTTGAACGTTTCGAACACATTGCCGGGGGTCGAGGGCACGCTGGCCCGGATCGCGCTGGAGGCCTGGACTTCGGTCAGCGGGATCCAGTTTCGCACCGTGGCGAACGAGGCTGCGGCCCAGATCACGCTGAACAAGGAAGGTTCGTCCAGCCACGCGGATTTCCAGTATCGCGCCGATGGTTCGCTGATCCGGTCCGACGTCACCATGGCGTCGAACTGGTCGCTGTATTACGGCAGCACGCTTGACAGCTACTACATGCAGACTCTGGTCCATGAACTGGGCCACGCTTTGGGGCTAGGACATGCAGGCCCCTACAATGGCCAGGCCACGTGGGGCATCGACAACTTCTACGACAACGACAGTTGGCAGATGTCGGTGATGTCCTACTTCGCACCCACGCAGGCGCCTGCCGTGCGCGCGTCTTACGGCTGGGCAATCACCCCGATGCCGGCGGACATCGTCGCGATCCACCAGCTTTACGGCAAACCCACCGGCGTCAACGACGGCGCGACCACCTACGGCTGGAACAGCAATGCCGGCGGCATCCACGGCTATATCGGGCGCGCGCTGACCGCAGGAACACTGAAAGACCCGATCATGATGACGATCTATGATCAGGGCGGCATCGACACCCTGGACCTGTCTCGCGACAGGTTCGATCAGCGCATCTCTCTGGCAGCGCAAAGCTTTTCGGACGTACTGGGCCAAACCGGCAATCTGGGTATCGCCTATGAAACCGTGATCGAGAATGTCCGCGCGGGCCTGGGTCATGATACGGTAATCGGCAACATCGTCGCCAATTCGCTGAGCGGCGGCGTCGGCAACGACCGCCTGTTCGGAGGCGGCGGGCACGACACGCTGCTGGGTGACGACGGCAATGACCTGCTGTCCGGCGATGCCGGCAACGATCTGCTGATCGGCAGCCTTGGAAACGACCGAATGATGGGCGGTGCGGGTCGCGACACCCTGTCGGGCGGTGCCGGAAATGACTCGATGGCGGGCGGCACCGATGCTGATCGATTGAACGGGCATGACGGCGCCGACCTGATCGACGGTCAGGAAGGGTCGGACACGCTGATCGGCGGTGCCGGCAACGATACGCTGAGCGGCGGCGCGGGCAACGATCTGATAAACGGTGGCAGCGGTCTGAACCTGCTGGCGGGGAACCATGGTAACGACACGATCATCGGCGCAGGCGACCGTGATCGCGTCTTCTCGGGGGTCGGCGACGATCGGATGGTCCTCTACGGTGGCAACGATGTCGGGTACGGTGGCACGGGGAACGATCGCCTGAACGGCGGCAACGGCGCCGACACATTGCGCGGCGAGGACGGAAACGACACGCTTTACGGCGGTCTTCACAACGATCTTCTTCTGGGCGGCGCGGGTAACGACAGCCTGATGGGCGACCGGCATGACGACCGGCTCGATGGCGGGATCGGCGATGACTGGCTGAGCGGCGGCTGGGAAAACGATCGGCTTTGGGGACGGGCCGGCGCAGACACGGTCAACGGCGGCCGCGGCAACGATACGCTCGACGGCGGCGGTGATGCCGACCTGCTGATCGGGGGCGGGGGTGCCGATCGTTTCATCTTCCGCGCGGCGTCCGACAGCCGTATGGCCGCGCCCGACACGATCGCCGATTTCCAGCGCGGGACCGATCGGATGGATTTCACCGCAATGGAGCTGACCTGGTGTGGCCAGACCGCTTTCAGCGGCGAAGATCGCGCGGAACTGCGCTATGAAACCGAGGGGGCGGACCTGTTCGTTCTGGCCGATGCGAACGGGGACGGAACCGCCAATCTGCGCCTGTGTCTGTCCGACGTCGACGCGATCACGGCGCAGGATTTCCTGCTTTAGTCGCGCGCGCCGTCCTTCGGCGGGTTGCGACCGTCCGTCTCATCGGTCCTGCCGAACAGACCAGCGAGACCGCGGCTAACCAGATTTCCGACCTTGGGACGCGGCTGATGGATGAAGGGCAACGGCCGGCAGACCTCCATCGCGGCGATGCCGACGCGGGCGGTCAGAGCACCGTTGACGACCCCCTCGCCGAAACGACGGCTGACCTTGGCCAGCATCCCGCCACCAGCCACCGTGTGGATCAGGTCATCGCCCGCTGCCACGGCGCCCGTCGCCACAAGATGAGTGATGACGGTCCGCGCAAGCCGCCACCCACCAACGGCGCCTGCCCGCCCGCCATAGATCTCGGCCATGCGTCGGATCATCCTCAGGTTCGCCGCCAGGGCCGCCATCACGTCGGCCAAGGCCAGCGGGATCAACGCGGTCGCCGCGGCGACGGTGCGCGCCGCAGCCTCGATCTCGCGCCGGGCTTCCTGATCGAGCGGGGCCAGAAGCTCGGTTTCAGCCAGACCCAGAAGCGTCTGGGCATCGAAGACATCGCCACGCCGTTCGGCGAGGCGGTCGCGCGCCCATTGCGTTTCCGTCCGCCTGCCATAGAGCGCCAGCATCCGGTCGGTCACTGACTTGGCCCCGGTCAGATCACTTTTGGCCAGGGCAGCGCCCGCATCGCGGTGGATCGCATCGATCACCCCGAACCGCGCCCAGGCCCGGTATTCACGGATCGCCATGCCGAGTGCGGCAATCGCGAACAGCGCGAACAAAGCCACGCCGATCCATCCCAGCAGAGGATAGCGGGCGATCAGGTTGTTGATGAAGTTCAGCGCCGCGACCGACAGAAGGAAGGTGAAAAGCGCGACGCCGGTATTGATGAAGAACCGGGTCAGCCTTGATGGTCCCCGACCGGCCAGGCGCAGCACCATCTCCATCGTGCGGGGACGCGGCAGCGGACCTGCACCATCGTCGATCGGCGCCGCGTCGGCGGGATTGGGTCCGGCGTCATTCTGCACACGCTCGCGCCTCGGCGCCTCGGTTCGGGGCGGCTCCTCGCCTGCGAAGGGGCGCGGGTCGGGGCGAGGTGTCCGCGCAGGTCCATCGCCCAGATCCAGTACGACAGGGCCGCGACGCTTTCGATCCTCGCTCACAGCCGGTCCCCGATCAGAAATTCGGCGGCCTTGTCCAGCCGGATATGGGGCGGTCCGTCGCCGGGTCGGGCGGTGTCCGCAGCGGGGGCGAAGTTCATCGCCGCGAAATCTCCGTCCAGCCAGTTGGTCGAACCTTCGGCGGCAGGACGCAGCAGATCGGATGGATTGCCGGGCAGTTCGCCCGCATAAAAGGCTGCCTGCCGCCCATCCATCAGCGTGCCGCGCACCGCCGGCAGATCCTCGCCATCCTGATGGATCACGTCCTCGGTCGTTGTTCGCAAGGCGGCGATCGCCATCGCCTCGGTCCGCGCACCGGAAAAATCGGCGCGGTCGCGCGCCTCGCGCAGCATCGCCGACAGGATCGCGGCCAGTTTCGGATGCTGGACGTGGTTCAGGTGATCGGCTTTGGTCGCGGCGAACAGGATCCGCTCCACCCGGCGCGTGCCCAGAAGCTGCGCCAGCCAGCCGGCGCGGCCCGGACGGAAGGCACCGAGAATATCGGCCATCGCGCGGCGCATGTCCTCGACCGCCTGCGGGCCCTGATGGATCGCGCCTAGGACGTCGACCAGCACCACCTGCCGGTCGATCCGGGCGAAATGATCGCGGAAGAACGGCTTCACCACCCGCAAGCGATAGGCGTCGTAGCGGCGGCGGAACTCTCGTCCGATGGGACCCTTCGACAGATCTTCGGGCAGCGGCGCGAAGGTCAGTGCCGGCGACCCCTCCATCTCGCCCGGCAACAGGAAGCGTCCCGGCGTGCAATCCGACCAGCCGGCGTCGCGCGCAGCGCGCAGATGGGCGGTAAAGGCGGTGGCGAGGCGCTGCGCCTGCGGCTCGTCAAACCGCGCCGCGCCATCGATCGCGGCCAGTTCCGCCTGATAGTCGTCGGCGAGCGGTCGGCCCTGCATCTGGTCCAGCGTCTCGGCCGACCATTGCGCGAAATCGCGGTCCATCAGCCGCAGGTCCAGCAGCCATTCGCCGGGATAATCGACGATATCCAGATGCAGTGTCTGCATCCCGCGCAATCCACCCAGCAATCCGCGCGGCCGAATCCGCAGCGACAGGCGCAACTGGCTGACATGGCGCGTGCCCTCGGGCCAGTGCGGGTCGGCACCGGTCAGCGCCGCAAGGTGACGTTCGTAATCGAAGCGCGGAACGGTATCGTCGGGCTGCGGCTGCAGCCAGGCCGAAACGATCGAGCCGTCGGCAGCCGCGCGCAGCGCGTGCATCCGGCCCCGATCCATCAGATTGGCGACAAGGCTGGTGATGAACACGGTCTTGCCCGCGCGCGACAGCCCGGTAACGCCCAGTCGGACGACGGGGTCCGACAGGCCAATGCCCTGCATCAGATCGCTGCCCAGTCCCATGCCGCTCCCTTCCTCGCGTCCGGGGAAGATAGGCACGGGGGGCAGCCTTGAACAGAGGGCTTCCCGGCACCGGTCTGCCTTGACATAAGCGGCAGATGCCCGAGCGCCTGTCCATCGATGAGGTCCTGCCCGCCCTGTGCGATGCGCTTGCGGCCAGCGGGCGCGCGGTCCTGGTGGCCCCACCGGGCGCGGGCAAGACCACGCGCGTGCCGCTGGCGCTGCTAGGGCAGACAGAGGGCAAGATCCTGATGCTGGAACCGCGCAGGCTGGCCGCGCGCGCCGCTGCCGAGCGGCTGGCGGAAGGGCTGGGTGAGCCCGTTGGGCAGCGCATCGGCTACCGGATGCGCGGGGACAGCGTCGCGGGCAGCCGGATCGAGGTGGTGACCGAAGGCATCCTGACGCGGATGATCCAGTCCGATCCGTCGCTGGACGGAACCTCTTGCGTGATCTTCGACGAGTTCCACGAACGTAGCCTGAACGCCGATCTTGGCCTCGCACTGGTTTGGGAAGCGCGGGGCGCGCTGCGCCCCGATCTGGCGGTGCTGGTGATGTCAGCGACCCTGGATGCACAGCCCGTCGCGACCCTGCTGGACGACGCGCCGATCATCCGGTCCGAGGGTCAGGCCTTTCCGGTCGAGACGCGTTGGCTGGAAAGGCCGCTGCCCGCCGGCGCTCGTTGGCTCGATGCAGCGACGGCGCTGATCAGGCAGGCCGAGGACGAGACCGCAGAGGGCACGATCCTCACCTTCCTGCCGGGTGAAGGAGAGATCCGGCGCATAGCTCGGATGCTGGAGGGTCTCGGCTGCGAGGTGCTGCCGCTTTACGGCGCGCTCGATGCCAAGGCGCAGCGCGCGGCGCTGGCACCGCCTGGCGCGGTGCGGCGGATCGTTCTGGCGACGGCCATCGCGGAAACCTCGCTCACGATCCCCGAGGTGCGGGTGGTGGTCGATGCGGGCCGCGCGCGCCGCGCCCGGTTCGATCCGGGCAGCGGCATGTCGCGGCTGGTCACGGAACGCGTCAGCCGAGCAGAGGCGGATCAGCGCCGGGGCCGCGCGGGCCGGGTCGCGCCGGGCACATGCTACCGCCTGTGGGCGCGGGCCGAGGAAGGCGCGCTTCCCGCCTTCGCCCCGCCCGAGATCGCAGTCGCCGACCTGACCGGCCTCGCGCTGGAACTGGCCGCTTGGGGCGCCGCACCCGGCGATCTCGCCTTCCTGACGCCCCCGCCCGAAGCGCCGCTGGCGGAAGCGCGCGCGCTGCTGCGTGACCTCGGCGCGCTGGACGATGATGGGCGGATCACCGATCACGGCAAGTCGCTGGCCACGCTGCCCCTTCATCCGCGGCTTGCGCATATGCTGGCCGTCGCGGGTCCGCAGGCAGCCGACCTCGCAGCACTTCTATCCGACCGCGATCCGCTTCGGGGCGCATCCGCTGACCTGACGCTGCGACTGCGCGCGATCCGTGGCGAGACGGTCGCGGCACAGGCCGATCCGGGAGCACTGCATCGCATCCGGGCTGAGGCGAGGCGCTTGCGACGCATGATTTCGGGCCAGGCCGAACCGTTGAATCCGGGTCCAACGGCCGCGCTGGCCTATCCCGACCGGATCGGGTTGCGCCGCAAGGGCGAGGCGCCACGCTTCGTGCTGTCGGGCGGCAAGGGCGCTGTCCTGGATGCGGGCGATCCGTTGGCGAACGACAGGCTGATCGTCGCCGTCGATCTGGACGGTGACGCCCGCGAAGCCCGGATCCGGCTGGCCGCACCGCTGTCCGAGGACGATCTGCGCACGCTTTACGGTGACCGGTTCAAGGCGTTGAGGATCTGCGACTGGTCACGCCGCGAGGGTCGTGTTCAGGCGCGCGAACAGGAACGGCTTGGCGCGCTGGTGCTGTCAGACCGCGCCTGGACCGACGCGCCGGAGGATGCGATTGCCGCCGCAGCGTGGGACGGTCTTCGGCAGGATGGACTAAGTTGGACGAAAGACGCCGCGCGGCTGCGGGCGCGGATCGCGCTCGTCCCGGACATGCCGGCGGTGGACGATGAAAGCCTGCTGGCTGACGGCGACTGGCTGTTGCCGTGGCTGGGCCGCGTTCGCACGCTTGCGGATCTGCGCGCGCTGGATCTCAGCGAGCCATTGCTTACCCTGATCGGCTGGGATGGTCAGCAGCGGCTGGATCGGGACGCGCCGGCGCAATTCACCACGCCGCTGGGGCGGAAGGTGCCGATCGACTACGATCACGAAGACCCCTCGATCGACGTCCGCCTGCAGGAGATGTTCGGCGTCACGCGCCATCCCGTCGTCGGCGGGCGGCCCTTGCGGATCACGCTGCTGTCCCCGGCACATCGGCCGGTTCAGGTGACGATGGATCTGCCGGGCTTCTGGGCGAATTCCTATGCCGATGTCAGGAAGGACATGCGCGGCCGCTATCCGCGCCACCCCTGGCCAGAGGACCCGACCGAAGCCGATCCGACCCTGCGGGCCAAGCCGCGCGGAACCTGAGGCCCGCGCGGCCTTTTCTTAGACCTGCTCCAGCAGTGATTCCCCGGCTGACACGCTGCACTGGCCAGGCCCCTCTTCGACATTGATCACGTCGACGGTGCCATTGCTCGCCAGCAACGCATAGCGCTTGGACCGGCCGTGAAGGCCCGCTAGCGGCGCGTCGAAATTCTGCCCCATCGCGCGGGTGAACGAGCCATCGGCATCGGCAAGGACCTCGATCCCGGCATCGCCCGCACCGGTCGCGTCAGACCAGGCCTTCGCGACGAAGGGATCGTTGACGGTCACGCAGACGATGCGGCTGACGCCCTTGTCGCGGAACGCCTGCGCGGTGCGCACGAAGCTGGGCATGTGCGCGTTGGTGCAGGTGCCCGTGAAGGCGCCGGGCACGGCGAAGATCGCCACGCGCCCGCTTTGGAATTCGCTGGTCGAAACTTGTTCGGGACCTTTTTCGCCCACGCGCAGCAGATTGGCGTCGGGCAGCTTGTCTCCGGCCTCGATCGGCATCGGAACCTCCTTCGTTGAAACGATCCGGGCCGGACTATAGGGTCGCCGCGCGAGTTGGGCCAGCGGGACATGGTGATGCGGATCGTGGGCGGCAACCTGAGGGGACTGAAACTGGCCGAGGTCGGGGCAGGCGATACGGCGGCGCATCTGCGCCCCACGACCGACCGCGTGCGCGAGGCGATCTTCAACTTGCTAACAAACGGACGCGGACGCGACCCGGTGCCCGGCGCGCGTGTGCTGGACCTGTTTGCGGGAACCGGCGCCCTGGGCCTCGAGGCCTTGTCGCGCGGGGCGGCGCGGGTGGCCTTTGTCGATGACGGCGTGAAGGCACGGGCGCTGATCCGCGAAAACATCGACAAGGCGCGGGCGATGGGCGTGACCGACCTGTGGCGCCGTGATGCCAGTGCTTTGGGGACCAACCGCGCCGCACCCTACACGCTGATCTTCCTCGACCCGCCCTACGGCACGGGTCTGGGCGAGCGGGCGATCGCCTCGGCGCTTGCGGGTGGCTGGATCGCACCGGGCGCCATCATCGTGTGGGAGGATTCGGTCCCGCCCGCGATCCCCGCTCCGCTGATCCAGACCGATCAGCGGCGATACGCCGACACGCTGGTGACGCTGGCCACGATGCCGCAAGCGTGAGAGATCGTGGGCTTGCCGGATGCGCGGCATCATGGCGTTCTTCGAGCATGACTTCGAAGGAGTTTTCGATGCCGTTGCACACCGCCCGCCGCGCCGCACAGATGAGCCCGGTCCTGTTCGCGTTAGCCTTCGGCGCTTATGCGCAGACGACCGAGCAAGCCGATCACGCCGGTCACACGATGGCCGCGCCTGCTGAAACATCGGCCGGTGATGGGGCGCCGCCGGCGCGTGCGTTGTCCGATGCGGACCAGGCCTTCAAGGCAGCCATGGAAAAGATGCATGAAGGCATGGCGATCGAGTTGAGCGGCGACCCCGACGTCGACTTCGCGCGCGGCATGATCGCGCACCATCAAGGCGCGATCGACATGGCCAACGTCTTGCTGGATCACGGCGACGACCCCGACATGCGCGCACTTGCCGAAGAGATCATCGCCGCGCAGGAAGCCGAGATCGCGACGATGCAGGCATGGCTGAAGGTCAACGCGCCATCCAACTGACCGCGAGACGCGTCTAGCAGCCCATCACCGCACAGATGTTACGTCGATAGGCGCTGTTGGCCTCGCTCTCCGGCGCGGGTGTTGTGGTCGCTGTCGCTGGCGGTGTGCAGTTCGAGACGTAGTCGGGGGCAATGCCCGCGTTCACGCATTGCCCGATATCCCAGCCGGGCGGCACGTCGGCCAGATCGACGCTTTTCCACTTCGGATGCCCGCTTTCCTTCAACTGATCCAGCCGTGTCAGAATCTGGTGCGACATTTCCGAGACCGCGGCGCAGGAACTACGGTGGTAAGCGTTGCGCCGCGGCTGGTAATCGTAGGTCATCAGCACCGCCTTGACCGCGACGGTGTCGAGCGGGCCGGTCTGGAACGCGTAGGTGCCTTCCGGGATCGTGGACCAGCTGTAGACCGACCGCAGGACCTCATCGGTGATCGGGACAAGATGCAGGGTGTCGCCGTCTATGGATTCGTCCTGGAACAGCGTGGCGGGGGCACCCGCGACATAGACCAGCGCGTCGATCTGGCCATCCTGCAATTGCGGCAATGCTTCGGCGGGGTTCAGCAGAACGCGCTCGGCCGGCTCGATCCCGGCAAGCGACAGGATCAGCGACGAGGTCAGGTACGTGCCGCTGTTCTCGACCCCGATGGCCACGCGTTTTCCGGCCAGGTCGCCCAGCGTCTCGATGTCGGCTTTGGCAAGGATATGGAGCTCTTCGTCGTAGAGCGGAACGGCGATACGGACCCCGGCGACCGCCCGGGCGATGGCCTGATCCTCGGCGGCGAAGGTCCGCATGTATTCCAGCACGTCGCTTTGCACGATGCCGAACTGGGTGTTGGGTCGCTGCCTGACGGCGAGGAAATTTTCCAGCGATCCGGCCGATTCAACGACCTCCATCGTCTGACCACAGGTTTCCATCAGCCCGCTGAGGTCGCGGCCGAACTGGATATAGGTTCCGCTGGGCGAGCCGGTCATGATGCTCATCTGCGCCTCTTGCGCGACGGCTTTGCCGGGCGGCGCAACAAAGGAGAGGGCAGCGAAGAGAACGGCGCAGGCGCGCGCTATCGGCAGGGCGATCATGACGGCATTCTCCGTGGGGGCGGCCGGTTCAGCATCTCGGCAGTCGCGTCATCAGCGCGAGAAGCGTCTGGCGGTTGATTGGATCTTGAACCTGCGCCAGAGCGTCTGGCGCACAGACGCCCTGCACCAGCAGGTCGTGCAGACGGGTTCGCAGCACCGGGTCGGTGGGGGCGCCGGGTGCGTCGGCCACCACGCCGGCGACCAGCGCGGCATCGCGCGGCTCGCCCGCCGCAAGTTCAATGGCAGGAATGTCGTCAGCGTCCGTAGGCGCTGTATCCGTGGAAATCGGCGCGGCCGTCGCCCCCTCTGGCGCCTGCCGTTTCAGCGCTTCAAGTTCGGCGCGTGCAGCTTCCAGTTCCGCTCGCAGCGCCGCGTTTTCATCATCAGGCGCTGTCGTGGTGTCCGCTGAGCGCTCAGGAGAGTCCGCCTGCTGCGCCTGCGCGTGCAGCGGAAGCGAAAGGATAGCGGCGGCGATGATGCCGGTGGCTGTCGATATCCTGAACAAGGCAATACTCGCGACTCGTTCACGAAAGCATGAGGCGCGTTAACCAATATGTCAAATCATACGCGTCGCGTTTGCTTTTGTTATCAGTCTCCTAGCAAGTCACGCCGACGAAATATGCTCTATATGTCCGCAAATTCACGCCAGCTTTGACACGTTCTCCAGCGCGATGACCTGCACCGCAGCTTCGACCGCACCAGGGCCATGGGGCAGGTCAAGCGCCTGCATGCCGGCGTCCATCGACGCCAGAACCCCCAGATGCGTGGCGGTGTTCAGGTGCCCCATATGGGCAACGCGCAGCGCGTTGGCGGGGTCAGCCGCACCCAACCCGACACCCAGAACTACGCCCGCCTCACGCGACAACCATGCCCGCAGCGCATCTGCGCCGGGCACCCGGGCCGCGGTGACGGAATGGGCGCGACGATCCGGATCGGCCACGTTCATCGCGATGCGCGCGCCGTCGGCGCCACCCTTAGCGCCCCAGGCATCGAAGGCGGCCCACGTGGCCCGTGCCAGCCTTGCGTGGCGCGCCCAGACGGCTTCCAGGCCTTCTTTTTCCAGCATCGCCAACGCCTCGGTCAGGCCGAAGACCTGTTGCACCGGCGCGGTGCCGCCCCAGAACTGCCACAACTCGGTCGCGTTGGCCCGGATCGTCCAGTCCCAATAGGGCGCGAAATTGTCGGTTCTCCCGCGCCGCGCCGCCCGGTCCGAGAACCAGACGAAGCAGGTGCCCGGCACCGACATCAGCCCCTTCTGGCTGGCCGAGATCAGCACGTCCACGCCCCATTCGTCCATGAACATGGGCGAGCAACCCAGCGAAGCGATGGCATCGACCACCAAGAGCGCTGGGTGGTCGCCCATCGCCGCCCGCAGTGCCGGGATGTCCGCAACGGCGGAGCTGGCCGTATCGGTCTGGCACACCATCACCGCCGTGATGCGACCGTCGCGATCCTGCGAAAGACGATCAGCCAGCCGGTTGGCGTCGGGCGGCGCCTCGCCGAAATCCAGCACATCGACATCGACGCCCTGGGCGCGGGTATATTCGGCCCAGGACCGCCCGAAATGGCCCGAGGCGATGACCAGCGCCCGATCGCCGCGCGAAAACAGGTTGGCGTTGGCCGCCTGCCACGCGGCATGGCCGTTGCCGATATAGGGCGCGACATTAGCGCGCGTGCCCGCCAGCCGCTTCAATCCGTCCATCAGCTTCCGGTTCACCTCGCCCAGTTCGGCTGCGTAGATGTCAGGGCTGGGACGATGCATCGCCGCCAGCACCCGCTCGGGCGTGGGGGACGGTCCGGGAATTGCGACGATCGGGCGTCCGGTACCAAGGCTCATGATGGCTCCTGTCAGGGGATGCCCGATGGGTAGGCCTGTGTGCCGGGGGCGTCAATCTGTCGTCCGAGACGGCCTCGAACGACCGCCCGGCCTTGCCTAACAGGCCGTTCTGGCGGAAGAACGGGGCGATGAACGCGACCGTCCCCCAGCCTGCGGCCGAGACCGACCGCACCGGCCTGTTTGCCCGGATGTGGCGCGATTATCTGCGCGCGCACTGGCGCCGCATGTCGGTGGCCTTCGGACTGATGATGATCGAGGGCTCGACGCTCGCGGTCCTGTCCTGGATGCTGAAGCCACTGTTCGACCGGGTCTTCGTTGGCGGCGACACCGATGCGATCTGGTGGGTCGGGGGTGTCATCTTCAGCCTGTTCGTGATCCGCGCGACAACGCTGGTCATCAACCGCAGCATGCTGACCCATGTATCGCTGTCCGTCTCGACCAAGATGCAGTCGGACCTGCTGCGCCACATCCTGACGCTGGACCAGCGGTTCTTTCAGGAGAATCCGCCCGGCGCCCTGATCGAGCGGGTGCAGGGCGACACCATCGCCGTGCAGGGGATGTGGTCCACGTTGATCGCCGGCGCCGGCCGCGACGTGGTGGCGTTGGTCTCGCTGTTCACGGTGGCGATCGTGATCGACCCCTGGTGGACGCTGGCCGCGGTCGTCGGCGCGCCCATCCTGATCCTGCCCACCATCGCGGTTCAGCGCTACATCCGACGCAAGATGCGCCAGACCCGCAGCAATGCGAGCGCGCGGGCGACGCGGCTGGACGAGGTGCTTCACGGCATCCGTTCCGTCCGGCTGAACCGGATGGAAGAGGCGCAGATGGACCGGTTCGGCACCATCGTCGAGCGGATCCGCCGGGCCGAGGTCAAGATGGCTGCGACCGGCGCCACGATCCCGGCCCTGATCGACATCATCACCGGGCTGGGTTTCGTCGGCGTCCTGGCGCTTGGCGGGGCAGAGGTGACGCGGGGCGAGCGCACGGTCGGCGATTTCATGTCCTTCTTCACCGCGCTGTCGCTGGCCTTCCAGCCGCTGCGCCGCCTGGGCGTCCTGACCGGCACCTGGCAGATCGCCGCCGCGAGCCTCGAGCGGATCTACCAGATCTTCGACACGCAACCGACGATCCATTCGGGCACCCGGTCAGAGCCGCCGTCCGACACGACAATCCGGCTGGAGGACGTATGGCTATCCTATGATGATCAGCCTGTCCTGCAAGGGCTGAGCCTGACCGCGAAGGCGGGCGAGACGACCGCCTTCGTCGGACCGTCGGGCGCGGGCAAATCGACGATCTTCAATGTCATCACGCGGATGATCGACCCGGATCGGGGGCAGGTCACACTGGGCGGCGTTCCGGTTGCGGATTACCGGCTGGACGTGCTGCGCGACCAGTTTTCGACCGTGGCGCAGGACGCGGCGTTGTTCGACGAGACCATACGCGACAATATCCTGATGGGCCGCCCCGACGGTGATCAGGCCGCTCTGCGTGCCGCTGTCATCGCCGCGCGGGTGGACGAATTTACCGACGCTTCGGGGCGCGGGCTGGATACGCCCGCCGGTCCGCGCGGATCGTCGCTGTCTGGCGGCCAGCGCCAGCGGGTCGCCATTGCCCGCGCGGTGCTGCGCGACGCCCCGATCCTGCTGCTGGACGAGGCGACCAGTGCGCTTGATGCCGCCAGCGAGCGAATGGTGCAGGAGGCGATCGACGCCGTCTCGCAGGATCGCACCACGCTGGTGATTGCGCACCGGCTGTCCACCATCCGAAAGGCCGACCGGATCGTGGTGATCGAAGGCGGCAGGGTTGTCGAAGAAGGCAGCCATGACCAGCTTATGGAGCAAAGCGGGGCTTACGCCCGGCTGGTGGCACTGCAATTCGGGGAAGATTGATGGAACGGGTGATCCTGCAAGTGACCGGACCCGAGCGGGTCGAGTTCCTTCAGGGACTGGTCACCAATCGTATCGGCGACGCGCCCTGCTATGCGGCGCTGCTGACGCCGCAGGGCAAATATCTGGCCGATTTCCTGATCGTGCCCCGGGGCGACGCGCTGCTGTTGGACGTGGATTCGGGGCTGGCCGATGACCTGCTGCGGCGCTTGTCGATGTACAAGTTGCGCAGCAAGGTCGACGTCGCAGGCAGCGACCTGAAGGTCATGCGCGGCACCGGCGACCTGCCCAAGGGCGCTGTCATTGATACGCGCCACGACGCGCTCGGCTGGCGGCTTTATGGTGATCAGGGCGGCGACGACGGGACCGATTGGGACGCCATTCGCGTCGCCCATTGCATCCCGCAATCGGGGATCGAGCTGATCCCGAACGACACCTTCATCCTCGAAGCCGGGTTCGAGCGGCTGCACGGCGTCGATTTCCGCAAGGGCTGCTTCGTCGGGCAGGAGGTCACGGCGCGGATGAAGCACAAGACCGAATTGCGAAAGGGCCTGCGGACGGTCCTGATCCAGGGGTCGGCGCCAGTCGGCACGCCAATCCTGAAGGACGAGCGTGAGATCGGAACGCTCTACACGCAAAGCGGCGGTCAGGCGATTGCGCAACTGCGCTTCGATCGGGTGGGCCCCGGAATGACGGCCGGAGAGGCCGAGATCCACGTGCCATGACAGAAGGGGCTGGTGACGATCCGGCCCCCGACGCGGAGAGGATCCGCAAGATCGTGCATATCGACATGGATGCGTTCTTCGCTTCGGTCGAGCAGCGCGACAATCCTGAATTGCGCGGCAAGCCGGTCGCGGTCGGCGGATCGTCCCTGCGCGGTGTGGTGGCCGCCGCGAGCTATGAGGCGCGGCGCTTCGGCGTCCGCTCGGCCATGCCATCCGTCACCGCGCGCCGGCTGTGTCCCGACCTGATCTTCGTGAAATCGCGCTTCGACACCTATCGCGAGGTCAGCCAGCAGATCCGCGCCATCTTCGCCCGCTTCACCCCGTTGATCGAGCCCTTGTCGCTGGACGAGGCCTATCTGGACCTGACCGATCATCTGGCGCCGGGGCAGACGGCGACCGCTGCGGCCGAGGAGATCCGCGCGCTGATCCGCGCAGAGACCGGCCTGACCGCCAGCGCCGGCGTCAGCTACAACAAGTTCCTGGCCAAGATCGCGTCCGACCAGAACAAGCCCGACGGACTTTGCGTCATCAC
Organism: Paracoccus albicereus; assembly: GCF_024359525.1. Classification (GTDB taxonomy): domain Bacteria; phylum Pseudomonadota; class Alphaproteobacteria; order Rhodobacterales; family Rhodobacteraceae; genus Paracoccus; species Paracoccus albicereus. The sequence goes on from NZ_JAKZEU010000001.1 coordinate 311,232, forward strand.
CCCGGCGCGTGGCCCGGACTTTGTGGCCGGACTGCCGGTCGGCAAGTTCCACGGCATCGGTCCCGCGACGGTGCGCAAGCTGGAATCCCACGGCATCCGCACAGGCGCCGACCTGCGCGCGTTGGGCGAAGCGGTGCTGCGCGAGCGTTTCGGCAAGTCCGGCGGCTGGTACTGGACGATCTCGAACGGGATCGACCATCGGCAGGTCAAGCCGAACCGAATCCGCAAGTCGATCGGTGCCGAGAACACCTTTTTCGAGAACCTGACGACGCTTGAAGAGGCGGGCGAGCGTCTTGCCGATCTGGCCGCGAAAGTCTGGCGCCATGCCGTTCGGCATGAAACTCAGGGCCGAACGGTGACGCTGAAAATCCGCTATGCCGATTTCACCACGCTGACCCGCGCGCGCAGCTTGCCGCACCCGGTCGAGTCGGAGGCGGAATTGCTGAGCATCGCGATCGATCTCGCGACCACTGTGATGCCGGACCCCCGTGGGGTGCGCCTGCTGGGTGTGACGCTGTCGGGACTGCTGCGAAATGAGCCCGCGCCGGCCCGCAAGGACGGGCAGCTGGACCTGTTCGCCGAGGATTAGGGCGCAGGCGGCGGGGGACCGTTATCAGCGACCGGCGCGGGCGGCTGATCAGGTGCGCCATCGTCGGCGAGCGTGCCCGCCTCGAACCGACCTTCATAGACATCGCCATTGGGGAATTCGGCCCGGCCCTCGCCATCCATCTCGCCGGCTTTCCAGCCGCCGGTATAGGTAAAGCCGTCCGCGCCGGTATAGGTGCCCTGACCTTCCCGCAGGTCGGCGACATAGCCCCCCTCGTAGACCGCGCCATCCGGATAGGTCGCGCGACCCTGCCCGTCGCGGCGGTCGGCTTTCCAGTCGCCCGTATAGACCATGCCGTCGGGATAGGTCATCGTGCCCCGCCCCTGGGCCTTGGCATCGACGAAGGCGCCCTCGTAGACGATCCCGTTGGGATAGGTGGCGCGGCCCTGCCCGGTCACCCGACCCTCGGTCCACTCGCCCTCGTAGGTCGCACCATCGGCGTAGGTGATGCGGCCCTGCCCGTGTGGCTTGTCGGCCTGCATTTGGCCTTCATAGACCGCGCCATCGGGATAGGTCACGCGACCCTCGCCCTGCTTCACGCCGTCGACCCATCCACCGCTGTAGACATAGCCGTCCGCGCGGGTCAGCGTGCCCTGCCCGTCGCGTTTGTCATCCTTGAACCGGCCCTCATAGACATCGCCGTTGGCGTAGGTGGCGACCCCCTGCCCCTCGCGCCGGCCATCGACCATCTGGCCGGTATAGCTGATCCCGGACGCCTCCGTCAGCGTGCCGGTCCCCTCCATCCGGTCAGCGGCCCAGATACCGTCATAGACCATCCCGTCAGGCATGGTCAGCTTGCCCTTGCCCGCGCGCATTCCCGACAACAGCGAGCCTTCGTAGACCGCGCCGTCGGGATAGGTGATGCGGCCGGTGCCTTCCTTCTCGCCGTTGCGCCACTGGCCCTCGTAACGATAGCCGCTGGTCTCGACGATCCGGCCCTGGCCGTCGCGCTGGCCGTCCTTGAATTCGCCTTCGTAAACCGCGCCGTTGGCATAGGTGGCGACGCCCGTGCCCTGGATCTTGCCGGCAACCCATTCGCCTTCGTAGCTGCCGCCGCCGGGATAGGTGATCTTGCCCCGACCGTCGGGCAGCGCGTCCGCGAAATGGCCTTCATAGACTGATCCGTCCGGGAACTGTGCGACGCCCTGACCCTGAATTCGGCCCTCGACCCAATCACCCTCGTAGCGATAACCGTTCGGCATCGTGTAGACGCCGCGCCCGTGCTGGCGCCCGTTGCGGCTGTCGCCTTCATAGACGCTGCCATCGTCGTAGCGCTTGGTGACACTGGTCTGCGCCGCGAGCGGCGCGGCCGTGATCGCCGCCAGTGCCAGCCCCGCCATCGCTGCCTTCAGCATTCCATCGAACCTTCACTTCCCGTCGAACGGGTGTAGCGCAGCCAGCAGGCGCAGGCAAAGCCGACTTTTCCTTGCGGCCCCCATCGCCTATCACGACCTGGGGAATGCCTGCCCGGAGAGACGCGATGAGCACCGACACCTTCCGCCTGACAATCGGCCAATTGAACGCCACGGTCGGCGATCTAGCAGGCAATGCCGACCGCGCCCGTGAGGCCTGGGAACAGGCGAAGACGGCAGGTGCGCAGATGCTGGCCCTGCCCGAGATGTTCATCACCGGCTACCAGACGCAGGATCTGGTCGTGAAGCCCGCCTTCACCGAAGATGCGGTGGCGGCCATCGAAGCACTGGCGCGCGACTGCGCCGACGGTCCCGCGATCGGCATCGGCGGTCCGTGGCGAAACCGCGGCAAGCTCTACAACGCCTATTTCATCCTGCAGCACGGCAAGATCGCCGCGCGGGTGCTGAAACATCACCTGCCCTACAAGCAGCTTTTCGATGAAATGCGGCTGTTCGATCGCGGTCCGATCAGCGGGCCATACCGGATCGGGCCGCTGCGCATCGGCTCGCCCATCTGTGAGGACAGCTGGTATGCCGACGTAGCCGAAACGCTTGCCGAGACAGGCGCAGAGATCCTGCTGGTGCCCAACGGCAGCCCCTATCATCGCGAAAAACTGGACCTGCGCATGGGCCACATGGTCAGCCGCGTGGTCGAGACCGGCTTGCCGCTGGTCTATGTGAACCTCGTCGGCGGTCAGGACGACCAGCTTTACGATGGGGCCAGCTTCGTGCTGAATCCGGGCGAGACCGGCGGTTGTGACAAGGTCGTGCAGCTTGCACCCTTCACCGAGGAACTGGCGCATCTGGACTTCACGCTGACGGACGACGGCTGGCGGTGCGAACCCGGCAAGATGGCACCGCAGCCCGATGCCTGGGAACAGGATTACAACGCGATGATGCTGGGTCTGCGCGAATATCTGCGCAAATCGCGGATCAGTCGCGTGCTGCTGGGCATGTCGGGCGGCATCGATTCCGCGCTGGTCGCGACCATCGCGGCCGACGCGATCGGACCGGACAACGTGCGCTGCGTGATGCTGCCCAGCGAATACACGTCGCAGGGCAGCCTGGACGATGCGACCGATTGCGCAAAGCGGCTCGGCGTGCGGCTGGACACGGTGCATATCGAGGGCGCGCGCGATGCCGTGGGCGACGCGCTGGCGCACCTGATGGAAGGTACCAAGCCCGACACGACCGAAGAGAACATCCAGTCCCGCCTGCGTGGCCTGATGCTGATGGCGATTTCGAACAAGTTCGGGGAAATGCTGCTGACCACCGGCAACAAGTCCGAGGTCGCGGTCGGCTATGCCACGATCTACGGCGACATGGCGGGCGGCTATAACCCGATCAAGGATCTCTACAAGACCCGGGTCTTTCAGACCTGCCGTTGGCGGAACGAAAATCACCGCGACTGGATGATGGGTCCAAAAGGTGAGGTGATCCCGCCGCGGATCATCTCAAAGCCCCCCTCGGCCGAGCTGCGCCCGGATCAGAAGGACGAGGATTCACTTCCGCCTTACGACATTCTTGACGCGATCCTCGAAGGTCTGGTCGAAAAGGATCAGTCGCTGAGCGATCTGGTCGCGCAGGGCTTCGAGGAAGAGACCGTCAAGAAGGTCGAGACGCTGCTCTATGGCAGCGAATGGAAGCGGTATCAGGCCGCGCCCGGACCGCGCATCTCGACCAAGGCGTTCTGGCTGGATCGGCGCTATCCCCTGGTCAACCGCTGGCGCGACCGGCTGTAAGCACGAAGGCTGCGGCAATCAGAACGCGGGCTTGATCCAGGCCGCGTTGCGCTTGGACGATCGCACGCAGGCATCGACGAAGCCCATCCCCTCCAGCCCCTCCTGCAGGCCCGGGAAATGCACCGCCGCGTCTGGCGCGGAACCGTCGCGATGGGCGATGATTGCGCGCGCGGCCTCGGCGTAGATGTTGGCAAAGGCCTCCAGATAGCCCTCCGGGTGCCCCGCCGGGATACGGCTGACGCGACCTGCTTCCGGACCCGTCGCCGCGCCATTGCGGGACAGGCGATAGCGCGGCTGACCGAGCGCGCCGACCCTCAGGTAGTTCGGGTCCTCTTGGCTCCACTCGATGCCCGCGCGCGTGCCGAAGACGCGCAGGCGCAGGTTGTTTTCCTGCCCCGCAGCCACCTGGCTGCACCACAGCATCCCGCGCGCGCCGCCTTCGAACCGCATCAGCACATGGCCGTTGTCATCGACGCGCCGCCCCGGCACGAAGGCTTGAAGATCGGCCGCCAGCGCCTCACAGCGCAGGCCGGTGACATAGCTTGCCAGATTGTAGGCATGGGTGCCGATATCGCCGGTTGCCCCGCCCAGACCGGTCTTTTCGGGATCGGTGCGCCAGACGGCCTGCGTCTCTTCCAACGGCTCGGCCAGCCAGTCCTGCGCGTATTCGACCTGCACCACGCGGATCTCGCCCAGTTCGCCCGCTTCGATCATCGCGCGGGCCTGCCGGATCATCGGGTAACCGGTGTAGTTATGGGTCAACACGAACAGCGCATCCTTGCCCTTCGAGGCGCGCACCAGCTTGCGCGCATCGTTCAGGCTTGCGGATAGCGGCTTGTCGCAGATGACGTGGATACCACGCTTCAGAAATTCCAGCGCGACGGGGACATGCATGTGGTTGGGCGTGACGATCGCCACCGCCTCGATCCCGTCCTTGCGACGTGCCTCGCGCTTCGCCATTTCGGCGAAGTCGGCATAGGATCGGGACGGATCGACCCCAAGCTCGGCGGCCGAGGCCGCCCCGCGATCGGGATCGGACGAGAACGCGCCCGCTACGAGCTGAAACTGGTCGTCCATACGCGCGGCGATTCGATGCACCGCCCCGATGAAGGCACCCTGGCCACCGCCGACCATGCCCAGCCGGACACGGGCCGGACGGCCCGCATTTTGGTTCGTGTCAGCCATGTCGAGTCCTCTCCGTCAGATCCGCTGCTTGCGGCCGTCATCCATCGCCGATTGTTCGGCCAGATCCAGCCATCTTTGCAAGGCCGCGCCGCGGGCGAAATCGGGCTCCATCGGACCCTGACCGCGGATCGCCGCAATGAAATGGTCATAGACCTCGGGTGGCGTCGGCGTCTCGATGTCCTTCCAGATCGCCGGTGCCAGATCCTCACCCAGACAGGCGCGCAGGTGACTGACCCTGTTGCGGAACGTAACCTCGACGCCGCCCAGCGTGCCGTGGACACGCAGCAGAAGGTCGTTGTGATAGCCGCTGGCAAAGCGCGTCGCTGCGATCGTCCCGATCGCGCCGTTATCGAGCACCAGCTGCATCGTCGCGCTGTCGTTCGCGTCCAGAACATAGTCGCCGATCCGCCCGTCCGGTGCCTTGTCATAGGTCTTGAGCAGGCACGACACTTCGGCGGCATTGTGCCCGGCGACGAAGGTGGTGAAATCGAGGATGTGGATACCGACATCCCCCAGCACGCCCTTGGACCCGTGGGCGCTGGACAGGCGCCACAGCCATTGCTCTTCGGTCCGCCATTCACCCCAGCTGGGCTGGGTCAGCCAGCTTTGAAGGTAACTCGCTTCGAAATGGCGCACCTCGCCGATCGCGCCTTCGCGGACCATCTGCGCGGCAGCCTGAAGGGCGGCGACCTTGCGATAGGTCAGGTGAACCATGTTGACGACGCCGGCGCGGGCCGCGGCGTCCGCCATCTCGCGGGCATGTGCCTCGTTCGTGGCCAGGGGCTTTTCGCATAGCACATGCTTGCCTGCCGCCAGAAGCGGCATCGTGGTCGCGTAATGGACAGCGTCCGGCGTCACGTTGCTGACGGCGTCGAACTGCCCCCAATCCAGCGCTTCGTCCAGCGTGGTGAACCGCTGTTCGATCTCGTGCGTGTCACAGAAGGTCTGCAATTGCGCGGGGTTGCGGTCCACGCCCGCCACCACTTCGACACCGGGAATGGTCTTGAAGTGAATGACGTGGTTCTTGGCCATGCCGCCGGTGCCCAGCACCAGCAGCCTGATCGGATCGTCGTGCGCCATCGCCGTTACCGCAGCCCCTGTTCGCCTGCCTTGTGCAGTTTGGGGCCGCGTTCGGTGATCTTCTCGGGCGCTTGATCGACCGGACGGTTCGGCGCCACGGTCGGATCGTCGATGCGCTTGGCCGGGTTGTAGGCCCAGCGAACACCGTTCGCGATCACCCGCTGGATGTTGGCGTCGTGATAGGTGGGATAGGTCTCGTGGCCCGGCTGGAAGTAGAAAACGTTGCCCGCGCCACGCCGCCAGGTCAGGCCAGAGCGGAAGACCTCGCCACCCTGGAACCAGCCGATGAACACGGTTTCCATCGGTTCAGGCACGCCGAAGGGCTCGCCATACATCTCTTCGTTAACCAGTTCGAAGGATTCGGGCACACCCGCAGCGATGGGGTGGTTACGACTTGTCGTCCAGATCCGCTCCCGCTCGCCGGCCTCGCGCCAGTAGAGGTTACAGGGCGTTCCCATCAACCGCTTGAACGGTTTAGAAAAATGCGCCGAATGCAGGAAGATGATGCCCATGCCGCCCCAGACGGCTTCGCAGACACGCTCGGCAATGGCGTCATCGACATCGCCATGCGCGGCATGACCCCACCAGGTCAGAACATCGGTCTGCGCCAGTCTTTCCTTGGTCAGCCCGTGTTCGGGTTCCTGCAGGGTCGCGGTCGTCGCCTCGATCCCGTTCTCTCGGTTCAGGGCGGCCGCGATCGTGCCGTGCATCAGGTCGGGATAGACCTTCTTCACGACGTCGCTTTTGTGTTCGTGGACGTTTTCGCCCCAGACGGTGACGCGAATGGTCATGGATCTTCCTTTCGGTTTTCTTTCTTCCAGCGCTTCTAGCGCCGGATCGGTTTTTCGTCGGGCCCGAAGCGATGCAGGTCCTGCGGTCGCGGCCGCAGACCAACGCGTGTCCCTAGCGGCACGTTCAACTTTCCGGACCGGCGAACGATCACCGGCTCATCGGTGCCGATATCGACGAAGAGATAATGGTCCGAGCCCAGATCCTCGGCATGGACGACCTCGCCCTGCCACGGCCCGCCTTCGTCCAGATCGATGTGTTCGGCGCGGATGCCCAGGGTGGTCGCGCCCTCGGCCTGCGCCTTCTCGCCCGTGATGAAGTTCATTTTCGGGCTGCCGATGAAGCCCGCGACGAAGATCGAGTTCGGGTTGTCGTACAGTTCGGCCGGGGTGCCGACCTGCATCAGCTTGCCGTCGCGCAGCACGGCGATCCGGTCGGCCAGCGTCATCGCCTCGACCTGATCGTGGGTGACGTAGATCATCGTCACGTCATTCATGTCATGGTGCAGCTTCGCGATTTCCAGCCGGGTCTGAACCCGCAGCGCAGCGTCGAGGTTTGACAGCGGTTCATCGAACAGGAACACACGCGGGTCGCGCACGATGGCGCGGCCGATCGCCACCCGCTGGCGCTGCCCGCCGGACAGCTGACGCGGCAGGCGGTCCAGCAGGTGATCGATCTGCAGCATCTTTGCAGCGTTGCGGACCCGGCGGTCGATCTCACCCTTGTCGGATTTCGCGAGCTTCATGCCGAAGGCCATGTTGTCGTAGACCTTCATGTGCGGATAAAGTGCGTAGCTTTGGAATACCATCGCGATCCCGCGTTCGGACGGCACGACGTTGTTCACGCGCTGGCCGTCGAACATCATGTCGCCGGTGGTGATCTCCTCCAGTCCCGAGATCAGGCGCAAAAGCGTGGACTTGCCGCAGCCTGACGGGCCGACGAAGACCATGAACTCGCCCTTCTCGATCGTCAGGTCGATCCCCTTGATGACATCGACGGCGCCGTAGGACTTGGTGACGTTGTTCAGTTCGATCTTTGCCATCTGGATTTATCCTTTCACGCCGCCGGCGGTCAGGCCCGCCACAATCTTGCGCTGGAAGATGAGGACGAGGACGATCAGCGGGACCGTCACGATGACCGAGGCCGCCATGATCGGCCCCCAAGGGATTTCCTGCTGCGACGCCCCCGACAGCAAGGCGATGGCGACAGGCACCGTGCGCTGCGTTTCAGACGAGGTGAAGGTCAGCGCGAACAGGAATTCGTTCCAGGCGCCGATGAAGGCCAGAAGCCCCGTCGTCACCAGCGCCGGCCACAGAAGCGGCAGAAAGACCTGGCTGATGATGACCCAAGGGGTGGCGCCGTCGACGATCGCCGCCTCTTCGATCTCGACCGGCAGATCGCGCATGAAGGTGGTCAGCACCCAGACCGTGAAGGGCAGCGTGAAGATCACGTAGGACAGGATCATCGCCCAGGGCGTGTTGAAGATGCCGAGGAAGCGGATCAACTCGAACAGGCCCGCCAGCACCGCGATCTGCGGGAACATCGACACCGCGAGAATGGTCATCAGGAGAAGACCGCGCCCCCGGAACCGCACCCGCGCCAGCGCGTAGGATGCGGTGACCGCCAGCAGCAGCGAGAAGCCGACCGTGAGCGACGCGATGAAGAGCGAGTTGAAGAGCGAGCGCACGAAGGTGCTGTTGCCCAGCACCGCATTGTAGTTCGTCCACGAAAGCTGCTGCGGCCAGTACTGGACCTGGAACAGCTGCGTTCCGGTCGCGAAGCTGGTGACGATCGCGTAATAGAACGGGAAGCAGGCGAACACGACGATGATGACGACCAGCGCGTAGAAACCCATCGTGTTGAGAAGGGACCGATTGCTCATCTGCTCTTCTCCCCGGAAAGATCGACCTTGCCGATCCAGATATAGGCCGCGACGAAGACCGCGATGATCCCGAAAAGCAGCGTCGATTGCGCGGCGCCATAGGCAAACTTGTCGAAATCGATCATGTTTTCCCGGCTGATGACTGACATCGTCTTGGTGGCCGAGGAGTTGGGCGTGAGCACGTAGACGAGGTCGAAGATGCGCAGCGCATCCAGCATCCGGAAGATGACCGCGACCATCAGCGCGGGGCGGATCAGCGGAAGGGTGACCTTGAAAAAAACCTTGACGGGATGAATGCCGTCGATCTTGGCCGCTTCGTACATGTCGCGCGGGACCATCTGAAGACCGGCGAGGATCAGCAGCGCCATGAAGGGTGTCGTCTTCCAGATATCGACGATCAGCACCGCCTTCATCGCGGTCTCGGTGCTCGCGGTCCAGGCGATGCGCTGGCTGATCAGCCCGAGGTTTAGCAGGATGTCATTGAGGATCCCGAACTGGTCGTTCAGCATCCAGCCCCACATCTTGGCCGAGACGATCGTGGGGATCGCCCACGGGATCAGGATCGCGGCGCGCACGAAGCCGCGCCCCTTGAATTCCGCGTTCAGGACCAGCGCGACGATCAGGCCGAAGACCGTCTCGAACGCGACCGAGACGACCGAGAATCGGACCGTGTTCCAGACCGCGTTCCACCAGTCGGGATCGACCAGCGTGCCGCGATAGATGGTGCGGCCGGAACTGAGTTCGCGGACCTGCAGGTAATTCTGAAAGCCGATGAACTTGGCGTCGTAGAGATTGCTCAGCGTCGCGTCGGTCAGCGAGAAGTAGATCGTCCGCATCAGCGGCCAGGCGGCGACGCAGAACAGTGCGATGAGCATCGGCGCAAGGAACCAGAAGGCGGCGCGCTGACGCTGGCGCTGCAGACTGGGCGAGCCCTTGTGCGGCTCGGCCGGCGTCGCCAGGGCGGGCGCCGTGTTGGGGTTGATGTCCGGCATGATCCTGTCCCTTCCCGCCGATCCTTGGCCCCGCGATCATGCGCGGGGGTCGGATCCGGCCTTTCGACACCCGGTCATCGACCGGAACGGATCGCCGGGCCGCGTGTGCGCGACCCGGCTGCGTCGTCGGGGCCTACCAGCCGCCGCCCTTGATGTCCTCAAGGTCGATCTCGAGGATCTCCAGCGATTCCGCCGCGGTCGCGCGACCCGACAGGGTGTCGTGCACCGCCGACCAGAATTTGGCCGAGACCTCGTTGTATTTGCCCTTGGTGGGCGCCGAAGGACGCGGGACCGAATTCTCGAAGACTTCCTTCCAGGCGGGCAGGAAGGGCATGTTGTCGATCAGTTCCTGATCCTCGTAGAGTTCAGGGACGGTCGGCAGCTTGGATTCCAGAAGCGACCGGGTGCGTTGCGTTTCGGGACTGGCGAGGAACAGGGCGAGGTCGATCGCGATGTCCTGTTTGGTCGAGTATTTCGACACGGCCACGTTCCAGCCGCCCAGTGTCGCCGCGGATTGCGCGCCCTCGCCATCGCCCATCGGCAATGGAGCCACGTCGAACTTGCCCTTCACGGCAGAATCGTCACCCTGGCTCAGCGTGTAGGCATAGGGCCAGTTCCGCATGAAGACCGCGTTTCCGGTCTGCCAGACGCCGCGCGCCTCTTCTTCCTGGTAGGACAGGACCCCCTCGGGCGAGATCGTTCCGACCCAGGCCGCTGCCTGTTCCAAGGCCGCGACCGCCTGCGGGTTATTGATCGAAATGGTGCCGTCGGGCTCGACGATCTGGCCACCACCGAAGGATTTCACCCATTCCAGCGCGTCACAGGTCAGTCCTTCGTAAGCGTTACCCTGCCAGACGAAACCCCACAGATCATTCGCGCCCTCGGCACGCTCGGCGTCCTGAATTTCCTGCGCGGTCGCCGTCAGTTCGGCCCAGGTGGTCGGAACCTCCTTGCCATGCTTTTCCAGCAGGTCCTTGCGGTAATAAAGCGCCGGAGCATCGGTGAAGAGCGGCAGCGCCACCAGCTTGCCGTCCGAGGTCTGGCTTTCGATCACCGATTCGAAATGCTGCGGCGCAAGGTCCTTTGCCGCTTCGGTCAGGTCGACGAAATGATCGGCAAGCTGCGGGGCCCAGATCACATCCGTCTGGTAGAGGTCGATGTCAGAGGTGCCCGCTGCCAGCCAAAGCCGATATTGTGCGAACTGATCCGAGGTCGAAGACGGCATCGTCACGATACTGACCGTGTGGCCGGTCTCTTCTTCCCACGGCTTGACGGTTTCCTTGAACGCCTCGACGGCGTTGCCGACCGAGCCGATCACATAATTGATCTCTTCGGCAGATGCGGGCGCACCCATCACCGTCATCAATGCGAGGACGCCAGCGCCGCGCAGAGATTGAGAAAGCCGTTTGGACATTAATTTCCCCCCTTGGTTTTGTCGGGACAGATGATCCGGCCTCTTCCTTGCCGGTGCATCCCCCCGATGCCGCAACCATCCGCCCGCCGGACAGTAAAGCCCAGCCCCGTGATAGCGTTAACACTTTATCTATATGGCGCGTTCGCCCATGGCGCAACATTCGTTTAGCCGGCCTGCGCAATGAAGCGACCGAACTTCCTGAATGACTTCCCGTCTGGCAGATATCTGTGCGGGTGAATTGAATGACTCGCCGCATCGGCAGAGCGCGCAGGGCAGCATCCAAGCTGAGGGATCCAAGATGCGCCGTCACCGACGTGATGCACCGCGCCTCGGTGGACACACCGTTTGTATGCGTTGGCCGACTTGCTGGATTGTCGGTCAGTCGACGATCAGTTCCGCGTGCAATGCGCCGGCCGAATGGATCGTCTTCAGGATGTCGATCATGTCACGGGGACGGACGCCCAAAGCGTTAAGCCCGGCCACGACCTCGGTCAGGGATGTTTCTCCCGAGACTTCCGCAAAGCCGAGACCCGGCTCTTCGGTGATCTCGGCGAATGTCCGGGGCACCGTCACCGTCTCGCCTTCGGCGAAGGGGTTGGGCTGGGACACCATCGGGGTTTCGGCAACCTTCAGCGTCAGATTGCCCTGCGAGACCGCGACGCGCGAAATGCGCACCCGCTCGCCCATCACGATCGTTCCCGACCTGTGGTCGATCACCACCTTGGCCCGATCCTCGGGTTGAACGACGATGTTCTCGATCCGACCCAGGACCCTAGCCGGATTGACCTGGCCAAGGCGCTGGAAATCGACGCTGACGGTTCCCCCGTCCAGCGCGCTGGCGATGCCGGCACCGAATTCCCGGTTGATCGCGTCCTCGATCCGAGCTGCGGTGGTAAAGTCGGCGTTGCGCAACGCGATGCGGATGTCCTGAATCTGCGCGAAGTCGAAATCGACCTCGCGCTCGACCCGGGCGCCGACAGGGATCGTGCCCGCGGTGGGCACGCCCTCGACGACGCGCGACGCCTCGCCGCTGACGGCGACCCCGCCCGAGATGATTGACCCCTGGGCGACGGCGTAGATGTTTCCATCCGCTGCCTTCAGCGGCGTCATCACCAGCGTCCCGCCAAGCAGGCTCTTGGCGTCGCCGATGGTCGAGACGTTGACATCGACGCGGCTTCCCGACCGCGCAAAGGGAGGAAGATCGGCGGTGACGATCACCGCGGCGACGTTTTTCGATCGCAACGCATCCTCGGTGACATTGACGCCCAGCCGTTCCAGCAGACCGGCCAGCATGTCTTCCGCGAAGGGGGCGTTGCGGAAACTGTCGCCGGTGCCGTCGAGCCCGACGACAAGGCCATAGCCCACCAGATCGTTGCCCCGCACGCCGTCAAAATTGGCCAGATCCTTGATCCGGACTGGGGTCGCCGCAGCCATCAGCGGCATCAGGCATAGTGCGACAAGGGCGATCAGTCGGTTCATCGCAGAAAATCCACAAGCTTCAGGGAGGACAATCGGGCAGTGACGGCGTAAAGCGTCTGCATCTGCGCCTCGACCTCTTTCAGCGCGCTTGCCGTGGTATAGGGATCAGCGAGAACGATGTTGTTACGCGCCGTCTCGAGAGAGGCACGGGCAGAGGCGTTTCCGGTCGCTGCCCCTTCAAGGCGTTCCTGCAGCGAACCGACGCGTCCCTGAACGCTGGTCAAGCGCGCGCTCGCGTCGATGAGGATCGACGCGGAAGCGTCGGCCAATGCCCGCTGTTCCGTCGCGCGACCCGCGACGGCGCCCTGCGCCGAGACCGCAGACAGCGCCAGACCTTTCAGCGTTGCACGGATCGCGGGATCGCTGGCATCGGTCGTGAAGCTCAGCCGCTCGGTTTCGGCGACGGTGATCTCGCGGCTTGTGCCGATGCTTCCGCGATAGGCGAAATCAAGGAAACCACCGCCACCGGGCGGCGCATCAAACCAGTCGCTGACGACCTGGCGGATGTCCGACGCATTGGGTAGCGTGGCCGTCTGCAGCGCCAGCTCGTCCAGGATTGACTGTGCATCGATCAGCGGCGGCCGATCCGTTTCGGTTCCCGACAGGATATGCGAACCTTGGACCTCGGTATTCAGTTGCGAGATCGCTCCGCGAAAGTCCGCCGCGGCCTCGGCGGCCTGATCGGCGAAAGTCAGGTCAGTGCCCCAGCTGCCGTTCAGCAGCAGTCGGCTCACCTGCTGATCCGCAGTGTCGCGCAACTCGGCGAGAACCGTCTGCAGCGCCGAAGCGATTGCGCCGACCTCGCCCTCAAGTTGCTGGTAGGCCGTGACGGCCTGAAGACGGCTCTCGATACCCGATAGCGCGCGTGTATTGCCACCCAGACGTTGTGCCACGTCCGAGACGCGACCCGACGTCAGTTCGTCGGTCAGCGTAATGAGGGTAGTCTTCAGCCGGCTGGACGAAGATTGCAGCGTGTAGGCCCGGGCCTGATCGCCGATCGTGCGCATCACCATGGTCACATCCTCAGGATCGCGTTCAACATGTCGTCGATGGTCTGGATGACCTTCGCGTTGGCCGCATAGGCCTGTTCGTATTGCAGCAGACGGCTGAGTTCGGCATCGGAGTCGACGCCGTCGGCCATCAGGCGCGTCGAAAGCGTGCCGGCGCGGGCGCTGCGGGCTGCCAGATCGGCATCGGCATTGACCCGGCGGGTGGCGATCTGCGCCTCGGCACGGGACACAAAACCGTCCAGTCGGGCAGCGCCTGCAAAGGTTGTACCATCGGCCATGGCGCGGCTGGCGCTGAGAACACCTGACATACGGTCCAGCAATGCAGCATCGCCGCTTGCGCCGGGCGCGGTCGCGCCAAGGCCCGCGCGGATTTTCCAGACATCGCCGCCCGCGGACGGATCGACAGCGTCGCTCAACGCAAGCCGCGACGAAAGGCCATCGATGGCACCGAGCGTTGCGCCGACGCCGCCATCGGTGAAAAGGCTCGGCTGGCCGGGCGCGCGCGACAGGTCGATACCGGGGTCGGCCATCCGGTCGTGCAGGTCCAGCGCCACCGCGTCGATCTCACGCTGAAACTGGGGGGCCAGATCGTCGCGAATGGCGAAGCCTGCCGCAAGCGAGCCACCGGCGAAGAGCGACATCCGTTCAGTGGGGAGTTCCTTGCCGTCGACGACCAGTCGCCCGACCGGAGGCGTGCCGACGCTCATCCCTGCCGTCAATTGACCAGCCGGCGAAAAATCAATCCGCACCGGCTCGGTCCCGTCGAGCAGGACCGCACCACCCAGGGTGAAGATCGCCACCTTGCCGCCCTGGCGCTCGGCCTCCTGGACCGGAACGATCTGTGCGATGCGGTCGATCACGTTTTGGCGCTGATCCTGCAGAGCCGAGACGTCAACACCACTGGCCGACAGTTTCGCGATCCGCGTGTTCAGGTCGGCCACGAGCGTCAGATTGGCGTTGAGATTGGCGACATCGCTGGCGATCTGATGATCGGCTTCGGACCGGGCCGTCTGGATCCCGTCACCGATCGCGTTAAGCCGACGTGCAAGGGTGTCGGCACTGGCCACAACCTTGGCCAGGCGCAATTCCTCATCAGGCTTTGCCGAGGCCGAGACCAGTGCCGACTGGAAATCGCCCAGCGCGTTTCCCAGCGAGCCCGGTGAACCCGTCAATCCGATGAGCGATTCCATCGTGCTGAGAAAGGCCGCGCGACCTTCGGCCTCGGTTTGGGACCCGAGCGCGTTTCGCGTCTCGCCGACCAGCGCCGAATTGACCACGCGCGCGATCCCGTCGACGCGCACCCCACCGGTGAAGCCTTGCGAGGATAATCCCATTTCCCGTCGACCGTAGCCTTCGGTCATCACGTTCGCGATGTTGTTTGCGACCGTTTCCGACCCACGCGCATTCATCGTGAGTCCGCTGACGGCATTCGAGAGGGCGCGTGTGATGCTCATGGATCTGATCCTCGGCTTCGGATGGTGGGCGCGGCGTGGCCTTAGCGCTTGATGTTGGTGGTTTCCTGCAGCATCTCGTCCACGGTCTGGATGACCTTGGCGTTGGACGAATAGGCCCGCTGCGTCACGATCAGGTCGGTCAGCTCGCTTGCGACATCTGTGGTCGATTCCTCGCGCGCGTAGCCGACGACGCTGCCGGTCGGTCCGTCACCCGCATCCCACAGGAAGAAGGAACCGGATGTAGGCGAGACCTGAAACGCCTGATTATCCAGAGAGATGAGCCCATTCGGATTGGGAACGTCGATCAGGGGAATCTGGTAGAGCGTCTTGATGAAACCGGTGTCGTAGGTCGCGCGGACCATGCCGTTTTCATCCACCTCGATCGAACTCAGATTGCCGACCGGCGATCCGTCCTTGGTGATGTTGGTGGGCGAGAAGCTGCTGGCCAGCTGGCGCAACCCGGTCTGGGCGCCTGGGCGCCCCATATCCACGCTCATCGGGCCACCCTGGACGTTGAAGGTCAGGAGCCCGGTCGCGGCGTCATAGGCGCCTGCGCCCAGCGGCGTGACCGAGGCGATGCTGCCGCCGAGCGACGCCGAGTCGTCGAAGACGATCTCGACCTCGGCGACGAGGTTCGAAGCGGGGTCCATGGCTGAATCGCGGACCTGCATGATCCAGGTGTTCGACATGCCGGCGGTCGTCGACGGCTGCGGCAGGAAGGTGACGTCGAGCGAGTCGGACGTTCCGATATTGCCGTAATACTCGATCTTGAGATCCAGCGGCGCACCGGAGGCGCCGACGGCGGTTTCCGTAGCGGGAAGGTTCACGCCAAGATTGATGTTCCGCGTCGGATCGCCCGCGGTCTGGTTCACGCTGATCTGGACTGGCTCCAGCCCCCCCATTGCGTCACGCGGCATGATCGGAATGCTTCCGTCCGATTGCGCGGGCCAGCCCAGCAGCACCAGGCCGCTATCCGTTCTAAGCACGCCCGCAGCATCGGCGCGGAAGGCGCCTGTCCGCGTCATCATCAGCGGCAGGTCAGTTCTGCCATTATTGAAGTCGACCGCCGAGGTGACGGGCAGCATGCCCCGCCCGGCGATGGCCAGGTCGAGCGGATGCGACGTCGTCGCCAGACCACCCTGCTGTTCGATGATGCGCGCTGTACTGGTGCGGACGCCGCCGGCTGAATAGATGCCCGCGGTCCGGACCTGGTTCAGCACCATCGCATCGAACCCCGTTTCGACCCGCTTGTAGCCATAGGTCCCGGAATTCGCGATGTTGTCGGAGATCGAGGCGAGCTTGGTGGCATTGGCGGTCAGGCCGGAGACCCCGGCACTGAGGGCGGTCGACATGGACATGGATGGCAATCCTTCAGATCGGTCGTTTCCAGGACCATGCGCGATTCCGTTTAAGATTCGCCTAACGCGCCTCGATACCGGGCCATCACCTGAGTAAAATCACTTCTATCCGGTTGTTGGCCGGGTCCATGGGGTTTTGGGACCGGTTGCGCCGGTCTGCATAGCCGGTGACACGCTGGATCCGGCGCGCGTCGAGACCCGCTTCCTCCATCAGGTTACGCACCGTGTGCGCGCGCGCGTCGGAAAGCGGCCAGACCGGCGACTGGCGCAGCACATCCGGATAGGCGCGGACATGCCCCGAGATTGCGATGTCGTTACGGACGTTGCCCAGCACGCTGGCGACGATGATCATCAGATCGCGCATCGCTGGCTGCGGCTGTGCCGTATCTTCGTGAAACAGAGGCGCTTCGGTGAGGTCGGTCAGTTCGATCACCAGTCCTTCGTCCGTCATTCGGGTAACGACGTGACGCAGCAGGTTTGTCAGTTGCGCCGATTCCGCGCCCGAGCCGGTCAACTGATCCTGGATGCTCTGCGCCATCTGCTCGAAGCTTGTATCGTCGGCACCGCCCGGCAGATCGGACGATGCCTCCCCCTTGCCGTTTTCCAGCCCGTCGCCGGCACCGTTCGTCGTCTGGACGATGGTCGGATCGAAATAGTCCGCCAGTCCCTGACGCTGCTTTTCGGTGGTCGCGTTCAACAGCCACATCAAGAGGAAGAAAGCCATCATCGCGGTGACGAAATCGGCATAGGCGACTTTCCAGGCGCCGCCATGATGACCGCCCCCGCCCGCTACAGTCACCCGCTTGATGATGATCGGCGCAGTCGCGCCGTTACGTGCAGCAGGCATCGCGCCACCCCGGTCAAGTTCAGTACACCCACGTCGAAAATCCCATGGGTGGGGGGATGGAACAAGTTAACGGCTCAAATGCGAGACATTAGGCCTCGTAGCGGCGGCGATCCTCGATCACCAGCCCATCATTGGGCAGGCTGCCGGGCGCCACGACCTCGACCCGGCCGCGCAGCTTCAGCGTATCGGCGACCGAGGCGGCATAGGCATCGATCACGCCACCAGGCGATTCAAGCTGGACGAGCAACGTGTCCATGTCGTCCTCGCGATCGGCGATGACACGCGCCCGGGCGATCTCGGGGTGACGAGCGACCAGTGCGGCGACCTGTTCCGGGCGCACGAACATGCCCTTGATCTTGGTCGTCTGATCGGCGCGACCCATCCAGCCGCGGATGCGCGTGTTGGTCCGTCCGCAAGGGCTGATCCCCGGCATCACCGCTGAGAGGTCGCCTGTTGCGAAACGGATCAGCGGGTAGTCGGCGTTGAGCGTGGTCACGACGACCTCGCCCACCTCGCCCTCGCCCACGGGGTCGCCGGTGCCGGGTCGGACGATCTCGACCACCACGCCCTCGTCGACGATCATCCCCTCCATCGCGTCGGTCTCGTAGGCGATGCTGCCCAGATCGGCGGTGGCGTAGCATTGCAACGTTGTGATGCCGCGATCGGCATAGGTCCTGCGAAGCGCCGGGAACAACGCGCCGCCGCCGACGACCGCACGCCGGAAGCCCAAGGTCACGTCCAACTCGTCGGCGCGATCCAGAATCACCTTCAGGAAGTCAGGCGTGCCTGCGTAGACGGTCGTCCCAATATCGGCAGCAGCGCGGACTTGCAGGTCCACCTGGCCAGTGCCGGCAGGCAGAACCGACGCGTGAACGGCGCGTGCGCCCGCTTCGAACATCATGCCTGCGGGCGTGAGATGATAGGAAAAACAGTTGTGGACGATATCGCCGCTGCCGACGCCGGCCGCATGCAGGAACCGGCCCATCCGCCACCAGTCGCCGCCCGATCGGCCAGGTTCGTAGATCGGTCCGGGACTTTGAAAGATATGCTCGAACTCGGCCGCAGGCCGGGTGGTAAAACCGCCGAACGGAGGCGACGTCCGCTGCGCTGCGGACAATTCGGCCTTGCGGATCAAGGGCAAGGTCGCCAGCGCCGCGACCGAGGTGATCGCCTCTGCATCGATGTCGCCCAGCAGGTCGGCGATTGCCGGCGCCTTTCGCGCATCACGGATCGCCTGCGGAAGCGCGCTCGCCAGCGCCTTGGTCCGCTCTTCCGGGTCGCGAGTTTCAAGCTCGTCGTAATAGCCTGTCATGGCGCGGTCCTTTCCGTCACGACAGCCACCTTTTCCTGCGACGGTAGCTGCGCACGTCGCGAAAGCTCTTGCGACCCTCGTCCGACATGCCGAGGTAGAACTCCTTCACGTCGGGGTTTTCGCGCAAAGCCGCTGCCGGGCCATCCATCACCACGCGGCCGCTTTCCAGGATGTAGCCGTAATGGGCGAAGCGCAGCGCGACGTTGGTGTTCTGTTCGGCCAGAAGGAAGGTCACGCCCTCGCCTTCATTCACCGC
The DNA here is from genome assembly GCF_024359525.1 of Paracoccus albicereus. GTDB lineage: Bacteria > Pseudomonadota > Alphaproteobacteria > Rhodobacterales > Rhodobacteraceae > Paracoccus > Paracoccus albicereus. Next base: position 330,051 of record NZ_JAKZEU010000001.1, read on the forward strand.
CTTCACGATCTCGAAGATCTGCTCGACCAGTTGCGGGGCAAGACCCATGCTGGGTTCGTCGAGCAGGATCGTCTCGGGCCGGCTCATCAGCGCGCGGCCGATCGCGATCATCTGCTGCTCGCCGCCCGACGTGTAGCCGGCCTGCGAACGTCGCCTTTCGCGCAGCCGGGGGAAATAACCATAGACCATCTCCAGATCGGCCTTGATCGCCGCCGATCCGTCGCCGCGCGTATAGGCGCCGGTCATCAGATTTTCCTCGACCGTGAGATGCTCGAAACAGTGCCGCCCCTCCATCACCTGGATCACGCCGCGCTTCACCAGGGCGGCCGGGTTCAGGTCGGCCACACGCGCGCCGCGATAGGTGATGCTGCCTTTGGTGACGGCACCGCGCTCTGACGCGAGCAGGTTGGAAATCGCCTTCAGCGTCGTCGTTTTTCCAGCGCCGTTGCCGCCAAGCAGCGCGATGATACCGCCCTTGGGCACAGACAGGCTGACCCCCTTCAGGACGAGGATCACGTGATTGTAGATCACCTCGATATTGTTCACTTCAAGCAGGGTTTCGCTATTCTCGACGTCGAACATCTGATGCTCCGGCGGTGCGGGAACCCGGCGACGGCGCTGCCGCCGCCGGACTGATCGGTCCTCAGCAGTCGCGTGGCGTGACGCCCGCTTCCTGCGCATAGGCTTCGGAATCCTCGGCGATCAGCGGGTCCAGAACCTCGTTGTCAGGCTCGGTGAACTCGGTGATCAGGTTCCAGGTCTTCGCCTCGGCATCCCATTGCTGGACGCGCGCCATGCCGTTGCCGCCGTGGTTCGCGCAGCTGAGCTGGAAGGCGGGGCCGAAGTCGGGCAGGCCGATCTCGGTCAGCCGTTCGTCGGTCATGTCGAGGTTTTCAAATCCATCGCGCAGCTGTTCGGGCGTGATGGCCGAGGTGCCGGCCAGCTCCTGTGCCTTGCGAATCGCCTCGGCGATCACGACGGCGGCGTAAAGCCCGCGGGAATAGACCGCAGAGCCGACATGCTCGCCGCCCTGGCTGGCCTTGCCGGGATCAATGACGTGAGTCTTCAGGTCGTCATAAAGCGGATAGTCCATGCCCACGCCGTTGAAGGTCATCGACTTGTAGCCGTTCGCGCCCGCGCCGGCCGGGGTCACGTCGATTTCAGACCCGGCCCACCAGATGCCGATGAAGTTTTCCATCGGGAAGCGGATGTTGGCGGCCTCCTGGATGGCAACCTGGTTCATCACGCCCCAGCCCCACATCAGCACGTAGTCGGGCTGGTCGCGGCGGATCTGCAGCCATTGGCTTTTCTGTTCCTGGCCCGGCGCCTCGATCGGGATTTCCGACAGGGTGAAGCCGTGCTTCTCGGCCAGTTCCTGCAACGTCCGGATCGGCTCCTTCCCGTAGGCCGAGTTGTGATAGACCAGCGCGATCTTCTTGCCCGACAGGTCGCCGCCGTTTTCATCCAGCAGATACTTGATCGCGACGGATGCGCCGTCCCAGTAGTTCGCGGGCGCGTTGAACACCCATTCGAAGACTTTGCCGTTCTTGGCCGAGGTGCGGCCGTAGCCGGGGGTGTAGAGGACCTTCTTGTCCACGCCGACCTTGGGGATCAGCTGGTAGGTGATCCCGGTGGACAGCGGGTTGAAGACCAGCGCGCCCTCCTTGGTCGCCTCGTAGCATTCGACGCCCTTCTCGGTGTTGTAGGCGGTCTCGCATTCCGGGACCTGGATCAGCTCGCCGCCGATGCCGCCGTCGCGTTCGTTCAAGAGCGTGAAGTAGTCGTTGAAACCGTCCGCATATTGGGTGCCGTTCGCGCCATAGGGGCCGGTGCGGTAACTGAGGTTCGGAACGATCAGGTCGGCGCTCGCCGGGGCCGCGGTCAGCGCGACGGCGGCAGCGAGGGCGGTCAGGGTCAGTCGTTTCATTCAGGTCTCCTCCCAGAGAAAATGATGCCGGTGTCCCGGTTCTTCGATGTCAGTGTGGAAACGGCCAAAGTCGCAGCTTTTCCTTGGCCAGCGCCCAGAGGCGGGCGATCCCGTGCGGCTCTGCGATCAGGAAGATCACGATCATCGCGCCCACGATCATCAGCTCGACATGGGCGGCCAGATCGGTCGGCCAGCCCAGCCCGCCGGTCATCAGGTTCTTCAGGAACACCGGCATCAGGACCAGGAAGGCCGCGCCGGCGAAACTGCCGAAGATGCTGCCAAGTCCGCCGATGATGATCATGAAGAGGACGAGAAAGCTCTTGTTGATGCCGAACGCCTCGCCGACCTCGGCCGCGCCCAGATAAACCGCGAACAGCAGCGCGCCGGCGATGCCGACGAAGAAGGACGACACCGCAAAGGCCGACAGCTTCGCGGTCAGCGGGTTCACCCCGATGATCTCGGCCGCGATGTCCATGTCGCGGATCGCCATCCATTTCCGGCCCAGCGTCCCGCGCGTCAGGTTGCGCGCCAGCCAGGCCAGAACGAAGACGAAGCCGAGGCAGATGAGATATTTGGCCGGTGCGCTGGCGGCAGGGCCCGTCACTGCCTCGCCCAGCACGGTCCGGGTCGGCGCGGTGATCTGCCCCGAGGCAGAATAGTTGTAGAACCACGGCACCTTGTTGAAGAGCCAGACGAGGAAGAATTGCGCAGCCAGCGTCGCCACCGCCAGATAGAACCCCTTGATGCGCAGGCTCGGCAGGCCGAACAGCATCCCCACCAGCGCGGTGATGCCGCCCGCAAGCAGGATGTGGATGACGATGCTGATCTCCGGGAAGGCGGTCATCAGCTTGTAGACGGCATAGGCGCCGACCGCCATGAACCCCCCGGTGCCCAGCGACACCTGCCCCGCATAGCCGGTCAGGATGTTCAGGCCGATGGCCGCGATCGAATAGATCAGGAACGGCAGGATCACCGCGCTGGCCCAGTAATCGTCGATCACGAATGGCACGACCAGAACCGCGACCGCGATCAGCGCGTAATAGGCCCAGCGGTCCAGCCGGATCGGGAAGGTCTGGCCATCCTCGCGGTAGCCGGTCTTGAAGTCGCCTGCCTCGCGGTAGATCATGACGCTTACACCCTTTCGATGATCTTCTCGCCGAACAGGCCCTGCGGCCTGAAGACGAGGAACAGCAGCGCCAGCACGTAGGCGAACCAGTTTTCCGTCGCGCCGCCGACCAGCGGGCCGACCCAGAACTCGAACAGCTTTTCACCCACGCCGATGATCAGGCCGCCGACGATGGCGCCGGGGATCGAGGTGAAGCCGCCCAGCATCAGCACCGGCAACGCCTTCAGCGCGATCAGGGACAGGCTGAACTGCACGCCCGACTTGGTGCCCCACATGATCCCCGCGACCAGCGCAACGAAGCCTGCGATAGACCAGACCATGATCCAGATGAAGCGCAGCGAGATGCCGACGGACAGCGCTGCCTGATGGTCGTCAGCGACCGCCCGCATCGCGCGACCCTGCTTGGTGTATTGCGAGAACGCGACGAGAGCCGCGACCAACAGCGCCGCGATCATCGTCGCCCAGATGTCCAGCCGGTCGATGAAGAAGCCGTAGCCGAACCATTCGGCCGTTACCGCCTCGACCGAATCCGAAATACCCTGCGGCAAGCCGACGTCCAGCGTCTTGATGTCCGCGCCCCACATCACGTCGCCCAGGCCTTCCAGGAAATAGGCAAGCCCGATTGTCGCCATGAACAGGATGATCGGCTCCTGCCCGACGAGGTGTTTCAGCACCAGCGTCTCGATCAGGATCGCGAGGCCGATCATCACCAGAACGGTCAGTGCGATCGCCGCGATAGACGGCAGGGTCCATCCGAAGCTTTCGACATGCGTGCCGAAGATTGCATTGATCAGATGCGCGAAGGGCACCTGCCCCTGCTGGATCCCGACCAGGGTCAAGGCCGCGAACAGCGCCAGCACGCCCTGCGCATAGTTGAAGACACCAGACGCCTTGAAGATCAGCACGAAACCCAGGGCGACCAGCGAATACATGACGCCGGTCATCAGGCCGTTCAGGAACACCTCGGCGGCGAAGAACAGCTGGTCCATCAGACGTCTCCCGTGCGATCAGTCATGGGCCACGCCCAGATAGGCGTCGATCACGGCCTGACTGGCCCGCACTTCAGCCGGTGTGCCGTCGCCGATCTTGCGGCCGTAATCCATCACCACGACGCGGTCGGACAGGTCCATCACCACACCCATGTCATGCTCGATCAGCGCGATCGTGGTGCCGAACTCGTCATTCACGTCGAGGATGAAGCGCGACATGTCCTCTTTCTCCTCGACGTTCATGCCGGCCATTGGCTCGTCGAGCAGCAGAAGCTGCGGCTCGGCCGCCAGCGCGCGGGCCAGTTCCACCCGCTTCTTCAGGCCATAGGGCAGCCGGCCAACCGGCGTCTTTCGGATGTTCTGGATCTCCAGAAAGTCGATGATCCGCTCGACCGCCGCGCGGTTCTCGATCTCTTCGCGCTCGGCCGCGCCCCACCAGATCGCCTGGCTCAGGAAACCCGCCTTCATCCGGTTCAGCCGCCCGGTCATGATGTTGTCCAGAACCGACATGCCCTCGAACAAGGCGATGTTCTGGAAGGTCCGGGCGATCCCGAGACGGGCGACCTGATAGGGCTTCATCGGGCCGCGCTTTTCGCCGCGGAACCAGACCTCGCCTTCCTGCGGGATATAGAAGCCCGAGATCACGTTCAGCATCGAGGATTTGCCCGCGCCGTTCGGGCCGATGATCGCCCGGATCTCGCCCTCGCGGATATCGAAGCTGATGTTCTTGATCGCCTCGACTCCGCCGAAGCGCAGGGTGATGTTCTTCAGGTCCATCAGCACCGGGCGGGTGTCGACGATCGCTGCATCCAAGACGGCCGCCTCGCTCATTCCGCTGCCACCTTCCGTGCCTCGGACTGGCCCATAACCTCGGCCTCCTCGATCCTCAGCGTCGCGCGGATCTTGCCCTTTCGCCCGTCCTCGTAGGTCACCTCGGTCTCTGTCTTCACGCTATCGGACCCGTCATACAGCGCAGTCACCAGATCGGCGTATTTGTCGTTGATGACCGCGCGGCGGACCTTGCGGGTTCGGGTCATTTCGCCGTCGTCGGGGTCCAGTTCCTTGTGCAGCACCAGGAATCGCCGGATCTGGCAGCCGGCCAGCATCGGATCGTCGGCGATGGAGCGGTTCACCGCCTCCACATGCTCGCGGATCGAGGCGTAGACGCGCGGATGGCCAGCCAATTCCTGGTAGGAGGCGTAGGCGATGTTGTTGCGCTCGGCCCAGTTGCCCACCGCGTTCAGGTCGATGTTGATCATCGCCGCGCAGAAATCGCGACCATTGCCGATCACCACCGCCTCCAGAATGTCGGGATAGAACTTCAACTTGTTCTCGACATACTTGGGCGCAAACATCGTCCCGTCGGCCATCTTGCCCACGTCCTTGGCGCGGTCGATGATCCGCAGGTGACCGCTGTCTTCTTCGAAGAAGCCGGCATCGCCGGTGGCCACCCATCCCTCGGCATCCTTGGTCGACGCGGTGCTTTCGGCGTTCTGGTAATATTCGACGAACGTCCCGGGCGAGCGGTAGAAGACCTCACCGGTCTCGCCGATCCTGACCTCCACGCCGGGACTGGGCACGCCCACGGTATCGCTGCGGACCTCGCCATCAGGCTGCTGGGTGATGAAGACGCTCGCTTCGGTCTGACCGTAGAGCTGCTTCAGGTTGATCCCCAGACTGCGGTAGAAATCGAAGATCTCGGGCCCGATCGCCTCGCCCGCCGTATAGCCGACGCGGATACGCGAATATCCCATGGTGTTCTTCAGCGGGCCGTAGACCAGCAGCTTGCCCAGATTATAGGTCAGGCGGTCGCCCGCGCCGACGCGGCGTCCGTCGAGGATCGCAGGACCGACGCGGCGCGCGACCGCCATGAAGCGATGGAACAGCCAGCGCTTCAGGCGGCTCGCATCCTCCATCCGGATCATCACGTTGGTCAATTGGCCTTCGAAAACGCGAGGCGGTGCGAAGAAGTAGCTTGGCCCGATCTCGCGCAGGTCGGTCATCATCGTATGCGCGCCCTCGGGACAACTGACGCAGAACCCGGTCCAGTAGGCTTGCCCGATGGAAAAGATGAAATCGCCGACCCAGGCCATCGGCAGGTAGGCAAGAACCTCATCCTTCGGTCCAAGGCCGTCGAACTCGGCGGAATTCTTGGCCGTCTCGATGATGTTGCGGTTGGACAGGACGACGCCCTTCGGCCGACCGGTCGTCCCCGAGGTGTACAGCATCACGCAGGTGCTGTCGTAATCCAGCGCCGCGATCCGCCGGTCCAGTTCCGCCGCGATATCGGCGCGCGCCGCGCGGCCCTTGGCCTGCACGTCGGCCAGCGCATCCATTCGGCCGTGGTCGTATTTCCGAAGGCCGCGCGGATCGGTGTAGATGATCCGATCGACGCTGTGTGCCGAGGCCTCGGCCTCGATCACCTTGTCCACCTGTTCCTGATCACCGCACAGAACGAACCGTGCGCCACAATGGCCCAGCACATAGGCCATCTCGTCCGCGACCGCGTCCTGATACAGCGGCACAGGCACCGCACCGCACATCTGCGCCGCAACCATCGCCCAGTAATGCATCGGCCGGTTGCGTCCGATCAGCGCGACATGGTCACCGGGTGCAAGCCCAAGCTCCAGCAGACCCAGTGCCAGCGCCCGGACCTCATCGGCCGCTTCGGACCAGGTCCAGCTTTGCCAGATCCCGAATTCCTTTTCCCGATACGCCGGCCGCGTACCCAGTTGGGCCGCGTTCCGCGCCAGAAGCGCGGGGATCGAACGCAACTGTGCCGTCGCGGCCGGCGTCTCGGTCATCCTCTTCCCCCCGGCGGTCGTATCAAGGTGCCGCCTTTCGTCCCGCGATCTCCTCTCCGCCGGACAGGTGCAAACCTTGCCACCAATCTTTGCGCGATTATGTCCCGATTCCTACGAATTGTTACCGCTTCCGCGACGCCACGTGCGGTGCTAGCCCTTGGCCATGAGGGCCGACGATCCGCGCAGCGATCTGATCATCTCCGGGCTGAACCTGATCGGCCAGGCGCTGTCGGTTTTCGACGCGGACCTGCGGCTTGCGGTGTCGAACCGGCCCTATCAGGCGATGTTCGACCTGCCCGACGATCTGACCCGGCTGGGCACGCGGTTCGAGGACACGATCCGCTTTCTGGTCGGGCGGGGCGAATACGGTCCCCAGGACGATCCAGAGGCGGCGGTGGCGCTGCGCGTGGAACAGGCGCGCAGCTTCCAGCCGCATTATTTCGAACGACAGCGCGCGAATGGACGGTGGATCGCGGTCGAGGGCGCACCGCTTTCGCAGGGGGGATGGGTCACGGTCTATACGGACATCACCGAGATCCGCCGGCAGGAAGGCTTGCTGCACGCGCGGTCCGAGGAATTGACCGAGCAGGTGCTGGATCACGCAGAGCGGCTGTCTGCTGCGAACCGTGAACTGGCCGCGACCAACGCTGCCCTGCAAGAGGCGCAGCGCGTGTTGACCCAGACGGAGGCCCGCACCCGGCAGGTCACCGAGATGATCCCGGCCCACATCGCGCATGTGGACAGCGCCTATCGCTACACCTTCTCGAACAGGCAGCTTTCCGCAGTCTTTCCCGGCGCGAGCGCGACCGTAGTGGGCCTGAGCGTGGCAGAGGCCCTGGGCGATGAGACCTTCGGTGCGCTTCGTCCCAGCCTCGACCGGGCGCTCGACGGCGAGCCGCAGGTCTTCGAGATCAACCACGCCGATTCGGGCCGTCGCGTCCGCATCGCGTTGACCCCGGACCGGGCCGGCGGGCGCGGCGTGTACGTTCTGTCCACCGATGTCAGCGCCGAAGTTCAGGCACGCGAGGCGCTAGCCCATGCCGCTCGCCGCAACCTCGCCGCACAGCTCACCTCAGGGATGGCGCATGATTTCGGCAACCTGCTGACGATCATCCTCGGCCTGCAGGGTCGGCTTGCCCGCGCCGATCTGCCCGAGGCAGCACGGGACGAGGTACAGGCGACGCTGGCCGCCGCCCGGCGTGGCGTCGCGCTGCTGGACCGTCTGTCAGGCATTTCCGGCCCGCGCAGTCTGTCCCTGCAGCCGGTGGACCTGCCCGCGCTGCTGGCGGAGACGGCGACGCTGGCGCGGCCATCCCTGAGCGACGGTGTCACCCTGACGATAGAGGCCGACCTGCCGCCCGGACTTTTGCTGCTGGACCCCGGCGGCCTGCAGGACTCGCTTCTGAACCTGATCCTGAACGCCGATCATGCGCTGACCGGTCCGGGCGAGATCACGCTGGTTGCCAGTGCGGCAGGTCGCTGGCTGGACATCCGGGTCGAAGACACCGGCCCTGGCTTCACACCCGAGGCGCTGAGCCGGGCGGTCGAGCCGTTCTTCTCGACCGGTCGGCATCGCGGGTCCGGCTTGGGCCTGCCGATGGTCTACGATCACACGAAACTGGCGGGCGGCTCGCTGCGGCTCGACAATACGGCGTCCGGCGCGCGCGTGCGCTTGCGCCTACCCTTGCGCCCGGTGGTGCGGCAGATGGTGCTGCTGGCCGAAGATGACGACACGATCCGCGCCGATGTGCGCGAGATGCTGACCGGCCTTGGCCACGCTGTAATCGAGGCTGCGAGCCTGAACGAGGCGCAGGCGATGACCGATTTGCCCGGCCTGACCCTGATCCTCAGCGATCTGCAACTGGGCGATGGTTCGGGCGAGCGATTGACCTCGCTGGGCCTGCCCTGCGTCCTGATGACGTCCCTTCCGCCCGGGGATCCTGCGCGTAGCGGCCTGGCCTGCTCGGTGATCGGCAAACCCGTCGATCCGGCCCGCCTTGCCCTGGCAATCACGGAGGCCACATCATGACCGATGCACCCTTGATCGCGATCCTCGATGACGAACCGCAGATCCGGTCGTTGCTGGTCGGCGCGCTGGAGGATGCGGGCTTCCGGACCGCCGCCTTCGCCCGCGCCGCTGATCTGGAGGCCGCCCTGCGCCGGATCAGCCCCGATGCCTGTCTGATTGATCTGGGCCTGCCCGACAGCGACGGGCTCGCGCTGGTCCACCGACTGGCCACGGAATCCGGCGCAGCGATCATCATCGTATCGGGTCGGGCGCAGGTTCAGGATCGGGTGACCGGACTGGAGCTCGGCGCGGACGACTACATCATCAAACCGTTCGAACCGGCCGAAGTGGTGGCCCGCATCAGGGCGCGCCTGCGCAAGCCCGCACCCGGTCCCGCGCGCAGCGATGCCGTGACGCGATTTGCCGGCTGGTCCGCCGATTTCGGACGCTACATCCTCACCTCGCCCGATGGGACCGAAACGCCGATCAGCCATGCCGAGGCCGAGGTGCTGCGCATCTTTCTCGATGCGCCGCGGCGCCTGATCACGCGCTCGCAGATGCTGGATCTGCTGGGCGGCGCGGCCGGCGACAGTTTCGACAGGGCGATGGACGTGCGCATCTCGCGCCTGCGCGGCAAGCTGGGGGAAGATCCGAAAAACCCGCGCCTGATCAAGACGATCTATGGCGCGGGTTACATCTTCATGGCCGAAATCGAGTGAGCCAGCCTGATCCCTAGGCGTTCTCGCCAGCCTCGATGTCCCAGCCCGAGATCGCCTTGCTGTCCATGAACTCCTCAAGCCCGGCAATACCGCCTTCGCGCGCACGCCCGGACGCTTTGACGCCGCCGAAGGCCGAACCGCGACCCCGGCTTTCGCCATTCATCTCGACCATGCCGGACCGCAACTTCCTGGCCAGACGATTGCGACGCGCGCCGTCCTGCGTCTGAACGTAATTGGTCAGCCCGTAGATCGTGTCGTTTGCGATCTCGACCGCCTCGTCCTCGGTGTCGAAGGGGATGATCGACAGGACCGGACCGAAGATTTCCTGCCGCGCAATCGTCATGTCGTTGGTGACGTCGGCAAAGACCGTCGGACGCACGAAATAGCCGCGGTTGACGCCTTCGGGCAGGCCGGTGCCGCCGGCGACCAGCCGGGCGCCTTCGTCGATGCCCTTCTGGATCAGATCCTGGATCTTGTCCCATTGCTGCTTGCTGACCACGGGCCCGATATGCGGGCCTGCATCATGGGCAGACCCGACACGGGTGTCTTCGGCAACCTTGGCCGCCAGAGCCACCGCCTTGTCATAGGCGGGACGCTCGACCAGCATCCGGGTCGGCGCGTTGCAGGACTGGCCGCTGTTGTAGAAACAGTGCCGCGCGCCGCGGATCACCGCCTTTTCGTCGGCATCGGCAAATATCAGGTTCGCCCCCTTGCCGCCCAGTTCCAGCACCACCTTCTTGACCGTATCGGCCGCGGCCTTGGTGATCGCGATCCCGGCCCGGGTCGAGCCGGTGAAGCTGATCATGTCCACATCGGGATGGGTCGACAACTGCGTGCCGACGCCTTGGCCGTCACCATTCACCATGTTGAAGACGCCGGGCGGGAAACCGGCCTCATCCACCATCTCGGCAAAGACGATCGAGGACAGCGGCGCGATCTCGCTGGGCTTCAGGATCACCGTGTTGCCCGCAAGCAGCGCGGGCGTGACCTTCAGCGTGACCTGGTTCATCGGCCAGTTCCACGGCGTGATCAGGCCCACGACGCCTACAGGCTCCCACGCGATGCGGCTGCTGGGCGCGTGATCGCCCAGCGGACGGACGAACTCGAAGTCGCGGAACGTTTCGATGAAGGTCTCGATATGCCAGCTTCCGGCTTCAGCCTGATCGGCAAGCGACATGTCGGCGGGCGCCCCCATCTCATGCGTGATCGCCGCAGCCATGTCGCCGGCGCGCTTCTTGTAGACGGCCAGCAACCGCTCCACCGCAGCAAGACGCTCGGCCGGCGGAGTGTCGGCCCAGGCCGGAAAGGCGGCCTTCGCCGCAGCGACCGCACGGTCGGTATCGGCCTGATCGCCCAAGCTGATGACCGCCACTGGCTCTTCGGTCGTGGGGTCGATCACCTCCAGATCCTGCGGTGCGGCCGGATCGACCCACGCACCGTCGATGTAGAACTTGCGCTTGTCTGCCAGGTCGGACATCCGGACCTCCTCTTGATGCTGTCTGGGCTTCAAGGTGGCACCGCCGATCCGCCGCCGCAAGAGCGCCCGAGCAGCGGCGTTCGACGGAAACATTCGCCTTGTCAGGGCTTTCATTCGCAACGGCTCTGCCTATCTTCAGGGCCAAGGCCAACCAATCGAGGGGTTCAATCATGTCCTTGCGCATCAATGACGTCGCGCCCGATCTGACGGTCAATACGACCGAAGGCGAGATCAAGATCCACGACTGGATCGGCGACGGCTATGCGGTGATCTTCAGCCATCCGCGCGACTTCACGCCGGTCTGCACGACCGAATTCGGTGCCGTGGCGCAGTTGGCCGGTGAGTTCGAGAATCGCAACACCAAGGTTCTTGGCGTCTCGGTCGACAGCCTCGATGATCACGTCAAGTGGAAGAACGACATCGCCGAATTCGCTGGAAGTCCGGCGAACTTCGCGATGGTGGACGACCGCGATCTGGCGATGGCCAAGGCCTACGACATGCTGCCCGCTGAGTATTACCTGCCGACGGAAGGCCGGACGCCCGCCCATTCGGCAACGGTGCGCAGCGTTTTCATCATCGGGCCGGACAAGAAGGTTCGCCTGACGATGACCTATCCGATGACCATCGGGCGCAACTTTGCCGAGATCCTGCGCGCGCTTGATGCGGTGCGCAAGACCGATGGCGTGCCGATCGCCACACCCGCGAACTGGGTGCCGGGACAGGATGTGATCGTCGCGCTGAGCCTCGACGATGCAGAGGCCGAAAAGCGGTACGGCACTCTGGACAAGAAGCTGCCGTATCTGCGCTTTGCCAAGGACCCGGCCTGATCGGCGCCGCGGATGGCGCGTTCCGACCGTCCGCTTTCGCGAAAGCTGATCCGGCTGGGCTTCCGGGCGATGGGTGCCGCGCGCGCCCATCGACAGGATATCTGGCCGGGTCTGTCCATCGACCGCGACAGAGGCCTAGTCCGTTGGCGGGGATCGACGCTTCTGGAACTGACGACAACCGTTGCGATCGTGCCCCGAAGCCTGCCGATGATTGCGGTGGTCGGGTCAGGCCCATCCCTGAGAATTCAGCGGATCGAGGCGCTCGGCGACCGCACCGCAATCCTCTGCAACGGCGCTGCTAGCCTTTCCGACCGCATCCGTCCCCTGGCCGTGGCCGTGGAGGATGAGCGGTTCGTCTTTCGCCATCAATTGATGCTCGCGGCGTTGGATGCTTCCATCCCGCTCTTGCTGTCGCCCGCCGCAATCCGGGCCTGGGCCGAGGTTGACACGGCCAGTTTGCGGGGACGAACGGTGGCATTGATCGAAAATCTCGCCAAACCGGTGAACGCTTCGAGGCGCTCGCTGAGCGAGGTGCAGACCGACGTTGCCTCGGACGGGTCCACCTTTCTGTCGCGCGATCCTGATGCAGGGGTGGTCATCACCGGCACGGTTGCCTTCTCGGCGCTACAGTTTGCGCTTGCCGCGAGGCCCGGAAAAATTCTGCTGGCAGGTATCGATCTCAGCAACGACGCGCAACCGCGCTTCTATGAGACAGGTGATAGCGCGCCTTCGGGGTTGAGCGCCGGCCTGACACGGATCCTCGCGGGCTTCGCGCTCGCATACCGAGAGGCACAAAAGCAGGGCACGGAGCTGACCTGCGCCTCACCGGTCTCCGCACTGCTACCGCTTGGCATCCCGTATGACGACACGCTAACCTCGTCATGATGATCCAGCATCCGGCCTATCTGCAAACCGACGACGCGTTTTGCGACGGCGTGATGACATCGCTGCAGTGCGACGGGAAAACGCCACGTTCAGTCTCGCTTCGCCGGATATCGCTGCCCCGGGACACAGGTATCTGGTCGCTGGCCCGCACGTGGCGCGCATCGATGAGCTTCCCGCCGGGTGAAGGCATGGTTCACAGGGTCGGCGCCGCAGGGCGAATGCAGGCGTTATCGCGCCAGTTACAGGATGGGCCCGTCGATTTCCTCTGCATCTGGCGCGGTCTGCTTGGCCGATCGCTGATGGGAACCTATCTTGCCCGGTCGCTGGGCGTGCCCTGCGCGTTCTTCGAGCGCGGGCCGCTTCCCGGCTGGTTGCAGATCGACCCGAACGGCGTAAACGCCCGCAATTCCGTCCCGCGCGACGCCGCCTTCTTTCGGCGTTGGCGTGCGACATTCGAAGGGCCACAGGCCGACTGGCGCGACCTTCGCGCGACGCTGCAAGCGCGGACACCACGACGCGCCCTGTCCCGGCAGGACCGCCGGGAAGACTGGTCCGGCGAAGGCCCGTTCCTGTTCGTTCCCTTTCAGCTGAACGTGGCGAATGATCCCTTGCCCGACGCCGGATGGGCCGCCGATGCCGGCGACCTAGTCGAGGTACTGGCGCGCGCAAGCCTGTCACTGCCGAAAGGCTGGCATCTGCGGCTGAAGCCACATCCCAATGCCCGCGGCGATCTGGCCCGACTGGTCGACCGGCATCCGAACGCGAGGATGGTCATCGACCGCACGACGAATTCGCTTGATCAGCTGAAGGCGTCGCGCGGCGTCATCACGGTCAATTCCGCGATGGGCATCGAGGCGTTCTTCTTCGACAAGCCGGTCATCGTCTTGGGCGACAGCTATTACGGCGGGCTCGGCCGCACAGAACTGGCACCCTCGCCCGAGGCGCTGGCCTTGCTGTTGGCCGACCCCGATGCTCTACAGTTCGACGCGACCGCCCGCGACGATCTGATGACGTTTCTCTTCAACGACTATTTCGTCCGAGACGAGGATCTTCGCGCCGGCCACTTCACCGCGCAAGACCTTCTTGCGCGCCATGCAAGGCACGAAGCCTTGGCGGCTCGAGAAGAGCAGTGAGGCAGATGTTGTCCATCGAGAGCGGATTCTGTCGCCGCCTCAGCGGCCGAGCCGCTTCATCCTTCTGATCAGGCCATGAACACCTGGTATTCGATGCCAGGGCTTTGGCGGCGCGATATCACTGCGCGATGACCGCTGGAGCGCAAGCGGCGTTCTGGTGGCGACAACCGTCAGTTCCGGATGAGCACGCCGAAACCAGTTATAGGCGCCATCGACATGCATCGGCCCGCCTGCGGGATCCCCCTCATTCCGCGCAAGCATTGCCTCGAAGTAAGGCACAACCGCTTTTGAGCATGCTCTGCTCACCCCCAGGAAATGGGAAAGATTGACTATACTATCCGGTCGCAATTCGAGCAGATCGGTCTGGATGACTTTTTCTTCGTGCCGAGGGGATAGCGTTCCGACAGACATGAACAGATCCCATGATCCACCATTTAAGTAAGGCCGCAATTGGCCGAACCGCTTGGCAAAATCAGAAACGAAACTTGCGTCATCTTCAAGAATCAGGGCGTGATCAACCTCGGTGGCAAGGATGTCTTGATGTACGCGAAGGTGGCTCTCAAAGCATCCTCTCGCACCGCGGCTAGGGAACTTACCTGCATCGTTCGGCCTGCTCGCCTCGAACAGGATCACACGGTTGTCGGTCAAGCTAAGACCCAGATGGGCTAACTCCGCTTCCATCTCGTCCCGACGGTCCTTTCGCTCTGGCAGGTTGATAACGTAGATCCGCTGAAAAACAGCGAGCAAGTCAACTGTATCTGGCATGGGAACCCTCTCAGAGATGGCCGCGAGACCACGCGCCTCTCAAGCACGCTGACGTATCTATCCTGATAAACGCAGAACAGCCCCACAAGGGGGCTGTTCCGGATCATGTCGCGCGGCGCTCAGGCGTCGGCTTCTTCCTTGTTCTCGGTGATTTCCTCACCGGTCTCCTGGTCGACCATCTTCATGCCAAGGCGGACCTTGCCACGGTCGTCGAAGCCCAGAAGCTTGACCTTCACTTCCTGGCCTTCCTTCAGCGCGTCCGACGGATGGTTCAGGCGCTTGTTGGCGATCTGGCTGACATGGACCAGCCCGTCGCGCTTGCCGAAGAAATTCACGAAAGCGCCGAAATCGACCAGTTTCACCACCTTGCCGGTGTAGATCTGGCCTTCTTCAGGCTCGGCCACGATCGAGTGGATCATGTCGTAGGCCTTCTTGATCGAATCCCCGTTGGCCGAAGCGATCTTGATGACGCCGTCGTCGTTGATGTCGACCTTGGCGCCGGAAACCTCGACGATCTCGCGGATCACCTTGCCGCCCGAACCGATCACTTCGCGGATCTTGTCGGTCGGGATGGTCATCGTCTCGATACGCGGGGCGTGGGCCGAGAATTCGCGGCGACCCTCGGTCAGCGCCTTGCCCATCTCGGCCAGGATGTGCATCCGGCCGTCCTTGGCCTGCGCCAGCGCCTGTTCCATGATCTCGGGCGTGATGCCTGCGACCTTGATGTCCATCTGCAGCGAGGTGATGCCGCTTTCCGTGCCGGCGACCTTGAAGTCCATGTCGCCCAGATGATCCTCGTCACCCAGGATGTCGGTCAGGACCGCATACTTGCCGTCGTCTTCCAGGATCAGGCCCATGGCCACACCCGCCACCGGCGACTTCAGCGGCACGCCCGCATCCATCATCGACAGCGACCCACCGCAGACCGACGCCATCGAGGACGAACCGTTCGACTCCGTGATCTCGGACACGACGCGGATCGTGTAGGGGAAGTCCGTCGCCGCGGGCAGGACCGCCTGCAGCGCCCGCCACGCGAGCTTGCCGTGGCCGATCTCGCGACGACCCGGAGGACCAAAGCGCCCGACCTCGCCGACCGAGTACGGCGGGAAGTTGTAGTGCAGCAGGAAGTTCGAGCGCGAGTTGCCATGCAGCGCGTCGATGATCTGTTCGTCATCTCCGGTGCCCAGCGTGGTGACGACCAGACCCTGCGTCTCGCCGCGGGTGAACAGGGCCGAACCGTGCGTCCGCGGCAGGAAGCCGACTTCGCAATCGATCGGACGCACCGTCTTGGTGTCGCGACCGTCGATCCGGGCGCCGCCGTTGATGATGTCGCCGCGCAGGATGCCCGATTCCAGCTTCTTCAGGGCCGAACCAAGGTTCGGATCGGCCAGTTCGTCCTCGGACAGGCTTTCCTTGACCTTGGTCTTGGTCGCGGCGACCGCGTCCTGACGCTCGGCCTTGTCCTTGATCGCGTAGGCGGCGCGCATGTCGGCCTCGCCCAGCGATTTCACGCGGTCATAAAGCGCGCTGTAGTCCGGCGACTGGAAGTCGAACGGCTCTTTCGCGGCAGCTTCGGCCAGATCGACTATCAGGTCGATGACCGGCTGCATCTGCTCGTGGCCGAACTTGACCGCGCCCAGCATCTCGGCCTCGGACAGCTCATAGGCTTCCGATTCGACCATCATGACGGCGTCCTTGGTGCCGGCGACGACCAGATCCAGACGCTGTTCGGGATTGTTGCGCAGCTGGTCCATGTCCTGAACTTCGGGGTTCAGAATGTATTCGCCATCGCTGAAGCCGACGCGTGCCGCGCCGATGGGGCCCATGAAGGGCACGCCGGAAATCGTCAGCGCCGCCGAAGCCGCGATCATGGCGACGATGTCGGGATCGTTGACCAGGTCATGGCTCAGCACGGTGCAGATCACCAGCACTTCGTTCTTGAAGCCTTTGGCGAAAAGCGGGCGGATCGGACGGTCGATCAGGCGCGAGGTCAGCGTCTCTTTCTCGGTCGGACGGCCTTCACGCTTGAAGAACCCGCCGGGCACCTTGCCGGCGGCGTAGTATTTCTCGTTGTAGTGCACGGTCAGCGGGAAGAAGTCCTGACCGGGCTTCGGCTCGCGCGCGTAGGTGACGTTGGCCATGACGCTGGTCTCGCCCAGAGTGGCGATCACCGAGCCGTCAGCCTGACGGGCAACCTTGCCCGTTTCCAGCGTGAGCGTTTCCTGGCCCCACTGGATAGATTTTTTCACTTCATCAAACATCTGGTTTCCTCACGGGCGCACCGGCCCTCCGGCCGCCCTTGTCAAATGGCGGCCCCATTGCCGCCGCCCCAATCCTGATGCGTCGCCCCGGGGCCGGGCCTCACGTCGCAGATGGCGGGCCTTTACAGCAAATGGTGCAGTTTGGGAAGGCCCGCGGGCCCGGGCGTCAAAGCGCCCGTCAGGGGCGCGTCGCTATGTTCAGGGTCCAGTCTTTGGCGGTGCCGGTATCGATCTCGACGAAGCGCGCGTCCAGATAGCCGCGCAGCAGGCAATTCGCGTTGCCCTCGATCCGGAAGCGCTTGGGGGCCACGCAGAGCGGCACCGAACCCGACAGCGCCTCCTTGCCGAAAACGTCGGTTGCGAAGACATAGAGGTAGCGCGCCGGCAGATCTCCGCGGATCAGGGTTGCGCATTGGTTCGGCGCGACGCGCCACCAACCTTCGGACCGAAAATCATCGTCATGGGGCTGGCCAAGCGCGATGTTGAGGACGTCGAAACTCTGATTGCATAGCCTGAACTCGGCACGCGCGGCCGGCGCGGCGAGGGCTATCGCGAAACCAAATGTCGCAAGACTCAGGCAACGCATCGCGAAATCCTGGCGGCGCGCACTAGGCGGCGAAACGTCCTGTGCGCTGCACGCGCCATTCAGCAACCTTTGAAGCAAGTGGTCCGTCGATCAGGCTTATCAGCCTTCATAATCATGTTATGCATTGGCGACGTTCAAGATTCGAGAGGTTCGACCGTGGCTGTTCTCGCTCGCTGCAAGCTCGCCGCCCTGACGTTTCTGCTCGCCACCGCGCCTGCGATGGCTCAGGTCGAGGCGCCTGCTGACGATGGGTCCGGCGATGCGGCGGCGACACAAGATGCGGGTCGGATCGTGCTGGAACTGAACGGCGCGACCGACACCGACGCGGGTGCCTGCCGGATGACCTTCGTGGCGACCAATGACAGCGGCGAGGCGTTCGAGCGAACCGCCTGGCAGGTGGGCGTCTTCGATGGCGAGGGGATCGTGCGTTCGATCCTGGTCCTTGAATTCGGGGCGCTGAGCGACGGCAAGACCAAGATCGTGCTGTTCGATCTGCCCGGCAGCGGCTGCGCCGACATCTCGCGCGTCGTCGTGAACGATGTCGCCCAGTGCCAGCCCGAAGGCGCGGCCGAAACCGAGCTTGCCGACACCTGCCTCGATGCGCTCTCGACGCGCTCGCGCACCGAACTCGACTTCGGCATCTGAACCCGATGCAGTTCGAGTTTCTGTCCGGCCTTTCCGCGTCGACCTATGTCGTGTTCGCCGCGCTTGTCGCGCTGTCGATCGTTTCGGTCACGGTCACGATCTTCAAGGTGATGCAGTTCTCGCGCATGGGCGTCGGTCATGCGCAGCCCGCCGAGGCTGTGCTGGATGACTGGCTGCAGGGCCGTCCGGACGAGGCGATGCGCCGGGCCTCGTCAAACGACTCCGTCCTGACCCGGGTACTGGGCGCCGTCATGGCGGGGCTGCGCGCCCGTCCCGGCGACCCGGCCTATGCCGAAGAACTGGGCCGCCAGTCGGCTCTGGTAGAACTGGCTGCGCTGAACGGACGCATGAGGTTGCTGGAATCCGTCGTTCAGGCCGCGCCGCTTCTGGGATTGCTGGGCACGGTGATCGGGATGATCGACGCCTTCTCTGCCCTGTCGGTCGCTGAAACCGCTGTCGATCCGGCGCAGCTTGCCGGTGGGATCTGGACCGCGCTGACCACGACGGCGATGGGCCTCGCCATCGCGCTGGTCACATATTTCATCAGCAACTGGCTGGAATCGCGGATCGAGGCCGAGCATCAAGGGATCGAGATGGCGATCTCGGCTGCGATCCACGGGCGCGTCACCGGCACCGGCCAGCGGCGCTGATCATGGCCGGCGTCGCGATCCACCGGATCGAGCTGCCGCGCCGCGCCCGTGGCCGCACCTTCACTCTGACCGCGCTGGCCGATGCGATGTTTCAGCTGCTGATCTTCTTCATGCTGTCGTCGAACCTGACGCCCTATTCGCTGATGCCGTTGCGCAGCGGCGCGCTGGCGGCCGATGCCAGTGGCGGGGATGACGCGGACGGCGAGGCGTCCCGGACGGATGTCGTGTCCGCGCAGGACACCGCGATCTGGTCGGTCAGCCGCGATTCCATCGTGTCGAGCGGACAGCGCTTTGGGTTCGACCGTCTGGGTGACCTTGCCGCCGCGATGCAGGCGGGCGGCACCGAACGGGTTCTGCTGGTGACGCGACCCGGCGCGCAGGTTCAGGGCATGGTCGCGGTGCTTGAAGCTGTAGCCGCCCATGGGATCACCGACGTTCAGGTCGCAAGCGGCGGGACGGGTTCATGAGCGTCGTGCTGCCGCGCCGCCGCCGCTCACCTAGGATCGATGTGTCGATCGCGATCGTCAACATCGTCCTGCTGCTGATCTTCTTCTTTCTGGTCACCGGACAGGTCACTGCAGATGAACGGGTCGAGGGTGTGGCACTGCCCAAAACCAGCGCATTGCCGCTGGACCAGCTGCCGCGCCCGATCCTGATCGTCGAGTCCGGCGGCGGCCTGCTGCTGAACGGCGAGCCGGTCGCAGCCGACCTGCTTGGCGTGGCGCTGGATGCCTTGCCCCAGCCGGTCACGCTGCACCTTTTGATCGACCGCACGGCGCCCGCCGACGGTCTGGTCGCGTTGCTGAACCATCCTGCACTCGACGACAGGGCGGTCAAGCTGGTGACGCTGCGCGACAGGGCGGCGCGATGATCGGTGGACTGGTCGAACGCCGCAAACACTGGCTTCAGGCTTTGGTCCTGTCGCTGGGGCTGCACGGCGTAGGCGCGGCGGCGATCCTCGATGTGATCCCGTCGCTGCCGCGGCGCACTGACGAGACCATTTCGCTGCAGATCGAGATCGCGCCGCTGGACGTCACCACCGGCTCGGTCGGGGCGGCGACGCTGACGCCTGCGCAACCGGTCCCGACCGCCGAGGGAGAGGCGGTGATGCCAGAGCAAGCGGTACCGGCAGGTGCAGACGCGGTGACGCCGACACAGACCGATATCCTCAGCCCGGCAGAGGATCTTCGTTCCGTGATCGCCCCGACGCCGGTGGCACCGCAGTCTAACGCGACCGCCAATCTGCCCGGCATCGACATCGCGCTTGCACCCACGACACAATCGCGCGCCAACGGCGCGGAGGGCAGCGGCGCAGATGCGGCAGCGTTGGATGCGGGTCTCGCCGCGCTGATCGGCTCGATCCGGCAGCAGGTGGCCGAGCCATGCCTGATCGCCTTGCCCCGCAACGTGGAGGATGGAGGTCTGCGTGTCACGCTGCTGGGCGAGGATGAGGCGCGCTTCGCGCCGCTGATCGAGGCGGTTGATCCGCCGCAGGGCGTTGCACTCAGCCAGCAGCCGCTTCTCGTGGATGCCCGCCAGTGCCCGGCGGTGAACTTCGCGCGTGCCTATCGAAGCTATCCGGTTTTTCCGCTGCGCATCGCACTCGACACCACTACCCTTGCCGCGGGCGAGCCCCTGACCGGCACGATCAGCGGCATTGCGGACGGTGATACGCTGGCGCTGCTGCTGATCGACGACAACGGCGTGGTGCAGGACCTGACCAGATTTTTCACCGCCGGCAGGGGATCGGCAACCGCCTTCGACGTGCCCGCGCGGCGGGCCGGCGATCCGCGCGAGACCGCGCAGTTGCTGATCGCCCTGACCAGTCCCGTGCCGATCGAGACGGTTTCACTGCGAGACGGACAGCTAGCCGAGGACGTCTTCGCAGCACTGTCGGCCGAGATCGGCGATCCTGCCGCGATCAAGATCGGCCTC
This sequence comes from Paracoccus albicereus, assembly GCF_024359525.1. GTDB lineage: Bacteria > Pseudomonadota > Alphaproteobacteria > Rhodobacterales > Rhodobacteraceae > Paracoccus > Paracoccus albicereus. The sequence continues at coordinate 350,788 of NZ_JAKZEU010000001.1, forward strand.
GCCAGTTTCGACCTGCGCTGAATCTCAGGCGAAGTCGTAGGCGAAGCGGCCGTCCTCGACCCGAATCGTCACGTCCGACATTCCGCGCGACTCGACCATCCGCGACAGAACCTGCCGCGACAGGTCGGGCAGGATCGAATTGGTGATGATGTTGTCGATCATCCGTCCACCGCTGTCGGGATCGCGACACTGTGCGACGATATGCTCGATCACGGCATCATCCCAACCCAACCGAGCGCCATGCGCCTCGCGCAGTCGGCGCACGATGGCGCCCAGTTTCAGCCGCGCGATGCCAGCCAGCACCTCGGACCCAAGCGGGAAATAGGGGATCGTCACGATCCGGCCCAGAAGCGCGGGGGGAAACACCTTCAGCAACTCGGGCTTCAGGGCCGCATCCAGCGTCTCAGGATCGGGTGCGGTGTCGCTTCCCTCTGCCATCCGCATGATCACGTCGGTCCCGACATTCGAGGTCAGCAGGATGAGCGTGTTCTTGAAGTCGATCGCACGGCCGTTGCCATCCTCCATCATGCCCTTGTCGAAGACCTGGAAGAACAGTTCGTGGACGTCGGGATGCGCCTTCTCGATCTCGTCAAGCAACACCACGGAATAGGGTTTGCGCCGCACCGCTTCGGTCAATCGCCCACCCTCGCCATAGCCGACATAGCCCGGCGGCGCGCCTTTCAGCAGGCTGACCGAATGCGCTTCCTGAAACTCGGACATGTTGATGGTGATGACGCTCTGCTCGCCACCGTAAAGCTGTTCGGCCAGGGCCAGCGCGGTTTCCGTCTTGCCGACGCCCGAGGGGCCGACGAGCATGAAGACACCGATGGGCTTGGCCGGGTTAGAAAGACCCGCGCGGCTGGTCTCCACCCGCCGTGCGATCATCTGCAATCCATGATCCTGCCCGATCACCCGTTCGCGCAGATGGTCGGCAAGGCCAAGGATCGCCTGCAATTCGTCAGCGACCATTCGCCCGGCGGGGATACCGGTCCAATCGCTGATGACGGTTGCGACGGCCTGTTCGTCGACATGGGACCGGACCATCCGGTCGTCGGGGTTCCTCGCATCCAGGGCAGCCGCGGCTTCAGCCATCGCGGCGCGGATCGCACCGACGTCGTCGTGCCCTTCGGCCAGCTTGGCGCGAAGCGCCACGATCCGATCCACCGTCTCTTTTTCCTCGGCATACATCGCCTCGAACGCGGCCAGCCTCTCGCGCAGCGTTTCGGCCTCGGCACGCGCGTCTGCCAGACGATCCTCGTCCGTCTCGCCCAGATCGCGCGCAGCTTCCTTGGCTGCGATCTCGGCTTCAAGCGAAGCGATGTCTTCGCGCAAATCGGCGATGCGTGCCGGCGTGGAGGACATGCCGACCGCGACACGGGCGCAGGCCGTGTCCAGAAGAGAGACCGCCTTGTCCGGCAATTGTCGCGCCGGCAGATAGCGCGCAGACAGCTTGACCGCCGCCACGATCGCAGCGTCGGAAATGCGGACGCCGTGATGTTCCTCCATCGGGCGCAGGATGCCCCGGATCATGTGACAACACTGGTCGATCCCAGGCTCGGCGATCTGAATCGGCTGGAAGCGCCGGGTCAGCGCGGGATCCTTTTCGAAATAGGTCCGGTATTCGGCCCAGGTCGTCGCGCCGATCGTCCGCAGCGTGCCGCGCGCCAGCGCCGGCTTCATCAGGTTGGCGGCATCGCCCGTCCCCTGCGCACCGCCGGCGCCGACCAGCGTATGCGCCTCGTCGATGAACAGGATGATCGGGGTCGGGCTGGCCTGGACCTCATCGATCAGCGATTTCAGCCGCTGCTCGAACTCGCCGCGCATGCTGGCGCCGGCCTGCATCGCCTGGATGTCGAGCATGTGCAGCCGTGTCCCCTTCAGCGCGGGCGGTACGTCGCCCGTTGCAAGACGCTGGGCAAAGCCTTCGACAATGGCTGTCTTGCCCACCCCTGCCTCACCGGTCAGGATCGGGTTGTTCTGCCGCCGCCGCATCAGCACGTCGATGATCTGGCGGATCTCGTCCTCGCGTCCGACGACCCGATCCATCTTGCCGGATTGCGCCTCGGCGGTCATGTCGGTCGAGAACCGGCCCAGCGCCGTCGTCGCGCCTTCACCTTGTGCCGCCCCCGGCGTCCCCGCGCCCAGCAGCCCCGATCCGTCCATCGGGCGCATCGTCTCTTCTTCGCTGTCGGCCCACAAAGTCCGGCTGTCCTGGCCCAACCGGTCGGGGCCGATTTCGGCGAGGGTCGGCGAGGCGAGCGTCATCTCGCGCCGCAGGTTCGCATCGTTCAGTAAAGCCGTTAGCGCATGGCCCGTCCGGATCTGCGCTTCGCCGAAGAACAGTGTCGCGTAGGTCCAGGCGTGATTCAGCGTGGCCCCGAGACTGGCAGAGATCCCGGGCGTCTCGGTCACGCCCTTCTTCAGGCTCCCCATCGCCCGGTCGAGATCCTTCAGCACCTGCCCGCGATCCAGCGACAATGCGGCAAGCGTCACCGAGATATCGGAATTGCGGTTCGACACCGCATGGAAGAGCCAGTGGCAGATTTCGACATGACGATTCCCCTCGCCCCGCGCGTGCCGCATCGCCTGGATGAAGGCGTCGTAGCCCGCGCGGTTCATCTTGCCGGCAAAGGTTTCGATCGTGATCTCGGTCATGCGGCCTCTTGCGTCGGAAGATATTCGGGATCGAGCGCGAAGCGAGCCGCCTCGACCATCGTATCGGGGTCGAGATCGGAGGCAGGTGCTAGGGCGGCCATCCAGCCAAGCCGTCCGGCCTGCCCCAGGCTGGTCTGACCGATCTCGGTCGCGGGCAGCGACAGGGCCACCTCGACCACCATCGAACGTCCGAGGTACCAGAAAACGATGTCCGCCAGGCGTTGATAGCCAGGCTGGCCGGGCAGGTAGCGTCCGTATTCCTCCAGCGAGCGGGCCGACAGATGCAGCGCGATCTTGTCGTTCACTGACTGCACCCGGGCGCCCAGATACATGTCGCGGCCCAGCGAGCAGCCCTGCTGGCCGAGCGTGCTGGTATCGCCGGGCTCGAACTCCATCCACAGCGGCACATGTTCCTCGACCGAAACGGCGATCTGAAGATGCGTCTCGATCATCTGGCGCAGCCGAACGGGGCAGCGGACGCGGCCCCCGAACAGTGAAACCATCGGCAGACGCGCGATGTCGGGAAGACCGTCATGGTCACGGAAGGCAGGCGTGCCGACGCCCGCGACCGCCGCGACATAGCGGTTGAAGCGATCCTCGGTCGGATGATCGTATTGCGTGATCGCGTGGCTGTCGGACCACGCCCTGAAGAACAACTGCAGAAAGCGAGTCGCCAGCAGGTCGGTGAAGGCCACGAAGCTGTCGTCGCCGCCTTCAAGCCAGCGCGCGACCTCTTCAGTCGTGTTCAGCGGAAGCGGCCCCTGCGGCCCGAAAAGACCCAGGACCTGCGCGCGCAGCGCATCGGCGCGAGGCGGCGCGAAGTCGCCCGCCGGAAAGGCAAGCGACGGGTCCTGCCCGATCCGCACCGTTTCATCCGATAGCCGCCGGTTGCGTCCGATCGGCGGTTTGTCGGGCGCGGCGCGTTCCAGATCGCGCAGCAGGGAGAGGAAGCCCTGCCCGCTCACAACAGCGCTCCCGACCCGGTGCGCGGCGGCCAGCGCATGACCTCACCCCGTTGCTGGCTGATCGTCACCGACCGCGTGAAACTGTTCACGCTGGCATATTCAGCGAAGAAACGGTCCAGAACGGCGGCGAGCAGGATCATCCCGCTGCCCTCGAATGCGGTCTCATCGAAGGTCACGGCGATTTCCAGGCCGCGGGCCGGAAAATAGCCGTCGGCGCGGCGGATCGAGCGGACGACGGGCCGGGTCTTCAGTTCGATGATGCCCTGAATCTGCGTTTCGGTGATCGTGTCCGACAAATCCGCGAACAGGCTCAGCAATTCGCGCAGCGCGGCCGCGCCATCCCGACCAGGACGATCGTCCAGCCCGAAATGGTTCAGCGACAGGTAGGAGATCAGGCGCCAATAGACGTCGCCCTGCACGGCGCGATGTGGCGCGGCGCGGTCGATGTCCAGCATCGACTCGCGCGGCGGCGTGGGTCCAGCGACACAGGCCAGCGCCACGGTCGTGTCGCGCGCCAGATGGAAATCATCGGTGCCACCCGCGATCGGCAGGTATTCAGGCAGGTGGCGATTGGAACAGAGCGTCCGGATCTGCAGCCGCTGCGCGCGAATGCCGCCGTCCTCTGCCGGTGGTTCATAAAGCGCGACGTAGGTTTCGGTGCCGCGATAGCGGTGACGCAACCCGAAGCGACGTTCCTGCGGGGTCAGCCGCCGCGGCTTGCGCCGGGCTGTGTAGTACAGCGCCTGGCGCGGCGCGGTCTGACCGTCGGGCAGCGCGTAGAGGGGGCGGACAGGGACTTTCCCCGCACCGCTGTCGTAATGCGCGAAGACGCCAGTGATCCGTTGAACCTCGTAATGGGTCAGCGGGCTGGAATCTGGTGTGACGACGAATTCATGGCGCTTCGGGTCAAGCCTGATCTGGCTTGCCGTTTCCTCGAACAGGTTGATGGCGGGGGCGCAGTTCAGCCGCGCGTGACCGCGCCCGACGCGAGCAGCCAGCCGTTCATCGCTGCGCCGGAATTCCAGCACCAGGTCGCATTCCTGCGCAGTGATCCGCGTCATCAGCGGGCCGAGACCGGTCAGCCGCAGACCCAGATACTTGCGCGGAAAGACGAACGCCTCGCGCAGTTCCGCGAAACCGTCGAACAGCCGCGTGTCGCGCGAGAACAGCCGTTCGTCACGGCCAAAGCCGATCTGTTCGATCTGGTCGGGTGCCAGTCGCAGAAAGACGGGATCGCCGTTCTGGTCCAGCCAGCGAAGGCTAGCCCGCAATCGGTCGCAGTGGATCTGTTCGTAAAGCGGCACCGCATGGGCCATGTCGCCAGTCAAGTGGATGATCAGGCTGTCGGGTCGCAGATCGGCCAAAGTCCCCTTGGTGGTTCGCGCGATCGCAATCTGCAGGCCGGCCTTGGTCGCGGGATCGGGGTCCTGCCCCAGGGCGCCCAGCGGGCCGGGTCCGGCAAGATAGGTGATGTCGCCGATCGCCAGCGGCCGCAGCGTCAGCGAGGCCGCCAGTGCAAAGCGACAGGCGACGCGTCCGTCCGTGTCCGAGAAACGCGCGTCGAGATAATCACCCGCCGCGAATTCGCGCGGCTCGTCCGTGTCGCGACCTTCGGCGGGGGGTTGCGCCTGGACAAGCATCACGGATGGCGTCGGCGCCAGGGCGTCCGGGAAGATCTGTTCCAGCAGTTCGGTGGTGAAGGTGCGGAATTCCTCGTCCAGCTTCAGCTGCACACGCGCGGCAAGGAAAGCCGTCCCTTCCAGCAGACCTGCAACCGCGGGATCCGTGTTGTCACGCAGCAGGCCGCCCAAACGGTCGGCGATGCCCGGATATTCGGCTGCAAATTCGGCCGATCGTTCGTAAAGCAGCGCAAGTTCGCGGTTGTAGGCGTCGCGAAAGGCCTTCTTCATCGTTCCGCCCTCACCGGACGGACTCGGCGGGCAACATGCGCAGCTTGCCCGCGCCCATGTCCACCTCTGCCACGAAGTCCATCGGGATGTCGGCAGGTGAGGCGATCATCTCGGCCACGATGTCGAAGAATAGGCGCTGATCGGACTGACTGCTGCGGTCAGTCGCGCGCACCTCGATCGTCCGGGGATTGAGCCTCGTTTCGTGACGGATCAGCGTTTCGCGGATCGCCTCCGCGATGCGCCGTGCGGTCTCGTTGCTGCGCGTCAGGCTGGACAGGTCACGGAAGCCGTAATTGATCACCGACCGCTCGACATAGGGCGCATCGCCAAGGTCGATCGCGGCGTCGAGCCGCACGGTGTTCAGAAGACTCGCGATGTCCAGCGCAAGATCGCGGCGAAGGCTTGCCTCATCACTGCCCTCTCGGCTGGCGCGACGGCGGGCCGAGATCATCCGCGCATCACCCTGGCGCTGGCTTGCGGGCGCGGCGTCGCGCGCATCGCCCGCCGCAGCAGCGGCGCGGAAGATCTGCAGAACCGACATGCGGCGATCCCGGATCAGGCGGTCACTTGGATCAGTGGAGGGCATGAGCGCTGATGGTGCAAAGGCCCCGGCGCGGGTTCAGCGCCGCGCCGGGGCCATGACATGCGGAACCGCAAGGATCCCGACGGATCAGGCGTTCCATTCCTTGTTCTCGGCGATGTCCCAACCGGCCATCGTTTCGGCACCCGCCGCGCCGGACTCCTCCTGCAGCGTGTAGACGACTTCGAACTTGCGGAAGTTCAGCGTCAGAGTTTCCTGGATCCGGTCCAGACCATCCTTCTGACCACCGGTATTGTAGCTGGTGATCATGATGTTCTGCAGCTTGATGCGGAAATACTCGACCGGCGCCCCGCCGCCCGATTTCCGCACGATCAGTTCGCCGTTCTCGATATGCTCACCCGAGGTGCAACGCTTGATCAGATCGTTCGAGGCGAGATCGACGTATTTCGTCAGCGTGATATCGGAGACGTTCACTTTCCCGCCGCCGCCGCCTTTGCCCAGGTGGGTCGTGCCGGACTGGGTCAGACCCCAGGACCAGGCAAGCACGTCGATATTGTCGCGGTGACGATCATCTTGGGACTCGCCCTTGATGTTGTTGGAAAGCTTCAGAAAGATATCAACAGCCATAGCGATTTCTCCTGTGTCTTCAGCTGTGCGTCAATTCCGTGCAGCCGTCGCGACGTGCGACGGTTGCCTTTTCGTCAATTGCCCTTCGGCAGCTTGGACACGAGGCTCATCCCGATATCCATTCCCTCAAGCTGGAAATGCGGCTTCAGATAGAACTTGCCGACATAGTAGCCCGGATTTTCCTCGTCCTCGACGACCTCGACCTTGGCGCCCGCCAGCGGTTTCTTGGCCTTTTCGCGCTCGCTCGCGCTTTCGGGATTGCCCGAGACATACTTGTTCACCCAGGTCTGCAGCTGTGTCTGCAGTTGCAGACGATCGGGGTTCTGGCCGATCTTGTCGCGAACCATAACCTTCAGGTAGTGACTGAAGCGTGACACGGCGAAGATGTAGGGCAGACGCGACGACATGTTGTCGGAAGCTGTCGCCATGTCATCCGTGTACTTCTTCGGACGATACAGCGTCTGCGCGCCGATGAAGGCAGCCTTGTCGGTATGCTTGCGGTGGATCAGCCCGATCAGGCCCGCTTTCGACAATTCGCCTTCACGCCGATCGGTGATCGACACTTCGGTCGGGCATTTCAGGTCTTTCGAGCCGTCGCCCGTGTCGAAAGCGTGGGTCGGCAGATTCAGAACCTCGCCGCCTGACTGAACGCCGCGGATCTGGACCGTCCAGCCGTATTCCTTGTGCGCGCGGTTGATGTTCACCGCCATCGCATGGGCCGCGTTCATCCAGGCGTATTGCCGGCCGTCATGACCATCGGTCTCTTCCTCAAAATCGAATTCCGGGACGACCGAATTGCTGTTCTGGCCATAGGGTTCGCGCGACAGGACGCGCGGCAGGGTCAGCGCGATGTAGCGGCTGTCCTCGCTGTCGCGAAGGCTGTTCCACGCAGCGTAATCCGGCGTGTCGAAGATTTCCGACAGATCGGGCGGGGTGCCGATCTCGTTCCAGCTGTCCATGCCCAGAAGTTCGGGCGCGGCCGAGCTGATGAACGGCGCGTGAGCCGCTGCAGCGACCTTGCCGATCGCTCGCAACAATCCGACATCGGCGGTCGACTGATCGAAATAGTAGTCGCCGATGATCGCACCGAAGGGCTTGCCGCCCAGCGTACCGAATTCCTGTTCGTAGATCTTCAGGTGCAGCGGCGACTTGTCCCATTTCGCCCCCGGATAGCGACGCATCATCGCCGCCAGTTCCTGTTTCGAGGCGTTGAGCACCTTGACCCGAAGGCTGGCATCGGTTTCCGAATTGTTGACCGTGTAAGCAAGACCGCGCCACGAAGCTTCCAGTTTCTGGAATTCCTCGTCATGCATGATCGCGTTCAATTGGTCGGTCAGCTTGCGGTCCATCCGGGCCAGCATCGAGGTGACCGTGTCGATCACATCCTCGCCGATCAGCGACTGGTCGGCCAGCGCCTCGTCCACCAGCGCCGCGACGGCGTTGTCGACCTCTTTGGCGGCGACTTCCGTGCGCGGCTTGATGGTCTGGCGCAGAATGTCGGAGAATTCGTCGAGTTCGCCCAGATCGCGGGTCGCGTCGCCCTGACGTTGCGTGTTCTCGGCCATCACTCGTCCTCCGCCGTGCTGGACTTCGCCTTTTCACGCTCGGCCAGCGCGGCCATCAGTTCGGGATCGTTCAGCAATTGCCGGATCTGGTCCTGAGCCTTGGGTTTGCTGCTGAGATAACGCTGGAGATTGGCGAGGTGTTCACGCGCCTCCAGCAATTTCTTCAGGGCCGGGACCTGGCGCGCGATGGCGGCGGGTTCGAAGTCGGCCATCTTGGTGAATTCCAGCGATACCCCGACACGCTGACCGTCCTCGCCACCCAGCCGGTTCTCGACGTGGGTCGACAAGGCAGGTGCGATGCTGGCCATGTACTCGTCCAGCGACGCCGCCGTCACATCGACGAAGTCACGCTCTTCCATCGGCGCCTTATCGACCTTCGAGGCGTTGCCCGACAGGTCCGACAACACACCCATCACGAAGGGCAGTTCGACCATCTTCTCGCTGTCGTAGGGATCCTCGTACGAGATGTTCACGCGCGGCGGGCGATTTCTCTTGATGAAATCCGTGGCTTTGTCAGCGGCCATTACAGAACTCCTGGACGATCATCGGGACGAAACGCGCAAATGCCGGTGGAGTCAACAAGCGCGGGCTATGCTTTAACGATAGGGCGGAATTCGGCCTTGATCTTCGGCACGTCATTCCGAGGTGGGTCGCGGAATAAGCTCGGCCACGATGGCCTGAAAACCCTTGTCCATCAAGCCGCGGGCGCGCGCCAACAGGATCGGGATCGGGCTTGCTGGTTCGACACGCTGGTAGAAGCTTTCGACGCCCAGCAGGATCGCGGCAAGCTGGCTGCGATCTGTCGGTTGCGACAGAGGGGCCGAGACATCCTCGACCGGCGGCTCCTCGAAACCACCCTCGACCGATTGCGACAGCGCGCGCAGACGATCCATCGGCAGCGAGAATCCGGTCTCGCGACCAAAGCTAATCACGGCCCGCCCCGCTTCGCCCGGCATCAGCACCTCCAGCGCCTCGATCAGCGGACGCCCGACCAAGAGGCGGGCTTGCGTGACCAGAAGAAGTGCGGGTGATGACGGTTCATTGCGGGCCAGCCAGCGTTCGGCGGCGGTCAGGGCCGCGCGGACGGCCGCGCGGTCGGCGATCGAGACCGCAGGCAGGGCCCCTGCTCCGGTTGCTGACGTTGCTGGTTCCGGCTGATCCTGATCCGTTTCGATCGCAGCAGGCTGCGACACGGTTGCCCGGGACAGGTCTGGCTGCGCCTTGGCGATCAGATCCAGCATCGCGGCAAGCGTGACCTGTGTATCCTGAAACGCGGGACGGATCCGTCCGCCTTCCTCGCTGCCCGACAATTGCGCGATGTCGGCCAGCGCGTCGGCCGCCTGTGACAAAGCCGCATGGGTCCGCTCGATCGAAGCGCGATGGGCGGCACCGGACAGCGCCGACAGGACAGCGTCCCGGTCCGGCACCTCTTCGCCCGCTCGTGGCTGCGCCTGACCCTGCGCGATCATCATCCGGCGCCACGTCGCGTCGGCGCGACCGTTCAGCGCAAGGTGCTGCAGCGGCATGATGATGGCGGTCACCGACCCGAGCGCATCCAGCGCAGCGCGCCGATCGGACAGGGCCGAGGCAGGTGTCGGATGAACCGACGCACCGTGCGCTCGCATCAGCGCCGCAACGACAACCAACGTATCGGCAAAATCGGCCGGTCGAGCGGCGAGGATCTGGAACCGAGCGAGCAGGGACAGCAACCGCAGGTCGCGCGAACGACGCAGAAGCGCGGTGATTGCCTGCGTCTCGGCCGACAGATTGATCGATTTCGGATCGAAGACACGGTCGATACTGCCCTCGACCCCTGCCATGCCGGGGATGACGTAGCGCTCGGGCAGCCGCGCCTCTGCCTCATAGTAATAGTCGGCGAAGGCCGGATCATCGTTGGCCGCAAGATCGGGCCCGCAGGGGGGCGCGTCGGGCAGAGGGTCGAGGATCCAGTCGAGAGTCATGCCCGCTCCGCTATCTGCCGCCACGGCTGGCGCCCGGGTCGCCGCGACCCTCGACATCGCGGTAGACAGCCGCGAAATGATCGAGGAATTCATCCAGCATTCCATTGTCGTGCCGCGCCGCCTTGGCGTCCCATCGTTCCACGAACAACTCCCACGCCTTGGCCTTGCGGTTGCCGCCAAGACGGCGGGTGTCCGCATCGGCCTCGATCCCTTCCGGGCTGAGGTCGGACAGCAATGCACCCAAAGCCGGCTGCAGCGCCGCGAACAATGCCGCCTGATGCAGGCGCAGGTCGCGCAGGGCCTCATCCAGCCCATCCGGCGCAGTCATGAAGCCGTCGCGCGGCTTCAGGAACAGCGCCTCGACCGCCTGCGCCGGGTCGGGGAGGAACTTCAGCGGGTTGTTGTCGGTGGCCGCGCGCATGGTCCGTTCGCCCGTGCGCGCGAATTGCTTGGCGGCGGCGCGATCCTGCAGCGCCATCATGATCTGCTGCACGACGGAATGCATCGTCCGGCCCAACGCGGTCGCCAGCGCGCTTGCATCGACATCCCCGTACAGTTCCGGCGGCAGGCCGACCCCCTTGCAGAAAGCGCGGACGAAATCGGCATCGGGCGTGGGCTGGGACGGTGGCTTGACCCCTGTCGTCTCACGCGCAGACGAACCTGCCTGTGGCGCTGGCTGGACCGCGGCGGGCGACGGCCTTGGTGCACCGGTCGGAATGAAATCGCTGGCGAAATCATCCATCGGGCGCAGCGGCCGGGCGGGCAGCGGCTCCACCGGTTCGAACCCGCCGCCGATCGCCCAAGGGTCGTCATCCACGCGCGGCGCATGAGAGCGGTCGGGCAACGAGTCACTGCTGATCCGATGTGCTTCCCCGTCTCCACCGGAAGCCGCGCCTCCTTGACCAAACAGGGCTACGATCAGGTATTGCCCGACCTGAAAGCGATCGCCGTCCTGCAGGGGGTGCGGGCCGTCCATCCTATAGCGCTGACCCTGCAGAAACGTCCCGTTGGTCGAGACGTCGCGCAACCACCATCCGCGAGCGTCGTGATAGACATCGAAATGATGGCCCGAAATGTGGCGGCTTGCATCGGGAAGCACCCAATCCATCGCCCGCGAGCGTCCGCCAGACAGTCCGCTTTGCGGCACCACGATCCGCGATGGACCGCCATCGTCCATCGTCTGGTGGTTTTCGATCTGCAGGACAAGCGACATGGGCTGACGGGATCTCAATAGACGCGGAACAGGGATTCGGCCATGTCGATGAACCGTGCCAGATAGACCGAACGGGCGCGCAGATCGGACCGGGCGAGACAGGACAGCACGGCGCTGTTGACCGAGCGCGGCGCGCGGTGCAGCGCCGCAGGCATCGGATCATTCGGCGCCACCGGCCCGCCCGACCAGGCGACGGCCAGCCCCAGCAGGACCGAGGGTGACCGCGACGGCGCCCACAATGCCTCTAGCGCGATCCGCTGGCGCATCGCGGTCGATGGATGGTCCAGCCAGGCCGCGATCAATTCCATCATCGGCCGCTCCATCGGGTCGAGATGCTCGGCCATCAGGCGTAGACACTCGTATCCCCAGCGAACAGCCATCTGCGGCAAGGCGGCGAAAGCGGTATAGGTCACGGCCTCTTCCGGCGTGGTCGAGGATCGGAGGCGACCCAGAAACGCCAGCGCATCTTCGCCCGGACGCGGGCGTTGCTGGGTCAGTTCGGCGATCTGCGGAAGATTGAGAAACAGTTCCTGCGGCGCGTCGTAGCGCAGCGACCCCATCGGCGGCCGGGTCTTTTCGGCATCGGACCGCGCGGGCGGCAGGCTGTTGTCGTTCATGGCGTCATGAAAACCGAAGGCTGCGATCCGCCGCAGGATGGCGGGAAGCCAGCGTCAAGGTCAAGGCATCGTCGCCCACGGTCCCTTCGGAGGTTGCCGAGAAACCCGATTACGCCCGACCGCGTTGGTGCGGCGTTGTCCCATCAGCCTCAGGATCGCATGCCATGCCCCAGAACGACCAAAGTTTCGATCTGTCAGCGGCACGTGTCTGCGCGGTTCTCAACAAGGGTTCCGGACGCAAGAACGGCGACCAGAACGAGCGCATGCTGCGCGAACGGCTCGAGGGTCGCTCAGCCGCATTCGAGATCCGGAAACCTGCCCACGGCTCGCAGATCGGCAAGGTCGCCAAGCAGGCGATCGCGGACGGATTCGACGTGATCCTGGCCGTCGGCGGGGATGGAACGCAGGCGGCGGTCGCACAGGCACTGGCCAGAACCGATGCGGTGATGGGTGTGATCCCCACCGGGACCTTCAACTATTTTGCCCGTGAGTTGCGATGCGGCGAGGATGTCGAAGGCGGGATCGACACCATCCTTGATGCCCGCTTGTCGACAATCAGCGTCGGCGAGGTGAATGGGCGCATCTTTCTCAACAATGTCAGTTTCGGCGCCTATCCCGAAATCCTGCAGCGTCGTGAGGCGATCTACCGTCGCTGGGGTCGTTCCCGCGTGGCGGCCTATTGGTCCGTCCTTGCCGCGCTGAAGGACATGCGCCACCCCATGTCGTTGACGGCAAGCGTCGACGGCGTCGAGCGGCATTACGAGACGGCGCTGGCCTTCATCGGCAAAAGCGCATTCCAGCTGGAAACCTTCGGTCTCGACGAAGGTGCCCAGGCGGTTCGGGACGGTCACCTCGCGCTGTTCGTCGCAAAGGCCAACGGTCCCATGGCCCTGATCCGCGCCGCGCTGAGGCTCGCCTTCGGAAAAACCGCACGCGACGACGATTTCGATCTGATCACGTCTGACGAGATCGAGATCGACACGGGTCGTGGCAAGCGGCTGATCGCGCATGACGGCGAGAAGTCCCGCGTCCGCGGTCCGTTCAAGCTGCGCGCGCTGCCCGAAGCCTTGAACGTGCTGGTTCCCGCCCAGATCCGCGATACGGGACGGGCGGCGCCTTCGTGAGCCGCCCCGTGACCCGGATCGCCTTCCTCACCGACCTTCACTTCGGCCTGGAGCGTCACGAACTGCGCGACGCTTTGGTCCGCGCGGTCAACGAAGCGCGCCCTGCACTGGTCGTGTGTGGCGGCGATATCGCGCACCGTGCGCGCCCGGGCCTTCTGGCTGCCGGTCGGCGCTTTCTTGATTCGCTGACCGCGCCCTGGACAGTCGTGCCGGGCAATCACGACGTTCCCCTGTACAACGTGCTGGGACGGTTCGCCCATCCGTTCCGTGACTTCCGAAACAAGCTGTCACGCGAGGCCGAGTTTGTCCGCAGGCTGGATGATGTCTGTGTGATCGGTGCCAACACCACCGATCCCCATCGCTGGCAGCGAGGCGGCTTGGGCCCCGCACAAATCGAGAGGGTTTGCCGACTCGCCGCGCCCGAAGCGGCGAAGGGCCGCAGTGTCGTCGTTGCCGTGCACCATCCGCTGGAACAGCATCCCGACGTGGACAAGGTCCTGACAGTCAACGCGGCCGAGGCGATGGAGCGGTTCGCGCAAAGCGGCGTGAATGTGCTTCTGTCAGGCCATCTGCATCGCTGGTTCGCGGAATATTTCATCGAAGGGCAGGATCGGAAGATCCTGCAGATCCAGGGGGGCACCGCCCTTTGCGACCGCACGACCGACCTTCAGAACGAGTTCGTCACCCTGGATTTCGATGGTCTCGACCTGAGCTTGCGTCGCTACGTCGCACGCGGCGAAAGCCTTGCCTTCATCGGACGTGATCCACAGCATCTGTCGCGGGCGAGTGGCTTCTGGCGGCTGCTCTAGCGACGCAAATAGACGTAATAGGCGCCTTCTCCGCCGTGGCGGAGATGGGCGGCACTGACCTGTTGCACCAGCGGCGCGAGCGGCGCGCTTCCCAGCCAATGCGGCACCTGATGGCGCAGCGCGCCGGGACGTGTCGGCAACGGACCGTGATCGCCGCGTCCCTTGCCCGTAATCACCAGGACAAGGCGCAGACCCCGCGCGCGGGCAGCATGGATGAAGTGGATCAGTTCCGGTTGTGCCTCGGCCAGCGTCATCCCGTGCAGGTCCAGGCGCGCCTCGGGGCGCAGCTTGCCCTGCGCCATGCGGCGGTAGGTCTTGGCGTCCATGCGGACCGGGTTGCTGGCAAGCCTTTCTGCAGGCGACGGAGCCACAGTGGCGCGCGACGAAGGCTTGGGCAGAGCACTGCTGCCGCCAACACGAAACGGCGGTGGCTGGTAGGGGGCCGGTGTGACCTTTTTGGCGACGAAGCTTGAAATATCTGGCGCTTCGTCGTCAGCGGACGGGGACGAAGGTCGAAGCGGCGAAGCCGTTCGCGCAACGCGAGACCACAAGACGCGGTCCTCGCGCGAAAGACCCCGTCTGCGCGACATCAGCCGGTCGCGACCAGCCGCCAATTCGGGTCGTCCTGACCCATCTCGCGCCCGAAGGTCCAGATGTCACGCTGCTTGCGAGGCGCCTTTGGATCACCTTCGACCACGTTGCCGTCCGCATCCTTCGTGGCAGCGATCATCTCGCCCACAAAACGCACGGTCAGCTCGCCTTCCGAACTTGCATCGTCAAACTCGGCGCTGGAGAGCGCCGTTTCGCGGACACCGAGGAACTGCGCCTCGACGGTGTGACCGCGAGCCTTGCGATCATCGATCACCGACTGGAATGCCGCCGCCACTTCATCGGTCAGGAACGGTCGAACCTCGCTCAGATCGCCGCGTTCGAAGGCCATCAGGATCATCTCGTAGGCCGACTTGGCCCCACCAAGGAAACTGCCGACGTTGAACGAAGGCTCGATCGACTTCATCTTTTCAAGCGCCAGTGCAGTGGGGCTGCCAGCTTCGGCATGATCCGCAATATCCGCATCGGGGCCGTCCTGACGACCTTCGATCACCTCGAAACGCTGACGATTGGCGCTCTGCTGGGCCTCGGGCTGCTGGGGCTGTTCGAACCCGTCGCGTGTCCCCAGCACGTTGCGCAGCCGCAGGATCAGAAAGATCGCGATCGCTGCCAGCACCAGAAGCTGGATGGTGGGGTTCGACATCAACGGACACCTCGTCTGCTGGGCGCCGGTTGGTATCGGCGCGATTGGACATTATGTAGGGTCTCGACCGGGCCAAGTCCAGTTTGCGCTCGGCCGGGATGGGGAGGGTTCCATGCGTCTGGTCGCGCTGTTTCTGATCGTGCCGCTGATCGAGATCTGGCTGTTCATTACCATCGGCGGGCAGATCGGTGTCTGGCCCACGATCGGTCTCGTCGTCCTCAGCGCGGTTGTCGGCGCGACGCTGGTGCGCGCGCAGGGCGCACGCGCCTGGACAGAGCTTCAGGGTTCGATCACCGAATTCCGCGATCCCGGTCGGCCGCTGGCACATGGGGCGATGATCCTGCTGGCCGGTGCGATGCTGATGACACCGGGATTCTTTACCGACACGCTGGGCCTTCTGCTGCTGGTGCCGCCGGTGCGGGACTGGGTGATCGCCCGTGCAGGGCGGCGCGTCCAGATGTCGCGCACGCCGCGTGATCCGCACCGCCCGCCATTCGGCGACGGCGTGATTGATGCCGATTTCGTCGAGCTCGACCCTGACGAAACGCACGACCGATACCGCCACGACGCGCCCCGACCCGATATGCTGTCCGACGACGAGGTGGTGCGCCGCCCCACCCAGGGGCAGTCCGGCTGGACGCGGCATTGAGGCTGCACGTCGCGGCTGATAGAAGCATCGCGAACCCGAGGCAAAGAGGCTATCATGGCTGACGAAGACACCAACGCCGCGAATGGCGAAGCGGCCGGAGCCGCGAACCCGGCGCTCCGCATGCAGATCCTCGCGCAATACATCCGCGATCTGTCTTTCGAAAACATCGTCGTCCAGAAGGGCGTGCCCGGCGGCGAGGTGAAGCCCGAGATCGGGGTACAGGTCAGTCTCGACGCGCGCAAACGCCCGACCGAGAACCAGTATGAGGTGATCTGCAAGTTCAAGGTCACGTCCACCAATTCCACTGGCGAGAAGCAGCCTCTGTTCCTGTGCGAGCTGGATTACGGCGGGGTGTTCCAGATCGAGGGCGTGCCCGAGGAGCAGTTGCATCCTTTCCTGATGATCGAGTGCCCGCGGATGCTGTTCCCCTTCGTGCGCCGCATCATTGCCGATGCGACACGCGATGGCGGCTTCCCGCCCTTCCTGATGGACCCGGTCGATTTCGTCGCTCTTTACCGGCAGGAATTGCAGCGCCGGGCGCAAAGCCAGGCTGGCCAAGCCGAGTCGGCACCGGACGGCCAGCGCCTGTCCTGATCGCGCCATGACGCCCAAGAAAGGCTCGCGTGCCTGGCAGCGGATGCTGTCGGGCCGTCGGCTGGACCTGCTGGACCCGACGCCGGTCGATATCGAGATCGCCGACATCGCCCATGGTCTGGCCTTCGTTGCACGCTGGAACGGCCAGACATCCGGCGATTGGCCCTATTCCGTGGCCGAACATTCGCTGCTGGTCGAGACGATCTTCACAGCGATGAATCCCGGCACCCAGACTTGCTGGCGGCTGGCCGCGCTTCTTCATGACGCACCGGAATATGTGATCGGCGACATGATCTCGCCCGTGAAGGCTGCGCTAGGTCCTGACTACGCCGCGATGGATCAGCGCCTGACCGAGGCGATCCACAGGCGCTTCGGCCTGCCGGCGACCCTTCCCGCCGACATCAAGCGTGCCATCAAGGCAGCCGATCGCGTGTCCGCCCGGCTGGAGGCTGTGAGGATCGCCGGATTTTCCGATACGGAGGCTACGCGCCTCTTTCCGCTGCCGACGGGCGTCAGGCTTGGGGAGCTGAAAATAAAACTGCGCCCGCCTGCAGAGACGCGCGCAGATTATCTTGCGTGCTTTGATCGACTGATTGCCGAAATCGACCGTCAGGACCTGGTCTAGATCGCCAGATCCTCGAGCTGCTTTCCCTTTTCGAGGTTCTCCTGCACCCAGCGAGGTTTCCGCCCACGGCCGGTCCAGGTCATCGTCGGATCGGCAGGATTGGCATACTTCGGCGGGATCGTGCCGGCACGGTTCGGGCGACCACCCGTCAGGTCGGTCAGATTGAAGCCGTGCTCGCGCGCGGCATCTTCAACGGCCTGCAACGCCTCGCGGCGTTTGCGATCTTCGTAAGAACTGATCGCGCGGTCGAGCTTGGCTCGAAGATCGCGCATTTCCTTGAGGCTGAGCTTTTCAAATTCGATCGTCATTTCCGTGTCCGTTTCGTCAGTAGATGGCTCTCAAGGACCCAACTATTTAACGCTAGCAGAAGTTTCAACGACGCAAAGCAAAAAAATATGATGGTCGGCATATTTTGACCGATCAATACACTGGCATTGGTTAACCTTTCATTAAGCTTAATTTGCCAGTGTTAAGATGCCGCTGCGTCGATAAAGCAGGCGGATCGTTCGGCCATTTCGTCTGCGCTGACGTCGCGCGGGAAGAACTCGACCGTGCCCTGTTTCGGAAGGATCAGATAACTATTGGCCAGATGATCAACCAGATAGTAGTCAGCGTCATCCTCGTTCAGCAATTTGTAGTAGTTGCGCCACCCCTTGGACACCGCGTCGATCTCGGCTTGCGAACCCGTCAGGCCGATCATGTCCGGCGCGACGGCATCAGCGAACTCACTCAAGGCTTCGGGCGTATCACAGGCAGGGTCTACCGTAACGAATACCGATTGAGCGTTTAATCCACGTTCTTGAAGTATATCGACCGCCGCCGCATTTCGCGCCGTGTCCATCGGGCAAACATCGGGACAAAAAGTATAACCGAAATATAACAGGCTCGGCTGCGAGAAAACCTCAGCGTCCGTCACACGCTCGCCGTCCTGATTGGTCAGCGTGAAAGATGTGCCAAAACTGTCCATTCCACCTTGGACGTTGGACCGCATGCATTGCTGGAAACCGTCGGTGCCTGATGGGCGAATGACCAGCCAGCCTCCGACCAGAAGCACAGCAGCGGCAAGGGTCGAAGTCAGGATGAGAGTGCGAGTTTGGGCCATGTGCTTCATATCTTCAGGGCACGTTCATTGCGCTATCCAGCGGTGAAGTGCAACCCGATCGGATTGGTTTCTTGATTGTCCCGGGATTCCTGAAATACTCGCGCCTCAGTTGCGTCGTTAACCCATTTTTAAACCTGTGGCCATAGCGTGCCGTCAGCGTTACGGGGGTTGTTTGTTATGCTGCAGGGTATTCAGGCCGCGATCATCGCATTAGGCGCGGGTCTGTCATCGGTCTTGCTGGCATGGTTCGTCATCCGCCGTCTCGACAACACTTCCAAGGGCATCCGCGCGTCGGACGGATTGGAAACGACGCTGCGACCGATGGTCTTTCTGTTTCGCGACAATCAGATGATCGACGCGACGCCGCCTGCCCGCGCGCTGCTTGCCAGTATCACCGGACCGGCCGATGATTGGCGGCGGCTCTGCACGTGGCTCGCAGCAAGGTTCCCGGATGTCCTTTCGCGGCTTGACGGTCTGGACCGCACTGATCGGGTCGAGGCGCGCGCGCAAGCCAGCAGCGGTCTCGCCGGACTGCATTTGCTGGCCGAACGCCTGAATAGCGGGCTGACGCGTCTGACGCTGTCCGATCCCGCGGCCGACAATGCCGGCATCGTCGTCGATGGTCTGGCGCTGGAGGCGATGGAGCAGGAACTGGAACTGCTGCGAGAATCGATGGACCGGACACCGATGCTCAGCTGGCGTCAGGATTCCGAAGGGCGCATAACATGGGCCAACGCTGCCTATCTGGATCAGGCCGAGGTGCTTTCGGGTGGCGCGATCGTCTGGCCGCTTCCGCGGCTGCTGGACGTTCCTGCGGGCGGGAGCCAGGGACGGCGCGCGCAACTGGATATCGGCGGTCGGGTCCGCTGGTACGACTGCCACAGCCACCAGCAGGGCGAACAGACGATGATGTTCGCCTTGCCCGCCGATGCAGCCGTCCGGGCCGAGCGCAGCCTGCGCGAGTTCGTTCAGACGCTGACCAAGACCTTTGCCGATCTGCCGATCGGACTCGCGATCTTCGATCGCGACCGCAAGCTGCAATTGTTCAACCCGGCCTTGATCGATCTGACCGGTCTGCCGGCGGGCTTCCTGACGGCGCGGCCCACGCTGTTCGATTTTCTCGACCAGCTTCGGGAAGCGCGGATGGTGCCCGAACCCAAGGATTACCGCAGTTGGCGTCAGCAGATGAACACGCTGGAGACGGCTGCAGCGACAGGCCGTCATGTCGAAACGTGGTCGCTGCCGGGTGGGCAGACCTACCGGGTGACCGGCCGCCCCCACCCCGATGGCGCCGTGGCCTTCCTGTTCGAGGACATAACATCCGAAATTTCCATGACCCGGAAGTTCCGGGGTGAACTGATGCTGGGCAAGCACGTGCTCGACGGGATCGAAGACGGCGTGGCGGTTTTCGGACAGAACGGAAAGATGCTGATGGCCAACGATGCCTATGACAGGATCTGGGGTCAGCGCAGCGGCAACGCAGCCGAGGCGCTCATCCACTGGCAGCAGCGCATCGGCCAAAGCGGTGCCGGCTTCGAGGCGTTGCGCAAGCGACTTACAGACCATGGCGACAGCGTGGCGCTGCATCGTGGCGCAATGACGGGACCGGATGGCGGGTTGTTATCGTGGACAGTCGCGCCCCTTGGATCGGGACGCGTTATGGTCCAGTTCCGCCCACCGGAGGCGCTTCGTCCGGTCACCGAAACGCTGGTCGATGCGATGGCCGACGACACCGCACAGCCGCAGCGCGCCGCGATCTGAGCTGACCGCTAGTAGTCACGCTCGTAATACAGGCCGATCGCGCTTTCACCGTCGCTGCCGGCGGAGGCACGTGCGCGCAGCGACTCGGTCACATCGAGGTTGAGGTTGATCTCGGTCTTGCCGTCATCGCCAACCGACAGGTCGGTATAGACATTCTCGGACAGGTATTTCCCCGCCCGCACCTGTACACCTCCGTCGTCGTCCGTCGTCACGTCCAGATCGTCGAGCCCTGTTTGACTGCGCAGGCGACCCACAATCCCCTCGCCGCCTCTCCCGGCCAGCACCGCGACGGCATTGGCCAGCTGAGCGGCCTGAAGCGCGCTGATATTGTCGAGCCCCCGCCCGAACAGCAGCTGCGACAGCACCTCTTCCTGCGGCATGTCGGGCGAGGATTCGAACGTGATGTCTGGATCACGCGCCTCACCGTCGATGATGATCCGCGTCGTGATCGAGTTCTCTTCCGTCACCGCGACCAGCCGAAGAATGGGGATCAGGCTGCCCTGAAGCTCGACCAAGCCCTCGGTCAGGACGAAACGCTTGCCCAGAAGATCGACACGACCGCGGATCAGTTCCAGATAGCCGATCGGCACCGGATTGCGGGTGGTGCCCTGAACTTGAAGCTGGCCGCCCATCTCGGCGTCGACCCCGCGGCCCCGGATGAACACCTGGTTTGGCGCGTTGATGGTCAGGTCCAGCCGGGGCGGATTTGCGGGCGGCGTCGCGGGCGGACCGCTAAGCCCTGCATCGCGCGACGCATCGCTGGGGAATGCCTCAAGCCCAGCCCGTGCTCGCGTCGCCCGGACCGGGCGGGTATCGCCGACATGTTCGATCTCGGGGATCGCCTTGGCGCCGCCCAGACCTGTCGAAGGGATGCGGATCTCGGCTTCGGCCACGTCGATACGGCCAGAGATCAACTGGCCATCACCGCCAGCAGTGAAGCGCACATTGCCGTTGACCCGTGCTTCGTAGAGGTTGGGGTCTCGCGCGACCACATCCGCAAGCTGCACGGCAATATCGGTCGCGCCGCCCTGCAGGTCGACCGTCCCGTTGACGGTTGCCTGCCCCCCGGCCTCGACCCCGGCCGTCCCGTTGACTGCAATTGCGCCACCCGCGATGTCGGCAGTCACGTTCACAGGATCCAGCCGAACCCCGAGCTTCGGTTCGGCGATCGCGCCCCCGACAAGCTGGACGCGGCCGCTGATCGCATCAAGCGACGGCTGGCCCTGAACCCTAATGTCGAAGTTGATCGGACCCTCGATACTGCGCGTCCGGATCAGAGGATTCGCGACCGCTGCGTCGCTGACACCCGAGATGCGAAGATCGGTGTCCGAGAAGTCGCGCGCCGCACGGCCAGCGACCTGTGCGCGTGTCCCACCGGGCCCGGTCGCCGTAAGGTCTAGCACGAAGTTCGGTCCATCTTCACGAACGGTACCAGTCAGTTGTGCCGGCCCCGGAAAGCCCGGCTGCACCAGCGCGAGATCCGACAGGGTCGCGTTCAGATTGATACCTGTCTGCGGCGCCCCGTCGGCGTTGATCGTCACCTGAGGGTTGCGGACGACCAGTCGACTGACCGAAAGCTGTTCCCCGGTCTGCGAGGCTGCGACGTCGAACGTCGTCTGACCGCGCAGCAAGGCGTCTGCCCGCTCGTTGCCGATCGACAGGCCGCCGGCGCTTCCATTTGCGGTGATCTGGCGTGTGCCCCCTTCTTCGACGACACGTCCCTGCGCGTCGATGGACCCCGAAATGCCGCGCCCGAGAAAGCGCAGATCGCCCGCACGCAAGGTTGCCGACAGGTCCGTCGATCCACCCCCGACACGGCCGGTCGCGGTGGCGTTCAGGTTTGCGTTCGCAATGCGCGTATCTTCGATGGTGAAGACACCACCCTGCTCGGTCCCCTGTAAGCTGAGTTGCGTGGGCCCGGAAAGGGCCGCATCCAGATCGGCCTGCCCCAGCGCCAGATCCTGGCCGGTTCCCTCGATGCTGACCTGGCGAACGCCCGATCCGTCATCGGCATAGGTCGCATCGGCGACGAACGAGCCCCGCCATCCAAGTCCCAACGCGCCAAGGTCCCGCAGGTCAACATTCGCCTGAAGATCGGTCTTGGTCCCGCCGTAGACACCGCTGGCTTCGATGACCGCCTGTTCGTTGTCGATCCGCGCCTCATCGATGGTAAAGATTCCACCGGTTTCCTCGGCCCGCACGCTCAGCCGGGTAGTGCCGGACAGAACCCCGTCGGCCTGGCTCTGCCCCAGTGCCAAATCGTCCCCCGTTCCGGTCAACTCCAACTGGCGGGTGCCCTCGCCGTCATCACGCACGCGCCCTTGCGCGGCCAGGCTGCCCTGCCAGCCGCGACCGAACGACGCAAGCGACGCGATGTTCAGGTCGGCGGTCAAGTCCGTTACGCCCTCACCGTAGACGCCCTGCGCCTGCGCGGTGAGCTGCTGGTTGGTGATGTCCAGATCGCGAATGGTGAAAACGCCGTCGCGTTCTTCGGCCGTCAGCTTCAGGTCGGTGGTACCGGTCAGGGCGCCATCGACGTTTTCCTGACCAAGCCGCAATTCCTGACCCTGTCCGGTCACGTCCAGAAAGCGCGTGCCGTTCTCTTCCCTTGCCTGAGCCTTGGCCTCGAGTGAGCCTGACCAACCGCGCCCAAAGGCTGCGAGGTCGGGTACCGACAGATCCAGATCCGCATCAAGGCGTCCGGGCGCGAAGACGCCCTGACCCTCGGCGCGGATCTGAGGATTGCCGAACTGGAACTGTTCGACCTCGTAGCCGCCCTCGGTCTCGCCCGCGATCACCGCAAGGCTGGTCCGGCCCTGAAGGGCGGCGTCAAGCTCGGTGATGCCGGTGCGCAGATCCATGGCCTCGCCGCTGACTGTCAGACGGCGTTGTCCGGCGGGTCCGTTCAGGAACGCCTCGGCCTCGACCGAGCCGCCCAGCTCGGCATCCATGTCTGACAAGGCCGGCATCGAGATCGTCGCGCGGACATCGCTACTGCCCGACGTGATCGTGCCTTCCGCATTCGCAGTCAGCCGCTGTGCGTTGACCGACAATTCCGTCAGCTCGATCCCCGCTTCGTCACGGCGCGCCACGACCACGATTTCCGAGGCTCCACCAAGCAAGCGGTCGATCTGATCCTGATTGACCGTGATGTCGCTGCCGGTGACGTTCGCATCGATATCGAAGGCCTTGCTGAGAACTGTGTAATAGCCTTCGACCGAGGCATCCGCGCGTCCGGTGACGGGACGCCCCGCGAGGGTGGACAGTCGCGACAGATCTTCATAGCGCGCATCGAGATCGGCAGAGACTGTGATCCCAGACCCCAGCCCCGCGACCAGAAGAACCCCATCCAGACCGTAATCGCTGCCCTGGAAGGACAGATCGTCAAGCTGCAGCGCATTGCCCGGCGTGAAGTCGAAGCCCGTCGTGCCCTGAACGCTGTCGCCGATGGCCTGCGCAAGGCCCGCATCGGCGAAGCCCAATCCTTCGGCCCCGAATTCGATCCGGCCGGTGATGTCCTGCAGCGCATTTCCGTCCAGCGCGACGGTCCCCTCGCCGTCGAGCCGCAGCGCGCCAATCGTGGTGCCGTCGCGCTCGATCTGTCCGACGCGGCCGCGCAAGGTCCAGCCGGAGCTTTCGGAAGCGTCGTATTGCAAGGTCAGGCTGCCGTCGTTCACCCGCGTCTCGACCGAGCCGAAGGGCAGGACGACCGGCAGTTCGGTCGCACCCGCATCAGCGCCAAGCGTCATCAGCAGCACGGCCGACTGCGGCGCGCCTTCGCTGGTCGTCGACAGCGAGCCCGAGAGGTTCAGTGCCTGCGTGTCGATCATCAGGACGGGCAGATCCAGACGACCGTCGTCACCGCGCCACCCTTCGGCCAGAAGCTGGGTGCTGGTGCCGAAGAACGTGCGATCCTCGGGCGGCAACAGGCTTGCAACGTCACCGCCAAGTTCCAGCCGGAAGGCCGTGCCTGGCGCGTTGTCGGTCTCGTTCGGGGCGGCGCGCGCGCTGGCCCGGCCGGTGACGCGCGGCTGTCCGTCGGTCGCCAGCGTGATGTCGGCCGCGAAGTCGCTCAGCGGCCCCTCGCCGCTGATCCGCGCATTGACGGCCGGCTTGTCGTAGAGATCGACCAGATTGACCAGCAATCCGTCCGCCGCTTCGTCCAGCGTCAGGTCCAGCGACAGGACCTTCGTTTCGTTGGAATAACCGGCGTCCAGAACGAACTCGCCGCGTGGACCGTCGAGGCGGTTGATGTTGAGATTGGCCGTGCCCTCGCCACCTGCGAGATTCATGTTTCCGGCCAACGACACTGCAGCGGGGATCCCGATCACAGGCTCGCCGAGCGTGACGCGATCGGCGCGGATCTCGCCAATCTCGATCGACACGGGCAGATCGGGAAGCGCGAACTCGGGCGCTTCGGCCGTCCGCTCTGCTTCACCGGCACCGGGCAGGCGCGGCAGGTCGATACTGGCTGCCGACAGTTCCGCAATCTCGATCCGGCGGCGCAGCAGAGCGCTGCGATTCCACTGGATTGCGCCATCGGTCAAGGTGATCCAGACGCCCTCGTCGTCGGCGATGGTCAACCTCTCGAATGTCGCGCGCGACGAAAGGGCACCACGGAAACCATCCAGCGTGACCTGACGCCCGGCGCCGGACAGGTTCTCTTCCAGAAGCCGTGTGATGAAACCGCGGTCATCCTCGACCTCTTCGGATATCTCGGCCGCGTCCTGTCCCCACAGGATCGCCGGGATTAGCACCAGCAGCATCAGGATCAGTAGTTTCCGCATCAGAACGCCTGCCCCAGCCCCAGATACAATTGAACACCTTCGCCGGTGTCGCCGCCGACCGGACCCGCGACGTCGAACCGCAACGGTCCGATCGGCGTCGCATAGCGGATGCCGATGCCGGCGCCCGAATGCCAGTCGCTGTCACCGTCAAAGGCGCTGTCGGTCCAGACCCGCCCATAATCGGCAAAAGCCACCGCCCCGATCCGCTCACGGAACTGCCAGCGGATTTCTGCGGTGGCGTTAGCGACGCTCATCCCGCCGGTCAGGATCGGCCCGTCCGGACCGATGATCTCCCGCGCCCCGAGCGACTCGAACGGTTGCCCGCGGACCGAGCCGCCGCCGCCCGAGAAGAACAGGTAATCACGCGGCGTATTTTCGATATCGGCACCAAGCACGCTGCCGACACGCGCACGCCCCGCGAATGTCAGTCGGTCGTCGGCACCAAAGCTGCGATAGCCGCGCGCCTCGCCCAGGATTTGCGCACCGCTGTCGGTGTCGCCCAGACCGATGAACGGCACCAGATCGCCCGACAGCCAATAGCCGCGTTTCGCGTCCGTCGGTTCGTCGCGCGCGTCCCAGGTCACGTCCATCGGGAAGGCCACGACCTTGTAGTCGGTCTCGAGCCCGCCGCCGTCATCGACGCGTTGAAACTGATACTGGATGGCCGCATCCGCGGTCAGTCGCTCGCTGTGGATGTAGTTCGCGCCGAACGCTGCGGCTACGGTGTCGGAATCGTAGTCGTCGTCTTCCTCGCCCCGGCGCCGTTCGGCGGTGAGTTCGATATAGGCGGTAATGTCCGGGTGGAACGTCGCGGGCCGTTCAAGACGGGTCGACAGCCGGTAATCCATGCCGCTGTCCTTGCTGCCGATATCCGACGTCTCTCCCTCGATCCGCAGCCGCTCGCCACCGCCCAGCAGGTTGCGGTGCATCCAGAAGGCCGAAACCTTTGCCCCTTCGGTGTTCGAGATCTCGAAACCGACGCCGACCCGGCGCGGCTTCTGTTCAACCACCGTCAGGTTCACGTCCATCGAGTTGTCGGGGTTCAGAAGCTCTGCCTCTTCCAGAGTGATCGCCGAGAAGATGCCTGTACGGCGCAAGCGCCGTCGCACCGTCTCGATCGCCTCGGGGCTGTAGCGGAGCCCGGACGGAAAGCCTGCAATCTTGCGCAGGCGACGCTCGTTCAGGCGCTGGTTCCCGGTCACGTTCAGCCGCCCGAAGCTGACGGTCGGCCCCGGCGCCAGCGCGACACGGCTGTCGACCGTGTTCACGTTGTGGTCGGCCACGATCTCCTGCCCGCCGACATCGGCCTTGGCGTGGCCCACGTCGCGCCACCCAGACACCCCTGCCGCCGCCGCAGACTTGATCACCCCTGTGCCGCCCGGCTCGCCCACCGCGTATTCTTCCGGAATATCCGAGCCCGGGGCGACCGGCGCGATCTCTGCGCGAGAGAAGGTGAACTGCGGCCCGGGATCGACGCTGATCACGACCTGGCTCACCAGGTCTGGCGCGTCGAGCGGCGCGATCTGCGATGCCTCTTGCCCGTCAAGCGTGATGGTGATGACCGCCGAATAGCGTCCGTCGTCAAAAAGCGCGCCGAGGATGCGGGCATAATCCGCACGGGCAGCCGCCAAGACATCCTGACCGGTGGTCCGTCCTTCATCCAGAGCGGCCCGGATCAGCGAGGTATTGCGGATGCTGCGCTCCAGATCGCCATCATCCCCCGCCACCCGGACGTCCAGCGAGACCGGACCCTCAGCCTCGCTGCCCCGTCCGAAGAGACCCGAGAAGGGCGAGGATGACTGCGCGTCCACCGTGGCGGGCGACACCATTGCAAATGCCGCGATAAACGCTGCCCAACTCGCTCGCATCCTGCCACCCCGATTATCGTTTTGGGCGATCCTCGCAGGAAGCGCGTCCAAAATCCAGCAATTGCGCCCCGAGTGACGAATGTTTCATCATGGCTATTGCGCGGCAGGCGCAAGCGCGGTCAGGCAACCCTGCAGCGCCGCCATGTCGTCGCGGATCAGGTGGATCGGCGTATTCTGCGGGATGTGGCGCATGTAATCCTCGGCGAGCATGGCTGCTTCGACCAGCGCGATCCGATCGGCCATGCCGCGCCCGACGCTTCCTGCAAGGAACAGCCCCTCCAGCGGCATGAACCGCAACGCCAGTTCTCGCAGCAGCAGTCCGAGGAGTTCGGCGAAAAGATCATAAGTCGCGGCGGCCTCTTGATCCCCCTTCGCCAATGCCTCGGCGATGACCTCGCTGCGAACGGGGTCCGTGCCCGTGCGCAGGGCGTGCAGACGCGACAATCCGCGCCCCGCGAAGGTCTCTTCGGTCGAAAAGAAGGCCGCCGTCGCGGCAGGTCCGATCTCTGTCAGCAGCCGCGCCATGATGTTGGCGGGCAGGTTCGTGTGACCTTCCTCTGCCTCCATCGCCGTGATCGTCCCGCCCGGCAGCGCGCGAACCGCGCAGACGTTGAAGCCCGTCCCGAGCCCGACGACCAGCGCCTGCCCGTTTCGCGCTCGGTCCGCAGGCGCATCACGAAGGGTAGCCAGCCCTTCGCCTGTCAGGGTCGGCGTCGCGTAGCCCAGCGCTGTCAGATCATTGATCAGCCGCACCTGATCGGCGTCGGTCATCCGCGCCAAGGCCTCGTCCGAAAAGCTCCAGTCCCGGTTTGTCAGTTCGGCCCGACCGCCACTGACGGGACCGGCCACGGCGATACAGACCGCTGATATTCGCGGCTGATCCTGTTCCGAGAGGAAACGGCCGATCACGTCGTCGAAACGGGAATAATCGTCGCCGCGATATCGGGTGATCGTTGCGCGGTCGATCTGCCCGTTTCTGGCCAATGCAAGCCGCGCATTGGTCCCGCCCACATCGCCCAGCAACATCGCCATTGGCGTCCCCCTCAGCCCGCTTGTTCAGGTCCTGTTAATCTTTCTAACGGCACCATGCAGGGGCCGTGGTCAAGTCCGATCGGGTCGGAAGGCGGAACCGCGCCGCACCCAAAACGTTTGATCTGCAGCTCAACAAAGGTTCAGTTCGATGTTCAGCCCTGTCAAATTCAGCGTTCTCGCGGCAGCAATCATTGCCGCAGCCCCCGCCCACGCCGTTCCGCAACCCGACGCGCCGGTTCGCGCTTGGTCCGCCATGGCGGGACAGCCCGTCCCGGTGCTGCTGAGGCAGGCCCAAGATATGCCGACCTCGGATATGGCGGTCGGCGACCAGCCTTATTGCGCAGCTGACGCAGAGATCGAGCAGACCCTGGATCATGATTTCGCCGAAACGCTGATTGACGCGGGTGGACACCAGGGAATGGGAACCGAACTTTGGGGATCAGAGCAGATGGGGACGTGGACACTGGTTGCCGCGCGTGACGACGGAGTCAGTTGCATCATTGCGTCGGGAACCGGGTATTCGCCACAGAACGAGGCAGTCGAGTACTACACCGTCGCAGGCCTCAACTAGATTTTCTGACGATACGCAGAGACTTTCTCCGCAAGCAGTTTTTCGGTTGCTGCAATCTCAGACTGATACTTGTCGTTGCCGAATTCTCGCAGCGTGGACGCACTGTCATCTCGATGACGAACCAGGAACGGAAGGGTTGTGACGACCCTAAGCTGACCTGCTTCAAGTCGTCGGTCGATAGTGTTGGTGAAGGGGTCGGTATCGTTGACGTCCCAGCCTGCCAGCAAGCTCATGGCGCCGCGTCGATAAATGTTGAAGACCATGCTGACGGCACTGTTGAGCGTGACAACGGTCATGCCCTCGACATCGGCAACGTCGAGCACTTTAGCGCGTGGTGAAAGGTCGGCGATGAATCCGGAAGCCATGTCCCAATCGTTGCGCTCGGCAAGGTGGCGACGGAGTGCGTCGAAACGTCGGTCGAAATCGGCAGGAAATTCGACATCGTCTTCGCAAATGATCGCTTTATCGATAGCCTCGGCCTGCAACCGATTGAACATCTGACGATAGCTTAGTGCGGCACCACGCCAGCCGGGCGATGCGCGCAACCCCTCCCAAATCCGAAACTGCGAAGCCTGATGCTGCTTCAGGAACTGTGCCCGGCGCTCGGGCGTTTCGCTGAGCGACAGACAGAGACACGGGGTCGCTTCGAGTTTGCAAGGCCAGTCCGGGTGGCAGTCGTCAAAAGTGTCTGGGTCGATGATTTCCAAGCCCAGCAAAGCACGGTCAAACCAACCTGAAAAATCGCTTCGGGCTATTGTGGGGGCTGGTCCTGCAGCAAGTGCCTGCCGTATCCCGGCCAGCAGCGCATCGACATCGCCAGCACGGGCGAAGATCACGCCTGGCACATCCCGGTGGCTATCTTGATCTGCCGCGGTCTCGCTGACAACCCAGGCGCCATGCGACCTCGCCTGATGGATGCGCGCTGTTTCCAGCAACGCATCTTCGTAGAAATGCAGGTTCAGAATGACCTGTGCGCGATCAAGGGCGCGATCGAGATCTTGGCCGAACAGCGCGACCTCGACTCTTAGGTCGGGAAACGCCGTCTTCAATTCTGCGATCAGATGCTTTCGACGCGGAGCGCTCATGTCGCCGACAAACAGGACGCCCTGTCGCTCACCTTGGGGCGGCGCGACGTCGGGATCTGGTGACAGCGGTACGTGGAACAGGCGCTGCAGTGGAAGCCCCGCCTCCCGAAGCCGAACGATGTTGGCTGTCGAATAATCCATGACCGCCCGCGCGCCTTTCAGCAACGCAAGATAGTCAGGTGTCATCCAGCGCCCGCTGACATGTTGCTCCAGCTGGAAGGCAATGAAGTCCTGCGGCAGATGCTTGAACATCTGCGGTGTCAGCACAAAGACATGGCCGTAGGTTTCGGCACCGGCGGTGTCGCCCGAGACTTCGGCCCGCAAGCCATGTCCTTGCAGGATCCGGGCCATCATCCGCGCGATCCATTCGACATGGGGCGTGGTGACGATCAGGCAGGCCGAGGGGTCGCCGCGGCTGGCCCGTGGCAAGGGTGTCAAGGCCCGAAGTCGCTTTGTTAGGCCGACAGGACCTTCATGTCGCAGGATGCGCAGTGCCTTCGCGGCACTCGCGCCAAAGCCACGCGCGCGGGCCGCCTGACGGAAGGCGCGAAGGCCCGAGGTGATAGAATGACGAAAGGACATGGCCGCATCTAGGTGGCAAGAAGCCGGGATGGCAACCACGCGCCGCTCAGTCGGTCGCGGGCATGTCCCACGGACGCAGTTCCGCCTCCATCCAGGTGCCGTGGGCGGCGTTCGGGAAGACGATCCAGTCCTGTCCGAAACGCGCCTTGTGGGCATCCGCGCGCGCGTGCTGCTCTTCCAGCGTCGCGTCGGCGAAATCGGCGTGGAAATCGTGCAGCGTATCGCCCAACAGCAGGATGATCCGGTGGTCGCGCTCGATCATCGCGCGACGATGCGCTTTCGGATAGCCGAACAGGTGTACACGATCCTCACTGGCCTGCGGCAGTCCAAGCGCCGCGAGCGTCGCCAGCGTCGCGTGTTTGTTTTCACCAAACCGGTCCGAGACGTAGAAGACGCCCACGCCCAGAGAATCCGCGAGCCACAGGAAGTCGTAGGCGCCCGGGATCAGCCCCGGTTCGCCATGCAATTCCCACGCGCCCCATGTATCCAGGTTGCCCGGAAGATCGCCCACGGTGGCAGCAAGTGCCATCACGGCGGAATTGTCGAACACCGTCTCGTCAATGTCGGTGACGATCGCCAAGCCCTCGCCCGTTCCGCCATTCGCCGCGACCGCTTCGTGCAGGCGCAGCGTCGCCAGCGCATAGCACTGCATCTGCAGCGCGCGAACTTCGGCCGAAAGCTGCTGGTAGCGGACCGCGACGACGTGTTCGCTCAGCGGCGACTTACGGGCATCATCGGGCATCGGGTTCTCCTCAGGCAGTGGCGACGGCGGGCAGGCGCGCGGGTGCTTCCCGCACCGGCAGGTGGATGATGGCGCTGAACGCGCCCACGCCCACGCCGACCCACCAGACCAGCGTATAATCCCCATAGACGTCATAAAGCCAGCCGCCCAGCCAAACGCCCAGAAATGAGCCAAGCTGGTGCGACAGGAAGACAAAGCCGTACAGCGTGCCCATGTATCGCAGCCCGTAGATATAGGCGACGAGCCCCGAGGTCAGCGGCACCGTCGCAAGCCACAACCCGCCCATGACCAGCGAGAAGATGATGACGCTGGTCGGTGTGATCGGAAGCAGGATGAAGGCGGCCGCCGCAATCGTGCGCAATGTGTAGATGCCGGCCAGCAGATACTTCCGGGTATAGCGCTTGCCCAGCCAGCCTGCGAGGATCGAGCCGCCAATGTTGGCAAGCCCGATCAGGCTGATCGCCGCCGCGCCCAACGCCGAAGTGGTGGTGATCCCGATGGAGGCGAGCGAGCCCATGGGCGAGATCGGACCGCACATCTCTGTCACCATCGCGGGGAAATGAGCCGTGATGAAAGCGAGCTGGTAGCCGCAGGAAAAGAAGCCCGCAAAGATCATCAGATAGGATGGATCGCGGAAAGCGCGGCGCACGACCGTCCCCATGCTCTCCTCAAGCTCGGTTCGGGTCGCGGGCTTCGTGTCGCCCAGCATCGGCAGGAACGCCATGCAGGACAGGACCAGCACGCCGAAGATGATGAATACCGCCTGCCAGGAATAGAAGTTCAGCAGGATCTCGGCCAAAGGCGCGCCGAAGACCTGTCCGGCCGATCCGGCAGCGGTCGCGATCCCCAGGGCGAGGCTGCGGTTCTCGTCGCTCGACGCGCGACCGATGACGGCAAGGATCACGCCGAAGCCTGTCCCCGCGATGCCGAAGCCCACCATCACCTCGAGCATCTGCATCGATTCCGGCGTCGTCGCGTAGGCCGACAGGATCAGCCCGGCGGAATACAGCAGCGCGCCCAAGATGATCGACCAGCGATCGCCGAACCGTTCACCCAACGCGCCGAAAAGCGGCTGGCCGATGCCCCAGGCGAGGTTCTGGATCGCGATGGCGAGGCTGAATTCGGCCCGTGGCCAGCCGAATTCCTCGCCGATCGGGATCTGGAAGACGCCGAAGCTGGCGCGCATCGCGAAGTTGATCAAGAGGATCAGCGAGCCGCCGATCAGGATCGGGGTGAAGAGCGATTGAGATCGGGACTGCGACACGGCCATGGGCGCAACTTTCGCGAAGCACTTGCGCCTATCCGTTCGCGCTTCGCGCGGCAAAGATCAAGCGATGCCTTGTGCCGATACAAAAAGACCGGACCAATTACGGCCCGGCCTTGCTGCGAAGAACATTGCGCCTCAGCGGCGGCGAGCGACTTCCTGCTCGATCGAGAATTTGCTGTCCGGGATCCCGGCGCCCTTCGCCATCTCGCCCAGGATGACCGTGGTCTTTTCACCGGCATCGTCGGTGACGACCCACTGACGCAGCTCGGTCGGGCTGGTGAAGACCATCTGGATGTTGCCATATTCCGGATGCGCCGGGTCCTGCGCGGTCACCACGGTCGAATTCTTCTGCTCGCTGTGACCCGTCACCATGTTGGCTCGACCCAGGTTCACGTTGGCATCCAAAATGATCGACAGCGGCGTCTGCGACAGGGGATATTGCTCACCCGGGCTGTTCGACTTGCTGTCGAACACCGCGACGTTGCCGCCCGACGCGACCACCAGCGTGTTGTCGTTGTTGTATTCGAACCGAACGCGGCCCGGTCGCTTGATGTAGAGTGTCCCGGTCGAGATGGTGCCGTCGTTGTTCACCTGCGTGAACTGCGCCGTCGCGGTCCCGAGGCTGTTGAGATAGGTCGAAATGTCGTTCAGCGGGATCTTCTCGGCCAGCGCGGCAGGCGCGGTCAGGCAGAGGGCGAGGGCGGGCGCCAAGGCGAAGCGGAGTGTTTTCATAACCAAGGATCATATCCTTTTATCAAAGACTTGCACATCACGATCGGCGGATGGCGATACCCCAGAACACTCTCGCTTCCGTGAGGGTTCCATGACGAAACCCGGCGTCCGGCGTGACTAAAGCGGCAGGCCGGCAAGCAGGCGCGGCATCGGGTTCAGCGACAGCCCGGCCGCCTGACGCATGAAGCCGCGCCGCAGGATCGGCATCGCGCTGATCAGTCCCATCCCGACCCCGCGCGCCGCGCCCAGCATCCCGCTTCGGTTCGAGAAGAGCGCATTCACTCCGTCCATTCCCAAGGCCAGCCGGGTCGCGTCGGGACGCCGCCAAGCCTGATATCGCTCCAGAACGTCCGGCGCGCCCAAGTCCTCGCCCCGGCGAACCGCCTCGACCAGCACCTCGGCCAGGGCGGCGACATCACGAAGGCCGAGGTTCAGACCTTGCCCGGCGATTGGATGAACCCCGTGGGCCGCATCGCCGACCAGCGCCATGCGCGGCGCGACATAGGTTTCGGCCAGCGACAGCGACAACGGATAGGAAAAACGCGGACCAGCTATCGTGATGGCGCCCAGAAAGTCGCCGAAGCGTGGACGAAGCACGTCGAGAAAGGCGGCATCGTCCAGCGCGACGATGGCCTTCGCGTTTGCCTCCGTCTCTGACCACACGACCGAGGATCGGTTGCCAGGCAGCGGCAGGATCGCCAGCGGCCCGGTCGGCATGAAGTACTGATGCGCGACCCCGTCATGCGGCTTGTCATGCTCGATCGCCGCGACCAGCGCGATCTGGCCGTAATCGTGGCCTCGCCGCGTGATCCCTGCGCGCGAGGCCACGCCCGAGCCGCGCCCGTCCGCGCCGACCAGCAGCCGCGCCCCGATGCGACGCCCGTCTGAGAGGGTCGCCGTGATGCCAGCGGGTCCGACCTCGTGATCGGTGATGGCGGTCCCGGCGACATGCGTCACGCGGTCCTGCATCGCGGCCAAGAGCGCGCGGTACAGGAACCGATCCTCCAGCATGTGACCGACCGGGCCTTCCTCGATCTCGGCGCTGTCGAAATGCAGAAAGAATCGGTCCGCACCGCTGCCGGGACGCCCCTGCGACGCCTTCACCTGCAGGATCGGCTGGCTTTTCGGCCCAAGATCGCCCCACAGCCCAAGCGCCGTCAGCAGCCGGCGTGACGCCAGCGCCAGCGCATAGGCGCGGCCGTCGAAATCGTCGGCACTGCGCGCCTCGGCCGGACGCGCGTCCACGACGCAGACCGACAGGCCGGCGCCCGCCAGGGCAAGCGCCAGGGTCGGGCCATTCAGCCCGCCGCCAGCGATCAGCACGTCATAGGTGTCGTCCATGGCAGGATCATGCACGCGGGGCAGCCGAAGTCCATCCGGCCCCGTCCTCTTCCTCGCGCAGGATCGCCGACAGCCCGCTGCGATAGTCGGGATGGATCAGGGTGATGCCCAGATGATCCTTCATGCGATCGTTCCGAACGCGCTTCGACTCGGCATAGAAGCTGAGCGCCATGGGCGTCATCTCGGCATCGTCGATAGCGATCTCGGGCGGAACCGGCATGTCGAGCAGGCGCGCCGCATGTTCGATCACATCCTGCGGCGGCGCCGGATCGTCGTCGCAAAGGTTGTAGATCCCCGGCCCGCCCTTGCCCGACAGCGACGCAGCGACGGCCTGTGCGATATCTGCGGCATGGATGCGCGAGAAGACCTGCCCGGGCTTCACGATCCGCCGCGCCGTCCCGTCACGCAGCTTGCGGAAAGGCCCGCGTCCGGGGCCGTAAATGCCGGCCAGGCGGAAGATATGCAGCGGCAGCGCGGCCTTGTCTGCCAGCGCCTGCCACTCCGCCTCGGCGGCCACCCGCGCCTTGCCACGGCGTGTCGCAGGCTCAAGCGGGCTGTCCTCATCAACCCAACCGCCCTCGCGATCGCCGTAGACGCCGGTGGTGGACAGGTAGCCCAGCCAGCTCGGCTTCGCGGCGGCGATTTGTGGCCCAAACGCGGCCAGAACCGGGTCGGCGTCCCCGTCGGGTGCGACCGAGGCCAGGATCGCATCGGCCTGGGCGATCGCGCGCGCCACGCCGTCTTCATCCCCCGGCCACAGGAGCGGATTTGCACCAGCCGCACGGACCCGATCCGACGAACCGCGCGTCGTGCCGCTGACCGTCCAGCCTTCTTGCACCAGCAAGGGCGTCAGAAAGCCTGCCGAATAGCCGTGCCCGAAGATCAGAAGATGCATGCTGCTGGTCCGTTCGCTGAAACGCCCGCCCGGCGCTTGTTTCGGCTGCGGCGCGCTGGCACATTCCGCCATAAAGGAAAGAAAGACAAATGGATCACGACAGCCGCTTCCTGCCGGTCGAATCGCCCGAACCGGCCCCGCGCGAGCAGTTCACCGACCCCGCAGCGGCGGTCGCCCGGCTGCGCGAGCTTTACGACATCTCCGCCGGCTTCCTGACCGACCGCTTCGTCGACGTGCTGAACGGCGAAAAGCCGCGTGCCCGCTATCGCGCCTTCTACCCCGAAGTGCGGCTGACGACGGCAAGCCATTCGAAGACCGACTCGCGCCTGTCCTTTGGCCATGTCGTCGTGCCGGGCAGCTATGCCGCCACCATCACCCGCCCCGATCTGTTCCAGCATTACCTGACCGAGCAGATCGGCCTGTTGACGCGAAACCACGCGACACCCGTCACCGTCGGCTTCAGCGAGACGCCGATGCCCGTCCATTTCGCGGTGGCGAGCAAGACCGACCTGAACGTGCCGCACGAAGGCGTCCTGAGCTTCAGCCTGCGCGACATCTTCGACGTGCCGGATCTGGGCACGATGAACGATGACATCGTCAACGGCGTCGCGGGCGCCCATGCCGATGGCGCCGCGCATCTGGCGCCGTTCACCGCGCAGCGGGTGGATTACTCGCTGGCGAGGCTGGCGCACTACACCGCGACCGCGCCCGAGCATTTCCAGAACTTCGTCCTGTTCACCAACTATCAGTTCTACGTCGACGAGTTCGAAGCCTTCGCGCGACGGGCGTTGGCCGATCCGTCGATGGGATACACAGGCTTCGTTGGTCCGGGCAACCACCTGATAGAAGCACCCGAAGATCCCGCCAACACCGGCGCCAAGATGCCGCAGATGCCGGCCTACCACCTGCTGCGTCCGGGCGGTCAGGGGATCAGCCTGGTCAATATTGGCGTCGGACCATCGAACGCGAAGACCGCAACCGACCATATCGCCGTCCTGCGACCCCATGCCTGGCTGATGGTGGGCCATTGCGCGGGACTGCGCAATTCGCAGAGTCTGGGCGATTTCGTGCTGGCCCACGCCTATCTGCGCGAAGATCACGTTCTGGACGACGACCTGCCCGTCTGGGTCCCGATCCCGGCCCTGGCCGAGGTTCAGGTCGCTCTGCAGGAGGCGGTTGCCGAGGTCACGAAGCTTGAAGGCTACGAGCTCAAGCGGATCATGCGTACTGGAACCGTGGCCACGATCGACAACCGCAACTGGGAGTTGCGCGACCAGTCCGGCCCCGTCCAGCGCCTGTCGCAATCGCGCGCCATCGCGCTGGACATGGAAAGTGCGACGATTGCCGCCAACGGGTTCCGCTTTAGGGTGCCTTACGGCACGCTTCTGTGCGTGTCCGACAAGCCGCTGCACGGCGAACTGAAACTGCCGGGTATGGCCACGGATTTCTACCGCACGCAGGTTGCGAACCATCTGCTGATCGGAATCCGCGCGATGGAAAAGCTGCGCGAGATGCCCTTGGAACGCATCCATTCGCGCAAGCTGCGCTCGTTCAGCGAGACCGCATTTCTGTGACCCGGGGCAAACCTGACATAAAGCGGCAGCAAATCGCCTTTTGGTCGAAAAA
Source organism: Paracoccus albicereus (assembly GCF_024359525.1). Classification (GTDB taxonomy): domain Bacteria; phylum Pseudomonadota; class Alphaproteobacteria; order Rhodobacterales; family Rhodobacteraceae; genus Paracoccus; species Paracoccus albicereus. The sequence goes on from NZ_JAKZEU010000001.1 coordinate 387,286, forward strand.
TACTTGATCTGCCGATCAAAAGCGTGTGTAGCAAGGCTCTACGCCGCGAATTCGGCTCAAAACAATAGCCCGACGGGGAAAGAGGAGACACCAAGAATGGCTACGCCTTCCGCGAAACCGATGACCAAAACCCAGCTGGTCGCGGCCCTTGCCGACGAGATGGGCAGCGACAAGAAGTCGGCTGCTGCGGCGCTCGACGCCGTGACCGCCGTGGTCACGCGTGAAGTCTCCGGCGGTGGCGCGGTGACGCTGCCCGGTATCGGCAAGATCGCCTGCCGGGCCCGCCCCGAGCGTCAGGTTCGCAACCCGCAGACGCAGGAAATGATGACCAAGCCGGCGGACAAGCAGGTCAAGGTGACCGTTGCGAAAGCGCTGAAGGACAGCGTCAACGAATAAGACAGGGTCCGTTTCAGGACCGATCCTTTCGGGGTCGCGCCTGCACGGCGCGGCCCCTTTTCGTTGCCGAACCACTCTGCTAGCCCATGGCCAGCCAGCCAGAGCGAGGGATCATGGATTTCAAGGCCATCGCGATGGGTGTCGCTTTCGCCGTCATGTGGGCGTCAGCCTTCAGCACGACGCGTCTGATCGTCACCGAGACCCCTCCGCTCATCGCGCTGTCGCTGCGCTTCGCCTTGTCGGGCGCGATCGGGATCGGCCTTGCCTGGGCGATGGGTGAAAGCATCCGCAGCCTGACCCGTGCCCACTGGCGGGCCATCGTGATCCTTGGCCTGTGTCAGAACGCGCTCTACTTGGGGATGAACTGGGTCGCGATGCAATGGGTGGAGGCGAGCCTTGCCTCGATCATCGCCGCGACCATGCCGCTAATCGTCGCCGTCCTGGGCTGGGCGCTGCTGGGCGAGCGTCTGCGGCCACTCGGCATTGCCGGGCTGGCGCTTGGCCTGATCGGTGTCGCCATCATCATGGGCGCGCGGCTGCGCGGCGGTAGCGACCTGTTTGGCATCCTTCTTTGCTTCGGCGCTGCCCTGGCCTTGGCGATCGCCACATTGACCGTTCGCGGCGCCAGTTCGGGCGGGAACGTGATGATGATCGTGGGTCTGCAGATGCTTGTCGGCTCGGCCGCACTGTCGCTGATCGCCCCGTTCCTTGAGGACTGGCATCTGGTGCCGAACCTGCGGCTGACCGTTGCCTTCGTCTACACCGTCATCGTGCCTGGCCTGCTGGCGACCTGGGTCTGGTTTCAGCTGGTCCGTCGCATCGGCGCTGTCCGGGCAGCGACCTTCCATTTCCTGTCGCCCTTCTTCGGGGTCCTGATCGCCTCGATCCTTCTGGGCGAGCAATTGCGCATGACCGACATGATCGGCGTTGCGATCATCATGGCGGGGATCCTCGCCGTGCAACTTTCCAAGAACGCACCGGCGGTTCGACCCAGAAGCGTCTAGCTCACGCTTCGGTGAAGGGGACGCGCGTAACGGCAGCGCTTGGATCAGCGTAACGGCGGTAAACGAGGACCGCTGATGACCCTGATCCTTGCCTATCTTGCCGGACTGCTGACGCTGATAAATCCTTGCGTGCTGCCGGTCCTGCCCATCGTGCTGGCCTCGGCCGCATCGAAACATCGGCTGGGCCCGGTGGCGCTGGCCGGGGGTATGAGCGCCTCGTTCGTGCTGTTCGGCATCGGTATCGCAGCGCTCGGGCGTGCCATCGGGCTGAGCGGTGAGGGGCTGACGCAGATCGCAGCCTTGGCGATGATCGCCTTTGGCGCGGCCCTGCTGCTGCCGCAGGCTGGCACGCTGTTTCAGACCGCGACGGCAGGACTTGCCGCGCGGGCCGATGCCGGGATCGACCGTACCGCAGATGCAGGGCTGGGCGGGCAGGCCGTCGCCGGGGCACTGCTTGGTGCAGCGTGGAGCCCTTGCATCGGCCCGACGCTCGGGGGCGCGATCGCGCTGGCGAGCCAGGGCGAAAGCCTGCTGTGGGCCTCGGCTATCATGCTCGCCTTCGCCGCTGGCGTGTCCACCCTGATCCTTGCGCTGGCCTTCGGCGCGCGAGGCATCCTGATGCGCAACCGCGCCCGTGCGCAGGCCTTCGCCCAACGTGCCCGCCCCGCGATGGGCCTGGTTTTCATCGGTGTCGGCGTGGCGATGCTGTCCGGCCTGATGCGGATGATCGAGACATTCGCCGTTCAGAACCTGCCGATCTGGCTGCAGGACCTTTCCGTTTCCCTCTGACCCTGACAGGAGCCAAAGATGAACCTTCTTGCCTTCACGGCCGCCATCGCCGTCTCGCTCGCAGCACCCCTCCCCGTCGTTGCCGAAGAGGTGCCGGGCGTCGCCTACACGCCCGAGGCACTGCAATCCGCGCTGGCGGACGGTCAGACCGTGCTGCTCGACTTCAAGGCCAGCTGGTGCCCGACTTGCGCCGCGCAGGGTCGGGTCATCAACGCGCTGCGCGCCGAAAACCCGGCCTATGATGAGCAGATTACGTTCATGATCGCCGATTGGGACGAATGGGGGAAAAGCCAGATCGTCACCGACATGAACGTGCCGCGCCGGTCGACCCTGATTGTGCTGAAGGGTAATCAGGAACTGGGCCGCGTCGTCGCGGCCACGTCCGAAGACGACATCAAGGCGCTTCTGGACCGCGCGCTGGAAGGCTAGGTCCGGGCCACCGCATCCCGCTCGGCCGCCTTCTTCGCGGCCGGGCGATCCGCACAGCGCGCGACCCAATCGTCGATCGCCGGAGTGGACTTCATCTGATCGCCGAACCAGACGAAGGGGCCTGCACACAGCAGATCGGCGGCGCTGTAATCCTGTCCCAGCAGATAGGGCTGTTTCGACAGACCCTCATCCAGCCGTTGCAGTGCCGTGTCGTAATCACGAAGACCCGCATGGATCGCCGGATGATCGACCTCGGCCCAGGACAGGATCACGACCGGCTCGAACACGCCCTGATACCATGACAGCCACGACAGGTAACGTCCGCGCTGCGGATCGCCCACCTCGCGGCCCAGCGAACTGTCGAAGCGGTCGGTCAGGTACAGGATGATGGCGCTGCGTTCGCGCACGAAATCGTCGCCGTCGGTGAGGTAGGGCACCTTGCCTTCGGGATGGGGATTGTTCGGGTCGCGCCCGCCTGTCCCATCCTGACGAGGGATCTCGACCTGCTCGATCGCCAGTTGGTCCGCGATTCCCATTTCCTCGATCAGCTGCAGGATGCTGGTCGAGCGGCTCATCGGCGAGTGGTACAGTGTCAGCATCGCTTGTCTCCTTCGATGTGGCTGGCCATCATCTTGCACAGGAACGCTGACAGAAGGTGACAGCATGGCCCGCACCGACCGGCTGATGCGGCTGATGGACCGGATGCGTCGTCACCGCGGCCCCGTCACCGCCGCCACTCTGGCCGAAGATACCGGCGTTTCCCTGCGGCAGCTTTATCGCGATATCGCCACGCTGCGCGCCGGCGGCGCATTGATCGACGGTGAGGCGGGTCTGGGCTACACGCTGACCGAAGACCCGGCCCTGCCACCGCAAAGCTTTTCACGGCTGGAGATCGAGGCGCTGCATCTGGCGGTTCAATCGCTGGGGCGGATCGGCGATGCGGAACTGACCGACGCTGGCCAGGCGGCCTTGGCGCGGATTATCGCGACGCTGCCGGAACGCCAGTCGCAGCAGGCGCTGCACGCGATCATGCACAGTTTCACGCAGCCGCCCGACCGCGATTCGCCCCGGATCGACCTGTCGCGTCTGCGCGCCGCCTGCTGGAACGAGGAAGAGGTCGAGATCACCTATACCGATCTTTCGGACCGGCAGACGGTCCGCACGATCTGGCCGCTGGGATTGTCCGTGACCGAACGCACGCTGATGCTGTTGGCGCATTGTCGGCTGCGGATGGATTTCCGGGTCTTCCACGTTCACCGGATCGCCGCCATGCGGCCGACCGGCGGGTCATTCCGTCCGCACCGTGCTGCGCTGGCGCGCGAATACCGCAGCCTGCAACGCCACGAACACGGAACATCACCGGACGCGACGGGTTGATCTGCACGACCCGCGTTGATTTTCACGAAATGTTCCGCATATTCCCCTGATGCGCGCCGACCAGATTCTGCACCCCACTGATGCGGGCCTCTATTGCCCGCCGGGCGATTTCTTTATCGATCCGGTGCGCCCGGTCGAACGTGCGCTGATCACCCATGCCCACGGCGATCATGCACGTTCTGGTCACGGATCAGTCATGGCGACTCGCGAAACGCTCGAGATCATGGCGATCCGCTATGGCGAGGATTTCACCGCCACGCGGCAGGTGGCGGACGGAGAGATCACCGTCGGCGACACTCGGGTCAGCTTCCATCCGGCGGGTCACATCCTCGGCTCGGCGCAGATCGCGATCACACCGACGGCGGGACCGAAGATCGTCGTCTCGGGCGATTACTGCCGCCGAGCGAACCCGGTCTGCGCACCCTACGAACCGGTGCCCTGCGACATCTTCGTGACCGAGGCAACTTTCGGCCTGCCGGTCTTCAAACATCCCGATCCGGCGAGCGAGATGGCGCGCCTGCTGAAAAGCATGGCCGAATTTCCCGACCGCCATCACCTGATCGGCGCTTATGCGCTTGGCAAGGCGCAGCGCCTCATTATGCTGGCGCGCGAGGCCGGTATCGAGGGCCCGATCGCTATCCATGGCGCGCTGCAGCGGCTGTGCGATTACCACATCGAGCAGGGCATCGATCTGGGCGAGTTGATCCCCGCCACGGCGAAGGACGTACCCGCGCAGCTGGTGATCGCGCCACCCTCGGCTTTCGCCTCGGCCTGGGTGCAGCGGTTCCGCGATCCGGTGATCGGCTTCGCCTCGGGCTGGATGCAGGTCCGCGCCCGCGCCCGTCAGCGCGGGGTCGAACTGCCACTGGTGGTCAGCGACCATGTCGATTGGCCGCAGGTCACGCAGACGATCCGCGAACTGGCCCCGTCCGAGGTCTGGATCACCCACGGCACCGAGGACGGGCTGATGCGCTGGTGCGAGTTGCACCAGATCCCCGCCCGCCCGCTGCGGCTTGTCGGTTACGAGGACGAGCCGGAATGAAGGGATTTGCGAACCTTCTGGAACGGCTGGCCTTTACGCCGGCGCGCAACGCAAAGCTGCAGATCCTGCGTCATTATCTGGATGAGACGCCAGACCCCGATCGCGGCTATGCGCTGGCCGCGCTGACCGGCGATCTGAAGCTGCGGACCGTCACGCCCAGCCTGCTGCGCGGGCTGATGGCGGAACGCGTGGACGACCAGCTTCTGGCGCTTTCCTACGATTTCGTCGGCGATCTGGCGGAAACCATCGCGCTGCTGTGGGAGGCCGAGACCGACGAGGACGTCCCGCTGCGCGATGCTGTCGCGCTGCTGTCGGACACCGGCAAGGCCGGTTTGCCCGCGGCGATCAGCGCAATGCTGGACCGTTTGGGCGCGTCCGAACGGCTGGCGTTCCTGAAGCTTGCCACTGGCAACATGCGCGTGGGACTTTCAGCGCGGATGGCGCGGATGGCGCTGGCGCAGATGGGCCAGCCCGAGGTCGCCGATATCGAGGAGATCTGGCACGGGCTGCGCGCGCCCTACCAGCCGCTTTTCGACTGGATCGCTGGCGGCGAGCGACCCGAACACGCGGCGAAGGCGCCGTTCCGCCCGGTCATGCTGTCGACCCCGGTCGATCTGGACCAGCTTCAGGCCTTTGACCCGGCCGAATACATGGCGGAATGGAAATGGGATGGCATCCGCGTCCAGGCGATCAACGATGACGGCGTGCGGCGGCTGTATTCCCGCACGGGCGAGGATATCAGCGGCAGCTTTCCCGACGTGATCGAGGCGCTGAATTTCGAGGGCGCGGCCGACGGCGAGTTGCTGGTCCGCCGCGACGACGAGGTCGCCGTCTTCGGCGATCTGCAGAAGCGCCTGAACCGCAAGACCATCAGCAAGACCATGCTCGATAGCCACCCCGCCGGGCTGCGCGTCTATGACCTGATGATCTGGCAGGGGCAGGACCTGCGCGAATTGCCTTTTGCCGAACGCCGCGCGGTATTGGAAGGCGCCGATTTCGGCAGCGAGAGGATCGACGTCTCGCCGCTTCTCGACTTCACCACTTGGGACGATCTGGCGGCGTTGCGCGCCGATCCGCCCAGCACTGTGATCGAAGGCGTGATGATCAAGCGCCGCGACAGCGCCTATGTCGGCGGCCGCCCGCGTGGGCCGTGGTTCAAGTGGAAGCGCGATCCGATGGTGGTCGACGCCGTGCTGCTTTACGCGCAGCGCGGCCACGGCAAGCGCAGCGGCTTTTACAGCGATTTCACCTTCGGGCTGTGGGACGACAAGGATCTGGTGCCCGTGGGCAAGGCCTATTTCGGCTTCACCGATGAGGAATTGCGCGAACTCGACCGCTTCGTGCGCAACAACACGGTGGACCGCTTCGGCCCCGTCCGGGCGCTGAAGCCGAGCCTCGTCCTGGAAGTCGCCTTCGAGGGGTTGAACGAATCCGGCCGCCACAAGTCCGGCGTCGCCATGCGCTTTCCCCGCATCAGTCGTATCCGCTGGGACAAGCCCGCGGCCGAGGCCGACCACCTGGCGACGCTGAAGGACATGCTGCCGTGAGCCTGCCCAAAGCCTTCCAGGACTGGTTCGCCACCCAGGGATGGGAGCCGCATCCCCACCAGCTCGCGCTGCTGGGCGCGCAAGGCGACAGCCTGCTGATCGCGCCGACCGGCGGCGGCAAGACGCTGGCGGGCTTCCTGCCCAGCCTCGTCGATCTGGCGCGCGGCGACCGGCCGAAGGGGCTGCACACGCTCTACGTCTCGCCCTTGAAGGCATTGACGGCGGACATCGCGCGCAACCTCGCCCTCCCGGTCGCGGAACTGGGCCTGGACATCCGCATCGAGGACCGGACGGGCGATACCAAGGGCAGCCAGCGCGCGCGCCAGAAGGTCGATCCGCCCGACATCCTGCTGACCACGCCCGAAAGCCTGGCGCTGATGCTGTCCTACGAACAGGCGCCCGCGATCTTCGGTGGTGTGCGCCGCGTGGTTCTGGATGAGTTGCACGCGCTGGCCGAGAACAAGCGCGGCGACCAACTGATGCTGGGCCTGTCGCGGCTGCGCGCGCTGTCGCCGGACTTGTCGGCCATCGGCCTGTCGGCGACGGTCGAGGATCCGCAGGCACTGGCGGATTTCATGGGCGGCGCCACGATCATCAACGCCGATCCCGGTCCCGATCCGGACATCGCGATGCTGCCCACCGCCCGCCCCGCGCCCTGGGCCGGCGGCAATGGCCATTACGCCGTGCCCGAGGTCCTCGACCAGATACGGCAGGCCAACACGACCATCGTCTTCATCAACACCCGCGCGCAGGCGGAGCTGTATTTCCAGCAGCTCTGGGCCGCGAACGAGGAGAACCTGCCCATCGGCTTGCATCACGGCAGCCTCTCGCGCGAGGCCCGTCAGCGGGTCGAGGCCGCGATGGCGGCGGGCGAACTGCGCGCGGTCGTGGCGACGGGCAGCCTTGATCTGGGGATCGACTGGGGCGCCGTCGATCTGGTCATTCAGGTCGGCGCGCCGAAGAACGTGAAGCGCCTGGTCCAGCGCATCGGGCGCGCCAATCACCGCTACAACGCGCCAAGCCGCGCGCGGATCGTCCCGGCGAACCGGTTCGAGGTCATCGAATGCGTCGCCGCGCTGGAAGCCGTGGCAGAACGTGATCTGGACGGCGATCCGCGCGGTCCGGGACCGTTGGACGTCCTGTGCCAGCACATCCTGCTGACCGCCTGCGCCGGGCCGTTTTCGGCCGATGCGCTCTATGCCGAGGTGACGGCGGTCGGCCCCTACCGTTCGCTATCCCGTGCCGCCTTCGACGATTGCCTGGAATTCGCGGCGACCGGCGGCTATGCGCTGCGCGCCTATGACCGCTGGCAGCGGTTGATGGAACGGGACAGGTTGTGGTTCCTGCGCGACCCGCGCGCGGCCCGGCTGATCCGCATGAACATCGGCACGATCATCGACCCGGAAACGCTGAAGGTCCGCTTCAAGGGTCGCGGCGGCCCGCTGCTGGGCGAGGTCGAGGAGGGCTTCGCCGCGACGCTGGTCCCTGGCGACACATTCCTGATCGGTGGCCAGACCGTGCGCTATGAAGGCCTGCGTGAACTGACGCTCGAGGTGGTGCCGAACCCCCACAAGGAACCGCGCATCGCTACCTTCAACGGGCTGAAGCTCGCGACCTCGACCCAGTTGTCGCAACGGGTGCAGGCGCTGATCGGCGATCCGTCCGAATGGGACGTGCTGCCGCCGGACAGTCGCGACTGGCTGGCACTGCAGGCGGAACAATCCGCGTTGCCGGTACCGGGAACGCTGTTGTCTGAAAGCTTCCGCTACGACGGGCGCTGGCACTTCGCGCTGTATGGGTTCGCCGGCCGCAACGCGCTGCAAACACTGGGCCTGCTGCTGACCCGCACGATGGAGGTCGCGGGGCTGGGGCCGCTGGGATTCCTCGCCACCGATTACGCGCTGCTGATCTGGTCGGTCGATCCGGTCGAGGACCCCGCCCCGCTGCTGGACCGCGCGTCGCTGCGCGAGGGTCTGGGCGATTGGCTGCAGGGCAACGCGGTGATGAAGCGCAGCTTCCGGAACGTCGCGATCATCGCCGGTCTGATCCAGCGCAACATGCCGGGCAGCCGGTCCACCGGGAAACAGGCGACCTTTTCCAGCGACATCCTTTACGACACGCTGCGCAAATACGATCCCGATCACCTGCTGCTGCGCATCACGGCCGACGAGGCGCAGCGCGGGCTGGTCGATTTCGGCCGGATCGACGAGATGCTGGACCGCTCACCGCGCCTGCAGCACGTGATGCTGGACCGCGTCTCGCCGCTTGCGGCACCGCTGATGCTGGAAATGGGCCGGGTGCGCATCGACGGACAGGGAAGGATGCGGCTGGCCGAGGAAGAGGCTGCCGCCATGATGGCCGAAGCCGGCATCGATCTTGGTGCAGAGCCGGCAGAGGTCGCTCGGCTCGCCGGCATCGGTGACGGCGTGAACCGGCCCGCGACCGGCCTTCGCGATCGCAAGCGCGACCGGCCGGCCCGATCAGGCGACGTTCCGCCGCGGCGCGCGCCGCGTCCGGCCACGGTGCCGCGCTCGCGATGACGGGCTTCGCCTTCCGATTTTCGGGCCATGTGCTGCAGGCCCGCCCCTCCGGCGCGCTGCATTGGCCCGAGCGTGACTGGCTGATCGTGGCCGACCTGCATCTGGGCAAGTCAGAGCGCATGGCACGCCGGGGCGGTGCCCTGCTGCCACCCTATGAGGTTCAGGCGACGCTGGAACGGCTGGAAGACGAAATCTCCGCCACCCGCCCCGAGGTGATTGTCAGCCTTGGGGACGGGTTCGACGACGACGCAGCGGGACGAGCGCTACCCGATGCGATCTGCGACCGATTGCACGCAATGGCGCATGGCCGGAAATGGCTCTGGATCAGCGGCAACCATGATCCCGGCCCGCCCTGCGCGCGTATGCCCGGCACCAATCATGCCGAGGTCGAGGACGATCTGATCCTGCGACATGAGGCGGCAAGCGGGCCCGACATATCTGGCCATTTCCATCCCTGCATCAGACTGGGGGGCGCCAGACGGCGCGCATTCCTGATCGGGCGCGACCACCTCATCCTACCCGCTTTCGGTGCGTATACCGGCGGGTTGCCGGTCGACTCGCCAGCCCTGACTTCCTTGGTTCCCGCAGGCCTGGCCGTCGCCTGCGCAGACCGCGCGATACCGGTTCCGATCATGCCCCGCCTTCGGGCTTAAAAGGAAGGGTCGTCATGTCAGACCTGTGCGCTGCGCTAAGACATCCGGACGCATAAAAAAGGCCGGCGCGCGCAGCGGCCGGCCTGTCTTGCGCTGTTCGCAGCGATCAGAAGCTGAAGTTCAGCCCAAGGCTGACATTGTGATGCTCGGGCGTGGCGATCGTCTCGATCGTCGTTTCACCATCGGTGAAGTCGACGTCGGTCCGGCCGAAATCACGATATTCGTAGGCTGCGGTCAGCGACATGCGGTTGCTCAGCTTGCGCTCGACACCCAAGCCCAGCGAATAGCCCGTCGCGTTGTAGCTTTCGGTGGCGCTGTCGCCGTCGCTGGCAAGCGTTACATCAAAGTCGCCGCGAACGACACCGGCAGAGCCGAAGAGCATCGTCTGATCGTTCAGCAGATAGCCGGTCTTGAAGCGCAGCGAGAGGATGTTGTTCACCTCGGTCGACGCCGTCACGCCGGTCGAAACCGCGCTGGCGGTCAGGTCAATTTCATCGTCGACATTGCCGAATTCTACCCCGAGTTCCGGGCCGAAAACCAGACGATCGCGCTGCCAGCGATAGCCGGCATGAACCCCGGCGGTCGCGCCCGAAAGCTCCAGATTGCCCAGTTCGGTTCCGCGAGCCGTCGTCACGCCGTCTTCGACCACGTCCAGACCGACTTCATCGTCCCCGCTGAAACTGTAACCAAGCGAACCGCCGGCGTATCCGCCCGCCCAATTCGAAGCAGGTTCCATCTGGACTTCAGGCGCGACGATCGGCGCGGTTGCCACGACGGGCGCAGTATATCCGCCAGCATTTGCGGCCTGCGTTGCCATCAGGGCAAGTCCGGCCACGACGGATGAGGTTTTCAGCGTGCTTGGCATAGGTCACTCCAGCATTGATAGGCCGACGCCGGCAGAGCGCCGATAATCAGTCTGAAACTAGATCATTCGCGCCGAACCAAGCAATGCCGCAGGTCTTTTGATTTGTTTGTTTTGTATCCTTTTTGCGCTGACGCGACAAAAAGGGCACAAATATCGCGCCCGACTTGCCCGTCAGGTATCCAGGTTTTCGACGTTCAATGCGTTCTGCTGAATGAATTCACGCCGCGGCTCGACCACATCGCCCATCAGTTTGGTGAACAAATCCTCGGCGTCGGCCACATCCTCGATTCGCACCTGCAGCATCGTGCGCACAACCGGATCCAGCGTGGTTTCCCACAACTGATCGGGGTTCATTTCGCCCAGACCCTTGTAGCGTTGAAGGGACAGACCCTTTTCGCCTTCGAGGAAGATTGCCGACAGCAAGTCCAGCGGCCCGTTGATCGGGATGCCACGGTCCTTGCGTACCAGCCGTGCGGGCTGGCCATAGATATCCTGCAGCACCTGGGTCATCTCGCCCAGCCGACGGCTTTCTCCGCTGCGCAGCATCGGGCCATCCAGCAAACGGCTTTCCTCGACGCCACGCAACACACGCGCAACCCGAATACCGCCGTCCTGCGTGGGCCGACCGGTCCAGCCCCGCTCATATTCCTCGGCCACCAGATCCAGTCGCTGGGCCACCGCGGATGCGACCCCCTGTGCGTCCTGATCGATCCTTCCCGGCAGAAGCGCGCCGGCGATTGCGGCCTGTTCGGTGATATGGGCCGGATAATGCGTCGGATAGGCGCGCAGAATCCGCCGTGCCGCCCTTGCCTCCTCGACCACCCGGGCAAGATCGTTTCCGGTGATTTCTTCACCGGAATCCAAGCGTAACGTCGCACCGTCGACACCTTGCTGGATCAGATAATCCTCCAGCGCGGCTTCGTTTTTCAAATAGACCTCGGACCGCCCCCGGCCGACCTTATAAAGCGGCGGCTGCGCGATATAGAGATGGCCCGCCTCGATCAGATCGGGCATCTGTCGGAAGAAGAATGTCAGCAGCAGCGTGCGGATATGCGCGCCGTCCACGTCGGCATCCGTCATGATAACGATCTTGTGGTAACGCAGCTTGTTCAGGTTGAATTCGTCGCGCCCGATCCCCGTGCCCAGTGCGGTGATCAACGTGCCGATCTGATCGCTCGACAGCATCCGGTCGAATCGCGCCCGTTCGACGTTCAGAATCTTGCCGCGAAGCGGCAGCACCGCCTGGTTCTGGCGCGACCGGCCCTGCTTGGCCGAACCGCCCGCCGAGTCACCCTCGACGATGAACAGCTCGCTGAGCGCCGGGTCCTTTTCCTGACAATCCGCCAGCTTGCCGGGCAGCGAGGCCACGTCCATCACCGACTTGCGCCGGGTCAGCTCGCGCGCCTTGCGCGCCGCCTCGCGGGCCAGGGCGGCTTCGATGATCTTTCCGATGATCTGCTTGGCTTCCGCCGGGTTTTCCTCGAACCACTCGCCCAGCTTCTCCCCCACCAGCCCTTCGACCGCGGGACGCACTTCGGACGAGACCAGCTTGTCCTTGGTCTGGCTGGAGAATTTCGGATCGGGCACCTTGACGGACAGCACGCAGGTCAACCCTTCGCGGGCGTCATCGCCGGTGAAGTCGACCTTTTCGCGTTTCGCGATACCGCTGTCCTGCGCGTATTTCTGGATCACCCGCGTCAGCGCGCCGCGAAAGCCCGCCATGTGCGTGCCGCCGTCTCGCTGCGGGATGTTGTTGGTGAAGGGCAGCACCGTCTCATGGTAGCTGTCGTTCCACCACATCGCGACCTCGACGCCGATGCCGCCACGCTCGCCTGTCATGAAGATCGGCTCTGGCAGGACGGCCTGCTTGCTGCGGTCGAGATATTTGACGAATTCGCGCACACCGCCTTCGTAGAACAGCTCTGTCCGAAGCGGTTCGGCCGGCCGGTCGTCTTCCAGGATGATCTTCACGCCGCTGTTCAGAAAGGCCAGTTCCCGCAGCCGGTTTTCCAGCGTCTTGAAGCTGTAGTCGAGATTGCTGAACGTCCCGTTCGGGTCCAGCTGCCGGTTCGAGGCGAGGAACCGCACCTCCGTCCCCGATTGACCGGGCGCATCCTCCACCACGCGCAGATGCTCGACGGTATCGCCATGCTCGAACCGGGCGTAATGCTCCTTGCCGTTGCGCCAGACGCGCAGTTCCAGCCAGTCGGAAAGCGCGTTGACAACCGACACGCCGACGCCATGCAACCCGCCCGAAACCTTGTAGCTGTTCTGGTCGAATTTCCCGCCGGCATGAAGCTGGGTCATGATGACCTCGGCCGCACTGACGCCCTCGGACGGATGCATGTCGACCGGGATGCCGCGACCGTTGTCGCGGACCGAGACGCTGTTGTCGGCGTGGATCTTCACCCGGACATAATCGGCGTGACCGGCGAGCGCCTCGTCGATCCCGTTGTCCACGACCTCGTAGACCATGTGATGCAGGCCCGACCCGTCGTCGGTATCGCCAATATACATCCCGGGGCGCTTGCGCACCGCCTCCAGCCCCTTGAGAACCTTGATGGAATCCGCGCCGTAGGCGTTGCTTTGCGCAGCGGTCTCGTTCATGCGTATCTGATCCTGTTTGCTTGCCCATGATATAGTGTCCCGGGCCGGGATTGTCACGGGAAAGGCACAGGATATCGGGGCTTTGGGCGGGATCGGGCCCGTCTTCGCAAGGGCTCAGTCGGCGACCAGGGCCGACACGCCGATGGCAAGCCCGACGGCGATCAGAAGCCCGCCCGAGGTCAGCGACATCAGCCGCATCCCGCGCGGCGTCGCCAGCCGCGCCCGTGCCGCCGAGACCATTGCCCCCATCGCCATGTTCAGCGCGAAGGGGATCGCCGCCGACATCACGACGATCACAGCTATGTCGCCGCCCGTCAGGTGGCGCAGATCGAAGAAGCCCGGCAAGACGCCCACGTAGAACAGGGCAGCCTTGGGGTTGCCCGCGATCGCCAGCAGACCCGCGCTGAAGCCCGCCCAGCCGCCGGCACGGGTCAGGCGGCGGTCGGTCTCGATCGGCTGGCGCGCGTGGCGGATCAGGGCTGCGCCCATGAGGATGAACACCGCCGCCGCGACCCAGCGCAGCGCATGGATCAGCGCCGCGCTGTCCTCGACCAGGAGGGACAGGCCAAAAATCGCGACCAGCGGCCAGATCGCATCGCCGATGGCGACGCCCAGCGCCAGGGGCCAGATACCGCTGAAGCCGTGGGACAGGGCGCGAGCCATGATCGCGACCCAGACCGGGCCGGGGGTCAGCCAGATCGCGACCATGGCGCCCGCGTAAAGCCAGATCGCCTCGGCACTGACGGTCATGCGACCTCCTCCAGCCGCGAAACCCCGTCCTCGCGTGCGACCGACAGCATCCGCGCACGATCGGCCGCCGCCTTGAACAACTCGGCCCCGGTTCCGGTCATGAAGGCCTGCGCGCGCATCGCCACGATCTCGTCGTAAAGCAGCGCACGGCGGTCGGCATCCAGATGCGCCGCCACTTCGTCCAGCAGCAGAAGCGGTCGCTCTGCCGCAAGCGCGCGCGCATTGGCCAGGATCATCGACAGAAGCAGTGCCTTCTGCTCACCGGTCGATGCCAGCGCGGCGGGCATGTCACCCGGACCCCAGATCGCGCCCAGATCGGCGCGATGCGGCCCGGACAGGCTGCGTCCGGCCGCCAGATCGCGGGCGCGCATGTCGGCCAGACGCGCGGCGATGGTGCTGGCATGGGGGTCGTCGGCATGGCCTTCGCCCGGCAGCAATTCCAGATGGGCGGCGGGAAACACCGTGGCACGGGCGCGCTGTGCCTTGGTGATCGCGGCCAGCGCGGCCAGGCGGTTGCGGGTAATGATCGCACCGGATTCCGCCATCCGCGCCTCGACCGCACGGTACCAGCCCAGATCACCAACCTGATCGCGCAGCAGACGGTTACGTTCCCGCATCGCCTTTTCGTAGGCCAGCGATGCCTCGGCATGGTCTGGATGCAGGCTCAGCGTCACGCGGTCCAGAAAGCGCCGCCGCGCCTCGGGACTGTCGGTCCACAGCCGATCCATTGCGGGAACCAGCCAGATCACCCTCGTCAGCCTGCCCAGCGCTGTCTGCGGGGCCGTCTTGTCGTCGATGGTGACACTGCGCGTCTCGCCGGGCAGTGCAGCGGTCTCGACCGGGCGGTCCCCGATCTGCGCCCGGATGCGCCAGCCCGCGCCGGCATCCTGCCGCGCCTGTTCGGCGGCCTGCGCCCCCCGCAGACCGCGGCCAGGCGCCAGCATCGACACGGCTTCCAAGATGTTGGTCTTGCCCGATCCGTTCGGCCCGAAAATCGCAACGGGGCGTTCGTCCAGCGTCAGATCGAGCCGTCGCCAGGACCGGAATTGCGCAAGGGAAAGCTGGCTGAGCGTCACACCCGCATCGGCATGACGACATAGACGGCGCTGGTATCGCCGCCCTCGCGGATCAATGCCGCATCGCCGGACCCGTTGAACAGGAACACCGCATTCTCGCGGTCCACCTGGCTGGCGATTTCCTGCAGGTACTTGGCGTTGAAGCCGATCTCCAGCGGCTCGTCGGCATAGGCCACGGCCAGTTCCTCGTCGGCGGCACCGGCATCCGGCGCGTTGACGGACAGGACCAGCCGATCTTCGTCAAGCGCCAGCTTGACCGCACGCGAGCGTTCGGAGCTGACGGTCGCCACGCGGTCCACCGCACGCGCCAGATCGGTCGCGTCGACTTCAAGCTTTCGGGAATTTCCGTTCGGAATCACACGCGCATAATCGGGGAATGTGCCGTCGATCACCTTGCTGGTCAGCGTGATGTCGGCCGTCGCGAAGCGCACCTTGGTTTCACTGACCGAGACTGCGATCGCCGCGTCGTCGTCTTCCAGAAGCTTGCGCAATTCGGCCACCGTCTTGCGCGGCACGATGACGCCCGGCATCTCTTCGGCACCATCCGGAAGCGGCGCATCGATCCGCGCCAGCCGATGGCCGTCGGTCGCCACGCAACGCAGGACGGGCCCATCTTCCGACTTCGCGACATGCATGTAGACGCCGTTCAGGTAATAGCGCGTCTCTTCGGTCGAGATCGCGAATTTCGACTTGTCGAACAGGCGCCGCAATTCGGCCGCCTTGGCGCTGAAATTTGCGGTATATTCGGTCGTCGCCATGACCGGGAAATCTTCGCGCGGCAGCGTGGCGAGGCTGAAGTTCGATCGCCCTGCCTGGACGGTCAGCCGCGCGGTCGAGGGATCGGCACTGATGCTGACCAGTGCGCCGTCCGGAAGCTTTCGTGCGATCTCGTTCAGCATCATCGCGCTGACCGTGGTGGCGCCGGGGCGTTCGACCTGCGCGGGGGCGCGGTCCACGACCTCGGTGTCCAGATCTGTCGCGCGAAAGCTGACGCCGTCGGGTGTCGCCTCGATCAGGACGTTGGCCAAGATCGGGATCGTGTTGCGCCGCTCGACCACCGATTGCGCCTGATTGACGGCCTTTACCAGCACCGCGCGTTCGATCGAAAGTTTCATCAGCGTTCCCTCATCGCCCGCTACAGGTGTCGGCCCCGGAGCGCCTTGTTAACCGCCCGAAGGCTTGCTCACAAGAATTTCATGTCGAGACTGGGTCTTGGCCGGCTCCGCCTCGCGACGTGCCTATGCCTCAAGCAGGCGGCGCAGCAGGTCCAGATCCTCGGCCAGCGTCTCGTCGCCCGCGGCCAGTTCCTCGACCTTGCGCACGCCGTGCATGATCGTGGTGTGGTCGCGACCACCGAAGCGGCGCCCGATCTCGGGCAGGCTGCGGCTGGTCAACTGCTTCGACAGATACATCGCGATCTGACGGGGGCGGGCGACGTTGCGTACGCGCTTGGGCCCGATCATGTCCGACAGGCGGATGTTGTAGTGATCGGCGACCTTGCGCTGGATTTCCTCGACCGAGACGCGGCGGTCAGACGCGCGCAGGATGTCCGCGAGGCAATCCTGCGTCAGATCCTGCGTGATCTCGCGGTGGGTGAGATTGGCCACCGCGAACAGGCGCTGCAACGCCCCTTCCAGCACACGCACGTTCGAGGTGATCCGATGGGCGAGGAATTCCAGCACACCCGGCGCGATGGACAGGCCCGGATATTGGGCACGGAAGGCGTCGGTCTTGGACTGCAGAATGCCCAGACGCAACTCGTAGGTGGTCGGATGAAGATCGACCAGCAGACCGCAGGACAGCCGCGACTTGATCCGCTCTTCCAGGCCCTTGATCTCGCCCGGCGCGCGGTCGGCCGAAATCACGATCTGCTTGCCCTTGTCGACCAGCGCGTTGAACGTATGGAAGAATTCTTCCTGCGTGCTTTCCTTGCCCGCGATGAACTGGACGTCATCGACCATCAGCAGATGCACGTTCCGGAACATCTCCTTGAAGTCCATGATCGTGCTTTCGCGCAGCGCCTGGATGAAGCGGTACATGAATTGCTCGGCCGACAGGTAGAGGACCTTCGCATCCGGGTGGTTGCGCTGAAATTCATGCGCGATCGCGTGCATCAGGTGGGTCTTGCCCAACCCGACACCGCCGTAAAGAAACAGCGGGTTGAAGCTGACACGCTCACCCTCGGCCACGCGGCGCGCGGCGGCATGGGCCAGCTCGTTGGGTTTGCCGACGACGAAATTGTCAAAGGTAAAGCGCTGGTCCAGCGGCGCGCCCAGATCGTTCGTCGCAACTGCAGCCGGCGCAGCCGCGCGGGACGCGCTGTCGGCCGGGGCACGCTCGGGATTGTTGGCAACACGCTCGGGTCGGATTTCGAAGCGCAGCCGCTCGACACGGGTGCCGCTTGCCTCGGCCAGCCCGTCGAGGATCTGGCGCGCGAAATGCCGGTTCACCCAGTCCGAGACGAAACGCGTGGGCGCGTCGAAGGCCGCGACGCCCTGATCCAGCGCGGTCAGACGCAAGGGCTTGATCCATCGGTCATGGTTGTTCGCCCCGACCGCGCCTTCAAGCTTCGCCGACACCTGCATCCAGAGTTCGTCCATCTGTCTTTCCTGTCATTGTCCCCAACCCCCGCCGGACAGACCGGCGGGACAGCGACGCCCTCGTCTTCGGGGTGTTGGACGACCAGGGATGCCGGTGTCCGGCCGCAAAAAACGCAGCCTTGAGCACCGATCGGCAATCCCGTGTCATGGCTCACGTCAGGCAATGGCAGCGCCTGTCATAAAACCGAGTCACGGGGCGCTTATCATCCGAAGCAGCCTGTCGCGAACGATGCTTGGGCCTGGCAGAGCCCGAGTTCGCGACATGTCCCCCATATGCGAGGTGAATCGCTTGGACAAACTAGCAAGGCGCACCCGGCGCGCAACCGATCTTCGCGCTTGACAGAAACTTTGCCCGGACGAATCTCAAAGCGGCTTGAAGCGCCTGCATATTTTCGTTTCGGGCAGGTAAGTTGCTGAAAACTAAAGGTTAACGAATTCTTGATATGTCCACGCAAAAGGGTCCGCCCTTGTGGACGGACCCTTTAAATGCTGGCTCGCACAGCCCCGATCCGGACCTTCCGAAGGCTCCGGATCGACGATGGGCGCAACCCCGTTCAGGCCTTAGAAATCGCCTTCACCCGCGACGCGAGACGCGAGATTTTCCGCGATGCGGTGTTTTTGTGATAGATGCCTTTGGTCACACCACGCATCAGTTCAGGCTGCGCGTTTTTCAGCGCGTCCGAAGCTGCCGTTGCGTCGCCCTTGGCCAGCGCCTCTTCGACGCGGCGCAGGAAGGTGCGGATGCGCGAACGACGCGCCTTGTTCACAGCGGTCTTGCGCTCGATCTGGCGGGCGCGTTTCTTGGATTGAAGGGTATTGGCCATTGCTCTTGTCCTGCGGTCTGATTGCTTCCCGATCGCGCAACAGACCCGACAGGACCGAATCCCAAAGCCGGGATCGGAGTCGATTCTTGCCTAAGCGGGCCCACGCGCATGTGGGCGCCGCCTATAAGGCAGCAAAGTCCGGAAGGAAAGCCCTATTTGTCGCGGAACTGCGGCTCACGCTTTTCCAGAAAGGCGGCCATGCCCTCTTTCTGGTCCTCGGTCGCGAACAGCGAATAGAAGGTCTGCCGCTCGAACAGCAGGCCCTCGCGCAGCGTCGTCTCGTAGGACCGGTTCACCGCCTCCTTGACGACCATCGTCGCGAGCAAAGACTTCTCGGCGATCTTCTTGGCCGCGCCCGTCGCCTCGGCCATCAGCTTGGCGGCCGGAACGACGCGACTGACGAGGCCGGACCGTTCGGCTTCCGCGGCGTCCATGAAGCGGCCGGTCAGGTTCATGTCCATCGCCTTGGCCTTGCCCACGAAGCGGGTCAGCCGCTGCGTGCCGCCGATTCCCGCGACGATGCCCAGATTGATCTCAGGCTGGCCGAATTTGGCTGTATCCGCTGCAATAATGAAATCGCACAGCATCGCCAGCTCGCACCCGCCGCCCAGCGCGTAACCGCTGACGGCCGCGATGATCGGCTTGCGGACCGCCATGATCTTTTCGGTCGGACCGGTGAACAGGTTGTCCAGATAGACGTCGGTAAAGCTTTTCTCCGACATTTCCTTGATGTCGGCGCCCGCGGCAAAGGCCTTCTCGCTGCCGGTGACGATCATGCAGCGGACCTTGTCGCTGCGGTCTGCCTCGGCTAGCGCGCGCGACAGCTCGTCCATCAGCTTGGCGTTCAGCGCGTTCAGGGCTTCGGGACGGTTCAGGCGGATCGTCGCGACGTAATCCTCGATCTCGACGATGATCGTTTCGTAAGCCATCCTATTGCCTCGCAAGGGTTGGCGCCGCTGGCGCGGCTCGGGTGGGGCGCGGGACTCGCGCCGAGCTTGCCGGCCTACCTATCAGGCGCTGCGACCGGACGCTACCTCTGGCATCGCGGGCAGTAAAAGCTCGACCGGCCCGATTGCACGATGCGCCGCACGATCCCGTCGCAGCCGGGTCGCGGGCAGGGCGCGCCCTCGCGGTCATAGACCTGGAATCGATGTTGGAAATAGCCCAGCTCGCCCGTCGCCTGCCGGTGATCGCGCAGGGACGACCCGCCTGCGGCGATGGCGTCCGTCAGCACATCGCGGATATGCCCGGTCAGCGCGGCAATCCTGGCCGGCCCGATCCGGCCCGCCGCGCGACGCGGATCGATGCCGGCGCGGAACAGCGCCTCGTTGACGTAGATGTTGCCCAGCCCCGCAACGATACGCTGGTCCAGCAGAACCTGTTTGACCGGCGCCCGACGACCGGCAAAGGCACGGGCCAGCACGGCTGCATCGAAGCCGTCTTCCAACGGCTCGGGCCCGATATGGGCCAGCAGCGGATGGATCTCTCCCTCGCGCACCAGATCGACCATGCCGAACCGGCGCGCATCGTTGAATGTGATCCGGGTCCCCGCTCCGGTTTCCAGCACAACATGATCATGCTGCGGCAGGATCGCCGGATCTCGGTGGAACTCGGCCAGTGACAGATCTTCGACCAGCAGCCGGCCCGACATGCCCAGATGCATCAGCAGGCTGCCGCGGCCGTCCAGATCGGCCAGCAGGTATTTCGACCGCCGCCGCAGCGCCGTGACCCGCGCGCCGGTCAGCACCTGCACCAGATCGGGCGGCATGGGCCAGCGCAGATCCGGCCGCCTGACCTCGACACGTGCGATCTCTGCACCCTCCAGATGCGGGATCAGGCCCTGGCGGACCGTCTCGACCTCGGGAAGTTCGGGCAAACGTTTTCCTTTCCGCCTGCAATGACCGCATGGCGCCGATCGGATTGCGCCCAGACGCCATCCCGGCCATTGTGCCCGGCGCGCCCAAGCTTATCTGGCGGCGCAAGGCACGAACGGCAAGCGGCATGAGCGATCACAAGACAACCCATTTCGGTTTCAGGACCGTGGACGAGGGCGACAAGGCCGGACTGGTCCATGGCGTCTTCTCGAGCGTCGCCAGCCGCTACGACGTGATGAACGACCTGATGAGCGGCGGCGTCCACCGGCTGTGGAAATCCGCGATGATGGACTGGCTTGCGCCGCGCGACGGTCAGCGCCTTCTGGATGTGGCGGGCGGCACGGGCGACATCGCGTTCCGTTTCCTCGACCGCGCGCCGGGCGCGAAGGCGACCGTCTGCGACATGACCGAGGCGATGCTGATCGAGGGCCGCAAGCGGGCCGAGGCCGACCGCGTCGCCGACAGGCTTGACTGGGTGACGGGCGATGCGATGGCGCTGCCCTTCACTGACGCCAGCTTCGACCGCTACACGATCAGCTTCGGCATCCGCAACGTTACCCGCATCGCCGATGCTCTGGCCGAGGCGTTCCGCGTCCTGCGCCCCGGCGGCCGGCTGATGGTGCTGGAGTTTTCGCAGCTTCCCGTGCCCGCACTGCAATGGGCCTATGACCGCTATTCCTTCAACGTCATTCCGGCGATGGGGCAGGCGGTGACCGGCGATCGCGACAGCTATCAGTATCTGGTCGAATCGATCCGCCGCTTTCCCGACCAGGACAGCTTTGCCGCGATGATCCGCGAGGCGGGGTTCGCGCGCGTCGATTACCGCAATCTCAGCATGGGCATCGCCGCGCTGCATTCGGGCTGGAAGATCTAGGATGCGCGGGCCGCACAACCTGTGGCGCCTGATCCGCACCGGCGCGACCTTCCAGCGCACCGGCGCGATGGGCGCGGCGCTGGATGCGGTCGATGCGCCGCCGCGCCTGCGACTGGCTGCGCGGATGCTGGGCTGGCCCTTCGCCTGGCTCGGCTACAAAGGCGATCCCGCGTTGCCGCCGATCACCCGTGCGATCACCGCACTGGGGCCCGCCTACATCAAGTTCGGCCAGATCATGTCGACGCGCGCCGATGTCGTGGGAGTGGAACTGGCCGATCAGCTGCGCATGCTGCAGGATCGCCTGCCGCCCTTCTCGACCGACGTGGCGCGCACGATGATCGCCACCGAACTGCGCCAGCCGGTCGAGGCGCTGTTTTCGGAATTTTCCGACCCCGTCGCCGCCGCCTCGATTGCGCAGGTTCACCATGCGCGCCGCGCCGATACCGGGCAGGAGGTGGCGGTCAAGGTGCTGCGCCCCGGGATCGAGGCCGCCTTCCGCCGCGACATCGACGCGTTCCATTTCGCCGCCGGCCTGATCGAGCGGCTGCTGCCGCAAAGCCGCCGCCTGCGGCCCCGCGATGTCATCGCCCATTTCGAGTCGGTGGTGACGGGCGAGTTGGACCTGCGGCTCGAAGCGGCCTCGGCCTCGCAATATATCGAGAATACCGCGCAGGATCAGGGATTCGCGCTGCCGTCGCCGCACTGGGACCTTTCGGGCCGCCGGGTGCTGACCAGCGACTGGGCAGAGGGCCTGCCGATGGGCGATGTCCCGGCGCTGCGCGAAGCCGGCCATGACCTGCACGGGCTGGCCGAGCGCGTGCTGCAGCTGTTCCTGCGTCATGCGCTTCGCGACGGTTTCTTTCATGCCGACATGCATCAGGGCAACCTCAAGGTCGCGGCGTCCGGCGACATCATCGCCTATGATTTCGGCATCATGGGTCAGATCGACGCCTATACGCGCCGCATCTATGCGGAAATCCTGATGGGCTTCATCCAGCGCGACTATCACCGTGTCGCGCGGGTCCATTTCGAGGCGGGCTACGTCCCCCGCGACCGGGACGAGGCCGCCTTCGCCCGCGCCTTGCGCGCCGTGGGCGAGCCGATCTTCGGCGCCGACGCCTCCCGCATCTCGATGGCGAGCCTGCTGGGCTATCTGTTCGAGGTCACGGAACGCTTCGGCATGCAGACCCGAACCGAACTGATCCTGCTGCAGCGCACGATGGTGGTGGTCGAAGGCGTGGCCCGTTCACTCGATCCCAACATCAACATCTGGCAGGCCGCGCGGCCGGTGGTCGAGGATTACATCCGCGATGCCCTGGGTCCGCGGGCGATCGGACGCGACCTGCATCTGGTGGCCCAGACCATCAGCCGCTACGGCCCGCTGCTGCCCCGCATCGTGGATCAGGTGCTGTGGGACATGGCGCGGCGCGAAGCGCCGGAAACTCCGCCGCCCTCGCACGACCGATCGAGGCTGTGGCTGGGTGGCGCCGCGCTGGCCTTGGGCGGGATCGCACTGGGCGCGATGCTCGGTTAAGGATCGATCGACAGCGGGCACCCAGCCTCTGGTTCCGTCGCTGTGGCAGTCTTCCATCGTCCAAGGCGTGTGATCGTCTATCCTGAACGTCCCGATCAGGCCGCATCCGGCTCCCGGATGGCCGTCACGTCGTCAGCCAGGGCCGAGCCGCCGCCTTCGAAGGTCAGGGTGGCGCCCTCGGGGCCGGTTTCGGCCTCGATCACGCGGCCATAGGCACCGACCTTGCTTTCACCGATCTTCTCGCCCTTGGCCCAGCTTTCGATCGAGAAGGCATAGACGCCGTCAGGCAGCTTCACACCCGAGGCATCGCGTCCCAGCCAGTCCACCTGACCCGCGCCGGGCCCGATCTCTTCGCGCATGATCTCGCGTCCGGCCGCATCCTTCGTGACCAAGATCACGCTGTCGGCCCGCGAATCGGGCGCAACATCCAGCGTCAGCGGATCGGCCCCGAACCAGACCGGCGCCGTGGTCCGCGCCTCCTTGCCGATCCATCCCGAAAGCTCCGTCAGGCTGGAGCCGCCGCTTTGCCCGACCATCTGCGTCAGAAGCTTGTTGGTCTGCGCCTGCTGTTCGACCCCCGAGAAAGTGGCAAGCTGGACCGCGAAATCCGACCCTTCCATCGGATTGAGCGGGTCCTGATTCTTCAGCTGAGTCGTCAGCATGCGCAGAAAGGTTTCGAAGTCCCCGTTCGCGAAGGCGCCGCGCGCCGCCTCGCCGGATGCAGCCTTTGCCTGCGATGTGGTGCCGGCGACGGTGGGCGATGTGTTGACGGATGTGACCATGATCGTTCCCTACAGACGAATATCAAGATGACGATCGCTCGCTACCACTTGTGCGGCAGGGCGGATCGGATTGGCGGCGCGCGCAGCGGCGGCCAGCGACTCGACGGGATCGGACGGCGTCCTGTCGGTCCGGGACCCCGGTTGTTCGGGTCGCTGGCGCTGTCCGCCTGATCCGTCGCGAAGATCCAGCCGCGCATCGGCAAAGCCGCTGTCGCGCAGATCCTGCAGCAGCTGTTCGGGATGGCGGCGCATCAGATCCAGAACATCCGCCCGGTCGAAGAAAACCGTGACGATCGCACCCCGCTCTCCGCCGCTGACCACTAGGCGAACGCGGCCCAGCTCCTCGGGTGACAGCGCGATCTCGATCTCGCCCTGCCGATGCCTCAGCGTCGCCTCGCCGATCTGTCGCGCGACATTCTGGGCGGTGACCTCGGGCGAACGGCCATGAGCGGTAAGCGCGGCGGAATCCGAGGCGCTTACGGTCGCGCCGTCGATTCTGGCCGCAACCGCGCCGATGGCCACATCATCGCCGGCAAAGCCTGGCTTGGCGGCCGGGTCGAGAAAATCGTGCTGACCCCCATCGAGCGTATCGCGCCTCGCCAACACTAGCGGCGCATGGTGCACACGCGGATCGGCGGGACGGGAATTGTCGACAGAATCGGCATTTGCTCGCCGCACCACTCGATCACCTTCAAGCCGTTCGGCATCGTCACGCGAACCTTGGACAGCAGCGACAGGACCACTCTCAGAGGGCGTCCGATCATCCGCCGAAACACCAGCAGCCGCTGGTCCCGTAAACACCGCCGCGGCTTCGGCGCCTCCGGCCCGCCGCGTCCGCGAAGCGATCTGATCGATAGCTGGATCCGTCGTCTCACCCTGGGTCGTGCCCCCTCCGAGAACACTGGCTTCAGGCAGTTTCGGTTTGTCGTCCGTTCCAAAGCCCGCACCTAAACCTTCGCGCTGAACGAACAGGGCGCCATCATCGACGGCTTTGGGTGCAGCCGCACCAGGCGGCGTGACCGCCATTTCTCCTTCAGCCTCCCGACGAACACTGCCCCCATGCTCGACGGCCACCGCTGTCGGCGCCGGGTTCGATGCCAGGCCAAGCAAACGACCGCTTTCCGCGGTCAATATTTCTGCTTCACCCGCAATGTCGCTGCCATCCAGGCTGGCAGCGACGCCGCCAGAGATACCGGTCCAGGCCCAGACCTCGCGTTCGATCGCCGAGCCGACAGTGATCCAGTGATCCTGGTCGTCGTCCTCTGCGGATGTTTCGGCTTCCGAACCTGCGAGATCATCGCGCGCGTCGATCCCATCAGCCTCTGGTGCGACAGCCTCCAGCCAAGCCGCGACATCGCCGCTGACGGTTTCAACGCCGTCGCCGGCACCGGGCAACGCGGCGGGCTGGCGCAGGGGACCGAGGATCAGGTTGAGCAAGTTTTCCATCGCCGTCCAATCGATTCGCTTTCATCGGTGATAACCCCAAAGCATTGCCAATTTGTTTACCGTTGCCTGTTATCCAAACCCCATGACATTCACCCGGTTGGAAAAATGCAGATCAATTCAAACCAGCTTTCTTTAATGCCCGCGTCCCGCTCCGGCGACACCGAAATCGTGGCTGAAAAACTTGAACGGGCGTTCCTCCAGGAGATGCTGAAATATGCCGGACCCAAGCCGGGCGAAGGCAGCTTTTCGGGTGGCATCGGCGAGGAACAGTTCGCGTCCTTCCTGACCGAATCATATGCCGGTCTGCTGACCGGCTCGCTCGATCTTGGTCTCGCCCAAGCGATGAAGGGGAATCTGTAATGGCCACCGCTGCAACACGGTCGTTGTCCGAGATCCGCAAGGCACTGCGTCAGGGCGATTCCGCTACCGCGCAGAACCTGCTCGATTCTTTCACGGCGTCGCTGGAGAAATCGGGATTGCCCTCGGCCGAACGACCCGCGGTCGAGGCCGCGCTGACCGAACTGCGCGCCATGTCCGAGGCCGCCCTTGCGGGGACCCGCGCGGCGGTCGAGCACATTCAGGCGATCTTTGACTGCGCCCGATCGCTGCAAACCTACGATCAGGCCGGTCAGCGCCGCAGCACCTCGATCCAGGCCGCCACGGCGCGGCGGTATTGAATAAAATGTTCGGTTCGAAGCTTTTGCCGAAGAGGAACCCATTCATTATTCATTGACACTCCACCCGTAATAAGGGGGAACGCACTGGATGGTGCGGGGCAAGACGCCCACCCGGTCAGAAGGCCGTCCTTTCCGAAAATCAGGCGCAAAAGCGCCTTTCCAATGGAGGACTTCATGTCCAGCATTCTGACCAATAACGGCGCCATCGTCGCGCTGCAGACCCTGAAGAACATCAATTCCAGCCTGACCAAGACCCAGAACGAGATCTCTACCGGCAAAAGCGTCGCCACCGCCAAGGACAACGCCGCCGTCTGGTCGATCTCGAAGGTGATGGAAGCGGAAGTCAGCGGGTTCAAGACCATCTCCAGCAACCTGTCGATGGCCTCCTCGGCGGTCGCGACGGCGCAGAACGGCGCCGAACAGATCAGCGCGCTGATGACCCAGATGCGCGACGCGGTCATCGCGGCGCAGAACCTCGGCGCCGGCGACACCTCGTCGCGCGACAAGGTCCAGGCCGATATCGACCAACTGGTGGGTCAGATCGGCACGATCGTCAGCAGCGCCCAGATCAACGGGATGAACCTGCTTGACGGCTCGACCGCCTCGTTCGGCTTCCTCGCCTCGCTGGACCGCAGCGCGGGCGGCACCGTCACCGCCGGCACGATCGACGTGACCGGACACGACCTGTCGCAAGGCGCTTACGTGGCGCAAGCGGCCTTCACCGGCTCGACCGGCGCGTCGACGGCGGCCGACACCGCGGCCTTCACCATGGATGCGGCGACGGGCACCGGCACGCTGGTGGTCGATGCGGGCGCCACCTACGCGGCCGGCGACAAGCTGCAGGTCACGATCGGCGGCAAGACCGCGTCCTACACGTTCAGCGCCGCCGATGTCGCCTCGACGACCCCCGCCGATCTTGCGGCAGTGGGCCTGAAAGGCGCGATCGAAGCCCTGGGCATCGCCGATCTGACGGTCGATTACGACAGCGGCACCGCCGGGACCCTGGTCCTGACCAACGGCGGGGCCAGCGATCTGGGTGTTTCGGCGCAGTACAAGAACGCCGGCGCCGGCGGACTTGGCCTTCTGAGCACGATCACCGTCGACACCCCGGCCAATGCCTCGACCGCGCTGGCGAATATCGAGACGATGATGCAGGACGTCATCGCCGCGGCGTCGGATTTCGGCTCGTCGGGCAAGCGGATCGATACCCAGATCGGCTTCCTGTCGAAGCTGACCGACACCCTGACGATGGGCATCGGCGCGCTGGTCGACGCGAACATGGAAGAGGCCTCTGCCCGCCTGCAGGCGCTGCAGACGCAGCAGCAGCTGGGCATCCAGTCGCTGTCGATCGCAAACCAGGCGCCGTCCTCGATCCTGGCCCTGTTCCGCTGATCCTCAACGGGGGCGTCCGTCAGGGCGCCCCCTTTCTGCCTGATCCGGACACGTTCCGGAACGACGACCCAGACTGAATTTCCCTGACCCCAGAAGATCGGAACCCGAGCCTTGAACGCGGTGACCCCCCTCCACCAGAACGGCTACGGCATGAACGCCGTGCGCAATCCCCGTGACAACGAATACGAAGCCTTCGCGCGGGTTACGCGCATGATGAGCAACGCCCAGACCGAGATCGAGCGGATCACCGCTGTCCACAAGAACAACGAGCTGTGGACGACGCTGGCGGCCGACCTGGCCAATCCGGACAATGCGCTGCCCCGGTCGCTCAGGGCCGAACTGGCCTCGCTCGCGATCTTCTCGATCCGCCACGGCATGGCGGTCATCCGCCGTCAGGCGCAGGTCGGTGCGCTGATCGACATCAACCGGGCGATCCTCGCAGGCCTGCGCCCCGAGGTCAGCCGATGAGCGGCCTGGTCATCAAGCTCGCCCCGAACGAACGCGTGCTGATCAACGGCGCTGTGGTCGAGAACGGGGACCGCCGCTCGCGCATCTCGATCATGACGCCGAACGCCCATGTGCTGCGCCTCAAGGACGCGATACACCCCGAGGCGGTCAGGACGCCCACCGCGCGCGTCTGCTACGTCGCCCAGCTGATCCTGTCAGGCGATGCCGACCCCGAAGAAGGACAAAGGCAATTGCTGCGCGGGATCGAGCAGCTGACGCAGGTGTTCGACGATCGCGACAGCCGGACCCTGCTGACCGCAGCCAGCGATCACGCGATCGCGGGCAATGTCTACCAGGCGCTGCGCAAGCTGCGTGATCTGCTGCCCCGCGAGGCGCGCCTGATGGCCAGCCGGGTCCAATGAGCCCGCCCATCGCCATCGGCGCAGGGGGTCTGACCGGTTGGGCCGTTCTCAAACGTTCGGGCGATGCCCAGCGACAGGCGATGGCGCGCGATCCTGTGGTCAATCGGGCGGTGGATCATTTCCGCGCGAATATCGCAAAGGCCACGCCGGAATCCCTGGTCGGTGATTACCGGATGCTCTCCGTCGCTCTCGGCGCCTTCGGGCTCGAGGGCGACATTGCCAACAAGGCCTTCATCCGAAAGGTGCTGGAATCAGACCGCAACGACGACACGTCGCTGGTCAACCGGCTGAGCGACAAGCGCTATCGGCGTCTCGCCGATGCGCTGCAGATGGATCGCGGCACCGAACAGACGAGCAAGCCCGGGTTCGGTGACCGTTTCGCCGCACTCTATATCACCCGCGAATTCGAACGTCGCGTCGGCGAGGCGGACGAGACGCTGCGGCTGGCCATGAACGCTCAGCGCGAGCTTTCGGGCATGGCGACGCGCAATTCGACCGACCGAACGCTGTGGTTCGAGGTCCTGGGAAATCCGCCCCTGCGCCAGTTCTTCGAAACCGCCTTCGGCTTCGGTCCCGCCTACGCCAAACTGCCGGTGGACCGCCAGGTCGAAGAATTCATGACCCGTGCCGTGAAGGTGACGGGGACGACCTCGTTCAAGGGATATGCCGAGGCAGCGGGATCGGAAAAACTGATCCGCACCTTTCTCGTCCGGGCGCAGCTGGCCGAAGGCGGCGGCGTGAACACGTCGCGCTATGCCAACGCGCTGGCACTGCTGACGCGGGGCTAGACTGGTCCGCACCTGACGTGCCGCCGAGCCTGGCCAGCGGTTGCCGGCGACCGCGAACCACATGCCCCCGGATCTTTCGGCGATACTCTTCCGTCACTTGCGGCGGGCACGGTCGAGCTTCCGGCGGGCTTCGCCCTCACCTGCCCTTGCGCCCAAGACCTCCATGGCTATAACCCCGGACGATTTGCGCCGATGACAGCCAGCCGGGGACACTCATGCCGAAACGTACGGATATCTCGTCGATCCTGATCATCGGCGCCGGGCCGATCGTGATCGGGCAGGCCTGCGAGTTCGATTATTCAGGCGCACAGGCCTGCAAGGCGCTGCGCGAGGAAGGCTACCGGGTCATCCTGGTCAACTCCAACCCCGCGACGATCATGACCGACCCGGAAATGGCCGACGCGACCTATATCGAGCCGATCACGCCGGCCGTCGTCGAAAAGATCATCGCCAAGGAACGTCCCGACGCGCTGCTGCCCACGATGGGCGGTCAGACGGGTCTGAACACCGCGCTGGCTTTGGCCGATGCAGGTGTGCTGAACCGCTACGGTGTCGAGCTGATCGGCGCCCAGCGCACCGCGATCGAGATGGCTGAGGATCGCAAGCTGTTCCGCGAGGCGATGGACCGGATCGGACTGGAAAACCCGCGCGCGACCATCATCAGCGCGCCGAAGCTGCCAACCGGCAAATACGACATCAAGGCCGGCGTCGCCCAGGCGGTAGAGGCGCTGGAAGAGATCGGCCTGCCCGCGATCATCCGACCCGCCTTCACGCTGGGCGGCACCGGCGGCGGCGTCGCCTACAACCGCGACGACTACGAACGGATCGTCCGCTCCGGCCTCGATGCCAGCCCCGTCGCCCAGGTCCTGATCGACGAAAGCCTGCTCGGCTGGAAGGAATTCGAGATGGAGGTCGTGCGCGACCGCAACGACAACGCCATCATCGTCTGTGCCATCGAAAACGTCGATCCGATGGGCGTCCACACCGGCGATTCGATCACCGTGGCCCCCGCGTTGACGCTCACCGACCGCGAATACCAGCGGATGCGCAACGGCTCGATCGCGGTCCTGCGCGAAATCGGTGTCGAAACCGGCGGCTCCAACGTCCAGTGGGCGATCAATCCCGATGACGGCCGCATGGTCGTGATCGAGATGAACCCGCGAGTCTCGCGTTCCTCGGCGCTGGCCTCGAAGGCGACCGGCTTCCCGATCGCCAAGATCGCCGCGAAACTGGCGGTCGGCTACACGCTGGACGAACTCGACAACGACATTACCAAGGTCACGCCGGCAAGTTTCGAGCCGTCGATCGACTATGTCGTGACCAAGATCCCCCGTTTCGCCTTCGAAAAATTCCCGGGCTCCAAGCCCGAGCTCACCACCGCGATGAAATCGGTGGGTGAGGTCATGGCGATCGGCCGCAGCTTCCACGAATCGCTGCAAAAGGCGCTGACCTCGATGGAAAACGGCCTGACCGGCCTTGACGAGATCGCCATCCCCGGTGCCGCCGACGAAGGCAAGCCCGCGGTCATCAAGGCGCTGTCCGAACAGACGCCCGACCGCATCCGCATCATCGCCGAAGCGATGCGCTTCGGTCTTTCGGACGATGAGATCCAGCGCGTCACCCGCTTCGACCCGTGGTTCCTGTCGCGCCTGCGCGAGATCGTGGACGCCGAACATCAGGTCCGCCACCACGGCCTGCCCACCGACACGGACGGTCTGCGCCGGCTCAAGATGATGGGCTTCACCGATGCCCGTCTCGCTCATCTGACCGACCGCGACGAAGCCGACATCCGCCGCGCCCGCACCGGCGCCGGCATCCGCCCCGTCTTCAAGCGCATCGACACCTGCGCCGCCGAGTTCGAGGCGCAAACCCCTTACATGTATTCCACCTACGAAGCCCCCGCGATGGGCGACGTCGAATGCGAGTCGCGCCCCACCGACGCCCGCAAGGTCGTGATCCTCGGCGGCGGCCCCAACCGCATCGGCCAGGGGATCGAATTCGACTATTGCTGCTGCCACGCCTGTTTCGCGCTGACCGATGCCGGGTTCGAGACCATCATGGTCAACTGCAACCCCGAAACCGTCAGCACCGATTACGACACCTCGGACCGCCTCTATTTCGAGCCGTTGACCCTCGAACACGTCCTCGAAATCCTTCGGGTGGAGCAGGAGAACGGCACCCTTCACGGCGTCATCGTCCAGTTCGGCGGCCAGACGCCGCTGAAACTCGCCAACGCGCTGGAGGCAGAGGGCATCCCGATCCTCGGCACCACACCCGACGCGATCGACCTGGCCGAGGACCGCGAGCGCTTCCAAGACCTGCTCAACCGCCTCGGCCTCAAGCAGCCCGTCAACGGCATCGCCCACAGCGATGCCGAGGCGCTCGACATCGCCCGCCGCATCGGCTTCCCCCTCGTCATCCGCCCCTCCTACGTGCTCGGCGGCCGCGCGATGGAGATCGTGCGCGACATGGACCACCTCAAGCGCTACATCACCGAGGCCGTGACCGTCTCGGGGCGTAACCCCGTCCTGCTCGACAGCTACCTTTCCGGCGCGATCGAGGTCGATGTCGACGCGCTCTCGGACGGCACCGATGTCCACGTCGCCGGCATCATGGAACATATCGAGGAGGCGGGCGTCCATTCCGGCGACAGCGCCTGCTCGCTCCCCCCGCACACGCTGGACGCCGCGACCATCGACGAACTCAAGCGCCAGACCGTCGCGATGGCCCGCGCGCTGCACGTCGTCGGCCTGATGAACGTGCAATTCGCGCTGAAGGACGGCGAGATCTACGTGCTCGAGGTCAATCCCCGCGCCAGCCGCACCGTCCCCTTCGTCGCCAAGGCCACCGACAGCGCCATCGCGTCGATCGCCGCGCGCCTGATGGCGGGCGAGCCGATGGCGAACTTCCCCGCGCGCGACCCCTACCCGGAAGGGGTCGGCCCCGAAGACGACCTGCCCTTCGCCGACCCCCTCACGCTCGCCGATCCGATCACGCCCTGGTTTTCCGTGAAGGAAGCCGTGCTGCCCTTCGCCCGCTTCCCCGGCGTCGATACGCTGCTGGGCCCGGAAATGCGCTCGACCGGCGAAGTCATGGGCTGGGACCGCAACTTCCCCCGCGCCTTCCTGAAATCGCAGATGGGCGCGGGCACGATCCTGCCGTCCGAGGGGATGGTTTTCGTCTCGATCAAGGATGCCGACAAGTCCGATGCGCTGGCCGCGGCCAGCCGCGACCTGATCGCGATGGGATTCGACATCGTCGCGACCGGCGGCACCGCCGACTGGCTCGCCGCCCACGGGGTTCAGGCGCAACGCGTGAACAAGGTCTACGAGGGCCGCCCGAACATCGTCGACCGCCTGAAGAACGGCGACATCGCGATGGTCCTGAACACGACAGAGGGCGCCCAGGCCATCGCCGACAGCCGAGAGATCCGTGCCGTCGCCCTCTATGACAAGATCCCGTATTACACGACGGCGGCGGGAAGCATCGCGGCCGTCGCGGCGATCAAGTCACGGGAAGAGGGTGAAGTTGGGGTGCGAAGTTTGCAGGCTTGAACTGGTGTCGAAGGCCACTCGGGCGAAAAAGTTAAATCCGACCCGGTCTAGCATCATCGTAAGTGAGGACTCCTTTGACCGAATGTCAAAGGGCTCTGCTAGTATATTTGCAATTTTACCGCTTGGATCAGCACTATCTTGAGCGGCGACAACGATGTCAGTCAGCGAATCTAGAAGGTAGCTGCCTCTAACTACTGGTATTCCGTTTACAGAAAGCCCATGACCTGAGAATTTATTAACCACAATTAACCCAATAAATTGAAGTTTCTTGACGTCGCCATTTCATTTAATAGCCTGACTTAAGACCGCGCGATTATGCCTGACCCAGCTTAGCTTGCTTTCTAACTGGCCGCCTGCATCTCTCAGACTTTCAAGGATGCGGTGCCGTCTTCTTGGCTCATTAGCGTTAAGGTAGGTTTTAATCTCGCAGACTAATACGATAGGACCGACCCTGAGCACTAGATCGATATCGCCACTTTCACCCGCATCAAAAGCGTGCGCTAGCGGGAAAAAGTCTTCCTCGTTCATATCTTTTCTCTTTTCTAAAAGATTTAGTCGCATATTTTTTTCAAAAAGAGATTTCGCCGGATTACTTTTTCCGGAAAACAATTTTGCGCGGGAACACCAGTCTGAAAATCTAGTCTGCATGTTCGTTATGTATAGGGCCTGATGACAGATCGCCGTTCGCTCATGTTTGAGAGGTATAATGGGCGAAGACCATAGCCCCGATCGATCTGGAAAGGGCCGGAAGCTGATAAAATCTAGGATAGCTCTCGCGTATCCCACTGAACATGACAGCCGCCAATGCATCTAAAAGTGTCTTAGTTTCAAATATGCGGTTCTGACTTCCTGTCGACTGACGCTTTTTGACGGTTAGCAAAACATATCGAGCAATGACATGCCATGCGCTGAGGACTTCCCTGAGAGTAATTTCCTCTTGTTGGTAACGAAATGGAATATCGAATAGTTCAGATCGGGAATCGCCTGACAAATAACCAAGATCTAGAACTTCGCCATTATTCATTGGCGCGTGTTCAATAATAAATCGCTCACCCTCATCAGAAACTCGTATAATCTTCTTGCTAAGATATGAAAATTCTAGGATTTTATTCGGCTGGTTTCCAAGGCTCTCATCCCTAACTTCCTCGAGAATTCTCGCGGCCTCCCAGTGCTTCGCAAGATGAACATCCTGCGGTTCGATCCAGAAGGATTGATCCTTTAAGTAAACGTGCGAATTCTCCCAGATTGCCTGCTCCCAGAGGCTTTGAATCATTTGAACCCTCTGATTTGCTTGGTACAGATCGTCAAGATTAAGACTATTAGGGTTTAATGACCCATCTGACAAAAGTGCATATGACACAAGTTGACTTGCACTGTCGACGGCAGAGGTGATTGTAGCTTGATATAGCTTCTGCGCGACCCCCGGTGTATTTGATAACAGAGGATTAAATTTGTGCCTAGCCTCTTTCACCACGTTGTCGAGTTCAGAAAGGATTAGTTCGACCAAACCATCTGTAGCGTATTTACTTAATTTGGTAAGCTTTGCTCGCTCAGTCTTATACTTACTGCTTAAACAGTCAGCAATATTAAAAAGATCCATATCGACAACGGTTGCTGCATCAGCTTCGTCAATTATGCGCTGCCACTGACCAATATCAAAATTAGAACTGGTCAAGGGCGTGGATTGACTTGAATGAATGCTCCTCCTTAGCAAGTCGAGTGTATCGATCGGAACAAGTGTTGGCATCCTGAGAGTAATCCCGCTCTACAAGCTTAATTAAGCCATGCCACGACCCATATGCGGCCGCCCGTCCGGCTTCCCCACGGCAAAGCTCGCTGTAGTCTGCGACAGTCTTAGGATGCTATTACTTTAAGCGCTTGTGCCGCGAGTCAATCATAGTCTCACTTCACCCCCCACTCCGCCTTCATCCGTGCGTAGCGCTGCGCCACGGACTCGCGCCCCTTCTTCACGCCCTCCGGCGTCTCCATCGGCACGCCCGGATTGTCGCGGCCGAAATCGCCCCAGGCGATGTCCTCGCCGAACTCCTCCAGATCGCGGGACTGGTCCGCCCAGTCCGGGCGCTTGCCGTCGAAGTCGATGTCGTCGTCGCTGGTGCGGCGCAGGTAGTCCATCGTCTCGGCCCCGTCGATCAGCCCGGCCAGTCGCGCGTGCATCCAGACCGACAGCACCCGGTTCATCCGCGGCTGCCAGTCCGAGCCCATCGAGCGGAAGAATTTCAGCACGTCGTCGTCCAGCCGCAGCGTGACGCGGGTCTTGCCCTCCGCGCCCTTCTCCTTCGCGATCGCGTGCCAGTCCGCCGGGATGCGCAAGTCGCGGAACACCGCCTGGTGCAGGTCCCATTCCAGCTTCCGCATCGCGTCGGCCATGTAGTGGTAATTGCGCCGCCGCGCCTCGGCCGCCTTGGTGATCGCCATCGCAGGAACCCTTTTGTCGATGGCGCCCATTCTGCACATCAAGGGTTAACGATCCCCGAACCGCGCGTGCGCAGCCTGTGTACAGGTTGTGTACGGCCTGTGTACGCCCGGTGTACGGATGTCACAGCCTTCGGCCCAGCACATGCTGGGCTTTCGACGCCGCCTGGTGTTGCGCTGTTGCGCCCTTCCGTACGCTGGTGTTGCCGTTAAGACGGGTTAACCCAGATAGGCCCGCAGCCCCGGCGGCGGATCGTCCAGAAGCGGCCCCGTCGCGGTCGGCGCATGCGCGACCCCGCCTTCGACCACCACCGTCTCGGGTGCGAAAAACCGTGCGTCTTCAGGATCATGCGTGACCATCAGCACCGTCGCCCCGCTCTCGCGCGCGATCTCGGACAGCAGGTTCAGCATCTCGATCTTCAGCGCCGGACCCAGCGCTCCGAACGGCTCGTCCAGCAGCAGCACCGGCCGCGCGCGCAACAGCACCCGCGCCAACGCCACGCGGCTCTGCTGCCCGCCCGACAGCGCCGAGGGCCGCCGATCCTCCATCCCCGAAAGCCCAACCCTTTCAATTGCTTGCGAGACACGATCCGTCTGCTCGGCACTCAGCCTCAGATCTGGCCGCACCCCCAATCCGACATTCTGCGCCACACTCAGATGCGGAAACAGGTTCTGATCCTGAAACAGGATCGACACCGGCCGCTTCCCCGGCGCCACCCCGCCCAGATCGCGCCCGTCCCAGGCGACAACCCCCTGATCCGGCATCAGAAATCCCGCAACCAGAGACAGCAGCGTGGACTTCCCCGACCCCGACGGCCCGATCACCGCGACCCGCGCGCCCGGCCGGACCGCGAAATCCGCGCTCAGCCGGAATTCCCCCAGCGAAACAGAGACATCGCGAAACTCAAGCACGTCGGCCCATCCTGTCGAACCCCCAGAACAAGGCGAAACTGATCGCCATCAGCAACACGGCGCACGCCGCCGCATCCTCCATCCGGTAGGCGTTCATCAGCTGATACAGCTTCAGCGGCAGTGTCGGATTGTCGTTCGCGAACAGGGTGATCACCCCCAGATCGCCCATCGCCAGCGCCGCCGCCAGCCCGCCAGCGAAGCCCAGCGGGCCGCTCAGCCGCGGCAGAACCAGCACGCGCAGCCTCGCCCAGCCACGCAGATCCAGCGACGCGGCGAGACGGCCGTAATCCATCTCCATCACCCGTGCCGCCGGGATCAGGATCCGCAACGCAAAGGGCAGCGCCATCACCGCATTGATCGCCATCGTCACCGGCAACGCCAGATCGTCAGGCCCCGCCCAACGTCGCAGGATCAGGTAAAGACCCGTTCCGAGAACCAGCGGCGAGGCGACGATCGGCAGCATCCCCGCAGCCTCGATCCAGCCACGCGCGCGACCGGCCCGCGTCATCGCGAGCGCCAGAACCAGTGCGACGACCAGCGTCAAGCCCGCCGATCCAAGCGCCATCGCAACCGACCGTCCCGCCGCGGCCCAGACGTCACTTGAAAGCGCCGCCATTCGCGGCAGCCCGCGCAGTGTCACGGCCGCCATCGGCCATAACAGAAAGCCTGCCGCCAGGCCGATCGCCATCGCATCGCCAGCCCGGCGCCAACCCCTGGGTGCGGCGGGAGAGTGCCCAGCATCCAGCCCGGCGCCGAAGGCCGAGGGAAGCGTGACGCGTGATGCAAGCGCGAGTGCGGCAAGGCAAAGCCCGACCTGAACCAGCCCCAGGGTGGCCGCGCGGCCAAGATCGAAATCGAAACGGAACGCCTGATAGATCGCCAGTTCCACCGTCGTCGCGCGCGGCCCGCCGCCAAGCGCCAAGGCGACGGTGAACGAGGTCAGGCAGACGAGAAAGATCGCCAGCCAGACGCCGGGCAGGACCGCGCGCAGCATCGGACGCTCCAGATGCCGCGCGAGGTCGGCGGGCGCGAAGTCGAGGCTTTCAGCAAGACGAAAGCGCTCGGCCGGGATCGCCTGCCAGCCTTGCAGGATCATTCGCACCGCAAGCGGCAGGTTGAAGAACACATGCGCCAGGATCACACCTTGCCAGCCGTAGATGCTGATTTCCGGCAGACCCACAGACCGGACCAGGCCGTTCAGCGCGCCCGTGCGCCCGAAGACCGAGATCAGCCCCATGATCGCCACGATCACCGGCAGGATGAAAGGCGCGCCGAGCAGGATGACCAGCACCGCGCGTCCCGGAAAGCGCCGCCGCGCCAACGCCCGCGCCACGGGAATGGCCAGCAGGGCCGACAGCGACGCCGACGCGACCGCCTGCCACAGCGTGAACCAGACCGCGCGCCAATCCCACGGTCCCAAGCCCCCCAGACCGCCAGCGAAGGTCGCGACCGCCGCCAACGTCCCGAGGATCAGCGCGGCCAGCGCCGCAGCCGTCGCCAGCACCGCCCAGGGTCGCCTTAGCGCGAGAATGCGGCGAGCCATTCGTCCAGCGCAGGCTTTCGCAGCGCCTCGGCCTCATCCTCGGTGTAGAAGATCGTCTTGTCGGGGCGCGGCAGGTTCCGCATGACCTCGGGCCACTGATCCTCTGGCAACTTGGAGGGAAGCGACCAGTTCGCGATCGGGACGGTCGTCTGGAAGTCCGGCGTCAGGATCCAGTCCATGAAAGCCTGAGCCAGTTCCGGCTGATCGGTGCCCGCGACCTGCGCGGCCAGTTCGGCCATGAAGTAATGCCCCTCGGCGAAGATCGCGGCGTGCTTGGTCTCATCCCCTTCGGCCTCGATATGGTAGGCAGGCGAGGTGGTGTAGGACAGGACCATATCCGCCTCGCCCTCGGTGAACATGCCGTAGCTTTCGGACCAGCCCTTGGTCACGGTCAGCACCTTGGGGGCCAGCTTTGCCCACGCCTCTGGCGCCTGATCGCCATAGACCGCCTTGACCCACAAAAGCATCGCCAGCCCCGAGATCGACGAGCGGGGGTCCTGGATCACGATCTTCAGATCGTCGGGCGCGTCGAGCAATTCTTGGAAGCTGGCGGGCGGATTTTCCAGCCGGGTCTCGTCATAGATGAACGCCGTCTCACCCCAGTTGTAGGGAAGGAAGACATCGTCGGTCCATTCGATCGGCAGCGACATGTCGGTCGTGTCCTGCCCGTGCGGCGCAAACAGCCCCGAGGCGCGGGCGCGCGCCGTCACGTCGGTGTTCAGGCCGAAGACGATGTCGGCTTCGGTCCCTTCGCCTTCCATCAGCACGCGCGGCAGGACATCGCCGGTGACGAATTGCAGGTCGCAGTTGCAGAAGGCTTCGAACCCTTCCTCGATCTTCGGGCCGGGGCCCCATTCGCTGGTGATGTAGTCGCCGGCATAGACGGTCAGCACAGGCTTGTCCTGCGCGGCGGCCGGGGTCGCGGCCAACAAGGCCAGCATCAATGGTCGAAATCGCATCGCATCCTCCTAGGTTTCGATTGCCGAAAAGAAGGATCGCGACACCTTCCCTCCGCCGGTGATGAGCCGGATCAGGTTCAACGGGTCCGCTTTCGCGTCTCAGCCCAGCTTGGGCACCCCGAGGTAAGGCGAAATGTAAGGGTTTCGCGGGCCAGCGCAAGGCGGCGGTTTGCAAGCCTCGCGCACACGGCTAGAACGGCCGGCATGAGCGATGAGCCGACACCGATGATGGCGCAGTATCTGGCGATCCGGGACGCCAATCCCGGTGCGCTGCTGTTCTATCGGATGGGCGACTTCTACGAGATGTTTTTCGACGACGCGGTCGCTGCCGCTGCGGCGCTGGACATCGCGCTGACGAAGCGCGGCACCCATGCGGGCCAGCCGATTCCGATGTGCGGGGTCCCCGTTCATGCCGCCGAAAGCTATCTTCTGACGCTGATCCGCAAGGGCTTTCGCGTCGCCATTGCCGAACAGATGGAGGATCCGGCCGAGGCGAAGAAGCGAGGTGCCAAGTCTGTGGTCGCGCGCGACGTGGTGCGTCTGGTCACGCCCGGCACATTGACAGAGGACGCCCTGCTGGACGCGCGGCGCCACAATTTTCTCGCCGCCTTCGCAACGGTGCGCGACGACAGCGCGCTGGCCTGGGTCGACATCTCGACCGGCGCCTTCCAGGTGATGCCTTGTGCGCTGCCACGGCTGGCGCCCGAGCTCGCCCGGCTTTCACCGCGAGAGTTGTTGGCTGTGGACGGCTCGGGTCTGGACGATCTGGCGGCCGAGGCTGGGGCGGCTCTGACCGATTGTCATGCTGGAAGCTTCGACAGCGCGTCGGCCACGCGGCGGCTTTGCTCGCTTTACGGGGTCGAGACGCTGGACGGTTTCGGCAATTTCGAGCGTGCCGAGCTGTCGGCGATGGGCGCGATCGTCGATTATCTGGAGCTGACCCAGAAGGGAAAGCTGCCGCTGCTGCGGCCGCCGTCGAAGGAACGATCGGGCGGCACGATGCAGATCGATGCCTCGACCCGGCGCAATCTGGAACTGACACAAGCGCTGTCGGGCGGGCGCGAGGGGTCGCTGCTGACAGCGATCGACCGCACCGTTACCGCCGGCGGCGCCCGGTTGCTGGAACGACGGATTTCTGCGCCATCACGGGACCTTACCCTGATCCACGCGCGCCATGATGCGGTGGCACAACTGGCCGATGACACGCGACTTGCGGCCGATTTGCGGGATGCGCTGTCGCGCGTGCCCGACATCGACCGGGCGCTGTCGCGGCTCGCACTGGACCGTGGGGGCCCTCGCGATCTTGCCGCGATCCGAGCAGGTCTGACGCAGGGCGCCGCGATTGCGTCTCGCCTGCCTGCCAACACGGTCACGGTCCTCTCTGACGCAGCAGCGGCCCTGACCGGTCACGACGCCCTGATCGACCTCCTGAACGATGCGCTGGTGGCCGAGCCGCCCCTTCTGGCGCGCGATGGTGGATTTGTGGCCGAAGGCCATGACCCCGATCTGGACGAGACGCGTCGCCTTCGTGACGAGGGGCGCGGCGTAATCGCCGGGATGCAGGCGGATTACGCGGCTCAGGCCGGTGTCCCTGGCCTGAAGATCAAGCACAACAACGTGCTGGGCTACTTCATCGAAACCACGGCGACGC
This sequence comes from Paracoccus albicereus, assembly GCF_024359525.1. Lineage (GTDB taxonomy): Bacteria > Pseudomonadota > Alphaproteobacteria > Rhodobacterales > Rhodobacteraceae > Paracoccus > Paracoccus albicereus. Next base: position 427,073 of record NZ_JAKZEU010000001.1, read on the forward strand.
ATGAAGAGCGGATGCGCGCCTTGCCCGACACGTTCATCCATCGCCAGACCACCGCCAACCAGATCCGGTTTACGACCGTCGCGTTGTCGGAACTGGAAACACGTATCCTCAACGCTCGTGACCGCGCCTTGGAGATCGAACGCGGTGTCTTCGAGCGACTGCGTGCCGCGATCCTTGACGCCGCGCCGCAGGTTGGTCAGGCCGCCCGCGCGCTGGCAGAGATCGACCTGACGGCCGCCTTCGCCGATCTGGCGACGGGCGAGAACTGGTCCCGTCCCAAGGTTGACGAAAGCCGGGCCTTCCAGATCGAAGGCGGCCGTCACCCGGTCGTGGAACGCGCGCTGAAGCGCAAGTCGGGCAGTTTCGTTGCCAACGATTGCGCGCTTACCACGGGCGACACGCCCGCGATCTGGCTGCTGACCGGGCCGAACATGGCGGGTAAATCGACGTTTCTCCGTCAGAACGCGCTGATCGCGGTATTGGCGCAGGCGGGCAGTTTCGTGCCTGCACGGGTCGCGCATATCGGATTGGTCAGCCAGCTCTTCAGCCGCGTCGGCGCGGCCGACGATCTGGCGCGCGGACGGTCCACCTTCATGGTCGAGATGGTCGAGACCGCCGCGATCCTCAACCAGGCCGACGACCATGCATTGGTGATCCTGGACGAGATCGGACGCGGCACCGCGACCTGGGACGGGTTGTCGATCGCTTGGGCGGTGATGGAGCATCTGCACGCGGTGAACCGCTGCCGGGCGCTCTTCGCGACGCATTACCACGAGATGACAGCGCTCAGCGCGCGTCTTGACGGGGTCGAGAACGCGACCGTCGCGGTGCGCGAATGGGAGGGTGACGTGATCTTCCTGCACGAGGTCCGCAAGGGTGCCGCAGATCGCAGCTACGGCGTCCAGGTCGCGCGGCTTGCCGGCCTGCCGGCCAGCGTCGTGGATCGTGCGCGCGAGGTTCTGGATGCGCTGGAATCAGGCGAACGCGAGGGCGCTGCCCGCCCCACGGCGCTGATCGACGACCTGCCCCTGTTTCGCGCGGCCCCGCCGGCACCGGCGCCCGCAAAGGCGAAGGACAGCGCCCTTGATGGCCGGATGAAGGACATTCATCCTGACTCGCTCTCGCCTCGCGAGGCGCTGGACCTGATCTACGAGTTGAAATCCCTGACCCGCGAGGACGCATGAGCTACAACACCTTCGGGCGCGAATTCCGCTTCACCACCTGGGGCGAAAGCCATGGCCCGGCGCTTGGCGCGACGGTCGATGGCACGCCACCCGGCGTCCCGTTGGACGAGGCGTTCATCCAACAGTTCATGGATCGCCGCCGTCCTGGCACCAGCAAGCATACGACACAGCGGCGCGAGGCCGACCAGGTGCGGATCCTGTCCGGCGTGTTTGAAGGCCACACGACCGGCACCCCGATCCAGCTGATGATCGAGAACACAGACCAGCGCAGCAAGGATTATGGCACGATCGCGCAAAGCTTCCGACCTGGCCATGCGGACATCACCTATCATCTGAAATACGGGCTGCGGGATCATCGCGGCGGCGGACGATCCAGCGCACGCGAGACCGCGGCACGGGTGGCTGCGGGCGGCGTCGCGCAGGCGGTTCTGCATCAGATGCTGCCGGACCTTCAGATCATCGGCTACATGGTGCAGATGGGCGACATGCATCTGGACCGGAGCCGCTTCGATATCGGCGCGATTCCGGACAATCCGTTTTTTCTACCCGACGCGGAAAGCGTCGACGCTTGGTCCGACTATCTCGACGGGATCCGCAAAGACCAGAACAGCGTCGGGGCCGCGATCGAGGTTCTGGTTCGCGGCTGCCCACCAGGTCTCGGCGCGCCGGTCTATGCCAAGCTCGACACGGATCTTGCGGCGGCGATGATGTCGATCAACGCGGTCAAGGGCGTCGAGATCGGCGAAGGGATGGGTGCCGCGTCGCTCACCGGCACCGCGAATGCCGACGAAATGAGGATGGGCAATGACGGGCCTCGGTTCCTGTCGAACCATGCTGGGGGCATTCTGGGCGGCATCTCGACCGGACAGGACATCGTCGTCCGGTTCGCGGTCAAGGCCACCTCATCGATCACGACTCCACGCCAGACGATCAACGAAGCGGGCGAGGAGATCGACCTGATCACCAAGGGCCGGCACGATCCCTGCGTCGGCATCCGCGCGGTCCCGGTGGCAGAGGCGATGGCCGCCTGCGTGATCCTGGATCATCTGCTCATGGACCGCGCCCAGACCGGCGGTCGACGCGGTCAGATCGGCTAACGCGCTGAGGTCTGGAAACGAAAAAACGCGCCCCTCGGGGCGCGTTTTGTCTTTTGAGCGTCCGATCAGTGCTTGGGCTTGTGCGGCGACCAAAGCGCCTTGTTGGTGTAGTACAGCAGTCCGGCCAACACGATCAGGAACAGGACCGACACCAGCCCGACGGACTTGCGTGCCATCATCTTCGGCTCTGCCGTCCACATCAGGAAAGCGGCGACGTCGCGTGACATCTGGTCGACCGTCGCAGGTGTGCCGTCTTCGTAGGTGACGATATCGTCCGACAACGGCGGCGGCATCGACAGCGCACCGGTCGAGAAAGCGGTGTTTTCGTAAAGCACCGACCCCGCCTGTTCGATCTCTTCACCCGTGTAGCTGGTCAGCAGCGCATGGATGTATTCTGGACCGCCAATGCCGCGGAACAGTTGCGAAATCCCGGTGCCCACCGGGCCGTGGAAGCCGGCACGCGCCTTGGCCATCAGCGACAGATCCGGGCCCATTCCGTCACCGCTGACCGTCGGGAAGGCATCGGTCGGGGCGCGCGGACGCTCTTCCTCGGTATCGGCATCGATGATGCTGAAGTTCGCCGCATAAGCGCGGACCTGATCCTCGGGCAGGCCGGGGCCGCCTTCGTCACCCAGCGTGCGCAGGGGGACATAGCGCAGTCCGTGACAGGCCGAGCAGACTTCGGTGTAGACTTGAAGACCGCGCTGCAGCTGGAACTGGTCGTAATTGCCCAGAGGACCTTCGAAGCTGAAGGTGATGTCCTCGATATGAGCGGCGCCATGGCCACCCGCAGCGTGATCTTCCTCGGCCGCGTGCTCGCCCTCGGCAGCCGCTTCGTCCTCTGGCATTGCCTCGCCATCGGCGGGCGCCGGCTCTGTTTCCGCAGCAGGTTCTTCAGCCGAGGCATCCTCGGTCGCGGCAGGTTCCTCGGTCGCGGCGTCCGCCGCAGCGGGTTCTTCGGCCGGAGCCTCATCTGCAGGGGCAGCTGCATCAGCAGCAGGCTCAGCCGATTCAGCCGCTGGTTCCTCGGAAGAGGGCTCTGCACCCTCAGCCGCCGGTTCCTCAGTGGCCGAAGCATTCTCGGCAGGCTCGGCCGCCGCCGCGGGCTCCTCTGCAGTTTCGGCGGCGGGTTCCGCCGCCGCCGGTTCTTCGGCTGGCGCTGCTTCGGGCTCCGGCGCTGCTGCCGGTTCCGTTTCCGCAGGGGTTTCGGTCGCGGTGTCACCCGTCGCCGGCGCCTGCTGTTCAGCCTCGGGCGCCGGTTCGGTCGTGGCCGCATCCTGCGCCCAGAGCGCACCCGCGCTGCCGATCAGAAGGGCCGAGACGGCCGAGAGAGTCGTGGTTCTCAGATTCATTGACGGCTCTCCTTACTCGGCCATCCGCGTGGCTTCGCCGCGGTGCCTCAGATAATCTTCCTCGATCGTTGCGGGCATCGGCTCGGGTTTCTCGATCACGCCAAGAAGCGGCAGGATGACGAGGAAGTATCCGAACCAGTAGGCCGTCGCGGCCAGCGAAATCGCCGGGACGTAGCCCCCGAGCGCGTCCGGCGACAGCCCGCCAGTCCACATCAGGATCATGAAGTCCGCGACGAGCAGCCAGAACCACCACTTGAACTGGGGCCGGTAGCGGCCCGAACGGACGCGGCTGGTATCCAGCCAAGGCACCAGCGCCATGACCAGGATCGCGCCGAACATCGCGATCACCCCGAAGAACTTGGCATCGATGATGCGGAACGACAGGAAATTGACCAGCTGAACCAGCCAGACATCAGCGGTGAAAGCGCGCAGGATCGCGTAGAACGGCAGGAAGTACCATTCGGGGACGATGTGGGCGGGCGTCGCCAGCGGATTCGCCTCGATATAGTTGTCGGGGTGGCCCAGATAGTTCGGCATGAAGCCGACGATCGCGAAGAAGACGACCAGAACGACCGCGAGCGCGAAGAAGTCCTTGATGACGAAGTACGGCCAGAACGGCAGCGTGTCCTTCTTTGCCTCTTCCTTGCTGGTGCGACGCACCTCGATCCCGGTCGGGTTGTTGTTGCCGGTGGTATGGAACGCCCAGATATGGACGACGACCAGACCCGCGATGATGAATGGCAGCAGGTAGTGAAGGCTGAAGAAGCGGTTCAGCGTCGCGTTGTCGACGGCTGGTCCGCCCAGCAGCCATTGCTGGATCGACGGCCCGATGCCCGGAATGGCGCCGAAGAGGCCGGTGATCACGGTCGCGCCCCAGAAGGACATCTGACCCCAGGGCAGCACGTAGCCCATGAAGGCGGTGCCCATCATGCACAGATAAATCAGCATACCGACGATCCACGTCACCTCGCGCGGGGCCTTGTACGACCCGTAGTAAAGACCGCGGAAAATGTGGATGTAGACGGCCAGGAAGAACAGCGAGGCGCCGTTCGCATGCAGATAGCGCAGCATGTAGCCGCCATTCACGTTACGCATGATGTGCTCGACGCTGGCGAAGGCCATGTCGACATGCGGCGTGTAGTGCATTGCCAGAACGATACCGGTGATGATCTGCAGCGCCAGGCAGAAAGCCAAGACGATGCCCCAGATCCACATCCAGTTCAGGTTTTTCGGCGTCGGGATCATCAGCGTGTCGTAGATGATGCCCCCGATCGGAAGACGGCGATTAAGCCAGCGCTCGGGCGCGGTCTTCGGCTCGTAATGGTCGTGCGGGATTCCGGCCATCGGCGTCTCTCCTCAACCCAGCTGAATGGTGGTTTCGTCGAGGAATTCCGCGACGGGGATATGCAGGTTCTGCGGCGCCGGGCCGCGGCGGATGCGCCCCGCCGTGTCATAGTGCGAACCGTGGCAGGGGCAGAACCAGCCGCCGAAATCACCCGCGCCGTCACCGATCGGCACGCAGCCCAGATGGGTGCAGACGCCGATCTGAACCAGCCACTCGCCGGCCTCGTCCAAGGTCCGGTTTTCGTCGGTCGCAGGCTCGCCCGGCAGGTTTGCGTTCTCGGCGCTTGGATCGATCAGTTCGGACAGATCGACGGCACGACCGGCCTCGATCTCTTCGGGGGTGCGGCGACGGACGAAGACGGGCTTGCCCAGCCATTTCACGGTCAGCTGCTGGCCGACCTCGACGCCGCTTACATCGACCTGGATCGAGGCCAGGGCCTGAACGTCGGCCGAGGGATTCATCTGGTTGACCAGGGTCCAGCCCGCAGCCCCGGCGGCGACGGCGCCTGCGCCTGCGGTGACGTAATAGAGGAAGTCCCTCCGGGTGCCTACGTGGTCTTCTGCGTGGGACACGGGTTTTTCTCCAGTTCTCAAGCCGCGCAACCGGGCGATGCATATGGTGAGGCCGCGGAAAACCGCAGCCTGTGCGGGGGCGGTTGTAGCGGCCAATTCCGCGCCAGTCCAGCGGGTTCGGGCACGTTATCAGCGTGCTCGTCGCGATGGAGGGTGCAACCAGCCTACCTGTTGCGATACCGCGTCAGACCGACGGCGGTGGCACCGCTAAGCGAAGGTCCGCACTAAAGCAGCCCCTGCGCGCGGAAACTCAGCTCTCGCGACTTGCCGATGATGAGATGGTCGTGGACCGTGATGTCCATGCTGCCGGCCGCCGCTTCGATGCGGGCAGTCATCGCGATGTCCGATTGCGACGGTGTCGGGTCCCCCGATGGGTGGTTGTGGACCAGGATCAGGGCCGAGGCATTCAGTTCCAACGCGCGGCGCACGATTTCACGCGGATACACCGGCACATGATCGACGGTGCCCTGCGCCTGCGCTTCGTCGGCGATCAGCACATTCTTGCGGTCTAGATAAAGAACCCGAAATTGTTCGGTTTCCCGATGCGCCATCGCGGTATGGCAGTAGTCCAGCAGGCTGTCCCAGCTGGACAGGATCGGGCGGTTCATCACCCGCGCACGCGCCAAGCGCTGCGCGGCAGCCTCGACAATCTTGAATTCTGTCACGACAGCCTGCCCGACCCCAGGCACGTCTGCCAGCCTCGCGGGCGTCGCCGACAGCACCCGGTTGAAGTCGCCGAAGTGATCGATGAGGCGGCGCGCCAGCGGCTTGACGTCCTGTCGCGGTATCGCCCGGAACAGAACCAGTTCCAGCAATTCGTAATCCGGCAGGGCGTCCGCGCCACCCTGCATGAAGCGGTCGCGAAGACGGGCGCGGTGGTCTGCGAGGTAGGAAGGCTGCTTGCCACGAACCGACGCTGCGGGAAGCGCGGTCGGCACGACCTCATCCTCTGCCGGTGAGAACAGCGGCATCGGTGCTTCGGCAAAACTGCGATTCGGATCACCCATACGCGCGACGTTCGCACATGCAGGGTGAACAAACGGTTAACCCGCTCAGGCGCGGGTCATGCCGTCCCAGAAGTTCTTAACCTTGCGGAAGAAGTTGTCGGATTGGGGGCTGTTGTCCGCCTTGACCGCGTCGAATTCCCGCAAGAGTTCGCGCTGCCGCGGGGTCAGATTGACCGGCGTCTCGACGATCAGCTCGATCAGCATGTCGCCTGCCTCGCCATGCGCACCCGGCCCGTGCCGCAGGGGCGGCATCCCCTTGCCGCGCAGGCGCATCTGGCGGCCAGACTGGCTGCCCGCCGGAACCTTCACGCGCGAGCGACCGCCATCGATGGTCGGAACCTCGACTTCACCACCCAGTGCGGCCGAGGCCATGCTCACCGGCACCTGGCACGCCAGAATCTTGCCGTCGCGCAGGAAGATCGCGTGCTCCTGCACCTCGATGAAGATGTAGAGATCGCCCGCTGGTCCGCCACGCAGGCCGGCCTCGCCCTCGCCAGCAAGGCGGATTCGGGTGCCGGTCTCGACACCCGCGGGAATGGTGACGGACAGTGTGCGATCCTTCTGCACCCGGCCAGCGCCGGCGCAGGAGGTGCACGGGTTCTTGACGATCTGGCCCTGGCCGCCGCAAGTCGGGCAGCTGCGCTCGACGGTAAAGAAACCCTGCTGGGCGCGCACCTTGCCCATGCCCGCACAGGTCGGACAGGTGGCAGGCTGGGTCGCGCCCTCGGCCCCGGTGCCCTCGCATTCGCTGCAGGCGATCGAGCCCGGAACGGTGATGGATTTCTGCAGCCCGCCGAAAGCCTCTTCCAGCGTAACGCGCAGGTTGTATCGCAGATCCTGACCGCGCTGGGCGCGCGAGCGCCCGCCGCCACCGGGGCCACGACGGCCCCCCATCATGTCGCCGAACAGATCCTCGAAAACGTCGGCAAAAGCGCTACCGAAATCGGCGTTTCCGCCGCGCGCGCCGCCAAAGCCCTGCCCGAAACCTTGCCCGCCCTCGAAGGCAGCATGGCCGAAACGATCATAGGCGGCCTTGCGCTGGTCGTCCTTGAGACAGTCATAAGCCTCGTTCACCTCCTTGAACTGGGCTTCGGACTGTTCGTTTCCGCGGTTTCGGTCGGGATGCAGCTCCTTCGCCTTCTGGCGATAGGCGCGCTTGATCTCGTCGACGGATGCACCGCGCGTGATCCCCAGAACCTCGTAATAACAGCGTTTGGCCATGGCGTCGTCACGTCCTGAATGAAGAAGGGCCGGCCCTCGGTTTCAACCGGGCCGGCCCAAGCGTTGCGGCCTGGGATCAGCCGCGTTTCTTGTTGTCGTCGTCGAGGTCCTCGAAATCGGCGTCGACGATGTCGTCGTCCACATCGCGCGGGCTGTCTTCGTCGGACTCACCGGCCTCACCCTCGGATTGCTGCGACTTGTAGATCGCTTCGCCGAGCTTCATCGAGGCTTCCATCACGTTCTGAATGCCCGACTTGATCTTGCCGGAATCCTCGGATTTCAGCGCCTCTTCCAGCGCCCCGATCGAGAGTTCGATCGCCTCGACGGTCGAGCCGTCGACCTTGTCACCGTGCTCTTCCAGCGACTTGCGGGTCGAATGAATCAGGCTTTCCGCCTGGTTCTTGGCCTCGACCAGCTCGCGGCGACCCTTGTCAGCCTCGGCATTGTCCTCGGCGTCCTTGACCATCTGTTCAATGTCCTCATCGGACAGACCGCCCGACGCCTGGATGGTGATCTTCTGTTCCTTGCCGGTTCCCTTGTCGCGGGCACTGACCGAAACGATGCCGTTGGCGTCGATGTCGAACGTCACCTCGATCTGGGGCATGCCGCGCGGTGCGGGTGGGATGTCCTCCAGATTGAACTGGCCCAGCATCTTGTTGTCCGCAGCCATCTCGCGCTCGCCCTGGAAGACACGGATCGTCACCGCGTTCTGGTTGTCTTCGGCGGTCGAGAAGATCTGGCTCTTCTTGGTCGGGATCGTGGTGTTGCGATCGATCAGGCGAGTGAACACGCCACCCAGCGTCTCGATGCCCAGGGACAGCGGGGTCACGTCCAGCAGCACGACGTCCTTGACGTCACCCTGCAGAACACCGCCCTGAACCGCAGCGCCAAGTGCCACGACCTCGTCGGGGTTGACGCCCTTATGCGGCTCCTTGCCGAAGAACTTGGTCACTTCCTCGACCACCATCGGCATCCGTGTCTGACCGCCGACGAGGATCACCTCGTCGATGTCGTCCTTCTTGACGCCGGCGTCCTTCATCGCGTCCTGACAGGGCTTCAGCGTGCGCTTGACCAGCTCACCCACCAGCGATTCCAGCTTCGCGCGGGTCAGCTTCATGACCATGTGCAGCGGCGTGCCGGTGTCCTTGTCCATCGAGATGAACGGCTGGTTGATCTCGGTCTGGCTGGAGGACGACAGCTCGATCTTGGCCTTTTCGGCGGCTTCCTTCAGCCGCTGCAATGCCATCTTGTCCTTGGTCAGATCGACGCCGTGCTCTTTCTTGAACTCGTCGGCGAGGTAATTGACGATCCGCATGTCGAAGTCTTCGCCGCCGAGGAACGTGTCCCCGTTGGTCGACTTCACCTCGAAAAGGCCGTCGTCGATTTCCAGGATGGTGATGTCGAAGGTGCCGCCGCCGAGGTCATAGACCGCAATCGTCTTGCTTTCCTTCTTGTCGAGCCCGTAGGCCAGCGCGGCGGCGGTCGGCTCGTTGATGATGCGCAGCACTTCAAGACCGGCAATCTTGCCGGCGTCCTTGGTCGCCTGACGCTGGGCGTCGTTGAAATAGGCCGGAACGGTGATGACGGCCTGCTCGACCTTTTCACCCAGATAGCTTTCGGCGGTGGCCTTCATCTTCTGCAGGATCATGGCGCTGATCTGCGCGGGCGAATAGTTCTCGCCTTTCGCCTCGACCCAGGCGTCGCCATTGCCGCCATCGACGATCGTGTAGGGGACGAGTTTCTTGTCCTTCTCGACCTCGGGGTCGGTCAGACGGCGCCCGACGAGACGCTTGACGGCGAAGATGGTGTTGGTGGGGTTCGTCACCGCCTGGCGCTTGGCAGGCTGGCCGACCAGACGTTCGCTGTCGGTGAAGGCGACGATCGACGGCGTGGTGCGCGCCCCTTCGGAGTTCTCGATAACCTTCGGCTGGCTGCCGTCCATGATGGCGACGCAGCTGTTCGTCGTGCCGAGGTCGATGCCGATGACTTTGGACATGTTTCTCACAACCTTTCTTGCGGCGATATATGGTCTTCGGGTCCAGATCGGCCCCCGCGGACCTATCCCTTGACGTGTCCGGCCAGGGGGCCGGTTGGTTCGGAAGGGTATATAGGAAGGCGATTTTACGGCTGCAAGCGCCGCGGCACGCTCGCCCTTCACCCGGGGCGCGACAACCTCGTCACTGCCCGGCAGACCAGCTGAGCGAGACCTTACGGCGCGTCGTGAATTCGAGCATCAAGCCGACCATCAGCACGGCGAGCGTGAAATAGACAGGATACAGGACCCATGTCCGATGCGGTGAATAATTGATGAACGCGAATCCGCGGGTCTGGTCGATCAGATGGAACAGCGGGTTCCACGCGAAGTATGGCATCAGCGCTGTCGGCATCAGGTTAGCCACGAACATCTTGCCCGAAGCGACCATGTTCAGACGCTGATAGACCAGCGTCAGCAGCTTCGTTCCCCTTGGCCACCAGGGCTTGATCGCAAGGAAGACCAGACCCACCGCGCAGCCCGAAGTCCAGGCAAGGATCAGCATCGCAAGGCAGGCGCGCCAGTTTTCCAGATGCACCGGTTGAAAGACGACGTGGTACAGGATGAGCAACGCGAAACAGGCGATGATCTGATGATACAACGCTGCCAGCGCCGCACCGGCCATCAGGATCACGCTGTTCAAGGGCGCGTGGTTGTTCATTCCCGAGGTCAGGGCACCCGAGCCGGAAACGGCACCGACCGCCTTGATGTGGGTCATGAACATGATGATCCCACTGAAAAGGTAGATGATGAAGTCCCCGCGCACGGGCGACGTGCGGACGCGGATCAGGTAGAACATCAGCAGGAAGCCCAGAAGCATCAGCAGGTTCTGGGCGATCACCATCAGAAGCCCGAGGATCGCGTTGCGATCGTTCTGGCGCAGGTTGTAGACGGTCTGGTGATAGGACAACGCCAGCGTCGTCAATGCCGCCTGGGCCAGGTTCTGATTCTTGCGCGGGACGAACATGGCAGGCGCTGTCGCTCGATGAGGGTGCCGGCAAACAAGCGCTTGCCCATTGCATTCCTCGAAATCATAGGCAAACAGGGTCGCAAACTCAACCTGCGCCGCGCCGGCAGGGCCCGTACGACCGAGGGAAAGTAGATGGATTTCGAACGATTGACAGCCGAGATGCGTCGCCTCGCCATCGCCGCCGGCGATCGGATCATGGCGGTCTATTCGGCCGAGGATTTCGAGGTCCGCTCGAAATCCGACGATTCCCCAGTGACAGAGGCCGACGAGGCGGCGGACGCCCTGATCGCCGAGGGGCTGCGCGCAGCCTTCCCCGACATCCCGCTGGTGACCGAAGAGCAATCGGCGACGCACGACGAAAAGGCGCAGACCTTCCTGATCGTCGATCCGCTGGACGGCACGAAGGAGTTCGTTCAGCGTCGCGGCGATTTTACCGTCAACATCGCTTATGTCGAAAACGGCGTACCGGTTCGCGGCGTCGTCTATGCGCCTGCGAAAGAACGGCTTTTTTACACGACTGCGGACGGCCGCTCGGTCGAGGAAAAGGGGCCGTTCGGTGAGGCACCAGGTAGCGTCGAGCCCGTGGGCGTCAATCCGACGCCCGACAATCGTGGCCTCATGGTCGTTGCATCGAAATCACATCGTGATGCCGCGACCGATGCGTATATCGCGCAATACGGCGTGCGCGACATGACGTCGGCCGGCTCCTCGCTGAAGTTCTGCCTGGTGGCGACGGGTGAGGCGGACCTGTATCCGCGGCTTGGCCGGACGATGGAATGGGACACGGCGGCTGGCGACGCCGTCCTGCGCGGCGCGGGCGGCGAAGTGGTGCGCTTCGACGATCACACCCCGCTCGCCTACGGCAAGCCGGGCTTCGAGAACCCGTTCTTTATCTCCTTCGCGCCCGGCGTTTTGCTGGTCAAGGACTGAGCCTATGTCGGGCGTCGTCATCGTCATTCCCGCCCGCTTCGCCTCGACCCGCTATCCGGGCAAACCGCTTGTCGAGCTCCGCGGTGCGACGGGCGAGGCGCGCAGCCTGATCCGTCGCAGCTGGGATGCCGCGATGGAGGTTGCCGGCATCGACCGCGTCATCGTGGCGACCGACGATGAGCGCATCGCTGCCCATGCGCACGATTTTGGAGCGGACGTCGCGATGACGTCGACCTCCTGCAGAAACGGAACCGAGCGCTGTGCCGAAGCCGTGGAAAATCTTGGCCTGAGCGCTGATATCGTCGTCAACCTGCAGGGCGATGCGCCACTGACACCCGCATGGTTCATCGAGGACTTGGTCGCCGGCCTTCGCGCAGACGCCACCGCAGGCGTGGCGACGCCGGTTCTGCCGACTTCGGGAGCCATGCGTCAGGACCTGATCGCCGATCGCCATGCGGGCCGGGTGGGCGGCACCACGGCCGTCTTCGCCGCTGACATGGGCGCCCTCTACTTTTCCAAAGAGGTGATCCCGTTCGCGGCCGGCTCGTTCGATCCTGCCGAGCCAAGCCCGGTTTTTCACCACGTCGGTGTCTATGCTTACCGTCCAGACGCGCTGAAAGCCTATCCGACCTGGGCCGAAGGGCCGCTTGAACGGCTGGAGGGGCTTGAACAGCTGCGCTTCCTGGAAAACGGACGTCGCGTCCTTTGCGTTCGTGTCGAGGCCCGTGGCCGTCAGTTCTGGGAACTGAACAACCCTGAAGACGTTCCGCGTCTGGAACGGATGATGGCGGATATGTCGATCAGTTGAAATTCATGTGGCAGGTGATCGCCAAGTGTATTCACAACGCGTCATCTCGCTTGTTGGCGTGCATATTGGACAAAACAAGATCGGCCAGTTTACCCTACTTCTGTTAGAACCTTGATCCGCGCCGTTGGGCGCACCATAAACGAACCGAAACGGAACCGTCCTCGCGACGGCCGCTCAGACAGGAGTTGTCCGAATGAGTCGCAAGGTCACGAAGGCGATCTTCCCCGTCGCCGGTCTAGGAACGCGTTTCCTGCCCGCAACCAAGAGCATCCCGAAAGAGATCATGACGCTGGTCGACCGGCCCTTGATCCAATACGCGATCGATGAAGCCCGCGCTGCCGGTATCAAGGAATTCATCTTCGTCACGTCGCGCGGGAAGGGCGCGCTGGAAGATTACTTCGACCACGCGCACGAACTGGAAGCCAGCCTGCGAAAGTCAGGCAAGAACGAGCTTCTCGACATCCTGCGCACCACGAACATGGAGTCGGGCGCAATTGCCTATATCCGGCAGCACAAGGCGCTCGGCCTGGGGCACGCGGTCTGGTGTGCGCGCCGTTTGGTCCACAACGAGCCATTCGCGGTGATTCTGACCGATGACGTGATCATGGGCGAACCGCCCTGCCTGCAGCAGATGATCGAAGCGCATGAGGAGACCGGCGGCAGTATGGTCGCCACGATGGAGGTCGCCGCCGACAAGACGCAGGCCTACGGCGTTCTCGACGTGGTTGAAGATATGGGCGCAATCGTCCGTGCGCGTGGCGTGGTCGAAAAGCCCGCGCCCGGTACTGCGCCCTCAAACCTCGCGGTCATCGGACGCTACATTCTTTCGCCGACCGTGATGCAAAACCTCAACAAGCTGAAGCAGGGCTCGGGCGGCGAAATCCAGTTGACGGACGCCATCGCCGACGACATTCAGGAAGGCCGGGACGTCTATGGCCTTCGCTTCCGTGGGCAGCGCTTCGACTGCGGGTCCAAAGCTGGATTCCTTCAGGCAACGGTCGCCTTCGGACTGGCACGGGATGAGCTGAAGGATGAGTTCGGCGACTACCTTGCCGACGTCATGGCGATGCGTCGCGCCGCAGAATAGGGTCATGCCCGAGAAAGTTTTGGTCACCGGCGGCGCGGGTTATATCGGCTCGCATGCTTGCAAGGCACTGGCTCGGGCGGGCCACATCCCAGTCACATTCGACAATTTCTCGACCGGCTGGCGCGACGCCGTTCGCTTTGGTCCAATGGTCGAGGGTGACCTGCTGGACCGCGGCGCACTGGACGCAGCGTTTGAAAAGCACCGCCCTGACGCGGTGATGCATTTCGCGGCGCTGAGCCAAGTCGGCGAAGCGGTAAGAGAGCCGGGCCTGTACTGGCGCGTGAACGTCGGCGGTTCGCTGAACCTGATCGAAGCGGCCTTGGCCGCGGGTGTCAAACGCTTCGTCTTTTCTTCGACCTGCGCGACTTACGGCGATCAGGATGGTGTCGTCCTGACCGAGGATACGCCGCAAGCACCACTCAACGCCTACGGGGCCAGCAAGCGTGCGATCGAAGACATGCTGGCGGATTTTGCTGTGTCGGATGGATTGGAAAGCGTCATCTTTCGCTATTTCAACGTGGCGGGTGCCGACCCTGAAGGAGAGGTCGGCGAGCATCATCAACCCGAAACGCATCTCATCCCCTTGATCCTCGATGCCGTGGACGGACGCAGACCTGCGCTGACCATCAACGGGACCGATTATCCGACGGCGGATGGCACCTGCATCCGCGATTATGTCCACGTCATGGACCTGGTGGAGGCACATGTGGCCGGGCTGGACTGGTTGCGCGCAGGCAAGGGAAGCCGTGTCTTCTGCCTTGGCACAGGGACGGGCTTTTCGGTTCGAGAGGTGGTGGCCGAGACGCGCCATGTCACAAACCGTACGGTGCCGATGCAGGACGGTCCGCGTCGCCCCGGCGATGCAGTGACGCTGGTCTGCGGTAGCGAGCGCGCGCGCACCGAACTGGGCTGGCAAGCCGACCGATCGACCATGGCGCAGATGATCGCTGACGCATGGCGGTGGCACCAGAACGGACATTACGACCGTTGAGCGATCGCTCTGCCGCGCGACTACGACGTTTGTGGTCGGCTTGGCGGTTGCGCTGGAAGCGACGCCAGCTTTTGTGGCGCGCGATCCGAGCAAAGGGAGCGTTGTCGCTCGTCAAGAACTGGACGGATCAAATCCGCCGAGGTGACGTGTTGGCCTTTTGCTGCCTGCGCAACGAGATCCAGCGTTTACCGCATTGGCTCGATCATTATCGCTCGTTGGGGGTGGCGCATTTCCTGATCGTGGACAACGCAAGCCACGACGGTTCGACAGAAATGCTTGCTGGGCAGCCCGATGTCTCGCTGTGGTCCACTGATCACGCCTACCGGTCGGCTAGATTCGGCATGGATTGGCTGAGTTGGCTGCTTCTCCGCTATGGACACGGTCACTGGTGTCTGACCGTCGATGCGGACGAATTGCTGATCTACCCGCATCATGACAGCCACGATCTGAGGAAGCTCGTCACACAGCTCGAGGCGATGGGCGTTCCGGCGATGGGCGCGCTCATGGTCGATCTCTATCCGCGCGCGTCGCTGGGAACACCGATGGACGGGGGTCAGTCGCCACTGGATTATTTGGGCTGGTTCGATGCAGGCCCCTACGAGACTCAGATCCAGCAACCAAGGCGCAACCGCTGGACGCGGGGCGGGGTCAGGGCGCGCGTCTTCTTCAGCGACCGCCCGCATCGCGCACCGACTTTGAACAAGCTGCCATTGGTGCGCTGGAACAGGCGCTTCGCCTATACCAATTCGACCCATGCGGCGCTGCCGCCCCGCCTGAACGACGCGTGGGACGGCCCCGGCGATCCGCGCCTGTCAGGCATTCTGCTGCACACGAAATTCCTGCCCGATGCGATTGCCCGGGGTCGGGAGGATATCAGTCGCCGTCAGCACTTCGCCGACCCCGACGCGTTCCGACCTTATTATGATGCGCTCGCAAGCGCTCCGTGCCTT
Source organism: Paracoccus albicereus (assembly GCF_024359525.1). Lineage (GTDB taxonomy): Bacteria > Pseudomonadota > Alphaproteobacteria > Rhodobacterales > Rhodobacteraceae > Paracoccus > Paracoccus albicereus. Next base: position 442,619 of record NZ_JAKZEU010000001.1, read on the forward strand.
TGGCATTCAAGATCTCGTCAGCTCGGCGATTGGCGCGATTTCGTGTCCGCCGGGCTGATGGGCACAGGCGACTGGCACTAAGAAATATGATGCGAAAAATCCTTGCGATTGCCGATCCGGTTGCGCCAGTTTGCAGACAACGCTTGATTGTAAAGTTGAAAGGGCACAACCGGGAGGCATGGGTTGATCGCGCGCATTCGAGCCGCGCTGAAGCAGTTGCGTCGTCGCGCCGAGCGGCAGCGCCTGTTGGCCCGTGCGATTCGCCGCCGCCGTCAGATCACAATCGTCCGGGACCGGACCGGAGGGATTGGACCGCGTGATCTGCTGGTGTTCACCACCCTGCGCAACGAGGCCGCCCGCCTACCTTATTTCCTGGATTACTATCGCAAGATTGGCATCGACCACTTCCTGATCGTCGACAACGCCAGCACCGATGGTGGTTCGGACTTCCTTGCGCAACAGCCCGACGTATCGCTTTGGCGGACGCAGGCCAGCTACAAGGCCGCACGCTTTGGCATGGATTGGCTGGGCTGGCTGCTTTTTCGGCACGGCCATGGCCATTGGTGTCTGACGGTCGATCCGGACGAATTCCTTGTCTACCCCCACTGCGATGCACGCCCCCTGCGCGCGCTTACCGACTGGCTGGAATCGTCGGGGACCCGCAGCTTTCCGGCGATGCTGCTCGACATGTATCCCGACGATGCGCTGGACGCGAAGCCCTACGCGCCAGGCGAAGACCCGTTCTCGATCGCGCGCTGGTTCGATCCGGCGAACTACACGATTCGCAAGAACCGAACCTATGACAACCTATGGATACAAGGGGGACCGCGTTCGCGGACCTTCTTCGCCGATGACCCGCTGGCCGGCCCGGCGCTGAACAAGATTCCGCTGGTGAAGTGGAATCGCCGCTACGCCTACGTCAGTTCCACGCACATGCTGCTTCCCCGGGGCCTGAACCGAACCTATGATGAGGAGGGCGGTGAGATGGCCTCTGGCTGTCTGCTGCATGCGAAGTTTCTGTCCACTTTCGGCGCGAAGGCGACAGAGGAACTGGACCGGCGGCAGCACTATGCCAACAGTCGCGAATACCGTGCTTACCAGGCGGGGCTGATGGGCCGCTCACGATTGTGGTGCGCGCAGTCGCAGGAATATCGTGACTGGCATCAGCTTGAGGACCTTGGCCTGATGTCGCGCGGGCACTGGGCGTGAACGTCCGCGGCACCCTCGCCCCGGACGCGGCAACCTGGAACGCCCGCGTCCCGGCCGCGGCGCGAAACCACAACCCCGTCGCGAATAATTCCGGCGCGTCCGATGCCGTTCGATTGGGCGTCGTGATGTTGTGTCACGCGGCGCTGGATCTGGCCGCGAGAATGGCGCGCATCTGGGCCAGCGGCGGCGCGGTGGTCATGATCCACGTAGACAGCAAGGCGTCGAAAAACGACGTTGCGAAGATGCGCAGCGCGCTGGCCGATCTGGATACGGTTCGCTTCAGCCATCGCATAGCCTGCACCTGGGGTGACATGAGCCTGGTTCATGCAACCCAGAACGCGGCCCGGCAATTGCTGGACGAGTGGCCGGACACGACGCATGTCTATCTGGCCTCTGGCGCCTGCCTGCCATTGCGTCCCGTTTCCGAACTGCGGGCGTATCTGGCCCAGGATCCAACCGCCGATCATATCGAAAGCGTCGATGCCCGCGAAGGACGGTGGACAGCAGGCGGGTTCGACATGGAACGGTTTCTGCTCTGGTTTCCCGTTGACTGGCGGCGGCGACGGATCCTTTTCGATCGGCTGGTGCAAGTGCAGCGGAGACTGCGCATCCGACGCCGCCTGCCCGCCGGCCTGTCGCCGCATCTGGGCTCCCAGTGGTGGTGCCTGACGGCTTCGACGCTGCGCGCGATTCTGGATGATCCGCGGCGATCGACCTTCGAGGCGTTCTTCCGCTTCAGCTGGATTCCCGACGAAAGCTATTTCCAGTCCCTTGCGCGCATCCATTCGATCCGGATCGAAAACCACTCGCTGACACTTGCAAAGTTCGACCCGTTCGGACGGCCCTATCTGCTTTACGATGATCACCTGCAGTTGCTGGCGGAATCGCGCTGTTTCGTTGCGCGCAAAATCTGGGCCGATGCGCGTGGCCTTTATGCGCATTTCCCGGCTACGACAGACGCGGGCGATGGTCGGGACGCGGCCACGCAACCTGACTCCTCGCTCATGGCGAGCGTCTTTGACCGCGCGGTGGCCCGTCGTCGATTGGGTCGACCCGGACTTTACATGCAGAGCCGGTTTCCCGCGAAGGATCGGGAGAACGGCAAGACCTCGGCCCCCTACGCCGTCTTCCAGGGGTTCAGCGATCTCTTTCCGCAATTTGAGGACTGGCTGGCCACCCGGATCGATGCCGATGTCCACGGACACCTTCTGGGGCCGGGTGAGGTCGAGTTCTCGGGCCGTCCAGAAGTTGGCCCCGGTGCGTTGTCGACGCACCCCGTCCTGCGCGACCATGACCCACAAGGTTTCCTGTCCGCGCTGATCCGCATCACCAGACGGATGCAGGCGTTCCAATTCAGCCCGCGCGACAATCAAGCGCTGAACTGGTTCATCGTCACGGATCCGAACGCCCGCCTGATGGTCGTCACCGGCGCTTGGGTTGTTCCGTTGCTTCAATCCGATATGCCGTTCGACGATATACGCAGGGTTGCCGCGCAGTTGCAGCGGATCGAACTGGACCAGCAGACGGCGCTGCGTTCAGTGTGGGTCAAGGCGCAGGTCCGCAGCTGGGATCTGTCGGAGTTCCTCGACGATCCTGAACGAGCCCTGAAAACCGCCGTGCAAATGGCCGACCCTCGCGCCGAGCCCGGCGAAGATCTGCCGGTCATGCGCGACGTGGCGGGGTTGCCGGATTTCCTGCGTCGGCTGCGCAACGCTGGACTGCATCAGCGCGTCACCGGGCTGTTTCACGAACGCTCCGACAGCAGCAAAGGGGGCGGACTTGGCTGAGCCGTTCGGCCGCTTCGTCATCTTTGCAGGCATGCGCACCGGTTCGAACCTGCTCGAGGCGACGCTGAACGGCCTCCGCGGCGTCACCTGCTTCGGCGAGGCATTCAACCCCTACATGCTGGGCTGGCCAGGAAAGGCCGAGCTTCAAGGAATTACGATGGCCGAGCGCGAGGCCGATCCCCACCGGTTGCTCGCCACGCTCTTCGACAGACCGGATCATCTGCCCGGCTTCCGCTACTTCCACGATCACGATCCGCGCGTGTTCGATGCAATCATCGAGGATCGGTCCTGCGCCAAGATCATTCTCAGCCGTTCTATTCTCGACAGCTACGTCTCTACCCGGCTTGCTTGGGAAACCAACCAGTGGAAGCTGAACGAAAGCGAGGTGCCGGTCCCCGCAGCGATCGAATTCAAGGCCGACGAATTCAGGCAGGTTGCGGCAGAGAACGCGGCATTCCAGTCTCGCATCCTGGGGGCGCTGCAACGCAGCGGTCAGGTTCCGTTCCTGCTGGACTATGCCGACCTGCGCGATGCGGACGTCCTGCGGGGGCTGCTGCATTGGCTGGGACGCACCGACCTTGAAGAGGTTCGTCCCGCGCAGGATCAGGTGCCGCAGAATCCGCGCGAGATGCGCGACAAGGTGACGAATTACGACGACATGCAGCGCGCGCTGGTCGAGATGGACCTGTTTGGCACGACGCGGATCCCCAGTTTTGAAACGAGCCGCGGGCCCGCGGTACCGTCCTACATGGCGTCCGATGCGGGTCGCGGCCTGCTGTTCATGCCGGTCCGAGGCGCGCCGTCGGATAGGATTGCGCAGTGGCTGGCAACTCAGGGCGATGTGCAGCGGGACTTCACCCAGAAGACCTTGCGTCAATGGAAACGCGGACATCCAGGCCATCGCAGCTTCACGATCCTGCGCCATCCGCTGCTGCGCGCCTGGCAGGCCTTCCGCACGCTGATCGTCGACGCCAAGCCCGAGTTGCGGCAGGTGCTGCGCGATGTTCATCGGGTGTCTTTGCCCCCGGATGATGGGCTGGGATCAATGACCGACGATCAGCAAAGTCGGCATTTCGGCGAGTTCCTGGATTTCCTGCGCCGCAATCTGAACGGTCAGACCAGCCTGCCCACACATCCCGGCTGGGCCAGCCAGTCCGAGGTGGTGGCAGGTTTCGCGCGCTTCGGCAGCCCCGACGCGATCGTACGAGAGGATCGTCTGGCGGAGGACATGGGCTGGCTGGCTCGCGCGGTCGGTATCAATCCTCCGACCTCAAATGACTTGGCCCCCCAGGAATGGCCCGCATTTATCACCGTCCGCGCTCATATCGCGGCGGCGCGCGCGGCTTACCTGCGAGATTACATCACCTTCGGTTTCGAAGATCTGGTCTAGAAGCCAGTGCCGGTCAGGATTGCCGCGATCTCCGCCTGTTTTTCGGCGACCAGCGCGGCATCACCCAGCGACTCGACGTTCAGGCGGACGACCGGTTCGGTGTTCGATTGCCTCAGGTTGAAGCGCCAGTCTTTGAATTCGAGCGACACACCGTCGCTGTCGTCGCGCGACTGCGCCTCGGGTGCATAATGCGCCAGCACACGCGCGATCGCCGCGTCCGGATCATCCAATCGCCAGTTGATCTCGCCAGAGGATGGAAACCGCGTCATCCGCTCGGACAGTAGCGCGTCGAGACCGCGACCTTCGCGCGACAGCAGTTCGACGACCAGCAGCCAGGGGATCATGCCGCTGTCGCAGTGATAGAAGTCGCGAAAATAATGGTGCGCCGACATCTCGCCGCCATAGATCGCGCCGGTCTCACGCATCTTCCGCTTGATGAAGGCGTGACCGGTGCGCGACTGGACCGCGACACCGCCGCTGGCCGCGACTACATCGCGCGTATTCAGAACGACGCGGGGGTCGTGAACGATTTTTTCGCCCGGGAATTTTTCAAGAAACGCCGCAGCCAGCAGACCGACAATGTATTCGCCGGCGATGAACCGCCCGGTGCTGTCAAAGAAGAAACAGCGATCGAAATCGCCGTCCCAGGCGATGCCCAGATCGGCACCGGCTTCACGCACGGCTTCCGCCGTCGGGGGCTGGTTTTCCGGCAGCAGCGGGTTGGGAATACCGTTCGGAAAAGAGGGATCGACCTCGTGGTGGATTCGTACGAAGTCGAGCGGCGAACCACGGCGGTCGAGTTCCATGGCGATAGCGTCGAAGGTCGGACCGGCAGTGCCGTTTCCAGCATTGACCAGCACCCTCATCGGCCGCAGCGCAGAGACGTCGATCATGTTCACCAGGGCCCGTGCGTAGTCGGCGCGCGTTTCGCGGGCATCGCGGACTTGGCCCATGCGCGCTGCCGGCACGAAGTCGCCAGATCGCGCCAACTCGGCCACGGCAGGCAATTCACTGTCCGGATCAAGGGGGGCGGACCCGACACCGACAAGCTTCATGCCGTTATAGCTGATCGGATTGTGGGACGCGGTGACCTCGATCCCGCCATCAGCCCCCAGATGGCCGGTGGCAAAATAGACCTCTTCCGTGCCGGCAAGGCCCAGGTCCAGCACGTCGGCGCCACCCTCGGTCAGGCCTCGGATCAGCGCATTGGCGAGGAGGGGTGAAGATTCGCGACTGTCGCGACCGACGACGACGTTGCGCGCACCGCGCGCCTGCGTGAAGGCGCGGCCGGTGCGATAGGCGATGTCGGCGTCCAAATCGATGCCCAACTCGCCCCTGATGTCATACGCCTTGAAGCAGGTGATGGCGCGCGGGCCGAAATCAGCGGATCGGTTCATGGCGTGGTCCCAAGCGTCTTCAACCCCGACAGGGCTAGCGACATTCGCCCCGATTGCAAGCACGGCCGCACCCTGCCACCTTGATAGGGGCTGACGATATCCGGCGCGCCCGCTACAGCGGCGCGGCACATCCAAGGAGCTTGCCGATGGACCCCAAGTCGCTGATCGCCGCCTATTTCGATGCCTTCAATGCGGGACGGACCGACGAGATGCTGGACCTGCTGCATGACGAGGTCGAACATCACGTGAATGAGGGCAAGATCCGTCGCGGCAAGGCCCTGTTCGCAGAGTTCAACGACCACATGACCGAAAGCTACCGCGAGAACCTGACCGATCTGGTGATTTTCGTGGATGACAGCGGCACCCGCGCAGCCGCCGAATTCGTGGTCAACGGTACGTATCTCAAGACCGACCCCGGTCTGCCCGAGGCGAACGGCCAGACCTATAGCCTGCCTGCCGGGTCCTTCTTTACGCTCAGGGACGGCAAGATTGCCCGCGTGACGACCTACTACAACCTCGCGGACTGGACGGCCCAGGTTTCCGCATGAGCCGTATCCGGGTCCTGACCGGCGACGACCTGCGCAACGCGCTTGATGACGTCGCACGGTTGCGGATCACAGTATTCCGGTCTTTTCCCTATCTCTATGACGGCGATGCCGCTTACGAACGCGACTATCTGCAGGCCTATCTCAAGCCCGGCGCGGTCGTCGTGGTGGCGGAAGACGACGAGGGGCGCATCGTCGGCGCATCGACCGGGGCGCCGATGGAGGATCATGCAGAAGATTTCGCCGCAGCCTTCGCAGATCGCCCGGAACGGCTGGATGAAATCTTCTACTGCGCCGAATCCGTTCTGCTGCCCGAACACCGGGGTGAGGGGATCGGTCATGCCTTCTTCGACGCGCGAGAGGATCACGCCCGCAGTCTCGGCCGGCGATACGCCGCCTTTTGCAGCGTCATCCGACCGGCGGATCACCCCGACCGTCCTGCGGACTATCGACCGCTTGACGGATTCTGGCGCAAGCGCGGTTACGCCCCTTTGCCGGGTGTCGTCGCGCGGTTCAGCTGGAAGGATCTGGGTGACGCTGAAGCTACCGAGAAACCGCTGCAATTCTGGATGCGCGAGCTATGAAAATCGCAACCGCGGCCTATCCGCTCGACTGGCTTCAGGATTTCAACGCCTACAGTTCCAAACTGACCGGCTGGGTCAAAGCGGCGAAGGGCGCCGACCTGCTGGTCTTTCCCGAATACGGCGCGATGGAGCTGGCGAGCCTTGGCGGACGCGCGGTGGCGGCGGATCTCGAACGCTCGCTGCACGAGGTTGCGCGGCACGCGGATGCGGTATCGGATCTGCATGCACGGCTCGCCCGCGATCATCGCTGCCACATCCTCGCAGCCTCCGGCCCGGTCTTCGAGGGTGAGAGGCCTGTGAACCGGGCGGTGCTCTACGGCCCCGGAGGCATCATCGGGCATCAGGACAAGCAGATCATGACCCGGTTCGAGCGCGAGGAATGGGATGTGGTCGGCGCACGCGGCCTGCGGCTCTTCGACACAACCTTGGGACGGATCGGGATCCTGATCTGCTATGACGCGGAATTTCCGCTTCTCGGCCGCGCGCTGGTCGAGGCTGGGGCCGAACTGATCCTGGTTCCGTCCTGCACGGATACGGTTGCGGGCTTCACGCGTGTCCGCATCGGCGCGATGGCCCGTGCTTTGGAAGGACAATGCGTCGTCGTTCAGTCACCCACCGTCGGCACATGCGACTGGAGCCCGGCGGTCGATGAAAACCGCGGACGCGCCGCGATCTATGGTCCGCCTGACGGTTTCTGGCCGGAAACCGGTGTGATCGCCGAAGGTGCGATGGACGCACCGGGCTGGGTCATCGCCGAAGTCGATCTGTCGCGCGTGGCCAAAAGCCGCACCGAGGGCGCGGTGCTGCCGTTCGCGCACTGGCCGGAATCAAGGCCCGACGGCGAACAGTGAGTCCGCGGTGCCTCACCGCGCATAAATTCACGCTGCGTTAACATACTTTTGGTGTAATTCAGCCGTCCACACCATATCTTGGGGCGATGCTTTACATCACCGACCAGATCGTTCTCGAGGAATGGGAGCTTTCCGAATCCTTCACCCGCGCACAGGGCCCGGGCGGTCAGAATGTGAACAAGGTGTCGAGCGCGGTTGAATTGCGGTTCGAGGCAGAGCGTTCGCCGAACCTTCCCGACCCGGTGAAGCGTCGGTTGCAGCGGCTGGCCGGTCGCCGGTGGACTAGCGACGGCGCCATCGTGATCCTGTCCCAGGAAACGCGCAGCCAGGTACGGAACCGCGAACTGGCTCGAGAACGGCTGGCCGATCTGATCCGCCGCGCCTCGGTCGCGCCGCGCCGGCGGATTGCAACGCGACCGACCCTCGCCAGCAAGCGGCGCAGGCTTCAGTCCAAGACCCAGCGGGGTCAGGTCAAGGCGCTGCGCGGCAGGGTCGAGGAATCCGGCGAATGACCATGGGTCTTCGGCAATCTCTCGACATGATCCTTGGGCGGCGCCCGCCTGCGATGCAGGTCGGTGCCATCTGCGTGGACCCGGCCAATGGCAAGGTCCTGCTGATCACCAGTCGCGGCACCGGGCGCTGGATCATCCCCAAAGGCTGGCCGATGAGCGGCAAGAGTCTGCCGGGCGCCGCAGCGGTCGAAGCGTGGGAAGAGGCGGGCGTGACAGGCCGCATCGATCCGCAGGAGATGGGTCGCTACCGTTACGACAAGGTGCGCGACCATGGCTTCGGAACACCGGTCGAAGTCCGCGTCTTTCGTCTGGACGTGCAGACGCTGAAGAACAACTTCCCCGAACGCGCCGAACGCGAGCGGGCATGGTATGCCCCGGCCGAAGCCGCACGCCTCGTCGCCGAGCCCGGTTTGTCCCAGATATTGTCCGCAATGGACAAGGGACCGCGCGCTTGATCGGGACCCTTGCGGCGAGCTAGGCGCATTCATGGCCCGACGTTCCACACCCGAATACCGGATCCTCGACAAGGATCTGGCGCGCGTCTCGGATATGGAGAGCGCGCATCGCCATGCCGCGCGGCCGGTACTGGGACTTGGCGCAATCGTCGTTCTGTGCGCCGCGCTGGCGATCCTGGCGGTCGGCATCGTCGCTGGGCTGCATGGCCCCGTGATCTTGGCCGCCGGATTGGCGCTGGCCGCCTATCTGGCGCTTTCGATCGGTGCGAACGATGCATCAAACGCGCTCGCTCCCGCCTTCGGTGCGGGCTCGGTCGGACTGGGGGCCGGACTGGCGCTGATCGGGGTCGCGCAACTCGCCGGAGCGTTGTTGGCTGGCCATTCGGTCACCGAGCGTCTGGCGACGGGCATCGTCGGGCCCGTACCCCTCGCAGGTGATCAGCGGACCGCACTTGCGATGCTCGCCGCGCTGCTCGGCGCCGGGGCGTGGATCAGCTTTGCCACATGGCGTCGATTGCCGGTCAGCACCACGCATTCCGTGGTGGGCTCGATCGCCGGAGCTGGATTGGTCGTCCACGGAGCAGGCGCGGTCGCATGGCAGAGTCTGGCCTACATCACAGCGATCTGGGTCTGCGCACCGGTGATCAGTGGCTGCATTGCAGCGTTGCTGCTGGCCTTCCTTCGCCACACCGTCGGGAACGCAAAAGACCGGATCAGCGCCGGCCTAATATGGCTGCCGGCCATGATCGCTGCTATGGGGGCGAGCTTCGCGATCTACCTGCTGGACCTGATTCTGGCGGTCCCCGGCCCGCTTATCTGGACAGTGACGCCGATGACTGCCGGGCTATCCTGGTGGTGGACCCGACGCAGGCTGGAGCGTGACATCGCCCGGCAGGCAGAGCCCCGGCCCGCGCTGAAGCGGTTGCTGGCCGGGCCCCTGCTGGTCGCGGCGGTCCTGCTGGCCTTTGCCCACGGCTCGAACGACGTGGCCAACGTCGCCGGTCCGTTGTCGGTGATCGTCGAGCGAAGCGCGTTCGACAGTCCAGACATGTCATTGGAGCGTAGCGCGCTGCTGCTTGCGGCGGGGGGGATCGCGCTTGGTTCGGTCATTTTCGGTCGTGCGCTGGTTCGCACGGTTGGCGGCGGCATCACCCGACTGAACGCGGCGCGTGCGCTCTGCATCACCTTGGCGACCACAGCGACGGTGCTGACCGCGTCGTGGGTGGGCCTGCCCGTCTCGACCACGCATATCGCCGTCGGCGGAGTCTTTGGTGTGGGGTTTTTCCGCGAATGGGACGACCGACGACGACGCCGGGACGGCCGTGCCGAATTCCCGGTCGAGGAACGCCTTCGCCGCAGGCTCGTGCGGCGCAGTCATGTCGTGTCGATCCTGGCGGCATGGCTGGTGACGATCCCGGTTACCGCCGGGCTGGCCGCGCTGTGCTGTTTTGCGATCCTGACGCTAGCTTCGGGTTAGGCAGTCCTCAAACGAGGACCGCCTGCCGTTCCTGCGCACCGACCGCAAAGACATCCTTGTAGCGCGCGATCTCGTCCGCCGGGCCTGTCGCCTTGGCCGGATTGTCCGACAGCTTGACGGTTGGTCGCCCGTTTGCGGCCACCGCCTTGCAGACTAGCGAGAACGGCGCCAGCCCGTCGCCCGCGACCAGTCCGCGGAAATCGTTCGTCAGCAGCGTGCCCCAGCCGAAGCTGACCTTCACCCGGTCATGGAAGCGATTGTAAAGCCGCTCGATCATCGCGACGTCCAGGCCGTCCGAGAAGATGATCAGCTTCTTGCGAGGGTCCTCACCCCGCTCGCGCCACCAGCGGATGGCGGTCTCGGCACCTGCGACGGGATCGCCTGAATCGATGCGCACACCGGTCCATCCCGCCAGCCAGTCAGGCGCGTTGGCGAAGAATCCATCGGAGCCGTAGGTATCGGGCAGGATGATCCGCAGGTTGCCGTCATGTTCCTCGTGCCAGTCGGCCAGAACGTGATACGGAGCCTCGCGCAGCTCGGCATCGCTGTCGGCCAGCGCGGCATAGACCATCGGCAATTCGTGCGCGTTGGTCCCGATGGCTTCGATATCGCGACGCATGGCGATCAGGCAGTTCGACGTACCCGTGAACCGGTCCCCCAGCCCTTCGATCATCGCCTGCACGCACCAGTCCTGCCACAGGAAACCGTGGCGCCGTCTGGTGCCGAAATCGGCGATCCGCAGACCAGGACCAAGCCCGCGAAGCGCCTCGACCTTTTCCCACAGCCGCGTCATCGCGCGCGCGTAAAGGATCTGCAGCTCGAAGCGGCCCATATCCTTGGTGACGGCGCGCGACCGCAGTTCCATCAGGACCGCAAGGGCCGGGATCTCCCACAGCATCACCTGGGGCCATGGGCCTTCGAAGGTCAGCTCATACTGGCCGTCGCGCTTTTCCAGATGATAGGCGGGCAGGCGCAGTCCTTCCAGAAACTCCATGAAATCGGGGCGGAACATCTGTCGCTTGCCATAGAAGGTATTGCCGCGCAGCCATGTGCTTTCGCCACGGGTCAGGGACAGGCTGCGGACATGGTCTAGCTGCTCACGCAACTCCCCCTCGTCGATCAGATCCGCGAGCCGGACATCCTTGCTGCGATTGATGAGGCTGAAGGTCACGTTCGTTTCCGGCCGGTTGCGGAACACGGACTGACACATCAGCAGCTTGTAGAAATCGGTATCGATGAGCGAACGGACGATCGGGTCGATCTTCCACTTGTGGTTATAGACACGGGCGGCGATGTCGACGATCGGACCGCTCATATCAGCTGGACCCCGGCGCTGCGCATGTCGTTACGCGCCTCTTCCATGCTGCCGTCCAGGTCGATCGCACGGGTCGCGCTTTCGATCACGCGAACCTCGAAACCCAGCTCTGCAGCGTCACGCGCGCTCCACGCGACGCAGAAATCGTGGGCCAGGCCAACGAAGGTCAGCACGCCGATCTGACGCTCGCCCAGATAGCTGCTCAGCCCGGTCGGCGTCTCATGATCGTTCTCGTAGAAGGCCGAATAGCTGTCGACATGCTTGCGAAAGCCCTTGCGCAGGATCAGGTCCGCCCGGTCGACGTTGAGGTCGCGATGAAAGGCCGCGCCATGCGTCCCTTGCACGCAGTGTCGTGGCCACAGGACCTGGGGACCGTAGGGCATCGTTGTCAGAGTGAAGGGCTCGGCGCCGGTATGGTTGTCAGCAAAACTGGTGTGGTTGGCCGGATGCCAGTCCTGCGTCAGGATCACGGCATCGAAGTCCTTCATCATCGCGTTGATCGGATCGACGATCTCATCCCCGCCCGCCACCGCAAGTGCGCCGCCCGGACAGAAATCGTTCTGCATATCGATCACGATCAAAGCGTTGGCCATGCGGACGTCTCCGATTTGCGCTGCGTCTCTGCGTATGGGGCGGCGGCGGGTGCGTCAATGGCCGCGACCGTTGCGCGCCTGGGTTGCAACAAGCGCTGGCAATGCGCCGCAGGTCCGATAACGTGAACCGAGGCCGGTTGACCAAACATCGGAGGGCGGAATGAGTCTGGACGAAAATCTGCACCAACAGGGCGAGTTCGAAGAAAAGGCGCCATCGCGATCAGCCGCCTGGACCTGGGGTCTGCGCGCGCTTGGCATCGTTCTGGCTCTGCTGGTCTGGCTGCTGCTGGGCGCGTCCGAAGGGCTGTCGCCCGATGGACGCATCGTCGCGGCTATCGGCACGCTGATGGCGATCTGGTGGATGACCGAGGCGATCCCACTGTCGGCAACCTCGCTTCTGCCGATCGTTCTGATCCCCGCCTTCACCGAACAGACCGTCAGTCAGGCGACGGCGCCTTACGCGAGTTCGATCGTCTTTCTGTTCCTCGGCGGCTTTCTGATCGCAATCGCGATGGAGAAGTGGCATCTTCACCGTCGCATCGCACTGCTGACGCTGCACCGGGTGGGGGTTCAGCCCAAGCGCATCATCCTTGGCATGATGCTGGCCACAGGATTTCTGTCGATGTGGGTGTCGAACACCGCGACGACGCTGATGATGCTGCCCATCGGGCTGTCCGTTCTGGCGCTCGTCGTCGAACGCAGCCGGCACACGTCGCAGGGTGCCGAAGTCGCCGATCAGATCGGCCAGGGCGGCACGATCAGCGAAGTGATCGACGATGAAAATATCCGGCGTTTCGGCATCTGTCTGGTCCTTGCCATCGCGTGGTCGGCGACGATCGGGGGTCTGGGAACGCTGCTGGGCAGCCCGCCGAACGCCATCGTGGCCGGATATGTGTCTGATGAGCTTGGCCGGTCGATCGGGTTTCTGCAGTGGATGATGATCGGCCTGCCCCTCGCCGCCGTCTTCGTGATGATTGCATGGCTTCTGATGACCAACGTGCTGTTCCGCTTTGATCTGGCAGAGATCCCCGGCGGCAAAGCAATGATCGAGGAGCAGATCGATGCGCTTGGCCCCGTCAGCCAGGGCGAGCGGATGGTGATGGTCGTCTTCGGGGGCGCTGCCTTCCTGTGGGTCGTGCCCGGCCTTCTGACCAGCATCACCGGGTCCGACCTCGGCTTTCTGGGTGCGCTGGACGACACCGCCATCGCCATATTCGCGGGCATCATGCTGTTCATCCTGCCCGCGCGCGGCAAGACGACGATGGTGCTGGAATGGAAGGACGCCGAAAACGGTTTGCCGTGGGGCGTCCTTTTGCTGTTCGGCGGCGGTCTGTCGCTGGCAGGTGCCGTCGCGTCCAGCGGCCTTGACCAATGGTTCGGGCAGCAGGTTCAGGGACTGGGCGCGCTGCCCCCGTTGCTTCTGGTGGCTGCTGTGGTGACCATCGTGTTGTTCCTGACCGAAATCACCTCGAACACGGCGACAGCGGCGACCTTCATCCCGATCCTCGGCGGGGTCGCGGTGGGCATCGGGGTCGATCCGATGGCGCTGTTGATCCCGGCCGCCTTCGCCGCCACCTGCGCCTTCATGCTGCCGGTCGGCACACCGCCCAACGCGATCGTTTTCGGCACCGGCGCGGTGACGATCGGCCAGATGGCGCGCGGCGGGTTCGTCCTCAACCTTGTCGGGATCATCCTGATCACGATGTTCATCTATCTGATCGGCGGGTTCGCCCTGGGGATCGCGTTCGGCTGATTTGACGGAGGGTTCGGCGGCGGCTATGGGCGGAAGATGCCCATCGTCGCCGCCCTCTATCGCTTTACCCGCTTTGCCGATCCCGCATCGTTGCAAGGCCCGTTACTGACGGTCTGCGAAGAGAACGGCGTTCTGGGCACGCTTCTGCTGGCGCCCGAGGGGATCAATGGCACCATCGCGGGCGAGCGGACAGGGCTGAATGCCGTACTCGCGGCCATCAAGGCGCTGCCGGGTTGTGCTGACCTGTCATGGAAGGAAAGCCCCGCTGAGACGATGCCATTCCGCCGAATGAAGGTGCGGCTGAAGCGCGAGATCGTCACGATGGGCCGGCTTGGCGTCGATCCGACCGCCGCGGTCGGGCGCTACGTTGAGCCCGGTGAGTGGAACGAGCTGATCTCCGCCCCCGATGTCGCGGTGATCGACACCCGCAATGACTACGAAGTGGCGATCGGCAGCTTCGCCGGCGCAATCGATCCGGGCACGGCAAGCTTCCGCGACTTTCCGGCCTGGTGGCAGGCCAACGCCGATCGCTTCCAAGGAAAGCGGATCGCGATGTTCTGCACCGGCGGTATCCGCTGCGAGAAGGCCACCAACTTTCTGCTAAGCGAAGGCGCGCCCGAAGTCTTTCATCTTCAGGGCGGCATCCTGAAATATCTGGAAGACGTGCCGGAGGCCGACAGCCTTTGGGACGGCGCCTGCTTCGTCTTCGATCAGCGTGTCAGTGTTGGCCATGGCCTGACACCGGGCGGACACAGCCTGTGCCATGCCTGTCGCCGTCCGCTGGGCGAGGCAGAGCGCGCGCATCCCGACTTCGAAGAGGGTGTCTGCTGCCCGCATTGTGTGGATGAATACGACACTGCAGACCGCGACCGATTTCGTGAGCGTCACCGCCAAGTCGCACTCGCCGCAAAACGCGGCGAATTCCACCTCGGCTAGGTCGCGCCGGTCAGATCGCGATTTCCACAAAGCTGTTGCGCAGGGCAGCCGACCATGCATGGCTCATGCGCGAGAATTCCTCATCGCCTTCCAGAATCCGGCGCCGCGCGGACACGGTGCAGGCGTTCTTTTCGATGACCGCCATGTCGAGCGGCATGCCCACCGACAGGTTCGAGCGCAGGGTCGAGTCCATCGACAGAAGCACCGCCTTCTGGCCATCCGCAAGGCTGGTCGCCGGGGTGATCACGCGGTCCAGGATCGGCTTGCCGTATTTGTGCTCGCCGATCTGCAGAAATGGCGTGTCCTCTGTCGCCTCGATGAAATTGCCTTCGGGATAGATCAGGAACATCCGCATATCCCCGCCCTCGCGTTGTCCGGCGACGATCATGCTGGCCGAGGCCTGTCGTTGCGACAGGTCGCGGCTCATCTCGGATATCTCGCGACGGGTGCGCGACAGGCTGTCGCCGATGATCGAGGCGACCTGCAACATCGTGGGCGCGAGCAGGATCGAGGTTGTCTCGTCCGCCATCTCGTCCTCGACCGCCTCTTCCAGCCGGGCGAGCGTCGTCTGTGTCACCGACAACGAGCCGGCGGTCATGATCACGATCACCCGCTCACCGGGATTCTCGAAGAAGAACATCTTGCGATAGCAAGCGATGTTGTCGAGGCCGGCGTTGGTCCGCGTGTCCGAGAGGAGCACGAGCCCCGCGTTCAGTTTCAGTCCGACACAATAGGTCATCGGCATTCTCGATAGCGTATCGGGGGCGATCCTATGCCGCGGACCTCGCGCTCGCAAGCGGCGTGGCTTGTCAACCGTGACGGGCTGGCGCAGGCTGGCACAGGCCCCGTCACGCGGCTGCCACGAACCCGTGCGACAGGCTGGCCCATTGTCACCCGAGGAATTTCACCATGATCGTTCACCCGATGAGCCGCCGCCGCTTTCTGACAACCACAACGGCGGGCGCCGCGATGGTCGTGCTTCACCCCTTCTCGGCCCGGGCGCAGGCAGGTCAGGCGCATCTGCGGATCATGGAGACGACCGACCTGCACGTGAACATCTGGCCCTATGATTATTATGCCGACGAAGCGGACGACAAGGTCGGCCTGGCGCGTACCGCGACGCTGATCAACGGCATCAGGGCCGAGGCTACGAACGCCATCCTGCTGGACAACGGCGACTTCCTTCAGGGTAGCCCAATGGGCGACTACATCGCCTACGAACGCGGAATGGATGACGGGGAGATGCATCCCAGCATCACCGCGATGAACACGGCCGGGGTGGATGCCGGAACGCTGGGCAACCACGAATTCAACTACGGGCTGGAATTCCTGCAGAACGCGCTGGTCGGCGCCGATTTCCCCGTTGTCTGCTGCAACGTCGCGACAAGTGAGGGTGAAACGCCGGACCAGGATCAGACGCTGGTGCCGCCCTACACGGTCCTGAGTCGCGACCTGACCGACGGCGCGGGCGAGATCCATCCGATCCGCATCGGCCTGATCGGCTTCGTGCCGCCGCAGATCATGCAATGGGACCGCAAGCATCTGGAAGGCGCCGTGACCGCGCGAGGGATTATCGAGGCGGCCGAGGCCTGGGTGCCGAAACTGCGCGAAGAAGGGGTCGATCTTGTCATCGCACTCAGTCATTCGGGCATCGATCCGCTGCCGCTGGAACCGGGCGCCGAAAACGCGTCGCTGGCCTTGGCGGGAATGGATGGAATCGACGTGGTGCTGACCGGGCATCAGCATCTGGTCTTCCCCGGCCCCGATTACGAGGGGGTCGAAGGCGCCGACATCGAAGCCGGCACGTTGGCCGGCAAGCCGGCCGTGATGGCGGGCTTCTGGGGCAGCCATATGGGCCTGATCGACCTGATGCTGGAACGCGACGGCGACGGCTGGCGGATAGCCGGACACAGCGTGGAGGCGCGTCCGATTTACGAGCGTGACGCCGACCGCAACGTAGTGCCCCTGGTCGACAGCACGGAAGCGGTCGAGCAGAGCGTGGCCGAGGAACATCAGGCGACGCTGGACTATGTGCGCCAGCCGGTCGGCAAGACCTCGGCCCCGCTTTACAGCTACTTTGCGCTGGTCGCCGACGATCCCAGCGTTCAGATCGTGACGAATGCGCAGGCCTGGTACATCGAACAGATGATGCCCGGCACGGAAAACGAGGGCTTGCCGATCCTCTCGGCCGGCGCACCGTTCAAGGCGGGCGGCCGCGGTGGCGCGGACTACTATACCGACGTTCCGGCGGGCGATATCGCAATCCGCAATGTGGCCGATCTTTATCTGTATCCGAACACGATCCGCGCGGTGAAGATCACCGGGGCTCAGGTCAAGGACTGGCTGGAACGCAGCGCCGGCATGTTCAACCAGATCAATCCGGGCGAAGCGAATCAGGTTCTGCTGAACCCGGATTTCCCCAGCTACAATTTCGACGTGATCGACGGGGTGAGCTACGCGATCGATCTGTCGCAACCATCGAAATACGACGGCGAGGGTGCCGTCGCGAACGAGGGTGCGAGCCGGATCGTCGATCTGAGCTTCGACGGCCAGCCCATCGATCCCGAGGCGGACTTCATCGTGGCGACCAACAACTATCGTGCGGGTGGCGGAGGCAATTTCCCCGGCAACGACGGCAGCACCGTTATCTTCGAGGGCCCCGACACCAATCGCGACATCATCGTGCGCTACATCGTCGATCAGGGCACCATCGACCCGGCAGCGGACGGTAATTGGCGCTTCGCGCCGCTTGATGGTGCGACCGTCCTGTTCGAGACCGGACCGAAGGCAGCGGATTACCTTGATGCCGTAGAGGGCCTGACCATCGAACCGGCGGGCGAGGGCGACGACGGGTTCGCGCGCTACCGCATCACGCTGTAGCCCTACTGCTCCATCTCTTCGACATTGACGGCGACGTTCAATCGTTCATCGCCAAAGCCAGAGCGAATGCCACGGATCGGTGCCGCGTCGCGCGCGTCGAGGCCCGATCCAAGCCGGACGTAGCGCTCGTCCGGGCAACACCCGTTTGCAGCGTCGAATCCAACCCACCCCAGACCGCTCACGTGGATTTCAGCCCAGGCATGGGCCGCATCATGGGACGAGCCGTCAGCAGTCGAATGAAGATATCCGGAGACGTAGCGCGCGGGCAGCCCGCGTATGCGCGAGATCGAGATCAGCGCATGGGCGTGGTCCTGACAGACGCCTTCGCCAAGGGCCAAGGCCTCGGCAGCTGTTGTCTGCATCTCGGTCACGCCGGGTGCGTAGGCGATCGCCTCGCGAACGCTGCGCGACAGATTGTGCGCAAGATCCAGCCCGTCCGAACCTTGCGCATCGCGAGCCAATGCCTTCAGGGCATCGTCGGGTTCTGTCGCCTCCGTCTCGCGCAGGTAGGTCAGCGGGTTGATGATCTCGCGATGGCCGCGCAGCACGCCGGCCGTGTCGCGCGTTTCGACAAAACCGGCGATTCGGACGATGATTTCCTCGACCGGGCCGCGGACGGTCCAGCCTTCGATCCAGTCGCCCGCACCGTCGCGGAACGCCGGGCCCCGCATGCCGCCGGTCACATCGATCGACCATTCATGCGTCCGCTGTCCTTCAGAGACCGACGGTGTCAGCCGCAGGCTTTGCACCAGATTGCGGGCGGGGGTTTCGTACTTGTACCCGGTTTCGTGGGTGATGCGCAGTTTCATGGCTCAGACCGCCCCCGTCAGATAATCGGCGTGGATCAGGTTGGTGACTTCTGCCAGTTCTGAAATGATCCCGCTCAGGAACTCGTGGAGCCCATCGTCGAAGATCTGATCGATCTCGGTCGTCTGAAGCTTTTCGAGAAGCTCGCGCGCCTTGTCGCGCGCATGGGCCGGCACACCATCACCGTAACGGCGGCCGAGCCCTTCAAGATGCCAGACCGTCTCATAAAGCGAGGTGATGAGCGAGCGGGGGCTTTCGCCGTTGAGGATCAGAAAATCCGCAACGCGCGTCGCGGTGATGTCGCCGCCATAGGCCCAATGAAATGCCCGATGGGCCGATAGCGACCGCAAGATGACCTGCCACTGGTAGGTGTCCAGTTCGGATCCGATGAACTCGACATGAGGTAGCAGCACGAAATACTTGACGTCGAGGATACGCGCCGTCGCGTCAGCCCGCTCGATCCCGTAGCCGAGATTCATGAAGTGCCAGCCATCGTTACGCAGCTGCGTCGTGTTGATCGCGCCACGCACGGTGGAAGCGTTTCGGGTCACGAGATCGGTCAAGCCGGCCATGTCCAGCTGACCGCGCGGCGTCCGCTCGACCTTGCGCAGACCCTGGTAGGACGTGTTCAGCGCGTCCCAGACTTGACCGGTCAAAGCGGTCCGCACGATCCGGCCGCTTTCGCGCGCCTTTTCGAACGACGACACCACCGAGGACGGATTGTCGCGATCGAAAAACAGGAATTCCGAAATCCCTTCTTCGGTCACGTCACCATGCTTCTCGGCGTAGAGCGCCGCGTTGCCCGACGCATTCAGCAGCGATTTCCATTCGTTCTGGTAGCCCTCGGCGGTGTTGGGCAGCAGCGTGATACGCTGGCCCACGTCAAGAAGCCGGGCACTGGTTTCGGCACGCTCCAGATGGCGGGTCATCCAGAACAGGTTTGCGGCGGTGCGGCTTAGCATCTTTGTCCCCTCCCTTATTCCGACAGGACCCAAGTGTCCTTGACCCCGCCACCCTGCGACGAGTTCACGACAAGACTGCCTTCACGCAGCGCGACGCGGGTCAGACCGCCCGGCACCAGCTCGATCCGATCGCCGCACAGGCAGAATGGTCGCAGATCGACATGTCGCGGAGCCACGCCTTCCTCGACGAAGGTGGGCGCGGTCGACAGGGACAGCGTCGGCTGTGCGATGTAGTTCGACGGGTTCGCCTCAATCTTCTTTCGGAAGATCTCGATCTCATCCTTGGTCGATTTGGGTCCGACAAGCATGCCGTAGCCGCCGGATCCGTGAACTTCCTTCACGACCAGATCGGGCAGGTTATCCATGACGTATTTGTAGTCGTCATCCTTCCACAGCGTCCAGGTATCGACGTTCTTTAGAATCGGCTCTTCGCCCAGATAGAACCGGACCATCTCAGGCACGAAGGTGTAGATCGCCTTGTCGTCCGCGACGCCCGCGCCGGGCGCAGAGCAGATCGACACGCCGCCAGAGCGGTAGACGTCCATCAGACCGGGCACACCCAGCATGGAATCCGGGCGGAAGCAGAGCGGGTCGATATAGGGATCGTCCAGCCGGCGATAGATCACGTCCACCCGCTTCGGCCCTTGGGTCGTCCGCATGTACACGAACTCACCATCCACGAACAGATCCTGCCCTTCGACCAATTCGACGCCCATCAGGTTGGCAAGGAAGCTGTGCTCGTAATAGGCGCTGTTGAAATGGCCTGGGGTCAGGATCACGCAGGTGGGGCGGTCCTTGCATTTGGACGGGGCGACCGATTCCAGCGTCCGGCGCAGCAGATTCGGGTACTGGTCGACCGGCTCGATCCGGTTCGTGCGGAACAGATCAGGAAACATCCGCATCATGATTTCGCGGTTTTCCAGCATGTAACTGACGCCCGACGGCGTACGGCAATTGTCTTCCAGCACGAAGAATTCGTTCTTCCCGGTGCGGACCAGATCGGTGCCGATGATATGGCTGTAGACACCGCGTGGGGGGACGACGCCGACGACAGCCTTTTCATAGGCTTCGTTCTGGTAGACCAAACGGGAGGGGATGCGCCCCGCACGAAGAATCTCTGCCCGGCCATAAACGTCGCGAAGGAACGCGTTCAACGCGCGGGCGCGCTGCTTGATGCCACGTTCCAGCCGCCGCCATTCGTTCTGTTCGAAAACGCGCGGCATCATGTCGAAGGGGATCAGCCGGTCGGGATCGCCGCCTTCACCGTACACCGCGAAGGTGATCCCGATACGGCGGAACAGATCTTCGGCCTCGGCCTGCTTCATCTGACGCAGATCGGACGGCATCGTCTCGACCCATTCGCGCAGCATGGCGTAGGGTTCGCGAACCGACTTACCGTCGCTGTCATACATTTCGTTGAAGTAGGTCATCCCGTTCCCCCGTTGGGCCTGTCCGCGCTCCTTCGATGCTGAAGGATTCATCGGCTCAGGCTGCTAGGGCAACCGGAAAAACCGGGGAAAGTTCCGATACTTGGCGGATATCGGGCAGCATGCGGCGGGGTGCGCCGCTTTTTTGGTCAGCCTGCTCGCGCAGCTTCCAGCCCGACGACGCCCGCCTTCGCCGCTCGATATTCATCCGCCAGCCGATTGACATATGTCGCGGCCGGTACCGTCTCTCGGATCGCGCCGATGCCCTGGCCCGCACCCCAGATCGTACTCCACGCCTTGGGCTTCTTTGCGCCTTCGGAAAAGCTCATCGTCTCGGCGTCGGCGTGATCAAGCGCGTCGGGGTCCATCCCCGCATTGCGGATCGAAGGCGCAAGGTAATTGCCTGACACCCCGGTGAACAGCGATGAGGTCACGATATCCATCGCACCTGACTCAGCAATCATCCGCTTGTAATCGGGCTGGGCATTTGCTTCGTCCGTCGCGATGAAGGGGCTTCCGATATAGGCCAGATCCGCCCCCATCACCTGCGCGGCCAGCACCGCGCGGCCCGTTGCGATCGCACCCGACAGCAGCAACGGGCCGTTGAACCAGTCGCGGATTTCCTGGAGCAGCGCGAAGGGCGATTGCGGTCCGGCATGGCCGCCCGCTCCGGCGGCGACAGCGATCAGGCCGTCGGCGCCTTTCTCGATCGCCTTCTTGGCGAAGACGTTGTTGATGACATCATGCAGCGCGATGCCGCCGCAATCATGCGCGGCCTCGTTCACCTCGACCCGTGCGCCAAGCGACGTGATCCAGATCGGCACCTTGTGGCGGTGGCAGATCTCGATATCGCGCTCCAGCCTTCCGTTACTGCGATGCACGATCTGGTTGACAGCGAAGGGCGCGGCGGGGCGGTCGGGGTTCGCCTGATTGTAGCGGTCCAGTTCCTCGGTGATCCGGGTCAGCCACGCTTCCAGCAGGATTGGATCGCCGTCCTTTTCCCGCGCGTTCAGCGCCGGAAAGCTGCCCACGATCCCGGCCTTGCACTGCGCGATGACAAGCTCGGGCCCCGAGACGATGAACATCGGCGAGCCGACGACGGGGATGCGTAGGCCTTGCAGGATGGGCGGCAGCATGGAACCTCCACGATTTCGGGCACGATGCCGCGCGGGTCGGCAGTGGGCAAGGGATGACGCGGCGACAGTCACGGTCGCTGGCCATGCGCCCACGCTAGGTCTAAGCCCAAGCGAACATCAGCATGAAAGGTCGACCGATGATCCGCCAAAGCCTCGCCGCCTTCCTTCTTACGACCATGCCGCTCGCCGCTCAGGAGAGTCCACGGATCGCCGTCATGTCCGCTTTCGAGCCGGAATGGATCAGCCTGCAAGCCGATCTGGAAGGCGCAGAGAGCCAGGTCATCAATGGCACCGAATTCATTACCGGCAAGCTGTCGGGACAGGACGTGGTCCTGTTCCTGTCAGGCGTGTCGATGGTGAACGCGGCGATGACCACCCAGCTGGCGCTGGATCGTTTCGACATCGAGGCGATCGTCTTTTCGGGGATCGCGGGCGGCGTCGATCCGTCGCTGAATATCGGCGACGTCGTCGTGGCCGAGGAATGGGGCCAATGGCTGGAAACGGTGATGGCGCGGGCGGAGGGTGACGGCTTTGCGCTGCCGGGCTTCCTGTCCTCGCCCTTCCCGAATCTCGGGATGATCTTCACGCGCGAGACGACGGTCGCCTCGGACCGGGGCGAGCCCGAGACGCGGTTCTGGTTCCCTGCCGATCCCGATTTGCTGGCGGTGGCCAAAGAGGTCGCGGCCGAGACCGATCTGGCGGATTGCAACACCGACGACGCCTGCCTCAGCGAGCCGCCGGTAATCCGTGTCGGCGGGCACGGTGTGTCGGGATCCTCCTTCCTCGACAATGCCGAGATCCGGGACTGGCTGGCATCGACCTTCGAGGCGCAGGTGGTGGACATGGAATCCGCGGCCGTCGCGCAAGTCGCCTGGGCCAATCAGGTCCCGTTCATCGCTTTCCGCTCGCTGTCGGATCTGGCCGGCGGCGGCGAGGGTGAGAATGAGATGGGCGTCTTCATGTCACTCGCGTCCGAGAATTCGGCCGCGCTGGTCAAGGCGTTTCTGGCAGCGATGCCATCCGAATGAAGAAAGGGGCCGCGGATTGCCCCGCGGCCCCTTTCGTCAATGCACGGTGGCCTCTGGCTTCGGCCCCTCGCCGACCGCGCCCAGCTTGTGGCCCGCACGACCCAGATGGTTGCCGACCAGAAGGCCGTCATCGTTCGCGCTGACATGCACGGTCTGGCCGTCCAGCACTTCGCCTGACAGCAGCATTTCAGCCAGCGGGTCCTGCAGCGCACGCTGGATCACCCGCTTCAGCGGACGCGCGCCGTAGACCGGATCGTAGCCTTCATTGCCCAGCCAGTGCAGCGCCTTGTCATCCAGGTCCAGCGTGATCTTGCGCCCGGCAAGCCGCTGTTCCAGCAGACGCAACTGGATCTTCACAATGCCGTCCATGTTCTCGCGCGTCAGGCGGCGGAAAATGATGATCTCGTCCAGCCGGTTCAGGAATTCAGGCCGGAAATGGGCGCGGACCGCGTCCATCACGTCCTTTCGTGCTGCAGTGCTGTCGGCGTCGTCCGGCAGCGTCGACAGCGCCTGCGAGCCGAGGTTCGACGTCAACACGATCAGCGTGTTCTTGAAATCGACCTTGCGGCCCTGGCCATCGGTTAGCTGTCCGTCGTCCAAGACCTGCAGCAGCACGTTGAACACGTCGGGATGCGCCTTCTCGACCTCGTCGAACAGGATCACCGAATAGGGTCGGCGCCGCACGGCTTCCGTCAGCGCGCCACCTTCATCATAGCCGACGTAGCCCGGGGGCGCGCCGATCAGGCGGGCAACGGAGTGTTTCTCCATGTATTCCGACATGTCGATGCGGATCATCGCCGCCTCGTCGTCGAACATGTATTCGGCCATCGCCTTGGTTAGTTCGGTCTTACCGACGCCGGTCGGGCCGAGAAACAGGAAACTGCCGATGGGACGGTTCTCGTCGTTCAGTCCCGCACGCGCGCGGCGCACCGAGCGAGAGATCGCAGTCACCGCTTCGGATTGGCCGATCACGCGACCACCAAGGATCTCTTCCATCTTCAGCAGCTTCTCGCGCTCGCCTTCCAGCATCTTGCTGGTCGGAATCCCGGTCCAGCGTTCGACGACCTCGGCGATCTGTTCGGGACGCACGGCTTCCTCGACCATCACACCATCGGCCTGATCGTTGCCCTCAGCCTCGGCCAACTGCTTTTCCAGCCCCGGGATGATGCCATAAGACAGCTCACCCGCGCGCGCCAGATTGCCCTCTCGCTTGGCCTGATCCAGTTCGGCGCGGGCACGGTCGAGCTGTTCCTTCAACCCGCGTGCGCCTTCCAGCTTGTCGCGTTCCGCCTGCCAACGCGCGGTCATTTCATGACTGCGTTCCTGCAGGTCGGACAGGTCCTTTTCCAGCCGTTCCAGACGGTCACGGCTGGCAGCGTCGTCTTCCTTCTTCAGCGCCTCGGCCTCGATCTGCATCTGCAGGATCTGCCGGTCGAGCTGGTCCAGTTCTTCGGGCTTGCTGTCCACCTCCATGCGAAGCCGCGACGCAGCCTCGTCCACCAGGTCGATCGCCTTGTCGGGCAGGAACCTGTCAGTGATGTAACGGTGCGACAGCTCGGCGGCCGCGACCAGCGCCGCGTCCGAGATGCGCACGCCGTGGTGCAGCTCGTACTTTTCCTTGATGCCGCGCAGGATCGAGATCGTGTCCTCGACCGTCGGCTCTTCGATCATAACCGGTTGGAAACGGCGAGCCAGTGCCGCGTCCTTTTCGATATACTTGCGGTATTCATCCAGCGTAGTGGCGCCGACGCAGTGAAGCTCACCACGCGCGAGTGCAGGCTTGATCAGGTTCGCAGCGTCCATTGCACCGTCAGTCTTGCCGGCGCCGACCAGCGTGTGCAGCTCGTCGATGAACAGGATGATCTCGCCAGCCGCGGCTTCGATCTCCTTCAGGATCGATTTCAGCCGCTCCTCGAACTCACCGCGATACTTTGCGCCGGCGATCAGCGCGCCCATGTCCAGCGCCATCAGCTTCTTGTTGCGCAGGCTTTCCGGCACGTCGCCATCGACGATGCGCAGCGCCAGCCCCTCCGCGATGGCGGTCTTGCCCACACCGGGCTCGCCGATCAGAACCGGGTTGTTCTTTGTGCGGCGCGAAAGCACCTGCATGGCGCGACGGATTTCCTCATCACGACCGATGATCGGGTCAATCTTGCCGTCCTCGGCGGCCTCGGTCAGATCGCGCGCGTATTTCGACAGCGCCTCATAGCCGTCCTCGGCACCCGCCGTATCGGCAGTGCGACCTTTCCGAATATCGTTGATCGCGGCGTTGAGGTTCTGTGCAGTGACCTTGCCCGCTGCCAGGGCGTCCTTGGCGCTGGTATTCGCGACCGCGAGTGCGGTCAGGATCCGCTCGGCCGGAACAAAGCTGTCGCCCGCCTTCTTGGCCAGCTTCTCGGCCTCGTCCAGCACGCGGACCATGGACGGATCCACATAGACCTGCCCGTCGCCGCCCTTGACCTTCGGTAGTTTCGCAACTGCTTGATCGACGGCCTGCCTCACGGCCTTGGCGTCGCCGCCGGCCTTGGTGATCAGGTTGGTTGCAAAGCCTTGGTCGTCATCCATCAGCGCCTTCAAAAGATGCTCGGGCACCACGCGCTGGTTTTCCTCGCGGATCGCGATGGTCTGCGCCGCCTGCATGAAGCCGCGCGACCGTTCCGTGAACTTTTCCATGTTCATCGGTCATTCTCCTTTTCGTTAGCCCCCGCTTCGGAACCGCCCTGTCGGCGCGATCCCATCCGGGTCTTCGTTGTCAATCTGGGGTCGCAAAAGGCGTGTTACAATGGCGCAACACCCTGATTCCGTGCCGGAGAAATCGATGTTCCGCATCGCCACGTTCAACCTGGAAAACCTTGATGAGGACCCTGCGGACGAGCCGGGGCGGCCGACCTTTCTGGAACGCGCCGCGCTGCTGCGTCCGGCGCTGGAACGGCTGCGGGCCGACATCCTCTGCCTGCAAGAGGTTCACGGCCAGGAGCGGTCGGGGCAACCGCGCGACCTGTTGGCGCTGCGGGCATTGCTGGCCGACACTCGCTACGCGAACCACCAAATGGTCAGCACAAAGACGCGGGACGGTTCCCAGGTCTATGACGTGCGCAATCTGGTGACGCTTGTGCCGCCGGGCTGGGACATCCGCGAGGTGGCCCAGATCAATGGCGAGATCGTACCCAACCCGCTCTATCAGCGGACCGTGGCCGGCGATCCGCAACCTCGTCCGCTGGAATGGGAGCGACCTCTGTTGTGGCTTCGCGTCGCCACCCCGACGGGCGTCGAAATGCATATCCTGAACGCGCATTTCAAATCCAAGCTGGCAACGCCTGCTGCCGACCTGATGGAAGATCGCTTTACCTGGAAGCTTGCGGCAGGCTGGGCCGAGGGGTTCTTCGTCTCGTCGATGAAGCGTGTCGGCGCAGCGCTGGAAGCACGCGCGGTGATCGACCTGATCTTCGACGATGATCCGGCCGCGCTGATCCTGATCGCGGGCGATCTGAATGCGAATAGCGACGAGGTTCCGTTGATGGCGCTGCGCGGGCGCGTCGAGGATACCGGCAACGGCGCCCTGGCGAACCGGGTGATGGTCCCGCTGGAAATGAACGTGCCGGACAGCAAGCGTTACACGCTCATTCACCACGGCAAGGGTGAGATGATCGACCATATCCTCGCCTCGCGCCGCTTCGTTCAGGCGTTCTCGCACACCGAGATCCATAACGAGATCCTGCCGGATGAGTCCGTGGCCTTTGCAACCGATGTGAAGCATCCGG
The DNA here is from genome assembly GCF_024359525.1 of Paracoccus albicereus. GTDB lineage: Bacteria > Pseudomonadota > Alphaproteobacteria > Rhodobacterales > Rhodobacteraceae > Paracoccus > Paracoccus albicereus. The sequence continues at coordinate 469,424 of NZ_JAKZEU010000001.1, forward strand.
AATCAGACCATGCGCCGGTCGTCGCGGTCTTCTACGACGATCTTTTGGAGCCGCCCCAGATCGTCTAAGGACGCTGCAGCAGCGAAAGGGATGACGATGGATGACCGGCTGATCGTGGCGCTGGACGTGCCGAACGCGGTGGCTGGCCTGGAACTGGCGGGCCGTCTGGGGGATGCCGTCAGCTTCTACAAGATCGGGCTGGGAATGCTGACCGGTGGCGGCCTGGCGCTTGCGAACGAATTGAAGGCCGAGCATGGAAAACGCATCTTCCTCGACATGAAGCTCTTCGACATCGGCGCGACGGTCGAGAACGCCGTGCGGGGACTCGCGCAGTTCGATCTCGACTTTCTGACCGTACACGGCGATCCGAATGTGGTGCGCGCGGCGAAGGAAGGCGCTTCGGGCAGCAACCTCAAGATCCTCGGCGTCACCATCCTGACCTCGACAGACCGCGCCGATCTCGACGCCGCGCTGATCCAGGCAGGCGATCTCCATGAGATCACGGTCGAGCGCGCCGCCCGTGCCTTCGAAGCGGGCGCGGACGGTGTGATCTGTTCGCCGCGCGAGGCTGCAGCGATCCGTTCGCTGCCCGGCTCGAAACTGATCGTGACGCCGGGCGTGCGGCCCGCAGGTGCGGATGTTGGCGACCAGAAGCGTGTCGAGACGCCCGCCAGCGCCATCGCGGCGGGCGTCGACCATATCGTGGTCGGTCGGCCGGTCTGGCAGGCGCAAGATCCGCGTGCCGCAGCCGAGTCGATTCTGGCCGAGATGGTCTCACCTCAGGCAAAGCAGCCGAACCTGTAGCGCGCGACGCGTTCATCTTCTGTTGACCCTTCCGGGGCAGGCTGCGAGCTTTGCCGAGCACGGAGGGGCGCGATGGCCGAAGATCTGGGACTGCGTGAGAAATCCACAAACGATCTGGTCGTCTCGTTCCTCGCCGTCAGGCGCTCGATCGGCATCCTAGGTCTGTTCCTTCCGGTTTCGCTGATTGTCTACGGCCTGTTCAGCCACGACGGCATCCTCGACAGCATGTCGGCCTATTACTACTCGCCCATGCGCGAGATCTTCGTGGGCACGCTCTGCGCGCTGGCGGTCTTTCTGTGGACCTACGAAGGCTACCGACCCCAGCCCGGCGAATGGCTGAGCGACCGGATCGTGGCAAAGGTCGCATCACTGGGGGCAGCGGGTGTCGCACTGCTGCCGACAGCACCCGCGCCCATCTTTGGGGCCGAGGCCGCACCCGTCATCGAAGATCAGCCAGTGACCTGTACGCTGAGCCAGTGCTTGTTGGGCGACGTGACGGCGAGCGTGGTCCATTTCCTGTCGGCCGCCGCGTTCTTCGGCGCGATGACGGTCTTCCTGCTGTTTTTGTTCACCAAAGGGGCAGAGGACAGCGGGGAAAAGCGGGCGGCCAACCGCATCTATCGCGCCTGCGGGCTGGTGATCCTAGTCGCGCTGGTACTGATCGGCGTCCTGCAGTTCACCGGATTGCGCGAGGCGCTTGGCATACTTCGCCCGGTGTTCTGGCTGGAGGTCGCGGCCAGCATCGCAATTGCCGTCGGATGGATGACCAAAGGCGATTCCATGCGGCCGCTGCAGAAAGCGCTGGCAGCGTGATTGGCCGGCCTCAGTCATTGTCGTTGATGTCGCGGTCCCAGATGCGGACCTGACCCTCGCGCACGCCGACCAGGCGCCGCATTGCAAGCCAGATCAGCGCCGACAGGATGGCCGTGACGACAAGGGCCATGGGGAAGCCACCACTCCACAGGCCCGCCAGAAGCATCAGTCCCATCAGCCCGACCGAGATGGCGATGCCGAAGAAGATCCAGCCCGGCGCCAGCAATTCCAGCGCGCCCAGAACCAGCGCCGCAATCAGCCACAGCCAGCCGTTGGCCCAGCTCATGCGCCGCCGCCTTTCCCGCCGCGCAACATGCCGAAAGCATCGGCAAAGGCATCCAGCGCTGCGGCGGGCACGATCACCGTCTGCTTTCCTTGGCCCTGCCCGACGGCCGTCAAAGCCTCAACCTGCTTGATCGCAACCTGATATTGCGCCGCCTCCAGCCCGCCATCGCGGATCGCGGCGGCAAGAGCAGTGGTCGAGTAGGCTTCGGCATCGGCTAGCACGCGCTTGGCCTTGGCCAGCTGCTCGGCCGCGTAAAGCTCACCATCGGCGGCAAGCTCGACTGCGCGGCGCTTGCCCTCGGCTTCGGTGACCTGCGCGCGTCGCGCACGCTCGGCGTTCAACTGCTGCAGCATTGCCGCGCGCGTCGCCTGATCAAGATTGACGTCGAGAATTTCGGCTCGCGTGACCTCGATCCCCCAGTCATCGACGACATTCGCCAGCGCTTCGCGGATGCGCGAAATCAGCTGTGCGCGGTTCGACTGAACCTGATCCAGTTCCATCGCGCCGATTTCGGACCGCACGATGCCCGCGACCGTGGTCGCGATGGCCGCGTCGATGTCGCGGATGCGGTAGACGGTCTTTTCCGGCTCGATGATGCGATAGAAGACGCTGCTGTCCACTTGAACCAGCACGTTGTCGGACGTGATCGCATCCTGCGAATTGGTCGGCAATTGACGTTCAAGGATGGAAATCCGATGCGCCACCCGGTCCAGAAACGGGAAGATGAAATTGATGCCCGGCCCCAGAACGGAACGAAGCCGTCCGAACCGCTCGACCACGAATTTCTGGGATTGCGGCACGATCTTTACCGCCGACGTCACGGCGAGAAAGATGACGATCGCCAGGACGATCAGCGCGATGTTCTGGGTGAGAAGCTCGGACAATTGGTCGGGCATCGTGCCGATCTCCTTCTTCTGGTCTTATTCAGCCGCCATGGCGCTGCCGCCTTCGGCAACACCATATCGCGCTAACCTCGCCACGACCCGATCCATCCGTGTGCGGACCGCATCGAAGTCCGGCAGCGGCGTGATCCGCGCTTCATCCATGTAGAGCGCGCGGTCGATCTCGACCTGCACGACATGCACGTTCTGCGCCGGACGGCCATAGGCCTGCGCGATATAGGCGCCCGAGAAGGGTGAGTTTCGGCGAACACGCCAGCCTTCAGTCTCCAACGCGCTTGCGACCGCATCGATGATCCGCCCTGCGGCTGACAGTCCGTGGCGATTGCCCAGAACGATGTCGGGCCGCATTCCGCCCAGATGGCTGAGCGCATCATGGGGCATCGAGTGCATGTCGATGAGGATGGCCTGACCAAAGCGGGCCCGCGCCTCGGCGATCAGGCCTGCCAGCGCCGCATGGTAAGGACGCCAATAGGTGTCGAGACGCCGCTCCGCCTCGGCTCGCGGGATCGGACGATGATGAATCGCACGGCCCTGCGACACGACACGCGGGATCACGCCGAGACCAGCGACCGTGCGTTGATTCAGCGGATGATGCGGGATGCCGCTGACCAGCTGCGGGTCGATTTCATCGAGGGCGCGGTTCAGATCGACGATGCAGCGCGGAATGCGCGCTGTCAGTGTCGCGGCACCGTGTGCCGGCGCGCCCGCAATCATGCGGTCCATGAACGCATCTTCGGACGATCGCAGGATTTCCGTCGGCAGCCGTGTGCCGGCCAGAAACCAGTCGGGATAGTGGCTGCCCGAATGGGGCGACGCGAAGATCACCCCACTGGCCCATTCCGCCGGGCGCGTCAGGTCGTAGGATGGGGTTGAGAGCGTCTTCAATAAGGGCCTGCCCGCGTTGCTTTCAGCAATATAAACCTTCCTGACCCCACGCCAATACCCGGCGCAGAGCGTGGTTTGCGGCAATCGAAACAGGTGCAGCAATGGCCTTGAAACCCACAACAAGCGCCTATATAGACGCCGGACCAAAGCGGATTTTGCCGTGATTGCGGCAGAATCACTGTGGTTCGGGCGGTTAGCTCAGCGGTAGAGCACTACGTTGACATCGTAGTGGCCACTGGTTCGATCCCAGTACCGCCCACCATTTTCGCCGCCCCCGGCGTCAGCCCGGGGGCATTCGTATTTCAAGCGGTGCGCGCGCCGCGACATGAGGAAGAGACCGATGAAGGTTCGCAACTCGCTCCGCTCGCTCAAGAGCCGGCACCGCGACTGTCAGGTCGTGCGCCGCAAGGGCCGCATCTACGTCATCAACAAGACCAACCGCCGCTTCAAGGCTCGCCAGGGCTGAGGCTGGGGTCTCATGACGACCGAAACAACCCGCCGATCCGGCGGGTTTTTTCATGAGTGAGGGATGATCGAATGGCCGTGATCGAACGTCACCACGATGACGGCGCGACCCGGTCGAGCGCCCTCTATTCAGCCTGCGAAACCTACCGTTATGCGCTGACCCGCGAATGGGCTGAAGGACCTCGGCTGGTCTGGGTGATGCTCAACCCCTCGACCGCGGACGAGCGTCGGAACGATCCGACGATCGCCCGTTGCGAACGACGCGCCCGCTTGCTGGGTTACGGCGCCTTCCGGGTGGTCAACCTTTTCGCCTTCCGTGCGACCCGGCCGCAGGATCTGAAGGCCGCGTCCGCACCGATCGGCCCTCTCAACGACGCGACGTTACATGCCGCAGCGGCTTGGGGCAGCGCGATCCTGTGTGGGTGGGGAATTCATGGCGGTCTGAAGGGGCGTGGTCCAGCGGTGCTTGACCTTTTGCGGTCGACAGGCCGGCCACTGTACCATCTTGGGCTTACTGCAGGCGGCGCACCAAGACATCCGTTGTACCTTTCCTACGACAAGCAGCCGCAGGCATATACATCTTAACCCTTTCTTTACTTAGCGCTTCGTGCATAAGGCCCTTATCGAGTATTGTGTTCTCGGTTGTATTAAGGGGTTCGGGCAATGTTGATGCTCGCCGGTCTGATGGGCGCCATTCTGGTTGGCGCTGCGATCGACTTCACGTCCGAGGACGATGAGATCGTTGGCTTTCACGATGACACGCTGGATGTCGACGCAGAGCCGACGGCCGTTTCGATGGATAACGTCCGTGCTGATAGTGCCGAGGACGACAGCAATGCGTCTGAGGACATCGCGACAGAGGACGGCGAACCTGATGAAGCGATCGAACGACAGGACGGAACCGCCTTCGCCGACCTGCTGATGGGCGACGCTGAAAACGACGAAATCCACGGCCACGAGGGCGACGACGATCTGCGCGGCGGCGGTGGCGACGACACGATTTTTGGCGGTGCGGGCGACGACTGGATCCAGGGTGACGGCAGTTTCGATGCAGCCGGCAACGACAGCATCGATGGCGGTGACGGAGATGATTCGCTTGCCGGGCAGGGCGGCGATGACACGCTTCTTGGTGGCCGCGGTGACGACACCCTCCTCGGTGGCGACGGCGATGACGTTCTGGACGGCGGTGAAGGCGACGATTGGATTTCGGGTCAGGCGGGCAACGACACGCTGATCGCTGGCGCAGGATCGGACGATCTGGATGGCGGCGAGGGCAACGACCTGCTGATCGGGGACGATGATGCAGACACCGACTGGCTGCACGGCGGCGAGGGCGACGACACGCTGATGCCCGGCGCCTACGATTTTGCCGAAGGTGGTGCAGGGGCTGACACTTTCGTTCTCACCGCTGGCGGTAGCGTGCCGGAGATCGGTGATTTTGACAGTCGCGAAGACATCATCCGCATCGACCTTGCCGATCCCGACGCGCCAGAGCCAGAGGTGGACCTCCATGTCGATCATGATGGAAGCCTGTTGATCCGTCTGGACGGTCACGCGGTCGGCCGGATCACGAATGGCGCCGCGGTCAGCCTCGACAACATCGTGATCCATCGACCGACCGCCTGACGAACCGGCGAAGCGCGATCCGGGGTTTCAATCCACGCGATCGTGCCCTATACGCCCGCATCCGCATTGCGCGGATTCTCCACGGGCCTGTGCTGGACGACATCCCGGCCTGCGCCATGACCCTTAATCCGAAAGGAGCCCCCGATGTCGATTACGGTCGAAGAAAAGAACAAGGTCATGAAGGAATTCGCCACCAAGGAAGGCGATACCGGCAGCCCCGAAGTGCAGGTCGCGATCCTGACCTCGCGCATCGCGACGCTGACCGAGCACTTCAAAACCCACAAGAAAGACAACCACTCGCGCCGCGGCCTTCTGAAGCTGGTCGCGCAGCGCCGCAAATTGTTGGACTATCTGAAGGGCAAGGAAGAGGCGCGTTACAGCGATCTCATCAAGCGCCTCGGCATCCGCCGTTGATCGGGGTCCGGAAACCGGAATGAAGAAACGCCCGCGGGAAACCGCGGGCGTTTTCAATTTGCGGGGTGACGGCGTTACTTCTTGAGGAAATTCAGAAGGGCCGCGTTGAACTCGCTCGCGTGGCTGGTGTTGCAGCCATGCGGCGCGCCCTTCAGCACCACCAGATCGCTGCCTGCGATCGCCTTGTGCGTCCGCTCGCCCGAGCCCTCGAATGGCACGACTCCATCCGAATCGCCGTGCAGAACCAGGGTCGGTGTCGTCACCTTCTTCAGATCATCGCGGAAATCCGTCGTCGCCCAGGCCTCCATGCAACCGAGCGCCGCCTGTTCCGACGATTGCAGGCACAGGTCGATGGCCTGCTGACGCTGATCCTCCGACACTTTCAACTCGCCGTAGGCGCTGAAGAAATCCTTGGTGAACTGGTCGAAGAAGGCGGCGCGATCGGCGCGAAGGTTCTGTTCGAACTCGTCCGCCTTTTCCTTGGTCAGCGGCCCATCTGGGTTGTCCGGTCCCTTCATCAGATAGGGCGGCACCGCCGATGCGAAGACCACGGAATGCAGCCGGTTCTCTTGATGACGGCTTGCGTAACGAGCCACCTCGCCCCCGCCCATCGAGAAGCCGACCAGCGTGACGTCGTGAAGGTCCTTCTGGTTGATGATCGCAGCCAGATCATCGCTGAGCGTGTCGTAATCGTAACCCGTGTCGGGTTTGTCAGAGCGGCCAAAGCCCCGCCGGTCGTAGCTGATGACGCGGTAACCCGCGTCGCGCAGCGGTCCGACCTGATCGGCCCATGCCTGTGCCGACAGGGGCCAGCCGTGAATCAGAACGACGGGGCGACCCTCGCCGCCGGTATCCTCGATATGAAGGGTGACGTCAGCCATGATGGATATCCTTTCGTTGCCTCGGGGTCAAAACGTCCCGATGACGAAAGCGTTCCGTTCAATCGCGTGCGATATAAATCGGCCTCAGCGCGGAAAGACGAAAACCCGGTCGCGACGCAGCATCAGCCACATCCGCGTTCCCGCTGGCGGCAGGAAGACCCCCGGCACATTGGCGTTCAGCGCGATGCCGCCTTCGTCGGTCACGAATTCGACCAGCGATTCGCGCCCCAGAAATCGTGAGCGCACCACGCTGGCATGCGCGGCGGTCCCGTTTTCCGGCGTGGCCGCAGGGCCCATCCCCGCGCGGTCGAAATCGATCTTCAGGTGCTGCGGGCGGATGACGATCTCGACCTCGGTGCCATCCGGAACACCAGGCGTCAGGAATTCGCCAAAGGGCGTATCGGTCAGCGCTCCCTGCACCCGGCCGCGAAGAACGTTGATGTCGCTGAAAAAGGCCGCGGCCTCGCGGTCCGCCGGCGCGTTGTAGAGGTTGTATGGCGCACCCTGCTGCACGATCCGCCCGTCGCGCATCAGCAGGATCTGGTCCGCCATACGCATCGCCTCTTCGGGTTCGTGCGTGACCAGCAGGACCGCGGTCCCTTCTTCCTTCATCAATGCCAGAGTTTCGTCGCGGATACCGTCGCGAAGCCGCTCGTCGAGGCCGCTAAACGGTTCGTCCATCAGCATGATCCTCGGCCGCGGCGCAAGCGCGCGAGCCAACGCGATCCGCTGCTGCTCACCGCCGGACAGCGCATGAGGATAGCTGCCAAGATGCGCGGTCATCCTGACACGTTCCAGCAGTTCGTCGACACGCGCACGGTTCGCGGCGTAGCCGCCGGTCAGTCCGAAGGCGACGTTCTCCGCCACCGAGAGATGCGGGAACAGCGCGAAGTCTTGAAACATCAGCCCGATCGCGCGGCGCTCCGGCGGAACCCGGAAAGTCGTGTCGCAGACAAGCTTGCCGTCAACGAGGATCCGTCCGGAATCCTGCATGTCGACCCCGGCGATCAGCCGCAGCGTGGTCGATTTTCCGCATCCGGAAGGGCCGAGAAGACAGGCGACCTGCCCTGCGGGCACCGAGAAAGAAACATCGTCGACGACGCGCCGACCCTCGAAGCTGCGGGTCAGGGATTCGGCGGTCAGGCGGGGCGGGGCATTGGCAGGCGCGATCACGGGCGGTCCGGCTGATGATTTCGCTCGGGTTTCGCGCCCCGCCTAGCAGCCGCCGCCGCCCCGGGCAAGCGTCGGCCGTTACAGCGTCGCGTTCAGCGCGCCACCGTCCAGAAGCAGGTTCTGGCCAACGATGAATCGGGCCTGCTGGCTGCACAGGAAGGCACAGGCGGCGCCGAAGTCGTCGGCTTGACCATAGGTGCCGGTGGGGATGGTCGCCTCACGCCGCTTGCGGGCCTCCTCCGGGGTGATGCCCTCGTTCTTGGACACGTTGCCGTCAAGACTGACGGCACGATCGGTGGCGTGGATGCCGGGAAGGATGTTGTTCACGCAGACGCCCTTGCCAGCAACCTGGCGTGACATCCCGGCGACAAAACCAGTCAGGCCGGTCCGCGCAGTGTTCGACAGCCCAAGGACCGAGACCGGCGAGCGCACGGATTGAGAGGTGATGTTGACGACGCGGCCCCAGCCGCGATCCATCATTCCCGGCACCAGCGCCTGCATCAGCGCCACCGCGGTCAGCATGTTGGCGTCGATCGCCTTGATGAAGTCGTCACGGCTCCAGTCGGTCCACATGCCCGGGGGTGGGCCGCCGGCATTGGTGACCAGAATGTCAGCCTCGCCCAACTCGGCCAAGACCTTGGCGCGACCTTCCTCGGTGGTGATGTCGGCGGCCACGGGGGTAACGTTGGCGCCATATTTTGCTGCGATCTCTTCGGCCGTCCGCGTGATGTCAGCATCGGTCCGGCTGTTGATGACCAGATCGACCCCTGCTTCGGCCAATGCCTCGGCGCAGCCTCTGCCCAGCCCTTTCGATGCCGCGCATACCAGACCGCGCTTGCCCTTGATCCCCAGATCCATGTCCGTTCTCCGATGTGATTTGGCGGCAGCGAACCCCGCCGCGACCGGATTGTCAAACCGGTCGCCCGCTTAGAAGCAGAGGATTTCGGCCTCGGCCTCGGCGCGCCGAAGATCTGCCACCATCGCATCCATCACGGGCATGCCGCGGAAGATCGTGTTGCGACCGCCAGTCGCCTGCTGCATGCGCAAGACAGTCTCGGCCTTGCCATAGTCTTCATAGGACAGGACCGAGGCGATCTGATCGATGGCGCAAGAGCATTTATCCAGCATCTCGCGCGTTTGACCGTTCGTCGCCATGCAGACGAAGACATAATCGGCCCGCGCGTTCGTGGGATAATCGTTCAGTTCCTGCGCCGCGGCAGGGCCGGCCGCAAGCAGAGCAAAGGCGATCAGCACATGTTTCATTGCATCACCATCTGGTTGCGGTAAGGGGCAAGATCGCCCTGCGGCGTCGTTTCGGCATGCAATTCACGGATGGGCTGCTTCGGATCCTCACCCATCACGAAGCGCAGCGTCAGCGTCTCGAACCCGCGCAGACGCTCGGGACTGGTTTCGCTGATGAAAGGATGGAACGTGGCCGTCATGGTTCCGTCTTCGCGCGTGACCTCACCGGCCTGAAACAGCGCGTCCTTCATCCGGTTGCGGATATAGAAGGGGCTTCCGCCCGTCTGACGCGCCATGTCGCGAGCGGTCTGTTCCAGAAAGAAGGTCAGAACGGGATCGCCGCCGGATATCGGGAATGGTCCGATCTTGCGCTCGCGAGTATCGGTGTTCTCGGTCAACTCCAAAACGGGTTTGCCGTCCGATGGGTCGGTGACTTCCGCGATCGAAACCGAGCCATCCTTGATCCCGATGAAGCCAGGCGCCTCTGGTCCCTCGATGGTCAGGGACCAGGTCGGAGTCTCGCCATCCAGCGACCAGGGGCCGCGTTCGGCGAAGACGGCGTCACCCGCCTCGCCCGCAAAAGCCGCCGGTTGCAGAAGCGCTGCACACAGAACCGCACCGAGGGCCCAAAGCCGTGTCATCATAATCTCCTCCCCAGATCAGCCACAGGTTCGCGCCTTGGCACGCGCCCGGCAAGCCCCCCGACGGTGCTGGTCAACCCTTCGTCGCAGAGCGAAGCTATGCCAGAACCTGCTCGATCACCGCCTGCAGCTCGTCCGCGCGGACCGGCTTTTCGATCAGCGGCACACCCATTTCGGCACAGGCGCGCGCAATCTCGGGGCTGCGCCGCGCCGTCACCATCAACGCGGGGATCGGATGACCGGCCTGTTCCCGCAACGCCCGGATCGCGACGATGCCCGTGTCGCCCGCCTCGAGATTGTAATCGGCAAGGATCAGGTCCACCGGCTCTTCGCCCATCGTGGCCAGCGCCTCGTCGGTCCCGGCCGCAAGCCGAGGCACCATGCCGAGGCGGTCGCCCAGCGTCAGCTGGTAGCCGCGCCGCATGCCGGGATCGTTCTCGACGACCAGCGCGACGCGACCGCGAAGGGCGCGCGTGCCCGAACTGGCGGGCGCCGTGCAATCCTCTGCCGTTTCATCGATCAGCGGCAACCCGACGCGGAACACGGTGCCGCGCATCGGTTCGCTGTCCAGCCGGATCGGGTGGCCAAGCTTCTTGCACGCTCGCCGCACGATCGAGAGGCCAAGCCCCATGCCGGTCGCACCGCCATCGTTCCCAAGGCGCTGGAACTCGTCAAAGATCCGATTGCGGTCGATCGCGGGGATGCCCGGACCGGTGTCATGAACCTCAAGCCAAGCGGTATCGCCCTTGCGCCTGATACCCACCAGCACCCGTCCCGTTCGCGTGTACTTGATCGCATTCGAGACCAGGTTCTGCGCGATCCGACGCAGGAACACGGGATCGCTGTCGACCATGACACTGGTCGGCGCGAAGGTCAGCGTCAGACCCTTTTCATCCGCCATGGGCCTGTATTCCGCGGACAGCCGTCCGAACAATTCCGACAATGAAACGCTCTTGCGATGAAATTCGATGCGCTGGCTGTCCAGCCGGGAAATGTCGAGGACGGCATGCATCAACTGTTCGACAGACTCGAATGCACCGGCCAGTCGGTCGGTCAGTTCCTTCTGCGTTTCGTCCATTGGGGTGTCCGTCAGCGCTGACAGAAACAGCCGCGCGGCGGAGAGCGGCTGCAGAAGATCGTGACTCGCCGCGCGCAGGAAGCGCGTCTTGGACCGGTTCGCCTCTTCGGCCGCGGCGCGGGCGACGCCCAGTTCGCGGTTCCGTTGCGACAAATCGTCCAGCGCCTGTTCCAGCTGCCGCGTGCGGGCCATCACCTCCTGCTCCAGCGCGACGGCGGCCTGGAACATCGACCAGCCTGATCCACGGGTTTCCTCCAGTCGGTCGATGCGATCCACAAGGACCGAGGAAATCCGCGTCAGCTTGGCGATCTTGCGTTCCGGCGGATCATCGTCACGCAGCATGGCCGCCACCGATCGGCGCCGGAAGGGCGCTGGACTGATCCGCCGGGGGCATGAAGGCGAAGCCGACGAAGGTCTGGTTCACGTGCATTCCGCTATGCTGCTCTCCATAGGTCGAGAAGCCGGTGACGCGATAGCGCGCGAACAATTGCGACATTGCTCCGGTCAAGCCGGCACGCTCAAGCGCGAGCCTGCGCAGGATGCAGTCAAAGCCCAGAACGGCCAGCGGGGGCCGGGGCAAGGCCTCGATCGCTTCGGCAAAGCCGAGGGTCAGATCCTCGGCCCGGCCCATCGTCAGCACCATGCCGGTCGCGACCGGCGACATCATCTGCAAGCCACCTTCGGGGGTGGTGCCCCGAATCGCACGGACATGATGGCGCTTGCCGCTGCGGAACATCAGCGGATGGCGCGCAAATTCCGTCGGCGTCAGATCGGCGGTCCGCAGTCCGGCAATCCGCGCATATTCCTCGGCCGCCGGTTCCGCGTTCAGCTCAAGGATCAGGCGCCGCTCGGAATCGGCCGCAGTAACGACGGCCCGGTTCCGGGTCGGGCTGAAATGGGCAAACGCGACCTCGCTGACCGACAGGGCCGTTTCGACCAGCACGAAGACCGCCGCACCGGTCATGATCGTGTCGTCGGCGATCAGCGTGGTGCGCGCGAAATCAAGGCCGTCACCCGCGGAACCGCCGATCACCGGAACGCCGGGGATCGCAGCCTCGATCGACGAGACCAGCACATCCTCGTGCCCTGCCAATCCATCCGCAAGAAGGATGCCGAACAACGCGCGACCGGGCTTGGCGCGAAAATCGCGCAGCAGGGCGCGCAGCGCGGCAAGCCAGTCGGCCACCGGCAGATGCGCTGTGTCGTGCAGCACGATGCTGCGCGCACGGAAGCTTTCCGAGGGAAACGCCACGGCAACCGCACGACCGTTGACGTAGCCTGTCAGGCCGATCTCTCCCGCGGTCGAACAGCCAGCCAAGGCACAGTCAGCGGGCAACGCCGTGCGTGCCTGGCGAGCCAGCGCATCGAGACCGGGCCCGGGTGCGCCGAACAGCAGAACCAACGCGGGATCGATCGCCCCCATCCGGTCCAGCGCGGTCGTGATTTCGGACGAGTTGCCGGGATCGAGGTCCAGCGACAGCGGCCCGGCTTCGATCGCAGGCTCTGCCCCGGCGGACATCAACCGGCCTCGAACAGCCGCACTGAATTGGCCAGCAACACCGCTTGCGTGCGGCGGCGAGCGTTGATCTTGGACATGATCGCGGTGATGTGGGTCTTTACCGTCGCTTCGGCGATCGACAACTCGTAGCTGATCTCCTTGTTCGCCTTGCCCTGACAGATCAGCCTTAGGATCTTCATCTGCTGCGGCGTCAGCGTCGCGAAGCGACGTGCCAGATCGGCCCGCGCCTCGTCGTCGGCATCGGCCTGGTCGGGTTCGTAGCCTTCGGGGGTTACGAATTCTCCGTCCCACATCCGGCGCAGGCTGTCGACCAGCGCTTCCCGGCCCAGCGATTTGGATATATAGCCCTGTGCACCCGCCGCCATCGCCGCCGAAATCATCGCCGCATCCATGTCCGCCGAGATCATCGTGATCGGCACGTCGGGAAGTTGCCGGCGCAGGGTCACGATCCCTTCGGCACCGCGCGCGTCGGGCAGGTTCAGGTCCAGGATCACAGCATCGGGCGCGCCCTGCGCCTTGATCTGATCGACCGCGGCAGCCAAGCTGCGCGCCGTGCGCACCGCCTTCAGCCCAAAGCTGATCTTCAGCGTCAGGCTGAGCGCATCGCACATTAGCGGGTGGTCGTCGACGATCAGGATGTCCTTGACCTGATCCGCCGAAATCCGGCCGCCGCTGCGACTGCCTTTCGATGCCATTGCCGTCAAAGTCCTGCGTCCTCCCCGTTGGTCCGGGTTCCCGACCCGTTCCATGAACGACTTTGGGCGGTACGGTCCAGCATGGCAAGGCCCTTGCCCCCATGATTCATACAACTTCGGTTGTATTGGCGGCAGGCTGCAGCCATGTGAAATTGCAGTCCCACGCCCGCGCGGCGTGGAGCAGGCGGGGGAGGCCAAGATGAAATTGACGCGCAGGATCGCGGCTGGTGCAGCCGTGGCATTCGCCGTGCTGGCAGGGCCCGCCGCTGCACAGGATGATGCCACGATCACGATCGGTACGCTTGAAAACGGCACCGTCAACTGGGAGCTCGAAACCATCCGGTCTCGGGGCTTCGACACCGAGAACGGCTTTACGCTGGAAATGCTGCCGCTGGCCGGCAATCCCGCGACGCAGGTCGCGATGCAGGGCGGCGAGGTGGATGCGATCGTGTCTGACTTCCTCTGGGTCGCGCAGCAGCGCGCACAGGGATCGGATTTTGCCTTCCTTCCCTATTCCACGGCCGTCGGCAGCCTGGTCGTTCCGGCCGACAGCCCAGTCCAGAACCTGGCCGATCTCAAGGGTGGCAGGATCGGGATTGCAGGCGGTCCGGTTGACAAAAGCTGGCTGATCCTGCGCGCCTGGTATCAGCAGCAGAACGGCACCGATCTGGCGGACGAGACAGAACAGGTCTTCGGCGCGCCGCCGATCATCCAGAATGCGGCCGAAACCGGGCAGGTCGATGGGGCGATCAACTTCTGGCACTTCCTCGCAAAGATGAAGGCCGGCGGCATGCGCGAGGTGATGAGCGTATCGCAGGCCGCAACAGACCTCGGACTGGATCCGGCGACGCCGCTTCTGGGCTATGTCCTGCGCGATGGATGGATCGCGGAAAATCCTTCGCTCGCTCAGGGTCTGGCGCGCGCCTCGCGGCAAGCCAAGGAATACCTGGCCACCGACGATGCCGCTTGGGACGCGCTGCGTCCGATGATGAATGCGGCTGACGACGCGGAATTCGCGGCGCTGCGCGACGGCTGGCGCGAAGGCATCCCGCCCGAAGGTCCCGTGGATGCCGAAAGCGCACAGAAGATGTTCGCGGTCATGGCGGAACTCGGCGGCGAAGAGCTGACCGGGGGCTTGACGGAACTGCCCGAGGGGTTGTTCTGGTCGGGTGAGTAACGCCGCCCCCGCATCACGTCCCTATTCCGGCTGGGTGCCGGGACTGCTGTCGATCGTGCTGATGCTGGCGCTGTGGTCGGTGGTGGCGCTGATCACGGATCGACCGCAAACGACGCCTGCGCCATGGACCGTTGCTGCGCGGATCGGCGCCCTCGCGACAAGTGGAGAGCTGTGGTTCCATGCCGGCATGACGCTGTTCCGTGTGCTGGCGAGCTTCGCCATCGCGATGGCCGTAGGACTTGCGCTCGGCCTTTGGATGGGACGCTCGCGGTTGGTCGACAGCTGGTTGAACCCAGCGCTGGTTATCGCGCTGAACATCCCCGCGCTGGTGGTGATCGTGCTGGCCTATATCTGGATCGGACTGAACGAGGCGGCGGCGATCACCGCCGTCGCGCTGAACAAGATTCCGGTGGTGACGGTGATGACGCGCGAGGGCACGCGCGCGTTGCGACCCGACCTGGACGACATGGCGCGCGCGTTCCGGATGAGCCGCTGGGCAAGGCTGCGTCACGTCGTCCTGCCGCAATTGGCGCCCCATGTCGCGGCGGCTGCGCGGGCGGGCATCTCGCTTATCTGGAAGATCGTGCTGGTGGTCGAGTTCCTCGGTCGCTCGAACGGGGTCGGCTTCAAGATCCACCTGCTGTTTTCCAGCTTCGATGTCGCCGGGGTGCTAGCCTGGGCCTTTGCCTTCGTCATCGTGATGCTGACGATCGATCTTGGCGTCCTGCGTCCGTGGGAGCGGCGGGCGAACCGCTGGAGGCACGATGAGGCTTAAGTTGCGCGGCAAGTCCTTCGGCGGACGCGCGGTACTGGGTCCGCTGTCGCTGGAGGTAGAGCGCGGCGACCGCGTGGCGATCCTCGGTCCATCGGGGATCGGGAAGTCCACGCTGTTACGGATCGTCGCCGGTCTCGACCCCGCTTTCGACGGCCGGCTGACCGGCGCTGATCGGCTGGCGACGGTCTTTCAGGAACCGACATTGCTGCCCTGGCGGTCCGCGCGCGACAACATCATGATCCCCACGGGCTGCGACGGTCCCACCGCATCGGCGCTGATGGACCGCGTGGGCCTTCCGGGGCGCGAAGCGCAGTATCCGCGACAGCTTTCACTTGGCCAGCAGCGCCGCCTGTCGTTGGCGCGGGCCTTCGCCGCACGGCCAGACGTGCTGCTGATGGATGAGCCATTTGCCAGCCTCGACGCCGAGACGGCCACGCGGATGATCGACCTGACGCGCGATCTGCTGGACGACAGCGGAGCCGGACTGCTTCTGGTCACCCATGATCCGCAAGAGCCCGCACGCCTCGGCGCGCGGGCGCTGCGGTTGTCCGGGACACCCGCGATCTTGGGTTAACGCGTAGGACGCCCGTTACCGGTCAGCCGGCGGCATCGAAGGTCTGGTCCCAGACATTGCCGTCGGTGTCTTCGGCGTGAACGCTGATCGGTTGGCCGTTCGGCGTATAGGCAAAACGGAACACCGGATCCTCGCTGATCGATATGCCAGCGGACATCGTGAACAGCATCTCATCGCCCTGACGCACCTCGAGCGTGTCGATGAAATGCGCGGGGATCGTCAGCAAGGTCACCTGATCCCGCTGCAGGCCGGAAAAGTTGGGGTGCCGGATCATCAGCGTGCCGATGTTGCGATCTCCCTCGACCGCGGTCTTCCAGCGCATGTCGCCCATCGTTTCGGCGACGGCGGCCATGTCTTTGCCCGCAGGCGCGGAACAGCCGCCCGACGCCTTGATGAAGCGCCCGGCCATGACCGGCGCGTCGCCGTCGGGGTTTCCGATCACACGAACGTCGGAATAGGCATCGACGCGCACCCTGATCTCCATATCCAAGGGCGCCATCGCCTTGCCCAACTGGAACTCCGCAGCCACCGGGGCCGGATTCTGATCGATGACGACGGTCGCCGCCTCCAGCGCGGGGGCGCCGTCGGGCTGCGTTAGCCGCAATGGCACCAGCGCCGCGTCGTCAGCCCGTACCGGTGCGGACAGGTCCAGGATCGACGGATCGATCGGTGGCTCGGCCTCAAGACCCAGCACGCTTTCGCGAAGGTCGATGTCCCAGGTCTCGGACGGTTGCAGCGGATTACCGGTCTCCTGCGCCAGCGCGGGGCCGGCGATCAAAAGGAACGCGGCGGTCAAGGCCAGTCTCATGGTATCCTCCCCTTCGACTGATTGACGTGATCTCCTCGGATGAAACGCTGGCAGGTTTTGCATTCAAAATCCAGCATCCTTCATGCGACCTCAGCGCTAGGTCGCACCCTTGCGGGCGGCAGTTGCGGCGCGGCGAGCCAACGCGCAGGATGCAGGGCAGGAGGATCGGATGATGTTTCACCTTCTGCTTATGGCCTGTCTATCCGAGGATCCGTCGACCTGCCGACAAGTCCTGCTACCCGAAGGCGATGCCGCGACGCTGGCGCAGTGCGAAGGTGCGGCGACGCAGATCGTCCCGGACTGGCTGGCGCGGCATCCCGATCTGACGGGTGGCAAGCAGCACTGCGTCGAAACCGCAGCGCTTCCCGCACTGACGGCCGATGAAATCGCTCCCGGCGTCTTTGTCCATCACGGAGAACCCGGTCAAATCGAAGAGGCCAACGGTGGCCGCATCGCCAATCTGGGTTTTGTTGTGGGTGAAACGGTTGCGGTGATCGATGCCGGGGCCAGCCGGGCCGAAGGCGAGGCGCTATATGCCGCGATCAGAGCCGTGACCGACCGCCCCATCAGCCACCTGATTCTGACCCACATGCACCCCGACCACAGCCTAGGCGCCCAGGTTTTCGCGGAGGTCGGGGCGCAGATCGTCGGACATCCGAAGCTGCAGGCTTCGCTGGAGGCTCGGGCCGGCAACTATCTGCCCAATCTCAACCGCATCCTCGGGACCAGGGAGATGCTGGGAACGGTGGTCGCGATGCCCGACGGCGCGCCCGACACGGTCGATCTGGGTGACCGCGTGCTGACCTTGATTCCGGCCGAAACCGCCCACACCGACAACGACCTGATGGTCCACGACCCGGCGACAGATGTGCTGTTCACGGGCGATCTGGTGTTCCGCGACCTGACCCCGGTCGTGGACGGTTCGCTTTTGGGATGGCTCGACTGGATGGGCGCGCCGCCCGATCTGAACGTGTCGCTGATCGTCCCGGGACACGGTCCCGTGGCCGAGGATTGGGAGACAGCGCTCGCCGCCCAGGACGCCTTCCTGACGGCGCTGCGCGACGAGACACGCGCCGCCATCGACGCCGGAATGCCAATGTCCGACGCAGTCCCCGAGATCACCCGCGCGCTGGAGCCGCTGGCCGAAGGCTGGAACGCGTTCGACGTCAACACGCCGCGCGATGCGACGGCCGCGTACAAGGAACTGGAATGGGAATGACCCTGCGATTGCCTTGCATCGCGGGCTGTCCTATCGCCGGGATGACACAGGCTCGGAGGTTCGCATGACGCAGGGCAGCGATTGGTGGAAAGGCGCGGTGATCTACCAGATCTACCCGCGCAGCTATCAGGACACGACCGGTGACGGCGTCGGCGATTTGCCGGGCATCACGAGGCGCCTGGATCATGTCGCCGATCTTGGCGCGGATGCGATCTGGGTCTCTCCCTTCTTTCGGTCGCCCATGAAGGATTATGGTTACGATGTCAGCGATTATCGCGATGTCGATCCGATGTTCGGCACGATTTCGGATTTCGATGCGCTGGTCGCGCGTGCGCATGACCTGGGCCTGAAGGTGCTGATCGACCTGGTCCTTTCGCACACCTCGGACCAGCACCCCTGGTTCGCCGAAAGCCGGGCCAGTCGCGACAACGCCCGCGCCGACTGGTATGTCTGGGCCGATCCCAAGCCCGACGGGACCGCGCCGACGAACTGGCTGTCCATCTTCGGCGGGCCGGCTTGGCAATGGGATGCGAGACGAGAGCAATACTATCTGCACAACTTCCTGACCGCGCAGCCCGACTTGAACTTCCACAACCCCGATGTGCAGCAGGCATTGCTGGACGTGGCCCGCTTCTGGCTGGAACGCGGCGTCGATGGGTTCCGGCTGGACACGATCAACTTCTATTTCCATGACGCGCAATTGCGGGACAACCCGCCTCTTCCACCGGCCGAGCGACGCTCGGATACCGCCCCTGCGGTCAATCCCTACAACCATCAAAGTCATCGATTCGACAAATCGCAACCCGAGAATCTGCCCTTCCTCGAGCAACTGCGGGCGCTGATGGACCAATACGGCGCCGCGGCGGTGGGAGAGATCGGCGACAGCGAACGCGCGCTGGAATTGCTGGAGGAATACACCGCGGGCAGCAAGCGGATGCACATGTCCTACGTCTTCGACTTCCTGTCAGGCGAGGATCTGGGCGCGAGCCGCGTGGCCGAAGTCTTCGAAGCCCTGGAGGCAGAGGCCCCGAATGCCTGGCCCTGCTGGGCGTTTTCGAACCATGACGTCGTGCGCCATGTCAGCCGCTGGAACTTGTGGGACCAGGCGGCACGCGCCTACGCGACGCTGCTCATGTGCCTGCGCGGCAGCGTCTGTCTGTACCAGGGCGAGGAGCTGGCCCTGCCCGAGGCAGACATCGCTTTCGAGGATCTGCGCGACCCCTACGGCATTGAGTTCTGGCCTGAATTCAAGGGCCGCGACGGTTGCCGCACGCCGATGGTCTGGGACGGCAGCGCAACTGGCGGCTTCACCGACGGAAAGCCCTGGCTGCCGGTGCCGCCTGAACACATTGCGCGCAATGTCGAGGCGATGGCGGCCGAGCAGGGATCGATCCTGCACCATTACCGGCAGGCGGTTGCGTTGCGGAAGGCGCATCCAGCGCTGCGTACCGGTTCGATCCATGAGATGCGTGCCGATGGATCGGTGCTGCACTTCGTCCGCGAGGATGGCGACGCGCGTGTGACGATCGACGCCAATCTGTCGGATGCGCCCGCCGGTGCGCTCGCGCCGTGGGAGGTGCGTGTCACCGAAGGGTGATCAATCAGGAAACTGGCCTCGTGGTCGCGATCTGCTATCATTCCTGTCGGCTGGAGGGCCGAAAGGGGGAGATATCATGGCAGAGCGGCGCCACGCCGATCTCGTCGCCGAGACGACCCGATCCAACGCCGCCACATCGGCACTGGCAGCGTCCTGGCGACGCTCGCTGGTCAAGCATGGGCTGGATCCTGCGGATACGCGCGATCCCGCCCGTGTCTCGGGCGACGATCTGGCCCGGCGTCGCGAGCGGATGGAGCCATTCCTGAGTGTCGCCGACCCGCAACTGGATCAGCTTTACAATCTGGTCGGGCTCTCCGGTTGCAACGTGTTGCTGACCGACGCACAAGGTGTGGTTCTGGCGCAGCGGGTCAGCGATGGCGATGCCGGCCAGTTTCGCGAATGGGGCCTGTGGCAGGGCGCCGACTGGTCGGAATCCGCGCAGGGCACGAACGGGATTGGCACCTGCCTTGCAGACGGGCGGCCGGTGACGATCCATCGCGATGAACATTTTCACACCCGCAACATCGGAATGTCTTGCATGGATGCGCCGATCTGGGGCCCGGATGGCGGCCTGATCGCGGCGCTGGACGTCAGTTCCGCGCGCGCCGACCAGACCGAACGCTACAACCGTCTGATCGCGGCACAGGTCGCCCAGACCGCCCGCGCCATCGAGACGACCTTCTTCCGCGCAAGTTTCCCCGATGCACGGATCATCGTGGCGCAGCAGGACGATGCCGACGCCGCGATGCTGCTGGCAGTGGACAAGGACGATCTGGCGATCGGTGCTACCCGCGCCGCCCGCCGCCTGCTGGGCCTGGAGCGCGAGGGTGCCTTCCGCCCCCGACCGGCCGCCGACCTTCTGGGCCGCGGTGACGATCAAGCGGGCGGGTTCGAACGCGCCGAGCGTGCAGCGGTCACGCGTGCGCTGGCACGCGCCGATGGCAACATGTCGGCCGCCGCGCGGGCATTGGGGATCGGACGCGCGACGCTTTATCGTCGCATGGCCAAATTGGGCATCGGCGACAAATAGGCCCCGACTGTCTCGCCCGTGAGACACTTTCCGCGCTGCGGCGCAGACGGCCCGATTGATTCAGGGCCGCCAAGGTCCATCCTGTGAGGCGAGGCCCGGCTGGAGGATGCCGGGACCATCAGAGGAGGGAGAATTATGCCGAACGACCAAGCACAGGATTTCAAGGGTGTGAGCGTCATGCCCTTTGCCAAGCGCTACGACAACTTCATCGGCGGCAAGTGGGTCGCCCCGAAGGCCGGACGTTATTTCACCAACACCACCCCGATCACGGGCGGCGACATCGGCGAGATCGCACGCTCGGACGCCGATGACGTCGAGGCGGCCCTGGATGCAGCCCACGCCGCGGCCGACAAGTGGGGTCAGACGTCGACCACCGAACGCTCGAACATCCTTCTGAAGATCGCTGACCGGATGGAGCAGAACCTGGAGCTGCTTGCCACCGCCGAGACCTGGGACAACGGCAAGCCGATCCGTGAGACGATGGCCGCCGACCTGCCGCTGGCGATCGACCATTTCCGTTATTTCGCAGGCGTTCTGCGCGCGCAGGAAGGCGGCATCTCGGAAATCGACCACGACACGATCGCCTACCATTTCCACGAACCGCTGGGCGTCGTGGGCCAGATCATCCCGTGGAACTTCCCGCTGCTGATGGCGACGTGGAAGCTGGCCCCCGCGCTTGCCGCCGGCAACTGCGTCGTGCTGAAGCCTGCCGAACAGACCCCCGCCGGAATCATGGTTTGGGTCAACCTGATCGGTGACCTGCTGCCCGCAGGCGTGCTGAACATCGTCAACGGCTTCGGCCTGGAAGCCGGCAAGCCGCTGGCGTCGAGCAACCGTATCGCCAAGATCGCCTTCACCGGCGAGACGACGACCGGCCGACTGATCTCGCAATACGCTTCGGAAAACCTGATCCCGGTGACGCTGGAGCTGGGCGGCAAGTCGCCCAACATCTTCTTCGAGGATGTAGCCCGCGAAGACGACGACTTCTTCGACAAGGCGCTGGAAGGGTTCACCATGTTCGCGCTGAACCAGGGCGAGGTGTGCACCTGTCCGTCACGCGCGCTGGTCCACGAATCGATCTACGACCGGTTCATGGAACGCGCTTTGGAACGCGTGAAGGCGATCAAGCAGGGCGACCCGCGCGAAAGCGACACGATGATCGGTGCGCAGGCGTCGTCCGAGCAGAAAGAGAAGATTCTGTCCTATTTCGACATCGGGCAGAAGGAAGGTGCCGAGGTCCTGACCGGCGGCAAGGCGGCCGATCTGGGCGGCGAGCTGTCCAGCGGCTACTACATCGAGCCGACCGTCCTGAAGGGCAACAACAAGATGCGCGTGTTCCAGGAGGAAATCTTCGGGCCCGTCGTCTCTGTCACGACCTTCAAGACCCAGGAAGAAGCGCTGGAGATCGCCAACGACACGCTCTACGGCCTTGGCGCCGGTGTGTGGTCGCGCGAGGCGAATACCTGCTACCGCTTCGGTCGCGCGATCAAGGCTGGCCGGGTCTGGACCAACTGCTACCACGCCTATCCGGCCCACGCGGCCTTCGGGGGCTACAAGCAATCGGGCATCGGCCGTGAAAACCACCGGATGATGCTGGATCACTATCAGCAGACCAAGAACATGCTGGTCAGCTACAGCCCGAAGAAGCTGGGCTTCTTCTGATGCCGGAACCTGGGGTGGTCCTTCGGGACCATCCTGCTTCCCCGCAACTTGCGGGGGCCTTGCGGCGTTGGGACGCATCGCTTCCTCCCTGTCGGATCGTCCCAATGCCCAAGGACCACAGCCAGACGGACAGTCCCGTCATCGACCCCAAGGACGCAGCCGAAAGCGCCGGGCTGATCTACGTCAACGACGACATGCCCGGGATCACCCGAGTGAAGTCAGGGCGCGGATTTTCCTACCGGGACGCCAAGGGAAAGACGATCAAGGACGCCGACGAGCGCGTTCGGCTGAACGCGCTGGCGGTTCCGCCCGCCTACACCGATGTCTGGATCTGCCCCGATCCGCGCGGTCACATCCAGGCCACCGGGCGCGACGACCGTGGTCGCAAACAGTATCGCTATCATCCCGATTTCCGCGAGGTGCGCGATTCCGCCAAATATGATCACATGCTGGAATTCGCGGCGGCCTTGCCCAAGATCCGGGCGCAGGTCGACAAGGATATGGGCCGGCGGGGACTGCCGGCCGAAAAGGTGGTGGCGACGATCGTCTGGCTTTTGGAAAACACCATGATCCGGGTCGGCAACACAGGCTATGCCAAGGACAACAAGTCGCACGGGCTGACCACGCTGCGCGACCGGCACGTGACCTTCGACGGCAGCAAGGTCCGCTTCCGATTTAAGGGCAAAAGCGGCAAGGAATGGGATCTGGACATCAAGAATCGCCGCGTCGCAAAGATCGTCCGCGCCGCACAGGACATTCCCGGCCAGCACCTGTTCCAGTATCTCGACGAGGACGGCGAGCGGCAGAGCGTCGGGTCGGGTGACGTGAACGACTACCTGCGCGAGGTCTCGGGGCGCGATGTGACGGCCAAGGATTTTCGCACCTGGACCGGTACGGTGCTGGCCGCGTTGGCCCTGTCGGAATACGAGAAGTTCGACACCAAGAAGGCGGCCGAGGCGAATGTGCGCGAAGCGATCGAGCGTGTCGCATCGGCGCTTGGCAATACCCCCGCGATCTGTCGCAAATGCTATGTCCATCCCCAGATCATCGACGCCTATCTGGCGGACGAGTTGAAGCTGGAGCTGCGCGAGAAGATCGATGAGGAAATGAAGAAGGACGATCTGCGCCCCGAGGAGAAGCAGGTCCTGAAATTCCTGAAGAGGAGGTTGAAGACATGAGCACCGTGACTGCGACACCCGCCGCCCTGCAACTGATCGAGGAAATCGTGGCCGACCACGGCCCCGTCCTGTTTCACCAGTCGGGCGGCTGCTGCGACGGGTCCAGCCCGATGTGCTATCCGCAGGACGACTTCAAGGTTGCGAGTCGCGACGTGAAGATCGGCGAAATCGGTGGTGCGCCCTTCTACATCTCGGCCAGCCAGTACGAGACCTGGAAACACACCGACCTGACCATCGACGTCGTTCCGGGGCGGGGCGGCATGTTCAGCCTGGATAATGGACGCGAAAAGCGGTTCCTGACCCGCTCGGACCTCTGCGCCACCTGATTGTGCTGACCCTGACGCCGCGTTAAGGAGGGTGCGGCTTTCAGGGCGGATCGACATGGCGCACAGGGTTTTCATCGACGGCGAGGCCGGAACGACGGGGCTTCAGATCCTCGAGCGGCTGCAGGGCCGCGAGGATATCGAACTGGTCAGTATCGACCATGAGCGCCGCAAGGATCCGGTCGCGCGCGGTGAGGCGATGGCTGCGGCCGAGATCGCGATCCTGTGCCTGCCCGACGACGCCGCACGCGAGGCGGTGGCGCTTGCAGAAGGGCTGGGCGACGACGTGTCCGTCCGGTTCATCGATGCCTCGACCGCGCACCGGACGGCAGAGGGCTGGGTCTACGGCTTTCCGGAACTGGCTGCCGGCAACCGCGACGCCATCGCAGGCGCGCGTTTCGTCAGCAATCCGGGCTGCTATTCGACGGGCGCCATCGCGATCGTCGCGCCGCTGGTGGCGGCAGGCCTGATCGCGCCGGACGAGGCGCTGACGATCAATGCGGTCAGTGGATACACAGGCGGCGGTAAGGCGCTGATCGCGGAATACGAGGACGGCACCGCGCCGCCCTTCTTCGTCTACGGTCTGACGCAGGCACACAAGCATCTGCCTGAAATCACGAAGAAAACCGGTCTGTCAGCACGTCCGGTCTTTGCCCCGGCGGTGGGCAATTTCGCGCAGGGCATGGCGGTTCAACTGCCGCTACATCTGCGGGCCGGGCGCGATCTGGCCGCCTTGCGTGCGACACTGGCGGCCCATTACGAAGGCCAGCAGTTCATCCGGGTGCTGCCAGAGGGTGAGCCGGGGGCGCGGATCGATCCGACCGCGATGAACGGGACCAACATGCTGGAACTGTCGGTTCATGGCGACGACCGGACCGGGTGCGCGACGGTGGTCGCGGTTCTGGACAACCTGGGCAAGGGGGCATCAGGGGCGGCGGTCCAGAACCTGAACCTGATGCTGGGCCTCGACGAGGCCGCCGGTCTTTAACCGACATTAACGGCAACGCCAGCGTACGGGGGGGCGCAACAGCGCAACACCGAGAGCCGTGCTATGCCCAGCGTTTGCTGCGTTTGCGGAGTCACAACCCGTACACCGCGCGTACACAGACTGTACACACCCTGTACACAGGCTGCGAGCGTGCGGTTCAGAGAGCGTTAAGGGTTTCGGCTGCGCCGAAATGCCTCCGGCGGGGATATTTTTGTAAAGAAGAAAAGGACTTGGCACCGCTTGAGCGGGCTGCGCGGGTGTTGCGCGATCAAGTCGGTTCAGCGCGTCACTTCAGATGGCTGGCGATCGCGCGACCGAGCGCGAAGGCGCGCTGTTCCAGGATGATCGGCGTTTCGCAGACATAGGTCAGCGATTGGCGACGGTCGGTGAAGATGCGTTCGTCCCAGTCGAGCGCCTCTTCCTCGGCGTCGATGGCGTCGAAGTCCGGGGAAGCGGCGGCTTCGAGTTCCTCCATCTTCGCGCGGCGCGCCTCGATTCGCTTGGCCAGATCCTGCTGCGAGGTTCCGTAGCGGGCGATGCCGTCGATCAGGGCCGAGCGTTCGGGTTCGATCTGATGGAACACGGCCGACATCAGCGCGGTCAGGTGCTGGTTGTCGGCGTCTTCGGCGAATTCCGTGATCCGCGCCTCGGCATCCTCCATCGGGACGCGACGCTGTTCCAGATAGGCGGCAAGGCGGCGCACCTCGGGGTCGCGGGCGATGGCGGCGGTCGCATCGTCGGGCTGCGGTCCGGTCCAGACCTGGCCCAGCGACAGGTGCGGCTGCTTGCGCTGGATGCAGGGCCAGGTCGGATCGTGCGCGGGTTGCGCCCCCGCGATCCCTGCGGCTGCGGTCCAGATCGCGACACCGAAAAGCCAGTTGCGCATCCTCATCCCTCCCCCTTGCGGCGGGCCCAGTTGCCCTTGGCCGGATCATACATGAACACCGCCGCGCCGAAAAACCCGGCCAAACATCCTAGGACGACGGCGAGCGACAGCCAGTTGACCTGCAGATACAGCGCGAAGCGGATCAGCTCGACCGCATGGGTGAACGGGTTCACCGCGCAGATGTCATGAAGCAGCACCGAACTTTCGCGCATCCGCCACAGCGGGTAGAGCGCGGAGGAGGCGAAGAACATCGGGAAGATCACGAAGTTCATCACGCCCGCGAAGTTTTCGAGCTGCCGGATGGCGGAGCTGAGAAACAGGCCCATCGCCCCCAGCATCAGCCCGGACAGGATCAGGGCCGGCAGCACCGCGACATAGCCCCAGATCGGCGGGCGGATGTCCCAGAACCACGCGATGGCAAGGAAGGTGTAGACCTGGATGATCGAGACCAGCACGCCTGCCACCAGCTTGGAGGCCAGCAGGAACCAGCGCGGGAACGGGCTGACCAGCAACGTCCGCATCGCCCCTGTTTCGCGGTCGTAGACCATCGACAGCGACGATTGCATCCCGTTGAAAAGCTGGATCATCGCGCAGAGGCCGGGGGTCACGTAGACCTCGTAGAGCACGTAGGTCTGGTAGGGCGGCGTGATCGACATGCCCAGGACCGCGCGAAAGCCCGCCGCGAAGATGAACAGCCAGACCAGTGGACGCACGAGCGCTGCGAGGAAGCGGCCGCGCTGGTTGACGAAGCGCAGCGTTTCCCGCCGGGCGATGCCCAGGAAGGCGATCGGCCAGCCGCCGCGGCGTTTCGGTGTCGGGGCGGTCATCGTCATGCGGCCTCCACCCCGGTCAGGTCGAGAAAGGTCCGGGTCAGACCGTTCGGGCCGGCGATGTCGGCGGCAAGTCCGCGCTCCAGAACCTGACCCCGATGCAGGATCACCAGCGCGTCATCGGGCTGGATTTCATCCATGATATGAGTCGCCCACAGCGCCGAGACGCCACGCTCGGCGATCAGGCGGCGGGTCAGGGCAAGAACCTCTGCCCGCGATTTGACGTCGAGGCCGACCGTCGCCTCGTCCAGCAGCAGCAGGTCGGGTTCGTGGATCAGGGCGCGGGCGATCTCGGCCCGGCGGCTTTGGCCGCCCGAGAGCGAAGACACCCGTGCGCCCGCCTTCCCCGACAGATCCACCTGCGCCAGCACATCCGCGATGCGGGCCTTGGCGTTGCGCCCCGGAATACCATGCAGGCTGGCATGATAGCTGAGGTTCTGCATCACCGTCAGGTCGGCATCGAGAGCACGGCTTTGAAACACGACGCCCAGCCGGGCCAGGGCGCGCGACGGTTCGCGCCGCAGGTCGTGGCCCGCGACGCGAATGACGCCCGACGTGTTGTCGTAGAGCCGGGTGATGAGCGAGAACAACGTGGTCTTGCCCGCGCCGTTCACGCCCAGCAGCGCCGTGAAGGCGCCGCGCGGAACCGAAAGCGTCACATCCTTCAGCGCCTCGACCTTGCCGAAGCGGTGGCTGACATTCTCTACCGAAAGCGCGTCGCCGGCTCTCATGATGTCAGCGAATGTTGAACACCGCCTGCTGCGTCTCGCCCGAGGAGCCGGGGATCGAGAGCGTGTAGCGACCGGGCGTCACGGCGATGAAGCTCATCGTGACGGTGCCCGCATCGTCGAATTCCAGGCTGTGGACGCCCATGGGACGCACCTCGATGTCGTTGATGACGATCTCGTTCACCCAGACGGAACGGAAGAAATCGCCACCCGACAGCGCGAGTTCGGCGCTGCCGTCCGCGTTGATGTCGATGCGGTAGTAGCCGCCCGAGCGCAGCGTGTATTCACCGCCCGCGACCGGCTGGCCCGAGGCCAAAGTCAGCGGCGCAAGATCGGTGCGGTTGTCGGCATCCAGAAGCCCCGCGAAGCCGTATTCGAACTTGCCCGATGCCTCATAGGTCTCGCTGGGTGCGCCGCCTGCGGCGTCATCGTCGTCATCATCATCGTCGTCGTCTTCCGCATCGGCCTGCTCGGTCGCCTCGTCGATTTCGGCCTGGCCCATGCCCTCGCTGGCGGGATCGCCGCCGACCATCGGGTTCTCGATCCCTTCGGCAGGAGCCTCGCCTTCGGCGGGGGCTTCGGTCTGGGCGATGGCGGCCGTGCTGGCAAGCAGCAGGGCGAAGGCGGTGATGGACAGGGATTTCATGCGGGTCTTCCTTTCCGAAAGGTTGAACGGGATCGGCGCGGCGGACCGCCGCGCCGGAACGGTGGCTATTGCGCGTCGGGGGCGACGACGACGCCCCAGGGCTGCTGGCCGACCTGGATCGACTTCACCACTTCCAGCGATTCCACGTCGATGGCGGAGACATCGTTGGAATTGCCGTTGGTTGTGAAAAGCAGGCTTTCATCAGGCGTGAAGGCCATCTGCCAGACGCGCTGGCCGACCAGCAGGTAGTCGATGATCTCGTCGGTCTCGCCATCGATCACCGCGACGCGGTTGGCCGGGCCAAGCGCCACGAAGACCTTGCTGCCGTCGTTGGTGACGCGGACGCCGACCGGCTGGATGGCCTCGGGCAGGACGCCCGGGATCTCGAATTCGATCTTGTCCACGATCTGCTGCGTGGTCGGGTCGATCACGCTGACAGTGCCGCCGATCTCGCTACTGACGTAAAGCTTGCTGCCGTCGTGGTTGTATTCGGCGAAGCGGGGGCGCGAGTCGACGAGGGTGTTGGCGTAGATTTCAAACGTCTCGCTGTCGATGAAATGCGCCATGTTGGTGGTTTCCGAGGTGTTGATGACGGTCTTGCCGTCCGGGCTGACGCCCATTCCCTCGGGTTCGACGCCGACCGGGATCTCGGCCAGCCGTTCGTGGGTCTGGGTGTCGACCACGGTGACGAGGTTGTCGTCCTCGTTGGCGATGTAGAGTGGATTGCCCGACGGGTGCAGCACGAAGAGTTCCGGGTCGGGGCCGGAGGGGAGCGTGTGCAGTTCTTCCATTGTTTCGGGGTCGAAGACGCGGACGATGTTGTCGTCGCTGACGCAGATGTAGAGTTCCGACCCGTCGGGGCTGATGGCGATGCCGCGCGGCCGGTTGCCGACCGGATAGGTGCCGATCACCTCCAGCGTGTCGCTGTCCAGGACGGTGACGTCGTTGCTTTTCTCGTTGCTGACGAAGACGCGGTTGGCGGCGGCGGGAACGGCGGTGGCCAGGATCAGGGCGGCGGCAAGCGGCAGGTGGTTCATCGGCATCCTCAAAATGAACATTCGGTTTCGGGGCGGTCGATTCCCAGCGTGTCGAGGCGGCTGGTCTGGTGCAGGAATTCCTCCTGCGGGCTGACCGAGGCGGTGAGATCGCCCGTGGTCAGCAAGATCGGCTGGCGGACCTGATGGTCCCAGTCCCGCACGGTCAGTTTCTGGCCCTTGAAGCCCGCGACGTCGAAATCGGGCGACAGGATGAATTCGCGCAAGGTCGCAGGATCGCCGGATTGCTGGCGCGTTGCGGCCTCGCCGATGATGCGGATGGCGAGCCAGGTCTGGTAATCCTCTTCCCGCATCCGGCGGCCGGCCAGCTCCTCGAACCGGTTCTGGAACTGCGTCGCACCCCAGGCTTCCATTGCGGGATGCCAGCTGCGGGGCACGAGACCGGAAGAGCCCGCGACGGGGCGCGGATCCCAAGTCTGGTAGGGCAGATAGGCCGCGAAGACATCCGCGCGGTCGGCGGCGACGAGGATGTCGTGGTCGGGCGCACGCTGGGTGAAGACCGGCATCTGCTGCTGAACCTGCACGTGGCCGGTATCGGTGCGCCGCGCGCCGCCGGTATCCTCGTAGACCCGTTCCTCGACGATCGTGGCGCCGAACTTGCTGGCGGAGCGCGTGAAGGCCTGCGCGAAGGCTTCGTCCTGCGGATGGCTGCCCTTGATCAGGAACCAGTCGGTCCATTTCTTCCAGACGAGAAACTGCGCCAGAGCATCGGCCAGCATCGCGTCGCTGGGCGCGACATGGATCGTGTTGAAGCGGCAGTCGGTGCCGCGCAGCGCATCGCCGCGCGCACCCGCGTTCAGGATCATCGCACGATCGCCTGCCTGATCGGCCAGCGCGAGCGTGGTTTCGTCGTCGGCAAGCGTGACAATGAACTGGATGCCGTCCGCGAGCAGCTTGTCCAGCTCTGCGGCCGCGGTTTCCGAGGTCGCCGTGACCTCGACCGCTTCGAAATCCTGGCCCATGAATCGGCCTGTGGTGTCGTTGTCCTCGATCCCCAGCCGGGCGCCGGCGAAGCCCAGATCCTCGGTCGGCAGTTCAAGCCGCGAGATCGGCGGCAGGCCGGGATTGTCCACGCGCAGCACCGCGGCGCGGATCAGGGCCACATCGGCGGCGGGCTGCGACGCGGCCGGCGCTTGTGTCTGGGACGGCGTGGTTTCGGCCGCCTGCTGCGCGAAGGCGCAGGACGGACCCATCGCGACAAGTGCCGCAAGCAAGGCAGGTCTGATCGGCATCTGAATTCTCCCCGACACCATGGTTGCCGCCACGTGCGTGCAATGCAACGGATTTCGGTCGGGTATGTGGTCGACTGGTCCCTTAGTCGCAGGACCAGATCAATCGTCGACGGGTATGGCCGCGACCAGATCGTCGCCCAAGGCCTGCGTCCAGGCATCGGTCCCGCCGGGAAACCAGATGATGCCGGTATAACCCATCTCGACCGCGCGGCGGGCGGCGTTCCAGCTCATCCAGCAATCGGCCCGGCAGAAGATCACCAGCGGTGCCGCCATGTCCCCGCCGCTGGCTTCAGTCAGCCCGTCGGTGAGTCGCGCCTGTTCGGCGTCGTTCAGGCGGTCATAGCCGGTGTTCCACAGCCAGATTGCGCCGGGAATGGTGTCGTGCGGCGGTTCGCGCCAATAGGTGCCTTCAGGCAGACCTGCTGGCTTTTCGGTACGGGGATGGACATCGATAAAGGGAACACCCTCGGCGTGAAGGGTCAGCGCCTCGTCCGCGTCAACCACGCGCGCCCCGGCCAAGGTCGCGGGAACCGGGGCGTTGTAAGGCTCGCCCCTGTAGGTGTCGGGTTCGAGGACCGTTTCCGACTGCGCGGACGCCGGCGCCGGCTGGGCAAGGACGGTCAGGGCGACGACAAGAACCAGCGCCGCCCCTGCCTTCATTCCAGCATCTCCTTGCCGTAATCGTCCGTCAGGGGCACGCCCGCGTCGCGCAGGATCGTGTTGATTTCGTCCTGATTGCGGCGGATCTGGCTGTTCAGTTCGCGCTTCAGATCATCCTCGCCGTTCCGGACGCCCATCGTGATGCGATAGAACATACGCGGATTACCCTCTTCCTTCAGAAGCGGCGTGAATTGAAGGTCGGGGTCGTCCTTGACCCTGGGTCCGGCGAGCGGGCCCCACAACACCGCGGCGTCCAGTTCACCCGAACGGACCTGTTCCAGAAGATCGCCCACAGGGTCCTGCACGCGGCGATCCACCATCAGGGCCGCGCCGTGCATGGTCTTGCCGAGACCCGCACGGACCAGATGGTCGGCGGGCGGCGTGCCGGCGACCACACCGATCTCACGACCCTGTAGCGCCGCATCCTTCAGGTGATCGACAGAGGCGAGGTCGCTGTCCTGACGAGTCACGATCCCGTAGATCGACGTGTAGTAATGGTTGGTGTTCTGGACCAGTTCATCGCCTTGGGCGAATCCCATGATCACGTCACATTCACCTGCGCGCAGGGTGCGCTGGATGAAGCCCATGCCGGAGGGAAACCAGAAATAGGTCACCGGAAGGCCCAGCTTCTCGCCGAAGAGATCGGCGATCCTGTTTTCGAAGCCCGAGCCATCCTCCATCGACATCGGTGCGTTGGCGGGGTCGGCGCAGACCCGGAATTCGGTGGTGGAGCGCATTTCCATGGCCATCTGCGCAGCGGCCGGGACCGCCGCGCAGACGAGGATCAGCGCCGCCGATAGGATGCGGCGTGCCATGATCACATCGACATGCAGGAATCTTCCTGCTCGGCGAAGGCTTCCGACTTCTCGGCCTTGTTGGCCGGACGGCCGCGCGGGATCATGTCGGTGCCGTGTGCCAGAAGGTAGACGTAGATGTCATCGACATAGCACCAGACGTTGGGGTTGGTGCCGAAGGCCGGCATCACCTGGTTGGCGGACCCGGAGCCGGTGTTCTGCTTACCGGAAGCCACGATCTCCTGGTAATCGTAGTAGTCGATGCGCAGGACCGAATTCTTCAGCGCGGGCGCGTAGGTCGAACCCTCGCCGTCGGGACCGTGACAGACATGACATTCCGCGTGATAGCGGCGGTAGCCCGAGAAGGTGGCGTAATCAACCATGCCGTCTTCGGCGATTTTGGGCACCGGAATGCCGTCGGCATTGTACCAGCGGCCGTTCTCTTCGTAGTCCGGGGTCAGGTCCATGCCGTTGGGCAGGATCATCTTGCCGTTCTCTTCGGTGATCTCGACCTCTTCCTCTTCGGCGGGGGCGGTGTCGCCCGCAGCGGCCGGAGCGGCGGCAGCGTCACCGCCGGAAGCGGCGGCCGCGGCGCCGGCCCCACCAGAGGCGGCAGCGGCGGCGCCAGCGCCGCCGGCAGCGGGTGCGGGCGCTTCAGCGGCGGGGGCTTCGGTTTCGGTGGCGGCGTCGCCTTCGGCGTTCTGGGCCAATGCGGCCGCACCGCCGGCCAGCGTCAGCCCAAGCGCCAGTGCAGTGATGCTCGATGCGGTTCTCATGACAGGTCTCCTCCCCGTTTCATGTCTTTCAGGTGAGAGAGCCGCCCCAAGATGGTCTTGGGACGGCCCTTGAGCAATCGGATGTCGATCGTTGCGACCGAGATCCGATCAGTTGCTGGCCGGCGCCTCGCCTTCGGCAGGTGCCTCACCCTCGGCGGGCATGGCGGCGGCGTCGGCTGCAGGCTCGGCGGCGGCATCGGCCGGCGCGTCTGCGGCAGCGTCCGTCGGCTCCATCGCCGCATCAGCCTCGGTCGCGGCGGCGTCGGTCGCTTCCGGCGCATCGCCTTCACCCGGCAGGGCGAACACGGTCAGCTGGCCACCCAGGGCGGTGTAGTCGCTGAGCGCAGCATAGCCGCCCACCGCGCCAAGACCGTCATTGGGGTTGGTCAGGCCAGCCGCGAGACCGATCCCGGCCCAGCCACCGACGCCCGACAGGACGGCGATGTACTGCTTGCCGCCATGTTCGTAGGTGGTGACGTTGCCGATGATGCCCGAGGGCGTCTTGAAGTTGTAAAGCTCGTCGCCGGTTTCGGCGTCGACGGCCTTGAGGTTGCCTTCCAGCGTTCCGTAGAACACGACGTCACCAGCGGTGGACAGGGCGCCCGACCAGACCGAGAACTGCTCGGGGATCGACCACTTGATCTCGCCGTTGATGTTGTCCCAGGCGATGAAGTTGCCCATGCCGCCGTGACTGTCCGGGGCAGGATACATCGCCAGCGTGGCGCCGACATAGGCCTGGCCCGCGGTGTAGGCGACGCGGAACGGTTCATAGTCCATGCAGACGTGGTTCGTCGGCACGAAGAAGGTTTGCGCCTTCTTCGAGTAGGACGCGGGCTGCTGGTCCTTGGTACCCAGAGCGGAGGGGCAGATACCGGTCGAGTTCACGTCCTCGCCGTTCTGTTCCGTCGAGTATTCGGCGACCACGGCGGGACGGCCGTAGGTTTCCGAGTTCGGGTCCATGTCGACGCCGGTGGTCCAGTTCACGACCGGGTCGTACTTTTCGGCCACGAGCAGTTCGCCGGTTTCGCGGTCCATCGTGTAGGCCAGACCGTTCCGGTCGAAGTGGGTCAGCAGCTTGCGCTCCTGTCCGTCGATCTCCTGCTCGGTCAGGATCATCTCGTTGACGCCGTCATAGTCCCATTCGTCGTGGGGCGTCATCTGGTAGAACCATTTCGCCATGCCGGTGTCGGCATCGCGGGCCATGATGGTCATCGACCACTTGTTGTCGCCCGGGCGCTGCGACGGGTTCCAGGTCGAGGGGTTACCCGTGCCGTAGTAGATCAGGTTCAGCTCGGGGTCGTAGGAATACCAGCCCCAGGTGGTGCCGCCGCCGATCTTCCACTGATCGCCTTCCCAGCTGTTCAGCGAGCTGTCGGCGCCGATCGGCTTGCCCAGAACCATCGTGTTCTCGGGGTCGACCAGCATCTCTTCGTCGGGACCGGTCGAGTAGGCTTTCCACGCTTCCGAGCCGTCGGCGATGTTGTAGGCGGTCACACGGCCGCGCACGCCGTATTCACCACCCGAAACACCGACGATGACCTTGTCCTTGACCGGCATGACGGTCGCGGTGTTGGTTTCGCCGATGGCCGGGTCGCCGGTGACGACCGACCATTTGACTTCACCGGTCTTCGAATCCAGCGCGACCAGCGTGGTGTCGGCCTGGTGCAGGAAGATCGTGTCGTCGGCATAGGCGAGACCGCGATGCACGGTGTCGCAGCACATGACCGCGATGACCTCGGGATCCTGCTGCGGCTGGTAACGCCACAGGATCTTGCCGTTGTCGTTCAGGTCGAGCGCGAAGACGTTGTTGGGGAACGGCGTGTGGACATACATGATGTCGCCGATCACCAGCGGGCCACCTTCATGGCCGCGCAGAACGCCGGTCGAGAAGGTCCAGTCGACTTGCAGATCACCCACGTTGTCGCGGTTGATCTGATCCAGTTCGGAATAACGGGTGTTCGCGTAGTCGCCGGTCTGGATCGCCCATTGTTCGGGTTTGCCAGTCTCGGTCAGCACGCTCTCGTTGGCATAGGCCGCCGTGCTTGAAAGCAGGGCCGCGACCGCGACGCCTTTCAGCAGATGTTTCATGAATTCTCCCTCCGCAGTTGGATCAGTGCTTGCCCCCCTCCCGGGAGAGCACGTCCTTGGGTCAGTCTTGAGGCGAGACCATGATGCGTCAATGAACCAGAACGGGCTATACCCCTAAAGTATGGTCGATTCCGACGTTTTGCGCGGCCTTACCGACCCAGCCGCTCGGCGTGCCACAGAACATGCTCGCCGATGAAGGTCTGGACAAAGAAATAGCTGTGATCGTAGCCCGGCTGCATGCGAAAGGTCGCTGGCTGCCGGCGCGCTGCGATCGCCTGTGCCAGCGCCTCGGGCTTCAGGAGGTCAAGAAACTGGTCGCCCGAGCCCTGGTCGATCAGGATTTCGCCCGGATAGCCGCGTTCGGTCAGAAGCAGCGTCGAATCATGCGCGGCCCAGGTGCTTTCATCCGCGCCCAGATAGGCTGCGAACTGCTTGCGGCCCCAGTCCGACTGCGTCGGATTGGCGATCGGCGCGAAGGCAGAAACAGAGCGATAGGTTTCCGGCATGGTCATCGCCATCGTCAGAGCACCATGCCCACCCATCGAGTGTCCGGTGATCCCCTGCGCCTCGCGGTCCAGGGCGAAATTGCCGAAGACCAGTTCGGGCAGTTCGTGGGTGATGTAGTGCCACATCCTGAAATGCGGCTTCCACGGGTCCTGCGTCGCATCGACATAGAAACCCGCGCCCTTGCCCAGATCGAAGGCGTCGTTGTCGGCAACGTCGTCGCCGCGCGGCGAGGTGTCCGGAAAGATGATCGCCATGCCCGTTTCGGCGCACCATTCCTGTGCGCCCGCCTTGGTCATCGCGTTTTCATGGGTGCAGGTCAGGCCCGACAGATACCACAGAACCGGGACCGGGCCGCTTTCCGCCTCGGCCGGAAGGAACAGGCCGAAGGTCATGTCGGTGCCGGTGGCCTGCGAGCGGTGCTTGTAGACGCCCTGCGTGCCGCCGAAGCTGCGGTTTTCCGAGACGGTTTCGAATGTCAGGCTCATGTCTGTTCCCCCTTGGTGAGATCGCGATACATGACCAGCGCGTCGACGAAGCCATGTTCGGGATGTTCAAACGCACTGGGCAGGCGGCCGACAACCGCAAACCCGGCTTTCTGCCACAAATGGACGGCATCGGCATTGGTGGCGACGACGAAATTGAACTGCATCGCGCGGGCGCCTTGACCCCGCGCCCAGGTGCAGGCGTGATCCACCAGCGAACGGGCGATCCCGCGACCGCGGGCGGCGGGCGCGGTGGCGAAGCTGGCGTTGAACACATGGGCACCGCCACCGGCGCGGTTCGGGCCGACATGGCTGGTTCCCAGCACCTGCCGGTCACATTCCGCGACGAAGACCGTGAACCCGCCGCCGAACCAGTCGGCGAGGGCATCAGCGCGGGTGATATCGCGCGGGATGCAATAGGTCGCGCCTTCGCGATAGACCGGCTGCAGGATCGCCCAGATCGCGTCGTGATCGGCCGTCACGGCCGGG
The DNA here is from genome assembly GCF_024359525.1 of Paracoccus albicereus. Lineage (GTDB taxonomy): Bacteria > Pseudomonadota > Alphaproteobacteria > Rhodobacterales > Rhodobacteraceae > Paracoccus > Paracoccus albicereus. The sequence goes on from NZ_JAKZEU010000001.1 coordinate 505,352, forward strand.
CGGATCGTCACCGGTCCGCCCATCGCCGTCACTTCAGTTCGTCGACCGAGCGGATCACCTTGCCCAGAAGACCGTAATCCAGTGCCTCTTGCGTGGTCAGCCAGAAGTCGCGCTGGGTGTCCTTCTCGATCCGCTCCATGCTCTGACCCGTCGCGTCGGCGAAAATCTGGTTCAGACGCTCACGCATCTGCCGGATCTGTTCGGCCTGGATCATCATGTCGGACGAGGTGCCGCCGATCCCGCCCGAGGGCTGGTGGATCAGGAAGCGCGTGTTCGGCAGGCAGTAGCGATTTTCCTTCTTTGCCGCGACGAAGATCAGCGCGCCCGCGCTGGCGACCCAGCCAGAGCCGATGGTCCGAACGGTCGGGCGGATGAACTTGACCACGTCGTGGATCATGTCGCCGGATTCGACGTGCCCGCCGGGCGAGGAGATCAGCATGTTGATCGGCTGATCGCTGTCTTCGGCCAAGGCCAACAGATGGGCCACGGTCCGCTGCGCCAGCTTGTCGTTGATCGTGCCTGCGACGATCACCGTGCGCGATTTGAAGTAGAGCTTGCCGATCTTGTCGCCCTCGGGCAGGCCAAGGCCGCCCTGCTCCTTGTCGTGGCGGCGATCGTCCTCTTCGGGTTCGTCGTCGTCGTCATCGTCCAGCCACTGGTGCCGCATCAGCCTGCTCCTTCACTCCAAAGCCGTGGCGGGACCCGAGGGCCCCGCCGCATCATTACCTAAGCAGAGGTGAAGGATCAGTAAAGGACGACCGAGCGGATCGATTCGCCCGAATGCATCAAGTCCCAGCCCTTGTTGATCTCATCCAGCGACAGGGTGTGGGTGATCATCGGGTCGATCTCGATCTTGCCGTCCATGTACCAGTCCACGATCTTCGGCACGTCGGTCCGACCGCGCGCGCCGCCGAAGGCGGTGCCTTTCCAGACCCGGCCGGTGACCAGCTGGAACGGGCGGGTGCTGATTTCCGCCCCCGCGGGCGCCACGCCGATGATGACCGACTGGCCCCAGCCGCGATGGGTGCATTCCAGCGCCTGACGCATCACCTTGACGTTGCCGGTCGCGTCGAAGCTGTAATCCGCGCCGCCGATCTGGTCGAACGGGGTCTTGGTCATCTCGACGATGTCCTGGACCACGTTTTCCGAGTTCTTCGGGTTGATGAAATGGGTCATGCCGAAGCGTTCGGCCATCTCTTTCTTGTCGTCGTTCAGGTCGACGCCGATGATCATGTCGGCGCCCGCCAGCCGCAGGCCCTGGATGACGTTCAGGCCGATCCCGCCCAGACCGAAGACCACGGCCTTGGCGCCGATTTCGACCTTGGCGGTGTTGATGACGGCGCCGATGCCGGTGGTCACGCCGCAGCCGATGTAGCAGATCTTGTCGAAGGGCGCGTCCTCACGGACCTTCGCCACCGCGATTTCGGGCAGGACGGTGTAGTTCGAGAAGGTCGAACAGCCCATGTAATGATAGATCGGCGTGCCGTCGGACATCGAGAAGCGGGTGGTGCCGTCCGGCATCAGGCCCTTGCCCTGGGTGCCGCGGATCGCGGTGCAAAGGTTGGTCTTGCCCGACAGGCAGGATGCGCATTGACGGCATTCCGGTGTGTAGAGCGGGATGACGTGATCGCCCGGCTTGACCGAGGTGACGCCTTCGCCGACCTCGACCACGACACCGGCGCCCTCATGGCCCAGGATCGAGGGAAACAGACCCTCGGGGTCATCGCCCGAGCGGGTGAATTCATCGGTGTGGCAGATGCCCGTGGCCTTGATCTCGACCATGACCTCGCCGGCCTTCGGGCCTTCGAGGTTCACTTCCATGATCTCGAGCGGCTTGCCGGCTTCAAGGGCGACGGCGGCGCGTGTCTTCATGGTGATCTCTCCTGTTCGTTCGTTCGTCGGTGGCTTGGTCCTCAGGCCGGCAGGGCGCCGGACCGTCGGGCGATATGGGTCGCGATGGCATCCATCAGCGGTGGCGACAAGGCATCATAGGGCTCCAGCCCCAGTTCGCGAAGCCGGTCGCGCACTGCGCCCATGCGTGCGGGATCGACGCCGGATTCAATGGCCGAGCTGACGAAGGCCGCGAATTCCGGCGGCGACCAGCCGGTGCTCTCGGACAGCTCGGTGTGAACGAAATCCAGCCCGTAGAACGGGTGGTCGCGGCTTTCGATCCGGCCCAGCATGTGGACGCCGCAGGCGCGGCACCGATGGCGCCGGATCGGCGCATCGGGGTTCACGACCTCGAGCTTTTCCTCGTGCGCGGTAATCGTCACGGCGTCGCGCGGCACAACGGCGACCTGACTGAAGATCGCGCCGTCGGGTTTCCAGCATTTGGTGCAGCCGCAGATGTGATTGTGGGCGGATTGCGCGCCGATCCTGATTTCGACGGGGTCGGTGTCGCAATGACAACGCAGCGTGCCGCCGGAAAAATCCGCCGCGGCCCGCGCGATCCCATGATCGACGGCGGGGTGAATTTTCACTCCCTCGGTCGAGGCCATGCTGCTATCCCCCCTCGGTCTTGCCCCAAGGTCGCGCGCCCCTGCACCGGGAACAAGTCAGCGGAAGGTTGTAGCGCGGCCGCTGCTGCCGGATGAAGTCATTGAAAAGAGGCTTGTTCCGGAAAGTGCCGCGCCACAACGGGCCAGACGGTCTGATCCTCTTTCGCGCGGGCGAGTGTTGTTCGGAAGACGGGATCATCGACGAATTCGAGATACCGGCCGAGGACATCCATTTCGGACGGGGCATCCCGCTTCTTCTGGAGATCGAATGAGGAGCCGCCGCCGTAATGGCGCACGATGGGAAGTTCGGTCGATGCTTCGGCAAGGCCGCACCATTCCGCAAGCGCCGCGCGTTCGGTCGGCGCCCGAAACCAGTCATCGTAGACGACCAGGCGATTTTGGTGCGGATCGCTCTTCGCCATACGCCCGCCTAGGTCGGTCAACGCGGCCCAATCGGCTGCACGCCGCAGCATCTCCGCGATCAGATCATCATCGGGGATGTTGCGCCGTGCCAACAGGACCTGCGTCGAGGCAAGCCAATTCAGGAAGCTGCGCGTCACGAACAGCGTATGCCAGCTTTCGTCGACCTCAGGTGCGAGACGGCTCCTACGCGTCATGGCCTGAACAACGTGGTCGGGCCGCTCGAACGAGGCCGCCTGGTAGGGCAGCGACTGCCAGTCAGCCAGCAAAGGCGCGGAAACTGACGCGTCGGCCGTCCTGCGAACGATCTGCCCCGACCGATGCAAAGAAGACCAACCGGATTCGAGGCTTCGCGAAACGACGCAGGAGTTGAAATAAACCAACCCGTCCTGGTCGACCTGATCGATGACCGAGTGAAGGACCGCGTGATGGCCGCTGCGTTGCGGGGCAACGACGCACAGCTTCAATCCTTCCTCGGCTGGCCGAGCCAAAGCCCGCGGCCTTTAATTCGCGGGCGTCGAAGACACGCCGACCTTCGCGGGGCGCAGCAGCCGATCGTGCAGACGGAAGCCCTGGTCCATAACCTCGATGATCTCTCCCGCGCGGGTGCCGGGGACGGGCGCTTCGAACATCGCTTCATGTTCGTTCGGGTCAAAGCGGTCGCCCTTGCCCGGTGCGATCGCGACGATGCCGTGTTTGGCGAAGATGTTGGACAATTCGCGCAGGGTCAGTTCGACCCCCTCGACCAGCGCCGCCTGGGCGCTGCGCTGCTCCTCACCCACAGCGGCCAAGGCACGGGTGAGCGCGTCGTGGACGGGCAGCAGGTCGCGGGCGAGCCGCGTCCCTCCATACTGCTCGGCATCGCGGCGTTCTTTATCGGCCCGCTTGCGGGCATTCTCTGAATCGGCCAGCGCGCGCATGAAGCGGTCGCGCATTTCGTCGCGCTCGGCGGTCAGACGGTCGATCTCCACAGCCGGGTCGGCCAGCGGATCGTCCATCGCGTCGTCTTCGGGCGTTTGGTTCTGGTCGCTCATCCTTGCGTCTTTCATCCCTTGCGGCCGGACAACACACGTCCGACCAACTGCGCCGTATAATCCACGATCGGCACGATCCGGCCGTAATTCAGCCGGGTGGGGCCGATAACCCCGACCGCGCCGACGATTTTTCGATCGGCATTCATATAAGGGGAAACCACCAGAGAGGAACCCGAAAGTGAAAAAAGAGTGTTTTCGGACCCGATGAAGATCCGCACGCCTTCGCCGTGTTCGGTCAGTTCCAGAAACTGGACGATGTCACTTTTCCGCTCCAGATCGTCGAAGAGGGTGCGGACCCGGCCGAGGTCGGTTTCCTGTTGTGCCAACAGGTTCGCGCGGCCGCGCACGATCAGCCGCGGCGCCGGCGCGGCCTCATCCCAGAGCGCAAGGCCGGATTCGACCAGCTGTGCGGCCAATTCATCCAGCTCGCGCCGCCGGGCCGCTATCTCGCGCCCGATGTGCTGCCGCAGTTCGGCCAAGGTCTTGCCGCCAGCGACCGCGTTGAGGAAATTCGCAGCCTCTCGCAGCGACGACGCCGTCTGACCGACCGGTGGGGCAAAGATGCGGTTCTCCACCCGGCCATCCGCGAAGACCAGCACCGCCAGGGCGCGATCAGGGGCAAGACTGACGAACTCGATATGGCTGACCGGACTGTCATGTTTGGGCATCAGCACCAGCGAGGCGCCCTGCGTCAGTGTGCTCAGCGCCATGCTGACCCGGTCCAGCAGCACGCCGGTATCGGCATCCTGGCCAACGTTGCGTTCGATCAGCGCGCGGTCTTCGGGGTCCACCGGCCCCATTTCCATCATGGCGTCGACGAACAGCCGCAGGCCAAGCTGGGTCGGCATCCGTCCGGCCGAGACGTGAGGGCTGTCGAGCAGGCCCAGAAACTCCAGGTCCTGCATCACATTGCGCACGGTTGCGGCGCTGACGCGTTCCGACATCTCGCGCGTCAGCGTGCGTGAGCCGACAGGCTCACCGGTATCCAGATAGGACTCGACCACGCGGCGGAAAACCTCGCGCGATCGGTCGTTCAGGTCTGAAAGCTTGCTGTGATCGGTCATGGGACGTGAGGGCCCGGCTAGGGCGGGGTTGCGTGGGGGCCACGCGGCCCTGTATTTGGCGGGCGATAACGGAAAGGAATGCCGATGCGCCCCTCTGGCCGGAATTTAAGCGATATGCGCCCGATTTCAATTGAAACCGGGGTGATGGCCCATGCCGAGGGATCGTGCCTGATCCGTTGCGGCAACACTCATGTCCTGTGCTCTGCAAGTGTCGAGGAAACGGCCCCGCGCTGGCTGAAAGGCTCGGGTCAGGGCTGGGTTACGGCGGAGTACGGGATGCTGCCGCGCGCCACCAACACGCGCAATCGTCGTGAGGCCGCATCTGGAAAGCAAAGCGGAAGAACCCAGGAAATTCAAAGACTTATAGGACGCAGCCTGCGCGCGGGCGTGGACCGCCGCGCGATGGGCGAGCGTCAGATCACCATCGATTGCGATGTGATTCAGGCGGATGGCGGCACGCGCTGCGCCTCGATCACCGGGGGTTGGGTGGCGCTGAAGCTGGCGGTCGACAAGCTGCTGAAGGCGGGCGTTCTGACCAGCGATCCGATCGTCGATCACGTCGCCGCGGTCAGCTGTGGTATTTATGCCGGACAGAACGTGCTGGATCTGGACTATGCCGAAGACAGCGAGGCCGGGACCGACGGCAACTTCGTGATGACCGGCGCGGGTCGGCTGATCGAGGTGCAGATGTCGGCCGAGGGCGCGACATTCTCGCGCACCGAAATGGACGGATTGCTGGATCTGGCAGAGGCGGGCGTCGCCCAACTTGTCGCCGCGCAGAAGGCGGCCATCGGGTGAGATTGTTCGCGGAAAAGCGGTTGCTGATCGCCACGCACAATGCCGGCAAGCTGGACGAGTTCCGCGAGCTGCTGGCGCCGCGTGGCATCGAGGTCGTGGGCGGTGCCGAGATGGATCTGGCGGAGCCGAATGAAACGGAGACCACGTTTCTGGGCAACGCCCTGATCAAGGCACGCGCGGCGGTCGCAGCGACCGACCTGCCCGCGCTGGCCGACGATAGCGGGATCACTGTCGATGGCCTGGACGGTGCGCCTGGCGTCTATACCGCCGATTGGGCCGAGACGCCTGAGGGTCGCGATTTCGACATGGCCATGGCGCGGACGTGGCGCGAGCTGGACGAGCGTGGCGCGCCCGAGCCGCGACTGGCGCAATTCCGCTGCACGCTGGTCCTCATGTGGCCGGACGGCCATCACGAAGTGTTCGAGGGCGTGGCACCAGGACGGCTGGTTTGGCCGACGCGCGGGGCCCATGGCCACGGCTACGACCCGATGTTCGTGCCGGACGGGGACGATCGAACCTTTGCCGAAATGCCGGCCGAGGAAAAGAACCGCATCAGCCACAGGGGCGATGCGATGCGCAAACTGGAGCAGGCAATTGCGTAAGATCAGCACAGGCTCGCCGTTCGAGGCGAAGATGGCCTATAGCCGGGCGGTGGTTAAGGGAAACTGGTGCTTCGTGTCAGGCGTCACCGGCTACGATTACGCCACGATGCAGATGCCGGAATCGGTCGTCGATCAGGCAAGGAACTGTTTTAAAACGATTTTCGGTGTTCTTGAGGACGCTGGGTTCGTACCCGAGGACATCGTCCGGGTCCAGTACATCGTCACCGATGCCGCGCTTGTCGATGAGATCGCCCCGGCCTTGTCCGACGCGCTCGAGGCCGTTCGACCAGCCGCGACCATGGTGGTTGCCGGTCTGATCCGCCCCGAGATGAAGGTCGAGGTCGAAGTGACCGCGATGAAGGAATGACGGCTTCTGCCGCGATGCTGGACGCCGATGCAGATTGGCGGCATGGCGGCTTCGGGCTGTATGTCCACTGGCCGTTCTGCGCGGCAAAGTGCCCGTATTGCGATTTCAACAGCCATGTCGTCGCGGGCGTTGATCAGGCCCGATGGGCGAATGCTCTGTCGGCCGAGATTGCCCGCTATGGGGCCGTGACCGGCGGTCGTGTGCTGCACAGCATCTTTTTCGGCGGCGGAACGCCATCCCTGATGGCGCCAGAGACCGTCGCGGCGGTCATCGATGCCGCGCGGACGGCCTGGGGCTTTGCCAACGATATCGAGATCACGCTGGAGGCCAACCCGACCAGCGTAGAGCGTGGACGCTTCTCTGGCTACGCCGAAGCCGGCGTGAACCGGCTGTCGTTGGGTGTTCAGGCCCTGCGGGACGAGGATCTGCGTCGTCTTGGGCGGATGCATTCCGTCGCCGAGGCGCGGGCGGCTTTGGACGTCGCGAAGGCGTGCTTTGACCGGGTAAGCTTTGATCTGATCTATGCGCGGCAGGATCAGACGCGCGACGCTTGGCGCGCCGAACTTGCAGAGGCTCTGGCGATGGCGGTCGATCACCTGTCGCTTTACCAACTGACGATCGAGCCTGGAACAGCATTCGGTGCGCGCCATGCGGCCGGTGGCCTGCGCGGGCTGCCCGAAGACGATCTAGCCGCCGACATGTATCAGGACACTCAGGATCTGTGCGAGGCGGCGGGCTTGGGCGGTTACGAGATCTCCAACCATGCTCGACCGGGCGCGGCGTCCCGGCACAACCTGATCTACTGGCGTCAGGGCGATTGGGTCGGCGTCGGACCGGGCGCCCATGGGCGCGTGACGCTGCCCGAAGGTCGTGTCGCAACCGAGGCGTATCGCGCACCCGGAGCATGGTTGGATGCGGTAGAACGGAAAGGCAGTGGCGAGATCGTGACAGAGGTCGTGCCCATGTCCGAGCAGGCAACCGAGTATCTTCTGATGGCTCTGCGACTGAGCGAGGGGCTGGATACGTCCCGATACGCACGTCTCGCCGGAACGCCCCTTGACGAGGCGGCGCTGGAGCGGTTGCAGGACTGGGGCATGATTGAACGCATGCCGGAGCGGATCGCCGCAACGGCTGCCGGCCGGCCGGTCTTGAATGCAATTCTGCGGGAATTGGCGGCCTGATGCCTCGGATCGCCTGGCTTTGCATCGGATGGGTTGCGATGACGCTGGCGGCGATCGGGGTCGCGCTGCCGATCATGCCCACAGTGCCCTTTCTTCTGGTAGCAGCCTGGGCTTTCTCGCGTTCATCTCCTCGCCTTCGCCAGCGCATCCGGCAGCACAAGCGCTACGGCCCGGCGGTTCGGGCCTGGCAGGATCACGGGGCGATTTCTCGGCTCGCCAAGGTCTGGGCGGTGCTGGCCATGGCCGCCGGCGTGGGGCTGGCGCTGTATCTGGGTGTCGATGGGTGGGTTGTCGCCATTCAGGCGAGCGTCTGTCTTGCGGTCGCGCTTTACGTGACCACTCGGCCAACAGTTTGAAACTTAACGATATCCGCCCAGTGTTTGACACAGCTTGTCAAGCTGATCGAGATCGCTGTAGCTGATCACGATCTGGCCGCTCTGCAGGTCGCCGCCCGGATTGATCGCCACTCGCATCTTCAGCTGAGCGGAAAGGTCCGATTCCAGCGCGCGCGTGTCGGCATCTTTCTCTGCCTTGCGCGACGGCTTGCGTTGCTGGCTCGGTTCGGACTGGCGGCGCACCAACGCCTCGACGTCGCGGACCGATAGGCCCTTTTCAACGACGCGCCGCGCGATCTGGGTCGCATTCGGCTGATTGACCAACGCGCGGGCATGACCCGCCGTCAGGCGACCTTCCTTGACCCAAGCCTGAACCTGATCCGGGAGGTTCAGCAATCGCATCAGGTTAGCGACGTGACTGCGGCTTTTATTCAGCGCCTCGGCCAGCTGCTCTTGCGTATGGCCGAAGCGGTCCATCAACTGCCGAAAGGACGCCGCCTCTTCGATGGCGTTGAGGTCTGCTCGCTGAATGTTCTCGATCAGCGCGACTTCAAGCATCTCTGTGTCGGTCAGGGTCCGGATAATGACCGGCATTTCATGCAATTGCGCCATCTGCGCCGCTCGCCAGCGACGTTCCCCTGCGACGATCTGGTAAAGGTCGGACCCATCCGGGTGCGGGCGCACGATCAACGGCTGAAGAACGCCCCGAGAGCGGAGCGAATCCGCCAACTCACGCAGCGCTTCAGGATCGAAGGCCCGGCGCGGCTGGTCCGGGTTTGCGACAATCTGTTCGATCGGCAGCGTTCGATGACCGGTTTCGCTGTTGTCTTCCGCGCGACGATCGTCAAGCGACGGCGCCTCGATATCCGCCATCAGCGCCGAAAGGCCCCGACCCAGACCGCGCTTCGCAGGCTTACTGTCGCTCATGTTGCGGGCTCCATGCTGAGATCAAGGCGGGATACAAACTCGGAAGCGAAGGCCCGATAGGCGACGCTGCCTTTCGAATTCGGATCATAATGGACAACGGGAGCGCCAAAGGACGGCGCTTCGGAAACCCGGACGTTCCGCGGAATAATCGTCTTGTAGACAAGATCACCCAAGGTTGCGCGAGCGTCCGCCTCTACCTGTTGGGCAAGATTGTTGCGTCCGTCGGACATTGTCATCAGGACGCCGTTCACCCGCAGGCCATCATTTGCGGATTGGCGCACCTGCTTAACCGTCTGAAGAAGCTGAGAAAGCCCTTCGAGAGCATAGAACTCCGCCTGCAGCGGAACAAGCACGCTATGGGCCGCAACAAGCGCATTGACCGTCAGCAGGCCAAGCGCTGGCGGGCAGTCGATGAGCACGATCTGCGGTCGACTGGCCTGCCGCAGTTTGCGATGCAAAAGGCGCGTCCGATCGGCGGTGCGGGCAAGTTCCAGATCCGCGGATGACAGGTCGGGCGTCGATGGAACAATACCAAGACGCTCGATTGCGGTAGGCTGTGTTACATCGGCAAGGGTCTCTTCGCCCACGAGAAGGTCATAGGTGGTACTGCGGCGAGCCTCGGCGGAGAGACCCAGTCCTGTTGATGCATTGCCCTGCGGATCAAGGTCAACGATCACCGTGTCGATCCCGGTTTCGGCCAGACAAGCACCCAGATTGACCGCGGTCGTTGTCTTCCCGACCCCACCCTTCTGGTTCGCGATGGCGATGATCAGGGTGGCAGGTTGCTTAGGCATGCGAGGGTCTCGACACTTCCAGGATCGCGGCGTCAGGATCAGTCCGGCTGGTGTGGCTGCGGCAGGTGAAAGCCCACCCCCGTCGCGCGGCCTCTAATTCTTCGGCCCAGGAACGACCTTTCATCAACCAGGCCCGACCGTCCGGCGCCAGATGACGAACAAGATATGGCATGAGGTTTGTGAGCGAAGCAAGAGCGCGGGCGCTGATGTTGTCGGCGGCAAGCGGATCGACGCTTTCAATGCGCTCAGCAAGCACCCTGACGCGCGAAAGCGACAGTTCGCGGATCATCTGGCGAAGAAAAGCCGCCTTCCGGCGATCCGATTCAACCAAAGTCAGCCGCACGCCGAGGTCTTGCCACAAGATCGACAAGACGATCCCCGGTAGTCCGCCGCCGCTTCCCAAATCAACCCAGTGCCCATCGGGCTCAATGACGGACGCGATTTGGGCGCTGTCCGCAAGATGGCGCCCGGCAAGGTCGTCGAGCGTCGCGGCGCTGACAAGGTTTATGCGCGGGTTCCAGCGCCGCAATTGAGCGGCGTAGAGATCCATGCGCTCGCTTGTTTCACGTGAAACTTTGCGGGTCACGCTGACTTCAATCGACGGCGAAGGTGCGAGAGAATGAGCGTCAGGGCGGCGGGGGTCATTCCCTCGATCCTGGCAGCCGAGGCAAGGGTCGACGGTCTTGCGTCCTCCAGCTTGCGGCGAAGTTCCGACGAGAGGCCGGATAGGGCCGTAAAGTCGAATGACTGCGGAATGGTCAACGCCTCGTCCTCACGGAGCCGCGCCGCGTCCTGAGCCTGTCGATCTTCATATTGGGCGTATGTTGCGTCACAGGCGACAAGCTCGATCGTCGCCTCATCCTCCTCAAGCAACTCGGGCGACAAGCGGACTGCCAGGGCACGATCCGCTTCGCCTTGCGTGCCGAGCAGATCAAAGATCGACCGCGAGTTTCCATCCTGCCTGACCGTTATGCCGTGTCTAGCAAGTTCGCTCGGTGAGAACCTCGTGCGTGTCGCCACATCCTTCACTCGGGAGAACGCCTTCATTTTGTGCGCGAAAGCAGCTTTACGATCCTCGCCGATACAACCCAGTGCAATCCCCACAGGGGTGAGGCGACGGTCGGCGTTGTCGGCGCGGATCGTCAGGCGGTATTCGGCCCGAGAGGTAAACATCCTGTAAGGCTCGCTCGCGCCTCTATGGATCAGGTCATCGATCATGACGCCGAGATAGCTGTCGGCGCGGCTGAAGGTGACGGGTGTACGCGACAGCGCCTGCAGCCCCGCATTCAGGCCAGCCGCAACACCCTGCGCGGCGGCTTCCTCGTACCCCGTCGTGCCATTGATCTGACCGGCAAGGTAAAGCCCCGCCACGTGGCGAACAGCCAGCGTTGCATCAAGCGCGCGGGGGTCGACGTAATCATATTCGACCGCGTATCCCGGTTGGACGATCTCTGCCTGCTCAAGCCCCCTGATCGTCCGCACGTAATCGGTCTGCACGTCTCGTGGAAGCGAGGTTGATATGCCATTGGGGTACACCAGATCGCTGTCGACGCCCTCGGGTTCCAAGAATATCTGGTGAGAATCCTTGTCAGCGAAGCGCATCACCTTGTCTTCGATAGACGGACAATAGCGCGGGCCACGACCTTTTACGTGGCCACCGTACATTGCCGAGCGACCGATATTGCCGCGAATGACGCCGTGCGTCCTCTCATTGGTGTGGGTAATCGCGCAAGACACTTGCGGCATGACGGGCGTGACACTGAGATAGGAGAGCATTGACGGCTCATCATCACCCGGTTGAGCTTCCAGGGAGTCCCAGTCGATCGAGGCGCGAGACAGGCGCGGCGGCGTGCCCGTCTTCAGTCGACCACGTGGCAGATTGAATGCATCGAGGGATGCAGCCAGTGCGTTTGAAGCGGTATCGCCCATTCGGCCCGCTTCTCGTACCTCATCGCCGATAAATATCCGACCTCCGAGAAATGTGCCGGTGGTCAGAACAACCGCTTTTGCTCGAACCTCCCGGCCGTCAACCAACACGATGCCGACAACCTCTTCACTCGAGCCAAGCAAACGCTCGACTTCACCGAAGAGGATCGTCAGGTTCGGTTGCTTCGAGACGAGCGACATCGCCGCAGCGCGATAGGCTGCACGGTCCATTTGCGCACGTGGCCCACGCACTGCAGGACCTTTGCGACGATTCAGCAAGCGGAACTGAATGCCCGCGCTGTCGGCGATTCTCCCCATCAAGCCGTCGAGCGCGTCCACCTCGCGGACCAGATGGCCTTTTCCAAGCCCTCCGATTGCCGGGTTGCACGAAAGCGCCCCGATGTCGGTCTCACGCATCGTCACGAGAAGCGTGTCTGCGCCCAGCCGAGCGGATGCCGCAGCGGCTTCGACGCCCGCGTGTCCGCCGCCAATGACGATGACATCCCGATGTTCCACGTGAAACACTCCTACTTGCCGATGCAAAACGCGGTGAAGATGTGATCAAGATAGTCGTCTGGCGCGATTCGTCCAACCAGCAGGTCGAGCGAATGTGAGGCCCGGCGAACGGCCTCTGCTAGAAGTTCTGGGGCGAGGTCCTCAGCGGCGTCAAGAGCACCGCGCGCGTCCGACAAAGCGTCTGCCTGCCGCTGATGGGTCAGCAATCCCGCATGTGCGACACGGGCGGAAAGAAGACTTCGGACCGACGTCAACAGTTCGGTGATGCCCGTTCCGGTAAGCGCCGATAGCGAGAGCCCGTCATCACGTTCCAACAGGTCCGCTTTGGTTCGGACAAGCAGATCGTCATCGCGGACGAGCGTGGCGTCGTGCTGACCATCTTCGCTGAGGTGAATCCGAAGGTCAGCCTCTTCTGCCCGGATTCGAGCGCGCTCCACGCCGATCGCTTCAACTTCATCCGCGGTAACTCGTAATCCTGCGGTATCCAGAAAGGTCACCGCGAGCCCATCCAGGTCTGTTCGTAATTCGATTACGTCGCGCGTGGTTCCGGCAACGGCCGACACGATCGCGACTTCGCGTCGCGCAATGGCATTGATCAAACTCGATTTTCCGGCGTTTGGCGGACCAACTATCGCGACATCGAAGCCTGTGCGAAGTCGCTCAGCGGCAGGGTGTCCTGCAATCTCGCGATCAAGCTCCTCTCGGAGCTGGTCGATCAGCTCGTACACACGGGGCGGGACGTCTTCAGGAACTTCCTCATCCGCGAAGTCGACGCTGGATTCGATCAGCGCACCCGCCTCGACCAGCATCGCGCGCCAATGTGCGACGCGCCGACTCAGCGCACCCGAAGCAGTCTGGACGGCTTGGCGGCGTTGCGATTCGGTTTCCGCGGCGAGAAGGTCGGCAAATCCCTCTGCCTGAGAAAGATCGATGCAACCGTTCAGGAAGGCGCGGCGCGTGAACTCTCCGGCTTCAGCTCGACGCAAGCCCATTTTCCGCAGTGCCTGGCCAACGCGCGCGACAACGACCGGCGCGCCGTGAAGGTTCAGCTCGGCCGATTCTTCGCCCGTAAAGCTCGCCCCGGCTTCGAACCAGGTGACGAGCGCGTCGTCCAGAACCTCCTGTCCTTCTCGGATCGCGCGGTGGTAGGCACGCCGCGGTTCGAGAAGAGCGCCCGATAGCGTTTCGGCGACACGCCGAGCCTCGGGACCGCTGATGCGGATGATCGAGACACCACCCCGCCCCGGCGGCGTGGCCTCGGCGAAGATCGTGTCCATACCGGGCCTGTCAGGCGTTCATCGAGTCGAAGAATTCGCCGTTGGTCTTGGTCTGCTTCAACTTGGAAATCAGGAATTCGATCGCATCCGTCGTCCCCATCGGATTGAGAATCCGGCGAAGCAGATAGGTCTTTTGCAGATCCTTCGGGTCGACCAGCAGCTCTTCCTTCCGCGTCCCGGACTTCAGGATATCCATAGCCGGGAAGACGCGCTTGTCTGCAACCTTCCGATCCAACACGATCTCGCTGTTACCGGTGCCCTTGAATTCCTCGAAGATGACCTCGTCCATACGCGAGCCGGTGTCGATCAGTGCGGTCGCGATGATCGTCAGTGAGCCGCCTTCCTCGATATTTCGGGCAGCACCGAAGAAGCGCTTGGGCCGCTGCAAGGCGTTGGCGTCAACACCACCGGTCAAGACCTTGCCGGAACTCGGCACGACGGTGTTGAATGCCCTACCAAGTCTTGTGATCGAGTCGAGCAAAATCACAACATCTCGCTTGTGCTCGACCAGACGCTTCGCCTTCTCGATCACCATCTCGGACACAGCAACGTGGCGGCTGGCCGGTTCGTCGAAAGTAGACGACACGACTTCACCGCGGACGGACCGCTGCATGTCAGTCACTTCTTCAGGGCGTTCGTCGATCAGCAGGACGATCAGATAGCATTCGGGGTGATTGCGTTCGATCGAGTGTGCGATGTTCTGCAGAAGAACCGTCTTACCCGTGCGCGGGGGTGCCACGATCAGCGAGCGCTGGCCCTTCCCGATCGGCGCCACGAGGTCGATGATCCGGGCCGAACGATCCTTGATCGTCGGATCCTCGATCTCCATCGTCAGGCGGTCGTTGGGGTATAGCGGGGTCAGGTTGTCGAAGGCGACCTTGTGGCGCGCCTTTTCGGGATCCTGGAAATTGATCTGCTCGACCTTGGTCAAAGCGAAGTAGCGTTCGTTCTCGCCCGGCGCACGGATCACACCCTCGACCGTGTCGCCCGTACGCAGACTGTGTTGGCGGATCATGTCCGGGCTGACATAGATGTCGTCCGGACCGGGCAGATAGTTCGCTTCGGTCGAGCGCAGGAATCCGAAACCGTCCTGGACCACCTCGAGCACGCCGTCGCCGCCAATATCCCAGCCATCCTCGGCATGTTCCTTGAGCAGCGAGAACATCATCTCGCCCTTGCGCATAGCCGAGGCGTTCTCGATCTCCCACTCTTCCGCCATCGACAGCAGGTCTGCGGGGCTTTTGGCCTTCAGGTCGGACAGATTCAGGCGTTCATCGCTCATAGGATCACCATCGGCATGGATCATCCCGGTAACCGGGCATGCACGCATTTTTGTCATGGAAACACCCTGACCGGACGGCCGGGTGAGGCGGCAGATAGGGCCGCAGACCACAAAAGTCAACGGATCAGTATTTGACGATCACGGAAACCACGATGAGAACCATCAGGATGGTCGGAACCTCGTTCATCATCCGATAGCGCCGACCGCCCGACGACCGACCATTCGCCAAGGCCTTGCGTTGCACGGCAAGCCAATGATGAAACCACGTCATCGCCAGAACCGAAGCTGCTTTGACCCAAGGCCAGGCAAGGCTCCAATCGACGATCCCGGGCGTCAGGACAAGGCACAGACCAGCGCCCCACGTCACGATCATCGCCGGCGCCATGATGACGCGCAGCAGCTTCTCTTCCATGATCCTGAGGCTGTCCTGCGGCTCGCTTGGGCCCATGCCCCGTTCCGCATGGTAGACGTAGAGCCTGGGCAGATAGAACAAGCCCGCCATCCACGCGATCACGGCCATCACGTGGAGCGACTTTGTCCAAGGGTAGATCGTGCTCAGCCAGTCGGCCATCGGCGCCTCCATCCGCTCTCCTTAATAAAGAAAAGAAGATAAGAGAATGATGATGATGTAGGTCGTGTTGATAAGGGGATATCGGGCACTCGCTACGAACCATCCACCGGAAAAAATCCAGTGAACAATGCACTAGGGATACTGTGGATAACGAAATTAAACTCATACAAACAGTACATTGAGCTTGGAAACCCCCGAGGAAAAATGGATGACAAGTCGATCGATCAACAGGCGTGGCACTTGCCTCGTCAGGCTTTTCAACAACGGGACGAAATGTGCGTGTTCACTGTATGGACCGACGGGTTATTCCGACCCTTGTGTCGTTCCTGATCTTGTCCGACCGACTCGACCCCGATTCCCCCACAAGCTCGTCCACAAGCACCGCGGGGCATGAGCGCAACACACTGAGTCACCAAGGCAACACCACGTTCTTTGCCGAGGGTAGACGCCCTTCCCTGTGACGCGAGCACGGCGCATAGTCCTGCTTGAGGTTTCAGGACAGGACATGGCAGCCGAGACGCCCCAGCACCCCACCCACGTTCCGCTTGCGGGTGTCATCGGCATGCCGATCGCTCACTCGCGATCCCCGCTGCTGCACGGGCATTGGCTGAAGACTTACGGAATAGCTGGTCACTACGTGCCCATGGCGATCATGCCTGAACATCTGGCCGAAGTGCTGCGCATCCTGCCGCGCGCTGGTTTCGTCGGGCTGAATGTGACCATCCCGCACAAGGAAGCGGTCCTGACGCTGGCTGACGTCGTCACGGACCGCGCGGCGCTGATCGGGGCTGCCAACACGCTGATCTTTCGCGCCGACGGCAAGATCCACGCGGACAACACCGACGGCTATGGGTTCATCGCCAACCTGCGGCAACATGCGCCCGACTGGCAGCCAGATGACGGACCCGCCGCGGTGATAGGCGCTGGTGGCGCGGCCCGCGCAGTCGTCGCGTCGCTTCTGGACAGCGGCGTTCGTGAATTGCGGATCACCAACCGCACGCGCATGCGGGCAGAGCAGATCAAGGCGGAATTCGGCGCACGTGTCGTGGTTTACGAGTGGGCGCAGGCCGGCAACATGCTGCAGGGCGCCGCGACGGTCGTGAACGCGACGTCCCTAGGAATGACGGGAAAGCAGCCGCTCCGGGTGCCTCTGGACGCGTTGGAACCGGGCGCGCTGGTTAACGATCTGGTCTATGCGCCGCTTGAAACGCCCTTTCTCGCCGAAGCGAAGGCACGCGGTTGTCGCACGGTGGACGGTCTTGGGATGCTGCTTCATCAGGCTGCGCCGGGGTTCGAGCGATGGTTCGGTCAGCGCCCCGCTATCGACGACGATACCCGCGCCGCTGTTCTGGGATGAGCTATCGTCTGGGGCTGACCGGCAGCATCGGCATGGGAAAGTCGACGGCTGCCCGCATGTTCGCCGATCTCGGTCATCCGGTCTGGGATGCCGACGCGGCGGTCCATCGTCTTTACGCACCGGGGGGCGCGGCGGTTGCGCCGGTTCTGACACTGTTTCCGGATGCGGAAGCTCCGGATGGCGGAATCGACAGGACCGTTTTGGCTGCGGCCCTGCGTGCCGATCCATCGAACTACGCGCGCCTTGAACATGCGGTCCACCCACTACTGCCTGCTGACCGTGCCAAGTTCGCTTCGGAACACTCTGATGCGCCCATCCTCGTCTTCGATATTCCCCTGCTTTTCGAAACCGGAGGCGAGGCGCAGATGGACGGCGTCGCGGTTTGTTCGACCGACGCGGAGACGCAGCGACACCGCGTGCTTGCGCGCAAGGGAATGACGGCCGAGCGATTTGCAGAGATCCTCGCCCGGCAACTCCCCGACGCCGAGAAGCGTGCCCGCGCCGACTGGATCATTCAGACCGACAGTATCGATACGGCGCTGGACGCCGTGCGCCGCATCTGCGACGAGATCCTTCATGCTGCGTGAGATCCTTCTCGATACCGAAACCACTGGGATCGATCCCGACACTGGGGATCGCATCGTCGAAATCGGTGCCGTCGAGCTGATCAACCATCTGCCGACCGACCGTCATTTTCACGTCTACATCAATCCCGAGCGGCCGATGCCCGAAGAGGCGTTCGCAGTTCACGGCCTTGGTGATGATTTCCTGCGCGACAAGCCGTTATTTGCTGCGATCGCTGACGAGTTTCTCGACTTTATCGGTCCGGACTCCAAGCTGGTGATCCACAACGCCAGCTTCGACATGAAATTCCTGAACGCCGAGCTGTCGAGGCTTCGTCGACCGACTTTGCCATGGGCGCGGGCGGTCGATACGCTGGCCTTGGCGCGCGGCAAGTTTCCAGGCGCGCCTGCATCGCTCGACGCCCTATGTCGGCGCTTTGGCGTCGACAACTCGAACCGTGGGTTGCACGGCGCGTTGCTGGACGCGCGTCTGCTGGGAGAGGTCTACCTGGAGCTGATCGGTGGCCGTCAGCCCGATCTGGTTCTGGTGCCGACCGCGCCCCGACCTCAGACGGGCGACTTGGCGACAAGCGTCCAGCCGGGCACGTCCTATCGTCGTCCACGCCCCCTGCCACCGCGCTTGACCGAGGCAGAACGCGTCGCCCATGCAAGCTTTGTCGAGCGGTTGGGCGCTGATGCGTTGTGGCGACAACGGCCGGGATAAACCGCCGCGCGACTTGAAACGCTGCGTCCGACCGCCCATCCTGAGCATCTGTCAAGGAAAAGAGGGCCGATGCTGAAGCCGCTGAAAGAAATCTGGGCTTTTCTCGGCGCCATCTTCGAGCGGATGGACAAGATCCACATGGGTCTGATCTCGGCCGGCGTCGCCTTCTACGCGATGTTTGCCGTGTTTCCAGGGCTCGCGGCGATCATCGCGTTATGGAGCCTGTGGTTCGATCCGCAAGTGGTGATGCAATATGTCAACGTCGCCGATGAGTTCATTCCTGAAACCGCACAGGCGATCCTGCACACCCAACTTGAGTCTCTGCTTGCTGGCGGCCGCACCACGATCGGGTGGACGAGCATCATCTCCTTCGTGATCGCGACGGTCGCCGCCCGTGCCGGGGTCGATGCAATGGTTCGCGGTCTGAACGCCGCCTATGGTGTTCGGTCTCATTCAACGGTGGCCGGCTTCATTCTTGCCTACGGGCTGACACTTGCCATCGTGGGTGTCGTAATGCTGGGGCTTGTCACCATTGTCGTCGTGCCGGTCGTGCTGCGTTTCATGACCTATGGCACGCTGCAAAGCTGGCTGGTGACAGGTCTGCCTTGGGCCGCGATGTTCCTGATCGTCATCATCGGCATCGGAATCCTGTTCCGCTACGGTCCGAACGTGAAGACGCCGCGCACACCGATCTTCACCTGGGGCGCGTTGATCGGGGCGCTTTTGTGGGCAACCGCGTCGGTCGCTTTTTCGGCCTATCTGGGCAGCTTCAACAGCTATAACCGCATCTACGGCTCGATTGGGGCGGTCATCGCGCTGCTGATGTGGTTCTACCTGGCGGGCTTTTCGGTTCTGTTCGGTGCGTTGGTCAACGTCGAACTGGCGCGCCGCCGCAGGATTGCAGCCGCGCGCGAAGCAAGAAAGCCCATGCAGGTAAGCGAAGCCTGAGGCTTTCGCCTCAGGCGGTCATGCCTTCGGTCGAGGCGAAGAACATCGCCTGGCTGACGGCCGAGCGGACCTGTTCTTCGCTGTAGGGTTTCGAGATCAGGAAGGCAGGCTCGGGCCGGTCGCCAGTCAGCAAACGCTCTGGGAACGCGGTGATGAAGATCACCGGCATGTCGCCCATCTCACCCAGAAGCTCGTTCACCGCATCGATGCCTGAAGATCCGTCGGCCAGCTGAATGTCGGCGAGGATCAGATCGGGCTGCTTCGACTTTGCCAGATCGATCGCGGCCGAATGGGTGCGCGCGACGCCCGTCACCTCGTGACCCATCGCCTGGACGATACCCTTCAGGTCCATCGCGATGATCGTCTCATCCTCGATGATCATCACCCGGCCACGCAGCGCGCGGCCCATTTCCTGAAGTGCGATCTGCACCAATTCCTCGGCCTCGGACTGATCGACATCCATGACGATCGCGATCTGGTCGTAGCGCAGTTCCTCGATCGTGCGCAGCAGCAGTGCTTCGCGCGAGTTGGGCGTCAGGCCGGTCAGGTGCTTTTGCACCTTCTCCTCACGGCTGCCCGCGCTGGCCTCTTCAACCGGCTGGCCGCTCGACTGCCAGATCGCGTGAAACGCACGGAACAGGCCGACGCGGATGTCACCGCTTTCATCCATCAGCGAGCGGTCGGACAGGATTGCTTCCAGCGTCGCTGCAGCGTAATTGTCCCCGGCGGTCTGGCTGCCGGTCAGGGCCCGCGCATAGCGGCGCAGGAAGGGAAGTTCGCGAGCGATGGATTGGGCGAAATCTGCGGGAGACATGTTTGGTCCTCAAACGTTAAGTTCACTAGGAACTTTCGGCTACCCCTACAGGTTACCCAAAGTGCGCACAAGATTCCCGGGACTAACAAAAGCATGACAAACAAGAAGGAAGAGCGACGCCGCGTGGCCCTCGAAAAACAGATCGATGAGAACCTTCGGCGCGCCTATGAGCAGGATGTGTCTGAGGAGATCCCGGAACGGTTTCTGGACCTTCTGACCAAACTTCGCGAACAGGGCTGATCGATGCCGGTAGCCCGTAAGCGGACGGCCTCCCATAAGGGAAAGGCCAATGATCAGCAGTCGAGCGCGCATGGCGATCCTCGCGAGGATCTTGTCAGCCATCTGCCGGCGCTTCGCGCGTTTGCGCTTTCGCTGACGCGGGAAGGGGCTTCGGCGGACGACCTTGTACAGGACACGATCGTGAAGGCCTGGACCAACATGGACAAGTTCCAGCCCGGTACGAACCTGCGGGCGTGGCTGTTCACAATTTTGCGAAACACATTCTACTCGGCACGTCGGAAGACCCGGCGCGAAGTCAGCGACACCGACGGCATCCATGCAGCCCGGCAGGCGACCCGTCCCGAACACGACGGCCGTCTGGCCCTGAAGGACTTCCGCGTCGCCTTCGAGCAATTGCCTGACGAACAGCGCGAGTCGCTGATCCTCGTCGGTGCGTCCGGCTTTTCCTACGAAGAAGCGGCATCGATGACTGGTGTGGCGGTCGGCACCGTCAAATCGCGCGCCAACCGTGGCCGTCGTCGTCTGGCCGAGCTTCTGAACCTCTCAGATGGCGAAGAACTCGACATGACGGATCAGGCCACGCTGGCCGTGATGGTGTCGAACCAGCCAGTAACCCGGTAAAGGGCAGCCGGCGTGCTGCGTGGACTTCGCGAGAACCTCGACTTCAGCAAGACGCTGGGATTCCGTCTTGGGATGCTGCTGTCGATTGCGATTTTGCCTTTGGGGCTAATCTCTGTCGTACAGACGATGCATCTGTCGCGAGAGGCTGCGGCGAATGCGGAAATTGCATTGATCGGACGGACGGCTTCCGCGGCATCGGGCGAGCGGGCGCTACTTCAGGGCGCCTTGGGAACCGCCGATGCCTTAAGCCCTGCCGTTCTGGAATCGATGAGCAATCCGGCGGCGTGTTCGGAAATGATGCGCGGCTTCATCGAGCGCAGCGCAACTTACGTTTATGCGGGTTTCACGCCGCTCAGTGGCCTTTCCACCTGCCATTCGGGTGAGCCGGGCAAGACCGTCGATACGCGCGAGGAACCCGTCTATCGAAAGTTCATGGCAGAACCGGGAACGATGGTCCTTTCCGTCGATCGAGGCATCGTCAGCGGCCAAGAGGTCGTCGTCGTTGTCCACCCGGTCTTTCGCAATCGCGACTTGCTGGGATTCATGGGCGTCTCGCTTTCGGCCGATCTTCTGCGATCGACCCATATCATGACCTATGGCAGCGAGCAGGCCAGGATCGTGACCTTCAACCACAAGGGAGAGATCCTGACGGCTGACCGCGATGGCGAGACGCCCCAGTCGATCCTGCCGCGCGACATGGCACTGACCGACGTTCTCGCGCTTGGCGAGACGACGTTCCGCGACATGTCCGTAGGTGGCGAGGAAAGGGTCTTTTCGACGACGACGGTCGTTCCCGGACTGGTCTATGCGCTAGGCAGTTGGAACCCCCGCAGCACCGGCGTCGGCTTCCTGGCCTTCAGCCGCTTTGCCGGGATGCTTCTTCCGCTGGCGCTATGGGCGGTGTCGCTGTCGGTTGCCTACTTCGCGGTCTACCGGCTCGTGCTGCGTCACATCCGCGTATTGCGTGGTCAGATGCGACGGTTCGCAATCGGCAACCGCGACGCGCCGCCGCCGATTCTTCACGACGCGCCCGCTGAAATTGCCGATGTCAGCCAGACGTTCCACAACATGGCCCGCATCCTGATCCGTGACGAAGAGGCGATGGAAGAGGCGGTGACCGAAAAGACCGTCCTGTTGAAGGAGGTTCACCACCGGGTGAAGAACAACCTTCAGCTTATCGCATCGATCATCAACATGCAGAGCCGCGTGATCGAGCACGAGGATGCAAAGCGCGTGCTGCGCTCGGTCCAGGATCGGGTTTCGGCGCTGGCGACGATCTATCGCAACTTGTACCAGGCCGAACATCTCGACGCGGTCGAGGCCGACCGACTGATCGGCGACATCATCAACCACATGGTCAATGCCTCGGTCGATGCAGGGGCGAAGCTGCGCGTCAATACCGATCTGTCGCACCTGACGCTTCTTCCCGATCAGGCAGTGCCGTTATCGCTGATGGCGACCGAAGCCTTTACCAACGCGTTGAAGTATGCCGGCGTCCCGCCGGGAGAGGACTCTGCGTGGATCAACGTCACGCTGCGCAAATGCTCGGCGACCGAGGCCGAGTTCGAGATCGAGAATTCGATCGGCGAACGGCCGGAGGATGGCGACAGCACCGGGCTGGGTGGGCAGTTGATCGAAGCCTTCGCGATGCAGCTTGAAGGCGAGGCAGAGACCGGGACCCGCGACCAGACCTATTATCTGAAGATGGTCTTCCGGATCGAGCGGATCAGCCCGGATGAGGTGACAGACATTCGTGGCGTCGTTCTGACCTCTGCGGCGCGACAGGGCTCGCGACATTAGCTGAACCGACGTTCGGTGCGTTGATGCGCCGCAAAGTGATCGCCCTCCGCCAGTCGCAGCTTGTGGATTGAACCGAAGCGAATATCTTTCATCCCATGACAGATGACGCGCGATACGACATGACGACCGGCGAGGGCCTTGTGGTTTGCCCCCGCTGCGATGCGTTGTTTATCGAGGTGGAACTGGAGGATGGCGAAACAGCCCGTTGCACACGCTGCGAGACGGTGATCGCCCGTCCACGGACAGGCGCCTTCAGCCAGATCATCGCGCTCAGCTTCACAACGATGGTGCTGATGGTGGGCGCGGTCTTCTTTCCGTTTCTCGAAATCTCTCGCATGGGCTTTGGCAATGCGACCTCTATCTTCGGGGTCGTACTGGCCTACGCGGACGGTGTCCTTCTGCCGCTGGTTCTGGGCATGGTCGCGATGGTCGTTGCGCTGCCTGTGATCCGCGCCAGTCTTCTGCTTTACGTCCTGCTTCCTCTGGCCAAGGGTCAGGCGCCGCACCGTCATGCCGCAGGTGCCTTTCGGCTGTCCGAGCAGATGAGACCGTGGTCGATGGCCGAGATCTTCATCATCGGGACGTCGGTGGCGCTGGTGAAGGTGGCGGGTCTGGCGACGATCCATCTTGGCCCCGCCTTCTGGGCATTTTGCGCACTGATCCTCGTGAACGTCACGGCAAAGGGCTACATGTGCCAGACGACGATCTGGGACGCGATCGAGGATGGCGGTGCATCGACGGACGGCCGCGAATTGGTTGACGGCCTCCGGAATGCCAATCATGACGTTCTCGCCGCGGACCGCCCATGATGGGGTGGGGAAAAGCCGGAGAAGTCGATGACTCTGACGACGGGCCGCGGACGGTCCTGACCGCGCATCGTGCCGGCCTGATCGGCTGTCGTGCCTGCGGACGGGTTTGGCCCGAGGATGAGGTGACTTGCCACCGCTGCGGCGCCCGTCTGACGCCACCTGACCGGCGCAGCCTGCAGGCGGTCTGGGCATGGCTGATCGCCGGAATGATCTTTTACATTCCGGCCAATCTTTACCCGATGATGAGCACGCAGACTTTCGCCGGGCTGCAGGGCAACAGCAAAGCCACGATCTACGAAGGCGTGATCGAGCTGATCCACCACGGTAACTACGACATCGCGATCATCGTCTTCCTGGCCTCGATCGTAGTTCCGATCGGGAAGTTCGTGTCCATCATCTGGCTCGCGCGCGCGGCCGGCCGGCCCGCATCCGTCGAAGACGCGCATCTGCGACTGAAGATCTACGAGGTCGTCGAATTCATCGGCCGGTGGTCGATGATCGACGTCTTCGTGGTCGCCATCCTTGCGGCGCTTGTGCAACTGGGCTTCGTCGCCTCTATTCACCCGGGTCCGGCGGCCGTCAGCTTCGCCTTGTCCGTTGCCTTCACGATGCTTTCCGCGCAAAGCTTCGACCCAAGGTTGATCTGGCGTGGCCTTCCCCTGCGAAGGTCGCGTTGAGACAGGACCGACGACGCAGACGACGATGACGACAAGGCCGGACAAGCGGCCTGACAGGCGAGCAGACCCGGCGATGAGCGACAACCCCAACACCCCCCTGCGACCGACCAGCCCTGCGCGAAAGACCGCGCGGCGAGCGGCGGAGGCAGGCGTCAGCCTGATCTGGGCCGTTCCCATCATCGCTCTGGTGGTGACGCTGTTCGTCGCGTGGAACAATTTCGCCGATCGCGGCTCGCTGATCCACGTCGTCTTTACGGATGCGGCCGGTATCACGCCCGGTGAAACGGCGCTGAAATTTCGTGAGATCAATGTCGGCAGCGTCGAGTCGGTCGAATTTACCGAGGATCTGCGCAGCGTCGTCGTGGATATCCGCGTTGATCCCGATGTCGCGCGCTTCATCGATGCGGACGCCCAGTTCTGGTTGGTCCGCCCTGAAGTGACCGCCCGCGGTGTGACGCGGCTCGACACCGTGCTGACAGGCGCGTTCATCGAGGGCGCCTGGGACGATAGCCCCGGCAATGAGCAGACGACCTTTACGGGTCTCGACCGTCCGCCGCTGTTCCGCGGCGATCAGCAAGGAACGTGGGTGACGATCTCCACCGAAAATGCCGAGGGTCTGAGCGAAGGTGCCCCCGTTTTGTATCGTGGCTTGCAGGTGGGCCGGATGGAAAACCTCCGTATCGCCGAAAACGAAGAGACGGTCCTGTTCGATGCCTTCGTCGAGGCACCACACGACGACCGCCTCTCGACCGCGACGGTATTCTGGGACACGTCCGGCGTTTCGGTATCCTTGGGTACAAGCGGTGTTTCGGTCGCGGTGAATTCGATCGCCTCGCTTCTTCAAGGCGGGGTCGAGTTCGAGACCATGACCTCGGGTGGGCAACCGCTATCCGAGAACCATATCTTCCGCCTGCAGCCCGATGCTGAGACCGCGCAGAACTACGTGTTCGCGGGCGACGAAGGTAACGAGGCGCGCTTTACCCTCTTGATCGACGATACCGTCAGTGGGCTGGAGCGCGGTGCCGATGTGGATCTGGAAGGGCTGACCGTCGGCCGCGTCAGCGAATTGCAGGTGGTCTTCGCGGAAAGCGATGACGAACCGCGCGTGCAGCAGCGCGTCACCATTGCACTGTCCCCGACACGGATGGGCCTGCCGCGTGGCGCGGCGATCGATGACGTGACCAACTACATCGCCGATGCGGTCGAACGTGGTGTTCGTGCGCGGGTCGCAAGCTCTGGCTTGCTGGGAACCTCGCTGATCGTCGAACTGGTCGAAATCCCCGATGCGGAGCCCGCGACGTTGGATCTGACCAGCGATCCTAATCCGGTCATTCCGACCGTGCCCAGCGATCTTTCCGATTTCAGCGACACGGCCCAGGGCCTGCTGACGCGCGTCGGCAACCTGCCGATCGAAGAATTGCTGCAATCCGCCACAGACATGATGAACAGCGTCACCGCGCTTGCCAGTTCCCAAGACACGCGCGCGATCCCCGGTGGCGTGCGCGCCACGATCGATGATGCACAGGCGACGATGACCGAAATCCGCACCATGGTGGAAGAGATCCGCGAGACAGGCGCCGCCGGAAATGCCGGTGAAGCCTTGGCTCAGGCATCCGAAATGGCGGGCAAGCTGAACACGGCAGCCGACCGTCTGCCGGGAATTCTGGAATCGCTCGAAACGGCGTCGACCTCTGTCCGCGACGTCGATTTCGCTTCGATCGGGGCCGAATTGGACGCAGCGATCCAGGATGTTCGCGACGTGATCGGGACCGAAGCCGCTGCGGCGTTGCCCGCCAAGATCAGCACGCTTCTGGATACGCTCGACTCGGCCGCGGGCCGGATCGACGCTGTCACGGCCGAACTGCAGGAAGCCGGCACGGTCGCAAGCTTTGCCACGTTGATCGACGACGCTTCCGTTGCTGTCCAGGACCTTCGCGTCGCAGCCGCCGATGTCCCCGAGATGGTGCAACGAATCGACGACGCCGCCACCTCGGTGGACGAGTTCGAGTTCTCGGAAATCAGCGCTCAGGCCGAGGGTATCCTGACGGACCTGCGCGCAATGCTGGGAACAGAAGATGCAGAGCAGCTGCCGCGTAATCTGTCCAATACGCTCGAAGCAGCATCGGGACTACTGAACGACCTGCGCGATGGTAACGCAGCCGGCAGCCTGAACGGCGCGCTGGACTCCGCACGTGTCGCGGCCGACGAGGTCGCGGTCGCGGTTCGTGAATTGCCAGCGCTGGTGCAGCGACTGCAACAGACCGCGGCACGGGCCGAGGCGGTCCTGGCAGCCTATGGCGATCGATCCGCCTTCAATTCGGAGGCGGTCAACATGCTGCGCGAATTGCGTCGGGCGACGGGGGCCTTCGGCTCTCTGGCCCGCACGATCGAGCGCAATCCCCGCGCCTTCATTCTGGGACGATGACATGACACTGACCAAACGCATTGCCCTGCCGTCCGCCCTGTTGCTGACGTTCTCGCTGCTTGCAGCCTGCTCCGACCCGGAGGATACGGCGCGCTACCTGATCGACCCGCCCGTGGCCCCGACCCAGGTCGCCAACCGGCTGGGCACAGCCGAGCTGGTCGACGTGTCTTTGCCGGAATACGCCTCGGGTCAGGAAGTCTCGTACCAGACCGCGGACGGTGCCGTGCGCTCGAATCCGGACAACCTGTGGGCCGACAATCCGCAGCGGGGCTTCACGCTGTCGCTGGCCCGCGCGATTTCCGACGTCTCTGGTGCCACGGTGATCGCAGAGCCTTGGCCGCTGACCAATCCGCCCGACCGCAAGCTTGACGTGCGTGTGGAAAAGGCCTTGGCGCAGGCGGATGGCGTCTATCGCCTGACAGGGCGCTATTTCGTGTCGGACGAAACCTACAGCAGCGGCGGCAATCATGCCCGCAGCTTCGACATCTCGGTGCCGCTTGGGGGTGAGGGGACGGGATTCGTTGCCGCCGCGCAATCCACCGCCATTTCGATCCTTGCCCAGCAGATCGCGGTCCTGGGTGGACCCGGGTCCACCTTCGTGGCCAAAGCGCCGGCGGCAGATGAATTCGGCCTGCCGCCGCTTCTGCCTCTGGATGACGGCACCGGCATCTGATCCGGCAAAAGAAAGCGGGCGGCCCATTGGCCGCCCGCTTATGCCCGACAGGATCAGAACAGGGAGGGGGGACTCGTTACACTCTCCCGTCGGGAATGGGTCAGCGCGCGCTGTGGCTGCGACAGCGATCTAACAGATCGGCGACCGCACGTTCGGCAGACACCCGCTCGACCACAGGCTGCACGAAATGCCGGTAGCAATCGGGATCGGGCGACATCCAGCCCGGATGGCCCTCGCCACTGCAATCGGCGCAATCTGGAATGGTGCCCCAGCAATCGGGACAAGCGCCCAAGGCGCAGGCAAGCATCTCGGCATGGTCGATCAGAAGGCGGTTTTCACGCTCAAGCCGGCGCAGATCATCCTGGATGGGACGGTCGTCACCGGGGAGAGGAGCACCCGCCTCCGACCGTCCCGTCGTCGCGGCGCCCAAGGCCCTGAGAGCCCGCAGGATCGGATCATTCTCTGCGCCCTCCGATCCGGTGCCCAGGCTTTGCAGCGCTGCGATGACATTCTTCGAGTGGTTGCTTTCACGGTCAGGCTGGCACGACATCTTCGCTCTCCCTTGTCGCGGGTCTGGCGGGGTTCTGTGCCAGCGTTCCCGTGTGCGTCTCGTTGAAGAGGTTTTCGCGCCGCGCCGTGAATCGGGCGTGAAAGGAACACCGCCCGCGCGTGAAAAAGCCGTTAAATCGTCGCCATGGGTCTAGAACTCCGGTCGATTGGATTCGGATGGCAGGATCGGAACGGCGCCCGCCAGACCACGGCTTACAGCGTCCGCCAGGGCAACGGCCGCTGCCCGATCGTTCGGAACAGTGCCATTCGCCAGCGTGGCTGCAAGCCAGCGGGTGATCTGTGGCGCGCTCATCGATGTGCCTGTGCCGTATCGCCGTGCCCCGCTGTCGCGCCCCTGAACTGAGGTCCCAAGACGGGCGTCGCTCGGATCGACGAAGGTCTGGACGTCACCGCTGCTGCCGCCCCGATTGAGCCCGCTGTAGAACGAAGCGCCGCGCGCCAACCCGTTGGCAGAGCCGGCCCTGATCGCCGCACGACCGCCGGCATAGGCGCTGATCGTTCCCCGACGACGCACGATCGGTCGCTGGCCGGGCGACGACGGCAGGTCCAACAGGATCGCGCGATCGTTGGGCTCTCTCACTGTATAACGCGGATCTTCCAGCCTGCTTTGTCGCGCTTCCCGGTGGAACCCATGGATCGTTTCGTCGCGCTGGACGCTGATTTCGTAGGCACCAGAAGGTGCGGATGGGTCGATACGGATCGCCCAGTCGCCCGGCGGCGCGTAGGGCTGGCCAAGTTCGCCCGGGCAAGTAGGCGGGGCGATCACGGTGATCCCTTCTCGCCAACGGCCGCCTTCTCCTCGGATGGATTGGTAATAAGCGCGCGCGATCTCGGCCCCTGTCGCATCGCGCAGCAGGCTCATCTGCCCATGTGCTGAGAAGACCGTCGCGACAGGCTCCATCCCCGGCGCGGCGAGGTGGATCGCGAAAGGACGTTCAGGCCTGTTGCGGTGGCGTGGGCCCCAGATCTCGACGGCGCTGTGGGTCAGGTCGTCGGGCTGGATGCGCCAGCCCACCTGATCGCCGCGCCGGCCGACCCCGACAAGCCGCGCCTGCCTGTGATTGCCCATCGGCAGCACGAAGCGGATCGGTCCCAGATCAGAAGCCTGCATCGTCGACACCGCGTCGATGAAACGCTCCAGCAAGGTCGAGCCGTCTCGCGGTCCCGCGGAAATACCATAGCTGATGTTGATCACGACCGGCATTTTGACGCTGTGGGCGGGAAGCCCGCGCACATCTTCGATCATCCGACACAGCCGACGGGCACGGGTGATGATGAACATGATCGATGCGAGGATATAGAGCGGTGCGAGCACGCCCATTGAATCCTCGCTGACACGCGCAGGCAAACCGACGGCGAGGACCGGGTGATTCCGGCCCCGCGCGTCCCAGGGGTCGAATCGCGCGGCCAGCCCCAGCACGGAAGCACCGTGGCCGGCTTCATAGGCCGCCGAATGGCGCTGTGGCCTCGCGAAATCGACGGTTCCTGCCCGGCGATAAAGCGCATCTTCGTCGGGAAGCGTCGCCGCTCCCAATCGTTCCAGCAGCGCGTCGATCATCTGCCCGCGCAATTCGACCCCTGACGGCAGGTCGCCTCCGACAGGTGCGGCCGGATCGTGGACGGCATCCTGCGCCCAGTACGCGGCAACGCGGCTGTGACCACTTTCGGTTCTCAGGCTTTCATGCGCGAAGGGCATCGCGTCGTCGATCACCCCGATGATGCAGGCCTTGTCAGGATCGTCAGGCATGGCCTGCGGATCAAGATAACCAAGTCCTACGGCGCGCTCCGCATCGCTGTCGTAGGGCTTGAGTTCGTGGTTGATCGCATCCCGCGGCAGCACGCCGCCGGGATCGCGCAGGAACTGGCGGAACGCCTCGAGCATCGCCATCGCGATCATTGGCCGAAACTCCCCTCGATCATGTCGCGCAAGGCCTCTTCGGTCTGGCTATCCGGCGGCGGCGTATCACCGGGCGTCTCGGAATCGCGGCCCGAGCGTTCGAGGAAATAGTGCAGATACGGCGACATCGGCGGACCCTCGGCGGGGAATACCTGCTCGAGCGTGTCCCACGATGCACGGGCGGGTTTGTCTTTCAGCTCCATCGGTTGCCCCATTCTTCACTGGCGCGAGCCCAGATCGACGACCAGAGCGGCGCGACGCGCACCGGCTGTGCGGCGCCGAAACTGGTGGTCGCATCGCCCGCGAGCATCGCCTGCAATTCGGCAAAGTGGAAATCGCGCGGCCCGTGCGGCACTTCAAACGCCGAACCATCGAAAGTGGCGCTCGTCACTTCCTTGTTCAAAGCGCGTGCCATCAGGTAGCGCCCGATCTGAATGCCCAGGATCGCACCCGACGCGCTGTCGGCGGGATAGTGAACCCCAGCCACCGTGCGGTTGATCGCGATGCGGCAGGCCATACGATAAAGCTGGCTTTCAGGATCGACGCCCGCGGCAGGATCGTCGAGCAGGGTCAGCAGCGTCGCCAGCGTGAAAGCCTGTGTTGAGTGTCCCGAAGGATAGGCCGCGTGCGACGGACAGGAGATCATCGGCTGCACGCGGTCCGAAAACTGCGTCGGCCGCGGACAGCCAAGCGCAAGCTTGACCCGCATGACGCACATCGTCGCTATATCCAGACCGACGCTGAGGATTTCGCGGATATTCTTCGACCGACTCGGCTCGACCGGGCTGATGGCGGCGAAAAAAGCGATGATCTCGGTCGTCTGGGACAGGATTTCGGACAGACGATCCTCGCGAAGGTCCGCATATCCCCCGACCAGCGTCACCGCCGCGCGGAACTGGTCGACCGTCGGACGTGTGATCGTGGCCAGCGGTGCGTAATCGGCTTTTCGCGGGTCGGCGTTTGGAAGGCGGTGCAGGATCGTCGCGCTGGTCGCAGTCAGATCGGCCGGATTCCCCTGCGTGGCCTCGAACGACAGATCTTCGAACAGTTCGCCTGCAATCACCGCACCCTGATGATCGCCATCGAGTCGCCTGAACCGTGCAGCCATGTCGAGTGTCGGCGGTGAACCCGGTCCGCCCTGAACCTGCGCCGAACCGATGATGGCATCCCGCGCCCGCATCAGGGCTGCCGACAGCTGACCACTGCCCGGGCCGCCAAAGGCCGCCTGAGCATTCTGTGCGTTCTGTGCATTTTGGGCATTTTGTGCGTTTTGCGCATTCTGTGCGTTCAACATGGACATCGAGGCGTCTCTTTCCTTGGCCAAAATCGTCTTTGGCGTTAGTTTTCATGTGTAAATTCGCCCGAGGCAGCCTATCACGAAATCGGGAAAGTGGGGATGAGTAACGCGATGAGCCCGCTGGTTCTTCGACTTGCGGGCCCGGTGGAGTTGACGGGCCCCGGAGGCGAGACGCTGACCCCACGCGGTATGCGCGCACGCGCGGCGCTGGCGATCATGGGAACAGCACGTTGCCACAAGGTCATGCGCGCGAGACTGCAGGATCTGATCTACAGTGAGCGCGGCGAAGAGCAGGGCGCAGCCAGCGTCAGGCAGTTGCTGCGCGAAATTCGCATCGCGCTGGACGGCCACCGTGAAGCGCTGGTGACGGGACCGGGCTGGGTCGGGCTCGACAAGAATTCGGTTCGCGTCGACACCACCCCCCGCATGGGTCCCGATGGTCAAAGACTGGAATTCGCCGCCGATCTTGATGTCGCAGACCCGGAATTCGAGGATTGGCTTCGTGAGGCGCGCGCGCATCACGAGAATCAGCCTATCCCGGCCGAACCCGAGGCAGAGAGCGATCTTCCCAAGCTGATCGTCCAGATGCCGATCGCCGGCGATCCGCAAAGCTCGGTTCTCGCCGCAATGATCCTGAACGAGGCTGTGGCCCGCGCGGCTGATGTGATGCCGATCGACGTCATCCACGGTGATCCGGGATTGGCGCAGCTCGGCTCTGGAATGGAGCTGGGGGTGCTGGCGGCGCGGACGGATGCCGCGCTGCAGCTGTTCTTTACCGCCAAGGCCCGCCGCGACGGTCGAGTCCTGTGGTCGCGCCGCTTCGGTCTGCCCGACGGTGACACCGCGCGAATGATTCAGACCGTCGCCGGCAACGTCACCATCGCGATCCTGCACGGGCTGCAAAGCTTCGATGCCGCGCAACCGTCTGGTGCGATGCGTCGCCCGCCGATCGAAGATGTCTTCAGCTATTCCAGCAAGCGGCTCGCCCGCGCGGAACAGATGCTGTCCACGATGGACGCGGGGCCATCGCAGCCG
Organism: Paracoccus albicereus; assembly: GCF_024359525.1. Lineage (GTDB taxonomy): Bacteria > Pseudomonadota > Alphaproteobacteria > Rhodobacterales > Rhodobacteraceae > Paracoccus > Paracoccus albicereus. Next base: position 537,394 of record NZ_JAKZEU010000001.1, read on the forward strand.
ATCGTTCTGGCGCTTCGGTCCTACATCCGAAACACGATGCTGTTGGAGCGCCTGTCGCCCGAGCCGCAGGCGGATGCGGAACTGGCTGACGAGCTGGCCATTCGGGCGCGCGAACTCGCGCCGGGAAACGCAACGGTGCTGGCCGTCAATTCGCTTATCGCAGCGTGGAAGTCGGAACCCGATGTCGCCTACGAAATGGCCCGCCAGGCGCGGATGATCGATGCGGACAATCCTATGGTGCGGCTTGCCCTCTCAACCGGACTCACAAGCGTCGGTCGTCACAAGGAGGCCGAGGCCGAGGCATCGTCTGCAGACGAACTGTCACTGTCCACGCTGGGTCCGGCGGCCTGGTATCTGCGCCGCGCCATAGCTGCGTTGCGGTCGGGTGATATGCCGACGGCAGAACGCCACTTTGCCGCGACGCACGGTTTCGCGCCGGAAAACCGCCCCGCATTGCGTTTCATTTCGGCGGTACGTTTTCAGCGCGGTGATCTTGAAGGGGCGCAGAAATCGCTGCTAGAGTTGAAGAAGATCGAGCCGGACTTCTCACTCGATCTGATGGCGAGCGACGATTACCCGGTCAAATCACTTCGCGACGCCGGGCTTCTGGGCGTCACGAAATCGGGACTGATCTAGCCGTCACCCGCACCAAGCAGGACCGCCATCCGATCGACCGCCATCACGTAACCCTGCACGCCACAGCCTGCGATCACGGCATCCGCCCGGCCGCTGACATAGGAATGATGCCGGAACGCCTCGCGCTTGTGGATATTGCTGATGTGGACCTCGATCACCGGGCCGTCGAAGCCGTTCAGCGCGTCGAGGATCGCGACAGAGGTGTGGGTGAAGGCCCCCGGATTGATGACGATCCCGTCCGCCGCTCCGTCGCAGGCAGCATGAATGACGTCGATGATCTCGCCTTCGTGGTTGGACTGATGGCAATCGGCGGCAAGCCCCGCAGTCTCGGCCCGGTCACGACACATCGCTTCGACATCGGCCAGCGTGGTCGCGCCGTAGATTTCAGGCTGACGCTTGCCCAGCCGGTTCAGGTTCGGACCGTTCACGATCAGGATCTTGTGCGCCACGCCCATGCCTCGCCCGTTCACTCTGTTCGATGATGCGGTGAAACCGGGCCGGTCGCCAGTGCGGCCAGCAATTCGGCGTGCAGTCGTGGCCCGGCGACCACAAGCCCGGGAACCAGCGCGCGCGGACTGTTGAAGCGCATCGCAGCCCCGTGGATGTCGCTGACGGCGGCTCCCGCGCGTTCAGCGATCAGCGCACCCGCCGCAATATCCCATTCCCAGGCCGCCCGCAGCGACAGCGCGGCATCGAAGCGACCTTCGGAGGCAAGGCACAGCCGCCAGGCCAGCGACGGTCGGAACTCACGTCGGAAGGGTGGCGCGATGCCGCCGACCCAATGCTGGGGTTCTGTCGCCGCGCGATAGGTCAGCACGCTCGCTCCCGCAATTGCAGCATCGCTAGGACCGATCGGCGCCCCGTTCAGCGTGGCCGGTCCGTCGGCCTGCGCCGCGTAGGTCAGCCCCATGACCGGAAGATGGACCACCGCCGCAACGATACGCTCGCCCTGCGCGATGGCCAGAGAGTGCGAAAAGCCCTGCTGGCCATCGATGAAGGCCCGGGTGCCGTCGATTGGATCGATGATGAAGCAGAATTCCGCATCGAGGCGCGAAGGATCGGCCTCGCTTTCCTCGCTGAGCCAGCCGTAATCCGGGCGCGTGCCTCGAAGATTGTCCTCGAGGAACGCGTTGACCGCCAGATCCGCCTCCGAGACGGGACCGGCGCCCGCGTCCTTTTCCCAAGCGACCGGATCTTGCCGCCAGTATTGGCGCGCAATCTCGCCCGCCCGTTCGGCCGCCGCGAGCAGCAGCGCCAGATCGGTCTGATGTGCGGTATCAGGCTCCGGCAATGGTCATGCCCTCGACCAGCAGGCTTGGCACCTCGATGCTGCGCCAAGGCTCGGCATCAGCTGCGGCACGGATGCTCAGCAGCATGTCGCGCAGGTTGCCTGCGATGGTGCATTCGTTGACGGGGTGGCTGATCTGGCCGTTCTCGACCCAAAACCCGGCTGCTCCGCGGGAATAGTCGCCTGTCGTTGCGTTGATGGAAGCGCCCAGCATGGATGTCACGATCAGCCCGCGGCCCATGTCGGCGATCAAATCGTCGGCGCTGCCCTGTCCGCCTGACAGGATCACGTTGCTGATCCCCGGCGAAGGCGGCGACGACAGCCCGCGCGACGCCGAGGCTGTGCTTTGCAGCCCCAGCTTGCGTGCGGTCGCCAGATCCAGCGTCCAGCCGCGAAGGATGCCCGCATCGACAATCGTGCGCCGTGCTGTCGGCAATCCTTCGGCATCGAAGAGACGTGACCCGCCGAAGCGGGGTCGGTGCGGATCTTCGGTCAGGCTCAGACCGTCGGGCAGAACCTTTTCGTCCATGGCCCGCAGAAGCCAGCTTGCCCCGCGTGCAATGGCGCTGCCGTTCACCGCACCCAAAAGATGCGAGATCAGCGAGGCAGAGACGCGCCGATCGTACAGGATCGGGAATGCGCCGGTGGGCGGCTTTTTTGCACCCTTGCGGGCCAGCGTCCGTTCCGCGGCAAGTTTGCCGATCGTCTCGGGCGCGGGCAGGTCTTCGGCCCAGACACGACCTTCCCCGGCATAATCACGCTCCATCCCCAGGCCCTCGCCGGTGATGGCGACGGTCGACAGGGCATGGCTGGTCCGGGCATAGCCGCCGGCAAAACCATTGCTGGCCTCGATCCGCATCAAGCGGCGTGAATAGGATGCGCTGGCCGATTCCACTTGCGAGATGCCTTTCGCCTCCAAAGCCGCCGCTTCGGCTGCAAGCGCGGATTGCTCCAGCGCCTCCGGTGTGGGCGCGGCACCGGGATCGGCGCTCTCCAGCCCCGCCGCATCGCGACGCGACGCCAATTCATCGGGATCTGCCACACCGAGCCATTCGTCGACCGGGGCGTGGCGCGCCATCGCCACCGCGCGTTCCGCCATCTCGGCGATCGTCGCCTCGCTGTGGTCCGACGCCGAGACGCAAGCCTGCCGTCCGCCGATCAGAACCCGCAGTCCGATCTCGACTGCTTCCGCCCGTTCGGCATGTTCCAATCCACCGGCGCGGGCATCGATGGCTGTCATTTCGGCACTGACGGCCATCGCATCGGCCTGGTCGGCACCGGCACGCCGGGCTGCGGCAAGCAGCGCGCCGGTCAGCGCGCCTAGATCCCTGTCGGCGCTCATCACGCGATCTCCATGAAAAAGGGGCCGAGCGCGTGGCCCGGCCCCGAAACCATCGTCGCAGGATTACTTGATCTGCTGACCGTTGGCAAAGATCTGGCCACCGTCGCGGAAGTCCAGTTCGGTCGTCAGCGTGTCGGTCTGACCCTCGACCGGTTTCGCAAAGGCCATCATCATCATTTTGGTGCCTGCCACCTGTTCCTGCGGAACCAGGCCCATTGCGGCCAGCGTGTCGATCAATTGGTTCACGCCGCTGAACCTGCCGGTCAGAGTGCCCACCGGCGCCTCGAAGCTGCCGCCCTCGGGAACAGTCAGCTCGCCCGAAATGTCGGCGCTAGCCCCTGCGACATCCAGCGACAACGTGTTCACAGTCACCGTTTCGGGCGCGTAGGGCATGGCTTCGCTTTGAAGATCAGCCACGGCGGCGACCTGTTCGTCCGTCAGTTCGGTCTCGCCCTCCTGAACCGTCGTCGCTTCGGTCATGCGGCGGGTGAATTCGGGATCGAACAGATCGCGCAGGACCGTCATCGCGCCGCTGATATCGATCGCCAGCGATGCCGGGTCGCGGCTGATGTTGTTCTCGGGATCGAACAGCGCCCAGACTTCGTCACCCAGCGCGAAGCCATCGAGACCGAACTTGAGGCTGAACGGCGCCGGCTCTTCGGACTTGGTGACGGGCAGCATCACGTCGAAATTGGCGTTAGCGATCTGGTAGCTGATGGCTGCCGGAAAATCGTTGCCCTCAAGATTGACCGAGGCGTTGTTTGCCTGTGCGCCATAGCTGATCCCGTCTTTCGACAGCGAGAATTTGGCCGAACCGCCCTCGTCGCTGGTGTTACCGGTGGCAGCGGCGGCTTCGCCGTTGGGATCGGTCGCGGCAAAGTCGAAATTGGCGGACATGGCCCCCCAGCCGAATGTGCCGTCAAGCTTCGCACCGCTTTGCAGCGCCACGTTCATGTTCTGGCCGAAATCCATCTCGCCTTCCGGGACATCGCTGCTGCCGGCGACGGTCACGTCCGACATGGTCAGGGCGAAGGTGCCGCGCTCGACGTCGCCACCGTCAGACGATTCGATCGCGCTCATGTCCGCATTCACGGCGATCTCGCCGATCGCCACGTCTGTCGTCGTGCGGGTCGCGTCCTCGCCCTCGGTGGCGTAGCTGCCGGTCAGGTCGCTGGCTTTGAACGTCACCGGGAACGCCTGGTCGTCCGTCGTTTCGAACGAAACCGTCATGTCGAGCGTGGGATAGTTCAGTTCATGGCTCATCGCCTCGGGCGAGCCGGAGGAGACCATCTCGTTGCCGGGCGCGGCGATGGTGATTGCCATCCGCTCCAGTGTGGGCGCGGGTTCAGTGCTGTCGCCGTCGGTGCCGGCATCGGCTGTCTCGGTGTCCGCGCTTTCGCCATCGGCACCATCCGTCGTCGCACTGCCGGTGTCGGCGGTCGGCTCGTCGGTCGGCGAAGCCTCGGTTCCGGCCGCTACGCCCGGAGGCGTGGCAGAGCCGGTGATGTCGCCTTCGACCACGGTGCGAACGCTGCCATCGCCCGCCTGTTGAAGCACGACCCGCGGCATCGTGAAGCTGACACTGCTGCCCTCGGCCTCGGCCGCGTCGATCGTCATGGTGACATCGCTCACGGTCAGGGTGTCGCCCGCTTCGTCGCGCGCGCCTTCGGTCACCGAGTAACCGAACTTCTCGTAATACGAGACGAGATTGTCCCAGACCTCCACCGGCGTGACCTCTGCCATGACCGGGGAAGCGGCGACGATCAGCGCCAGTGACGAACTTGCAACCTTGCCAAACATGTCCGATGCCTCTTGGACTGAAAAGTTGGTGGCATTGATGCCACACCGCCCAAGATTCTGAAAGGGGAGCCAGATTGATCCGTCATCACAGCCGCGATGGGTTGGCGATTCTCACGATCGACCGCCCCGACCGTGCCAATGCCCTGACCGCCGAAATGCTCGCCACGCTGACCGCGCGCCTTGACGATATCGCTGCCGGCGAGGATCGCGCCGTCATACTTACAGGGGCGGGCAAGGTCTTTTCGGCGGGGGCGGACCTCGATCAGGTGCGCGAGGGGTTGGCCACCTCGCCCGAATGGGAACGGCTGTCGGCCCGCGTCTCGTCGATGCCTTGCCTGACCGTCGCCGCGCTGAACGGGACCGTCGCGGGTGGCGCGATGGGGATGGTTCTGGCATGTGATCTTCGTGTCGCCGCGCCTGGCATAAGACTGTTCTATCCGGTCATGCGGCTGGGTCTGTTGCCCCAGCCCAGCGATCCGCGACGGTTGGCGGGACTTGTGGGCATGGCGCGCAGCAAGATGATGCTGATGGCGGGCGCGAAGATCACGGCGGACGAGGCGCTGGCCTGGGGGTTGGTGGACCGGATTTCAGCCGATCCGGTGGCCGAGGCGATCGCCTTGGCGGCCGATTGCCTGTCGGCCAGCGGCGACCATGTCACGGCGATCAAAGGCATGATCGGGCGCGGCTGAGCCTTTCGGCCGGATGCGGCTACAGTGATCGACCTTCGGCCAGGATCGCGTCCATCGCCGCAACGTAGGCTGTGACCGCCGGTGACGGCGGCGGTTCTGCGCCCGCATCATCCCCGGCAAGCGGTGCGGTGTTCATCTTGCGGTCGGCCCAGGCTTTCAGCGTCGCGACGCTGTAGCCTGACAGGAACGGGTTCGCACGGACCACGCCAGCGCCCATCACTGCAAGAACGGTCTGATCGTTCGGGGCGGACAGAACCCGGTCGGCGCCTTCGGGACCCAGGAAATGTGCCAGATACAGCCGACCCGGCGTGATCTGATGTCCGCGTGCGCGCAGATAGGCTTCGTTTTCCTGGGCGAGATGCCGAACCATGTCACGCGACAGCGCGGCGTCGAACCGCAGGGCCAGAAGATCGCGCGGCGCCATCGAGGCGGTCAGGTCGGGACGATAGCTACGCATCATCCTCAGCCATGTGGAATCGATGAACTGGCCGAGACCCGTGGCCGAGGACAGTGGATTCCTGGCCCGCGCATTACCCGCGCTTTCAACGCGGATGATGCGCCCGATCAGCGCTTCGACAGCGTCCGAGGCCATGATCGTGACGCCGCCGCTCAGCAAGGGCAGCGGATCGACGGGTGTGCCGCCGCTAAGAACCTGGAATGCGAGTGCCGGTGCGCCCGATCCACCCGGTGGCGCACCGACGGTACCGATGGGGTCGCCCGCCGCGACAAGGTCGCCCTTGCCCAACCCCTCGCGAACCGTGTCGAGCCAGCCATAGCGCGTCGAAAACCCAGTGCCGTGATCCAGCGTTATGGAACGTCCCATTCCCCCTGACGCATTGTCGATCGCGGTGATATGCCCCGCCGCTGCGGCGCTCACCACGCTGCCACGCGCTGCCGCGAACCCGATCCCGTCCGGCCGTCCGTTACTTTGTCCCAAGGGACCGAATTTCTGTGCAATCGTTCCCGCGACGGGCATGGTCAGGTTCAGTCCACCCCCTTCAGCGCGGGCGAGCCGCGCGCCGGGTGCGTGACAGCGATAGCCCGGGCCATCTTCTCGTGGAACGACATAACAGCGCCTGACGCCCGAGGGGCCGTCGATTCCCGCGAAAAGCAGGCGTCCCGCATTATTGCTGCCTCGGTCGGGATCGGTCGCGAAAACCAATGTCAGGCGGTCGTCCTCATCTGCGTAGGCGTCGAGGTCGTGGACCTGCGCCACCATCGCGATCATCTCGCCCACGATCTCGGTCGGCACTTCGGCGCGGATGGCCGCGGAGTAGACGGCGTCGAGCAAGCGGAACCGTGCGCCCTGCGCGACAGACGCGCCCCCCGGATCCTGCGCGCGCGCCAGTCCAGCGATATCATCGTCCAGCCACGGATCGCTGGCACGAACCAACCCATCATCAGCTTTCGCGAGCGATCCCTGCCAACCGTCGGGACCGTAAAGCGACATCTGCAAAAGCTCGGGACCGCTTGCCTCGGGCGCGAACCGGATTGCCAGAACCGTGCCCGCAGCCAGATTGTCGCCCCCTTCCAGTACCGGTCCGGCTTCGGCCACGATCTTCTGGGCGCGGTCATCGGTGAAGCCATGGCTGGTCAGGAGCGCGGAAAAGGACGCATCGCGCGACAGGTCAAGCACCAGATCCTGGGACAAGGCCTCGCGGATTGCCTCGGGACGCAGGAAAAGCGTGCTTGCGTGATGATCGCGCGTTTCGCTTTCGGCGTCGTCGATCAGCGGGTCAACAGGCGCGGGTGAAGCGACCCGTTGAACCGCGAGCGAGCGGCCGCGCTGAGCCTGGAACAGCGCGAAATCCTCTCGCGTGCTGGGCAGGGTCGTCATCAGCCGCTGCTCACGCTCGATCAGCGGTGTCTCGATCAGCGTCAGCCTGTCAGGTGCAGGCGGCCCCACGCGCGCGGTATCCAGCGCCTGCCCGGCAAGCGTCTTTTTGCCCCAAGCTGCGGCATCCGGCAATGTCAGGATCAGCGGATCGCCCGGGATATCCGTGAAGCTGTCGCCGGGCCGTATCGGAGCGATGTCGAAGCCATCTGCGACCTGAACCAGTTGCGCCTCGTCATCGGGCACAGCTTCTGTCGCAGACGGCTCGACAGCTGCAACGATCGGGCCGGGCGGTTCGCGAACCATGAGGTAAATGCTTGCGGGCGCCAGCACGGTCAAAAACAGTGCAACCCCGACAATCCTCAACTGGCGCTTGCGCTTGCGTGCCCGCGCACGCTGTCCGTGATCGCGAAAGGCTGGATCGATCTGCATTGGCTAGCGAAAGATCCCCGTGCCCAGGGTTCGCGGATTGATCTGGCGATCGCCGCTCGGGGCGGGTGGCTGGCTGCGCGCCGGCTGTGGCGCCGCGCGCGCCGGCTGACTTGTGCTTCGCGTGTTTCGCGATGATGACACTGCTGTGGGCTGCGCGACGACGGGTGGACAACGCAGGTCCGGCGGACCGCCGGCGATGGCGCGAAACAACACGGTGTCGGGTTCCCGTCCCGGCGGCCGCGCGCCCGCCAGCGAGAAATAACGGTCGACAGCCTGGCGCGAGCCATTGCCCCAGACCCCATCGACACCAGAGCCATAGCAATCGACCCGCTGCAACTCAGCCTGGATCGCAGCTGCCATCTGCTCTGCATCCGGGTCGAAACCACCCGATTCCATCAGCCGTTGAAACAGCTCGGGATCCTCGGCGCGGATGCGTTCACGCTCGGCGTAATCGATACCCAGCGTCTCGCCTGACAGGATCTGACCGGGCTGGCTCTCTGTCGGCCCGGCCAGATCGGGCAAGCCCTCGCCGACGATGACCGACGGATCTGGATAACCGGGCGGAACCGGCCGGATCGAGCGATCCTGGGCGGGCAGTCTTTGGGCGGGGGCTGCGGCCCGATAGACCTGGACACCAGACGTGCCGGCGCCGGGCTGAAAGATCACAGGTGCGGGTGCGGCAACAATCAGGGAATCGGATGGCGGGCTGTCGGCAACAGTAACTGCAGACCGCTTCCAGTCGGGGCCTGCGGCAAAGGGAAGCCCGGTCTGGCTCAGCGCACCAGCTAGGTCGCCGGGCGCGCCAGCCAGTGCGCCGATCACCGCATCGGTCACGCGGTTCGTACCACAAGCTTGATCCTGGCTCGCTGACAGCGCGATCATCACCGAAGCCGGGTTTTCACCGATCTCTGGTGCCGGTTCGGACTCAAACCCCTCGCCGCAGGTCTCGATGACAAGGCCGAGCGTCCGGGACTGGCCGTACATCTCGATGAGCGCGTCAGGTGTCGCGTCAGACGACGCACCGGCGACGTAGACCAGAAGCTGGCCGGTTTCCGCCAGATGCGGTATCTGCGGCAGTGATGCCGGACGTTCGATGCGCCGAACCTCAAACCCCGCCGCGAGGGCGGCACGCGACACGGCCAGCGCATCGGCGGAGGCGGCACTGTCGCCATAGGCCAGAATCAGCGCGCGCTTCGTCTCATCCGCTGCATCGGCCTTGATTGGCGCAAGCAAACCGGCGACAAGGCTCGCCATCAGCGACGCGTGGCGGAACGGAATGACGGGACGTGGCAAGCGGTGGCCGATCATAAGCTTTCATTAGACGAATTGACTGTTTGGGGCGAGTAATTCCACCGCGGCTGCAACGCGTCTCACGGCACTTTGTCGAAAGACCAGGCCGCCGCAGCAAGTCTCAGAATTTCGTGCGCTTGACCCTGAAATGAACTGCCTGTTCCTGGTGAAGAAGCTGGCGTTGCGACCTGCACCGTCTGACGGGATCATGTGGTTCACCAAACAGATCGGGCACAGCTTTTCCTGCACCCGCACAAGCCCGACACAATCTTGACAAGGCGCGAGGCTGGGTCCACATACCCCGCCTGTGGGGCCGTAGCTCAGTTGGTAGAGCGTATCGTTCGCAATGATAAGGCCAGGGGTTCGATTCCCCTCGGCTCCACCAGCATCAATTCTCGGCAATCCTTGATGGCGCCTACGGGTGTATTTGTCCGCGCTTAAGGCGGATCGAATGTCAGGTCGTCTCGTCCTGCTGACCGGCCGCAAGGCCGATCAGTATCCCGCCCCGCCGTTCCAGTCCGAGGCATTGCCGTTCGGCTCGACGAAATAGCCCATCGATCCCCCCATCCCCATGCTGCCCTGGGTCCAGCGTGCGACGCCCGTGATATCCTCGCCGACCCCCGCAACGGTGTTGCAGCCGGCGATGGCTATAACAGCGACGAGAGCGATGGTTGCGCGCGTGGCGCTCTGCTTGGGTCGTTTCATGGCGGTTCTCCGCGTCTTTGTGTTCAGTCCTGCTCGCAATCGGGGTCGATTGTCGTGGCAGCGAAACCCGAGAGGGCAGGATCGTCAAGCAGAAGCGGGTCACGCCGTCGGTCGGGCGCCGTCGGAATGGCAAATTCCGTCCAGAACGCCTATCGCGGGTGGAGACGTGTTAACTTAGGTTCATCACGAGTTCTGAGGGGGTGATCGACGCGCGATGGCAGGGGGAGACGCTGCCCTTACGGTAAGGAACTTGTCTGCCCATTACGGCAGCAGGCAGGTTCTGCACGGTGTCGATCTCTGCATCCAGGTCGGTGAGATCTTCGGTCTTCTCGGGCGTAATGGCGCCGGCAAGACCAGTCTGGTGCGCGCGATCTGCGGACGCTTGGCGCCATCGGCCGGAAGCATCTCGGTCGGGGGCAACCGCCCTGATGGCGCATCGGTCCCGTCAATTGGGCTCGTGCCCCAGGACATCGCCCTTTATCCGGCGTTGACCATCCAGGAGAATCTCGAGGTTTTCGGCCGATTGTCGGGGCTGTCACGGAAAGCGACACGGCTTGCCATCGAAGAAGCGATCGATGTCGCTCATCTCGGCGAACGGCTGAACGATCGTGTGGACCACCTTTCAGGAGGCTGGAAACGACGGGTCAATATCGTGGCAGCCATGCTGCACAAGCCGGCCCTGCTTATCCTGGATGAACCGACTGTCGGCGTGGATGTGGATGCGCGAAACGCCCTGCACCGAATGATCCAGATGCTGCGCCGTGACGGCACGGGAATATTGCTCGTCACCCACGATCTGCAGCAGGCAGAGCTTTTGTGCGACCGTGTGGGCATTCTGCTTAATGGGCGTCTGGTGTTGCAAGGCGCCCCGAAGATGCTTTTGGAAACAGCTTTTTCTGGACGTGGGGAGTTCATTATCGAGTTCGCGGAAATTCTCTTGGACGGTCAGGCGAGGACGCTGAGGGACATGGGCTTCATGGCCAATGAAAATCGGCTGAGCTGGCATCTGGTCGGCGACCGCACGCTGGATTGCTTTGCCGACGTGAAGCGCGCGGGCCTTGACCCGCGCGAGATGCATTTCCGCCAGCCCGGGCTCGACAGTTTGTTCCTGTGGCTGTCGCAGCAGCAGTGTGAATACGCATCAGAGGGTGTCGCATGATTATCTCGATGCTCCGCGTCATGGCGCTCAGCCTTGTCCGCGACCGGGGCGCGCTTGTCCTGTCGTTCCTGCTTCCTCCGGCAATCTTCGTGATATTCGCCGCCATCTTCTCCGCCACGGCGAACGACGAGCTTCCGCTCAAGGTTGCGCTCGGGAAGGGCAATAACGTCGAGGCGTGGGATCGCTTCGAGGAAGTCCTGCGCGCAGAACCTTCGTTGCGCATCGTCGGCGCGACCGCGCTTGATCCGAAGGATGTCAGTCGGCAGGTGGAACAGGGCACGGTCGACGCGGGCCTGTTCATCAGGGGTGAAACAGGCGGGGATAAGGTACCCCCGCTGTTGGTTCTGACGGAGCCCGGAAAGCCGCTCGCAGGCGGAATTCTGAGCGGGAAGATCCGAAGCCTCATCACGGCCGAGATGCCGGACATGGCGCTTTCAACAACGGTTCTCGCGATCGAGCCGTTGATCGGTGGCCTGACGCCTGCGCAGACAGAGCGGCTGGAAACGGCGACAGCGGCGCTTGCGACGGGGGACCGGAATCTGGACGAAGCCCAAGACCTGGTCGAAACCGCGTTTGTCGGACCGCAGAAACGCCACAATGCGGCGGTGACCTATTGTGCAGGCGCCGTGGCCATTCTGTTCTTGTTGTTCTCATCCATGCAGAGCGCGGCCGTGCTGATCGACGAAAGAAATTCGGGCATTCTCGATCGCATCGCCGTGGTCCCGCGGGGACCGGAGATCGTGGTCCACGGCAAGTTCCTGTTCCTCGTGGCGCAGGGCGTCATCCAGGCAAGCCTCATCTTCGCCACCGCCGCCGGTTTCTATGGCGTCGACGTGATCGGCAATCTTGGGCTTTGGCTGCTGGTGACACTTGCGGCCTCGATGGCGGCGGCCGGACTGGCACTGGCCGCGGCGGCGACCTGCACGACCAAACAGCAGGCGCAGGCCGTCACGACCTTCATCGTCCTTGTCTGTTCGGCAGTGGGCGGCTCGATGGTGCCCCGCTTCATGATGCCTTTGTGGCTGCAGGACTTGGGGCGCTTCACGCCCAACGCCTGGGCCATCGAAGCCTATCAGGGGACACTTTGGCGCGGCGAAGCACTGACCGAAATGCTGCCGGAGCTTGGGGGTCTTCTCGGCTTGGCAGCGTTGAGCACGATGTATGCGGTCTCCGTGTCCAAGCGCAGACTTAGGGTGTAGCGCCGGAAGAAGGTTCGGCCCATGCTCAACCGGCTGCGGTGGCCCGGGCGCCCGAAACAGGTTACTGAGAGGCTTCTTGCGCAAGAACGCTGCAACTGGCCCATGGGACAACAGCTAGCATGACCGACATCTCGGGCAGGAAATCGGATCATCTGCGGATCGTGGCAGAGGGCCTCGGGACGCAGGACCGGCGCGCGACCGGTTTCGACAATGTCCACTTCGTCCACAAGGCGCTGCCCGATCTGGACATGGACGACATCGACACAAGCTGTCGATTCCTTGGCCGCAAAATGGGTGCGCCGCTGCTGATCTCGGCCATGACGGGCGGGCCGGATGAAGCGGCGCGGATCAACGCCTGCATCGCCGAAGCCTGCGCCGAACTTGGCATCGCCCTGTCCGTCGGTTCGCAGCGGATCGCGGTGGAGGATGGCGCAACAGGCGGATTGGGTGCCGATTTGCGCGCGCGGGCGCGGGATATCCCCATCCTTGGCAATATCGGTGCCGTGCAGTTGAACTATGGTTTCGGTCTGCCAGAAGCCCAGCGCGCGGTGGACATGATTGAGGCTGACGCCCTGATCCTGCATCTCAATCCGCTGCAAGAAGCGATTCAGCTTGAGGGGAACCGCAATTTCGCAGGGCTTATGCACCGGATCGAGGCGCTGGCCCGCGACCTTCCGGTTCCGCTCGGTGCCAAGGAGGTTGGCGCAGGGCTTGCGCCTGATGTGACCCGTCAGCTTCTTGATGCAGGCGTCCAGATCATCGACGTCGCGGGGCTTGGCGGAACCAGTTGGGCCCGGGTCGAGGCAGAGCGTGGGACGGCGCGGACGCAGGCCATCGCGGCACCCTTCCATGATTGGGGCATTCCGACGACCGATGCGCTGAGAGCCATCGCACCCTTGCCGCAGGGACGCAGCTTGATCGCCTCGGGCGGTGTGCGGGACGGGCTGGATGTCGCCCGCGCCATCAGGCTTGGCGCGGATCTGGCCGGCCAGGCAGCGCGGGCCCTGGCTGCTGCACGCACTAGCGCCGACGCGCTTGTCCAGCATTTCGACGACGTCATCACGCAGCTTCGCATCGCGATGTTCTGCACCGGTTCGGCTGATCTCGCCGCGCTGAGGCAGGCCGCCTTGCAGGGCGATCGCGATAAGTTGCAGGCTAGCCACGCCGGTCCAGCAGGTTTACCCTCGGCGGGTCAAGAGGATCGAACGCCATGACGCGCTTCTGTCGCGACAGCCATCATCGCCGCCACGAGGCTCGGGTCAGCATCGCGCTGGCCGCGCTGGTGGTGGTCGCGTGGGCGGTGCTTCATGTGTCCGCGGTGTGGTTTATCGCTGCGACGGCTCATCCTTTGCTGGCACTGGCTGCGCTGATTGGACTGACCTGGCTGTCCACCGGGCTTTTCATCATCGCGCATGATGCGATGCACGGGGCGGTCGCACCGGGCCGACCTCGTCTGAACGCGGCGATCGGCCAGGTGGTCCTGTTTCTGTACGCCGGCTTCTCGTGGCGCAGGCTGATCGTTAACCACATGGCCCATCACCGACATGCGGGAACCGAAGAGGATCCGGATTACGGCCCCGGCAGTGCTGTCCGCTGGTATGCCAAGTTCGTTCGAACCTATTTCGGTTGGCGCGAATTCTTCGTGCTGGGCAGCGCAGTGATCGTTTATGCGCTGATTCTTGGGCCGCGCTGGCCCTACGTCGCCTTCTGGGCCGTGCCCTCGATCCTCGCGTCGATTCAGCTGTTCTACTTCGGCACGTACCTGCCCCACATGCCGCGTCCGGGCGAACGTTTCGAAGACCGGCACAATGCGCGCTCGACCAGGCTGAACGACCGGCTGTCGCTGATCTCGTGCTTCCATTTCGGTGGCTATCACCATGAACACCACTTGCACCCGAACGTGCCTTGGTGGCGGCTGCCTGAAACGCGGGTGCAGACATGAGCGACTGGCTGATCCCGCTGGCGATTGTCCTGGCCACGGTCGCCTTCATGGAGCTAACGGCCTATTCGGTGCATCGCTGGATCATGCACGGACCGCTCGGCTGGGGCTGGCACCGCTCGCACCATGAGCGTCCGGACCACCAGGGGTCCGGGTTCGAGAAGAACGACCTTTACGGGATCGTCTTTTCGGTGATCGCGGCGGCGCTGTTCATCTTTTCAGACGGCTGGCCGTGGTGGGTCGCCGTGGGGATGACATGCTACGGGTTCATCTACCTGTTCTTGCATGATTGCCTGGTCCATCAACGCTGGCCGTTTCGTCACATCCCGCGCAAAGGCTATCTGCGCCGCGTCTATCAGGCGCACCGTCTGCACCATGCGGTCGACGGGCGCGAGGGCTGCGTCAGCTTTGGTTTCATCTATGCCCCGCGGCCCGATCGGCTAAAGCAGCAGCTGCGCGATGCTGGCACGTTGCGCCGCGAAGCCGCCGAGCCGGACAAGCAGGGCTGATCGTCCCGCATGGCGCGCATCGTCTTCTGCCTGCCCGCGATGCGCGGACATCTTGGGGCTCATGCGCCGCTGGCACGCGAACTGGTACGGCGTGGCCACAATGTAACGCTGCTAGGCAGTCGTGCGCTGACACCGTTGGCAAGTGAAGAGGGGCTGAACGTCGCCTCGCTCGACTGGACGGAGCCGAGCCTCGGCGGTGCCGGACTTGTCCGAACGCTGACGGCGACGGCAGCGGCGACGCGTGGCGTCATCCGTCATGCTCCTTCGGCGCTGGCCAGTCTCGATCCCGATCTTGCAATCACCGATCAGGCAGAGCCGGGCTACGCCCTCGCGGCTGAGGCGTCCGGGATTCCGCGCATCACGCTGACCGCAGGCCTGCCGATCATGGCCAGTGACGAGGTCCCGCCCCCGTTCCTTCCGTGGCCTTTCGATCCATCCGTGAAGGGCCGGAAGCGTAATCGTGGGGGTTGGGCGGTCGCCTCGGTACTGATGGCGCTTCAGAAGCGCGCACTGGCCGCGGGATGTCGGGATCACGGTCTGCCGCTGCGCGCCGACATGGCTGACTGGACCCACGGGGTGCCTGAATTGCGGCAGATGATCCCTTCGCTGGACTTCCCGCAGCCCCGGCCTGCGAACGCAGTGTCGCTTGGCCCCTTGCGCGACGGCGACGTTACGGAAACGCTTCCGCCGTTGGGCGACAAGCCGTTGATTTTCGCTTCGCTCGGGACGCTGGCAGGGCGGCGCAGGCGCCTTTTGCACGCGATCTGCGAAGCGGCAGCGCCGCTTGATGCGACGCTGGTGCTGGCTCATGCGGGCACGCTGTCGTCCGCAGAGGTTGCGGCCTTGCCTGGTCGGCCGCTGGTCCGCAACCTCTGGCCGCAACTTCCGTTGCTGGACCGCGCATCCGTCTGCATCACCCATGGCGGAATGAATACAGTGCTGGATTGCGTCGCGGCCGGTGTGCCCATGCTGACCTTGCCGCTGGCCTTCGAGCAGCCGGGCATCGCAGCCCGTGTCGCCCATCACGGGGTCGGTCTGACCCTTCCGCCCCGCCAGCGCGGCGTCGGGATGATCCGTGCCACACTGCGCGAGCTGCTTTCCGATCGCGACTTCGGTGACAAGATCGCTGCCCACCGCGCGGAACTGCGTGCGCTGGGCGGCGTTCGGCGCGGTGCGGACATCATCGAGGGCTCGTTGAACCGCTCCGCAACGGGGGATGCGGCATGAATGCGGACATCATCCTGGGCGGCGGCGGTCTCGCCTCCAGCCTGATCGCGCTGGCCGTCCGCGCGGTGCGGCCGAAGGCGCGTATCCTGATCCTCGACCGCGCCGCCGGCCCTTCGGACAGCCACACCTGGTCCTTTCACGGTCCCGATATCGCACCAGAATGGCACGTGCGCCTTGGACCTGCGCTGGTCGGGAACTGGCCGGACCAAGAGGTCCGCTTCCCCGCGCATGCACGTCGGCTTCGCGCCGGCTATTCCTCGATGGGCAGCGAAGGGCTGGCCCGGCTGAGAGACAAGGCCGGGATCGAAACGCTCTGGTCGTCCGAGATTGCGACGCTAGGCAGGGATCGCGCCGTTTTGCGAGACGGGACGGAACTGACCGCGCCCGCGATCCTCGACGGACGGGGCGCGCAGCCGGGGCCGCATCTGGTCACCGGCTTTCAGAAATTCGTCGGAATCGAGATCGAGTGCGACGCCCCCCATGGCATACCCCGGCCGGTCATCATGGATGCGACGGTGCCACAACAGGACGGCTACCGCTTCATCTATGTCCTGCCCTTCACCCCGACGCGCGTGCTGATCGAAGACACGCGCTACAGCGACGGTGCGGGCCTGTCCGACAACGAACTGGCGGCCGAGGCAATGGACTATGCCGCATCTCGTGGATGGCGCGGGCAAGAGGTTCGGCGGGAACGCGGCATTCTACCGATCGCACTGGCGCAGGATGCCGCGGGCTTCTGGAACGACCATGCCGACGGCCCGGTCCCGATCGGCCTGCGCGCAGGCCTGTTCCATCCCGTAACGGGCTATTCCCTTCCCGTCGCGGTCCAAGTCGCCGACCTGATCGCCGATACGCAGCCGATGACCACCGAAGCGATCCGGGCCCGTCTGCGCAGTTTCGCCCAGCGCCGCGCGCGCGAAGACCGCTTTCTGCGCCTTCTGAACCGGATGCTGTTCCGCGGCTGCCCGGGACCCGAGCGTTACCGACTGCTGGAACGCTTCTACCGCTTGCCCGAGCCGCTGATCGAGCGGTTCTACGCCGGTCGCCTGACCTGGGCCGATCGCGCCCGGATCGTCACCGGCAAGCCCCCGATCCCGATCCGCGCCGCGCTGCCCTGCCTGCCCGAGGCGCCGCTCCTGAAAGGTGAGACATGACATCAGCCATCGTGATCGGCGCAGGATTCGGCGGGCTTGCGCTGGCGATCCGCCTGCAGAATGCAGGGATCGCGACGACGCTGGTCGAGGCCCGCGACAAGCCGGGCGGGCGCGCCTATGTCTGGCACCATGAGGGGCATGTCTTCGATGCCGGTCCTACGGTCATCACCGACCCGGATGCGCTGAAGGAGCTTTGGACCGACGCCGGTCAGGACATGGCGCGCGATGTGACACTGATCCCCATTTCTCCCTTCTATCGGCTGATATGGGACGGCGGACGTGTCTTCGACTACGTCAATGACGGACAGCAACTGGAAGAGCAGATTGCCCGGTTCAACCCGGACGATCTGGAGGGCTATCGCCGTTTCAAGGACTACGCCGAAGAGGTCTATCAGGAAGGCTACGTCAAGCTGGGCACGGTGCCCTTCCTGAAGCTGGGTCAGATGATGCGCGCAGCCCCCGCCCTGATGCGGCTTCAGGCCTACAAATCCGTCCACGCCAAAGTGTCCGAATTTATCAAGGACCCGTATCTGCGGCAGGCCTTTTCCTATCACACGCTGCTGGTGGGCGGGAATCCCTTCTCGACCAGCTCGATCTACGCGCTGATCCACGCGTTGGAACGGCGTGGCGGGGTCTGGTTCGCCAGGGGTGGCACCAACCAACTCATTTCTGGGATGGTCCAGCTGTTTGAACGGCTCGGCGGCACCTTGCTGTTGAACGCAAAGGTTGCGCAGGTCCAGACCGAGGGTGGGCGTGCGACCGGCGTCCGGCTGGTGGATGGACGGCAGTTGGACGCGGACATGGTCGCCAGCAATGGCGACGTCATGCACAATTATCGTGACCTTCTGGGCCATACACGCCGCGGGCGCACCAAGGCTGCCATGCTGGGCCGTCAGCGCTGGTCGATGTCGCTTTTCGTGGTGCATTTCGGCTTGAAAGAGATGCCACAGGGCCTTGCCCACCACACCATCCTCTTCGGCCCGCGATACAAGGAGTTGGTGAACGAGATCTTCAAGGGCCCGAAGCTGGCAGAGGATTTCTCGCTCTACCTTCATTCACCCTCGGTCACGGACCCTGACATGGCTCCGCCGGGCATGTCGACGCACTACGTGCTGGCCCCGGTCCCCCATCTGGGCCGCGCCCAGATCGACTGGTCCAAGGAAGGCCCGGCCTATGCCGATCGCATCCTGCAAAGCCTGGAAGAGCGGCTGATCCCGAACCTGCGGGCGAACCTGACCACAAGGCGCATCTTTGCGCCGTCGGACTTCCAAAGCGAACTTGCCGCCCATCACGGCAGCGCGTTCTCGGTCGAGCCGATCCTGGCGCAATCCGCCTGGTTCCGTCCCCATAACCGCGACCGTTTCATCCGTAACTTCTATCTTGTCGGCGCGGGCACCCATCCGGGTGCGGGCATTCCGGGCGTCGTCGGCAGCGCGAAGGCCACAGCACAGGTGATGCTGTCGGATGCGGGCGTCTCGGCGTGAAGGACACGGTCGCCGCCAGCGAAATTTCTATCGCCCAAGGGTCGCAAAGCTTCGCGGCCGCCGCAAAGCTGATGTCTGCTGGCATGCGCGACGATACGGTGATGCTTTACGCCTGGTGTCGGCACGCTGACGACGTGATCGACGGTCAGGATCTCGGCAGCCGGCCGGACCCGGGCGCGGATGCAGAAGCGCGACTGTCCCAGTTGCGCGCCGATACGCTGGAGGCGCTGCACGGTGATTTGCCGATGTCACCGCCCTTCGAGGCGCTGCGCGCCGTCGCACGCCGACACGCGTTCCCCGATCGCTGGCCGCTGGACCTGATCGAAGGTTTTGCGATGGACGTCAACGCGCGCCAATATCGGACGCTTTCGGACACGCTGGAATATTCCTATCACGTTGCAGGCGTTGTGGGTGTCATGATGGCACGTGTGATGGGCGTTCGCGATCCAGCGGTTCTCGACCGGGCCTGCGATCTGGGGCTTGCCTTTCAACTGACCAACATCGCACGCGACGTGATGGACGACGCCGCGATCGGGCGCTGTTACCTGCCGCAGGATTGGCTGAACGCGGCGGACGCGAGCATCGAGGGCGAAATCCCATCGCCCGCCGTCTACGAGGTCATCCTTCGGCTTCTGGACGCGGCCGAGCCTTATTACGGCAGCGCCCGCGCTGGCCTTCCGGGCCTGCCGCTGCGCTGCGCCTGGTCCATCGCGGCGGCCGCGCGCATCTATCACGCGATCGGCACCCGCATCCGAAGGGGCGGACCCAAGGCCTACCGCACTCGTATCCGCACCTCTGGCGCGGCGAAGGTCGGAATGGTTTTGCGCTCGGGCGGTGACGCCTTTCTGTCTCGAGCGTCGGGGAAAAATGTGTCGCGCGAAGGTTTGTGGAACCGTCCGCGTGCGGACGAGAAGGCCTGATACAGCTAGACGGGGGCGAGTTATCGCTTGGCCGTCAACGCGTCAGGAGTGTCATGCGCTGCCGCGAAGCGATTTTGGCAGCACCCCTGCCAGCAGCGCCTGGATATCGGGACTTGCCAACGGCGGGACCGCCAGCATGTCGTCCAGTTCGGCGCGGTTCAGTTTGTAGCTTTCCGACACGTCGCTCAGGCTTTCGACGGCCAGCATCCCGCGCGCCGGATTGTCCGGTCGCGTATCGCGGCCGATATCCTTGCCGATGGCGTGCGGGTCGCCGATCAGGTCCAGCAGATCATCGTAGGACTGGAAAACCCGACCAAGCTGGCGCCCGAAAGCGATCATCGCTTGCACGGCCTTGTCGTCCAGACCCTTGATTGCGCCCAGCATTTCAAGTCCGGCGATGAACAGGACGCCCGTCTTTAGGTCCTGTTCACGCCGGATCCGTTCCGGCGTTTTCCCACCGGCCAGATCCAGGTCCTGACCGGCACACAATCCCTGCGGTCCAAGCGCCGCCGACAGGATCGAGACCAGCCGCGATCTCGTCTCGGGCGACGCATCTCGGGCATCGGCCAAAACCCGCATCGCCTCGGTGATCAACGCGATGCCGGCAAGAACCGCCCGCGCCTCGCCGTGTTTGACGTGGGTCGCCGGTTCGCCGCGACGCATCTCTGCGTCGTCCATGCAGGGCAGATCGTCGAAGACCAGCGAGGCGCTGTGCACGATCTCCAGTGCCGCGGCCGAATCCACGCTGGCCCGGCAGACTCCGCCGCCAGCTTCGGCGGCCATCAGAAGCAGGGTTCCGCGAAACCGCTTGCCGCCGGACATGACCGCCCCGGACATTGCCGCGCCCAGCCCGTCCGATGCGGTGCCGAACCCTTCGCTGATTTCCGCGAGGCGCGCGTTCAAGCGATCCCGCAGCGCCTCCGCTGATTGTGTCGCCGCTTCTGCCGTCATCAAGTCAACCGTTACCCGCCGCTGGTGGCGCCAGTCCAAGCGCCGTATCTCGCTGCCGGTTCCCGTACGGGATGAACCCTGACACCAGCCATCATGTTGGCCGGATCGGGGCTGACTGTCCACCGCTGAATGGCTGTGATGGTCGCGCTAGAGCCCCTGATACAAGGGATAGCGCTGGCACAGCGCTTCGACCTGCACCTTCACTTGCCCCTCGATCTCGGCGTTGCCGTCTTCGCCGTTCGTGGCAAGCCCGTCCACAACCTGCAGGATCCAGTCGCCAATCTGGCGAAACTCGCTCTCGGCGAAGCCCCGGGTCGTCCCGGCCGGGCTGCCAAGTCGGATCCCACTGGTGATCGTCGGCTTTTCAGGGTCGAAGGGCACGCCATTCTTGTTGCAGGTGATATGCGCGCGGCCAAGCGCGGCCTCTGCGGCCTTGCCCGTCACCCCCTTGGGGCGCAGATCGACCAGCAGGACATGGGTGTCGGTCCCGCCCGTCACGGTGGCGAGCCCGCCTTTCATCAACTGGTCGGCCAAAGCCTGTGCATTGGCGATCACTTGGCGGATATAGGTCTTGAAGCCGGGCTGCAGCGCCTCGCCGAAGGCGACGGCCTTGGCGGCAATCACGTGCATCAGCGGCCCGCCCTGCAGACCGGGGAAGATCGCCGAGTTGATCTTTTTCGCGATCTCGGGATCGTTCGTCAGGACCATGCCGCCGCGGGGACCGCGCAGGGTTTTGTGGGTCGTCGTGGTGGCGACGTGGGCGTGGGGGAAGGGGCTGGGATGTTCGCCCGCCGCGACCAGCCCGGCGAAATGCGCCATGTCCACCATCAGCAACGCCCCGACCTCATCGGCGATGGCGCGCATCCGTGCGAAGTCGATATGCCGGGGAATCGCACTGCCGCCCGCGATGATCAGTCTTGGCCTGTGCTCGCGGGCCAGCGCCTCGATCTGTTCATAGTCGACGCGGTTGTCGTCGCGCCGGACCCCGTATTGTACCGCGTTGAACCACTTGCCCGACAGGTTCGGCGCAGCGCCGTGGGTCAGGTGGCCGCCGGCATCAAGGCTCATCCCCAGGATCGTGTCGCCGGGCTTGAGCAGTGCGAGGAACACGCCCTGGTTGGCCTGGCTGCCGGAATTCGGCTGGACGTTTGCGAAGTCGCAGCCGAACAAGGCCTTCGCCCTCTCGATTGCCAAGTCTTCGGCGATATCGACATACTGACACCCACCGTAATAGCGCTTACCCGGATAGCCTTCGGCATACTTGTTGGTCAGGACAGAGCCCTGCGCCTCCATCACGGCGCGACTGACGATGTTTTCCGATGCGATCAGCTCGATTTCATCGCGCTGCCGGCCCAATTCCTGCCGGATCGCGTCGGCGATCTCGGGATCGGTTGAGCGGAGATCCCCGGTGAAGAAGCTCGAGATCGGTTGCTGGTCGTTCATGTCAGTCCTTTCTTTCAAGATCATCCGGTCCAGCCAAGCGCGGCTGAAATGCAGTTCATCGACTGCATCAGCGGAACCGTGAGGCTGCGGTCATGACCGCTGCGAACCGCGCCGAGCAGATCGACCTGAAGATTGTGGGCGCGTTCCAGATCGCATCCGATACGATCGAAATGTGCAACCGTTTGCGGGAAGCGGGCACCGATGACCGCGCCATCGTTCAGAAACCGCAGCGCGTCGCAGCTGGCATCGTGTTCATCCCGGATCATGCCGAAGACGCGATCACGCAGCTTCTGATCGGGGACCAGCGCGGCGTAACGCGCGGCGATCGCCATGTCGGTCTGGAACAAGGTCTTTTCGACCTCATCAACGATCAGCCGGAACAGCGCCGAATCCGTCGTCATCTGCCGCAGCAGATCGTCGCCCGCCTGACCGCGATACTTGCGGAATTGGGCAATTGCGGTGCCGAAGCCATACCAGCCGGTAAGAAGATGGCGGTTCTGAGACCACGCAAAGACCCAAGGGATCGCGCGCAGATCGTCAAGGCTGGCCGCACCGAACCGCCGCGCGGGGCGCGAGCCGATTTTCAGCATCGCCAGTTCCTCGACCGGACTGGCTTGCTGGAAATAGTCGATGAAGCCCGGCGCGTGGAGCAGTCCGGTGTAGGCCGTCTGCGACATCGCCGACAGGGCGTCCAGCGTATCGTTGAATTCCGGCCGCACCGGCTCGGGGCGTGCGTTCAGAGAATGTGCCAGAACCGATGAAGCGAGCAGCTCCAGCTGATACTGCGCGTTTCCGCGGTTGGCGAATTTCGCGGTAATGACCTCGCCCTGCTCGGTCATCCGCAGGCGGCCGTTGACGGTGCCGGGCGGCTGCGCGGCGATGGCGCGTTCCGTCGGCGCGCCGCCTCGGCTGACAGAGCCGCCGCGACCATGGAAGAAGACCGGCAGCAGGTCGTGCTTGGCCAGCGTGCGGGTGATGCTGCGCTGCGCCTTTTCCAGTTCCCAGGTCGAGCAGACGAAGCCGCCGTCCTTGTTGCTGTCCGAATAGCCCAGCATGATCTCGATCCGACGGTCCAGTCCGGCAAGGCTGCGGCGGGCCAGTGGCACATGCAGCAAGTCGTCCAAGATCTGCGGAGCGGCGCGCAGGTCGTCGATCGTCTCGAACAGCGGGACGACCTGCAGATCCAGCCGCTCGGCGCCGAAGCCTGCGTGGCGTGCCAGCAGGAAGACGCCAAGCAGATCTTCGCATGACCGAGTCATCGACAGGATAAAGGGCCCGATCGCCTGCGGATCGGCGCCGATTTTCGTATCATGGATCAGCGACAGCAGCGACAAAAGCTCGCGTCCCCTGTCGGACAGCTTCGATGGATCGACGGGCTGCAACGTCGGCTGCGCCAGATCGCGGCGAAGCCTATTCGACCAATCCGGCGACCCGCAGTCGGCCGCGAAGCCGTCCATCGCCCAGATTTCAGCCAAGACGTCAGTCGTGACCTTCGAATTCTGGCGGACATCCAGCGTCACCGTGCGAAAGCCGAACGTCTCGGCCTGCCAGCGGATCGGACGAACAACACGGTTTGCCAACGCCTTCGCGTCGATCAGCGAGAGAGCGGTCTCCACCTGCCGAAGATCAACGATGAACTCGCCCACATGGGCGTAGGCAGGTCCGAAATCCTCCAGCGTCGCTTCAATGCGATGCTGAATTGCGCTCAGCGCCTGGCGGAACAATTCGCCCTCATTGCGGCGCGAAGGCCGGTCGATCGCGCGCGCCGCATCGATCACCTTGCGCAGCAGGTTCTGTGCTTCCTGCGGCATGGCCGAGATGGCATCGCTGATGCTCAACTGCTGCGCGGCCACCATAAGCTTCGACAGATAGCGTTCCAGGATCGTGGTCCGGGCACGCTGCAGCGCAGTCCGGGTCGTAGTCACCGTCACGTTCGGATTGCCGTCGCGGTCGCCACCGATCCAGGAATGGAACCTCAGGAAACTGGTTCCCGTGTCTTCGTCGTCGTCGCGGGACGCCCTCTGGAACTGAGCGATGACATTCGGAACGGCGTCGAAAAGACTGTCGCGAAAGATCTGCAGACCCCAGTTGATCTCATCCTCGACCGAGGGGCGCTTCATCCGCAACTCGCCGGTCAGCCACAGCAGATCGATCTCTGCCTTGATCGCGTCGCGCAAGTCGGCGCGTTCCCGAGGTGTCCAGCGGCCCGTCTCCAGCGCGACGGCACCGCGATAGATGCGACGGTGGATCTCAAGCACGGTGACGCGCTTGGCCTCGGTCGGATGCGCGGTCAGGGTCGGCGCGACCATCAGGTCGCGCGCGAGCCGGTCGACGGCCTCGGATGGTTTCGTCCTCTGCCCAGCGAGAACGCGGGCGAAGCTGCCATCGATGGCTGCCGGACCCTCGCGCGTCTCCGACTCTCGTCGCGCGCGCATTTCGGCGTTCTCGTCCGCGATGCGCAAAAGCTGAAACCACATGTTCAAAGCCTGAAGAAAGGGGATGACAGCGGCGCCGGTGGGCTGACCGGCGGCGTCTCCCGAAACGTAGGGAAGGATCGAGGGTGCGCGCCGTGCGATGACGCGTCGCCACAGCTCCCTGAAGTCGGCCCGCAAGCCGTCGGCATAGGCTGGTGGGCCTGGGTCGCGTCGGGACCTTTCCATCCGTGAACCGGTCTGTCCCATCAGTTGACCCGATCGCGCGGTTCGCGGCCCTCGAAGAAGTCGCGCAGGTTCTGTAGCACGCGAAAGCCCATCGCCTCGCGTGCCTCGGCCGTGGCGCTGCCCAGATGCGGCAACATGACCAGATTCTCGCAGCCCGCCAGCGCCGGATGAATTTCCGGCTCGCCATCGAATACGTCGAGACCAGCGCCGCCGATTGTCTCGAACCACAGCGCGCGGGCCAGCGCGGCTTCGTCCACGACCTCGCCCCGTGCGGTGTTGATCAGGAAGGCGCCCGGCCGCATCAGGTCCAGCCGCCGCGCGTCGATCAGATGCCGGTTCTCGCGCCCGCCGGGACAATGCAGGGACACGAAGTCGCATTGCGGCAGCAGATCGTCGATGCTGCCTATCTGCGTCGCGCCACATTCAGCCAGCACATCGGGCGTAACCTTGCTGCGGTTGTAGCACAGGATGGTCATGCCGAAGCCGTGGTGTGCACGACGCGCCATCTGCTGGCCGATCCGGCCGTAGCCGATGATCCCGAGGGTCTTGCCCGACACCTTGGTCCCCACCAGATGCGTCGGTCGCCAGCCCCCCCAGCGACCGGCGCGCAACTCGCGTTCGCCTTCGCCGGTGCGGCGGGCGGTCATCAGCAGCAGCGTCATCGCCAGATCGGCGGTGCATTCGCTGAGCACGTCGGGCGTGTTCGTCACCACGATCCCGTGCTGACCGGCGCTCGCCATGTCGATATGGCTGTAGCCGACGCCGTAATTGGCGAGGATCTTGGCCTGCGGCCGCGCAAGTTCCAGAGTGGCCGCGCCGATCCGGTCGGTGACGGTCGGCAGGACAGCGTCATAGTGCTGGATCGCCTGCCGCAGGCTGATCTGATCGAGCGGCCTGTCCGAACTGTTCAGATCGGCATCGAACAGATCGGCGAGCTGAGCCTCGACCGCGCGCGGCCAGCGGCGGGTCACGAGTATCCGGGGTTTTGCCATGGCACGCTCCTAATGCATCACGCGGGCGATGGTCTCGCCAATGGACGCCGGATTCTCGGCGACGGTCACCCCTGCCGCGGACAGGATCTCGACCTTCTCGCTGGCGCTTTCGCCGAAGGCCGAAATGATCGCGCCCGCATGGCCCATCGTGCGACCTTTCGGCGCGGTCAGGCCGGCGACATAGGCGACGACGGGTTTCGTGACATGATCGCGGATGAAATCCGCGGCCTCGGCCTCTTGCGGGCCGCCGATCTCGCCGATCATGCAAATGATGTGGGTGTCATCGTCGTCCTGGAAATGCTGCATGATGTCCTTGAAGGAAGACCCGTTGATCGGATCGCCCCCGATGCCGACGCTGGTCGATACGCCGATGCCGCGTTCCTTCAGCTGCGCCGCGGCCTCATAGCCCAGGGTGCCCGAGCGGCCGATGATGCCCACATGTCCCTGAAGGTAGATGTGGCCCGGCATGATCCCCAGCATCGCCTTGCCGGGACTGATCGTGCCTGCGCAGTTCGGGCCGGTCAGGACCATCCGCCGCTCTTTCGGGTAGCGGTACATGTAGCGCTTGACCCGGATCATGTCCTGAGCCGGGATGCCGTCGGTGATGCAGACGCAGTAGCGGATGCCTGCATCAGCGGCCTCCATGATGCCGTCGGCGGCTGCAGGGGGCGGCACGAAGACCAGCGTCGCCTCGGCGCCGGTCGCGGCGACCGCATCCTTGACGGTGTTGAAGACCGGCACGCCCTCGACCGTCTCGCCGCCTTTGCCCGGAACGACGCCGCCGACGACGTTGGTGCCGTACTGGATCATCTCCTTGGTGTGAAACCGGGCCATCTTGCCAGTGATGCCCTGGACGATGACCTTGGTGTCGCGATCGATCAGGATGCTCATCAGACGGCCCTCAGCTTGGCTTGGTGGTGGCTGACATCGCTTTTCCAGGCGGCGACGACACGCTCGGCCGCTTCGTTCAGCGTCGCGGCACGGATCAGGGGCAGCCCGCTTTCGGCGAGGATTTTCTGCCCTTCCTCGACATTCGTCCCCGCAAGGCGCACCACGACCGGCACATCGACGGGATTTTCACGCAAGGCCTGCACGACGCCTTCGGCAACCCAGTCACAGCGGTTGATGCCCGCGAAGATGTTGACCAACAGCGCCTGCACCTTCTCGTCGTACATCACCAGCCGCAGCGCCTTCGCGACCCGCTCGGGCGTGGCGCCGCCGCCGATGTCGAGGAAGTTCGCAGGCTCGCCTCCGGCCAGCTTGATCGTGTCCATCGTCGCCATCGCCAGACCGGCGCCGTTGACGATGCAGCCGATATGGCCGTCGAGGCCGACATAGTTCAGCCCGCGATCCGCCGCGCGCGATTCGCGCGGGTCTTCCTGCGACTTGTCGCGCAGTTCCGCGACCTGCGGATGCCGGAACAGCGCGTTGTCGTCGAAGGTCATCTTCGCGTCCAGCGCAAGGATGCGGTCGTCGCCGGTGATGACCAGCGGATTGATTTCGACCATCGTCGCGTCGAGTTCGCGGAAGGCGCGATAGCAACCGTTCAGCGTTCGCACCATCTGCTGGACCATGGCCGGTGCGATACCCATCGCGAAGGCGATCTCGCGGCACTGGAACTCCTGTAATCCGACAGCGGGTTCGACCGTTGCCCGGACGATGCTGTCGGGCTTCTGGGCCGAAATATCCTCGATCTCCATTCCGCCTTCGCCGCTGGCCACGATCATCACGCGCTGGCTGGCGCGGTCCAGCACGAGGCCCAGATAGATCTCGCGCTCGATCGGGACGGCCGCCTCGACGTAGACGCGGTAGATTCCCTTTCCTTCGGGGCCCGTCTGGTGCGTCACCAGCTTTTGTCCGAACATCTTTTCACTGGCGTCCTGGATCTCGACATCGCTGTCGCAAACCTTGACGCCGCCCGCCTTGCCGCGACCGCCCGCATGAACCTGAGCCTTCACGACCCAGCGATTTCCGCCCATTTCGCGCGCGCGGTAAGCCGCTTGCTCGGGGCTGTAGGCCAGCGCGCCCTGCGGAATGGCGACGCCAAAATTGCTGAGGATTTCCTTGGCCTGGTACTCGTGGATATCCATGTTTCCCCCCTTTTTCGGGCCCGTCCTATTCGGCAGCGACGGCGCGGTCGAAGTGACGGTCGAGCGTCGCGTGGACCGCTTCCATGTCGACCTCGGCGCCCATGCGACTCAGCGCTGCGCCAAAGCGGGTGACGATGTCGATAATGTTGCGGCGGCTAAGCAGGTTCAGGATGCCGATGCGAACCTGCACCGGCTCTGACAGCGTCGGCCAGATGCCGAAGCCTTCGGCGCGGCAGCCCTGGACCAGTTCGGCTTCTCGACCGGCCAGCGTCTCGGGAAGGTTCAAGACCACCAGCGAGGTCATGTTCGACGTCACCTTGCACCCCATTGCGGTCAGCGCCTCGCGCAGCGCAGCCTCGTGGAAGGCATAATTGCGGGCGCGGTGCGGCACGGTTTCCTGCAGCGTGATCCGCAAGGCTTCGTGGAAGGCGGCGATTGCATAGGCGCTGTGGGTGCGGTGATAGGTCGGCTTTTCGACATCCTTGCCGTCGATGATGCCCCAGTGCCTCGCCTCAAGGATCGGATTGTGGACAAAGGTCCGGCAGCCGGTCTGCCGCAATGTCGCAATATAGCGGTCGGTGAACGAGACGGGCGCATAGGTGAGGGGCAGGCAGCAGATACCCTTCTGAGGACAGGACGCCCAACCGTGAACGCCGGAGAAGTCGTCGATGCGAAAGTTCTCGACCCCGAGCGACGACACCGCATCGACAAGACCCATGACGTCATGACGCTCGCATGCGTCGGAAAAACCCTTGATGTCGTTGACCCGGCCCGAACCGGTTTCCGAATGGGCCATCGCGGCCCATTTCGGTTTGTGTTCGGCCAGGGCCGCGTCGACGACTTCGGCGCTGATCGATTCGCCGTGCGGGATGGTTACGATGGTGACCGACGCGGGTTTCGGATCCAGCGGGTCCGCGGCGAGTTCCTCGGCCGTCGCGGCCTTCATCCGCACCGTCAGTCCGTCGATGCCCGAGAACGTCCCGTTCACGAACATGACGACCTTGTCGCCCGGCATGACTGCGCTGAACATCGCGTCCAGTCCGCTCCACCCGGTGCCGGCGACGCCGAACGTATGGATGTTGGTGGTTCCCATCACCGACCGCAGCATCGCCTTGCATTCCAGCATTCCGCGCAGCACGTCGGCTTGCATGTGATCCGCGATCCCGGCGCTTGCAAAACGATCAAGGACGCGAGCATCGGTGTTGCCCGGCCCCGGGCCCGCGGCCAGAGTGGCAGGGATCTCGAGTTGCGGAAAGATCACGATCTTGCTCATTGCGGCGCATCCTTGAAACGAAATTACCCGCTGAATGAACAATCACTCGACTTCTACCGCAACCGCCGTTAATCCTGCTTCCTGGTATCTATTCGGGTGGGGAAAAACCTATCCACCTGGGTAAGAATGCGATGGTATACCTGCTTGTCCCTAGCCGAATGGGTAGGGGCCAGCCCGCAGGGAGAGCGAATTGCAGACATCGACTTCCGCGCGAGAGAAGATTTCGGTCATACTTGCCTGCAGCAACCCCCTTGTTCTCTCAGCCATGTCGGGGGTGTTCGAGCGCGACGCCCGCTTCTCGCTGATCGCGACGTCCGCGACGGCCGAAGGCTTCCTCGCCACCGTCATGCGGGTGCCGGCGCAGGTGGGGATCATCGACTGGGATCTGCCGATCCTGGGTGGTGCGCGTCTTCTGGAAGTGCTGCGCGAGCAGCACAGCGCGCCTCGGGTTGTCGTCTACGCCGATCAGGGCAGCGCAGCGCACCGTGCCGCGATGAGTGCGGGTGCTGCGGGGTTTGTCGCCCGCAACGGTCCGGTCGAAGCGCTGCTGAACACGTGCGTCTCGGTTGCCGAAGGCAAGATGGTGTTCCCCTATCTTGACGTGCGCGATCTGCAACAGGACCCGATACACACGCTGTCCCGCCGTGAGCGGACGATGCTTGAAGCGTTGTCCAAGGGTCTAAGCAATCGCGAATTGGCAGTCGAACTCGGCATTTCCACTAACACCGTCAAATTCCACCTGTCCAACCTTTACGATAAGCTGGCGGTCCGAAATCGGGCGCAGGCCATCGCCTTCTATTATTCCAGTCGGTTGCCCGGGAGTATCGAGTAAAGCAGGATCAGCGTAATTTTACGACCTTTAGATTGATTGACACGAAACATTATTTCTTTCCTGCATAGGGGCGACAGACCTTCCCATTTGCAGGAGACATCGACGATGAGCTTCCACTCGATCGAGCAGGCGCCAGCCCGCCTCAACCGCAGCGAACTGGCCGTGCCTGGAAGTCAGCCCCAGATGTTTCAAAAGGCAGCGGAATCTGCCGCCGATGTTATCTTCCTTGATCTTGAGGACGCGGTCGCCCCTGACGAAAAGGAAGGCGCGCGCAAGAACATCATCAAGGCCTTGAACGAGATCGACTGGGGCAAGAAGACGATGTCGATTCGGATCAACGGGCTCGACACGCATTACATGTATCGCGATGTCGTCGATGTCGTCGAACAGGCCGGCGAGCGCCTGGACCTGATCATGATCCCCAAGGTGGGGACGGCGGCCGACGTTTATGCCGTGGATATGATGGTGACGCAGATCGAGGATGCGAAGGGCTTCGGCAAACGCATCGGGTTCGAGCACATCATCGAAACCGCGCTGGGAATGCAGAACGTCAGCGCCATCGCTGCCGCCTCGAAGCGCAACGAAAGCCTGCATTTCGGTGTCGCGGATTATGCCGCCAGCACGCGCGCGCGGACCACGGTGATCGGCGGCGTGAACGAGCATTATGCGGTGCTGACCGACCCTGATTCAGTCGGCGAACGTAACGTCCACTGGGGCGACATGTGGCATTACGCCCTATCACGCATGGTCGTCGCCACGCGTGCCAACGGCCTTAGACCCATCGACGGACCGTTCGGAGATTTCTCTGATCCCGACGGGTTCAAGGCAGCTGCGTACCGCGCCGCGGTTCTTGGCTGCGAGGGCAAATGGGCCATCCACCCCAGCCAGATCGCCTTGGCCAACGAGGTCATGAGCCCGTCGGCGGCCGAAATCGAAAAGGCCGAGCGCATCCTCAAGGCGATGGCCGAGGCTGAAGCGGCAGGCAAAGGTGCCGTATCTCTGGATGGACGCCTGATCGATTACGCGTCGATCCGACAGGCCGAGGTCATGGTCCAGAAAGCACGCCAGATCGCCGCGTGACGCTTCTTGTGCGTCAGATGATCGCAAGGTTTCCGGTCAGGATCGCCGCGGCAAAGACGATCAGGTTCGCGATTGCGTGGGCTGCCACGGCGTCAGCGATCCGGCCTGATCGACGTGCGACCCACGAGAAAAGCAGTCCGGCGATCAGGGCCTCGGCCCAACGATCATGCAGGGCCGCGAAGAAGCCTGCGGTCACCACCGCTGCCAGGATCACGCGCCAGAGCGGCGCAGGTTCATCTGGCGCAGCCCCTCTGATCCGGCTTTCAAGGTAGTCGCGAAAGAACAGTTCTTCGACCAGCGGGACGAGAAGAACGGTCCCGATGCCGCGAAACACCAGCCATAGAAGCACGAGACCGCCGCTTAGCGCGCCGTAGGGTGGCGCTTCGGCGGCCTGAACAGGGATCGCGACCCACAATGCACCGACTGCCGCCCCGACGATCCACGACAGGGGTGACACGCGGCGTAGTTGTGCAATCGTGGGCCGGATGGCGGGCCAGACAAGCGCGACGGCCGCTGCGAGCAGAAGCACCCGGATCGGGTAGAACAGCGCCGGGTTCTGGCTGATCGCGGGCGCCACGACTGCGGTGAGCATGAAGACGGCGAACGGAAGAATCCGCCCCGCGACGGGGTCTTGCCGCAGCGGCGGAAGCGGTCGTGAAGCCGCCGCCGTCACCGGGTGCCGGTTGAACCAGCCGATCCCGCGTGCGGCGGCGATCAGCCCGAGCGCTACGGCGGTGAACATGACCCAGCCCGCGTGACTGTGGAACCCGCCGACGGCCAGTTCGGGCTGCCCCTCAATCCCGATGATCAGCAGGACCGAGATTCGCACCACATTCAGCGCGGCGCTGGTGGCGATGCCCACTGGATACAAAAGCAGCGCGCGCGGAAAGCGAAGTTCAGTGCGGAAGAGCCATAGGTAGAGGCTGACGAAGATCGTGACCAGCGCGATGCCTTCGATCCCTGAACAGACTGGCGCCACCGAGATGACGAAGTCACCCTGGCCGATATGCTTCAGCACGGGATCGGCGACGATGTCATAACCCATCGCGTCGACAAGCCAGGTCACCGCACGGAAGGTCGCGTCCGCAATCGTGCCGAGTTGCCACAGCGGTTGCAGACTGACCGCAAGAACAGGGGCGAGCGCGCCTGCGGCCAGAACGACGAGAAGCGTGACCCCTGCGCGCGAGAGAAATGCGCGCCACCGCCGCAGCGGCGCGAGCCATCCTGCCAATCCGCCGAGGATCAGCGTCATCCCGATTGCCCAGCAGGCGAAGGCCGGCCCCATCATCGCGGCGCCTTGACCCTGCTGCATGAACAGCAGCGGTGCCATTGCCAAAGCGAAACCGATGACGTTGAAACCAAGCGGTCGAGCGTCGCGTCCTGCCTCGGCCAGCAGGTCACGGAACAGGGTCGGGCGAAGCAGCGCGTAAAGCCCAAGCACCGCGATCACACAGTACAGCGCGGCGAGCGACCGACTGGCGGAACGGCAGGCGCCCGCGGGCCAGTTGTCGAGGCATCGGAAGTCGATCCCGTGCTTGAAGGTGATGCCGATGACGGCGAATTCCGCCGCAAGCAGGATCGCGGCCAACGCAAGCGGGCGCAGGCGCGGTCGGCTGGACATGGCAGTGGCATCGGTCATGCGGGTGTGATTCAGATAGCTCAAAAGATGATCAGGCCCGCCTTGAGCGGGCCTGTCAGGTCGCATCATGGTCGCAAGCTCAGTGAGCGCGGCGACGACGCTCCCAGGTCAGAAGCACGATGGCGGCCAGCGCGGCGATGGCGGCGGTGCCTTCCAGCGCGCTGATTTCGGGAACGGCCACCGGGCAGTTAGACTGGTTCAATCCGTCGCAATCACCAGCCGCGAATGCAGCATTTGCCACAAACGACGACAATGTAGCAGTCAGGCCAGCAAGAGTAATTTTCTTCATCGCTATAGCTCCATGAACATGCGGGTGTCCAAGTCCCGCGTACAAGACAAGCATGTGCACGCACATGCCCATTTCGATCCTTGGACGACCGAAATTTAGGTGTGGCGGCACAAACTAATGCATCGCCACAGAGCGATTATGCGCAGAGGCAATCCTGAGCCAGAGCATGCCAGTCGATACCGAGGATGATCGGCTGCTCGGTCGGCAGAGCATCAGGCAGAACCGGATCAAAGATCACGCCAACTATATCGCCTTCACCCGCTTCGAAACCGTCTCCATTCGCCAGCGCCATGTCGTAGATCTCACGCGCATTGGCTGTGGTGCCGTAGGCTGGAAAATTCTCGTTCACGAATACCAGATCGTCGGTGAGCCCCCAGATAGCCCCCTGAATTTCAGCCTCGGTATAAGTTCCGCCAGTACCATCGCCGTTATCCATAGCGCTGAAGTCCTGGTTCAGGATCCAGTTGACCATGTCCAGGTTCTGCGGATTAGCGACTGTGCCCGCCGGGATGGAGTCCGCATCAGCCAGATAGATTTTCGCAAGGAAGGGCGTATCTATCTGAAGGAAGTCATAGCCAGCGACGCAATAGGCAATGTCGAAACTCTGGCCATCGAAACGATCATCCCCGGTGCCGGTAACGACCGCATTATAGAACGTGTCACCAACACGATCACGAGACACAGTGAGCAAACCGCTTTCCGGCAGGCTGGCCGCAATCGTGTCCAGCGTATTCTTCGCGCCGCAGAAGCTCATGTCGAGCTTCGCCGTGTCGATCCCGCCGTTGCCGTCCGAGATCGTGTAGCTGTAGCTGGCCGAGACCTTCTGGCCGATCTCGAGATCGGCGTAGGCCGAGGCGCCGTCGATGACCAGCTTGCCGCCGACCAGCGAGATCGACACGCCGTTCACGTCGACCGTGCCGCCCTCGACGATCGACTGACCGGCGACCGAGGTGATGGTCAGCGTGTCGCCGTCGGCGTCGGTATCGTTGGCCAGCACGTCCACAGTCTTGGCCGTATCGGCGCAGGTCTTTGCGGCGTCATCCTTGGCATCGGGAGCCTTGTTTTCGGCCACGACCCCGGCATCGACGGTCTTATTGGTCTCGCCGATCGCAAGCGTCACGATGCCGGTCTTGCCGGTCGTCGCATTCGCATCGCTGTCGAAAGCGTCGTTACCCACATTGGCGGTGGTGAAGTCGAAACCGTCCGCTTCCATGAAGCCGACGACATAGCTGCCGGCATCGAGGTTGTGGAACATGTACTTGCCGTTCGCGTCGGTCGTCGTGGTGGCCAGCACCGTCACGCCGTCCGCAGCATAAAGCGTCACGCCCACGCCAGCGAGACCGACTTCGCCCGCATCCTGCACGCCGTTCTTGTTGGCGTCGATGAAGACGAAATCGCCCAGCTTCGCGATTCCCGGATCGACCAGGCCTGCATCCACGTCCTTCGTGGTCTGGCCCGCGACGACGGTGTAGTTGCCGGTCTGACCGGTGGTCACGTTGGCGTCGCTGTCGATCGTGTCGTCGTTGCCGACGTTCTGGTTCGTCAACACGCGGCCGTTCACCGTTGTCGGGAAAACGACCTTGTAGCTGCCGGCGTCGAGGCCGGTGAACGCATAGCTTCCGTCAGCCTTGGTCAGCGTGGTTCCCACCACGACGCCCGCTGCGGTCAGCAGTTGGACGGTGACGCCCTGAACGCCCGTCTCGCCGTTGTCGATCCCGTCCTTGTTGGCATCGATGAAGACGCGGCCTTCCAGCGCGCCGGGCTGCGGCTCGGGTTCTGCCGGGCACAGCTTGATCTTGTCGATGATCGCGCCTTCGGCGCAGCTGCCATAGCCTTTCAGCGTGATGACATCGCCCTTGTCGATGTCGAGGCCTTCCAGCGACAGCGTCTTCCAGCCGCAATCGTCGTTCAGCCGGACCGACCCGACTTCCTCGCCGTTGACGAAGATCTTGATCAGACCGTCACCCGACCCGTCCCAGTAGCGCAGCGTCATGTCATATTCGCCACTGACGCCGCCGAACTTGGTCTGGATGTAGCCGCTGCTCGACCCCCACCACGACGCGTTCAGTGCGACATATTCGCCGCCCGACGCGCTCGAGGCGCATTTGACGCTGTAGCCGCAAAGCTGCATGTCCTCGGCTTCGATCACGACGCAGGTCGGCTTTTCGTCCACGTCCTTGACGCAGATCGAGAGTTCCTTGTTGGTCACCCCGCCCTTGCCGTCGCTGACCGCGACGATGACCTTGTAGACATTATTGCCGTCGGCATCCTTCGGCGCCTCGTAGTCGGGCGCGGTCTTGAAGCTCAGTTCACCCGTCTTCTCGTCGATCTGGAAGACCGCGCTGTCAGCGCCGCCGGTGATCGAGTAGCTCAGCGCGTCGCAATCGGCGTCCTTCGCATCGAGGTCGATGACCAGCTTGGTGTTCTCGTCGACGCAGAACATTCCATCCGACGGCACGTTGGTGAAATGCGGCGGCGTGTTTGGCGGAACCTTGTCGCCCGCACCGAGGCACGAATAGTCGATCCACGACCCCGAGACTTCGCAGGTGCCCCGCGAGGTCAGGACAGTGCCGGCCGGGGGCTGCGCACCGTAGAACGTCAGGTAGTTCGAGCCGGCGCCGGGCGCGTCGTGCCCTTCGATTGCGATCTCGATCAGGTAATAAGTCTTGCCATCAGACCCCTGCAGGACGTGATAACGCTCTGCGTACATCTTGCAGCCGACGCGGCAATCGTTGACCGATGCGTCCTGACCGTATTGATCGGCGGAATAGGTGTTGGACCACCAGGTGCTGGTGCCGCCAGACAGGGTGGAGTCATTGTCATAAGTCGACATGCTGACCGACGGCGTCTTCATCGTGAAGCTGTCGCCATAGCTGAAATTCGAGTCACCCGATTTCAGCAGGTCCGATTCCTTGAAGGCAGTCCACTCGTACTTTTTGTAATAGTAACTCATTACAACATTCCCAATCTCGCAAGGGCACAGGTTCGCGAGCGGTTCGTCGGGATGGATGGCCACAGGGGATCGGAGCGCAAACAGCGCTCGCGACGTCATCCCGGATCAGAAAAGCTGTCCCCCGACACTTTCCGCCTCACGGAAAAGCGATATCGCTAAACTTGTAACGATTCCACGAAAATTCCGTGGCTTGCGCCAGATTATGTCGCAAACGACCGTGTTTCCTGAGGTTTTCGCGGTTTGGCCTCCGGCAAAAAGTCGCTCTCCACGTCGGCGATTCTCCGCCGACGCGAGGCATAGCGATTTCACTCAATTCTGAGTTGTATGCGCAAGCGAATCACTGATTCGCAAAGACCCATCTGGGCGCGCGCGAAAATCCCGGTTTCTGATCCGAATTACTCTTTCGCAAAACCGTAACGGCATCAGTTGGGGATAACTGCGCAATTCCGGGACACGCCGTGAGTTTCCAGAATGTCGCCGACCAGACCGGAGCGTGCGGCGTGGGTCAGGAACCTCCGCAGATGCTCTGCAGCGGCGGGGCGTCCGCGCGGCACCGCCATGGCTTGCCGGATCTCCATGAAGGGCGGGGTCAGGACACGCGTCCGCGGTCGGTCTTCCGCCTCTCGATGCATGACCGTGCCGATCCCCGCGACCGCTGAGACATCTCTCCTTTCGAAAGCCGCAAGCATCAGGTGGATATCGTCAAACAGGACGATATTTTCCGCGCCGGGCAGACGCTCCAGCGTCAGGGTGTAGGCGCTTCCGGTGACGGAGCCGACCTTCACCCCAGATCGCACAAGGTCCGTCGCGTCGACAGCAGGACAATCCGACGAAGCCAGGTAACAGCCATCGATGCGGACATAGGGCTGCGAGAAATCGATCGTTTCCGAGCGCTTGGGATCGACAGCCAGAAAGCAGACGTCCCAGGCGTTGTCTTGGGCTGATGCGGAAACGTCGACCGCCCTGTCGTATTCCACGAAGCGAAGCGGCAGGCCAAGATCCTTTGCCAGTGCATGCGCAAGATCGACGCTAATCCCGACGGGATGGCCCGAATCGTCGCGGCCGACCAGCACGCGGTTGCCGTGGTTCAGCGCGACGCGAAGAACGCCAGTCGGGGCAAAGATTGGCGCAAGGGTCTCAGGTGTCGTCATGGCGCCCGTCCTTTGGAAAGCTGAGCCGGCTGTCGAACATGAAAGCGGCGCGTTCTCCCTAGGCCTGTGGGAAGGGCGCGGCAATCAGCAAGCGCGCCGTCAGTCGATGCGCTCGACGAACTCAACCGGCTGTTGCGGCGTTGCAGACTCAGGCATCAGCGGCGGGGACGTCATGCAGACCATTATCCTCTATATCTCGACGGCGATCATTTTTCTCGGGATCGACGCGGTCGGCATCAGCACGATCATCCGCCCGATCTTCGAGCGTCACATCGGCGATCTGCTGGCGGAGCCCTTCCGCATGGCACCGGCGGGCTTGTTCTATGCTGCGTACGTCATGGGTGTCCTCTACTTCGTATCACTCCCGGCACTGGCCAAAGATGCGCCGACAAGCGCGCTGATCAATGGCGTCCTGTTGGGGCTGATGTGCTATGGCACCTATGAATTCACCAACCTCGCCACGCTGCGGGACTGGTCCTATCAGCAGGTGGTGGTCGACACGATCTGGGGTGGGGCGCTGACCGGCTTTTCGGCCTGGGCAGGGGTCATGGTGACGCGCTGGCTGACGTAAGCGTTCAGCCCGAATAAGGATTCAGCGCGGCCATGTGGTCGGAAGCAGCCTTCCGAAGCGCCCTTTGTTCATCCTTGGGTTTCCGCCGCCAGTTGTTCACGATCATGCTCATCCGGTTGTTGCGCGACAGCCTGTCCTCGTGTCGCGCGATGAAATTCCAATAAAGGGCGTTCCACGGGCAGGCGTCCTCGCCTGTGCGCTTCTTGGGATCGTACCGGCACGATTTGCAGTAATCCGACATGCGGTCGACATACGCCGCACTTGCTGCATAGGGCTTCGTTCCCAGAAGCCCGTCGTCGGCGAATTGCGACATACCCACCGTGTTCGGCAATTCGACCCATTCATAGGCATCGGCGTAAACGCCCAGATACCAGCGGTGAACCTCGACGGGGTCAGCGCCTATCAGCAGCGCGTAGGTCCCGGTGATCATCAGGCGCTGGATATGATGGGCGTAAGCGGTCTCGATCGTCTGGCCGACAACCTCGGCCAGGCAATTCATGTCCGTCTTGGCAGTCCAGTAGAAGTCAGGGAGCGGCCGTTCGGCGCCCAGCGCGTTCGAGCCCGCGTAGTCCGGCATCTTCAGCCAATAGACACCGCGGACATATTCGCGCCAGCCGATGATCTGGCGAATGAACCCTTCGACGGCGTTCAACGGGGCGCGTCCGGCCTTCCACTTCGCCTCGGCGCGCTGGCAAAGGTCGAGCGGGTCCAGAAGACCGAGGTTGAGATAGGGCGACAGGATCGAGTGGTACATCCACGGCCGTCCCACCAGCATCGCATCCTGAAACGTGCCGAAATCCGGCAGAGCGTCGCGCAGAAAGACGTCGCGCG
Source organism: Paracoccus albicereus (assembly GCF_024359525.1). Lineage (GTDB taxonomy): Bacteria > Pseudomonadota > Alphaproteobacteria > Rhodobacterales > Rhodobacteraceae > Paracoccus > Paracoccus albicereus. The sequence goes on from NZ_JAKZEU010000001.1 coordinate 575,756, forward strand.
CCCTTTCGGCGGCTTCGTGCGTCACCTGCCAGCAGAAGGGCCGCAGCGCACCGTAATTGTCGGGAAAGCGCGTTTCGACCATGTCCAACACCTCGGTGGTTATCGGATCGTCGGCGCCCGCAGGATGGTCAGGCATGAACAGGCTGTCCTTGGGCGGCTTGCGATTTTCCGCATCGAAATTCCAGCGCCCTTCGACCGGCTCATCGCCGTCCATCAGCAGCCCCGTCTTGCGACGCATGGTGCGGTAGAAGGTTTCCATCAGCAGGGTCTGTCGACCGTCCGCCCAGGTCGCGAATTCATGGCGGCTGCACAGGAACCGTTCGTCTTCGCGGATCAGCACGGGAACGCCAAGGCGATCCTCCCAGTCCTGCATCGTATCCCATAGCCGCCACTCGCCCGGCTCGGTCACGATTACCATCTCGGGCTTGTGCTTCGCGATTGCCTCGGCAAGCGCGGTTTCCAGATCGGGCACGCCGTCGGGAAGCTTGCGGTAATCGACGCTCCACCCCCGATCTTCCATGTCCTGGGCGAAATGGCGCATGGCGGAAAAGACCAGGGCCAGCTTCTGCTTGTGATGGTCGGCGTAAGTCGCCTCGGCATCGACCTCGGCCATGAGGATGACGTCATGCGCCTTCTCGCCGCCTTTCAACGACGAGATCGTGGGCGATAGTTGGTCGCCGAGGATCAGGACAAGGCGGCGCGTCACGGCTGCGGTGTCACGAGCGCGGCAGCAGTGGTTCGACCTTGGACAGGATCGCGTCCGAGCCGGGCTTGGTCATCGACCCCCAGGTCGCGACGATGTTTCCGTCCGGCCCCAGCAGGATTTTGTTGAAGTTCCACCCGGGCTGGAAGCCGCTCTGTTCTTTCACCCAGGCATAGAACGGATGTGCGTCCTTGCCCTTCACGTGCAGGATGTCGGTCATCGGCAGGGTGATGCCGTACTGGAGGGTGCAGAACTCCTTGACCTTCTTGGCGTCGTCCAGTTCCTGCGCGAAATCGTCGGACGGCACTGCGACCACGACCAGACCTTTCGGCGCATGGCTTTCGTATAGCGCCTGCATGTCCTCAAGCTGAGGCGTAAAGCCGCAGAGCGAGGCGGTGTTTACGACCAGTGCGGGTTTGCCGCGCCATTCAGCGCTGTCGATCGTACTGCCGTCGATGCCGGGAAAGGTGAAGGTGGGCGCGGGTCCGGCGGCTTCGGCGATGCGAGGCCGGCGAAGGGTGATCGCGCTGCCAAGCGCCATCATCAGGGCAGTGAAGACACGGCGTTTCATCGGCGTACTCCTATGTGACCAGCCGGCGCGTCAGCCGCATCGCCAGCCAATAGGGCATGGTGCGCAACAGCTTCAGCGACAGTGTCAGGCGGCGGGGAAAATGGATTTCGAAACCGCTTGCATCGAGACCCTTGGAAATGGCCTTGGCAGCCTCTTCGGGCTCGATGATTGCGGGCATCTTGAAGTCATTCTTCCGGGTCAGGCGCGTGTCGACGAAGCCGGGCGATATCAGGCGCACGTCGACATCGGGGGCAAGCTCAGCGCGCAGCGATTCCGCCAGATTGATCACGCCAGCCTTCGTCGCCGAATAGATCTGCCCTTGGGGAAGGCCGATATAACCCGAGACCGAGCCGGTCAGGGCGAGTTGCCCGCCCTTGCGTAGCAACGGCACGGCCGTGCGGGCAAAATTGAAGGTGCCCGTCACGTTCACGGTAACGATCTGTCCGGCGGTTTCTGTGTCGATCGCCATGACCTTGCCTGGATCGTACAGCGCGGCAAGCGTGACGGCGCGGTCCAGTTCGCCGCCTTCGCGGATCTGGTCGGCCGCCGTCGTCAGGCTGGACAGGTCGGCCACATCGGCGGGAATGATCTCAGCGCCGCCGATCTGTTCCGCGAGCGACCGAAGCGGTCCTTCCGATCGCGCCGACAGGACAAGGCGGTGTCCCTGGCTTGCCCATTCGTGGGCCAGGGCGGCGCCGATCCCTTCGGACGCACCCATGATCCAGATGCGCTTGGACACTCCTCGGCTTTCAGTCATCACGGTTTCCCGTCGAATACGCGTCCGACCGTGCGGTCAGCAGCTGTGGCGGCTTGGGACGGTAACGAACGCCATGCATTTTCAGTTTCAGCGCGTGCCAATGGATCAGGCTTATGACCCGCAACGGCTGCACGGGCTGGCGCAGGGCGGCCGCGCGCAGGTTGGCCCGGGTCAGCGGACGCGCCGGTCCCGCCATCGATGTGCCGAGCCGGACGGTGCCGTCGACCCCGGTCCAATCGACCCATGCACCGAACCGATCCGGTCCCGGGTCGAACCGGAACTGATATTGCCCGGATCGGGGCAGGAAGGGTGAGACGTGGAACAGTTTTTTGCCTTGAAACCGGTCAGAGGGTGCGATCACGCGATTGTCCGGGTGCCGGCACAGATAAAGGTGACGCTCTCCGAAGGTATTCGACACCTCTGCCAGCACAGCGCGCAGTCCTTCATCGTCGCGCGCAAGCCAGAAGCTGACCGGATTGAAGCCGTAGCCCGATCCGCGCGGCATCGTGACCAGCGTCACGCGACAATGGGGCAGACCATGAGGATCCAGAATATCGGCGATGAAATCGGTCAGCGGCGCGCCGTCACCATGGCCATAATCCCGCCGCCTGATCGACCATAAACCGCGCCGGTCGGGTTTCAGTGGCAGATCACCCGCTTCCAGCCTGTCGAGCGGCAGCGCGGCATAAGTCGCGCGATAACGGAACTGGCGGGCAAGATCACCGGAACGGCCATGCCAGATGGCCGCCTCGATCAACGCGCCGTCCCACAGATCGGTCATGACGCCATCGCGCCGCGCGGCGCGACCCAAGGGTCCGGTCCAAGCGGCCAGTCCAGGCCAAGCGACTGCGCCACCCTCAAGGCGGACAGCAGCCCGTCTTCGTGGAAACCGTAGCGCGTCCATGCGCCGGCATAGTGGACGCCGCCGCGCCCCTGGATTTCGGGCAGCCGTGACTGCGCAGCGATTGCCGCCGCATCGAAGCGCGGATGGTCGAGCCATGCCTCGTCATGCACGTGCTGCGGCTCGGTTTCGGGATTCAGGGTGACGATCAGCGGCCGTTCGGTTTTCAGGCTTTGAAGACGGTTCATCCAGTAGGACAGGCTGATCGGCCTGTCTGTCGCTGGCATGTCACCGTTCGTGACATAGTTCCACGAAGCCCAGGCCGAGCGTCGGCGCGGCATCAGCGTCTCGTCCGAGTGCAGCACCATCCGGTTGGGCTGAGTTTGCAGCGCACCGAGGATCGCACGCTCGTCGCCATCGGGTAGATCGAGCAGCGCCAAGGCCTGAGGCGCATGGGTGGCGAAAACAACCCGATTGAAGCTTTCTGCACCACGTGGGCTGTGAACGGTGATGCCGTCGCGTCCGCGCCGAACTGATTGCACGGGGCAGCCAATGCGCAACTCGCCCGATAAGCGGCGTATGATTGCCTCAACATACGTGCGCGATCCGCCCTGCACCGTCAGCCATTGGGGCTGGCCGTTGACAGCCAGCAAGCCATGATTGTCAAAGAACCGCACGAAGGTGCCGGCCGGAAAGTCCAACATTTCTGCCGTGGGCGTTGACCAAATCGCACCCGAGATCGGCAGCAGGAAGCGGTCGCGAAACTCGTCGCCCAATCGCAGCGCCGAAATCAGATCACCGATGCTTCCGTCGTGGCCGCTATGATCCGGGGCTTCTCGCATGAAGCGCAGGATGTCGCGGATCAGCCGCCAATGGCCGGCATCTACCAGGCACATCGGCTGGGCGAACATCGCCCGGGTGGAGAAGGTCCCGTATTCATAGCTACCGCCGCCGAAGCTGGCCGAAAAAGACATGTCGCTGGGGATGAGCGGCACGCCAAGGTGATCCATCAGCGGCACGAACAAGGGATAGGTGCGCCGGTTGCAGACGATGAAGCCGGTATCGACGTTCACCCCCTCGGCCTCGACCGTGCGGGAATGCCCGCCGGGACGTTTTTCAGCCTCGAAGACGACGATGTCATGGTGCGGATCCAGGAGCCACGCCGTCCCCAGTCCGGATATCCCGGTGTCGATGATCGCGACGCGCTGTCGTGTCTGCTTCTGTCTCAATCCCGTATCCCGTCGCTGAGCCTTACCGCCCAAGGTTTTTTTCGCATCAGAGCGCGGGCGTTGTCATCACTCACGAACGAGACATGGGATCGGATGCATCACGTAGATGTCTAATCGTGTCGGGGCGCACTCGAGGCACGGACGATCAGGTCCACGGGCTGACGCCGGACGGGCGCGGGCGGCGTGCCACCGTCCAGCCAGCTCAGAAGGGCTGCGGCGGTATCCGTGGCAAAGCGTCCGATGTCGCAGGCCACCGAACTGAGCGGCGGCCAGACCTGGGCGCTTTCCTCGATCGCATCGAAACCGACCAGTCTGAAGTCGCGTCCCGGCCGGATGTCGCGTCGCGTGAATTCGGTCATCATGCCAAGCGCGGTCAGGTCGTTGAAGCAGATGGCAGCATCGACGTCTGGATGGTCATCCAGCAGTCGTCCGGCCAGTTCCGCGCCGGACAGACGCGATGGACGACCGAACAGAGTAAGCGGCGTCATACCGGCACGGGCGGTCTCCTCGACATAGCCGCGCATCCTCTCGGCCGTGATCGGTCGACCCTCCAGTCCGCCGACGAACGCGATGCGGCGTGACCCCGTCTGGATCAGGTGACGGGCAGCCTGCGCGCTGCCTTCGGCGTAATCGAAGGAAGAAAAGGGCACCGTCCCTGTATCGGCAAAGACCTGGCGCAAAACCTGCAATGTCGGGATTCCTGCGCGTTCAATCCGCGCGAACGAGGTATCGGTGTCGCCGTAGGCGGGTGAAATGACCATCGCCGCGACGCCATGTTCGATCATCGACTGCACGATCCGGTCCTGCCGCCCGGCATCTTCGCCTGAATCCGAAATCACCGTCGCGAACCCCCTCGCGAAAAGCGCGGTCTGGAAGCTGGCCGCGAATTCCGTGAAGAAGGGGTTGCGCAGGTCGTTGATGATCAGCCCGATCAGGCCTGTGCTGCTGGAACGCAGGTTGGCTGCAGCGCGGTTATAGACATAGCCCGTCGCCTCAATCGCTCGCCGCACGACTTCCGCCGTCTCTGGCCGGATCTGCGGGCTTTTCTGCAGCACCAGCGACACGGTGGATTTGGAGACACCTGCGTGACGCGCAACATCCAGGATTGTCGGTCTGCGCGCCATCAGCCGGGCTCGATCCCGTGGACAGCAAGAAGCTGGCTCATCCGCCGCGTCGCAAGGTCCGGGTCCGTCAGCAGTCGCGCGGAATCGGCCAGGCGAAACACCTCGGCGTAGTGCGTGATCTCGCGCGAGGATTGGAAGCCGTCCGGCATGATGAAATGCGATTGCGCGCCATTCAGCCAGGCAAGGAAGGCGATCCCCGCCTTGTAGAACCGTGTCGGAGCCTTGAAGATCTCTCGTGACAACGGAACAGTCGGCGCGAGAAGCGCGTGATAGGTCTCGCGGTCGTCTACTGCCAACGCTTCCAGCGCTTGCGCGGCGGCTGGGGCGATAGCCGCGAATGCGCCGAGCAGAGCGTGGGAATGCCGCGACCCGTCACCCTCGATCAGCGCCGCATAGTTGAAGTCGTCACCTGTATAAAGCCGCACGCCCTCGGGCAGGCGCGCACGGAACGCTTCTTCATGGGACTGATCGAGCAGGGAAATCTTGATGCCGTCCACCTTGTCGCGGTTGGCCTCGATGATCGCGAGCACCGCGTCCGAGGCAGCGGCGATGTCCACGCTGCCCCAGTATCCGGTCAGCGCCGGATCGAACATGTCGCCCAGCCAGTGGAGGATCACCTTATCCTGCGCCCGGCCCAGCAGGCGATCGTAGACGCGGGCGTAGGCATCGGCATCAGCGCCGATGGCAGGCAGGGCGCGCGTGGCCATCAGGATGATCTGGCCGCCCGCGGCTTCGATCGCTTCCATCTGTTCCTCGTAGGCGGCAATGATCGAGGCCTCGTCCTTCAGCGCGTCCGGCGTTCGGCTGTCGGTGCCGGCCCCGCAGGCGACATGCGGCTTCAGCGGGTGCGCCTTGGCTTCAACCATGGTGCGCTGGATCAACTCCTTCGCGGTCAGCCAATCGACGCCCATCCCTCGCTGGGCGGTGTCCATCGCCTCTGCCAGACCCAGCCCCTGATCCCACAGCCACTGGCGGAAACGCAGCGTGTTGTCCCAATCGACCGACGGGCGCCCGACCCAGGGATCGCGCTCGGCCAGAGGATCGCTGACCACATGGGCGGCGGCAAACGCCGTGCGCGTCAGCGGCAAGCGCGGCGCGCGGGGCACCAGGGGATCACCCTTGGGCGCATACGGCTGCAGTGCGCCCTCATAGGTCGGCAGGATCAGCATGGGTCAACCCCTTCGACCGGCAGATCGAAAACCAGGATCCCATCCATGCCGCCTTCGGCTGCTGCCACGATCCGTGCGCCGACCTTCTTGTGTTCCGCGTGGTCCTGATAGGCCGCAAGTGCTTCCCAGCTTGCGAAATCGACCGTGAAACCGTGCATGAAGCCGCGTTCGATCTGTTCAGGACTTTCGCTGCGTCCAGCAAGAAATCGTCCCATGCCGGGCAGATGCTGCCCAACGGCGTCGAGGTCGGCGAAGATGGCGTCGATCACGTCCTGCCCGGTCTCGGGACGGAAGCGGATCAGAACAATATGACGAATCATGTCAGGCTCCGGTGTCGGTGCGGATCATGTCGGCGGCCTTTTCCGCGATCATGATCGTGGGCGCGTTGGTGTTCGAAGAAACGAGGCGGGGCATGACCGACGCATCGACGATGCGAAGACCCGCGATGCCGCGCAGCTTCAGACGCGGATCGAGGACGGCAGCCTCGTCGCCACCCATCCGGCAGGTGCCGGCAGGATGATGGTCGGTCTTGGCGTTCTTGCAGGCATATCGGACATAATCCTCATCGCTGCGAATATCCGGTCCAGGCAGAACCTCTCGCTTCACGAAAGGCTTCAGGGCGTCCTGACGCATGATCTTCTGCGCAAGCTTAAGGCCGCGGATCGACATCTCGCGGTCATGAGGGTCGGACCAGTAGTTCGGATCGATCAGCGGCGCCGCCTTCGGATCGGCGCTGGCGAGGCGGACGGTGCCGCGCGAACGCGGGCGCAGATAGGCCGAGTTCAGCGTGACCCCGCCGTTGGGCATCGCGGCAACCCCTGCCTCGATCCCCGAACCTAGACCCAGATGCAGCTGGATGTCGGGCGAACGTGCGTCGGGATCGGCGTACCAGAAACCCCCGGTCTCAAAGAGGCTTGAGGCGACCGGTCCCTTGCGGCTGACCAGATATTGCAGGCCTGCCACTGCCGACCAAAGCGGCTTGGCATAACGGTCGTAGGTGTGCGGCCCACTGCATTCGGCGATGACGAAAAGATCCAGATGATCCTGCAGGTTCGCGCCGACTTCGGGCTGGTCCAGCACCACGGGCAGGCCCAGATCACGCAGGTGGTCCGCAGGCCCGATGCCTGACAGCATCAGAAGTCGCGGGGAGCCGATGGCGCCTGCGGACAGCAGAACCTCGGCCCCCGCGTGCAGGATCTCGGTTCCGCTACCGGATGCGATCTCGATCCCCGTCGCGCGGCCTTCGTTCACGACGATGCGCAGAACCTGTACGCCCGACCGCACGGTCAGGTTCGGGCGCGAGCGCGCCGGATCAAGGAACGCTTTGGAGGTGGATGAGCGTTGGGCTGATCGCTGGGTCAGCTGGTAATAGCCGACGCCGTCCTGGCTTTCGCCTGCCATGTCGGCATTGAAGGGGATGCCCAACTGACCCGCGGCCTTGAAATAGGCCTCGCAGATCGGCAGCGGCGCGGCGGGGCGCGACACGCCCAATGGACCGCCCTTGCCGTGATAGCGGTCCGACAGGCTGTCGTTGTCCTCGGACTTGCGGAAATAGGGCAGGACGTCTTCGTAGGACCAACCCTCGCAGCCCATCTGCCGCCATTCGTCATAATCCTGCGCATTGCCGCGGGTGTAGATCTGCGCGTTGATGGACGAACCTCCACCCAGAACGCGTGCCTGGGTAAAGCGGATCACCATGTCCTGCATGTGTCGCTGCGGGACCGTGGACCAACCCCAACTTCCGATGCCTTTGGTCATCTTCGCGAAACCGGCCGGCATGGCATAGAACGGATGACGATCCCTGCCGCCCGCTTCCAGCAGAAGGACGCGGACGTCGGGGTTTTCCGACAATCGCGCGGCCAGCACGCAACCCGCGCTGCCACCTCCGGCGATGATGAAATCGTAGTCGTCTCGCATGTCTACAGCCTTGGAATCGACAATCCGCCATCGGCGGGAATGATGGCGCCTGTGGCGAAGTGCATCTGACCGGTGACGAGAGGACAGACGATCGCACCGATATCGGCCGGCTCGCCCCAGCGGCCGGCGGGCACCAGCCCATCCCCGATAAGCGCGTCGTATTTCGCACTGACGCCTTCGGTCATCGCGGTCCGAATGATCCCCGGACGGACCTCGAAAACGCCGATCCCTTGGGCGGCGAGCCGCGCTGCGAAAGTACGCGCTATCATCGAGGCAGCGGATTTCGAGATGCAGTATTCGGCCCGCTCGACCGAGACCATCTCGGCCGAGACCGAGGTCACGAAGACCAGTGATCGGTAGGTGTCGGCAGGCCGGTCCAGCATCTGTCGTGCCACCGCCTGCGCCAGGAAGAAGGCGCCGCGCAGGTTGATATCCATCGCGAAGTCGAAGTTGTCCGGCGTGATCTGCAGCATGTCGCCGCGGATACGCGCGGGAACACCGGCATTCTGGATCAGGCAGGTGACGGGACCGAGATCGGCTTCGATGCGGTCGAGCAGAGCAGGGATCGCCTCGATCCGGGACAGGTCGTGTTGATAATAGCGGGCGCTGTCACCAAGACTTCTTATGGCCTCGGTCACGTCTTGCGGCGGCCGTTCCGCAGCGATGGCCAGTGCGAAGCCTGCGTCACGCAATGCTTCTGCTATGCCGAGGCCGATGCCCTGCTGTCCGCCGGTGATCAGCGCGACGGGTCTCACGCCGCCTCCGCGATGGCATGGCCCACCCGCAGCGCATGCGCCGCGACGGTCAGCGCAGGGTTCACTGCGGCCGAGGTCGGCAGAACGCTGGCATCCGCGACCCACAGATTCGGATGATCGTGGCTGCGTCCCCACGGATCCACGACGCTGGTGCGGGGGTCGTTGCCCATGCGGGCCGTGCCGCATTGGTGCGAAGGTGTGGCACGATCGAACGGCTTGGACAGCACAATCGGGAATCCTGCCTTGCGCAGCACCGACTTCAGCTTGGCGACCAGCGCGAGATGCGTCTCCCAGTTCGATCGCGGCCAGTTCAAGACGATCTGTTCACCCTTCAGTGTCACCCGACTGTCGGGCGAGGGCAGATCCTCGGACATGGCGTAGAAATCCACCGCGCGATCGGCGATCGGTCCGGCCAGCCAGCCCGGCAACCCGCTAGTGATCTTCAGGATCGGGCGCGAGACCCGACCGAGCAGTTGGATGTTGCCCAGCGGCATGTCGTCCGGCCCGCCGCGCAGGTAGAAGTCGTTCACCATCAGCGTCTTCTGGTAGATCGAGCGGTTGTGCCGCCACGGATGGACCGCCAGCACTGCCGAACAATTGTGGTTCATGAAGTTACGGCCGACCTGATCGGACGAATTCGCCAGGCCCGACGCCAGCAGGATCGCTGCGCTGTTGACCGCGCCTGCAGCCAGCACGACGGTACCAGCCTCGATGAGTTCGGCTTTCCCGTTCCGCTCCACAACTGCCCCCGTGACGTTGCCGTCTTGGTCCGCGACCAGCCGCCGCACCCGTGTCCTCGTTGCCAGCTCAACATTAGAACGTTCCAAAGCCCTGGTGAGCAAAATCGTCTCGGCGTCCATCTTGCCCGACCGCGTATCGGGGAAGCCGTCCCATGGATGCTGCCCGCGTTCCAGCCAGCGCGCGATGTCGACACCCAGCGGCAGTGAGGATGGATGCAGACCGATCCCCCGCAGGCGACGGCGAACGTCGGCGATTTCGGCCTCGTCGGGCACCGGCGGATATGGGTAGGGAGCCGACCGAGGCGGCTCGGTCGGATCCTCGCCAGCCGCGCCGCGAACCTGAAACAACGCCTCGGCGCGCGTATACCATGGCTCGTACTCGTCATAGGTGACCGGCCAACCCGGCGTCTTGCCACCCAGGTGCCGCATCGGACGAAAATCCTCGGCCCGATACCGCAGCAGCACCGCGCCGTAAAATTTGGTGCTGCCACCGACGTAATAGAACATGCGCGCGTTGAAGGGCTTGCCTTCACCGTCCAGCCATTCCTCGGGCGAACGAAAATGGCCTGCGCCGAAGATCGCCTGCGGGTCGCGTGCGTGATCGCTGTCGGGCAATTGCTCGCCGCGTTCGACGATCAGGATCGGTCGACCCGTGTCGGCCAGCGCTGCCGCGACTGTCGCACCGCCCATGCCCGAGCCGATGATGAGAACGTCGGGTTTCATCAGCGGTCGATCCGTTCCTCGGTTTCGGGATCGAACAGGACCGCCTTGTCCATGTTGACGGTGAAGTCGAAATGCGCGCCTGCCCTGGCCTCGGCGTCGGCACGCATCCGGGCGATGCAGTCTTTGCCCGACAGGGTCATCGTCACGAAGGTGTCCGAACCCGCCGGTTCCGTCACTGCGACATCGTTGCCCAGCACCTGCAGATTGCTCGCCCGCCGATCAGCACCTTCCGCATCTGTGATCGCCTCGGGCCGGATGCCAAGGATCACACGCCGTTCAAGATGCGCGCGGACGCCCGCCCCGTCGCGCGACAGTCGCAGCCGCACAGGCCGACCAGAGGCATCCGTGATCTCGGCCGCCAGCGCGCCGTTATCCTCGACGATCTTCGCGGGGATCAGGTTCATCGACGGACTGCCCATGAAGCTTGCCACGAACATGTTCGCGGGGTCGTCATAGACTTCCTTCGCGGTGCCCAGTTGCTGGACGTAACCCTTGTTCATCACCGCGATGCGGGTGGACAGGGTCAGCGCCTCGATCTGGTCGTGGGTGACGTAGACGATCGTCGTCCCAAGCTTCTGGTGCAGCTTCTTGATCTCGGTCCGCATATCGACGCGCAGCTTGGCGTCGAGGTTCGACAAGGGCTCGTCGAACAGGAATACGTCGGGATCCCGAACCAGCGCCCGACCCATCGCGACCCGTTGGCGCTGGCCGCCCGACAGTTGGCCGGGCTTGCGATCCAGCAGGTTCTCGATCTGCAGCAGCTTCGCGACATCGGCCAGCTTGCGGTCGCGTTCCGGTTTGGGGATGCCGTGCATCTCCATTCCGAAGGTCATGTTCTGACCCACGGTCATGTTCGGGTAAAGCGCGTAGGACTGGAACACCATCGCGATGTTGCGCTTGGACGGGTGAACGTCGTTCACGACACGGCCGTTGATCGAGATGTTGCCACCGGTGATGTTTTCCAGCCCGGCGATCATGTTCAGCAGCGTGGACTTGCCGCAACCGGACGGGCCGACGAGGACCAGGAACTCCCCCTCCTGAACGTCGATGTCGACGCGGTGCAGCACCTCGACATTGCCGTAGGACTTGGTGACGTTGTCGATGTCGAGAAAGCTCATGTTCTACCCCTTGACCGATCCGGCCATCAGCCCGCGCACGAAGTAGCGGCCGGCAACGATATAGACGAACAGCGTCGGCAGCGCGGCGAGGATCGCGCCCGCGAAATGAACGTTGTATTCCTTCACCCCGGTCGATGACTGCACAAGGTTGTTCAGCGCCACCGTCATCGGCTGCGCGCTGAGCCCCGCGAAGGACACGCCGAACAGGAAGTCGTTCCAGATGTTGGTGAACTGCCAGATGATGCAGACGACCGCGATGGGGCCGCTGACCGGCAGCATGATCCGCCAGAAGATGCGGAAGAAGCCTGCGCCGTCGATCATCGCGGATTTCACCAACTCGGTCGGGAAGGCGGCGTAGTAGTTGCGGAAATACAGCGTCGAAAAGCCGATCCCGTAGACGACATGGACGAGGATCAGGCCGGGAAGGCTGCCCGACAGGCCCAGCTCGCCCAAGATCCGCGCCATCGGGATCAGCACGATCTGGAACGGGATGAAGCAGGAGAACAGCATCAGGCCGAACAGAATCGTGTCGCCGCGGAAGCGCCACTTGGTCAGGATATAGCCGTTCAGCGCGCCAAGCGCGGTCGAGATTGCGACGGCGGGCACCACCATCAGGATCGAGTTGAGGAAATACGGCTTCAGCCCCGTCGCCTCGACCCCGATCTGCGCCGTCGACCACGCCGACGCCCAAGGCGCGAAGGTCGGGTCCTGCGGCAGCGCCAGCATGTTGCCCGAGGTGATCTCGGACAGCGGCTTCACCGAGTTGATCACCATGATGAAGAAGGGCAGCAGGTAGAACAGCGCGAAGAAGATCAGCACCACGTAGATGAAGGTGCGGGTGATCCTGCCGGTGCGAACCGCGGTGTCCTGCGTGGCGATGGCCATCACGACTTCTCCCGCAGTTCGGCGTAAATGTAGGGCACCATCACTGCGGCGACGCCCATCAGCATGATGACCGCACTGGCCGCGCCGACGCCCATCTGGTTCCGGGTGAAGGTATAGGAATACATGAACGTCGCGGGCAGTTCGGTCGCCCGGCCCGGGCCGCCGCCGGTCAGCGCGATCACCAGGTCGTAGGATTTGATCGCCAAATGCGCGAGGATCACGAAGGCCGACATGAAGGCGGGACGCAACAGCGGGATCACGATACGGCGGTACAGCTGCCAGTTCGAGGCGCCGTCAATCTGCGCGGCTTTCAGCATCTCGTTGTCGATGCCGCGCAGGCCGGCCAGGAACATCGCCATCACGAAGCCTGACGATTGCCAGACCGCGGCAAGCACCAGCGTGTAGATCGCGAAATCGCGGTCCTTGATCCAGCCGAACTTGAAGCTTTCCCAGCCCCACAGATGCATCGTGTGTTCCAGCCCGATGCCGGGGTCCAGGAACCACTTCCACGCGGTGCCGGTCACGATGAAGCTCAGTGCCATCGGATACAGATAGATCGGCCGAAGCACGCCCTCGCCGCGGATTTTCTGGTCAAGGAAGATCGCCAGCGTCAAGCCGATCGCCATGCAGATGACGATATAAAGGCTGGCGAAGATGGCGAGGTTGACCAGCGCCGTGTGCCAGGCGGACAGGCCGAACAGCGTCGCGTAATTGTCGAATCCGACCAGTCCGTAGCTAGGCAGCATCTTGCTGTCGGTAAACGACAGATAGATCGTGAAGACGATGAAGCCGTAGACGAAGATCATTACCGCCGCGATCGACGGCGACAGAACCAGCCTGGGCAGCCAGTCCTGCAACCGGGAACGCAGGTCCGGACCTTCCGCGTGATCGACGCTTGCCATGAACTCTCCCCCCTCACGAACCGCCCGTGACGGCGGTTGGCCGGGCAGGCGGACCCGCCCGGCCGTCGTCGTTATTGAGCGGCTTCGACCGCGTTCACCATTTCTTCGGCTGCCGTCTGGCTGTCGTACTCGCCGTTGAAATGCGCGGTGATGACGTCATACATCGCGTTCTTCACCGCGGCCGGGTTGGCGTGTCCGTGGGCCATCGAGCCCAGAAGATTTCCCGATTCCGACGCGGCGGCGAGTTGTTCCATGCCCTTCTTGGCACAGTCGTCCAGTTCGTCGCCCGAGACGTCGGTGCGCGCAGGCACCGACCCCTTCACCTTGTTGAAGGCGATCTGGAATTCGGGCGATTCGATGGCCGAAGCCATCGCGTTCTGTGCCGCGGTCGCCTCTTCGTCGCTCTGCTGGAACATCACGAACTGGTCGCTGTTGAAGGTCACGAAATCGCCCGTGCCCGGCACCCGGAAGCACAGGAAGTCGGTGCCCGGAACCTTGCCGGCATTGATGAATTCGCCCTTGGCCCAGTCACCCATGATCTGGAACGCGGCTTCGTCGTTGATGACCATGGCCGAGGCGAGGTTCCAGTCGCGGCCCGAGAAGTTGTCATCCACGAATTCGCGCAACTGCGACATCTTGTCGAAGGCCTGAACCATCTGCTTGCCGCCCAGAGCCTCGGGGTCGAGGTCAATCATGGCTTTCTGGTAGAATTCGGCTCCGCCCGTCGCCAGCACGGCGCTGTCGAACATCGTCGCGTCCTGCCAGGGCTGACCGCCATGCGCGAGCGCCACCTTCCCTGCGTCCTTGGCCTTCTGCAGGGCAGCAATGAATTCGTCCCAGGTGGTCGGCTCGGCGATGCCCAGTTCGTCCAGCATCGGCTTGTTGGCCCAGACCCAGTTGGTCGAGTGGACGTTGACCGGCGCGGCGATCCAGTTTTCGCCGGGCTTCGAGAATTTCTGAATCGCGGCCGGGATCACCTCATCCCAGTTCTCTTCGGCGGCGACGTCGTTCAGGTTCGCCAGAACCTCACCCTGGTTCGCCCAGTCGAGGATGTCGAAGCCCAGCATCTGCACGGCGGTCGGCGGGTCGCCGGCGGTCACGCGCGCGCGCAGCGCAGTCATCGCGGCCTCGCCACCGCCGCCCGCGACCGGCATGTCCTGCCAGCCGATGCCCTGAGCTTCCAGGTTTTCCTTGAGGACGTTCAGCGCGGCAGCTTCACCGCCCGCCGTCCACCAGTGCAGAACTTCGACGTCGGCAGCCTGCGCCGCCGCACCGGCAGCCAGACTGATCGCAAGGGCCGACACACCGGCCTTGGCAGAAAATTTCATGGTCTTCCTCCCTTTCGCTGATCCCCGACTCCCCGGGGGATGACAGATTAAAACGTTACAAGACCGTCCCGCGTCAACCGCAAATTCATGGCGGCCATTCCCTGCCCACGTTGACGCTGCGCTCGTTTGTGTCGCTGCATCGCAGCGATCAAAAGCAGTTGTAACGTTGCATGAAACTCGCCTACGCTCGTCTTGATCCCAGACAGAGCCGACCCGTGCCAGACACTGCCGCCCCTTCCACGATGCGCAACCGTGTGACCTTGCGCACCATTGCAGCCGATACGGGGTTGGCGGTGACGACCGTGTCTCGCGCGCTGGCCAACGACCCGCGGATCGCCGCTGCAACGCGCGCGCTGGTGGCCGAGGCCGCCAGTCGGCTGGGCTACGTGCCCGATCGCGCGGCGCAGCGCCTGCGTACCGGGCGCACCAAGGTCATCCAGCTTCTGCTGAACCTCGACCACGAATTCCTCAGCTTCACCCATGAGATGCTGGGCGGCCTTTCCGATTCTCTCGCCGGGACCGGCTATTCGGTGACGCTGTTTCCCGACATTCTCGACCGCGACCGGCTGACCAGTATCCGCCAGATCGTCGAGGGGCGTCTGGGCGACGGCGTGATCTTCAACCGGACCGAGACCTTCGATCCGCGCGTTCGCTACCTGACAGAACAGGGCTTTCCCTTCGTCTGCCATGGACGCACCGAATTCAGCGCGCCGCACCCTTGGGTTGACTTCGACAACGAAGCCTTCGCGCGGCTGGCGGTTCAGCGTCTGCTGGACAAGGGCAGGCGCCGGATCCTGATCGTGCTGCCGCTGGAGAAGTATTCGTTCAGCCAGCATCTGCGCTGGGGTGCGGTCGCAGCGGCGCGCGATGCGGGCGCGACCTGCGAGATCCCGGACGAAGTCAATCTGGATACGCCGCAGGACGAGGTCGCAGCGTGGTTGCGGGCGCGTCTTCGCCAGGAAGACCGGCCTGATGGCATCGTCTGCGTGGGCGAGATCGCGGCGATGATTGCGTTGTCTGCCGTCGCGGATACCGGGCTGGCGATGGGCCGCGATCTGGATGTCGTCGCGAAGCAGGCCAGCGGCGTCTTCGATCTGCTGCGTCCCAAGATCGACATCTTCGTCGAGGATCTGCGCCAGACCGGTCGCGCGATGGGCGAGATCCTGTTGCGTTCGATGGCGGGCGAGGATCCGGCCGGGCTGCAGGTGCTGCTGCCGCCGCGTCAAAGCTTCACCTGACCCGCGACCGATCATCGCCCGGTGAACACCGGTTGGCGCTTGTCCGCGAATGCGGCCACGCCCTCGGCCTTGTCGTCGCTGGCGGCGATCATTCCGCTGCCCAAGGCCTCGATCATCGCAGCGCGGTCCTCACCGACGGCGGCGTGGATCATGTATTTCGCGGTCTCGGTCGCGCGGGGTGAGGTCTTGCGGAGGTGTTCAGCGATCTGCAGCGCGATGGAAAGCGGATCGTCCGAGACTTCGGCGACGAAGCCGCAGGCGAATGCCCGCTCGGCGTTCAGCCGACGCCCGAACAGCGTCATTTCCTTCAGGACCGGTTCGGGCAGCAGGCGCGTCAGCCTTTGGGTGCCTGACCAGCCTGGTACGATGCCGACTTGGGTCTCGGGCAGCGCCAGCGTTGCGGTTGGCGCGATGACCCTGATGTCGCAAGCGGCGGCCAGTTCCAGCCCGCCGCCGAAGGCATGGGCGCCGATCACCGCGATGGTCGGTTTCGACAGCCGCGCCAGTCGGTCGAAGACGCGATGGCCGTCACGCACCCAGTGCCGGGCAAAATCGGCGGGCGACAGATCCGCCCAAGCCTTGATGTCGGCCCCCGCACAGAAGGCGCGCGAGGGCTCAGCCGTCAGAAGCACCGCGCGAATTGTGCGGTCGCGCTCGATCGCGTCGCAATGGACAGCCAGATCGTCCAGCATCGCCGATGTGAAGGCATTCAGCTTGGCGGGATTGTCCAGCCGCAGCTTTGCGACACCCGCGTCGCGGTCGAGATGGACGCGGCCGCTCACAACGCCAGTTCCATCGGGTCTTCGGACAGCAGCGACAGCGGCATCGTGGTGGCGTTTTCGGCGACCGTCACGCGTCCTTGAGAGGCGGCCGCGATGTCGCGCGCGGGGTCGATCCCCGGCATGATCTCGGTCGCGACCAACCCTTCAGGCGTCAGTCGGATCACGCAGCGTTCAGTGATGTAGAGCACATCCTGCCCGGTCTCGACCGCGCGGCGGCCCGAAAAGGTGACGTGCTCGACCTCGTTCACCATCTTGGTGAATTTGCCCGGTTTCGTGATCCGCAGCCCGTCCGGTGCCAGGTCGAACTCTGCCGCCGCCTCGAAGAAGCCGGAGAAAACGATCTTGCGAGCGTTGGCCGTGATGTCGACGAAGCCGCCGCAGCCTGCCGTCAGGTAGGGTTTCTTGCCCAGTTTCGAGACGTTGACGTTGCCCTGCCGATCGACCTCTAGGAAGGACAGGAACGACATGTCGAAGCCGCCTCCCTGGAAATAGCTGAACTGGTTCGGCGAGGGCACGAAGGCATGCGCGTTGGAGGCGCAGCCGAAGGCGAAGCCGGTCAGCGGCATGCCCCCGACGGCGCCCTGCTCGATCGCCCAGGTCACCGCCTGCGGATGGCCCGCCTCCAGCAGGATGCGCGGCACCATCGCCGAGATTCCGAAGCCCAGATTGGCCGTCTGCCCGCGCCGCAATTCCATCGCGGCCCGGCGCGCGATCACCTTCTCGACCCCGTGTTCGGCCAGCGTGAAGCTGTCCCAGGGCCGCATGATCTCGCCCGAGATGGCGGGATCGTAGTCGGTTTCCGTCGTCTGGCGCTGGTCGGGCGCGACCACGATCAGGTCGACCAGATGGCCCGGGACATGCACGTCGTGTGGCCGCAGGCTGCCCGCCGCGGTGACCCGCTTGACCTGTGCAATGACGAGGCCGCGGTGATTACGCGCGGCGATGGCTTGATCGAGCCCGCCCAGATACGCGCCTTCATGTTCGTAGGTCAGGTTGCCATGCTCGTCGGCGGTGGTGGCGCGGATGATCGCGACATCCGGCACGATGTTTGGGAAATGCAGCCAAGTCTCGCCCGCGAAATCGTGGCGATGAACGATCGGATGCGCCGCGGCGGCTGCATTCATCGCGCAGCCCTGCCGGATCGGATCGACGAAGGTGTCCAGACCGACGCGCGTCAGCACGCCCGGCCGCCGCGCCGCAACGTCGCGATGCATGTCGAACATGATCCCCGACGGCACGTTGTAGGCCAGCACGCGATCCTCGACGATCATCTTCCAAATTTCTGGCATTTCCAGCGAGGACGGGCCCGAAGGGTATGATCCGCCGAGGATGCGGCTCAACAGACCGTCTTTTGCGATGTGATCGATGCCCTTCACGCCGTACATGTCCCCCGCGGCGATCGGATGCAGCGTCGTCAGATTGCGCGGGTGGCCCTCGGCGTCGAACCGCGCGCCGATCGCTGCCAGCACCGCGTCCGGGCAGCCGAGTGCCGAGGACGACGACACCGTGACGACCGCGCCATCCGCGATCCGTGCGGCAGCCTCGGCGGCGGTGACGATCTTACCCATCAGAAGCCTCCGTAATCGACGTCGGTGCGCCGACCGCTTTCCGCGGCGGCGGCGACTGCCTTTGCCACGGCCAGCGAGGCGATCCCATCGCGGCCATCGGCGGCAGGCGCGCCCTTGCCTGCCACGGCATCGATGAACAGCCCGACGGCCCGCGCATACAGATCGTGCTGATCGAACGGCACGGTTTCCGCGCCCGCCTCCGTCACCAGTGTCACCTCACCAACCGGGTTCTGCGTCATCACGCCGCGCGCGTGGATCGAACCTTTGGTGCCGTGGATTTCGACGCCAGTGGCCGCGTGGCGATGGGTGAAGCTTTCATGCGCCATCACCTGAGCGCCGGACCGCATCTCCCAGACCGACATCACGCTGTCCTCGACCCCTTGCCCCATTCCTGATCCTGTAGACATCGCGACGACCGAAACAGGGTCTTCGCCCAGATGGAAGCGCACGGTATCGGCGTCGTGAACGGTGATATCCGGGATCACGCCACCACCAGCGGCTGGATTGTCTATCCGCCAGCCTTGAAGATGCGGCGGCAGATGAACCGCATGGAAGATCCGCAGGCTGAGGATGTCGCCCAACCGCCCCGACTGCACGAGGTCCCGTATTGCCAGATGGCTGCCGGCGTTGCGCAGATGATGGTTCGTGGCGAAGACCAGACCGGCATCGGCGGCGGCCCTGACCATCGTCACGGCATCGGTGACATCCATTGCGAGTGGCTTTTCACAAAGAACGTGCTTTCCTGCCGCGATGGCCGCCATCGCCTGTGCAAAATGCTTATCGTTCGTGGTCGAGATGTAGACCGCGTCGAGGTCGTCATCGTCCAACATCTTGTCCAGATCGGTGTGGCCGAACTCGATCTGGTGTTCGGCCGCGTAAGATTTCGCGCGATCGGGATCGCCGCTGAGGACCGAGCGGATTGTGCCGCCATTCGCCCTGAAAGCGCCGATCATGTGCGCAGCCGCAATGTTGCTCGCGCCAACCAGACCCCACCGCATACAAACCTCTTCTGGATCGTTCCAATACCTTCTAGAACGTTCCAATGGAGGAGTCAACCAGACGCTTAGCTTGTCGCTTCGAGAGTGAACATCGCAATGTCGGCGCTGGCGTAGCCGCCGGCGGCGGTGATCTCATTCAAGACGCGGCTCAGAAGTTCGTTGGCTGGCGCTCCGGACGCGGCGACCGCGGGTGCGATCAAGGGCTCACGACTGGTCAGGGCGATGATCAGTTGCGGCGACGGGCCGTCTGTCACTTGTTCCGCCATGCCGAAGCTGAAGACGAAGGATCCATCAGCCTGCGCGATTGCGCGCGACGACAGGTCATGGATTCCGCCCCCCGGCTCGACCAGGAACAGCCACAGCGGTCGGCCACGCGCTTCGCGAAGACGGCCCGCGATGGCACCGCCGGCAGTCATGCGGTCGCTGTCCAATGACAGGATAGGCGGTGCCTCGGCCCTCCCCTGCAATGTGCGCACGAAGTCTAGCGCGGCGCATTGCCCCGCTGCAATGCGTCCCGTCGTGATGTCGGGCGCGGCACCGAAACGCTCTGCGAAGGCTTTGGCCAACCCGTCCGTCTCAACGTCGCGGTTGGAAAGAACGGAAAGCGTCGGCGTTGCGAGACCCGTCACGCTTCGCTGGACGAGCGTGCAGGGTCCAAGGTCGAAGCCCGCAAGAAAACCCGCCTCGGTTTCGATGTCTCGCCCTGGCAACGTGGTCGCCTGCTGATCTTGCGCTATCGGTGTGGTCGTTTGTGGCGGCGCGTCGGGTTTCAGATTGAGCACCACCAGTCCACCAAACGCCAGCGCAGCGACAGCGCCGGTCGCCGCCAGTGTGCGTCGCCGGTTCTTCCGACGCGGTTCGGGCGCGTCGATCGTGCCCTCCCGAGCCACGGGGCGCAGAGGCTCACGCGGCGCGCCGGTCAGCGAAGGCAAGGATCCGCCCCCGCCCCTGATGGGTGCCGCACTCGTCTCGCCCCACAGGGGGTGGCGGAAGGCGAGTGGAATCCGTGTTGGATCGAGTGCCATATCAGCGACCTCGCCCATATCGTGTGGCCGCATCGCGGGGTCAGGCTGCAGCATGTATTGCAGCAGCGGATAGACTTCGTGGGGCAGGCCGCTGAGGTTCGGCAACCCGCGCCGCGCGGCCGCTGCCTCTTCGGCAGAGCCACCCATCGGCAGGGGGTCGCCGCGCAGGACCGCCGCGATCATCAGCGCCATGCCGTAGATGTCCGCGCGCGGACCGACCTCGCCGCCGAAATGACCGATCTGTTCCGGCGATACGTATTTGTACTTGCCGGCGAACCGCCCGGCGAGTTGCCCTTCGGACATGTCGGCCGCGCGCGCAATTCCGAAATCGATGATGACCGGGTCGTCGATCTTGTCTTGTCGCAACATCACGTTGTCGGGCGACAAGTCGCGATGGATCACCCCCCGGGCGTGGGCCTTTTCAAGCCCGCGCGCCAGACGTGCCATCAGGCGCAGCGCATCCTGTGCGCGCAGCGGTCCGTTCACATCGACATGATCCCACAGCGTGGTTCCGTCGATGAACTCCATGATCAGGCAATAGCGCCCAAGCCCGTCGTCTAGGACGAAATTGTGGTAGCGCACCAGCGCATCGTCGTTCAGTTGGCCAAGTATGCGCGCCTCGCGCTTGAAGAGCGCGATGATCCCCTCGTCTCGCGCCAAGGTCGGAAGGACGATCTTCACCGCGACAGGATCGCCGGTGAAGATGTTCTCGGCGCGATAGACCTCGCCCATGCCGCCCTGCGACAGCATCGCGCGGACGCGGTAATTGTTGTTGATCAGGCTGCCGGTCGTCACGGGCTGCGGTGCGGGTTCTGCCGGTCGCGTGGCGATGCGTGTGCGGTCGTCGACTTGGGATGCTGCGTCGTGCTGCGGCGATGGCACCAGTCGTGTCCGGTCGTCATCGTCCTCGACGGGCGGGCGGGTCAACGGCTGCCTCCCGGTTCACCCCCGTTCGCCCGGCAGCGGACGACGACGACGGTGACATTATCGCGGGCACCGCGCGCCAGCGTTTCGGCGATCATTGCGCGAGCCGACGTTTCTGCATTTCCGTCGCCCAGCAACTCGGCAATTTCGTCGTCCTCCAAATGTTCGGTCAGCCCGTCGCTGCACAGAAGGAAGCTGTCGCCGTCGTCGACCATGCCGGTCACCATCTCGGTCCGCGGCGTCCGATAGATCCCGATCGCACGGGTGATGACATTCTTCCGGGGCCAGTGCCGCGCTTCTTCGGCATCGATCGATCCGGCTGACAGAAGCTCCTGCACCTCGGAATGATCCGTGGTGAGCCGCGACAACCGGCCCTTGCGCAGCAGATAGATGCGACTGTCCCCCGCCCACAGACAGGTAAAGCCGCTTTCGTGGATCATCAGTGCCGCGAGTGTCGTGCCGACCGTTGCGTGGCCCAACTGGTCCGAGTGGGTCTGGATACGGTTGTGGGCGCGCGTGACCCGCTCGGACACACGCGCCCGCAGATCCTGGGCCGAGACGGGGACGCCAACCGTCTCCAGCTCTTCGGCGAGAATCTGGCTCGCCACGTCACCGGCATGGTGCCCGCCCATCCCGTCGGCGACCATCCAGACCCCGGCTGACGGCAATGTCAGGAAGCTGTCCTCGTTGTGATCGCGCACGCGCCCCGTGTCGGTGGCCCCGGCGCTGTCGAAACTGAAGCCCTCGCTATCTCCGGTCATCCGATGGAATCCCTCATCGCGGAAGCCGGTGCGTCGTCCGCGGCGGCGACCCCGGTCAGCAGCCAGGCCAGCGTCTGAGCATCGGGAAGACCGTCGCAGGCGGCCACCATTGCGGCGCGATCCGCCGAGGAGGCGGTCCACCAATAACTGCGCGACAGGGTCGCGCGTGCGTAATCGGTCGACGCGAGCTGGTCCAGAAAGGTCCCGGCGCCCAGATCGGGGTTAGCGGCCCAAAAGGTCGGCGGTTCGACCGCGGGCAACGGATCGATGTTGGTCAGGGTCAGCGCATCGGCAATTGTCGCATCATCGAGCAGGGCAGAGGTCAATAGCGCCTCGGCCGCGTCATGAAGATCCTGCCTGCTGTCCAGAACGGGCGCGCTTCGGTCAGTCTCGGCGATCAGCATCAGCGGATAGCGCCTGCCGACACGGTCGCGGCTTGCAGACAGGACCCCTAGCAGAGAGGCGGACCGTATAATCGAACCGCCGATCCAGAACCGCACCGGAAACGCGTTGTCCCAACGCCCTTCCCAATCCGCACCCAACAGGTCCCTCGTTTCGGTCAGCGTCGAGTCGAGCCATGGAATGACATGGTCGCGGCAGGCATCTGGCAGGCGGGCGGACAGGAAATCGCCATGCGCAGGGTGCTTTCCCCACAGGCCCCATTCTCGCCAAGGGCAGCCGGAACCGTCCGGCCCCGTCATTGCCGTCAATCCAGGCTCTGCGGGCATTCGAACTCTCGCAATTCGGCCATGGTAAAAGGGTTCTTCACGGCGTTGATGGTGAAATCGTAGGTGATCGAGCGTCCGCCGATGGTGAAGGTCGCGCGCAGCACATCTCCGTTCTGGCTGCGTGCGCTGGCCGAGCCCAGAAAATCGATCAGCGTCCATGGACTGCCGTCGAACCGGATCGCCGATTGCCGATCGAGCGCCGGCGAAAGCTGCAGCAGCGTCGAGGTGCCGGTGCCCGGCCATGTGATCGTGCGCGGCATCGATCCTGTGACGGTCGGCACCAGCGCATCGTTGATCGCCAGCAGGGCGCTTTCGATGCTCGGATGCGCGTCGACCTGCGCCACTGTGATCGAGACCTCGGGCGTGGTGCCGCCGCTGGCGAAAAAAGCCTGCCGGATCGCTTCGGCGCGCTGGAATTGCAGCAACGTGCCGCTGGACAATTGTTGCGTGATCTCCTGATCGCTGCGCCAGACCAGACCGTTCTCGGTGCGCTCGACCAGCGGGTCGAGGTATTCGGTGAAGAACGCGTCCATGTCACCGCCCGGTCCGAAGAAACGCGCGAAATTGTCGATCGACAGGCTGCGGCCCGAGCGCCGGAAGGGATAGGCAGAGGTGATGTTCTCGCGGCAAAAGAACGTGATCCGGTCAGCCAGCGCGCGGTTCATCTGCTCGACGCTGGCATCGGTCGCGCCCTTCTGAAAATCCGCCTCGGCCTCGTTCACCAGACCGGCCAGCGGCTCGGGCAACTGGCTGTTGTACTGGGTCAGGCTGTTCAGCAGCGTGGGTAGCACCGCCGCCGACTGATCGGGGTTCGATTCCGCCAGGCGAAGGTTCTCCCAAAGCGCGCCAAGATTCCCAAGCAGCGTATCGACCGGACGCTCGCCCGGTTCGCCGCGCAGGATGTCATGCCAGCGCGCGAAATCCTCGGCGATCAACTCAATCGGCCGGGTCACACTGTCGGCTTCGGCACTGCCGCCCGTGACCCGGCTGCCGACCTTGGTGTTGTTCGCCGCCGCATCCATCAGGATGCGCTGGACGCCGCTGGACCTGCTGCGCACGCGGCCCAATACCGCTTGCCCGACATCGCCGGCGGCCCCTTCGGCACCGCCACCGCCGCCGTTGCCGGCCAATGAATCGGGCGTCAGGCCATCGAGCCCCTCGAATTCGCGCGTCAGACGCGTCTGGTCGTCCACCGCCTTGACCAGCATCAGGATCGGTGAGGCGGATGCAGAAGCGGCGGCACCCAATACCTCGTATCGCGGCGGATCGCCCGCCAGCGCATTCAGCGTGAGGTTGGTCAGAACGCGATCCCATGCCGCCTTGAAATCGGCCCGGTACCGGTCCAGCAGATCGCGGTCCAGACGTGCCAGACGCTCGTCGATCTCGGCACGGTCGGCCATGTCGCCCAGCACCCACTGATCGGCACGCAACCGCTCGCCCACGACTTCCAGCTCAGGGTAGAAATAGGACCAGAAACCCTCGTAGGTGAACATGGCGGGTACGGTCTGGCTGGCCAGTTCGGCGCCGTCGCGGGTTTCCAGCACCATCGCACCATTGGGGGCTGTCGCTTCGGCCAGTGACCAGTCTGGCAGACCGCTGGCGGCGACGCCCTCGCGCAGGATCGCATAGGCCTGATCGTCCAGCGGCAGTTGCGCCAGCGCGGCGCGGGCGGCATCGACGGTCGCCTGATCGATCTCAACCAGCAGATTGCGGGTGTCGTCGAGCCGCAGCATGGCGGCCAGATGCGCCGCCAGCCGTTCGCGCATATCCACCCCGGTGCGACCGGGATAGCTGTTGCGCCAGCTTTCTGCGAACCACGCGCCGATCGCCTCATCATCCTTGCTTTCGCCCTCGCCGCCCAGAAGCAGGTAGACCTTCAGCGCGCGGTAGACGCGGGTGGTGTCGCCATCCGCGATGATCTGCGGCATCGCCTGTTCCAGGTCGAGGATCATCCGCGGGCGCAGCATCCGCTCCAGCGCGTCTGAGTAGGCATCGGTCGCCGCCCGCCGCATCCGTTCACGCTGCGACAGGCCGAAGGTCTCGGATTTCGTGGTGCGTTCGCTGTCGCCATAGCCCGCGGGCATCCCGCGCAGGCGGTCCAGTAGCGGCAGGACCGTCGACAGGTCGGGATCGGTCACGATCTCTCGATCGATCTCATCGACGCCGATGCGGGCATAGGCCTGCGTATCAGCAGCAGCGGTCCTGACAAGGGTCGCGTTCTTCCAGTAGCTGATCCCGAAGGCCGACAGCAGGCCAAGACCGACGATGCCGATCGCGGCAAAAGATGCCGCGCGGATGATCTGCGACCGGCGCACCGCCTTGCGGTCCAGACTGACCCAGCCCTGTTCGGCGAAGATCACACGCCGCAGCAGGTCATGCAGGAAGAAGCTTTTTCCGCGCCCCGACATGAAGGCGGGCTGGAAGCCCTGCGCCGCGCCGACGGGGTTCAGCGCGCCCAGCACCTGGTCGACCGGCGTGCCCTCCTGCGTGCCCGAGGTGAAGTAGAACCCTCGCAGGATCGCGTTCGACTTGTAGCGCGTCGGCTCGAAAATGCGGCGCAGGAAGCCCGCGACATTGTCGCGCAGCAGCGACATCTGACCGGGCAGGCCAAAGATCGCGATGCGAGAGATGCCGTCGGGCTCCTCGGACAGGCGGTCGATCACCTCGTCGGACAGACGCGCCACCAGCCGATCGAATTCGGCCGGCACAGCTTCATGCGTATCGGCCTTGCGATCCTCGGTCTGGAAAGTCGTGCCCCAAACCACCTTGCGGCGGTTGAGGCTGAACGAGGCGAAATATTCGCGAAAGCCCGCAATCAGGTCGGCCTTGGTGAACAGGACATAGACCGGGAAGTCGACCTTCAGAACCTCGTGCAGTTCGGCCAGACGTGCGCGGACCGTATCGGCGTGATGGGCCAGCGCGCTTTCATCGCCCTCCATCAGCAGATCGACCGGGAACGCCAGCAGGACACCGTTGATCGGCTGGTTCGGACGCGATTTCTTCAGCAGGTCGAGGAAAGCCTGCCAGCTCGCCTTGTCCGCCTCGGCCTGGCTGTCCTGAGTGGTGTAGCGCCCGGCGGTGTCGATCAGCACTGCTTCTTCGGCAAACCAGAAATCTGCATAGCGCGTGCCGCCGAAGCCCGCGACGGCCTCGGGCTTTGTCAGAGGGAAGTCGAGACCGGAATTGGCCAAAGCCGTCGTCTTGCCCGCGCCGGGCGGGCCGATGATGACGTACCACGGCAGGTCATAGAGGTAGGCGGCCCCACCGGATTTCTTCAGCGTGGCAAGCGCCTGTTCCATCCGCTGCGCGAGTTCGGCACCGTCGCCGACCGGCGCTTCGGGGATCAGCGCCGCCTCGATCGCGCGCGCGGCGCGCACCCGCTGACGCCAGCGCCACAGAACGATCGCCAGCGTGATCGCCAGCACGCCACTGATCAGGACAAGCCTCGGTGCCACGCCCGCGACCCGGCTCCAGCCGGTCATCGGCAGTCCGAACCAGATCGCCGCGATCAGCGCGACAATTCCAAGGGTCGTCAGCAGCACCCGCATCCACGGGTTGTTGCGATTGCGAAGGCGGGGAAGGGGCAGGCCGAACAGCCTCAATACGTGCCCTCCCGCGCCAGCATGATCTCGACCCTGCGGTTGGCGGCCTGACCCTCGGGTGTCGCGTTGTCGGCGACGGGATCGGCCTCTCCCCTGCCGTCGACGGTGATGCGCGCCGGATCATCGATGCTGGCGGCCAGCGCGTCGCGGACCGATTCCGCGCGGGCGAGCGACAGGTCCTCGTTCGTCTTGAACTGACCGCGACCCGACATGGGCACGTTGTCGGTATAGCCCTGGATCAGCACCGGACCGCCTTCTGCGTCCAAGACTTCGGTGATGCGCTGCGCCATGGGCGCAAATTCAGGCTTCACCTCGAAGGCCGCGCTGTCGAACAGTTGCAGGTTGCCCACGCGGACATAGATGTAATCGCCCTTCTCGCCCACCTCGACCAGACCTTGATCGATCTCTGGCGCAAAGGCTGCGCGAACCCGGTCCAGTTGAGTGTCCGGCGCTTCGTAGACTGGCCCCGGCTGTCGCTCCAGCGCGACGGTGACGTTGCCGGGATGGAGGTTCCGCAGCACCTCGGCCGCCTGCGCGCCGTCGCGATTGATCAGCGTGGACAGGACCGCATAGGCACCGACCAGCACCAGCGCGGTGACGCCCAGCACGGCCGGGATGGAGATCGCGCCGAAGCGCCGGCCCTTCCCTTGCACCACCGGTGTCCAGACGACCGAGATGTCCTCGTCGGGGCGCGGCTGAACGCGGCGCAGCGTCTCGTAGATCGCGTGGCGGATGCGCGACAGCTCTACGGCGCCGCCCGGCATGGTGCGGTACTGCCCCTCGAAGCCCAGCGACAGGCCAGTCAGGATCAGCTCCAGCAGATGATAGTTCTGACCGGGCGCCTGCATCGCCTTTTCGGTTTCCTGAAAGAAGCCCACACCGGAATCGCGCTTGCCGAAGAACCGCGCGACCATCGAATATTGCAGCCAGTCGCCCCGGTCGGCGCCGGGCAGGTTCTGCACGATGTCGTCAGCCGTGCCTGACAGGATGTATTTCCCGACCGCCGCCTGATGCGGATCGACGCCCGATGCCAGGGCGTCACGTTCGAACTGGTCGATGGCGCGGGTGACGTGGTCCATCAGGGGGCCGGCCTCCATCTCGACCAGTCCGGTCCTCAGCCGGCCGAGCAGGATCAGGACGCTGGCTGCAGCGGCGAGCATCGGGTTGGTGCTGGCCCCTTTCCCAAGGGCCGTTTCCTGCAATGCCTGATGCAGAGGAATGCGAGGACCGGAAATCGGTGCAGGTACGGGCCGATCGCGAGGAATGTCAGGGAAAAAGCCGCGTTCCTGACCGGGCGCTTGGCCGATGCCGTGATGGGCCCCGTGCCATTGACCCTGCGGCGGTCTCCTTGACGAATAGTCCGCCGGGTAATTCGGTTGCGGCTGCACCGGCCCGCCCAGCCACGTGTTGCCTGATGGGCTGTGCGGTTGCGCCCAGCCCGGACCGGGAGGACTTGGTTGTACCGGTTGAGACCAGCCTGGAACTTCCCGTTGGGCCGGATCGTCGAAGGGCGATGCCGAGGGTGACCCGCCGACCGCACGGTCCGGTGGCGGTGCACCGGGACCACCGATCACGGTGCGCTCGTCCTGTCGCCGTGACGGCTGCGACGATGCGCCGGGCTCTCGCGTGCGCTCATCGCGCGGACCGCGGGGCGGTGTCGGTCCGCCAAAGACCGTCCGGTCGTCGTCGCGGCCTGCCGCCATCAGCCCTTCTCCGGGATCGCCCACAGCTCCAGCTTGAGCTCGGGCCAGTCACCGGCGAAATGCATCCCGATCGCGGGTGCGGTGGAAAACTCACGCCACAACGGCACGTTCTTTTCCAGCCGGAAATAGACGTTCGAGGACAGGACCCGGATCTGCCGCGGCGGGTTCGGCAGATGCTGCAGCGGGATGCCGGGCAGGTTGTTGTTGACGATCTCGTTCATGCGCGTGTTCGGCCCGACCTTGCACAGCTCTGGGAACTGGCTTTGCACCTGACCCAAGGGCTTGGCGCTTTCGACCTCGATCACGAAGCTCGCTTCGCGGAAGAGGTTTCGGTCGCTGACCTGAGCCAGGTAGGAATTCTGCCGCACCTGACGCAATGGCAGGCGGATCGCGCGACCGATGTCGCGGCTCAGCAGGCGCTGAATGTCCTGCACGACCGGGTTGAAGCTGCTGCGCGGATCGCCGTGGTCATAGGCGGGATATTTGGGCGCCAACCGCGACCCGTCGTCGAAGGTCGCAAGTTCGCAGGCCAGACCGACCAGCCTTTCGTAAAGCTGTTCAGGGTGGACGGCATTCATGCCATTCAGGTGACGCAGCACACCGATCTCGCGGTTGAGACACATCAGCATCAGGTAATCCGACGCCTGCATTCCGCCGCCGGCGGATGGATCGCTGGCATAGCGCGCCAGCGTTTCCAGCCGCGCCTCGATCCAGCCGATCACCCGAGTCAGCCAGCCCGCGACCTGCGGGTGTGCGGCCAGGACCAGTGCTGGCGGCGGCAGGGTGTCGTCCAGCGTCACCACGCCGTCGCGTACCTCGGCGATGCGGGCCAGGCGCAGGTTCTGGTAGCCGGCACGCGGTGTCTTGCGGACAGTCAGTTCCAGTCGCGGAACCGCCAGTTCCAGCACCTGTTCCAATCGCGCGGAGGAAGCGCTGTCGCTGACCGTTTCGGCCACCACGCCCCAACGCGTGGGCGCGGATGTGTCGTCCAGCGGGGCGAGATCGCGGGTGTTGGGCGCGGCGTCGGGAAGGCTGAGCCAGACGAAACTGCCAGCCGCGTCGTCCGGCACTTCGACTGCGGTCGGAAGCGGTCCAGAACCCGGTGCGTCGAAGGGCATGCCGTCGGGCATGATGCCCGCAATCCGACGCAGCCCGATCCGTCCTTGCTGAGCCATGTCGCGATCGATCTGCATCTCGATCACGCCCCAGGGATAGCGGGTGATGATACCGGTGCGGCCCCTGACGAGGTTTTCAACCCAGCGGTCGGCCTGCTGCAGGTGATGGGGCTGCAGGAACAGCCCCTCCTTCCAGGCGACCTTGCTGAACCAGGACATGCCGCTCCTCGCCGAAAACGTGCCGCGCGCTGCGCCCGACAACCGAAACGAAACTCCGCCACCCGGCCCGCCGGGTCAACCCTGCGCGACCCCGGCCTAGAACTGCAGCCGGACCTGGGCCGTGACGCCATAGCTGTCCAGCGTCTCGCCCGTCCGGCCGTCGACGCGCAATGAGGCATTGAACTGTCGCGGCCGCATCGCGGTGCCCGGTTCCAGCACGCGCAGATAGTTCACGCCAAGGCTGAGTTCGCCATAGACACCGAGGTTATCGGAACTCAGCTCGTCCACGCTTGCGACGCTGCCGTCGTCATCGAAGCGGGTGAAGGTCGATTCGGTGTCGTCCGAGAAGTCCTTGTAGGCCGTGCCGGTGGCGAAATAGTTCACCGCCGAGATCCCACCATCGAGGATGCGCGACTTCGACAACGTCCCGCCCAAGAAGCCGACGCGGCTCTTGCTATCCTTGATCCTCAGGATGGAGCCGTCGTCGAACGTGATCGCGTCGGTCGAGGTGTCGGTGAAGGCGAAGCCGGCCGTCGGTACGAAGATCAGCCCTTCGCGCTGCGGGATGGGAATCGCGTAGGACAGCGAGCCCGAAAGCGTCGTGGCGCTGCTTTCGAATTCGGCATCCGACAAACGAAGCCCGTCGCTGCCGGTGATCTGGGGCGTATTGCTGATGGTGAAATCGGTGCGTTCACGGCGCAGTTGAAGGTCGGCATTCAACGGGCCGCGGCTCGCAGTCAGATAGGCGCCACCGTAAACCTGCCGGAACTCGGCGTCGTTTACGCTGGCGACGATGTCGGTGGACTGTTCGGGGCTGTTGGGGTCCTGCAGGAAGATCGGTTGGTTGGTCGAACCGTCATTGACCCCACCGATCACGCCTGCGGCCATGTCCCACCCTCGGATGCGGCCCTGGAAGCAGGCCAGATCGCCGCCGAACTGGATGCCGCGATAGCGGGTCGAGATGCTGCTTTCGATCTGGAATTCACCGTTGCTGCTGCTGCCGGTCGCGTCGGCACGACCGGCCGTCGCGCGCGCCCAGGCCCCGGCCCCGCAGGCCTCCTCCTCCGGGATCGCGTAGCCTTGCACGAAGGGACTGGTCGGCCGGTTGATGACCGATCCGATCAGGCTCTGCGTCAGCACGATATTGCCCGCGATGCTGCCAAGCGCCGGGTTCGCCAGCGCGGCCATGTAGACGTCATCGTCGATGCGCCGCAGGGCGTAGATCGTTTGTTCAGTCGCGGGCGGCAGATTCGTGCTGGTGACCGTGTAATCGTTTCCTGCGACGTCGCCGTCGGCATCGAGGATCAGGATTGACGAGCCGGTGATCTCGGCCGGTGCGCTGGCCAGGTCGAACTCGAACAGCAATTCGCCCGTCACAGCGCCCCCGCGCACCACGATCAGGTCAGAGCCACCGCGACCCCCGTTCGCTTCCAGATCGAGGTCCAGCTTATAGGCGCCGGTTCCCGAAAGGCCACCGTTGATGCGCAGCGTGTCGCTGTCGTCGCCATTCGTCAGGTCAATGGTGCCGTCATTGCGCACATCGCCATCGATGACCCGATCGCCCGAAACGGACAGGATCCCGCCCGACGCATTGTTCAACCCGGTGAGCGTGGCGCTCGCTCCGAAACTCGTCGTCCCACGGTTAACCAATTGGGCCTGCATCATGCCCTGCAGATCAAGCTGCGCGCCGGCAGCGTTGATCACGCGCGCGGCGCTGAGCGTCCGACCTGCCTCCAACTGGTAGTCGCGCTGCAATTCCACATTGCCGCTGACCGCCAGATCATCCGTCAGGTCCAGGAGGCCTCCGGAAAAGGTCAGATCGCCTTGGATCGTGCCTTCCAAGACGGCGGTACCCGTGCTGACGACGTCGCCCGCGATGAGGCCGCTGCCGACAAGAACACCAGCGTTGCGGATATCGGAATCCATCCGGCCCAGCACTTCGATCCGCGAGCCCGCGCCATTCGTCGTGCCTCCGTCGACGATCATCCGATCGCCCGCGTTCACACGCAAAAGCGCGGGATCGCCGGGTGCCGAGGGGCTTCCGATCGGTCCGGCAGGTTCGCTGCGGTTGGTGAGGCGGCCGGAAATTCGGGCATCGCCCGTGGTAAGAATCGTTCCACCCTGGTTGTCCACATCGCCCGAGACGGCACCGCCCAATCGGACCCGGCCACGGTTGGACATGTCTCCGTCGATCGTTCCGCGCAGCGCGATGTCGCCCGCATTGGCAACTTGACCGCGTAGCGTCGCGGCACCACCCACGGTCAGGTCGCTGCCGATCTGGTTGACCATGCCACCGCTTGCATTCAGCACGCGATCGACCGCGATCGTGCCGCCATTGCCGTTGGTGATCCGTCCGCGCGCATTACCGGACAGGGTCGCCAATCCCACATTGTCGAGACGTCCGATCAGCGTGCCGCGGCTGACCAGCGTGCCACCCGCGGCATTTTCGATCCCCCCCGTGGCGGTCAAAGTGCCGCGCGCACCGACGGCCACGCGGCCGGTATTGGCCAGCGAGCCCACACGCAGTGGACCAGTGACCGCCAGCGTTCCAGTCGCCGTGTTGGTGATGGTCTGAGACACGCTGCCGCCAAGCGTCGCGCTTCCGGCATTGACGACCCTGCCGACGATCGATCCGGTCGAGGTCAGACTGGCTCCGTTGTCGTTCCGGACGAGACCAGCCATCGCACCCGCATTGGTGATCCGCCCACCCGAAGCGTTGACGATCACATCCGAAGCGATCGTGCCGCCCCGCGCAACAGTCGTTTCACCGCGGTTCTGAAGTCGCGCGAGGTCGGTGAGCCGGCCCGTTGCGCCGACATTCAAATCGCCGTCGTTCTCGATGATCGCATCGCCACCGCCGGTCACAGGGGCCGACACGATCAGCGTGCCGGTATCCGCGATCTCGAGATTTCGCTCGATCGTCTGGGGCTCATCGTAGATCAGCACACCCTCGACCAGAATGTCGGCGTCCAGCACGACTCCGGCGCCGACGCGCGAGGCGTCGGTGATGCTGACCGCATCGGCGGTGATGGTCATCCGGTCGAAGCCGCCCGTGGTGATGTCGCCGCTGTTGGAGAAGACGCCGCCCACGATCAGCCGCGTATCGTTCACCGATTGCGTCAGCAGGTTCTGGTTCGAGAAGTCGCCGCCGACAACCATATCCGCCGCAAGCCGAACCGTTCCCAGGTTGACGACGTCGCCGATGATCTCGCCGTTGCCGATCAGCGTCCCGCCCGCCGCGTTGTCCACATCGCCGCGGACCATGCCGTCTGTCGCCAAAGCGAGCGTACCGCTGTTGTCGACATCGGCTTGAAGCGTCCCCCGGACGGCCAGCGTTCCCGTCGTATTGTCGACGCCTCCGGCAACGGTAGCGGTCGCGCCGTCGGCAACGGTCGCGCTGCCTGCATTGACCATTCGCCCGTTCACACGCAGCCCGTCCGACAGAGTCGCCGTTCCACTCGCCTCATTCAGGACTGCTGCGCCGACATTGCCTGCCAGATCGGCGGTGCCGCGGTTCACGAGGTTTCGGGCGACCGTGCCGGTCGTCCCCAGGGTCAACCTGCCACTGTTGTCGATCCTGTTGGCGACGGTGCCGTCGATCCGCAAAGTCCCGTTGTTGTTCAACGGCACCGAGGTTGTGGGATCGCCGATCGTGACCACCGCCCCCCGGGCGACGGTCAAGTCATTGGCATTGGTCAGCGTGGTGGCCTGCACATCGCCCGCCAGTGTAATCGTCCCTTGGTTGCGCAGGGCGCCCGCCACATTGGTATTGTTCAGGGTCGCGGTGCCTTGGTTCACAAAGCCGGACGAGATCGCGCCGGTGAGATCAAGTGTCCCGGAATTCGACAGCGCGGCGACGGTGCCACGAATTGTCGCGTTGCCGCGATTGGCCAGCGTTCCGGTCAGGTCGCCGATCAGGTTCAGCGTCCCATCGTTCTCGACGGCGCCGTCGATCCGCGCCCTCTGGTTGCCGGCGCCGATTGTCGCGTTGCCGGTATTGGTCAGCCCGTTGTTCAAGCGAATGGTCGTGCCCGACCGCGGCGCACCGACCATGTTGACGGTTCCCCCGTTGCGCAGCGCGCCGTTCAGGGTAGCGCCGTCCAGCAGCAGGGTCCCCGCCGACGTCATCTCGATCGCCCCGGTCACCGTGCCAGCCAGAGTTGTCGTTCCACCAAGGCCCAGGACTAGATTCGCGTTGATGCTGCCGCTTTGTCCTAATGTGATCGCGCCGCCATCGTTGCGAATCCGTCCCGGTGTCTGCAGGTTGCCTTCGATTGCCAGAGTACCGCCGCTGGCCACGTCGATCGCGGCAAGGGTCCCACCTTGGACTGAGACGTCGCCGGTGACGGTCGTCCGGCCCCCATCGATGTCCAGCCCATCGGTCAGCGCGATCGCCCTGCCCGTGCCGTTCAACTGCAAAGTCGCGTTCGAGCGAATGTTGCCGCCGACATCTGCGGTGACGGAAATTGTACCTGTTGTCCCGATCACGACCGCTGTCGTTGCGGTATCGATATTCAGCCGTGCTTGGTTCTCGATGGTCGAAACGTTAATATTTCCAAGCGCCGACAGGTTGGTGTCGGCTGTGCGAGCGTTGATCAGCCTGCCGGCAACGTCGAGATTGCTTGCGGTGTTGATGCCGCTGGTGCCGAACATCTCGAGATTTCCCGACACAGCTCCAGTTCCAAACGCGACGCCGTTGCCCGCCAAGCGCAGGGTGCCGTCAATTGCACTGCCAGACCCGAACGTCACGCTGTTGGTGCTTCGCACGACACCGGCCGTCAGCGTCGCGCCGTCGGCCAACCTCAGAGCGCCGCTCTCGCCATTGACGTCGAACCCACCACCCCCGCCCGATACGGTCAGGTCGTCTGCGACGACGGTCTCGCCCTGCGTGATGGTCAAGGACCCGTTCACGCGATTAGAAAGAGTCGCGTTCGATCTCAGCGTTACGGCGCCGGTCAGAGTGCCGGCGCTGGTGAAGCTTCCGGCGCCGACGCGATGTTCGATCGTGCTTGCAGCCAAGGTTCCGCCGGCCCCGATCGTCACATTCCCGTCATTTGTGAACGCACCGAGATCAGTCAGCCCAGCCGAGACATCGAGCGAACCGGAATTGTCCAGATCATTGCCGTTGCCAGCGACGGCGCTGCCGACGGTCAGGTCACCCGACGCGACGTTGACCAGATCGCCCGCCATCATCGGGACATGGGCGCCCAGATCAAAGTCGGCCCCATTGACGATGTCGCCTTCCAGATAGGTCTGACCCAGCAGCGTGCTGCCGTCGCGCAGCAAGATGCTGCCGGCGCGGAGCGTCAATGTGTTGCCGGCGCCGACACCCTCAAGGACACCACCGTTCTCGTTGACGAAGCCACCGGTAACGGTCAGGACCCGGTTGCCGCCGACCGCGCGGATAGTGCCGCTGTTGAAGACGTTGTTGACCGCGGCACTGGTGCCGGCTGTGTTGCCGATCGCCGTGTTGCCGCGGAGGCTCAGCGTTCCGCTGCCGCCGATCGTGGCGCGTTCGATACCGGAGGACTGGCCGCGCAAGCCAAGCTCTCCTTCCACGTCCAGTGCGAAGCGACCAGACAATGCAGGTGCCAGATCCAAGGAGGCGCCCGACTGAACATCGATAAGGCGCAGGCTCGATCCCTCGCTCGACAGTGTCGAGCCGCTGGTGTTGGTGATCACGAAGCTGCCGTTCGTGACCGTGATGCTCGAGACGTTGATGTTCTCGCCGAGATTCAGGGAAATCGGGCCAGCGGGTGTTCCGTCGAAGCCGAAGACGGCATCGTCGCCATCCTCGAAGGATTTGTTTCCACCCAATAGACCCTTGTCCAGCCAGGCCTGATTGCCGGGATTGGTGTTCCAGGTCCCGTTGCTTTGGGGCTGGGCAGCCGAATTTCCAGGATCGTTGAAATCGTAATACAGCGTCTCGGCGGATGCGGGATCGTTCAGCGATAGCGTGCATAGGGCCACGCCGACCAGCGCCGTGCTGCGCAACAGATATCCGAAGCCGCAGCGCTTATCCGTCACCCGAACCATATCCATCCTCCGGTGCGCGCGCACACGGGCAGACCGGTGCGAGTCTGTCGATTTGTGGGCACATGCGCGTTCGATTGCAAACCACAATCGCCGTTCGAGATGGCTTGAGACGCGAGCTGTGGCGGACCGTGGACAGGATGCAACGCATTGGGCATTTGCGGCCGGCGGGACGCTTGTCTAACCTTGGCGGATGGCCAAACCGACGATTTATCAGATCACCGCATTTCCGCTGCGCCCCGGACGCGTTCACGAGGTGGGCGGCCCGGCGGCGGCGGCCTTTGCGGCGGTGTGCATAGGCCAAGGCAAGGATGCTGCCGCGTCGCTTTGGGTGCGCGAAGGATGGCTGCCCGACATGGCGAATCCTGCCGCACTTCAATCCTACTTCGATGTTTCGACCATGGTGATGGCGCAGACCGGCGGACAGATCGATACGCTGGCTGTCGCCGAGGAGGCGCTTCGAGACGGTGCTGTGGGGCACGTGATCGTAGAGCTGACGGCGCCGTTGTCCCTGCGCGAGGGAAGGCGGCTTCAGCTTGCCGCGCAGGCCGGCCAATCGACCGGTTTGTGCCTGATTCCTGAAGGAATGGGCAGCAATGCGGCCGAGACGCGCTGGCATTGCACACAGGTGCCGGACCCCGACAGCCCGCCCGAAGACTCGACTCTGCAATGCTGGAGGATTACCAAGAACAAATCAGGAACATTGGGTGCCTGGCATGTTCGATGGGATCAATCGGCGCGTCGTCTCGTTGTGGTTTCCGCGTCTGGCGAGTGACCGGGCGCTGCGTGCGCGTCCGGTGGCGGGACCCTTTGCGCTGACGCTGAAGGAAAACAATGCCAATCGCATCTATTGTCTGAACGCCGCGGCCGAACGTGAGGGTTTGCACCGCGGCATGTCTTTCTCTGATGCGCGTGCCTTCTGTATCGATCTGCAAAGCCGTCCTGCCGATCCGTTGGGCGACGCTCGATTTCTGGCTGCGCTGCGCCGGTGGGCGACCCGCTACTGTCCTTGGGTCGGGTATGAAGGCGGTGACGGTCTGGTCATGGACATCACTGGCTCGGCCCATCTGCAAGGGGGCGAGCGTGGGCTGCTGACCGACCTTCGTCAGCATCTGGGTCGCGCGGGACTCAGCGTGCGGATCGGGCTGGGTGACACTCGCGGCGCAGCCTGGGCCTTTGCCCGTCACGGCGAGGGCGTGGCAGCCCCGGGTGAAGGTGCCGAGATGCTGTCCGAGATGCCGGTGGCTGGATTGCGATTGCCACCCGACCATATCGAGGCGCTGCAACGGCTTGGCCTGCGCACGATCGGCCAGCTTGCCGCCTCGCCCCGGGCACCACTTGCGCGCCGCTTCGGGCCGGGTCTGCTGATGCGCCTGGACCAGGCGCTTGGCCGGCAGCCCGAAGAGATCTCGCCCGAACCGGATCCACCCCATTACGGCGTCAGGATGAGCCTGCCAGAACCGATCGGGCTGGAGGCCGACGTGATGGCCGGGACCGGGCGGCTGCTGGACCGTCTGTGCGCGAAGTTGAAGGATCGTGGTACCGGTGCGCGGACCCTGTGCCTGACCCTGCGTCGTGTGGACGGGGATTCACAGCACGTGGAACTTCGCCTCGCCCGGCCCCTGCGCGACGCGGCCCGCATTCTGCCCCTGTTCGAGCGGGGCATCGGCGACGTCGATGCAGGGTTCGGCATCGATCAGATGCGGCTGGAAGCGGTTCAGGTCGAAAAGCTGCCGGATGAGCAGATCGGCCATTCGGGGGCAGGCGGTCAGGGCCGGCTGGACGACCTGATCACCCGGATCGGCACCCGTATCGGCCTCGACAACGTGGTGCGATACCTGCCCGCCGACAGCCACATCCCCGAACGCAGCTTCATCGTCGCGCCCGCCGCCTGGTCGAAACCCGAAGGAACGTGGACGGTACCACGCCCCCGCCCGCTGATCCTGTTTCCACCCGAACCGATCACCGCGACCGGCGCGCAGCCGCCGCAGAGCTTCCGGTGGCGGCGGATGCGGCTGACCATTCTGCGCGTCAGCGGACCGGAACGGATCGCCCCGGAATGGTGGTTCGACGATCCGAACTGGCGCAGCGGGATGCGAGACTATTGGCGGGTCGAAACCCGGCAGGGTCGGCGGCTGTGGTTGTTTTACACGCCGCAGAATCCCGGCTGGTTCGTTCAGGGGGAGTTCGCGTGACCCCGCCCCCGCCCACCCTGCCGGCGCATCTGCCACCGGACCAGTCGCCCAGCCCGCATGCTCCGCCGACCGGTTACGCGGAATTGTGCGTCACCACCAACTTCACCTTCCTCACCGGCGGCTCTCATCCCGAAGAGCTGATGGCCCGCGCGACCGAGCTTGGTCTGGCGGCCATCGCCATCACCGACCGCAATTCGTTGGCCGGCGTCGTGCGCGCCTATGCCGCGCTGAAGGAGCTGGCGCGCGAGATCGGTGAAACCATCGCCATCCGCTCGCACCGGATGATCGACAATTCCTCGCGCATGGACATCGGCACGCGTGAGGGGATCGCCCGGCCGGCGACGGATTACCTGCCGCGGCTGATCACCGGGTGCCGCCTGGTCCTGCGAGACAGTGACATCGAATGGCTGGCCCTGCCGACAGACATCGCGGCCTACCAGCGGCTGACGCGTCTTCTGACGCTGGGCAAACGACGGGCGGGCAAAGGCGAGTGCCATCTGGACCTGAACGATGTGATCGACCACGCCGCCGGGATGATCCTGATCGCGCTGCCAACCTCGCTGACCAAGGTGCGGGATGATCTGCAGCGGATGCAGCGCCGATTTCCGGGCAACGTCTTTCTGGGTGCGGCACCACGCTACGACGGGTCCGATCAGGCGCATTTCGACGCCTGCGCCCGGATCGCGCAGCGCTGTTCGACGCCGATGGTCGCGGTGGGCGATGTGCTGATGCATCGCGCGGGCAGGCGCAAGCTGGTCGATGTGCTGACCTGCATGCGCGAGGGGATCACCATCGACCAGATCGGCACCCGCGCCCTGCCCAATGCCGAACGGCGGCTGAAGAAGGCCTCCGACATGGCGCGGTTGTTCCGTCACCACCCAGCCGCCCTGCGCCGCACGGTGGAGATCGCCGCCCGTTGCGCCTTCGATCTGAGCGAGTTGAGCTATCAATATCCCGACGAGATCGCCGAAGGCGGCGAGGCACCGATGGCCCGGCTGGAGCGGCTGGCCCATGAGGGGCTGGCCCGGCGCTATCCGCAGGGCGCGACCGAGCGCGCGCGCGCCTTGATGGAAAAAGAGCTGGCGATGGTCGCCGAGCTGAACTTCCCTGCCTACTTCCTGACCGTCCACGACATCGTCACCTTTGCCCGCAGCCAGGGGATCCTGTGTCAGGGTCGTGGTTCGGCCGCGAACTCGATCCTGTGCTATCTGCTCGGGATCACCGATGTCTCGCCCGACATGATCGGCATGGTGTTCGAGCGTTTCGTCTCGCGCTACAGGGGCGAGCCACCCGATATCGACGTCGATTTCGAACACGAACGGCGTGAAGAAGTGATCCAGTGGATCTACAAGAAATACGGTCGCGAACGCGCAGGTCTGTGTGCCACCGTGATTCATTTCCGTTCCCGCGCGGCGATCCGCGAGGTGGGCAAGGTCATGGGCCTCAGCCAGGACGTGACGGCAGGCCTGTCGGGCCAGATCTGGGGCTATGGACGCGAGGATTTCGACGCCGAGCGGGTGCGCGAGCTG
Source organism: Paracoccus albicereus (assembly GCF_024359525.1). Classification (GTDB taxonomy): domain Bacteria; phylum Pseudomonadota; class Alphaproteobacteria; order Rhodobacterales; family Rhodobacteraceae; genus Paracoccus; species Paracoccus albicereus. The sequence continues at coordinate 614,938 of NZ_JAKZEU010000001.1, forward strand.
GGCCTCGACCCGACCGACCGGCGGCTGGCGCAGACGCTGCGGCTGATCGGCGAGATCATCGGCTTTCCGCGCCACCTGTCCCAGCATGTCGGCGGCTTCGTCATCACCAAGGGCCGGCTGGACGAGCTTGCGCCCATCGAGAACGCGGCGATGGAGGATCGCACGATCATCGAATGGGACAAGGACGACATCGACACGCTGGGCATCCTCAAGGTCGATATCCTCGGCCTCGGGATGCTCACCTGTATCCGCAAGGCTTTCGCGCTGCTCGACGAGCATGAGCGTATGCCGCTGACACTGGCTACCGTGAAACAGGGCGACAAGGCCACTTACGACATGCTCTGCGTGGCCGATGCGATCGGCGTCTTTCAGGTGGAAAGCCGCGCGCAGATGAACTTCCTGCCCCGGATGCGGCCGCGCGAATTGTACGACCTGGTGATCGAGGTCGCCATTGTCCGTCCCGGTCCTATTCAGGGCGGCATGGTCCAGCCCTATCTGCGCCGCCGTCAGGGGCTGGAGGCCGCCGAACCCTTCGGTCCCGCGCTGGCCGAGGTCACGCGCAGGACGCTGGGTGTGCCGCTGTTTCAGGAACAGGCGCTGCAGATCGCAATGGTCGGCGCGGGATATTCCGCCGAAGAGGCCGACCGACTGCGGCGCTCGCTCGCCTCGTTCCGGCGCATGGGCACGATCGGCGAGCACCGCGAGAAATTCATCCTTGGAATGATGGGCAACGGCTACGAACGCGATGTGGCCGAACGGTGTTTCTCGCAGATCGAGGGGTTCGCGGATTACGGCTTTCCCGAAAGCCATGCGGCTGCCTTCGGGATGCTGGTCTATGTCTCGGCCTGGCTGAAATGCCATCACCCGGCAGTCTTCGCGTGCGCGCTGCTGAATTCACAGCCGATGGGCTTCTACGCGCCAGCCCAGATCGTGCGAGACGCTCGCGACCACCAGATCGAGGTGCGCCCGATCTGCGTGAATGCCAGCATCTGGGACAACACGCTGGAACGCCGCGCCGACGGAACACTGGCGCTGAGGCTGGGGTTCCGCCAGATCAAGGGCTTGCGTGAAGAGGACGCGGGCTGGATCGCGGCGGCGCGTGGCAACGGCTATCCCGATCCGCAATCGGTCTGGTTGCGCGCGGGCGTCGCGCCCGCCGCGCTGGAACGGCTGGCAGAGGCGGATGCCTTTGCCGGCATGGGCCTGACCCGCCGCGACGCCTTGTGGCAGGTCCGCGCCATCCGCGGTCAGAAACCGCTCCCGCTGTTTAACGACCCCATCGACGGCGAGCGCGTGAACGAACCCGTCGTGAGCCTGCCACAGATGCATCTGGGCGAGGAGGTGGTCGAAGATTATGTCGCCACCCGCCTGACGCTGCGCGCCCATCCGATGGAATTGCTGCGTCCGTCGATGCCGGGCCTGACGCCCAACGACCGGCTGCAGGACGCGCCTATCGCGCGAACCACGATCTGCGGGCTGGTCATCACCCGCCAGCGTCCCGGCACGGCGTCGGGTGTGATTTTCCTGACGCTGGAGGACGAGACCGGCGTCGGCAACGTCGTCGTCTGGCGCAAGACGTTCGAGCAATTCCGGCGCCCGGTCATGGGCGGCCGGCTGGTGCGCGTGACCGGCCGACTGCAGCGAGAGGGGATCGTGGTCCACCTGATCGCCGAAGTGATCGAGGATCTGTCGCACAAGCTGTCCGAACTGGGCCATCCGATGGACGACGCGATCGGGGAGACCTCGCTCAAGGCCGACAGCGCGCCGCGCCGGTTCAACCAACCACGGGTGATGCATCCCCGCGATCAAGCCAAGAAGCTGTTTCCCAGCCGGGATTTTCACTGAACAAGACGCTGGACAGGCCTGACCCCAGCACACGCAAATTGGTGCGCGCCTTATGGCAGGCAATGTGCAAGGGATTTTCGAGAAATGGTCGGAGCGAGAGGATTCGAACCTCCGACCCCCTGCTCCCGAAGCAGGTGCGCTACCAGGCTGCGCTACGCTCCGACCGTGGTGGGGCAGGTAGCCTGCGCCCCGGTGGATTGCAAGTGCTAACTGGCGTCGTTCACGCGCCGTCGCCGGGCCGTCCAGGCCCCGTGGCGCGGCCCGGCAGAAGTCGCTGCAGCAGCGTGGATTTGGGGGCTGTGACGGTTTCCGCCCGCATCCTTGCCCCGATCACCGGTCGGTTGGCCGAGCCGCCGCCCGCGCCCTCGCGCCAGACGATGTAGAGCCCCGAGGCGATGATGATTCCGGCCCCAAGCAGCGTCGCCGCATCAGGTCTTTCGTCGAACAGCGCCCATCCATAGGCGGTCGCCCACAGGATCTGCGAATACTGCATCGGTGCCACGATCGCCGCCTCGCCCGTGCGATACGCGGTGATGACCAGGAAACCGGCCGCAAGTCCCAGCCCGGCGATGACACCCGCCAGCGCCAGCGCGCCCAGCGTCATCGGGCGATAATCTAGCGTCAGCGCCCCGCCGGTCAGAACGAAGTTGCCCAGCATCGGCCACAGGATCAGCACAACGGGACGTTCGGAATTGCCAAGCTTGCGCACGATGACGGACGCCAGCGCGCTGGAACAGGCGCCCATCAGCGCAGCCGCGTGGCCAAGCGCCAATTCCCGCGCGCCGGGCCGCAGCACGACCAGCACACCGGTCAGTCCGACGATGACCGCAAGCCAGCGGTGAACACCCACCCTTTCGTGCAGCAGCGGGATCGACAGGATCGTCACCAGCAGTGGCGTGGCGAAAAGGATCGCATAGACCTGCGCCAGCGACAGGGTGGCAAAGGCATAGAAGCCGCCGATACCGGCCAGAACCACGCAGCCCGACCGGACCGCGACCCAGATCGGACGGGCCGGGCGCAGCGTGCCCCCGGTCCTGTCACCCAGCAGCATGATCGTGACCATCGGAAACGACAGCAGAGAAGCGAAGAACAGGATCTGGAACGAGCCATAATCCTGCGCGAGCGTCTTGATCACCACGTCATGCGTGGCATATAGGCCCATCGCCAGCAGGGCGATCAGCGCGCCCTGCAGGTTAGGCTTGCCGCCCAATCACGCGGCCGAGGAGAGCGCTGCGACGATTGAGTCGCCCATCTGCGACGTGCTGATCGCGTCGCCGCCGCCGGGACCGGTCAGGTCGGCCGTGCGCAGCCCGTCCGCCAGCACCTTTTCGACGGCCGCTTCCAACTCGCTGGCAGCATCGCCGCGGTCGAAGGAATAGCGCAGCGCCATCGCGAAGCTGAGGATGCAGGCGATCGGATTGGCCTTGCCCTGTCCGGTGATGTCGGGCGCGCTGCCATGGACGGGTTCGTACAGCGCCTTGGGACGACCGTTCGCCATCGGCGCGCCCAGCGAGGCCGAAGGCAGCATCCCGAGGCTGCCGGTCAGCATCGCGGCCGCATCGGACAGGATGTCACCGAACAGGTTGTCGGTGACGATCACGTCGAACTGGCGCGGGTTGCGGACCAGCTGCATCGCGCCGTTGTCGGCATACATGTGGCTCAGTTCGACATCCGGATATTCGTTGTCGTGAACCCACTGGACCTCCTGCCGCCACAGGATGCCCGATTCCATCACGTTGGCCTTTTCCATCGAGCAGACGCGGTTGTCGCGCTTCTTCGCCAGTTCGAAGGCCGAGCGTGCGACCCGCCGGATCTCCCCGCTGGTGTAACGCTGGGTGTTGATGCCGACGCGACCACCCTCGTTCCCCTCGGAGGTATCGTCCTCGATCCCGCGGGGCTGACCGAAATAGATGCCGCTGGTCAGCTCGCGCACGATCAGGATGTCGAGCCCTGCCACCACCTCGCGCTTCAACGAGGAAAAGTCGGCCAGCGCGTCGAAGCACTGGGCGGGACGCAGGTTGGCGTAAAGGTCCATTTCCTTGCGCAGGCGCAGCAGACCACGCTCGGGCTTCAGGCTGAAGTCGAGGTCGTCGTATTTCGGTCCTCCGACCGCGCCCAGAAGAACCGCGTCCACGGCCTGCGCCTTGGCCATGGTTTCGTCCGACAGCGGCTTTCCGTGCGCATCATAGGCCGCGCCGCCGACCAGATCGTGATCGACCGTGAAGGCCATGCCACGGTTGTCCTGAAACCAGTCGATGACTTTCACGACCTCGGCCATGACCTCGGCACCGATGCCGTCGCCCGGCAGGATCAGGATGGAATTCGTGTCACTCATGGCCGCCCCTCTCAGCTGTTCACGCTTCGCCTAGACCCGCGTCGCACCGTGGTCAAGTTCACGGCGAATTTGCTTGCGATCGCGCGCCGGATCGGGCCGGATGACGCCACACTGAACGCAAAGCGCAGAGCAATTCCAATGAGACTATGGGACGCAATCATGGCCGCCGCGGTGGCCCTGGGTCTGACGATCGCAGCGGTGCAATACGCCGATGCGGCTGATCGGCTGACGGTGAAGCTGCCCGATGTTTCCGGTCTGTCGCGCGGCGACGCCGAGGCGCTGGCCCGGCAACTGGCCGAAGTCGACGTTATTACCTCGAACTGCGAAGGATACCAGATCAGCGATGGCGAATGGACGCTGCTTGCCGGGACCGGCGACAAGCTGGCCGCGCAACTGGGGCTGGACCCCACGGCCTATGAGCAAAGCTATTATGGCCCGGCCTTCGCGCTGCTCGACGATCCCGCTGCCTGCGAGCGGATCGGTCCGCAAGCCGCACCGCTGATCCAACGGTTGATCGGGATGGGCGGCGGAACCGAACCGACGGGCGGAAACTGATCCCGCCTCACAGTCCCAGAACGTCGGCCATGTCGTATTCGCCTGGACCCTTGTCCTGACCCCAAAGCGCGGCGGTCAGCGCCCCGCGCGCGAAGATTGCGCGGTCCGTTGCAAGATGACGCAGGACCACTCGCTCGCCTTGGCCTGCGAAAATCACGTCATGCTCGCCGACGACGTCGCCCCCGCGGATCGCCGAAAAGCCGATGCTGCCTTCGGTCCGGGGACCGGTCATTCCTTCCCGCGCGGGGATGCGCAGGTCTGACAGCGCCTCGCCCCGCCCTTCGGCCGCAGCCTCGCCCAGCATCAGCGCGGTGCCCGAGGGTGAGTCGACCTTGTTCCGGTGATGCGCCTCGACCACTTCGATGTCCCAATCCGCTCCAAGAGCCGCGGCCACGCGCCGGGTCAGCCCGACCAGCAGATTGACACCAAGGCTCATGTTGCCTGCCCTGATGATCGGTGCGTGGCGTGCGGCGGCGGTGATGTGGCGCAGATCGTCGTCGGACAGACCGGTCGTGCCAATGACGTGGACCGCGCGCGCCTGCGCCGTCAGTTCGGCAAAGGCCACGGTGGCGTCTGGCGTGGAAAAGTCAATGACGGCCTGCGCCTGCGCGATCGTTGCCACCGGATCATCGCTGACCGTGACGCCCAGATCGCCGCCACCCATCGCCACACCGACGTCCAGGCCGACCCAGTCATGCCCTTCGCGCACCAGCGCCCCCACCAGGCGTGCCTGATCACTTTCTGCGATCACCCTGACCAGCATCTGCCCCATCCGACCAGCCACCCCGGTCACGACGATGCCGGGCTTGTCCATGTGCTGTTCCCTGACCGTGTCGGTGTCCATGATCCCTCGCGCCTGCTGTTTCGCCTTCCTATCCCGTTGCCACCTGCCCCGCGACCCCCTACATCGGGCGCATGGCAAGGAACCAGCATCATCAGGGCGGAAGCGGCCCCTCGCAGCGGCAGTTGCGCGTGGGCGAACTCATCCGCCGCACGCTGTCGGACGTGCTTTTGCGGGCCGAGGTCCATGACCCCGATCTGAACCGGCACTCGATCACCGTGGGCGAGGTTCGCGCTTCTCCGGATTTGAAGGTCGCTACCGCTTATGTCCTGCCGTTGGGCGGCCATGACGCCGAAGAGGCGCTGGCAGCCCTGCGCCGCAACACCCGTGAGCTGCGCCACCACGTCGCCAAGGCGATGACGCTGAAATATGCGCCTGAATTGCGCTTCCAGCTGGACGAGACCTTTGACCGGATGGACGACACCCGCCGGCTGTTCAACGAGGATCGCGTCCGCCGCGATGTCGAGGCGCCGGAAGACGGCGACGAGGATGGCACCGGGGACCGCGATGCCGTTTGACCTGCGCCGCCGTCTGGGCGTCGCAGCGGGCATGTTGATCGCGATGGCAATTCCTGCCGCGGCCGACGGATGCGCGCGCATCACCCATGACGGGCAGGGTTATGTCGTCTGCGAGGTGACCGACCAATCCCGGCTGCGCCTGTGGCAGGACGATGCCGAAGGTGCGCCGCTGCGCAATTTCTCGAACGTCCGCAAGACGCTCGGCGCCGGTGAGCGGCTGAGCTTCGCGATGAACGCGGGCATGTTCCACGCCGATTACGACCCAGTGGGCCTGCTGGTGATCGATGGGCAGGAACGCGCGCCGATCGTCACCGGTGGTGGCGGTGGCAATTTCGGCATGCTGCCCAACGGTGTTTTCTGCACCGACGGCCCGACGCCTTTCGCGGTCATCGAAAGCCGTGCCTTCGCCGCCGATCCGCCGCAATGCCGACTGGCCACGCAATCGGGTCCGATGCTGGTGATCGACGGCCAACTGCACCCCCGCTTTCTGGTCGAATCCGACAGCCGTTACGTGCGCAACGGCGTCGGTGTCTCGGCCGACGGGACGACCGCCTATTTCGCGATTTCCGATCACCCGGTGACGTTTCACGAATTCGGACGGCTGTTCCGTGACGGGCTTGGAACGCCGCAGGCGCTGTATTTCGATGGTTCAATCAGCAGGCTGTACGCACCTGGGGTGAACCGGAACGATTTCGGCCGCAGCCTTGGTCCGATCATCGGGATGGTCGAGGGCGGTTGACGCGACGCACCGACGCCGCTATCGCCGCGCCTTTCTGACGCGGGACGGGGCAAGATGGCACGCAAGAAGGGTCGCGATATCAGCGGTTGGCTGGTGATCGACAAGCCTGCGGGGATCGGCTCGACCGATGTCGTGGGCCGGGTCCGCTGGGCGCTGGACGCCAAGAAGGCGGGCCATGCGGGCACGCTGGACCCGGATGCGACGGGCGTGCTGGCAGTGGCCCTGGGCGAGGCGACCAAGACCGTGCCGCACCTGACCGAAGCGCTGAAATGCTACGATTTTACCGTCACCTGGGGCGCTGAGACCGACAGCGACGATGCCTCGGGCACGGTCACGAAGACCAGCGAGGCGCGACCCGACGCCGCCGCGATCCGTGCGGCGCTGCCGGACTTTGTCGGCCAGATCATGCAGGTGCCGCCCGCGGTCTCGGCCGTGAAGGTGGATGGTGAACGCGCCTACGACCTGGCACGGGAAGGCGCTTCCGTCGAACTCGCGTCGCGTCCGCTCTGGGTCGAAAGCCTCGACCTGTTGGATGCGGAAGCCGACAGCGCGCAGTTGCGGATGGTCTGCGGCAAGGGCGGCTACGTCCGCGCCATCGCCCGCGATCTGGGCCGGGTGCTTGGCTGTTTGGGCCATGTGGCGCATCTGCGTCGCACGTGGTCAGGTCCGTTCCGGGTGGAGGACGCGGTTTCGTTCGACCATATAGACCGAGCCGCGCAGGCAATGCTGGACGACAGAATGCTGCCATTGCAGGCGGCGCTGGCCGATCTGCCGCATCTGCGCGCGACGTCCGCGGGCGCCGTCAGGCTGCGGAACGGCAATCCGGGCGATGTCACCACGGGGGCGGAATTCGGGGAAACGGTCTGGGTCAGCGAAGGCGAAACGCCCCTCTGCATCGGGCGCTACATGGCGGGGCAGGTTCACCCGGATCGGGTCTTCAACCTCTGACCGGACGGCGAATGCCCAGAAACGGGCCGTCGCCCGACGCGTCGATCCGAGCGATCGCGTCTGGGATATCCTCCCAGATCACCGCCATTTGCCAGGCTGTCGCGTGGATCATCCGCGTCGGCGAAGCCGCCATCGCGACATGGCCGGGCCAGAACAGCAGATCGCCTCGCTGGATGTCATCCACCGCAGGGAACGCATTGCGCTGAAGGTCGCTGTCACCCGGGCAGGCGATATCGCAAGCGGTGAGCGCGGCCTGAACCAGCCCCGAGCAATCGATCCCCCAGTCGCTGTTGCCGCCCCACAGATAGGGCGTGCCAAGCAGCCGCTCGGCCACCGCGACCGGGTCGGCCGCGGGCGCATCGGCGACGTGCTGGGCCGGCACGAAGCCGCCGCCGGACAGTTCCGCGAATCCGTCCGCGATCCTGGTGACGGACAACCGCGCCCCCAGCGACAACGCGAAATCCTGATGCCGCTTCATGTCGGGCGCGGGATAGACATGGGTCGCCGTCGCCCTGACCCGATGGGTCAGCGGGGGCAGGTCATCGCTCAGCGCGCCCGACCGAAGCCAGCCGCAATAGCCGTCCAGCGCGGCGCGTACGAAAGACCAGCCGTCCGTCTCATCGATCACGGTGACGTCGGCACCGAAATTCACCTGTCGATCGCGACGGCCACCGGGTTCACGGCACAGATCGGCCAGCGGCACCGCCAGCCGCGCGGCGCGTCCATCCGTCAGCTGTGGGCGGGGCGCCTGATCCTGCCAGCCTTGCAGCACGACACGGTCCGTCGCGGGCGTCAGGCGGCGATCGCTCATCCCAGCATCTCCGGCAGGGCCTGCAGCAAGGCGCGCGTCCCTTGGCCGACGCCGCCCTTCGGCCTTCCCGGCGCGGCACTAGGCTGCCAGCCATAGATGTCGAAATGCATGTAGCGTGCAGCGCCATCGGCGAAGCGTCGCAGGAACAGCGCAGCGGTGATCGAGCCTGCCATCCCGCCGCCGGGCGCGTTGTCCAGATCCGCCGTCGCGGGTTCGATCATGGATTCGTAGGGTTCCCAGAAGGGCATCCGCCAGCACGGATCGGCGACGGACGTCGCGGCGCGCATCAGCGTCTCGGCCGTCGCGTCGTCGTCGCAGTAGAACGGCGCCAGATCGGGCCCAAGCGCGACCCGCGCGGCGCCGGTCAGCGTCGCCATCGAGATCATCAGGTCGGGCTTTTCCTCGGCCGCCAGCGCCAGGGCATCGGCCAGCACCACCCGACCCTCGGCATCGGTGTTGTTGATCTCGACGCTCAGACCCTTGCGGCTGCGAAGGATGTCACCGGGACGATAGGCGCTGCCCGAAATCGCGTTTTCGACCGCCGGAATCAGCACCCGCAGGCGGATGCCGTCCAGCGCGCCCGTCTTGGCCAGCATCCGCGTCAGGCCCAGCACGTTGGCGGCCCCGCCCATGTCCTTCTTCATCAGACCCATCGAAGATCCCGGCTTGATGTTCAGGCCGCCGGTATCGAAGCAGACACCCTTGCCGACCAGCGTCAGCATCGGCCCGCTATCGCCCAATCGCAGATCGATCAGCCGGGGCTCTGACGCGGCAGCGCGCCCGACGGCGTGGATCAGCGGCAGGTCGGCGCTCAGCAGGGCGTCGCCGGTCGTGACCTCGATCGCGGCACCGAGTTCATGCGCCAGATCCCGGGCCGCCTGTTCCAACTCGGCGGGGCCCATGTCGTTGGCGGGGGTGTTGATCAGGTCGCGGGTCAGAAACTCGCCCGCCGCGATCGCCTGAAGGCGCGCGGCATCCACGCCGGGCGGACAGACGAGACGAGGCTGCGCGGGCTTACCCCCACCGCTCTTGTAGCGGTCGAAGCGATATTGCCCGAGCAGCCAGGCAAGCGCCATCTGGCCTGCATCCTCGCCATCCGGCACTGCCGCGATCCGCCACGGACCTTCCGGCAGGGACAACGCGCGGGCAAAGCCGAACCGCTCGCGGCCCTTGCGCGCGTCGTCGCCGATGCCGAAAAGCGCCCCGCGAACCGAACCGTCCTCACCCGGCAGCAGGCAGATCTCTCCTGCCTTGCCGGTGAAGCCGCTGGCGGCGGGCCAGCCGCCTGCCTGTGCTTCGGCGGGCGCGTCCTGACCCTTGGCGACGATCCAGACCGGCCTTGCCGCCTCATCCTCTGTGGCGAAGGTGGGCAGGGTCGATCGCGTTGTTTCGGTCATGCTTGCTCCTGCACGCGGGAATTTCGCGCCAGACTACAACGCGCATCCCCGCCTGCAAGACCGGCCCGCCCTCAGCCGATGCCGCCATCCCAGATTTGCGTGAGTGAGCGGTTGCCCACCCGCATCAACCGTGCCCGCACCGCCGCGAGCGAGGTCAGGTCCTGTCCTTCCGCGCAGCGGCCGAGGTCGATCGCCACGCCGGCAAGCGAGCTGAGCCCGATCTGCCATGCCAGACGCGACAGCTTGTCGGCATTCAGCACCGTGTCGGCCAGATCGCCGCGCGTCATCGCGCCATCGACGGCAGCCAGCGCGCCAGCGAGTTGCTCCAGCGCGATCCCGATCACCGTTTGCGCGGCCGTTTCGCCCAATTCGTTCACGATGTCGCTGACCCGCCGCGCATCGACGCGGATCGGTTCGTCAACGGCCAGCGCCGTCACCTGTGTCATCGTCCCACCTTTCGCATTCGTGTCCCCACACGTCCGCCCACCATGACCATTCTGCGTCAAGAAAGGGTTACGCGCGCAGGAATAAACCGCTCGCATTCAACGCAATTGCGGCCTATCCACGCTGTGTCCCGACATGGAAGACGAGGGTGAAATGACGAGCGCGCGTCCTTTGCCGCAATATCTGGTCAGCCGGTTCCACGGCTGGAAGGCGACCACCTATGCCGAAAGCAGCGCCTGGTATCGGCGTCTGGTCGATGAAGGCCAGCGGCCCCGCGCCATGGTCATTTCGTGCTGCGATTCCCGGGTTCATGTCAGCTCGCTTTTCGGCGCGGATTCCGGCGAGTTCTTCATCCATCGCAACATCGCGAACCTGGTGCCGCCGCACGCGCCCGACGGGCTTCAGCACGGCACCTCGGCCGCGATCGAGTTCGCGGTCACGGCGTTGAAGGTCGCGCATCTGGTGGTGATGGGTCACACCAGTTGCGGGGGCGTCGCGGGCTGTCATGCCATGTGTTCGGGTCACGCCCCGCAGATGGAGGAACAGACCAGCTATGTCGGGCGCTGGATGGATATCCTGCGGCCGGGCTATGACCGCGTGAAGGACCTGCCCGAGGACCAGCAGATCGCAGCCCTGGAACAGCAGGCCGTGATCGTGTCGCTGGAAAACCTGATGAGCTTCCCCTTCGTGGCCGAAGCGGTCGAGCGCGGCACGCTGGCGCTGCACGGGCTGGTCCAGGACATCGCCAACGGATCGCTGCTGCAGTTGGAGCCGAGCGGCCGCTTCGTTGAAATCTGAAGCGGACCGCCGCGCAGGTCCGGACGATTCAGCCCTTCTTAAGCACGCGTTTGCCCAGCAATTCCGCGATCTGAACGGTGTTCAGCGCTGCGCCCTTGCGCAGGTTGTCGCTGACGCACCACAGGTTCAGCCCGTTCTCGATCGTGCTGTCCTGACGGATGCGGCTGACGAAGGTGGCGAAATCGCCGACACATTCCACCGGGGTCACGTAGCCGCCGGGCTCGCGCTTGTCGACGACCATGATGCCCGGCGCTTCGCGCAGGATGTCGCGGGCTTCGTCCTCGTCGAGGAAATCCTCGAACTCGATGTTGATGGCTTCGGAATGGCCGACGAAGACGGGGACGCGGACGCAGGTCGCGGTGACCTTGATCTGGCGATCCAGGATCTTCTTCGTCTCGGCGACCATCTTCCATTCCTCGCGGGTCGCGCCATCCTCCATGAAGACGTCGATCTGGGGAATGACGTTGAAGGCGATCTGCTTGGGAAAGGTCTTGGGCTCGACCTCCTGGCCGGGGACGTAGAGGCCCTTGGTCTGGTCCCACAGCTCGTCCATCGCCTCTGACCCGCCGCCGCTAACCGATTGATAGGTCGAGACAACCACGCGCCTGATCCGGGCGCGGTCGTGCAGCGGCTTCAACGCGACGACCATCTGCGCGGTCGAGCAGTTCGGGTTCGCGATGATGTTCTTCTTGGCATAGCCCTCGATCGCGTCGGGGTTCACCTCGGGCACGACCAGCGGGACGTCGGGATCCATGCGGTAGAGCGAAGAATTGTCGATCACCACGCAGCCGGCCTTGGCCGCGCGCGGGGCGTGAAGCTTGGTCGCGTCCGAGCCGATGGCGAACAGCGCCATGTCCCATCCGGTGAAATCGAACTGCTCGATATCCTGACATTTCAGGGTCTTGTCGCCGAAGCTGATCTCTGACCCCTGCGAGCGGCGCGAGGCCAGGACGGCGATCTCATCCACGGGAAACTGGCGTTCGTCGAGGATGTTCAGCATTTCGCGGCCCACGTTGCCGGTAGCGCCGGCGACGACGATCTTGTAGCCCATCGGGTCATCCTTCCTGTCGGGGGTGCCGGGCGTTTACCGAAAAGCGGCGGCGGAGGGAAGCCCGGCCCGTTAAGCTTCGTGAACGGCAACGCCAGCGTGCGGTGCTGCGCAACAGCGCAACACCTGATGACCGTGAAAGCCCAGCATTCGCTGAGTTTTCGGGGTCACAACCCGTACACCGCGCGTGCACAGGCTGTACACAACCTGTACACAGGCTGCGAACGTGCGGTTCAGGAAGCGTTAAGGGTTCCCGGTTGCGCCGGAATGCCTCCGGCGGGGATATTTGCTTGAAGAAGAAGGGGTTGGACTTCCCCGCGGGGTTGCGCGGCGTTCACGGCCGGATCAGGGTCAAGCGTGGGTCGGATGCGGCACGGTCGGCGACCCAATCCGCCTCTGACGTGAAATCGTGGGGGACCTGTTCGGCGGTGCGGCGGCCCGACAGGCTTTGCGAGGCGAAGAAGTCAAACCCGTAGAGCGTAAGACGCGCGAGGTCGGAGCCGAGGACGAGGTCGATCAGCATCGCGCCGGTGGTGGGCGGTGCGCCGAGCCGGTCCTTGAGCCTGTGATAGTCGGACAGCGGATGCAGGTAGAAGCCGGGGCTGGTGGCGGTGATCCAGTCGAGGCGCTTGCGCTTGGGCGACATCCACAGGATGCGCGCGGGGTTGATGCGGGCGCGGTCGGCGGCGGAAAGGCGGGTGGCGAGCGCCAGCCAATCGGTGCGGGTGCCGTGGCTGTCGGGCGCGGGCATCGGCGCGCGGTTGATGCGGATGACCAGATCGGCGGCGTCGATCGCCGCGCCGTGGGTTGTGTCGGCCAGCGCACGGGCGTTTCCGATCAGGGCGACATTCAGACCGGCAAGGCTGTCGAGCAGGTCGGATCTGGGAGCCGACAGCCTCGCCAGCGCGGTATCGTTGCGCAGGGTGCGCGCGGCGAGGAAGCCGAGGCGGTTCATCGCGCCAGCAGGTCACGGTAGATGGCGATGAGCGCGCGCGCCTCTGTCTCGATCGTGTGGTTCGCCTCGACATGGGCGCGGGCGGCGAGGCTTGCTTCGGCGCGGGCCTGATCGTCGTCGAGCCAGCGCGCGAGCGCCGTCGCCAGCGAAGCCCGGTCGCCGGTGGTGACGAGGCTGCCGGTCTCGCCGTCGCGGATCAGCGCCTCGTACGCGCCGACGCGCGAGGCGATGGCGGGAACGCCGCAGGCCATTGCCTCGAGCGGGGTCAGGCCGAAGCCTTCCCAGCGGGCGGGGGCGACGAAGAGGTCGAGCGCCTGGTAGTGGCGGACCAGATCGGCCCAGGGCAGTTCGCCCAGGAACCGGATGCGGTCGCCGAGGCCCGCGTCGCGGATCTTCGCCTTCAGGTCGTCGGCGAAGGCGCGGTTGTCCGGCGTGATGCGGCCGGTGAAGACGATCTGCGCGCGCGGCCGCGTGGGCAGCAGGTCCAGACCCGCGCCGACCAGCAGATCGACGCCCTTCTGTTCGCGGACGCGTCCGAAACAGCCGATCAGCACGGCATCCGGGTCGAGGCCCAGACTTTTGCGCAGCGCGGCGCGGTCGGCGGTCGGATGAAACGTCTCTGTGTCGACGCCGTGCATGACCACGGTCGCGGGCCGTTCCAGATAGGACGCCGCCTGCGGGGTCGTCGCGACCAGCGCCTCTTGCTGGCGGATCAGCCAGCGGGTGAAGCCGGTATGATGACGCTGCGCGGCCGAGGTGAACATCAGCCGGAAGCGACGGCGCAGGATGCGGCGCAGGATCAGGCCCAGCGCCATTTCGGTGTTGCGCCGCGCGTGCCAGACCCGCCAGCGGTCGCGGGGCATCATCGTCGCGCGGATCAGCGGGATGTGCGGAACCTCTGGCGGCAGGCCGGGACCGGTGGCGCGGATGGCGATCATCCGCGCCTGAACCGGGATCAGTCGCACCACCGTCGCGGTGACGCCCGACAGGCGTCGCTTGAGGTTCGGGGCGATGACGAGGGGATCGGACATCGGGTCAGCCTTGGGGATGTTCGGCGCTGAACAGGTAGAAGGACAGGCCGATGATCAGCGGCACGAGGAAGAAGAGGAAGATCAGCCCATAGGCCTGGGCCGGCGGATGGTTGGCCTGGGCGGACAGATAGACCGGTCGCGACAGGAACTGCATCACGCCGACGCCCGAAATCGAGATCATGTTCATGAAGGTGATGCCGCGCCCGACCAGATGCGGCGACAGGAACGCGCGGCCATGCGACATGATCAGCGAATAGGAACTGTCCGAGATGCAGACCATGACCAGCAGCACCGACGACAGCAGAAGGCTATGCCCCGATCCCAGCCAGAGCCCCGTGAGAACGCCGCAGAGGAGCAGCGTGTTGGCGACGGACAGCCGCTTGTCCGATCCTGCCAGCCGGACCGCCCGACCCACCGACAGGTTTGCCGTCACCATCGCCAACCCCATGCCCAGCGTGACCCAGCCGATCAGGTAGTCGCTGGCGCCGTAAACCTCGGCCAAAAAGGGACCGGCCCACAGCCCGCGGATGCAGGCCGAAGCTGCATAGGTCACGCCCAGCAGCGGCAGGATCAGCCGCAATTCGCGGACCGCCATCAGGTCGCGCAGACGGGCCGTGCGAACCTCGCCTTCGGGTCGGGCCGGATTGCGCACCAGCGCGATGATGGCCAGCGCGACCAGCGCGGTGACGAGGGCCAGTCCGACCAGAGAGGCGCGCCAGCCGATCTGGTTGATCAGCCAGACCAGCGGCGCCGCGCCCAGCATGTTGCCGAGCGAGCCGATCCCGACGACCGCGCCGCCCGCCGCGCTCATCGAGCTTGCGGGCAGGGTGCGGGCGAAGATGTAGAAGCTGCCCATCATCACCGGCGCGCAGCCGATACCGAGAAGGGTCATCGCGACGTGGATCTGCCAGGGCGTCTGGGCCAGCGCGAAGACCAGCGCGCCACCGCAGCCGCCAAGCCCCAGCAGGAAGGCCACCGTCTCGCGCGGGCCGAAGCGGTCGAGCGCCCAGCCGACGGGGATCTGCGCGGCGGCGAAGGCGATGTACCAGAGCCCGGAAGACAGCGCGAGATCGGCGGGCCCGGCGCCCAGTTCGGTATTCAGCGTCGGCGCCAGAACCGCAAGGAACGCGCGGTAGAACTGGCTGAGCACATAGCCGAGGATCAGGCTGATCATGCCGGAGGAAAGGAGAGCCATCGCTTGGACATCCGCTGTCGACGCTTGGCGTCCGGATTGGGCCATCCGCCGCGCGGACGCAAGCCCGTGCCGCGCATAAGGCTCAGGTCACGGCGGCGCGGGCGTGATATTCCTGGCGATCCCAGCTGCCTTCACGCAGAATCCGGGCCATGATCCCGACTGCGCGGCTCACGTCCTCGGCCGTGTTGTAGAGCGGCGCGAAGCCGAAGCGCAGCACGTCGGGAGCGCGGAAGTCGCCGATGACGCCCTGGGCGATCAGCGCCTGCATGACGGCATAGGCCTGCGGGTGGCGGAAGCTGACCTGCGAGCCGCGCCGGGCCGGATCGCGGGGCGAGTTCAGCGTCAGGTCCGGGCAGGATGCCTCGACCTGGGCGATGAAGGCCTCGGTCAGTTCGATCGACCGGGCGCGCAGGTCGGGCATGGCGACATGGTCCCAGACGTCCAGCGCGGCATCCAGAGCCGCCAGCGCGATCACCGGGGGCGTGCCGACGCGCATCCTCTCGACGCCGCCCGCAGGTTCGTAATCGGGCTGGAACGCGAAGGGGGCGGCGTGGCCCATCCAGCCCTGGAGGATCGGCTGCGCGGCATCGGCGTGGCGCGGGTGGGTCCAGATGAAGGCCGGCGCGCCGGGGCCGCCGTTGAGATACTTGTAGGTGCAGCCGACGGCGAAATCCGCATCCGCGCCCAGCAGGTCCACGTCCACGGCGCCGGCGGAATGGGCGAGGTCCCAGACGGTCAGCGCGCCCGCGTCATGCGCGGCGGCGGTCAGCGCCGCCATGTCGTGGCGGCGGCCGGTGCGGTAATCGACCTCGGTCAGCATCAGCACCGCGAGGTCGTCGTCGATGGCTTCGGCCACGGCCTCTGGCTCCACGACGCGCAGGTCGGAGTCGATGGCGCGGGCGAGGCCCTGCACGACGTAGAGGTCCGAGGGGAAGTTGCCGCTGTCGGACAGGATCACGCGGCGGCCGGGGCGCAGCGCGCGTGCGGCGCTGACCGCCTGGAAGACCTTGATCGACAGGGTGTCGCCCATCACAACCTGGCCGTCACCCGCGCCGATCAGCCGGGCGATGCGGTCGCCGGTCACGCGCGGCTGGGCATACCAGCCGGCCTCGTTCCAGCCGCGGATCAGCATCTGAGCCCATTCGTCCTGCATCATCGCGGCAACGCGGTCGCGTGCGGCCACCGGCATCGGACCCAGCGAATTGCCGTCGAGATAGGTGACGCCCGAAGGCAGGTGGAAGGCTGCGCGGGTGCGGGTGAAATCGGTCGACAGATCGGTCATGGGGTCCCCCTTGACCGGACGCTAGCAGGGGCGTCCAATCCCCGAAAGTGGAGAGTGCGAATGCTGTATCAGGTCACCGATTGGGACGACGCCTATGCCAACGGGCCGCATATTCCGGGGGCGGACGGCTATCCGCCGCGCTGGGCCCAGGCGGCGGCTGCTTTCCGTGACCATCGTCCGCCCCAAACCGTGCGGCGTGGGCACCTGTTCCGGCCCAAGGCCGCGGCGAAGGGCCTGATGGTCTTCATCCATGGCGGCTACTGGATGCGCTTCTCGCCCGAGGATTTCTCGCATCTGGCTGCCGGTGCGCTCGAGCGGGGTTGGACGGTGCTGCTGCCCGGTTACGTGCTGGCGCCCGAAGCGCGGATTTCGGACATCACGGTCGAGGTCGCTGCCGCCGTAGCCGAGGCGGCTGACGTCGCGGACGGCCCCATTGCCCTGACCGGCCACTCCGCAGGCGGCCATCTCGCCGCGCGGATGATCTGCGAGGGCGTGTTGCCTGACGCGGTGGCAAGTCGGATCACCGCCTGCGTCCCCATCTCTGGCCTGGGCGATCTGCGGCCGCTGATGCGCACCCGGATGAACGCGACGTTGCGCATAGACTCCGCCGAAGCGGCGGCAGAGAGCCCCGCGCTGCTGGTCCCACGTCCCGGCATCCCGGTCACTGCCTGGGTCGGCGGAATGGAGCGACCGGAATTCATCCGCCAATCGCGTCAAATAGCGGATACGTGGGCCGGCCTTGGCGCCGCGACGGACTGCGTGATCGACCCCGGGCGGCATCATTTCGACGTCATCGAAGGGCTGGAGAGGGATAGCCCGCTGCTGGAACGGTTGTTGGCCTAGGCTTCTTTAGGCCCTCACGCAAGCCGCCTAAGGCGGCCCTATCGCATGTCGAACGTCTGCGGGTCGGGACCGGTCCGCTGGTTTTGGTCCAGGGCGTCGATGGCGTCCATGTCGGCTTGCGACAGTTCGAAGTCCAGCGCGGCGAAGTTTTCCGCGAGACGCTCGCGCTTTTCGGATTTCGGGATCACTGACAGTCCGTGCTGGATATGCCAGCGCAGCACGACCTGGGCCGGGGTCCGGTCGTGGGTTTCGGCGATCGAGCGGATCTCTGGCGCTTCGAAATCACCGCGTCCCAGGGGGGTCCAGCTTTGGGTGACGATGCCCATGCGTTCGTTCACGGCGCGCATGTCGGACTGGATCAGGGTCGGGTGGATCTCGATCTGGTTCAGGGCCGGGGTGACGCCGGTCTCGTCCACCAGCCTCTGCAGGTGATCTTCGTTGAAGTTCGCGACACCGATCGAGCGGATGCGACCCTGGTCGCGAAGCTCGATCAGGGTCTTCCACGTCTCGACATACAGGTCCGCCTTCGGCACCGGCCAGTGGATCAGGTAGAGGTCGAGCCTGTCGAGGCCGAGGCGCGTCATGCTGGCGTCGAACGCCTTGAGCGTCGCGTCGCGGCCCTGCGCGTCGTTCCACAGCTTGGTGGTCACGAAGACCTCGTCACGGGGGATGCCGCTGTCGCGCAGGCCCTGGCCCAGTCCTTCTTCGTTTCCATAGGCCTTGGCGCCGTCGATCAGACGGTAGCCGATCTCCAGCGCCTCGCGCACGACGCGGGCGGTCTGGTCCTTCGGCACCTGCCAGATCCCGGCGCCAAGCTGGGGCATCGTGTGGCCGTCGTTGAAGGTCATCATCGGTTGGGTCATCTGGGCTCGCCTCTCGTCGATCAATTGGCGCGGCCCAGTGAGGGCGCGCAGGTCATGCGGTGAAATCCGCCACGCTCGCGCCGGTGATCGCCAGCAAGCGGTCCGGTGCGATGGCGAAGATGTGGCGCGGAGTCCCGGCGGCCGCCCAGACGCGCGCGAAATCAGACAGGCGTGGGTCGAAGAACGCCGTCACCGGCTTCAGATGACCGACTGGCGCGACCCCGCCGATGGCAAAGCCGGTTTCAGACCTGACCCGGTCGGCATCGGCGCGGGACAAAGGGTGGTCGGCTACGGCAGCGGCCTTGACCGGGTCGACCTGATTTCCGCCGGCGGTCAGGAACAGGACGATCTGGCCAGTGTCTTCAGATTGAAAGACGATCGATTTGGCGATCTGGTCCAGCGTGCAGCCCGCAGCCTTCGCGGCGTCGGCGGCGGTGCGGGTGGTTTCGGCCATCTCCAGCACGTCGACCGGCTCACCGGCCGATTGCAGCGCCGCCTTTACCCTTGCCAAGCTTTTGCTCATCGCTCATCCCCTTGCGCAATCGGATGACAGGGGACAGGCGACGATGCAACAGGTCTTCACGCTGCTGGTCGAGGTCGGTCGCAAGAAGGGTGACGGGCTGCCCGAGGGTGTGACCGGGGCGGCGCTTATGTGCTATGCCTCGGGCAAGGATCAGGCCGAGGCGGTGCGCGAGACGGTGGCGGTGCTGAAGCAGGCCGACCTGGCACCGCTGGACGTGACCGGATACGGCACGCTGGAGGACCGTCTGGCCGAGGGTCACGAGATCGGCGACGAGGAACGCGCCCTGATGGACCGCGCGCGGGACGAGAACGCGGTCATCATCGCGCAGATGGAGCCGTTCTTCGACGCCGACAAGAAAGCCTGAGGCGACAGCGCGCCGGCGCCGGGGGTTTGGCCTAGGCAGGCGGGGGTGGTTCGGTTAGAATCACGTGCAAATCAAGGCGCGTTCACGAAAGCGCGCACAAAAAACACCCTCAGCAGTCTCAATCACAGGCACCCCGATGAGCACGATCAGCAAACTTGCCCTTTTCACCGCGCTTGCGAGCGTCCTCGCATCCTGCGCGGGACCGGTCAGCCGCACGCCCTATACGGCTGCGTCCGCGTCGGTCACGCCGGCCGCGATACCGGCGGCATCGCCGGGCGATCAGGCCGGGCTGATGCAGTTCGTCGCGTCGTTCAGGCCGCGCGCCATCGCGGCAGGCGTGTCGCCCGCGACCTACGACAGGGCCATGTCGATCGCGCGCTACAATCCCGAAGTGATCCGGCTGGACCGCAAGCAGGCGGAATTCTCGCGCCCCGTCTGGCTGTATCTGGACAGCGCGGTCTCGGATGCGCGGATCACCACCGGACGGCAGATGCTGGCGCGGCACGCGAACACGCTGGCCGCCATCGAGGGTCGTTACGGCGTCCCGCGCGAGATCGTGCTGGCTGTCTGGGGGATGGAGAGCAATTTCGGCGCCAATCGCGGCAAGATGCAGATCATCCCGTCGCTGGCGACGCTGGCCTATGACGGACGCCGGGGCGAGATGTTCCAGAACCAGCTGATCGCGGCGCTGAAGATCATCCAGGCGGGCGACACCGACCCCGAGCACATGCTGGGCAGCTGGGCCGGCGCGATGGGTCACACCCAGTTCATGCCGACGTCCTACCTGTCCTATGCGGTCGATTTCACCGGCGACGGGCGGCGCGACATCTGGTCGGACGATCCGACGGACTCGCTGGCCTCGACCGCTGCGTATCTGGCGCGGAGCGGCTGGAACCGTGGCCAGCCCTGGGGTGCCGAGGTCACGCTGCCGCAGGGCTTCAACATGGGGCTGATCGGCAAGGGCACGCGTCGGTCCGACTGGGCCGGCATGGGCGTGCGCCGCATCGGCGGCGGTGCGTTGCCAGGCGGCAGCGGTTCGATCATCATGCCGGCGGGCGCACGGGGTCCGGCGTTCCTGATCCTCGACAACTTCCGGTCGATCCTGCGCTACAACAACTCGGACAACTACGCTCTGGGCGTCAGCTTCCTGGGCGAGCGGATCGCGGGGCGTGCGGGAATCCAGGGCGGCTGGCCGCGCGAAGATCGTCCGCTGTCCACCGCCGAGCGTGAGGAAATCCAGGTTCGTCTGCGCCAGAAGGGTTTCTACGACGGCGAGATCGACGGCCTGTTCGGATCGGGCACGATGGAAGCCGTCGCGGCCTTCCAGCGCTCGATCGGCGCGACGCCCGATGGCTATCCGACCTCGATCCTGCTGGGCCAGCTTCGCCGCTGATCCGGCCCGCGTCGGGACCCTGACGCGATTTGCAAGCCCCGCGGGAACCTTTTTCGGTCCGCGAGGCTTGATTGGTCAGTGATTTCAGACGGAAAGGGAACATCATGGAAGGTTTGGGCTGGCTGGCCGCGATCATCGTCGGCGGTCTTGCAGGCTGGATCGCGAGCAAGATCATGGATGCCGACACTGGGATCCTGGTCAACATCATCATGGGCATCGTCGGTGCCGTGATCGCGAACGCGCTGCTGGGACTGTTCGGCATCAACATGCAGGCCGGAAGCTGGATCGCGCAGGGGCTTGCAGGCCTTATCGGCGCGATCATTCTGATCTGGGTCGCTCGAAAGGTATTCTGACGCCTGCGCGACCGATGACGACAAAGGCGGCACCGAAAGGCGCCGCCTTTCTTCATGCGATCATAACGCGGAGGGCCGCGGCGTCACGCAAGACGGTCGCAGAAGGCCCCGATCACCTGCGCGTAGACCGCGCGCTTGAAGGGGACGATGCCGTGGGCGAGATCAGCGGCACTCATCCACTGCCATCGGTCGAATTCGGGATGGTCGGTGTCGATCCGGATGTCGCTGTCCTGTCCGTGAAAGCGCATCAGGAACCATTTCTGCGCCTGTCCGCCGAAACGGCCCTTCCAGACCCTGCCCAGCAATTCGGGCGGCAGATCGTAGGTCACCCAGTCCGGCGTCTCGGCCTCGACCGTGACCAGATCGGCACGGACGCCGGTTTCCTCGACCAGTTCGCGCAAGGCGGCCTGACGCGGCGTCTCGCCCGCGTCGATCCCGCCCTGAGGCATCTGCCAGGCGTGGCCGGGATTGTCGATCCGACGTCCAGCGAAGACCAGTCCCTGCGGGTTGGCCAGCACCACACCCGCACAGGGACGGTAGGGCAGGCCCGCCGGGCCGGTCAGGTCGGGCAGACCCAGATCCGCGCCTTTCGCCTCGGTCATTGGCTGGGCGCGTCGGTCCCGGTCGCCTGACCCGTCCCGTCCTCGGGCGCTGCCTCGGCGTCGGTCCCGGCATCGGCCCCGCCTTCGGGTTGAGGTTCGGGAACCGTTTCCTCGCCTTCGGCCGGGGCGTTCTCGGTCCCGGAATCCTCGCCGGTGGCGGCAGGGGTCGCCGACGCGGTTACATCGCCCGCACGGAAGTCGACAGCGGCGAGGCCCTTCAGGATATCGACCGCGTAGGCCAACTGATAGTCTTCCTCACGCAGCGCGGCGGTCGCCTCGACTTCGGCGGCTTCCTCCTCGATCTGCTGGCGTTCCTCATCGCTAATCGAGTCGTTGTTTAGCGCACCGCGCAGATCCGCCTCGCTGCGGTCAAAGCTCGACTGCGAACGCGGAGTATCCTCGCCCTCTTCCTCTTCGCCGGGGGGCGGGGGCGCGGGCTGGGCGACGATGATGTCGGGGTTGATGCCAAGCGACTGGATCGAGCGGCCCGACGGCGTGTAATAGCGCGCCGTGGTCAGCCGGATCGCGCTGTCCGAGGTGACGGGCATGACCGTCTGGACCGATCCCTTGCCGAAGCTCTTCTGGCCGACCACGATGGCGCGCCGGTGATCCTGCAGCGCGCCGGTCACGATTTCCGAAGCGCTGGCCGAACCGCCGTTGATCAGGACGACCATCGGCTTGCCTTCGGCCATGTCGCCCGGCTCGGCGTTCCAGCGCTCGCTGTCGCCTTCCTGACGGCCGCGGGTGCTGACGATCTCGCCCGCGTCGAGGAACGCGTCCGAGACCTCGATCGCCTGCGTCAGCAGCCCGCCGGGGTTGTTGCGCAGGTCGATGACGAAGCCCGTCACCTTGTCGATGCCGCCGGCTTCCTCGACTGCCTTGTCGAGTTCGGTTTCCAGTGAAGAGAACGTCTCGTCGCTGAAGGTCGAGATGCGAAGGACGACCGCGTGACCCTCCACCCGGGAGCGGACGGCGGTCAGCTTGATCGTGTCGCGCATCATGGTCAGGTCGAACGGCTCTGTCTCTCCCTCGCGCAGGATGGTGATGGTGATCTCGGACCCGACCGGCCCGCGCATCTTCTCCACCGCCTCGTCCAGCGTCAGGCCCATCAGCGATTCGCCGTCCACATGGGTGATGAAGTCGCCGGTCTGGACGCCCGCCTCGGCGGCAGGAGTGTCGTCCATGGGCGAGACGACCTTGACGATGCCGTCTTCCTGGCTGACCTCGATCCCCAGGCCGCCGAAGCTTCCCCGGGTCTGGGTCTGCATGTCTTCGTAATCGTTCGCGGACAGGAAGCTGGAATGCGGGTCGAGCGATGTCAGCATGCCGTTGATCGCGGCCTCGATCAGCTTCTTGTCATCAGGCGCTTCGACATAGTCGGACCGGACGCGTTCGAAGACGTTGCCGAAGAGTTCGAGCTGTTCGTAGATCGAGGCGTTCCGTCCCGCTTCCTGCGCGATCAGCGGACCGGCGATCTGCGTCGTGACCAGCGCACCGGCCAGCACGCCGCCCACACCCGCCAACAGATAATGTTTCATCCTGCCACCTTGCCTTCGTTCATTGTTCCGGCTCGACGATCGGATTCAGCACGAACCAATCCGCCGGGTCCAGCGTTTCCTTGCCCTTGCGCAGCTCGACATACAGGGTTTCGGGCTGTCCCGCACCCCCGCCTGCCGTCGCGTCGGCCACGAACTGCGCGCCGAATTCCTGTGCCGGTGCCTCGGATCCGCCCATGAGGCCAAGGGGTTCGCCCGCGGCGATGACATCGCCGACCTCGCCGAACACCTGATCGAGCCCCGCAAGGACCAGAAGATAGCCGCGCTGCGGCTCGACGATCATCACGTTACCGTAATCCAGCAAAGGACCGCGGAAACGGATCGTCGCGGGCCATGGCGCGGTCACCAGCGCGGCCGGCGCGGTGGACAGGATCCAGCCCGGGCGCCGCACGCCCGCCGCATCGGCCTGATCGTAGCTGCGCAGAAGGCTGCCGGTCACCGGCAGGGGCAGACTGCCTGCCGCTGCCTCGAAATCCTCGACCGGGGCGCCGACATCAGTCTCAATCGCGGCGACGCCTGCGGCGAAATCCTCGAGGCTCTGGGCGGATGCTTCCAGCTTCTGCAGCTCTTCGGGGTTTTCAGCATAGCGGACGGGCATGGTCGAGCGGTCGGTGACGGCGCTGGCCAGCAGCCGTCGGGCTTCCTGGACCGCGGCGAGACCCTCACCCAGCATGTCGGCGGCGCTGAGTTCCAGCGCGCGCACGATCGCGATCTCGTCCAGATCGCCCTGCAGCGCCTCTGCCTCGGCGCGGAGGCCGGGTGCCACGGCGCCGAGCACCATGGCCGAGCGGGCGGTATCGACCGCGCCGCCGGGATGCAGCAATAACTGCGTCTCGGGCGCCTCGCGCAAGGCGGTCATCGCGCCCAGGACCCGCGACAGACGGTCGTGCTGTGCCTCGAACCGGGCGCGAAGCTCGGTTTCGCGCGCCGCCGCCTCGCGCAGGCCGGTGCGCAGCGCCGACAACCCGTTTTCGTAGCCGCGGATCACCTCTGTCAGGGCAGTCACCTGGTCGTCGGCCGTGACCGCGGTGGACAGCTTGCCGATGGCGGCGCGCAGTTCGGCGGCGGCGGCCTGTGCGTCGGACGCGGATTGCGCGGCGGGCTGGGCGGCGTAGGTCGTCACGGGCACGGCCAGCAGCAGCGCCGCCAACAGGGCGCGGTAGGATCGGGGCAGATTCATGCGGTCTCGATCAGGCTTTTGCCGGTCATCTCGGGTGGCAGGTCCAGCCCCATCAGGTCCAGAACGGTAGGGGCCAGATCGGCGAGGATTCCGTCGCGCAGATGGGCGCCGTCCGGGCCGCCGACGACGATCACCGGAACCGGGTTCAGCGTATGGGCGGTGTGCGGCTCGCCCGTGTCGGGGTCCACCATCGTCTCGCAATTGCCGTGATCGGCGCAGATCACCGCCGCCCCGCCGGTCTGCTTCAGCGCGGCGAGCATGCGGCCAAGCCCTTCGTCCACCGCCTCGCAGGCGCGGGTGGCGGCAGGCAGGCTGCCGGTATGGCCGACCATGTCGGGATTGGCGTAGTTCACCACGATCAGGTCGTAGCCCTTGCCGATCGCCTCGACGAGGCTGTCGGTCACCGCCTCGGCCGACATTTCGGGCTTCAGGTCGTAGGTGGCGACATCCGGGCTGGAGGGCATGAAGCGATCCTCGCCCTGTTCGGGGTCCTCCTTGCCGCCGTTCAGGAAGAAGGTGACATGGGGATATTTCTCGGTCTCGGCCAGCCGGAACTGACGCAGGCCCTTGGCTGCGACCCACGCACCCAGCGTGTTTTCGACCTGCCGCTTGGGAAAGGCCGCGTTCATGTAGGTGCTGTGGGTCTGCGAGTAATCGACCATGCCCAGCATTCCCGACCAGGCGGGGCGCGGTCCGGTCTCGAACCCCTCGAAACCCGGCTGGGCCAGCGCGGCGAGGATTTCGCGCGCCCGGTCGGCGCGGAAGTTGAGGCAGAAGAAGCCGTCGCCGTCCTTGGCGCCGGTATAGTCGCCGATGATGGTCGGGGCGATGAACTCGTCGGTTTCGCCGCGTTCGTAGGCGGCTTCGACGGCATGGGGCGCGTCCGGCGCGGCCTGACCCTCGGCGCGGACGATGGCGCGGAAGGCGCGCGCGACGCGGTCCCAGCGGTTGTCGCGGTCCATCGCGTAATAGCGCCCGATCACGGTCCCGATCGTCGCGCCGTCGGGCATGTTGCCGGCCATTTCGGTGATGAAGCCCATCGCCGATTTCGGCGCCACGTCGCGACCGTCGGTGATCGCGTGCAGCACGACAGGGATGCCCGCATCGGTGAGCGCGTTCACCGCCGCCTGCACGTGCATGATGTGGCCGTGAACACCGCCGTCCGAGATGACGCCCATCAGATGCGCGGTGCCGCCGGTCTCGCGCAGCTTGGCGACGAAACCGCCCAGACCTTCGTTCTTGCGGAAGCTGCCTTCCTCGATGGCGAGGTCGATCTGGCCCAGGTCCATCGCGACCACGCGGCCGGCACCGATATTGGTGTGACCGACCTCGGAATTGCCCATCTGCCCCGTCGGCAGGCCAACGTCGCGACCAAAGGTCGTCAGAGTGGCGTGCGGACAGTCGCGCATCAGCGCGTCGAAGTTGGGCGTCTCGGCGCAGTCCGGCGCGCTCTGCTCGGGTCGGTCGGATATGCCCCAGCCATCGAGGATGCACAGGATCACGGGCTTGGTCATGCGGGCCTCTTCGCGGTTCGCCCTTCTCTACGCCCGGCCTGTGCTGCGGGCAACCGGGCCCGCGATCACAAGCCCATGGCCTGATAGCTTTCGGCGATGCGGCGGATCGAGACGATATAGGCAGAGGTTCGCAGGTCCTCGACCTTCTCGTCGTTGTTCCAGACCTCCATCATGCTCTGGAAGGCGCCGCGCATCGTGTCGTCCAGACCGGACCGCACCAGCTCCAGTTCGCTCGCGCCCTTGAGATACTTGTCCTTGAAGTTCTTGGTCAGCGTCCAGCCCAAGCCCTTGTCGGCGGACAGCCGTTCCAGCTCGTTGACCAGCATGTTGGTGCGCGCTTCCTGTTCGCGACGCTCCATCCGGCCGAAGCGGATATGGGTCAGGTTCTTGACCCATTCGAAATAGGACACGGTGACGCCGCCGGCATTGGCATACATGTCGGGGATGATGACCACGCCGCGCTTCTTCAGGATAGCGTCGGCCTCGGCGGTGACGGGACCGTTCGCCGCCTCGACGATCAGGTGGGTCTTGATCCGCTCGGCGTTCTCGGCGTTGATCACGCCTTCCACCGCCGCCGGAATCAGGATGTCGCATTCCAGTTCCAGCGCGCCAAGGCTGTTCTGGCTGTAATCGGTCGCGCCCTCGAACCCGGCGACGCCGCCGGTCTCGCGGATATGCGCCTGGAGGTCTGCGATATGCAGCCCGTCGGGGTTCATCACGGCGCCATCGCGTTCTGCGACCGCGATGACCTTGCAGCCGTCATTGTCGGACAGGAACTGCGCCGCGTGGAAGCCCACATTGCCCAGCCCCTGGACGATCACCCGCTTGCCGTCCAGCCCGCCTTCAAGTCCGGCAGCCTTCATCGCCTCGGGGTGGCGGAAGAATTCGTGGATCGCGTATTGCACGCCGCGGCCCGTCGCCTCGACTCGGCCCTGGATGCCGCCGAAGGACACCGGCTTGCCGGTCACGCAGGCACGGGCGTCGATGTCATCGGGGTGTAGACGCTTGTAGGCATCGGCCATCCACGCCATCTCGCGTTCGCCCGTGCCCATGTCGGGGGCCGGCACGTTCTGGCTGGGCGAGATCAGGCTGCGGCGCGACAATTCATAGGTGAAGCGGCGGGTGATGCGTTCCAGCTCGTCGGCGTTGTATTCGCGCGGATCGATGCACAGCCCGCCCTTCGAGCCGCCGAACGGCACCTCGACCAGCGCGCATTTGTAGGTCATCAGCGCGGCCAGCGCCTCGACCTCGTCCTGGTTCACGGAACTGGCGTAGCGGATGCCGCCCTTCACGGGCTCCATGTGTTCGGAATGAACCGAGCGATAGCCGACGAAGGTGTGGATGGCACCGCGCATGCGGACGCCGAAGCGGACGGTATAGGTCGAGTTGCAGACGCGGATCTTTTCCTCGAGCCCCGGCGGCAGGTCCATGTGGCGAACCGCATGGGTGAACATGCGGTCAACGGAATCGCGAAAGGACGAATGCTTGCCAGTCATCGACGGATCTCCCCTGTTCCGGTCAGGGCCAGTCTGCGGGCGCGAAACGGATTTTTCCACCCCGTTCTTTGCGCGGGCGTGCCGCGGTGCTGTTGCGTTGGCGCCATGATGGTATTGTGATTGCGCTGCCCGGTAGGCAAGGCGGCAGCGCGCCCGTATAGCTGGACGGGAGCAGACAAAAAACCGTCAACGCGGACCAGACACGATGATCAGACCGACCCTTTTCGCGATCGCCGCCTTTGCCGCCCTTGCCGGCTGCATGCCGGTGCCCGCGCCCGCCCCCGTTCCCGCGCCGATGCCCGTCCCGGCGGTAGAGCCCGTGATGCCCGTGACCCCTGTCAGCGGCGTGGCCGGGCTGGAAGAGCGCGAACCCGACCTGTGCGGCGCCAAGAATTACACGTCCTATCTGGGCCAGCCGGGTACGCTGATCCCGACGATGGGGATTTCCAAGACCTATCGCGTCGTCGAATATCGCGGCATCGAGCCGCAGGAATACGACCCCAACCGGATCGTCTTCCGGCTGGATGCGTCGGGCAACATCTACAACGTCGATTGCGGGTGAACGTGATGCGCGTGTCCTTTCCCTTGCTGGCGGTCGCGACCCTGACCCTTGCCGCCTGCGAGCCGATCCCGGCGCCCGAGCCGCAGCCCGAGGCACCGGGTGCGTCGGATGCCTGTGGTGCGTCGGGCTATCAGGGTCTGATCGGTCAGCGCGGAACGGTGCTGGAAAGCATGACCTTCCCGCTGCGCACGCGCGTGATCGGACCGAATGATGCGATCACCGCCGATTACAGCCCCGAGCGTCTGAACATCGAGATCGGTCTGGGTGGCCTGATCGAGCGGGTCGCCTGCTACTGATCGCGGCAAACCGCCGGTCGCTGCGTCCTTCGGCGCGATTTTCGTTGCCTCGGGTCAGGCGCGGTGTCACCATCCTGTCATGCTGAACGCCGCGCCGCCGTTTTCCGCAGACCCCGATCGCGTCGTTTTCGACCGGCATGAACTGGGGATCATCCTGTCCGTCTATGGCCGCATGGTCGCCGCCGGTGAGTGGCGGGACTACGCGATGTCGTTCCTGCGCGACGTAGCTGTCTTCAGTGTCTTTCGCCGGGCGACCGAACATCCGCTCTACCGGATCGAGAAGCGGCCCAAGCTGCGCGGCGCGCAGGGGGCTTACGCGGTGATCGGCATGGATGGGCGCATCCTCAAGCGCGGTCACGATCTGGCGGCGGTGCTTCGGGTGCTGGAAAAGAAGCTGATCCGCGCGGTCGACTAGGATCTAGCCCTGCAGGATCCAGTGGATCACCGGCGGCACGGTCAGCACGCTGAGCGCGGTGGAAATCAGGATCGCGCCGGACACCCGCTGCACCGCCACCCCGAAATATTGCGACAGCATGTAGACGTTGCCCGCGACCGGGAGCGCCGCGGCGGCCACCATCACGCCGGCCGCGAAGGGCGGCACCCCGAAGATCAGGAACGCGGCGATGCCGACAGCAAGCGGGTGCAGCACCAGCTTGGCGAAGGACAGCCACAGCGCCGGCCCGGGACGCTGGGTGCTGCGTTCGGCCAGGCTCGCCCCGATGGCGAAGAGCGCGCCCGGCGTGGCGGCGGCGCCCAGCAGCACCAGGAATTCATCCGCGATCGCGGGAAGGGTCAGGTCGGACGCCGCGACCGTGAGGCCGGCGACCATCGACAGGATCATCGGATTGGCGACGACACCGCCCAGCACCCGCCCGATCCCGGCAAGGCTAGCAACGCCCCCACGCCCCGCCTGCATGATGATGGTGATCAGCGTGGAAAAGACCAGCATGTCGATGGTCAGCACCATCAGCACCGGGCCGACCGCGCGTTCGCCCAGCAGCACGACCAGCATCGGCACACCCAGAAACCCGGTATTGCCGGTCATGGTGCAATGCGCCTCCATTGCCGCTTCGCGCAGGCGCAGGCCGCGCCATCGCGCCACGGCCATGCCGATCGCCCAGACCAGCGCAGAACCCACCAGATAGGCCATCACGAAGCGCGGATCGAAGAGCGCGCCCAGATCGAGGCCCGCCGCGAAGCGAAATAGCATCGCCGACAATGCGAAGTAGAAGACGAAGCGGGTCAGCCAGACCGCGCCTTCCGTCGGAAAGACGCGGGTCCGCGCAGCGATCCAGCCCAATCCGATCAACCCGAAGAACGGCAGCGTCTTGAGAAACACCGCCAGCATCAGAAGAGCGTCATGATCTCGGGCAGCGGTTTCTTGACCTTGGCGGCGGCAGGAACGGTGGCATCCGCTGCGGGCAGGCCGACGGGCAGGATCATCACCGGCTTTTCGTGATCGGGCCGACCGCACAGGCCGTTGAGAAACCGCATCGGGTTTGGCGTGTGCGTCAGCGTGACGAGACCCGCGTGATGGATCGCGGCGATCAGCAGCCCGCAGGCGATCCCGACGCTTTCGGGGACGTAGTAATGCTTGAACCGACTGCCGTCGGGGCGCAGTCCGTAACGCTGCGCGAAGACCACGATCAGCCACGGCGCGATGGTCAGGTGCGGCTTGTCCGGGCCGGTGCCGACCGGCTCCAGCGCGGACAGCCATTCGTCACCGCCACCGCCGGCATAGAAGGCGCGTTCCTCTTCCTCTGCCGCGTCGCGGATGCGGGCCTTTATCGCCGGATCGCGGATCGCGGCGAAATGCCAGGGCTGCTGGTTTGCGCCGGATGGCGCACTGCCCGCCGCCTGAATGCAGGCGGCGATGACATCCGCACTGACGGAGTCGGGCGCGAAATCCCGCACGCTGTGGCGGCGGCGCATGTGATCACGGAACGCCTGCGCGGCGGCCAGCGAATCCGCATCCGACGTCTGCACCCGGTCGGGCAGCGGCAGGGGACGGTAGGTCATGCTCAACCCGATCCGATCAGCACGCCGGTCGCGAAGACCAGCCCGCCGCCGACCACGACCTGCAGCGCCGCGCGCCAGAAGGGCGTCTGCATCCAGCGGTTCTGGATCCAGGCGATGGCCCACAATTCGACGAAGACGACGACAAAGGCGATGATCGTCGCGGTCCAGAAATGCGGGATCAGATAGGGCAAAGCATGGCCGAGGCCCCCGAGCGCGGTCATCACCCCCGATGCGATGCCGCGCTTGATGGGCGAGCCGCGACCCGAGACGACGCCGTCGTCGGACGCGGCCTCGGTAAACCCCATGCTGATCCCGGCACCGAGCGATGCGGCCAGCCCGACCAGAAAGGTCGTGTGGGTGTCCTGCGTGGCGAACGCCGTGGCGAAGATCGGCGCCAGCGTCGAGACAGAGCCATCCATCAGCCCGGCAAGCCCCGGCTGGACCCAGGTCAGCACGAAGTCGCGGCGCGAGACCGCGTCCTCGTCCGCCCGCGCTTCGTCGGTCAGGTGTTCGTCGGCCAGATCGTCCGCGCGCTTCTGGTGACCGAGTTCGGCCGACGCGAGATCGCCCAGCAGCTTGCGGGTCGCGGCATCGGTGCTGGACTGCGCCGCGCGGGTGTAGAACGCGCCCGCGTCGCGCTCCATCAGCGCGGCTTCCTCGCGGATCGCGGCCAGCGACAGGTTCTGCATCATCCAGGCCGGGCGCCGCGCGTAATAGCCGCTGATCTGTTCGCGCCGGACCAGCGGAATGGTGTCGCCGAAGCGGTCGCGATGGGCAGCGATCAGCCGCTGGCGGTGGCCGTCCTCTTCCTGGGCCATACCCTCGAAGATCGCGGCGGTGGCGGGATAATCGGCGCGCAGGAAGTCCGCCCAGTTGCGATAGATGTGGGCGTCGTCTTCCTCGGACCAGATGGCGAGTGCCAGCACCTCCTGCTCGGTCAGGTCGGAAAACCGCCGTCGCGGCGCGGTGAGGGTCAGAAGTGGCATCAGTCGGACGCGGGCAGGTCGGGGCCGCGCCGGACGATGAATTCGCGCGCGCCGTCGCCTATGTCGCGGGTCGCTTCCAGCGCGTGCCCGCCCTCGGCGCAGAAATGCGGCACGTCGATCAAGGCGGCGGGATCGGTGGCGATCAGGCGGATCGTCCCGCCCACTGGCTGCGCCAGCAGCCGCTTGCGCAGGCGAAGGACCGGCAGCGGGCACAGCAGGCCGCGCGCGTCCACGACCTCTGCCGTGTCCGCGTCGGTCATGCGGGTGTCGCCACGACGGTGCGGCACCATGCCGCCAGACCGGCAGGTGTGATCCGTTCCGCGAGGTCCCCGGCAAAGGCGGTGAACGCACTGAGCTGTTCAGGGGCGACGTGCAGCAGGACCGGAATGTCGCGCTCCAGCGCCATCGCGATCGGCTGGCAGAAGCCGCGGCCGAACGCCTCCTGCTTGCCGAACTTGGGCAGGATCACCAGCTGCGGATTGCGTCCAAGCTGCGCGATGACGTGACCCGAGGCGGTTTCCAGCGCCCCGACGTCCAGCCTGCAACCCGACGAGCCCGGCCCCAGCGATTGCGAGATGCGGATGCGCGGACCCGCCGAGCCGGTCAGCTGCAATTCCATGTCGCAGGCGCAATCGGGCCGCGTGTCGAGATTGTACTGGACCGCGCCGGCGAGCCGCATCCCTTCGGCCGCAAGCCGGATGGTGAGGTTTTCCAACATGCGGTCCGACTCACCGGGCGCCGCGGTGGCGGGCAGCGAGAACCATCCGAGCCTGCTCATGGTCTGTCGTCCCCAGTCGTCACGTGTGATGAAGCTTTCGGCACAGGCCGTCGCGCCGATCCTATCCGCTGGCGCGCCGCCCGCAACCCTTGCCAACCCCCGTCGGCTGCGGTTGATGGCACCAGGGCAACGGCGGATGGATCATGGACAAGACTTCGGAACAGCGCGAGATCTGGCGGCGGATCGCCGAGGATCAGCCGGCCTTCGCGGGTCATCTGGGAATGCGGCTGATCGAGGCGACCCCCGACCGGGTCGAGATGACGATGGCGGTGACGGATGCGCTGGCCAACCGCAACGGTGTGCTGCACGGCGGCGCGATCATGGCGCTGGCCGACAATGCGGGCGGCACCGCCACGTTCCTGAACCTGCCCGAGGGCAAGTCCACGACGACGCTGGAAAGCAAGACGAATTTCCTGCGCCCGTTGCGGCTGGGCGATACGGCGCATGCGGTCTGCGAACCGCTGCACCGCGGCCGCACGACGATGATCTGGCAGACCCGCATCCTGCGCGACGACGGCAAGGTTGCCGCGATCGTCACGCAGACGCAGATGGTGATCGACTGGCAGGGCTAGGACGTCCCGCCGGTCGCGTCGCTCAGGCGCCGAAGGCGGCGCGATAGGCGACCATCGGGATGTCGCCACGGGCGATGCCCATGCGGGCCAAATCGGCGTCGGATTTCCGCGACAATTCGTAGATGCGGTCGCGGCACTCGAACGCCGCGATGATGGCGTCGTAGAAGCTGCGGATGGTTGCGCGCAGGCCGGGGCCGCGGCGGGTTGTGTGCGAGATATTGGTGGCTGTGGTCGTCATCTTGGAAACCTTGGATCGGCGTGGTTTCCTCCCTTGTGTGGCAGATAGGTCAGGCAGACTGCCGGTTCAACCCATGACCCTGCGCGCCGCCGCGTGACCCGCATGCTGCCCGGTGGCGAGGCAGGCGGTCACCAGGTAGCCCCCGGTCGGTGCCTCCCAATCCAGCATCTCGCCCGCAGCATAGGTGCCGGGCAGCGCGCGCAGTTCCAGATCCTTGGTCAGCGCTTCGGCCCGGATGCCGCCTGCGGACGAAATAGCGCGGTCGAGGCCCATCGGGCCGTTGTGGCGAAGCGGCAGCGCCTTGGCCAGCGCGGCGAGTTGCGCAGGCTCGCCCGGCAGCGGGCGGCCCCATTCCATCAGCAGGGCCGCCCGAACCGGGTCGCCGAGCGCGCGACGCAGGCGATTACCCAGCGACTGCTTGCCCGGCGAACTGGCGAAGCGACGGGCAAGGGTTTCGACACTCAAATCGGGCGCCAGATCGACATGGCCGGCGGCGCCGTCGCGCAGTTGTGCCGCTATTTCGTAGATGCCGCCGCCTTCGATTCCATGGCGCGTGATCACCCATTCGCCGCGGGACGACAGCGGACCGGCGTGGATGGCAGTGCCCTTGACCGCAGCGCCGAAATGCCGGTGCATCGGATCGGACCACGCGACGCGAAAGCCCATATTGGCGGGCTTGAACGGCGCGATCCCCACCCCCGCCTGTTCGAGGATAGGCACCCAGCCCGCATCCGAGCCGAGCCTTGGCCAGCTTGCCCCGCCGAGCGCCAGAACCGTCGCGCGCGGATGCAGATTCGTCGGTCCATCGGGCGTATCGAAGCGAAATCCGTCCTCTAGTCCGATCCAGCGCCAGCGCGGTCGCAGTTCCACGCCCGACTTTTCCAGACGCGCCAGCCATGCGCGCAGCAGCGGCGAGGCCTTCATTGCCGTGGGAAAGACGCGCCCGGTCGATCCGCTGAACAGCTCGATTCCCAGGCCGCGCGCCCAGTCCATCACCTCGGCTGGGCCGAAGCCCTCCAGCACCGGCGCCAGCGCGGGAAAGCCGTCGATCCTGGCGGCGAAGGCTGCTGGGTCTTCGTCCTTCGTCAGGTTCAATCCCGACTTGCCGGCCATGAGAAATTTCCGCGCGGGTGAAGGCATCGCGTCGGCGACGATGACCTTGCAACCCGCCTTCGCCACCGTCTCGGCCGCCATCAGCCCGGCGGGGCCGGCACCGATGACCAGTGCCGCGTCGGTCACCGGCCCGCCCGGCGGGCCTGCCCGCGGGGCATCATCGCCAGCCGGATCAGCACCCGTTCCAGAAGCGCCATCTGCGGTGCCCGGCTGGAAGAGCGCAGGGTCAGGTCGGTTTCGATGAGGTCGTGGACGGCATCTTCCAGCACGCGGGTGCCCCAGGCCTGCGCCTGTTTGGCCATCCGGTCGCGGCGCGGGCCGAAGACCGGCGGCCGCTGCCGCATCAGCCCGGCGATCGGCCCCTTGGGATCGCTGGCCGCGGCGTGCAGCGCGCGGAAATGGCGCAGGGCCGCGATGCACAACGTCACGGGTGCGACGCCCTGACCTTCGACCCGACGCATCAGCGGCGCGAAATCCTGTGCCCGCCCTTCGGCGACGGTGTGGATCAATTCGTCCACGTCGGCCTCAATCGTGGCCGGGGCCATCAAGGCGATTTCCTCGGGCGTCAGCGCGGTAGGGTCGCCATGCTTGTAAAGACCGATCTTCTCGATCGTCTGGCGCAGGTCGCCGGGGTCCAGCGCGCGGGCCAGCGCCATCAGATCGCGCATCGCGTCGTTCGGAATCTCGGCCACGCCGGCTTCCTTCAGCCAGCGCGCCACCTCTTCTTCGCCGGGCGGATCATCGTAGATCGGTGCGGCGACCGTCTCCTTCCGCCCCTCGATCAGCTTTCGCAGGGTCGAGCCCTTGCCCAGCGATCCGGCGGTCACGACCATGACTGCATCGCCCGGCTGCCAGTCATCCAGGGCGGCGGCGATCGCGTCGCTGGCGCTGTCAGGCGTATCCTCGATCAACACGACGCGAGGGCCGGGGAAGAAGCCGACCTCCTTGACCGCGTCGATGACCTGCGCGGGGTCCTTCTTCACGCCCGCGCCCGCGATGCGGGTCAGGCGCATTTCCTCTTCGGCGCCGGGGCCGGTCAGCGCGGCGACCGCTTCGGCCCGTTTCAGCGACACCCGCATCGGATCCTGACCGAAAATCAGCAGCGCCGGACGCGTCGGGTCGGGTCGCGCCAGATACCGCGCGATCTCGCCACCCTTCAGAAGCACGGTACGATCACGGTGCTGCGGCGAGTAGCCGCGTCACCACCTGATCGGCCAGCATGCGCGCCAGCCGCTCGCGGGCATCGGCCTCGGCCGCGAGCGTGGCGATGGTCGTGCCGGTGGTGGAATAAGAGGTGAAATTGCTGACTTGACCGCGCGTCACCAATTGGCCGGACTGATCGGTCAGCGTGAACTGCGCCGTACCGTTCAGCGAATAACGGCGGGTGACGGCGTCAGGGGTGATCGCCTGTGGCACCACGGCGATGCGCAGAGAATAACCGAGCGCGTAGGCGTCGCCCTCAGGACCCAACCGTTCCGAGATCCGGCGGTTGAAGGCGAAATCGTCGGCGGTCTGCGGGTCGGCGGGCCGAACCTGGCCGAACAGCTTCGTCGCCGCGCCGCCGGTGC
The DNA here is from genome assembly GCF_024359525.1 of Paracoccus albicereus. GTDB lineage: Bacteria > Pseudomonadota > Alphaproteobacteria > Rhodobacterales > Rhodobacteraceae > Paracoccus > Paracoccus albicereus. The sequence continues at coordinate 650,499 of NZ_JAKZEU010000001.1, forward strand.
CGTAGACGGGCGTCAGTTCGCAGGCGGCCAGCGCCAGCAGCGCAGCCAGCAGGAACCCGCGGCGCGTGCCATTACGCCACGACATTGACGATCCGCCCGGGCACCACGATCAGTTTCTTGGGCTGCTGGCCTTCCAGAAAGCGCTGCACGGTTTCGTTCGACATCACCAGGGCCTCGATCTGGTCCTTGGCCATATCCTTGGGAACCGTGATCTCGGCCCGGCGCTTGCCGTTGATCTGGATCGGCAGCGTGACGCTGTCATCCTCCAGCAGGGCCGGGTCCGCCTTGGGCCATTCTGCATCGACGACCATGCCCTGACCACCGGATTTGGCCCAGACTTCCTCGGCCAGATGCGGGACCATCGGCGCCATCAGCTGCGCCATGATGCGAAGAGCGTTTCGCCGCGCCTCGCCACCCGCTGTCGACTTGCCGATGGCATTGGCGAGTTCGTAAAGCTTTGCCACGGCCTTGTTGAAGGCGAAGCCTTCGATCGCGGCGGTTACGTCGGCGATGGCGCGATGGGCCGCGCGATCCAGGCTTGGATCGTCGCCCCCTTCGGCCGTCTCATCGGAAAGACGCCAGACGCGGGCAAGGAACTTGTGCGCGGCCTCGGCCCCGGCGGCGGTCCATTCGACGTCACGCTCGGGCGGGCTGTCCGACAGCATGAACCAGCGTGCGGTATCGGCACCGTAGCTGTCGACGATGTTGACCGGATCGACGACATTCTTCTTGGATTTCGACATCTTGGTCGAGGGGATCACCTCGACGGCAGTGCCGTCGGCCAGCCTGCCGCCCTGCACATCCTCGGGCAGGTGATAGACCGCGCGGCCACGATCGTCGGTGGTCTTGTAGATCTCGTGCGTGACCATGCCCTGGGTGAACAGCGCGTCGAACGGCTCCTTCGCGCTTTCCGGCAGGTGGCCGGTCCGGATCATCGCGCGGGCAAAGAACCGCGAATAGAGCAGGTGCAGGATCGCATGCTCGATCCCGCCGATATACTGGTCGACATTCATCCAGTAATCGGCATCCGCCCGGTCGGTCGGCGTCTTCGCGTGTGGCGAGGTGAAGCGAGCGTAGTACCACGACGAATCCACGAACGTGTCCATTGTATCCGTCTCGCGCTCGGCCGGACCGCCGCATTCGGGGCAGGTCGTCTGCCGCCAGTTCGGGTGGCGATCCAGCGGATTGCCCGGCACGTCGAAGCTGACATCCTGCGGCAGCAGGACGGGCAGGTTCTGCTTCGCCTCGGGCACGGTGCCGCATTTGACGCAATGGACGACCGGAATCGGGCAACCCCAATATCGCTGGCGCGAGATGCCCCAATCGCGCAGGCGGAACTTGGTCACGCCTTCGCCGTAGCCCGCCGTTTCGGCATGGGCGATGGCTGCGGCGACCGCGGCCTCGCCGGTCTGATCGGTCTCACCCGAAAAGCCGCGAACATAGGTCACGATCTCGGATTTCATCGGCACATAAGGCGCGTCGGCGACCATCGCGTCGGCCTGCGCCAGATCCATGCCCCGCTCGCCGAAGGTCGCGCGGATCGGCAGGCCGTATTTCGTGGCGAATTCGTGGTCCCGCTCGTCATGTGCGGGCGAGCCGAAGATCGCGCCGGTGCCGTAATCCATCAGCACGAAGTTGGCGATCCAGATCGGCAACTGCCAGTCGGCGTCCAGCGGGTGCCGCACCGTCAGCCCGGTGTCGAAGCCCAGCTTCGGCGCGGTCTCGATCGCTTCTTCGGTGGTGCCGATGCGGCGGCACTCTTCGATGAATTCGGCCACTTCTGGTCGTTCGGCCAGTGCCTTGGTCAGCGGATGGTCGGGCGAAAGTGCGACGAAGCTTGCACCCATGAGCGTATCGGGACGGGTGGTATAGACCTCGATCGCATCGAAGCCCGCTGGCGCGTCAATCGTCTGGAAGCTGAATTGCAGCCCGCGCGACTTGCCGATCCAGTTGGCCTGCATCGTGCGGACCTTGTCCGGCCAGCCCGAAAGACCGTCGAGCGCCGAGAGCAGTTCGTCCGAATAATCCGAGATGCGGAAGAACCACTGCGTCAGTTCCTTGCGTTCGACCGCAGCGCCCGATCGCCACCCCTTGCCGTCGATGACCTGTTCATTGGCCAGCACGGTCATGTCGACCGGGTCCCAGTTCACCTGTGCCGACTTGCGGGTGATGAGGCCCGCGGCGAGCATGTCGAGAAACAGCGCCTGCTGCTGGGCGACATAATCGTCGTCGCAGGTGGCGAACTCGCGGCTCCAGTCGATGGAAAGACCCAGCGGCTTCAGCTGGTCCTTCATCGTGGCGATGTTGCGATAGGTCCATTCGCGGGGATGGCCACCGCTTTCCATCGCCGCGTTCTCGGCCGGCATGCCGAAGGCGTCCCAACCCATCGGATGCAGCACGCTGTAGCCCTGAGCGCGTTTGAAACGCGCGACCACGTCGCCCATCGTGTAGTTGCGGACGTGTCCCATATGGATGCGCCCCGACGGATAGGGAAACATCTCGAGCACATAATATTTCGGCCGCTCGTCGCGTGTCGCCGTGAAGCTGTCGGCATCGGCCCAGGCCGACTGCCAGCGCGGCTCGCTTGCGGCGGGATCATAGGGCATGGGCGGTCCTTCGGGCAAATCCGGTGCCCGCACGGTTTAGCGATGACGCGCGCGGGCGTCCAGCGCGGCCGGTGATCCCGTTCCCGCCTAGAGCCGGCCGTCGCGGATGCGAAGCTGGCGCGCACGGGTCAGGATCGCATCCTCGACCGCACGCACGGTGTCGGGCGCCACGGCCGAGCCGCCGGCCCCCTGCAATGCGAGCTTGAGGCTGCGCGCATCCAGTGCCGGATCGCTGATCTGGATCGTCGCGCGATAGGATCGTCCACCGCCAGGTGGCGTGCCGTAACCAGTGACGATGACACCGGTAAACGGGTCGACCGACTGCACGGGCAGGAAGTTCAGGACCTCGAGGCTGGCATTCCACAGGTACTTGTTGACGCCGACGGTCGTGTTGGGGTCGCTCCGGTTGCCGAACAGATCCCAGATCGTCGAGCGTGACTGACCGCGCGCGATGTCGGGGTCGACGTTCTGATTGCGGTTGCCTTGAGTCCCGCCACAGGCGGCGAGTCCCGCGCAGAGGGTAAGGGCGATCATCGCGCGCCCGGCGCCTGCCGTCATCATGGGGGTCCCCCGGTTTCGTCCCGACTGGCGCAGCCTTAGCGCGGAAAGCCCCCGCGCGACAAGCGTCTCGACCACCCGCAAAAGTACCGCTCGCGCGCTGGTTGTAGGGCGTCGATGAGCGGTCCAAACGCGTCTACGAATTTGGTGTGGCCTCTGTGCATCACAGAAAACTGAATGAAATCCAAGGGCCGGTGATTCCGTTGCATCGTGCGGGTGAAAGGGTGATGAACTTCGCATACCCAAGGCGGTGCCTCCGGTTTGGGCAACAGAGAGACAAGAGGGAACACACCATGAAAAAGGCTCTTTTCGCCACCACCGCGCTGGTTCTGTCGGCTGGCGTCGCTGCCGCTGACGTGACCATTTCGGGTTATGGCCGCTCGGGCGTGCTGTACCAAGAAGACGGCGTTGGCGGTCCTGGCAGCAGCACCAACGACACCATCATCCAGTCGCGCCTGCGCATGAACATCGACGCCTCGACCTCGACCGACCAGGGCGTGGATTTCGGTGGCCGGATCCGCATTCAGTGGGACCAGGGCGATGACGAAACCACCGTTGCGCCGGGCTACGTGTACGTGACCGCCAGCGGCCTGAAGGTCGAACTGGGCAACTCGAACACCGCCTATGACTCGGCCGCTCTGATGTACAACTCGGAAATCGGCGTCTACTCGCGTTCGTTCGGTAACTCGCGCGGCGACTTCTTCGCCTACAACACCGACGGCTATCCGACCTTCGCTAACGTCGTCGACGGCACGATCCAGCGCCGCAGCGACTACATGGGCGTCATGGTCAGCTACGCGATCGCCGGCGTGAACCTGCGCTTCTCGCAGATCGACCCCGATCAGGTTTCGTCGATCGACACCGACGGCGATGACGAGAAAGAATACAGCATCTCGGCCGACTACGTCTGGAACGACATGCTGACCCTGTCGGCCGCTGCGGTTCAGAACGGTGCGGGCATCGAAGACAACGATCAGTACTTCCTCGGCGCGGAATACGCGTTCAACGATCGTACCGACATCGGCATCCTGTTCTTCGACAACGGCGACGTGACCCCGGACAGCGATCTGGCCGATCTGGGCAACACCGTGACGCTGTACGGCAGCTACGAAGTTGCTCCGCTGACCACGATCAACGGCTACGTCGCGAACAACGACGCTGACGGCAACGAAACCGACAACGCGTTCGGTATCGGCGGCGAATACGACCTGGGCGGCGCGATGCTGGCCGGTTCGATCCAGCGCGGCTACGACGAGCGGATCACGGCCGACATGGGCTTCCGTTTCGACTTCTGATCCAAGCGATCCATACCGACTTCGGAAAGAGCGGGCCTTGCGCCCGCTCTTTTCTTTTTGTCTTGTCGCCGCATGGGACTGGACGACATCAAACGCCGCATCGCCGCCGCAGCCGACCGGGCCGGGCGCAACGCCGATGACATCACGCTGATTGCGGTCAGCAAGGTGCAGCCTGACGATCGCGTGCTGGCGGCGCTGGACGCCGGGCACCGGGTCTTCGGCGAAAACTACGTGCAGGAGGCGCAAGGCAAGTGGCCTGACTGGCGTGAGCGTTTCGAGGGCGTCAAGGTCCATATGATCGGGCCGTTGCAATCCAACAAGTCCCGCGCGGCGGTCGAGTTGTTCGATGCGATCCACACGCTGGACCGGATGTCGCTGGCGACCAAGCTCGCGCGCCAGATTGAGGAACAGGGCCGTGCCCCGCAACTGTTCATTCAGGTCAACACCGGGGACGAGCCGCAGAAGGCGGGCGTGCTGGCCGACGAGTTGCCCGGCTTTCTGAAAGCCTGCGGCGATCTGGGTCTGAACCCCGAAGGCCTGATGTGCATCCCGCCCGAAGATGAGGATCCTGTCCCGCATTTCCGGCTGTTGCGCAGGCTTGCCGCCGATGCGGATCTGAAGCTGCTGTCGATGGGAATGAGCGCGGATTTCGAGGACGCCATCGCCGAGGGCGCGACCCATGTTCGCGTCGGCTCGGCGATCTTCGGCGCGCGCGACTACGGCTAGGATAGCGGCGGCACGATCAGACGCGTTCCGGGCCGGACCTCGCGCGCCAGTCGGATCAGCTCGCGGCGCGCCATCGCGACGCAGCCCTCGGTCGGATAGCGCGGACGGCGCCACTGGTGCAGGAAGATCGCGCTGCCCCTGCCCGGTTTCGCCCCGGGCCAGTTCCAGTCCGTCGTCAGGATCAGGTCATACAGCGGATCGGCGCGGCGCAGGCGTTCGTGGCTCGCGTTCAGCGGCGCGCGCGCGTGGTGGTTGTAGGCCGGGTGAGACGAATCGTCGCACCAGAGGTCGCCCGGTCCGATGGGACGCGCCCAAGCCGCCGGACGACCCAATCGGTCGGGACGATACCAGAGTCCGGTGATGCGATGGTTGCCGATCGGGGTGGCCCCGTCGCCCTCTCGCTTACGGCGCGACAGACCCCCCTTGCCGATGCTGCAGGGGATCATCCGCCCGCGCCACCGCAGACCTGCGGGCGTCAGCACCAGATCGTCGCGGTTCACAGCAGATGCCCCGACTTTTCGGCCTTGGTATCCAAGTAACCCGCGTTGAAGCGATTGCGGGCCGTCACCAATGGTACCCGCTCTGTCACTGCGATCCCCTGGCGCTCCAGCATCGCGACCTTGCGCGGATTGTTGGTCATCAGCCTCACCTTGGCGAATCCCAGCTTGCGCAACAGCGCCGCGCCGATGCGGAAATCGCGCTCGTCATCCTCGAATCCCAAGCGGTGGTTGGCCTCTACCGTGTCGAAGCCCTGATTCTGCAAATTGTAAGCGCGCATCTTGTTGGCCAGCCCGATGCCGCGACCCTCCTGGTTCAGGTACAGCAAGACCCCCGCGCCCTGCCGGCCCATCGCGTCCAGCGCGGCGTGAAGCTGCGGGCCGCAATCGCATTTCAGGCTGCCCAGCACATCACCCGTGAAGCAGGCCGAATGCAGCCGCGTCAAAACCGGCGCATCGCGGGGGGGATCGCCGATCTCGACCGCGTAATGTTCCTCGCCGCCATCATCGGGGCGGTAGATATGCAGGCGTGAGCGTTCCGCAGATGCCAGCGGAAGGCGCGCGGCGGCGACCGGCGCGAGAGCGCTTTCCGCGGCAAGCTGTGCCAACGTGGGGCCGGCTGAAAGGTCGGTCAATCCGTCGCTGCCATCGGCCCGGACCATCACGACGGCCGGCAGAAGCTGCGCAGACTTAGTCAGGGCCAGCGCCGCCTTGTGCGGGTTGGTGTCGCCCCCACGCTCTGTGAATAGCGGTCCCTTCATCGGGTGCATCAGGTCGCGTGAAGGATCGGCAAGCGCCCGAACCCAACCCAGGTCCGCATTCTCGGGCAGCGTGACTCGTGCCAGATCGCCATCGTAGGCACGTGCCTTCAACGTCTCGGCGCGACGCGCGGTGATCGTGACGACGGGCTGGCCCAGGGCTCTTAGATCGGCCAGTCGCGTTTCGGACAATGTCTCGGCGGCGGCTACCAGCCAGCCGTCGATCTGCATCGGCAACCCCATGCGCAAATCGCCGCGGGCGCGGGCGATGCGTTCTGCAAGAGTGGGGATCAGGCTCATCGGGCCGCCGTTTCTGTAACAAATTGAAACATAACGCCCCCTGCGGACAAGTGCATGTGAGATTTGCAACAAGCCCGTGGACGCAGGCGTTTCAAGGCCACATCCATCTGCCATCAAGGCAAAGGAGGCAACCATGCCTGGACTGAAAAAGATCCTACTGGTCGACGACGAGGAAGACCTGCGCGAGGCCCTGGCCGAACAACTGGTCGCCACCGACGATTTCGACGTTCACGAGGCCGGTAGCGGCGCCGAAGCAATGGAAGCCGCGAAGGGAAACATCTTCGATCTGGTGATCCTGGATGTCGGCCTGCCGGACACCGACGGGCGCGAGCTGTGCAAGAAGCTGCGCAAGCACAACGTCAAATGCCCGATCGTCATGCTGACCGGACACGACACCGATGCAGACACGATCCTCGGCCTCGACAGCGGCGCGAACGATTACATCACCAAGCCGTTCAAGTTCCCGGTCCTGCTGGCCCGGCTGCGCGCGCAGCTGCGCACGCACGAGCAGTCCGAGGACGCAATCTTCCAGCTTGGGCCGTACACGTTCAAGCCGGCGATGAAGATGCTGGTCGATCAGAAGGATCGCAAGATCCGCCTGACCGAGAAAGAGACCAACATCCTGAAGTTCCTCTACCGGGCGCAGGATGGTGTGGTGGCGCGCGATGTGCTGCTGCACGAGGTCTGGGGTTACAATGCCGGCGTCACCACGCACACGCTGGAGACGCATATCTATCGGCTGCGCCAGAAGATTGAGCCCGATCCCTCGAATGCGCGGCTTCTGGTGACGGAATCAGGGGGCTATCGTCTGGTGGCCTGACAGCCGCTTGAGCGGATTTCGGCCAGACGCTTTTTCTCGCCGAGCCGCAGGAACCGATCCTGAATGTGACGCGTTCCAATCCCGAAGCCCAGTGGTCGGTGGATGCGGCCACACTCCCAACCCTCTCTCTCTGCCTGACGGCCTCGGACTTCGGTCCGAGGCCGGTCTTTTTATCAGCGGATGAGGATGCCGGGTTCCGACGAACTTTCGACCGTGCCGATCGCCGTGGCGGCATCAAAGCCGTGTTTCGCGAACAGCGCGAGCACGTCGTCAGCCGCGCCAGGCGCGCAGGCAACCAGAAGCCCGCCGCTGGTCTGCGGATCGCTGAGCAAGGCACGGTCGGCCGGATCGAACCCTTTCGGCAGCGTGATCCCATCGCCGTAGCTGGCCCAGTTGCGCCCCGATGCGCCGGTGATGGTGCCATCCGCCGCCATCTCGCGCACGCCGTCGAGCAGGGGCACGCGATCCCAGTCTATCACCACACTCATGCCGGCGCCGCTCGCCATCTCCATCGCGTGACCGCCGAGGCCGAAGCCGGTCACGTCGGTCAGCGCATGGACGCCTTCCATCGCTGCGAGATCGGGGCCGGGGCGGTTCAGCCGCGTGGTCGTGTCCATCATCAGGCGGTAGCCGTCGGCGTCGAGCTGCCCCTTCTTCAGTGCCGCCGACAGGATGCCGACGCCCAAGGGCTTGCCCAGGATCAGCACGTCGCCCTCCTGCGCACCGCTGTTCTTGCGGATCAGCGCAGGATCGACGAGGCCCATGGCGACCAGGCCGTAGATCGGCTCGACCGAGTCGATCGTGTGGCCGCCTGCGACGGGGATGCCCGCATCCGCGCAGACCGACTTGCCGCCTTCCAGGATCAGCCCGATCGTCTCGGGCGACAGCACGTTGACAGGCATGCCCACGATGGCCAGTGCCATGATCGGCGTTCCGCCCATCGCGTAGACGTCGCTGATCGCATTCGTCGCGGCGATGCGGCCGAAATCGTAGGGATCGTCCACGATCGGCATGAAGAAGTCGGTGGTGGCGACCAGCGCCTGCTTGTCGTTCAGCTTGTAGACAGCCGCGTCGTCGGCGCTTTCGATCCCGACCAGCAGTTCCGGCGGGACCGGCATCGCCGAGGTTCCGGCAAGGATCTTCGACAGCACGGCCGGCGCGATCTTGCAGCCGCAGCCGCCGCCATGGGACAGCGAGGTCAGGCGAGGTTCCGCAGCATCGCTCATCCTCTCAGCCCCTGTCCCGGCCATGCGGCACCGTCCAGTCATCGTCCGGCCCGATGGGCACGATGCGGTTCGGGTTCACCATGTCGTGGCTGTAGTAGTAATGGCGGCAGAAATGATCCGGCCGAACCGTCTGCGCGACGCCCGGCCATTGGTACATCTCGCGCGCCCATCCCCACAGGTTCGGCATCTGCGCGATCTTGGTGCGGTTGCACTTGAAATGGGTGTGATAGACCGCATCGAACCGGGCGATGGTGGTGAAGAGCCGCCAGTCGGCCTCGGTCACACGGCCGCCAGCGAGGTAGCGGTTCTCGGCCAGGATTCCTTCCAGCCAGTCGAGGCTGTCGAACAGCGGATGGACGGCCTTGTCATAAGCCTTCTGGCTGGTCGCGAACCCGGCCTTGTAGACGCCGTTGTTCACGGTGTCATAGACGCGGTCATTGATCTCGTCGATCCGGCTGCGCAAAGACTCGGGGTAGTAGTCGTCCTTGTTGCCGGTCACTGCGTCAAAGGCGGAATTCATCATCCGGATGATATCGGCGCTTTCGTTCGACACGATCCTGTCGCCCTTGATGTCCCACAGAACTGGAACCGTCACCCGGCCGGTCATTTTCGGCGTGTCACGCAGATACACGTCGCGCAGGTAGGGCAGGCCGAACAGGTCGTCACCCGTTGCTCCGTCGAAATCCGTCTTGAAGGTCCATCCCTCGGACAGCATCTCGGGGTGGACGACCGAAACGCCGATATGATCCTCGAGCTCCTTCAGGACGCGAAAGATCAGCGCGCGATGCGCCCAAGGGCAGGCATATGAGACATAAAGGTGATAGCGACCGCTTTCCGCCTTGAACACGCCCTCGCCCGTCGGACCGGAGCTGCCATCGGCCGTGACCCAGTTGCGGAACTTGGCGTTGTCGCGGACGAATTCGCCGTCGTTCGACTCGGTGTCGTACCATTGGTCTTTCCAGACCCCGTCGACCAGCTGACCCATCGGATTCTCCTTCGGTTTCGGCCAATGGGACCGCCGCAGCCGGGCTTGTCAACCGTTTGACGGGCACGCTACAGACCCAGGCATGTTCACCATCGCCACCTGGAACATCAACTCGGTTCGCCTGCGCGAGCCACTGGTCACGCGCTTCCTGTCCGAAGAGGGACCCGACATCCTGTGCCTGCAGGAATGCAAGTCGCCGGTCGAGAAGATCCCGGTCGAGGCGTTCCGCGCACTGGGTTACCGCTGGATGGTCGCGCGCGGACAGAAGGGCTACAATGGCGTCGCGATCCTGTCGCGCCTGCCGATCGAGGATGCGGGCGATCGCGACTATGCCAGCCTCGGTCATGCGCGCCACGTGGCCGCGCGCCTGGAAAACGGTGTGGTGATCCACAACTTCTACGTTCCCGCCGGCGGCGACGTGCCCGACCGCGAGGTCAACGTGAAGTTCGGCCAGAAACTGGATTTCGTCGCCGAGATGCGCGACGCGTTCCATGCGGATAACCCCACGCGTTCGATCATGGTCGGTGACCTGAACATCGCCCCGCGCGAGGATGACGTCTGGTCGCACAAGCAGCTTCTGAAGGTCGTCAGCCACACACCGGTCGAGGTCGATCACCTTCTCTCCGCGCAGGACGCCGGGGGTTGGGTGGACATCACCCGCAAGGACATCCCGGACGGACAGCTTTATTCCTGGTGGTCGTATCGCTCGCCCGATTGGGACGTGGCGGACAAGGGCCGCAGGCTGGACCACATCTGGGCCAGCCCCGACATCGCGAATGCCGGTCATGCCAGCCGTGTTCTGCGTGGGATGCGCGGATGGGAACGACCCTCAGACCACGTTCCTGTGCTGGCAAGTTTCGATCTGTAGGCTTGATCCGGCGGGATCGAGACGACCCGCAGCCATAGGGCCGCGGGTCGCAGAGGCACGAGCAGACAGCTGATTCATCCCTTTGCGCGACGGCGCATTGCGGCCAGCCCACCCAAACCACCGAGAAGCATCAATCCGGCCGCAGGCAACGGGACCGGCGCCACATCGATGGAAGAAATCCGGTAACGATCGAAGCTTCCGCCCAGAAGACCCGCATCGGCACCAAAGCTGATGCTGGTCCCCATCAGGCCCGCAAGCGAGTAATACCCAGAAGAATTGGCAGCCCGCTCTTCCGGATCGACCAGAAGGCCGTCAATGAACAGATCGAAGGAATCGCCGGACCCCCATCCCGAGAACACGACCGATCCGAAATTAACGACGCTGTTGAATGTCAGCGTCAGTAGGTCGTTCTTGACCGAGCCATCGATATCACCCGTGTCGAACAGGTGCGATGAAACGCCCAGACCAGAAGAATTTCGCGTCACCGTCTCGCAATCGCTGCAGATGATGGTGTCGGGGTTGGGAAAATCGCGGTAGGTCCCGGCCGTCGCCTTGGTCGTCACGCCGTCCACGGTCCAGGTATTCGAGCCCGCATTGGGCGCACTGCCAAAGTTGAAAGTGGCGGCCCCTGCAGGGACCGTGCAGATCAGTAACGCTGCAATCGTTGAAAGGGTCTTCATCAGGTAATCCCTCACTGTCCTGCTTCGATAAAGAGCAGGTTTACACCAAAATGCGCCGCAGGTTCTGTTAGGGGCTATGAAAAATAAACCAGAGAAATCGCGAGCGCAGCGATAAGGATATCACTGAAGTGAAAGATCGGAAAAAGATTCGCCCGCTATTTATAAAGTTTAGTTTAGAATCGCAGAAGAAGATTAGAATACCTAGATTATCAGCCTAAGGTTGTGCCGTTGGTCGTAAGGCTGAAGGTCGGTTCCGGCCGACCGTTTCTGCGGAGGCCCCTCGTTCGCCGCGTGGCCACCCCTTTCGTTCCTGCGGATGACAGCACATATTGCATCCGATCGAAGCGAAAGCACCGAGGCCGACATGACAATGCTTTTCGACGGCGGCGACAAAGCGCAAAGCGCCGCAGAGACCATTCGCGACGTTACAGACGCGACCTTCATGACCGAGGTGGTCGATGCCTCGATGAAGGTGCCGGTGATCGTGGATTTCTGGGCGCCGTGGTGCGGTCCGTGCAAGACGCTGGGTCCGCAGCTGGAGGCCGAAGTCGCGCGCTCGAAAGGCGCCGTCCGCATGGTCAAGGTCAACGTCGACGAAAACCAGATGATCGCGGGCCAGCTACGCATCCAGTCGATTCCCACGGTCTTCGCCTTCTATCAGGGCCAGCCCGTCGACGGCTTCCAGGGCGCGATTCCGCAATCCGAGATCAGGACCTTCGTCGACAAGCTTGCCAAGATGGGCGGTGGCGCCGCGGGCGAGGACGACGGCCTGGCCGAGGCACTGGCCGCGGCCGAGCAGATGCTCGACGACGGCGCCCATGCCGATGCAGCAGAGACGTTCGCCGCGATCGCAGAGGAAGACCCGGAGAATGGCGAGGCTTGGGGCGGACTGATCCGCGCCCATATCGCGGCGGATGATACCGAATCCGCAGAGCAGGCCATGGCGCGGGTGCCGGCGAACGTTGCGGCATCGGCCCCGGTCGAGGCCGCGCGCGCACAACTGCAATTGGCCAGGCAGGCCGCCGAAGCCGGACCCCTCGCCGATCTGCAGTCGAAGGTCGAGGCTGATCCCGACGATCAGCAGGCGCGGCTGGATTATGCCAAGGCGCTGCACGGGTCCGGCAAGGTCGAAGAGGCGATCGACGTGCTGCTCGACAGTTTCCGCCGCGATCGCGAGTGGAACGAGGGCGCGGCGAAGGCGCAGCTTTTCACCATCTTCGACAGCCTCAAACCCAACGATCCTCTGGCGCAGAAAGGTCGTCGCCGGTTGTCGTCGATGATCTTTGCATGACAGGCAGATTGCGGTTCGACCTTCCGGACCGGATTGCGCTGTTTCCCTTGCCGGGGGCGCTGCTGCTGCCGCGGTCGCGCCTGCCGCTGCAGATCTTCGAGCCGCGTTATCTGCAGATGCTGAACGATGTGCTGAAGACCGAACACCGCCTGATCGGCATGGTCCAGCCCATCGACGCAAAGGAGGGTGAGGCGCAAGCTTTGGCCCCGATCGGCGGCGCGGGCCGTGTCGTGGCCTTTACCGAGACCGACGACGGCCGGATGATGATCTCGCTTCAGGCGATCTCGCGCTTCCGCCTGACCGAGGTCGAGGAAGGCTTCGCGCCCTATCTTCAGGGCCGGGTCGAGTGGCAGGATTTCGCGCGCGATCTGAAGGGTCCCGAGAGCGACGAGGATTTCGACCGTGGCCCGTTTCTTGAAAAGCTCGAGCGTTTCATGGAGCCGCGCGAGCTGACCACCGACTGGGACGCGGCCGCCGACGCCGAAGACGAAATGCTGATCAACGCGCTGTCGATGCTGCTGCCCTTCGATCCGCCCGAGAAACAGGCGCTGCTCGAGGCTGTGACGCTGACCAAGCGCCGTGAAATGCTGGAAGGGCTGATCGACTACGCCCTGTTGTCCGAAGACAGCGAGGAACGCCTGCAATGACCGACACACCTGAATCTGCCGAGACCGCCGCTGCGTCCAGCTTCGATCGCGCGATGCTTGAGGGGCTGGTTTGCCCGGTGACCCATGCGGTGCTGCAGTACGATGCCGAGCGTCAGGAACTGGTTTCGCAGGCAGCCGGCCTGGCCTTTCCGATCCGGTCAGGCATCCCGATCATGCTGATCGACGAAGCGCGGCAGCTCAAGGCGGATTGATGGCAGTCGATTACGACGAATTGGCTGCACGCGTGGCCGCGCTGACCGAGGGTGAGACCGACGAGGTCGCGCTGATGGCCACGCTTGCCTGCGAACTGCATCATTCCGACGACCGCTTCGACTGGACGGGCTTCTACCGCGTGACCGAACCCGAAGTGCTGAAGATCGGCCCCTATCAGGGCGACCACGGCTGCCTGGTGATACCGTTCTCGCGTGGGGTCTGCGGCGCCGCGGCGCGAACCGGACAGGTTCAGATTGTGCCCGATGTCGATGCCTTTCCCGGCCATATCGCCTGCGCAAGCTCGACCCGGTCAGAAATCGTGCTGCCGGTCATCGGACGTGATGGTCGGCTGATCGGTGTTCTGGACATCGACAGCGATCGTCCCGACGCATTCACGGACGATGACGCGGAATGGCTGCGGGTTATCCTTGGAAGCGTCTTCGGAACGATCTGACACGATCTTGTCTGGGACGTCCTGCGGGTCCATCCTTGCGATCATAGATCCAAGGAGGCTTGATCATGGACGGTTCCTGCCTGTGCGGCGCGGTGACTTTCTCAGGCCGCGTGGACGATCCTGATGTGGCGGCCTGCCATTGCAGCCAGTGCCGGCGCCAGTCGGGGCATGTCTGGGCATCGTTTCTGATGGAAGATCCGGTAGTGACGGGCGAGGTGCGCTGGTACCGGTCTTCTGACAAGGCGGAACGCGGCTTCTGCCCCACTTGCGGCTCGGTCCTGTTCTGGCGGCCTGATGGGCGAAAGGCGCTGTCAGTCTCGGCCGGCGCCATCGACAACCCGACGGGGTTAAGGCTGGCACAGCACATCTATGTCGCCGACAAGGGTGATTATTACACAATCACCGACGGCCTTCCGCAAAGCGACCAATGAGCAAGCGCGACGTGACCGGGCGCTGCCTGTGCGGCGCCGTCAGCCTGCGCGCGCGGACGGACGCGCGGATCGCCCATGAATGCCATTGCAGCCAATGCCGACGCCAGTCGGGCCATGTCTGGGCCTATGTCACCCTGCCGCGCGCCGATGTCGTCTTCGACGGCCCGGTCTCCCGTCACGCCCATACGGATGCCGCCGAGCGGGGCTTCTGCCCGACTTGCGGTTCCTTCCTGTTCTGGGCGAAGAACGGCGAGGATGCGATCGACGTCTCGGCAGGCAGCCTTGATGCGCCGACCGGCCTGACGCTGGGCGCGCCGTCGCAATGGGACAGCAGGGGCGATTACTACTAGCATGATCTGGGACACGATCGCGAATATCCCGCTGGCGCAGCTTCTGACCTTCATCGCAGGCGGGTTGGTGATCAACATCGCACCCGGCCAGGACGTGTTTTTCGCCAGCGCCTGCGGCATCCAGGGTGGACCGCGTGCGGGGATGCTGGCCGGGATCGGTGTCGGATTCGGCGTCCTTTTCCACGTTACCTTGGCGACGATCGGTCTGGGCGCGCTGGTCGCGGCCCATCCCGAGGCGCTGCGCGCCATCAAGTACACCGGCGCGGCCTACCTGTTGTGGCTCGCCTGGAACGCGTGGCACGCCGGCCCGGTCGATTCGCATTCTCGCGGCAGCGTGCAGACCTGGAACATCCTTCGGCGTGGTGCGATGTCCAACATTCTCAACCCCAAGCCGGTGCTGTTCCTGCTGGCGTTTCTGCCGCAGTTCACGAAGCTGGAATACGGGCCGATCTGGCAGCAGACGCTGAGCCTGGGCCTGATCTTTGCCTTCTTCGGCACAGTTGCGACCGTCGCCTATGGTCTTGTCGCGGGCTATGCCGGGCAGCTTCTGGTGCGGCGTATGGGCGTCGTCAACAAGATCGCAGCGGTGATGTTCGCAGGCCTCGCGGTCCGGCTGGTTGCCAAATGAGCTACACCTACGATCCGCCGCCCGGCCTGCCCGAGATCATCCATGCCGACCATGAGATTCTGATCATCGACAAGCCGTCCGGCCTGCTATCGGTACCCGGCAAGGGCGAGGACAAGGCCGATTGTGCGATCGGTCGCCTGCGCGGCGCCTTTCCGACGATCCTGCTGGTGCACCGGCTGGACCAGGATACATCGGGGGTGATGGTCTTCGCGCTGACGCCGCACGCGCAGCGACACCTATCGAAGCAATTCGAGGATCGGCGCACCAAGAAGGCCTACGTTGCACGCTTGTCGGGGCGTCTGCAGCCCAAGACCGGCCGTGTCGAGTTGCCGCTGGGGGTCGATTGGCCAAACCGGCCGCGACAGAAGGTTGACTACGAAAAAGGCCGGCCCGCGCAGACCGATTGGCGTGTGATGAAGAACAATGCGATGGAAACGCGGGTCCGTCTGTATCCCAGAACCGGGCGCAGTCACCAGTTGCGGGTCCACATGGCTGAAACGGGCCACCCGATCCTGGGTGACCCGCTTTACGCGACCGGCGCAGCGGCCGAACATCCGCGCCTGATGCTGCATGCTGAAAGCCTGCGCCTGAAGCACCCCGAAACCGGGGTGCAGCAGAGTTTCAACGCGCCGGTACCGTTCTAGGGGTCAGCTTTCCATCCCGTTCGGGTACCAGTTGCCGATGATGACCTGAGTCCCGCTGTCACCTTCGGACACGAGACGCGCGAACTCTTCCACGTCGCTGTCGCGGTAATGATAGGGATAGACCACCGCTGGTTTGAACGCGGCCACGGCCTCGGCTGCCTGCTCGACCGTCATCGTGTAGGGCAGGTTCATCGGCAGGAACGCGACGTCGATGTTCTCCAGCGCCATCATCTCGGGTGTCGGCTCGGTATCGCCAGCGATGTAGAAGCGCTTGCCGCCGATGGTCAGGATATAGCCGTTGTCGCGACCCTCGGGGTGATACTGCATCCGATCTTCTGTCGTGTTGTGGGCCGGAATGGCCTCGATCTGCATGCCCATTGCCTCGACCGTGTCGCCGTTTGCCATCGTGTTGGCGCGCGCTTGCATCGCTTCGGGCAGCATGTCGTGAACCGCCGGGTTTGTGATCATGCTGACTTCGCCGAGCGCATCGAGCGTCGGCTGGTCATAGTGATCGCCGTGCTCATGCGTGATCAGGATCAGGTTCGGCGGTGGCATGTCGGCGTAGAGATCGGCGCCGCCGACGGGATCAAGGTAGATCACGCCGCCCGGCGTCTCGATCACCATCGACGCATGTTCGACGGGATGAAAGGTGACCTGACCGCCTTCAACCTCGTAGCTGTTCGTGGCTTCTGGCGCGGCGGTGTCCTGGGCGGCGGCAAATCGGGGCAAGGCTGCGGCGGTCGCGGCGGCGGCGGCGAGCGTCAGTCCAGTGCGGCGTGTCACGTGCATCTCTCTCTCTCCTGCTGGGGTGGATTGCCAAATGTTCACCACGCCAACCCCAAGCGACGCTGCGGGTTCCGCCACGCGTTCCGCGCCTTGCCCCTGTGCTGCCCCTCGCCTAGGACTTCCTCTCGGGGCGCGAGCGAGGGGTTGCAGGCGATGACGCATCTTTGGGTCAGGGCGGAAAGCCGGGCGAACGAGGACCGGGTGGGGATCACCCCTGACGGTGTCGCGGCACTTCGCAAGCAGGGTATCCACGTCACGGTCGAGGACAGCGGCCGGCGCATCATTCCAACGGCCGATTACGAGGCCGCGGGCGCCTCGATTGCGCCGGAAGGATCATGGACCAGCGCGCCGGATGATGCGCTGGTTTTCGGCCTGAAGGAGCTGCCCGAGGACGGAACGCCGCTGCGCCACCGTCACATCATGTTCGGTCATGCCTTCAAGGGCCAGCCGGCCGGCCGGGTCCTGCTCGACCGGTTTCGCGCAGGCGGCGGCACGCTTTACGATCTGGAATACTTGGTGGACGAGGACGGGCGCAGACTGGCGGCCTTCGGGTACTGGGCAGGCTATGCGGGGGCGGCGGTCTCGCTTTACGCTTGGGCGGCGCAGCAGCTAGGCGGCATCTGCGGTCCGATCGCACCTTATCGCGACCGGCAGGCGCTGGATGCCGATCTTCGCGCGCATCTGGACGGGACGGCACGACCACGCCCCCATGCAATCGTCATCGGCGCAAAGGGGCGCGTCGGGACCGGTGCATCGGACCTGCTTCACGCGATGGGCGTTACCGTCACCCGGTGGGACATGGCCGAGACGGCCCATGGCGGCCCCTTCCCCGAAATCCTTGGACACGAGATCTTCATCAACGCGATCCTCGCCCAGCCCGGCGTTCCGGTCTTCGTTCCCGCGGACGCAGTGCGGCCGGGCCGCGCGCTGACGGTGATCGGTGATGTCGCCTGCGATCCCACCAGCGACTTTTCACCCATCAAGGTCTACGACCGCACGACCGACTGGGCGCAGCCCGCATTGCGGGTGGCGGATCATCCACCGCTGGACGTCGTGGCAATCGACAACCTGCCCTCGCTCTTGCCGCGCGAGAGCTCCGAGGATTACGCGGCACAATTGTTGCCGGTGCTGCAGCAGCTCGATGCCTTGGACGCCGGGGCCTGGGGCCGCGCCCGCGCGACCTTCGACCGCCATGTTTCAGGAGAACCCGCATGAACATCCACTGGATCGGCACCGGACTTTCCGCGATCCCCGGCCTGCGTCGGCTGATCGAGGGCGGTCACGACGTCATTGTCTGGAACCGGACCGAAGCCAAGGCGCGCGATGCGGTCGGCGATCTGACCGACGACATCCGCACCTATACGCCAGAGGCGTTGGCGGACGCGCTGCGCAAGGGCGATATCGTCGTCTCGATGCTGCCGGCGGATCAGCATGTCGCGTTGGCACAACTTTGCATCGAGCGCGGGGCGCACTTCGTCAGTTCGTCCTACATCGCGCCTGAAATGGCGGCTCTGGACGATTCGGCGAAGGCTGCGGGCGTCGCACTGGTGAACGAGGTCGGGCTCGACCCTGGCATCGACCACCTGATGGCGCACGATCTGGTTGCCGATTACCGTCAGGTCGCACAACCGGGTGATACGGTCACCTTCACCTCCTATTGCGGCGGGGTGCCAAAGCATCCGAACCCGTTCCGCTACAAGTTCAGCTGGTCCCCGCTGGGCGTTCTGCGGGCGCTGCGCTCACCCTCGCGCTCGCTTAGGGCGGGAGAGGTACGGGACGTCGCCCGCCCGTGGCATGCAATCGATGATTATGTCGCGCCGTTGCCGGTGCCCGAACATTTCGAAGTCTATCCGAACCGGGACTCGTTGCCCTTCATCGACCAGTACGGGTTCGATTCCGCCTGGCAGGTCACCGATTTCGTGCGTGGCACGATCCGCCTTAAAGGGTGGTCAGAAGCGTGGTCGCCCGTCTTCACCGAAATCGAGGGGCTGACCGGCGCGGATGGCGAGGCACGGTTGCGCGCGATGTCCGAAGAATTCTGGCGCGATCACGCCTATGCGCCGGGTGAGCCGGACCGCGTCGTGCTGTTCGTTGCACTACAGGCGCAACGCGATGGGGCGACCACCTGGCACAAGGAATGGGTGCTGGACGCGATGGGCGACGCCAAGGCGAGTGCGATGGCCCGGCTCGTCTCGGTCACCGTAGCCTTGGCGGTCGAGGCCTTGGTCGCGGGGCGCATTGCGCCGGGCGTCCATGCTGCGCCAGATGATCCCGATCTGATCGCCGACTGGCTCGTCGAAATCGGCCGGATCGCGCAGCACGTCGCGCGGGTGGATCACCTGCGCGGCTGAGCGCTGGCGCGATTGTTATCCCGTCTGCGGCCACCTGCCGGAACGGGCCGCTGCGATGCCACGTTCCGATCCCATCATCACATGAAAGGGATCGACGCCATGCTCCGCCGCATTTCCTCCACCGCCCTCGTCCTTGCCGCGACCGCGACAGGCGCGGCGGCGTTCAACGAAGCGCCACCCCATGCGCCGAACCAGCAGCCGGCATTTGCGGGACAGACCCGTGCGCCCGAAATGGGGGACGACATTCCGCTGGTGACGGAGAACATCGTCGAAGGATTGGTCCATCCCTGGGGTATGGCCGAGCTGACCGGCGGCGTGTGGGTCGTGACCGAGAAACCCGGCCGCATGCGGTTGATCGGCCCGGACGGTGCGATCTCTGCCCCGTTGACAGGCCTGCCCGAGGTCGATGCGCGTGGACAGGGCGGTCTTCTGGACGTCGCTGTTGCCGAAGATTTCGGCCAGACGCGACGCCTGTGGTGGACCTTTGCCGAGCCGCGCGAGGGTGGCAACGCCACCGCCGTCGCCACGGGCACGCTGTCGGCCGACAGTACGGCGCTGGAAAATGTCGAGGTCATCTTCCAGCAGCAGCCGGCCTGGCAGTCGGACAAGCATTTCGGCTCTCGCCTCGTCTTTGACGGCAATGGTGCGCTGTTCGTCACCACGGGCGAACGATCGAACCCCGAGCCGCGCCAGCTTGCGCAGGACGTGACAACACACCTTGGCAAGGTGTTGCGGATCAACCCCGAAGGTGGGGCAGCCAGCGGCAATCCACAGATCCCGAACGGACAGCCTGAAATCTGGTCCTGGGGTCATCGAAACCTGCAATCGGCCGCACTAGGCCCAGACGGCCAGCTCTGGACGGTCGAACATGGTCCTAAGGGCGGGGACGAACTGAACCGGCCGCAATCAGGTCGCAATTACGGCTGGCCGATCATTACCTATGGCATCGATTATTCCGGTGCGCCGATCGGCGAAGGCATCACAGCGCGCGAGGGGATGGAGCAACCGGTCTATTATTGGGACCCGGTGATCGGGCCGTCGGGGATGGATTTCTACGACGGCGACATGTTCCCCGAATGGCAGGGCGATGCCCTGATCGGTGGCCTTGTCGCGCAGGCCATCGTGCGCCTTGATATCGCGGATGGTCAGGTTGCGGGCGAAGCGCGTCACCTTGAAGGAATCGGCCGGATCCGTGATGTCGAGGTCGCCTCGGACGGTTCGGTGATGCTGCTGACCGACGCCGATAACGGTGCCCTGGTCCGCGTGAGCCGTGGTGAGTAGGGCCTAGCCACTACGCCCGAAAAGCCGCTCGATGTCGGTGAGGTTAAGCTTCACCCATGTCGGGCGGCCATGGTTGCACTGACCTGACCGGGGCGTCACTTCCATCTCTCGAAGAAGCGCGTCCATTTCCGGCAATGTCATCCGCCGACCGGACCGAACCGAACCATGGCAGGCCATCGACGACAGGACGGCATCAAGTCGGCCGCGTAGCCGATCGGAAACGTCACCGTCGCTCAGATCGTCAAGAATATCGCGAAGCAACGCCCCTGCATCCAGCCGCGGCAGCATCGCCGGAACCTCGCGGACGGCGATCGCGCCCGGCCCGAAAGGTTCGATGGCCAGACCAAGATCGGCAAGCTCCTCGGTGAGATCGAGGATGCGTCTGGCGTCGGCCTCATCCAGCGCGACGATCTCGGGGATCAGCAGTGCCTGGCGCGTCACGGCGCGCCTAGACGCCTGATTCTTCAGACGCTCATAGACCAACCGTTCATGCGCCGCGTGCTGGTCGACCAGAATGAAACCGTCTGTCGTCTGCGCGACGATATAGTTTTCGTGCAACTGGGCGCGAGCCGTCCCCAAGGGAAAATCTTGCGCGGGCGGGGCAGGCGCGACCTCCGGCGTTTCAGCAAATCCCGTGGGCCGGATCGGCGCTTGCGCAGCGTAGGCTGTCGGACGCGCAAGCAGCGATGGCTGCGGCCTGGACTGAGGGTTGTTTACGGCCTCGACAGGTTCCGAGGTGAAGGCAGCGGCGGTTTCTGTCCCGATCGTCGAACTTGACCGGTGTCCCGCCCCGACCATCGCATGACGAAGTGTCGAGACGACCAGCCCCCGCGCGGCGCTTGGATCCCGGAACCGCACCTCCGCCTTGGCGGGATGGACGTTAACATCCACCAATTGCGGGTCGCAGGCGACGAACAGGACCGCCGCGGGATGGCGGCCGGATGCCAGGACGTCCATATAGCCCGCGCGCAGTGCGCCGGTCAGCAGCTTGTCGCGGACGGGGCGACCGTTGACATACAGATGCTGCGCGACCGCCGCGCCGCGCGAATAGGTCGGCAGGGCGGCGAAACCCGTCAGGGTCACGCCGTCGCGCTCGGCATCGATGGCCAGCGCATTGTCGATGAAGTCCCGTCCCATGATCCGCGCAAGCCGCGCCTGCAGCGCATCGAAGAAATCGCCCTGTTCGGCATCAGCGCGAAAGACCTCTCGCTCGCCATCGCTCAACGTGAAGGCGACGCTCGGTTCGGCGATCGCGAGGTGGCGGACGACCTCGGCTATGGCCTGCAGTTCGGCGCGCGGCGTGCGCAGGAATTTCAGTCGCGCAGGGGTCGCGAAGAACAGGTCGCGCAGTTCGACCACGGTGCCGCGATTGCCCGCGGCGGGACGGACCGGGCCGATACACCCTCCGGCGACGGAGATCGTCGCACCATCAGCCCCTGCCGCGCGCGACGTGATCGTCAGACGCCCGACCGCACCAAGGCTGGGCAGCGCCTCGCCCCGGAAGCCAAAGCTGCGAATCGCGAGAAGATCAGAGCCGTCGATCTTGCTGGTCGCGTGACGGGCCAGCGCCAGCGGCAGATCCTCTGCCGTCATCCCGCAACCATCGTCGGCGACACGGATCAGAGCCCTTCCCCCGTCGACAACGGTGACATCGACGCGGTTGGCGCCTGCATCCAGCGCGTTTTCGACCAATTCCTTGACCGCAGAGGCCGGACGCTCGACCACCTCGCCCGCCGCGATCCGATTCGCGGCAGCTTCGTCCAACTGTCTGATGATAGGCCGGATATGGGGGCTATGGGTATTCATGGCCCCAGATATAGCATCAGCCTAAGGCGCCCGAAAGAAAATGATGCCTTCGCTGTGCTTGGCGGAAACCGCCTGCGCAAATCGACGTTGACTTGGTCACAGACAGTTCAACCGTGGGAGACACGACATGACGGGAAAGTTTGCAATCATCCTCTGCACTGCGACGCTGGCACTCGCAGCATGCGGCCCTAACGCGCAGACGCGCGCAGTAACCGGTGGTGCGACCGGCCTTGCCGTAGGCGGCCCGGTCGGTGCAGCGGTCGGCGCGGCTGCCGGCGGCACGGGCGCGGTGCGGGTGAACCCCTGACCTGCGCTAGGCAAAACGCCGATTGTACAAGTGAAAAAGCCCGGCCATCCAGCCGGGCTTTCGCATCAAAGTCGTTATCCCTCTGCAGGAACGGCTTCGTCCGAATTCCGCAATCCTGGATCGCCTTGGCCTGACACGGCCGGATCGGTTGCTTCCACCCCTTCGGGGCGTCCAACCAGCACGAACCGCAACCCGTCGGCGTCCAGCAGGCGCTGCGCCACGCGCTTCACATCCTCGGCCGTCACCGCCTCGACCATCGCGTTCCGATTATTGATGTAATCAATTGGCAGGCCGATCAGCTGCATCCCGGACAGGATGCCCGCAATCTTGCCATTCCCGTCAAAGCGCAACGGGTATTCGCCGGTGATGTAGGTCTTGGCGTCGTTCAGTTCGGCCTCGGTGACCTCCCCCGTCGCCATCCGCGCCCATTCCTGACGGATCAGGTCCAGCCCTTCGCCGACCTTTTCATTCGCGCTGGACATGCCGCCCTGCCACGTCTGACCGTAAAGTCCGGCGGCGATGCCCGTACGGATCCCGTATGTCAGGCCACGCTTTTCACGCAGCTCCTCGGTCAGGCGGGAACTGAAGCCGCCCCCGCCAAGAATGTGGTTCGCAACGAAGGCTGCAAAGTAATCCGGATCCTCAATGGGAAGGCCGGGACCGGCAAAGCTGACCACAGTCTGGGGGCTGTCCCAGTCGATCACGGTCACGCCGGGCGTCAGCTGCAGCTCGGCCATGTCGGGCAGCGGCGCGGACCCATCGGCTGGCAGGCCGCCCAGCACGTCGTCGATCAGCTGCCCCAACTGCTCGGGGGTGATGTCGCCGGCTGCACCGACAAAGACCCGATCACGCGCCAGAACGCGCCCTTTGGCATCGACAAGATCGTCTCGCGTCAGCGCCGCAAGACTGTCCATGGTCCCATTGATCGACGTCGCATAGGGGTGATCGCCCCAAGCCTGCTGCGACAGTTCCTTGGCACCAATCGCGCCGGGATCGGTCGCCTCGGACCGAATGATGGCCTGCACCTGGGCCCGGACGCGTTCGATCGCCTGATCGTCGAAGCGAGGCTCGGTCAGCGCAAGACGCAACAGATCCGCGGCCTGATCGCGGTTTTCGGTCAGCATTTGCGCACCGACTTCCAGCGAATCGTCGCCTGCATCGAAACTGAAGCTGGCGCCGAGGGCCTGCGCCTCCTCCGCGAACGCGGTCGAATCGTACTCGCCCGCGCCTTCCTCCAGCAGTGCGGTCATCAGGTTGACGGCACCACGCTTTTCCGGCGCATCGAGACTGGCGCCACCCTGGAAGGTCAGGCTCAGCGCGGTGAAGGGGATCGAGTGATCCTCGACCAGCCAGGCCTCGATCCCGCCGGGGGATTCGACGCGCTGGATCTCGATTGCCTGAGCGGGGATCGCGAACAGGGTCAGGCAGAGTGCAAGGGCCGCACGCAGCATCATTGGGTCTCCGTCATCGCAGGATTTTCTGCAGCGGGTTCGGCGGGGGCGTCGGCTGCGGCCGGCAGGGGCGCCACCTCGACGTCAGGCAAAGCAGGCGCTGACGCGGTGTCGGGTCCCGCCTGATCCTCGGGCAGAAGCCAGCCGGTCACGGTCGCCCGCGACGACAGGACGTCACGCGCAGCCTCCGTCACCTCTTCGGCGGTGACATCGCGCAGGATATCAGGCCAGTCGTTCACATCCTCGATCGTCAGGCCCGTCGCCAGGCCCTGGCCGTAATCGTAGGCCCGGCCATGCGCCGAATCGCGTGCGTAGATCTGCGCCGCGCTGATCTGGGTCTTGATCCGATCCAGATCCTCGGCATTGGGGCCTGTTTCGACGAAGTCGGCCAGAACGGCGTCGAATTCAGCCTCGGCCTCTTCGATGTTGCGACCGGGCGGCGGTACAAGGCTTAGCGTGAAGGTCGTGGGGTCCACCGACAAACCGTCGTAGCGGGCGCCGACCCACAGCGCCTTGCCTGTCTGCGCAAGTTGACGGCCAAGAACCGAGGTCTGGCTGTCGCCGCCCAGCAACTCGGCCAGCACGGTCAGCGCCGCAGCTTTCTTCTGGTCGCCGGGATTGCGTTCGGGGGCGAGGATCGTGCGCATCATCACGGGCTGGGCAACGCGTGGATCGCTCATCTGCATCCGGCGGGGCGAGCGCTGGTCGGGTTCCTGTGGCCTGACGCGCGGCGCGATGTCGCCATGCGCGGGGATCGGACCGTAATACTGCTCAGCCAGTTCACGCGCGCGTTCCGGTGTCACGTCACCGGCCAGGATCAGGATCGCGCGGTCCGGGCTGTAATAATCCTCGTACCACTTGACCGCATCCTCGCGCGTCAGGCCCATCATTTCGGACCGCCAACCGATCACCGGGCGGCCGTAGGGATGGTTGTAGTACTGAACCGCGCTGGCTTCTTCGGCGAACAGCGCACGGGGATCGCTGTCGGTGCGCTGCGCGCGTTCCTCAAGCACGACCTGCCGCTCGGCCTGCCAGTCATCCTCTCCGATCTGAAGATTGGCCATCCGGTCCGCCTCCATCTCCATGATGAGAGGCAGACGATCCGAGGCGATGCGCTGGAAATACGCGGTGTAGTCGTAGCTGGTGAACGCGTTGTCCATCCCGCCATTGCGGGTCACTGTCTTGGACAGCTCACCCGGCTCCATCGTGTCGGTGCCCTTGAACATCAGGTGTTCAAGATAGTGGGCCAGGCCGGTCTTGCCCGGCACCTCATCGGCCGAGCCGATCTTGTACCAGACCATCTGCACGACCACCGGGGCGCGGTGATCCTCGATCACCACGGTTTCCAGACCGTTTGGCAAGGTGAAGTGACTGATCCCCTCGGGCATCTCGGCCAGTGCCGGTGCGACGAAGACGGGGGAAAGTGCCAGCGACAGGGCAAGGCTCAGACGGCGCATCATTGTCCTCATTCGGTGTCGCCATCGAACGTGGACGCTGCAGACCCGACGCGCAAGCAGGCTCGCAGGAATGTGTGGGTCGCCTTGGAGGTTACTCTTCGGTCTGCGGCGGCGGAGCGGTTGGCGTCCGCGCGCCGGCACGCTGCCAGCGTTCGTTTTCGGCCTGAGCGTCCAGCCTGTAGGTGCGATAGGCGCGCTGATAGGCAGGCGTCCCCGCCAGTTTCTCCAGCAGGCGCCGGCCGTTGCGCGCGCGGAAGGCCGCATCTGCCTCGGCCAGTTCCTGACGGATGCCCGGTGAAACGCCGCCACGTCCGGCATAGGTGACCAAGGCGCCGTCGGACGCGCCGATCCCTTGTTGAGCCAACTGTCCGGGATTGCCGCCAAGCGCCGCGACGGCATCGCCCATCGGGGCGGGATCGGTGATGTTCGTGCCACCCGGCGTCGGCGCCGGCAGCACGTTCAGGTCCGGTGGCAGTTCCAGCGGACGCGTGGGGAGGATCGCGAATTCATCCGGCCCGTCGCTGCTGGGGCTGTCGAGATTCATCAGCCGCTGGTCGGTGCTGCAGGCCCCCAACAGCAGGATCGTCACGGTGATCGGTGCGAAAAGACGCATCGGCAGCCCCTGCCCTTGGTTTCGTTGGGCTCGTTCTAACGGCTCTTGGGCGCGTCGTCACGGGTGTTGTCGTCCACAGGCTTTTCGCCGCCGGCGCCCCCGCCCGCATTGGGCATCAGAACCAGGCCAAGGGCGCCTGCGAAGATCGCGATATCGGCGACGTTGAAGCTGAACGGGTTCTGCCAGCCGGGCAGCGACATGTTCAGGAAATCGGCCACCGCGCCATAGAAGATCCGGTCGATCACGTTTCCGATGGCACCCCCGATCAGCAGACCGGCAGCGACCCGGCCAAGCTTGCCGGGCCGTCCCCGGCGGAGCCACAGCCAGACCCACAGGCAGACGCCAAGCGCGACGGCGATCAGCACCCACCGCATCACGTTCTGGTCCGAGGAGAGCAGGCCGAAATTGACGCCCTGGTTCCACGCCATGCGCAGGTTCAGCCACGGGGGCAAAACGTCGATCGCGCGCAGGCGATCAAGTTCCAGCACATGAACGACCCATAGTTTCAGTGCCTGGTCGATCAGGATGATCACGCCCGCGACCCACAGCGTCAGACGCATGTCGGCGCGCGCCGGTCTGTCGACAGGCTTGGACGGCTTGTGGCGAGGAGTCACGGCAGGGGCGGGCGCCACGGGTTTCTTCGGCGCAGGCGACTTGCGCAGGGGCGGGGGTTTGCGCCCGATATCCGGTTTCTTGCCCATCAGTGACGGAAATGCCGCTGGCCGGTCAGGACCATCGCCAGACCCAGTCGGTCGGCAGCGGCGATCACCTCGTCGTCCTTGACCGAACCGCCGGGCTGGATCACCGCCTTGGCTCCGGCCCCTGCCAGCGCCTCGATTCCGTCGGCGAAGGGGAAGAACGCGTCCGAGGCGACGGCGGCACCGATCGTCAGCGGCAGCGGCAGGGACAAGGCCTCGGCCATGTCCTGCGACTTGCGCTGGCCGATCCGGGTCGAGTCGACGCGGCTCATCTGCCCGGCGCCGATGCCCACGGTCGCAAGGTCCTTGGCA
This sequence comes from Paracoccus albicereus, assembly GCF_024359525.1. Lineage (GTDB taxonomy): Bacteria > Pseudomonadota > Alphaproteobacteria > Rhodobacterales > Rhodobacteraceae > Paracoccus > Paracoccus albicereus. The sequence goes on from NZ_JAKZEU010000001.1 coordinate 677,538, forward strand.
TAGACGATGGCGTTCGACTTGACGTGCTTGGCCACGCGCCAGGCGAACAGCAGGTCGGCCATTTCGTCGTCGGTCGGCTGTCGCTTGCTGACAACGCGCAGATCGGCGGCGCTGATCCGGCCGTTGTCGCGATCCTGCACCAGAAAACCACCCGAGACCTGCCGAAAGACCTGACCGGCAGCCGACGGATCGGGCAGCCCGTCCGTGGTCAGCAGGCGCAGGTTCTTCTTGCCCGCAAAGATCTCGCGCGCCTCGTCGCTGGCGCCCGGCGCGATGACGACTTCGGTGAAGATTTCTGTGATCGCGCTGGCGGTGTCCGCATCGAGCGACCGGTTCAGCGCGACGATACCCCCGAAGGCCGAGGTGCGATCACAATCATAAGCCCGGCGATAGGCATCAAGCGCATTGTCGGCGCGAGCCACGCCGCAGGGATTGGCATGCTTGATGATGGCGCAGGCGGCCCCTTCGGACGGGTCGAATTCGGCGACCAGTTCAAAAGCCGCGTCGGTGTCGTTGATGTTGTTGTAGCTGAGTTCCTTGCCCTGCCACTGTTTCGCGGTCGCGACACCCTGGCGCGCTTCGCCTGTGGCGTAAAAGGCGGCCGATTGATGCGGGTTCTCGCCGTAGCGCAGGCCTTGCGCCAGCGTTCCGGCAAAAGCACGGCGGCGCGGCGTGGCCTCGCCGATCGCGCGCGCCATCCAGGTCGAGACTGCGGCGTCGTAGGCGGCCGTGCGCGCATAGGCCGTTTGCGCCAACGTCTGGCGCAACGCCAACGTCGTGCCGCCCTGGTCCAATGCCTCGCGCAGCGCATCGTAATCCTGGACGTCCACGACGACGGCGACGTGGGCATGGTTCTTCGCCGCTGCGCGGATCATCGCCGGGCCTCCGATGTCGATGTTTTCGACGCAATCGTCATAGTCTGCGCCCTTCGCCACCGTCTCTTCGAAGGGGTAAAGGTTCACCACCAGCAGATCGATCGCGCCGATTCCGTGTTCGTCCATCGCGGCGCGGTGCGCGGGATCGTCGCGCAGGGCCAGCAAGCCGCCATGGACCGCCGGGTGCAATGTCTTGACGCGTCCATCCATCATTTCGGGAAAGCCGGTGATTTCGGCGACGTCGATCACGGTCAGGTTCGCGTCGCGCAAGGCTTTCGCGGTCCCGCCGGTCGACAGGATCTCGATCCCGCGAGAGGCCAGATCGTGACCCAGCTCGATCAGCCCGGTCTTGTCGGAAACGGAAATCAGCGCGCGCTTGATCGGGGTGATGGCGGGCATGGCGGGGCCTCGGCTGTGCGGTTCGCGGGCTGACTAGCGTCCGGCGGGCTGAAGGTCCAGCGCGCCGTAAGACAGGTCAGGCGGGTTTGCGCAGGCGTGCGATGAAGAATCCGTCCATCCCTTGCCTGTCCGGCCAATAGTCGGGACGCAACCGCAAGCCATGAAGGGTCCACCACGCGGGATCGACGCCTTGCATGTCCGGACGCTCGACCACCAGGCCCGGATGGCGGTTCAGAGCTGCGGCAATCTGATCCTCACCCTCGGCAGGCAGCAAAGAGCAGGTGGCATAGACCAGCCGCCCGCCCGGCGACAGGATTTCCAACGCGCGATCCAGCAGTCGTCCCTGCAATTCGATGATGCTGGCGATTCCTTCGCCATCGCGGATGAAGGGCAGGTCGGGATGTCTGCGGATGGTGCCGGTCGCCGAACAGGGCGCGTCCAGAAGGATCGCGTCGAGCGAGTGCTCCGGCTGCCATGCCAACGCATCGGCCGTGATCAGGGTCGCCTGAAGCTGTGTGCGGGCAAGGTTTTCGGCCACACGCTCCATCCGGTCGGCCGAGGAATCCACCGCCGTGACCTGCGCGCCTGCGGCCGCAAGCTGCATCGTCTTGCCGCCGGGTGCGGCGCACAGATCGACGATCCGCTCGCCCGGTTGCGGTTCGAGCATCCTGACGGCCATCGCCGCCGCAGCATCCTGAACCCACCAATCGCCCTGATCGTAACCCTGCAGCGCCGAGACCTGGGCGCCCACTGGCATCCGCGCCGAGCCGGTCGGCAGGCTCTCTGCGCCCTCGGGCGGCGTCGCGCCCGGCTTCAGCGTCAGGTCCAGCGGCGCGCCTGCCTGATGGGCAGCTTCGATCGCCTTGGTTGCTTCGTCGCCCCAGGCGGCAGCGACAGGCGCACGCAACCAGTCGGGAAGGTGCTGCGGGGGCAGTTCGTCCCAGCCCGGATCACCGGCGGTCTTGCGCAGCACGGCATTGACCATTCCGGCGGCAGCCCGGCCTTTGGGACCCAGTCCGCGCACGAGATCGACCGCCACGTTGACCGCACCATGCGGTGCCGCGCCCAGGGCGCGCATCTCGACCGTCGCGAGTCGCAGGATGTCGGCGATGTCCGGACGCGGGCGGCGGTTCGTGTGGCGCGCTATAAGCGCATCGGCGCGGCCCCTGTAGCGCAGCACTTCGGCGGCGAGGCGCGTGGCTCGCGCGCGTTCACCCGGCGGAAGATGGTCCAGTCGCGGTGCCTGTTCGCCGAGGCTCGCGCCTTCGCGCACACCCGCTAGCAGCGCCAGCGCGCCTTTGCGCGCGCCGTCCTGTCTGCCGGTCCGGGCGGCACCATCCTGCCGCCGCCGCTTGCCTGTCGTCTCGCCCTTTGCCAATTCGTCGCGTCTCGCCTACATCGGAAGCGTATCCCTTAGGCTGAAAAGGCGCGCATGACCATGGACGACTGCCCCGATCTTCCGCCCGCCGATCTTCCACCCGCTGCCCGCCGAGCCCTGGCCGAGGCCGAGGAGCGTCGCAGGAAGGCCGCGGCCGAGGCGCCGCCGCCGCGCGAATATGGCGGCCGCGACGGGCCTGAGCCGGTGCGCTTCGGCGATTATGAAAAGAACGGTCTTGCGGTGGACTTCTGATGGACTGGTTGAAGGCGGGCGCGGCGGAACAGGGCCGCGCGATCATGGCGGGCGTGCTGGACCCGCTGGACCAGACCGAGGCCTATCTCGCGGCGGCCGAAGCCAATCCCTACACGGACCGGATCTACGCCCGGCTGACGCCCGATCGCGCGCGGGCCGAGGCGATCGCGGCGCATGACCGCGCCAAGGCGGGCTTCCGCCGTGGACTTCTGGACGGCGTCGCCCTGTCCTGGAAGGACAATATCGACAGCGCGGGCATCGTGACCGAGGCCGGCTCGCAACTTCTGGAAGGTCGGGTGCCAGACCGCGATGCCGCCGTGCTGGCCCATGCGACGGCGCAGGGCGCCGTCTGTCTGGGCAAGACGCATCTGACAGAACTGGCGTTTTCGGGGCTTGGCCTGAACCCAAAAACCGCGACGGCGCCGAACGCGCTGGATCCCGATCTGGTCGCGGGCGGGTCCAGCAGCGGGGCCGCCGTGTCGGTGGCCATGGGCCTGGCTGCGGCCGCGATCGGTTCGGATACCGGCGGGTCGATCCGGGTGCCTGCGGCGTGGAACGGCCTTGTTGGATTCAAGCCGACAACCGAGGCGATCCCGAGCCGTGGGGTGGTGCCGCTGTGCCGTCGCTTCGATGTCGCGGGACCGCTGGCCCGCACAGTCGAGGATTGTGCCGAAATCATTGCGCTTCTGCGCGGAGAGGCGCGTGCGGTCGACCTGAGCGGAGCCGAAGCGAAAGACCTGCGGCTGATGGTCCTGGATGGCGCACCCTTTGCGGATGCAGAGGAAGGACCGGTCCAGGCTTTCGAGGATGCGGTGGATCGGTTGGGCCGGGCCGGTGCCACGATCAGTCGTGCGGCGCCCGATTGCGTCGCCCGTGCGCTGGACCTGTCGCCGACGCTGTTCGCACCCGAGGCCTATGCGATCTGGCGCGAGCAGATCGAGGCGGCACCCGATCTGATGCATCCACCGATCCTTGCCCGATTCCGTGGCGGCAAGGATGTTTCTGCCCCCGACTACGTTGCCGGTTGGGAGAAGCTGTATCGGCTCAGGGCCGAATGGGCGGGGATCGTTGCGGGGTTCGACGCGGTGCTGCTGCCCAGCGTCGCGATCCTGCCGCCAGATGCAAAGCGACTGACGACGGACGAGGCCTATTTCACCCATGCCAACCTGCTGACCCTGCGCAACACACGGATCGGCAACCTGTTCAACCTGCCGACTGTGACGCTGCCGACGGGTCAGCCGGCCTGCGGGGTGATGGCGATGGGTGCGCAGGGGCAGGATCGCCGGATGCTGCGGGTTGCAGCGGCTCTGGAAGCGGGGCTCGCCGCGCGCTGAGCTTTTCGCGCAAGGCCCCGGCCCGCACAGGCTTTTTCTGGACGCGGCGGCGGCCATTCGGTAGTTTGGTCGTAACGGGGCGCCAAACGACCCCGACGAGACGAGGCAGACATGGCAATCCCCGAGCGGTTTTCGAACCTGCCGGAATACGCGTTTCCGCGCCTGCGGGCGCTGCTTTCCGGCATTCAACCCGGCGCCGATCCGATGGTCCTGACCATCGGCGAGCCGCGCCATGCGATGCCGGACTTCCTGCAGGATGTGCTGGTTTCGAATCTGTCGGGCTTTGCGAAATACCCGCAGAATGAAGGCAGCGCCGATCTGCTCGACGCGATTTCCGCCTGGATCGGTCGCCGACACAAAATCGAAGTAGACCCGTCGCGGATCATGGCGCTGAACGGCTCTCGCGAAGGGTTGTTCAATGCAGCCCTCGCCCTGTGCCCGGAAACCAAGAACGGCCAGCGTCCCGCAGTGCTGATCCCGAACCCCTTCTATCAGGTCTACGCCGTCGCAGCGGCTGCCGTCGCGGCCGAGCCGGTGTTCATGCCGACGACCCCGGAAACCGGGCAACTGCCCGACTTCGCGGGGCTGCCTGCCGCCCTTCTGGATAGGACCGCACTGGCCTATCTGTGTTCACCCGCAAACCCGCAGGGCGCGGTTGCGGACGAGACCTATCTTGAAACCCTGATCACGCTGGCCGAACAGCACGATTTCCTGATCATCTCCGACGAATGCTACTCGGAAATCTGGCGTGACGCGCCACCGCCCGGCGCGCTGGCCGTGGCCACGCGGATGGGGCTGCCCGATCGGGTGGTGATGATCAATTCGTTGTCGAAGCGGTCAAATATGCCGGGATTGCGGTCCGGCTTTGTCGCGGGCGGACCTGAACAGATGCGATTGATCCGGCAGCTTCGCAACTTCGCAGGCGCGCCGATGCCGCAACCGCTGCAGGCCGTCAGCGCCGCCGCCTGGTCGGACGAGGCGCATGTGCAGGAAAGTCTTGCGCTGTATCAGCAGAAATACGCGATCGCCGACCGGATTTTCGGCAATGTTCCGGGTTATCGCGGCCCGGATGGCGGTTTCTTCCTGTGGTTGCCCGTCGAGGACGGCGAGGCTGCGACGCTGAAACTGTGGCGCGAGGCTGGAATCCAGGTCCTTCCGGGGGCCTATCTGTCGCGCGAGGTCGATGGCTTCAATCCGGGCGCGGGCTTCATCCGGGTGGCGCTGGTCGCAACGCCGGACGAAACGGAATCGGCGCTGACCCTGCTGCGCGACACGCTATACGAGACGAGAGGATAGGGCATGGCCAGTTGGCAGGCGAAACACCGCGATCCGCTGTTCGACCAGACGACGCAGGCGGCACTGGAACGGCGCGGCAAGGAATTGCTGGGCGCCGCCCTGATCGGCCTCGGACTGGTCGTCGTGATGATCCTGTCCAGCTGGAATCCCGACGATCCGAATTTCCTGTCGGCCACGGATCAGCCGGCCGAGAACACGCTGGGCATTTTTGGCGCCTATGTCGCATCGCCCCTGATGATGATCGCGGGCTACGGATCCTGGGGGGTTGCGGTCGCCGCCATCGTCTGGGGGCTGCGGCTGATCCTGCATCGGGGCGAGGAACGCCTGATGCGGGCGATCTTCCTGCCCATCGCGGTGGCGCTGTGGTCGGTCTTCGCAACCTCGATGGTCCCGCCTGACGGGTGGAGCGAAAGTCACGGACTGGGCGGTCATTTCGGCGATATGGTGATGGGCGCGCTGCTGACGACGCTGCCACTGCCGCTTCATATCGGGATCAAGCTGCTGACCCTGATCGTGGCCGGCGCTGCGCTGGTTGTGAGCGGCTTTGCGCTTGGTTTCGACCGGGCGGAGATTGATGCGATCTGGCGGCGTTTCCTGTTCGGACTGCTGACGGCCTACGACATGGCGCTGCGCGCGACGGGGCGCGGGGCGGCCGCATCGGCGGCGGCGGCGAAAAAGCTGCGGGAACGGCGCGCGGCACGGTCCCAACCCGAGACGCAGCCCGCAGGTGGAACGATCTTTTCGCGCGCGCGGCCGCGGCCCTTCGATCCGGAACTGGATGAGGACCTGCCCGAGCCGGAACTGGTCGATGCCGAGGCGGATTACGACGGCGACGCACCCTCGGACGAAGAGGTCAGCCACCGCATCAGCGACGCGATCCGTTCGCGTCTTGGCCGCGTGACCGCGCGACTTTCCCGAGATGGTGCGCGCTCTGGCGACGATCTGGAAGACGAATTGCCGCATATCGAGCCTGCCGCACCGTCACCTTTCGGTGCGCAGACGCAGCGCAATGTCGTGCCGCCCAAGGTCAAGGCCGCGCCCTCGCGTCAGGCGCAGGCCGAGGCGCAACCTCAGCTGCGCTTCAACGAGGATCACACAGGATACGAGCGCCCGCCGCTGGCCCTGCTGACGGCCGCCGCCAATACCGAACGTCACCAGTTAAGCCAGGAGGCGATGGCCGAAAACGCGCGCATGCTGGAAGCCGTCTTGGACGATTACGGCGTGCGGGGCGAGATCACCGAGGTTCGGCCGGGCCCGGTCGTCACGCTCTACGAGTTGGAGCCTGCGCCCGGTCTGAAGGCGAGCCGCGTGATCGGCCTCGCCGACGACATCGCACGTTCGATGTCGGCGCTGTCGGCGCGCGTGTCGACCGTGCCGGGCCGTTCGGTGATCGGGATCGAACTGCCGAACGCCCGTCGCGAAAAGGTCGTGCTGCGCGAGATCCTGTCGTCGCGCCCCTTCGGCGACGGAACGCAGCCGCTGCCGCTGGCGCTCGGCAAGGATATCGGCGGCGATCCGATCGTGGCCAACCTCGCCAAGATGCCGCACCTGCTGATCGCGGGGACCACCGGTTCAGGTAAGTCGGTCGCGATCAACACGATGATCCTGTCGCTCTTGTACAAGCTGACGCCGGACGAGTGCCGGCTGATCATGATCGACCCCAAGATGCTGGAACTGTCGGTCTATGACGGCATCCCGCATCTGCTGTCCCCGGTCGTCACCGATCCCAAGAAGGCGGTGGTCGCGCTGAAATGGGTCGTGGGCGAGATGGAAGAGCGCTATCGCAAGATGTCCAAGATGGGCGTGCGCAACATCGAGGGCTACAACGGCCGCGTTCGCGAGGCGCTGTCGAAGAACGAGATGTTCAAGCGCACCGTCCAGACCGGCTTTGACGAGGATACCGGCGAGCCCGTCTTCGAGACCGAGGAATTCCAGCCCGAGACCTTCCCCTATATCGTCGTCATCGTCGACGAGATGGCCGACCTGATGATGGTCGCTGGCAAGGAGATCGAAGCTTGCATCCAGCGTCTGGCGCAGATGGCACGCGCCTCGGGCATCCACCTGATCATGGCCACGCAGCGGCCGTCGGTCGATGTCATCACCGGCACGATCAAGGCGAACTTCCCGACCCGGATCAGCTTTCAGGTCACCAGCAAGATCGATAGCCGCACGATCCTGGGCGAACAGGGTGCCGAGCAATTGCTGGGTCAGGGCGACATGCTTTACATGGGGAACGGCGCGCGCGTGACACGGATCCACGGACCCTTCGTCAGTGACGAGGAGGTCGAGGAGGTCGTGACCCATCTGAAAAGCTTCGGGCCACCCAGCTACAAATCGGGCGTGGTCGAGGGGCCGGAGGACGAGGTCGCCAGCGATATCGACGCGGTTTTGGGCCTTGGTGGCGACGGCAGCGACGATGCGCTTTACGATCAGGCCGTGATGATCGTGGCCAAGGACCGCAAGTGTTCCACCAGCTACATCCAGCGCAAGCTGGCCATCGGCTACAACAAGGCCGCGCGCCTGGTCGAGCAGATGGAGGATCAGGGCGTCGTGAGCTCCGCCAACCATGTCGGCAAGCGCGAGGTGCTGGTGCCCGAGGTCTGAGCCGATCGGCACAACTCGGCCGGGCACCGCACGCCCGCTTGGCAAGGGCGGCCGGATGGGCGATGACCGGCCCATGAGCGTCTGGCACCTGCATATCCTGAATGCCCGCAATGACCTGACACGGGTTCTGCCCGATCTGCGCGCGACAGTGCGCGAAGCCGTGGAGCGTGCTGCGGAACATGCGGACCTGCCACGCTTTGACGTGGTGATCCATACGAGACAAGGGTCCGAGCGTGATGTCCTGCCCTCGATCAGCGGGCCGGGCCTGATCGACCTTGCCGTCGATCCGCAACGTTTCGACCGCAAGGCGATGATCCGCGAGACGGTGCGCGCCCTGCACCGAGTCATCCGTCGTGCGGGGCCGGGGTCAGGAAACTCGCTTGGCGATGCGCTGGTCGGCGAGGGGCTTGCAGGCCATTTTGTACTTCAGGTTCTGGGCGGGCGCCCGGAATCGATCGAAACGATGACGCCCGCCGAAGGGGTCGCGCGGCGCGCGATGGCCGAATGGTCGCGGCTGAGCTTCGATCCCGGCGAATGGTTTCTGGGTCGCGGCAAGCTGCGGAAGGGCACCGGCCAGGCGCTCGGCTTCAAGCTGGTCGAGACCCATCTGGCGAATGCGCCGGGCGAAACCGCGATCAGTCTGGCTGCCGCGCGCTCGGATTCCTTTCGCGAGGTGATGCGCGCGATGGCCAAGGCCGACGCCGAAGAGCCGGCCGAACCGACCGATCCCGAGGATGGGAAGAAGCTGGACTAGCCTCGCCGCAGCAGCAGCGGTCCCATCGCCAGCCCTGCCAGCGCGCCGCCCAGATGGGCCTGCCACGCGATCGTGGGCATCAGCACCGTCAGTGCCAGGTTCAGGCCGATGATCAGGCCCACCGCGCGGATCAGCGGACCCTGTGGCTGCCTCAGACGGGAACGCTGCACGAAGGCCGCGCCCACAAGCCCCGCCGCGACGCCGAAGATCGCGCCCGACGCGCCGACCATCGGCGCGATTTCATCCGGAGCCATCAGCGCGAAAAGCCCCGCCCCTGCGATCTGGCTGACCGCGTAGATCGCGAGCATGTTCCGAACGCTCATCAGGCGCGTCATCTCGCGCGTGATCGCAGCCAGCGAAATCATGTTCATCGCCAGATGGATCAGGCCCCCGTGGAGGAAGCCGTAGGTCACGAACATCAGGACAGCCTGGCCCGGAAAGATTCCGCCGCTGCGGAGGTCCTGCACCCAGAAGGCGCCGAAGATGAAGACGAGTTCACGGAAATCGGGGGTCAGCAGCAGGGTGCCGAGCAGGATCAGAGCCTCGACCAGGCAGCAGATCGCGATGATCGCCGCGAAGACGCGCGGCACTTTCGGCGTGGCCACGACGCGACGCCGACGGAACACCGGCACGCGGGAGGGCTGAGGCGCGGTCATGATGCGCGGCGCGGTTTCAGGCGCGGCCGCAGGCGGCTAATTGCGCGCGGTACATGACGGACCGCTGCGCGACATTTCCAGCGACGCGCATCAGCCACGGCTTCGCCCGGTAGGACCCTCGTGCAAAACCCGACCGACCTTCGTGGTAGGCAAGATATTGTCCGCCTGCGTCCAGCTTCGAAATTCCCAGCGAGCGGGCAGAGCCGTTCATGTACCATCCCATGAAATCGGTCGCGTCGCGGATGTTGTCGCGTTTGGCACGGCGATTGCCCGTCTCGCGCCGGTATTCGTCCCATGTCCCGTCAAGGGCCTGACTGTAGCCGTAGGCCGAGGACTGACGGCCGATCGGGATCACGCCGAGGGCGTATTGATGCGGCGTGCGAGCGTCACCGATGAATTTCGATTCCTGATGGATCGTGGCCATCTGAACGTGCACGGGCACGCCCCAACGCCGCTCGGTCGTCTTCATCGCACGCAGATAGGCCGGACGTTCCGCCACGATCGCGCAGGCGTTTTCCAGATCGCGCGGTGCGGAATAGTTGCCGCCGCCGCAAGACGCGACCAGACCAACGATCGCCAGTTTCAGAAACCTGTTCATGCTGCCCCCGCTTTTATTTTTCCAGCATTCTACGGGAAATGCGCGGAAGGTGGAATCACGAAAGGCTCAGCAACCGGGGCTTGCGGGACCGCGACGGTGTTCCGCCCGTCAGACCGACTGGACGGCGGCGACGGCACGGCTCCACCGGTCGTAAAGTTCGTCGCGCGTGTCGTCATTCATCTGCGGCTCCAACCGCTTGTCGAGGCGCCAGGCCTTGCCGAATTCGTCCGGCCCCGGACACAGGCCGGCGCGGTAGCCGGCCAGCCACGCCGCGCCCTGCGCCGTGGTTTCGGTGTTTGCAGGCCGATCGACCGGCGCGCCCAGGATGTCGGCCAGAAATTGCATTGCCGGCTCGCTTGCCGTCATGCCGCCATCGACGCGCAGGACGGTATCGCCCGCTTCGGGCCAGTCGGCGCGCATCGCCTGCCACAGATCGCGCGTCTGGAAGCCCACGCTTTCCAGCGCGGCGCGTGCGAATTCTGCGGGGCCGGTGTTGCGCGTCAGGCCGAAGACAGCGCCGCGCGCGTTCGGGTCCCAATGCGGCGCACCAAGGCCGGTGAAGGCCGGGACCATGATGATCCGCTGGCTGTCATCGGCCCTTTCGGACAGGGGCTGCGTCTCGGCCGCGTCGCGAATGATCTTCAACCCGTCGCGCAGCCATTGCACCACCGCGCCCGCGATGAAGATCGAGCCTTCCAGCGCGTACGTGGGCTTGCCGTCGAGCCGATAGGCAATCGTCGTCAGCATCCGGTTGTCGGAGCGGACCGCCGTTTCACCGGTGTTCAACAGCGCGAAGCAGCCGGTGCCGTAGGTGGATTTCATCATTCCGGGTCTGAAGCAGGCCTGGCCAACGGTCGCGGCCTGCTGATCGCCCGCAACACCCAAGATCGGGATCTCTCGCCCGAACAGGTCCGCACGCGTCATGCCGAACTCGGCCGCGCTGTCCAGAACCTCGGGGAGCATGGCGCGGGGAATGCCGAACAGCTTCAGCATGTCGTCCGACCAGTCGCCGCGCCGGATGTCATACAGCATCGTGCGGCTGGCATTGGTTGCGTCGGTGACATGTGCGGTGCCGCCGGTCAGCTTCCAGATCAGGTAGCTGTCCACCGTGCCGAAGGCCAGATCGCCCGCCTCGGCCCGCGCCCGCGCGCCTTCGACCTGGTCGAGGATCCAGCCGATCTTGGTCGCGCTGAAATAGGGATCGAGCAGCAGGCCGGTGATGTCGGTCACCTGATCCTCGACGCCGTCGGACTTCAGGCGCGCGCAGGTTTCGGCGGTGCGGCGGTCCTGCCAGACGATGGCGTTGTGGATGGGCTGGCCTGTCTTGCGGTCCCAGATCAGCGTGGTTTCGCGCTGATTGGTGATGCCAATGGCATCGATGCGGGGATTGCCAGCCTTCTCGATCGCAGCGCGGGCCGAGGCGGCGGTGGTCGTCCAGATGTCGTCGGCATCATGTTCGACCCAGCCCGATTGCGGGAAATGCTGGGGAAATTCCTGCTGGCCCTTGCCCTGAACCTCCAGGTCATCGCTGAAGATGAGCGCCCGCGACGATGTCGTTCCCTGGTCGATCGCCAAGATGGTCATGCCGCACCCCTCCCGTTCTGCGGGCGGCATCGGACCATGCGGGCGATGACCTGTCAATCGAACCGCGGCGGACGCGACGGCAGGCGGGCGGGGCCTTTTCAGCGCAGGGGCGGGCGGCGTATCCTGTCGCGAGCAAAGGGGGAAAACATCATGTCGGACATCGTCATCCTGTCGGGCGCGCGCACGGCCATCGGGACCTTCGGGGGCAGCCTCGCCTCGGTCCCGCCGATCGATCTGGCCGCGACGGTCACGCGAGCGGCGATTGAGCGTGCTGGAATTTCGCCCGAACAGGTGGGGACGGTCGTCTTCGGCCATGTCATCAACACCGAGCCGCGCGACATGTATCTGAGCCGGGTGGCGATGCTGGATGCTGGCGTTCCCGACACGGTGCCCGCGATGAACGTTAACCGGCTGTGCGGGTCGGGGGCGCAGGCCATCGTCTCGGCCGTGCAGGCGCTGCAACTGGGCGATGCGGATTTCGCGGTCGCGGGGGGGGCCGAAAGCATGAGCCGCGCGCCTTATACGGTGCCGTCCGCGCGCTTCGGCGCGAAGATGGGCGACGTGAAGATGCTCGACATGATGACAGGTGCGCTGACCTGCCCGATGGGCACCGGCCACATGGGCGTGACGGCGGAAAACGTGGCTGCCGAGAGCCAGATCACACGACAGCAGCAGGACGAATTTGCGCTGGAATCTCAACGGCGTGCGGCGACGGCGATCGGTGAAGGGCGGTTCGCCGAGCAGATCGTGCCGGTCGAGATTTCCAGCCGCAAGGGAGCGGTGATGTTTGAGGTGGACGAGCATCCGAAAGACACGAGCTTGGAAAAGCTGGGCGGCTTGAAGGCGGTCTTCCAGAAGGACGGGACGGTCACTGCGGGCAATGCCAGCGGAATCAATGACGGCGCGGCGGCGCTGGTGCTGGCACGGGCCGAGGCGGCCGAGGCCGCAGGGGTGAGCCCGCGCGCGAAGGTGCTGGGCTATGCGGTCGCGGGCGTGGCGCCGCGGGTGATGGGCAACGGACCGATCCCGGCTGTCCGCAAGCTGATGGAGAAGACCGGCCTGCGGGCCGAGGATTTCGATGTCATTGAAAGCAATGAAGCTTTTGCGGCGCAGGCGCTGGCGGTCAGCAAGGAGATGGGCTTCGATCCGGCCAAGGTGAACCCGAATGGCGGCGCGATCGCGCTGGGCCATCCGGTCGGCGCGACGGGTGCGATCCTGACCGTGAAGGCGCTGTACGAGCTGGAGCGGACGGGCGGGTCGAAGGCGCTGATCACGATGTGCATCGGGGGCGGACAGGGCATCGCCATCGCCATCGAGCGGGTCTGATCCGTTAACGGATTCTAGCGGCAACATCAGCGTACGCTGGGGCGCAACAGCGCAACACCGAGAGCCGCGCTTTGCCCAGCGTTTGCTGCCTTTGCGGAGTCACAGCCCGTACACCGCGCGTACACAGGCTGTACACACCCTGTACACTGGCGGCGAGCGTGCGGTTCAGGAAGCGTAAAGGATTCCCGGCTGCGCCGGAATGCCTCTGGCGGGGATATTTGTGTAAAGGTGAAAGGGCTTAAGGGCCCGGCGACAGGGTCGTGGGCGTTGCGCGCTTTCCGGGGTGAGGAGGGGTGAGAGGTGATGGCGGGACGTTACGACGCCCGGCCCGCGAACGTGTCAGACCTGCCGATGCTGCGGGTCTGGATCGCCGCGCCGCATATCGCGCGATGGTGGGGCGAGGACGATCCCTTCAGTGCCGACGAACTGGGCGATCCGCAGTTCCGCCCGTGGATCGTGAGCCTCGACGGCCAGCCGTTCGCCTATCTTCAGGATTACGAGGTCGGCGCGTGGCCGGGGCATCATTTCGGGCACCTGCCCGCTGGCGCGCGGGGGATCGACCAGTTCATTGGCGTGCCCGAGATGATCGGCAAGGGTCACGGCACGCTTTTCATCGCGCAGCATCGCGACGCGCTGTTCGCCGCCGGTGCACCGGTCATCGCGACCGATCCGCATCCCGACAATGCCCACGCGATCGCGGTCTATCGCAAACACGGCTTCGTCGAGACAGGCGCGCCGCGCCAAAGCGATTGGGGAATCATCCTGCCCATGGAAGCGCGAAGACAAGGCCCGTAAGCCCTACCGCGCGCGGCGAAAGGCCGAGGAAACGCTGCGGGGCCGTGATGGCCCCGCAGCTTTGCTGTCTTATGTGCCGTCGCCTCAGCGGGCGAGACCGACCTGTTCGGTCGTCAACACGCCGAAATCGTTGCCCCACTGGTTGCGGATGTAGGTTCCGATTTCTGCGATGTCGTTGTCGCTGAGCTGATCACCGAAAGCGGGCATGTAGCCGAAGCCGTGAACGACCGTCCGCGCGACGTATTCGGGGTCCGCGAGGTTCTGATTCTCGGCCAGCACCGCTGCGGCATCGCTGCGCCCGGCAGGTCCATGGCAGGTGGAGCAGGTTTCGACATATTTCGGGGCGCCCAATGCGGCCACGTCCGAGATGTTGGCTTCCTCGGTTACGGATGCCGCTTCCTCTTCGCCATCCTTGCCGGTGGCGGGATCTTCCCATTCCTGCGGCGCTTCGTTCGCGGCATTGTTGGCGGCCTGTGTTTCTTCCAGCGTGGTATTGTCGGAAGCGAAGCCGACGCCGCCGCCATCCTCACCATAGGTGAACATCAGGATCGCACCCGGATTGTGCAGGACCGAGGTGTTCAGACCTTCACCGAACTTCTGCGCGACCGAACCGAAATCGTCGGTCGCGATCAGCACGGTGCGGTTGTCGGGGGCGACGATAACGTCGCGATAGCGGTTCTGGGTGGAAAGCCAGGCCACGGGTTCGCCTTCGGCCTGCTGACCATCCTCGCTGAGCGGCTGGACGTAGAGCGTGCCGTGTTTCAGCGTCGAGATCAGCACGGAATTGCCCCATTCCGCGATGCCATCCTCGCCCGCCTGATAGGGCAGGATGGACGACGGCGCGATGGTCGGGTCGCAGATGTAGCCGCAGATCTGCCCGATCGGGTAATCGTCCTCGACCGTCCAGAAGGTCTGGAGCGGTTCGACCATATCACCCTCGAATTCGCTTTCGGGGAACTGCGGAACGCTGTCGGGGATCGGTTCGGCGTTCAGATCGGTGCCCTCGGGCGCCTCGCTCCAGTTGGCATAGAGATAGGCCTGATCGTCGATATAGCCCGCTACGCGGGGCCAGCCGTAATTACCGCCCGCCCGGATGATGTTCAGCTCATCATCGGTGGCGGGGCCGTGTTCGGCCTCATAAAGCGTGCCGTTCGGACCGAAGGCGAGGCCCTGCGGATTGCGGTGGCCATAGCTGTAGATGTGGCTTTGGACGCCCTCGATTTCTGGATTGTCGTCGGGGATCGAACCGTCGAGGTTCAGACGCAGAATCTTGCCGGAATAGGTTCGCCAGTTCTGGTCCGCGACCTCATCGGCGGTCGGCAGCACCTGGGCGAGATTGGGACGGCGCTGGTTGCGACCGAAATTCGCGCCCTGTTCGCCGATCGAGTAATAGATTTTCTGGTCGGGGCCGAAGACGACGCGGCCCGCATTGTGGTCGTTCCAGGCCGGCAGCCCCTCGATCAGCACGGTGGGTTCGGTGAGCTGCTGTAGACTCTGGTCGTAGGTGTAGCGCATGATCTGAGCCGACGGGTCGGGCTCTTCGGCGGTGCCGTTGTTGATCGTGTAGCTGAGATAGACGTAGTCGTTGCCGGTTCCCTGCATCAGTTCGGGATGCAGCGCGAGACCCAGCAGCCCTTCGTGCTGGGGCCCGGTATAGACATCATCAATCGTCAGCAGGACCTGCTGCGCGCCGGTGACCGGATCGACACGGGTCACTTCGCCGCTGGTGCGTTCGGTCAGCCAGATCATGTCATCGGGACCCCACCGCATCGCCCACGGATTGCTGAGATCTGTCGTCAACACGCGCGATGCGAAAAGCGCGTTGTCACCCGTCTCGATCTCGGTCGGGATCACCTGCGCCATGGCGAGGCTTGTGCCAAGCGCGAGGGCGGCGGTCGCAGTTGCGGCAGTCTTGAGCGATGTCCGGGCTATCCTCGCCCGCGAGGTTATCCGATGAGGCATGGGATGACTTTCTGCTGGATTGTCGGTGAGACGCGCGGATCGGGGTCCGATGCGCCGCTACCCTTTGCCAACAGGGGACCGGGACGAAAGTTCCAGACTATTCGCCGCGCGGGAAGCGCTGGTTCTCTTCCAGCACGTTCAGGTCCATGTGGTTGCGCATGTAGCGTTCGGATGCGCGTTCCAGCGGCTGATGGTCCCACGGGTAGTAGGCGCCGTTCCTGAGCGCCTCGTACACGATCCAGCGGCGGGCCTGGCTGGCGCGGACCTCTGCATCGTAGGCGGGCATGTCCCAGCGTTCGGCGGCCATCGCGCGGAAATGGTCCAACGTGTCTGCATGGGCCGGGTCGGTGGCGAGATTGGTGCGTTCGCCCGGATCGGCGTCCAGATCGTAGAGCTGTTCGGGATCGACGGGGCAGGCGATGTATTTCCACCGCCCCTGGCGCAGGCCGACGATGGGCGCGATCGAGCCTTCGGCGGCGTATTCCATCGGCACCGCGCCGCGGTCGGCCGTCCCGTTCGCCAGCGAATGGCCGTCGGTCCAGGGCGCGATCTCGGCCATCGAGATGCCGGCCAGATCGCAGAGCGTGGGCAGAAGGTCGATGGTGGAGACCGGATCGCGCACCAGGCCCGGGGCAAGGCCGGGCGCCGCGATCATCATCGGCACGCGGGCTGACGGGTCGAAGAAGGACATCTTGAACCACATGCCCCGGTCGCCCAGCATCTCGCCGTGATCGGACACGACGACGATGATCGCCTGCTGGCGGGTGCGGTCGAGGACGTCGAGGATCTCGGCGAATTTCTGGTCGATGTAGCTGATATTGGCGAAGTAGCCCTGGCGGGCGCGGCGGATGTGGTCGTCGGTGATGTCGAAGGCGCGCCAGTCGCAGGCATCCATCAGGCGCTGCGAATGGGGGTCCATCTGCGCATAGGGAATGGCCGGCGGCGCGGCCAGTTCCGGGGCGTCATCGTAGAGATCCCACAGCCTGCGGCGGGCGACGAACGGGTCGTGCGGATGGGTGAAGCTGACGGTCAGGCACCAAGGTCGCGCGTCGTAGCCGCGCGACAGGTCGTAGAGCTTGCGGCAGGCGTTGTAGGCGACCTCGTCGTCGTATTCGTACTGGTTGGTGATCTCGGCCACGCCGGCGCCGGTGACCGAGCCGAGGTTGTGATACCACCAGTCGATCCGCTCGCCCGGTTTGCGCCAGTCGGGGGTCCAGCCGAAATCGGCGGGATAGATGTCGGTGGTCAGCCGGGATTCGAAGCCGTGAAGCTGGTCGGGCCCGACGAAGTGCATCTTGCCCGAGAGGCAGGTCTGGTAGCCCGCGCGGCGCAGGTGATGGGCATAGGTCGGGATGTCCGACGCGAATTCGGCGGCGTTGTCATAGACACGCGTGCGGCGCGGCAGCTGGCCCGACATGAAGCTGGCGCGGCCCGGCGCACACAGGGGACTGCCGGTATAGGCGTTGGCGTAGCGGGTCGAGCGTTCGGCCAGGCGTTTCAGCGTCGGGGCGTGGAGAAAATCGGCGGGACCGTCGGGGAAGAGCACGCCCGAAAGCTGGTCGGCCATCAGGATCAGGATGTTCGGGGCGGGCATGGAATCCTCGGGTCAGGGCATTCCGGCGCAGCCTAGCGCCGTGGCCTCGCGGCGCAAGACGGCTCAGCGGTTGGCGAGGTCCCGCGGCGCGCCGATGTGGCGGCCGGATATTTCGACGATCAGCTTGCGCTTCACCGCGTCGGCGAAGCTCTGGTCGCTGTCGGCCGTCACCAGGAACGCGCCGTTCCCGCCGATCAGCCGGTCCTGGTATTCCTGTTCCAGGTTCGGTCCTGCCGGACGACCGGAACAGGGATCGAGGCAGAGGACCGGCAGCCCGTTGATGGTGATTCCGGCGGCGAGGACATATTCGCGCGCAGCCTCGATCGAGGGGCCGCCCATGTTGCGCAGGCTGTCGCTGGAAAAATCGATGACCTTGCGCCAGCCGTCGATCTCATTCCCCTCGATCAGGTCGGCGCCCTGCATCAGCGCCGCGCCGATCACGTTGCCACCGTAGGCGCGCCGCGGGGCCTGCGACAGCGCGTCGGCGAAGGCCTGCGCCTCGGCCTGGTTCGAGATCGTGGTCCAAGGGACCACGACATCGGTGTTGGCGGCGAATTCCAGATAGGTGACGGCGATGCTGCCATAGGCGGTGTTGCCGATTGCGGCCAGCACCTCGGGCGAGGTCAGGGCGCTGGCATAGCCGCCCCGCTGCATCTGAAGCTCAACCGGGTCGATCGAACCGGATGCGTCGGTGATCAGGACCAGTTCCAGATCGACGTCCTGCGCGGCGGCGGGCAGGGCCAGCAGCGCGGACAGGATCAGGGCGGAAACGGTCAGGATCGGGCGCATCGCGGACTCCGGCGTTGGGGGCGAGGCGAGTTGAAAATGAAACGGGCCGCCCAGATCAGACGGCCCGCGAGTTCCACGGAGATGGTCCGGTTAGGGATGGATAGAACCCGTCCGGTCCCAATCAGGGTTTTACGACCCAAAGGGCTGCCCTCAGGCCACGGCCCCCCTGACTGTTCCGACACCTCTCTCCAATATCACTCTCGACACTGGACCACCTCCTTTCAAAATGTTGCCGTTGTAGTAAGGGAAGCGTGCCACAGTTTGAGACCCTGTCAATCAGATTTGTCGTGAGCGCCGCAACAAGTGGTTAACGATCAGGCGAAATGGCACTAGGGATAGCAGCGCCAGGCCGAGTTTGACCATCCAGTCGGCAAGCGCGAGCGACGTCCACAGGGGCAGCGCCGGCCCGGAACCCAGAAGCGGCACGCTTTCGTTCGCCCAGCCGGTGTTGGCGTCGGCGGGCAGGAACGCCGCGAAGGCGATGCCGAAGAACAGAACCGTATCGACGGCCGAGCCGATCAGCGTCGAGCCGAGCGGCGCCTGCCACCACCCGCGCGCGGCCCGCAGCCGGTCGAAGACGGCAACGTCGAGCATCTGCGCCGTCAGGAAGGCCGCGCCCGAGGCGATAGCGATGCGCAAGGTCGTCGCGTCGAATCCCGCCGCGATCAGCGAGCAGATCACGCCGACGACGAAACCCGCCGCGACGACGCGGCGTGCGTCGCGGGCGCCGTGAACGCGGTTGGTGACGTCGGTGACGAGGAAGGCGATCGGGTAAGTGAACGCACCCCAGGTCAGCCAGTCGCCCAGCAGAATCTGGACGAGGATGTTCGAGGCCACGACGACGGCGGCCATGGCAAGGATGCCGGGCAGGAGACGGGTCATATCAGGGTTTCCGTTTTGACAAGGTAGCGGAGAACTTGGTGTCCCGAGGGTGGGACGGTGCGGGTGGGTAGGATGGAGTGGGGGTGGGAGTCAATGTGGGGGGATGTGCGCCGGACGAATGGCGGCATTGAGGCCATAGCTGCCACGCAGCTATGTGTGATATTGCGCCACCATGAAGAAATACGGTCGCACTTTTCATCTGCCGATTTCACCCGGTGCCACCAGCGACGACAAGATCATGTCCTCGCTGAATGGACTGATGGTGGAAGACCTCGTCGTCACCGAGAAGATGGACGGCGAGAATACGACCATTCACGCTGGCGGCTCACATGCGCGCAGCCCAGACAGTCGTTACCATCCTTCACGGGACTGGCTCAAAGCGTTCTCGGCCGGGATCTCACCTTATCTGGCAGAGGGCGAACGAATTATTGGTGAGAACCTATATGCTCGTCATTCTGTCGCCTATGAGTCGCTGCCCTCATACTTTCTCGGGTTCGCCTGGATCGTCGGCGATGAAATCCAGACGTGGGATTTGACGCAGGCACGCTTCGAGGAACTGGGCATCCGACCTGTTCCGACGCTCTATCGTGGCTCTTACCATCCTAGTCTGTTTATCGACTTGGCGCAGACGCTCGACCTGACGAAACAAGAAGGTTTTGTCGCGAGGACCGCCGACTCGTTCGGGGAAAGCGACATGCCAAGTCGGGTAGGGAAATACGTCAGGAAAGGGCACGTTCAGTCACAAACCCATTGGATGCAGGCTGAACTCATTCCAAATCGCCTCGCTGAAGATTAACGACGGCTTCGTCCGCATCGCCGACCTTCCTCACTCCCGCACCCGATACTCCACCAGTTCCGTCCGCTGCACGAACAGGAAATTGTCGTCCGAGATCATCGTGATCCTCAGGCCTAGGCCGTCGTCCCAGACGGAGATCCCCTCGAGGTTGTCGTATTGCAGGGGGGAGGTGGAGAGAAGTTCCTCGCCCGTCAGGATCGTGTCGGTGGTCGCGTCCGATATGTCGAAGCGGCGGACGCGGGACTGGAAGCCGAGGACGCCGCGGAAGTCGCGCTCCAGCAGATACAGCATGCCGTCGGGGCCGAAATCGGCGCCGGTGGGCAGCCAGCGGCCCTGACGCTCGATCTGGAAGGGGACGTCCCAGACCTGCGCCTCGGGATCGTAGCGCAGGACCGGATAGGGGCGGGTCTGCTGTCCGGATCGTTCGGGGACGGCCAGCAGCGTGCCGTCGCCCGCGATCGCCAGCGCCTCCATCCCCGAATTGACCTGCAATTCGGCCAGGACCGGCGGGCGTGGGATGCGGCGGGCCGGGCTGTCGGGCGTGTCGTAGGCGGCGAGGCGGTCCAACCCCTCGAACGTGATCCAGATCGTGCCGTCATCGGCGATCGCCAGCCCCTCGCTGTCGCCCAACCGGCCCGGGGGCAGTTCGCTGCCGCGGCTGTCCTTGAGATGCGCGCGCCCGGCGAGGGAAAGGCCGCGGATGCGGCCCGCATTGTCGCGCTGGATGCTGCCCCAATAGATCCAGGCGCGGTCGGAGATCGCGTGGAACGAAGCACCGTCCGCGCTGATCTCGATCCCCGAGAAACCGCCGAAATCGGGGTCCTCCATGTCCGATGTCCAGACATGGGTGCCCACATGCTCGACCACCGGCGCGCCCGCGACCGGCGCCGTGCAGGCGGCGAGGGCGATCAGCGCGGCGGCGAGCGGTCTCAGCGTGCGGTGCCGATGACCTGGCATTGCTGCGGCATTTCGGCCAGCCGGAAGGTCCGGGGATGGCGGTAGTTCGGGTCGCCTTCACCCCGCGGACGCGACGAGGGGTTGGCGCGGTAGGCGAGTTCCTGGCGGGCGGAATTGCAGCCGTTGTCGTTGCCGGACAAGTCCGCCACCGGCGGGGCCTGATCGTAGCAGCCGCGGTTGCCAGCGGGGCAGTTCAGGCGGACATGGAAGTGATAGTCGTGGCCCCCCAACGGGCGCAGTTTCTGCAGCCACGAGCCGCGATCGCCGTTCATGTCGCACATCGCGACCTTGATGGCGGCGTCCAGAAAGATGCGATCGACGCGCGGGTCCATCGCGGCGGACTGGATGATCGCTGCGTGCGAGCCGGTGAAGTTGCTGTTCACCGACAGCCCGTTGCCCGCGACGACGCTGATCGAGGACAGGCTCTCGCGTTCCTGCGGGGACAGGTTCAACCGTGAGGGCGGCAGCATCCAGATATCGGCGTCGAGACCGAGCTGGTGGCTGGCATGGCCTGTCATCATCGGGCCGCCGCGCGGCTGGCTCATGTCGCCGATATAGAGACCCCGCCAGCCCATCTGCGTCGCGGCGCGCGACAGGCCGACGAGGAAATTGACCAGCTCGGGGTGGCCCCAGTTGCGGTTGCGCGACAGGCGCATCGCCTGCCATGTCGGGCCGCTTTCGGGCAATTGCACGCCGCCGTTGAAGCAGCCCTTGGAATACGTGCCGACGGCGACGGGATTGCCGCCGGTGGGGCCGGGCACGCGGCCGAACACGTCCTTGGCCAATGGCGATTGCGCGGATGCCGGGATCGCCAGGCTGGCGATGGTGGCGGCGGTGACGAGGATTTTGCGGATCACTGCTCGGGTTCTCCCTCTGGTTTCACCCAGAGTAACAGCACCAGCGAGAGAAGAAAGATCACGATCAGCGGAGAGATGCCAAGCCGCTGGTTGCCGGTCAGGTCAGTCGTGACCGCGATCAGCAGCGGCGCGAGGAAGGCGGTGGCCTTGCCCGACAGCGCATAGAGGCCGAAGCCCTCCGTCGCGCGCGCCTCTGTCGTGTGGCGGACCATCAGCGTGCGACTGGACGCCTGGAGCGCGCCGCCCGCCCCGCCGATCAGCGCGCCGCACAGGAAGAACAGCGCGTCGGGCACGCGGGATCCGGCGGCGAGCGGTACGCCGAAGAGGCTGGTGCGATCCATGCTGACGACGATGCAGCAGACCAGCGTCAGGACCAGCGTGCAGGCGACGATGACCGGCATCGGGCCGAAGCGACGGTCGGCGCGGCCGCCGATCCAGGACAGGATCGCGGCCGAGATCGCCGAGACGACGCCGAACACGCCCGCCAGAAAGACCGGCCAGCCCAGAACGGTGCCGGCGTAGACGCCGCCGAACCCGTAGAGCGCGTTCAGCGCGTCGCGCGACAGCATCGACGACAAAAGCCAGTTTCGCAGGCTGGCACGATGGCCGAGGCTGGCGATCAGTCGCCAGAGGTCGCGCAGCGCCGGGCCAAGGCGCACCGGGCGCCGTTCGAGGCGCGGTTCCCGGACCCACAGGAAGAACGGGATCATGAACAGGATGTACCAGAGCGCGGTGAAAGGCCCGACGAAGCGCGTGCCCTCGCGCAGTTCCGGATCGAGGCCGAAGATCGGCGGGATGCCCAGAAGCGTGTCGCCCCGTGGCGTTTCCGCAAACAGCAGCAGCATGATCGCCAGAGAGACGACGCCGCCCACATAGCCGAAGGCGTAGCCGGTGCCGGAAATGCGCCCGATTTCGTCCCTGGGGGCGAGGCCGGGCAGCAGCGCGTTGGTGAAGATGGTGGCGAATTCCATGCCGATCATGCCGATGCCGAAACAGGTGACGGCCAGGATCAGCGGGGGCTGGCTGGGGGTCAGGAACCAGAGCCCGGCGGACCCCGCGACATAGAAGGCCGAGAACAGCCAAATCCACACCATCCGCCGTCCCGACGTATCCGCGAGCGCGCCGAGGATCGGGGCAAAGACGGCGATGACGATTCCGGTGATCGACAGCCCGTAGCCCCACAGGCTTTGTGCGCGGGCACCGGCGATCGTCGCGCTGTCGCCGATGGCGATGAAGTTGGTCTTGGCGACTTCGGCGAAGTAGATCGAGAAGATGAAGGTCAGAAGCAGGGTCGCGAAGGGCTGGCTGGCCCAGTCGAAGAACCACCAACCCCAGATGCGCTTGCGGTCCATCTTGCCCCCCTTGCCGGGCTTTGCCCGTCTTCGCGCCATAAGGCCCAAGCGGGCACCCGCTGACAATCGCTTTTCGAGCGGCGATCAGGCGCAGACCGGCCTGTTGTCTAGGCGGCTGAAGGGGCGTTGAGCGCTTCCTGTGCTTCGGGTGGCAGGAACGGCGGCCAGGGGCGCTCGGCGTCGGCGGCGATCCAGGCCTGTACCCAGGCGGGCAGTTCGGGGCTTTCATGCGCGAGGCCAAGCGCCGCCATGACCTCGTGCGGCGCGACGATCCCGTTCTTCGATGTGACAGCGGACCGGATCAGCATGTGGTTGCAGCATTCACCGTCCCTCCACATCGACTGCTCCATATAGACGAAGCGGTGATCCCAGCCGATCACCCGCGAGACCATCGAGAAGCGGTCGAAGGCCCGGATGCGCCGGCGGTAGCGAACCGAATTGCCGGCGACGGTGATGCCCCATCCCTTCGCGCGCAGGATCCTGACCAGACCGGTTCGCGAAGCGAGCGGGATCCGTCCCAGATCGTACAATGTCAGCGTACGACCGTTGTTCAGCTCGATCCACGGATCGAGGTCCCACGGCCAGCAGCGATGGGTCGACACATGCGCATCGAGCGGCCCGAGGGCCGAGGCGCTGCGGAACTTGATCATTTCCTTGGCAAAGCGGACGAAGGGATACATGGAACCTGCCTTTCGCCCGCCCGCTTCGCGCGCAGACCGGGCGGCGTCAAGCGGGACCCGGCGGCAGTCCTGTCGGAGGCCATCGGCGGGAAGCATTGCGCCGGCAGGCGCCCAAGCATTGCGCCCGCGGGCGGGGTGCACTACGAAAGGCGCGATTTTTCCAGAGGATGACGGGCAGGCAAATGGCGCTGGATATGAACGGACGAAAGCCGGTCGTGGGGATGGTCGGATGGCGCGGCATGGTCGGATCCGTGCTGATGGACCGGATGCGGGACGAAGCCGATTTCGACCTGATCGAACCGGTGTTCTTTTCCACCTCGAACGCGGGCGGCAAAGCGCCGATGGGCGAGACGCCGCTGGCCGACGCGCATGATCTGGAAGCGCTGAAACGCTGCGACGTGATCCTGACATGTCAGGGCGGCGACTACACGGGAGAGGTCTTTGCCAAGCTGCGTGCGGACGGCTGGGACGGGCACTGGATCGATGCGGCATCGACCCTGCGGATGGAAAAGGACGCGCTGATCGTTCTGGATCCGGTGAACCGCCCCGGCATCGACCGCGCGCTGGCGGCGGGAAATCGCACCTGGGTGGGCGGCAACTGCACCGTCAGCTGCATGCTGATGGGTGTCGGTGCGCTTTACAAGGCGGGGCTGGTCGACTGGATGGTGACGCAGACCTACCAGGCGGCCTCGGGCGGCGGTGCGCAGCACATGCGCGAGTTGCTGACGCAGTATGGCGCCCTGAACGAAGCGGTTCGCCCGCTGCTGGACGATCCGAAATCCGCCATCCTCGACATCGATCGCGGCGTCATCGCGCGCCAGCGCGAGATGGACGGCAGCGAGGAATCCAAGCAGTTCGGCGCGGTGCTGGGCGGCAGCCTGATCCCGTGGATCGACAAGGATCTGGGTGACGGGACCAGCAAGGAAGAATGGAAGGGCATGGCCGAGACGAACAAGATCCTCGGCCTTGGCCCCGATGCGGTCGGCGGCAGCAACGATGCGGCGGTGCCGATCGACGGGTTCTGCGTGCGCGTGGGCGCGATGCGCTGCCATTCGCAGGCGCTGTCCTTCAAGCTGAAGCGCGACGTGCCCCTGGACGAGATCGAGGCGATGATCGCCGAAGACAACGATTGGGTGCGCGTCGTTCCGAACGAGAAGGAGGCGACGATGCGCGATCTGACGCCCGTCGCCGTCACCGGCACGATGACGATCCCGGTCGGACGCATCCGCAAGCTGGCGATGGGTCCCGATCATCTGGGCGCCTTCACCATCGGCGACCAGCTGCTTTGGGGCGCGGCCGAGCCGCTGCGCCGCATGCTGCGCATCCTGATCGAAGCCTGAAGGAGCCCGCCAGATGGGAACGCTGTACGAAGTCCTGATGCTGCTGCTGGGCGTGTTCTGGTGGATCATGATCATCCACATCATCATGTCGTGGCTGATCAACTTTCAGGTGCTGAACCTTCGCCAGCCGATCGTGGCGCAGGTCTGGGACGGGCTGAACCGCCTGCTTGAGCCGATCTATCGCCCGATCCGCAACGTTCTGCCGGATACGGGCGGCCTGGATCTGGCGCCGCTGGTCGTGTTCATCATCCTGATCATCCTGCGCACGGCGCTCGCCAACAACGCCGGCTTCTTCTACGGAATGTGATGCCCGCTGACCTGCTGCGCGCGGTCTGGGGTTTCGACGGATTCCGCCCCGGACAGCAGGAGATCGTCGAGGCGGTGGCCGCAGGTCATGACGTGCTGGCGATCATGCCGACCGGTGGTGGCAAGTCCCTGTGCTTCCAGTTGCCCGCGCTGATGCGCGAGGGCGTGACGGTGGTGATCTCGCCCCTGATCGCGCTGATGCGGGACCAGGTCCGCGCCTTGCGGGCGGCTGGCGTCGAGGCGGGCGCGCTGACCAGCGGCAACACCGAGGCCGAGACGGATGCGGTGTTCCAGGCGCTGGGCGACGGCCGGCTGAAGATCCTCTACATGGCGCCGGAACGGCTGGCCTCGGGCGGGACGGTCAACCTGCTGAGGCGCGCGGGCGTCACCGCGATCGCGGTGGACGAGGCGCATTGCGTCAGCCAGTGGGGCCACGATTTTCGCCCCGACTACCTGCGCATTGGCGAGCTGAAGCGCACTTTGGGCGTGCCGCTCGCGGCGTTCACCGCGACCGCGGACGCGGAGACGCAGGCCGAGATCGTGACGCGGCTGTTCGACGGGCGGCCGCCCGAGACCTTCCTGCGCGGCTTCGACCGGCCGAACATCCGGCTTGCCTTTCAGCCGAAGGACGGGCCACGGCGCCAGATCCTCGATTTCGCGCGGGCGCGGCGCGGACAGTCGGGCATCCTCTACTGCGCCAGCCGCGCGCGGACCGAGACGCTGGCCGCGGCCCTGATGGCCGAGGGGCTGGAGGCCGTCGCCTATCACGGCGGGATGGAGGCCGATCAGCGTCGCCACGTGGAGGCCCGGTTCCAGCAGGAGGACGGGCTGATCGTGGTCGCGACGATCGCCTTCGGCATGGGGATCGACAAGCCCGACATCCGCTGGGTCGCCCATGCGGACCTGCCGAAATCGATCGAGGCGTATTACCAAGAGATCGGCCGCGCCGGCCGCGACGGCGATCCCGCCGAGACGCTGTGCCTATACGGTCCAGACGATATCCGGCTGCGGCGGACGCAGATCGACGAGGGTCTGGCGGAAAACGCCCGCAAGGAGGCCGATCACGGCCGGCTGAACGCGCTTCTGGGTCTGGCCGAGGCGACAGGCTGCCGCAGGCGCGCTCTGCTGGCCTATTTCGGAGAGGAGATGGTTGAGGATTGCGGCAATTGCGACATCTGCGCCAGCCCGCCCAAGCTGTTCGACGCGACGCAGGCGGTGCAGAAGGCGCTGTCGGCGATGCTGCGCACGGGCGAGTGGTTCGGGGCAGGCCATTTGATCGACGTGCTGACCGGCAACGCGACGGAAAAGGTGCGAGCGCGGGGCCATGACCAGCTGCCGACCTTCGGCGTCGGGCAGGATCTGGCGCGCGGACAGTGGCAGGCGATCTTCCGGCAGATGATGGGCCGCGATCTGTGCCGCCCCGATCCTGACCGGCACGGTGCGCTGCACCTGACGCAGGCCGCGCATCCCGTGCTGAAAGGCGAGACTCAGGTCGTTCTGCGCCACGATCCCGCCGCGCGCACCAAGTCGGCGAATGTCCTGCGCACACAGGTGGCGGAAGAGGACGAACCGCTGTTGTCCGCCTTGAAGGCCAAGCGGCGGGCGCTGGCCGAGGCGCAGCGCGTTCCGGCCTATGTCGTCTTTCCTGACCGCACACTGATCGAGATGGCCGAGCGGCGCCCGCAGGATCTGGACGAGATGGCGGGGATCGCGGGCGTCGGTGCCAAGAAGCTGGACAGCTATGGCCGCGCGTTTCTGGAAGTGATCGCAGGCGATGTGCCCGACATGCATCCCGCGCGCATGAAGCTGGCGGGTCGCCCCGCCGGCGCGCTGTTCGATCGGTTGACCGAAACGCAGATTCGGCTGATGCGGGGCGAGAACGGCACCGAAAAGCCGCTGTCGTGTTCGACGTCCCAACTTCGCCGCATCGCCGAGGCGCGGCCGGGTGATCGCGATGCGCTGGCCCGCCATCTTGATGCGCCGCGGCTCGACCGCTTCGGCGACGCCTTCCTTGACGAGATCGCGGCAGCCGGCTGAGCCGGCTTCATCGACGCAATAGGTGGGTGGTCGGGGAACAATGCGCGTCGATTTGCCGTTGGGCCGAAAATGAACTGGAGACAAAGATGTTCAAATTCGCCGGCGGCATGGTCCTTCTCATCTTCCTGATCGGTCTCGCGGTCGTCATCGGCGTCCTGAAATTGCTGTTCTAGAATGGCGTCGGGCATCACGTCGATGTCATCCGTTCGCGCGTAACGGGCAATCGGCGCGGGACGTATGGTCAATCGAACGTGATGCGCGGGTCGACGACAGACAGCGTGTCTGTGTCATGATGCGCATGCGCGCGCCCGTGTTCCGAAGGAGAGGACGATGAAGCTCAACTGGTCCGACGTCACGCCCAAGGCGATCTATCTGAACCGCCGGTCGTTCATGGCGGGGGCTGCAGCGCTCGCCGCTGGCTCAGCCGCGATGCCCGCTTTTGCACTAAGCGGAAAGGCATCGCCCCTCTCGACGGACGAGGAGCCGAACACGTTCGAGGAGATCACGAACTACAACAACTTCTACGAGTTCGGCACCGGCAAGGAGGATCCGGCACGCAATGCCGGTGCCCTGACGAC
This sequence comes from Paracoccus albicereus, assembly GCF_024359525.1. Lineage (GTDB taxonomy): Bacteria > Pseudomonadota > Alphaproteobacteria > Rhodobacterales > Rhodobacteraceae > Paracoccus > Paracoccus albicereus. The sequence goes on from NZ_JAKZEU010000001.1 coordinate 705,519, forward strand.
CGACCCGTGGTCGGTGGAGATCGGCGGGCTGGTCGACAAACCCGGGAGCTATTCCGTCGCCGATCTGGCGCCCGAAAACGAGTTGGAAGAACGGATCTACCGGCTGCGCTGTGTCGAGGCATGGTCGATGGTGATCCCGTGGCTGGGTGTGTCGCTTGCCTCTGTCCTCAACAAGGTCGGAGTTCAGCCCGGCGCCAAATTCGTGGCGTTCGAGACGCTGGTTCGCCCCGAAGAAATGCCGGGCGTACAGCGCGCGATCCTCGACTGGCCCTATCGTGAGGGGCTGCGGATCGATGAGGCGATGCATCCGCTCACGATTCTTGCGACCGGCCTTTACGATCAGGTCATGCCGAACCAGAACGGCGCACCGATCCGACTGGTCGTGCCGTGGAAATATGGCTTCAAGTCGATCAAGTCGATCGTGAAGATCACGCTGACCGACCAGGAGCCCGCGGCGACCTGGAAGATGATGCAGAGCTCGGAATACGGGTTCTATGCAAACGTGAACCCCAATGTCAGCCATCCGCGCTGGAGCCAGGCCACCGAACGGCGCATCGGTGCGGGCCTGTTCGGCGGCCGCCAGGACACGCTGATGTTCAACGGCTACGGCGATCAGGTAGCCTCGCTCTACGAAGGCATGGACCTGGCGAAGAACTACTGATGGAGCGCGCGCTGAACCGTTACGCCCGGATGGTTCCCGTCTGGGCGGTCTGGCTGGGGGGCATGATCCCCCTAGCGCTGCTGGTCTTCGACACGCTGACCAATCGGCTGGGCATCGATCCGGTTCGCGATATCGAACATCGCCTGGGTCGGACCGCGCTGTATTTCCTGATCGCGACCCTTCTGGTCACGCCGGTTCTGCGATTGACGCGGGTCAATCTGATCCGATTTCGCCGGGCGCTGGGTCTGATCACCTTCACCTACGCGGTTCTGCACGTCGCGGCGTGGATCGGCTTCGACATGGGGTTGGTTTGGAGCCAGATGCTGCGTGACGTCGTCAAGCGGCCATACCTGATCTTCGGGATGGTGGCCTTCGTGATCCTGATCGCGCTCGCGGTGACGTCCAACAACGCCTCGATCCGCAAGATGGGTTCGGGCGGATGGCGGCGGCTGCACAAGCTGATCTACATCGCCGCACCGGTCGCGGCGCTGCACTGGCTGTGGGCGCTGAAGGTCTGGGAAGTAAAACCGCTCGCGATTCTGGCGGTGATTCTGGCGCTGCTGGCCTTGCGCGTGGTCGTTCCGCGGCCTCTTGGACGGAAACCGGCGCGCGCCTGACATAAATTCGTCATGAAAGTCAGCGGCTTGAGGGAAATCTTGCCGCGAAGGGAAATTTTGCGGATTTTTTCGCTTGCGGCCCCGCGGCCCAGCCCCTAGATACCGCTTCACCGAAGGCGGGAACGCTGAAGGGAACGGACGGAAGCGGCGCTGAGGCGACAGGGAAGTTCGAAAATTCTGGGGATTTGATGACCGGTTGGGGCGTCTGGAGATTGACGCATCATCCGTGATTTTGGTTCCTCTGCTTTTTGACATTGATGATTTGATGAAGGGATATGCGGGCGGTTTTGTCGTATTCGAC
>NZ_JAKZEU010000010.1 GCF_024359525.1 Paracoccus albicereus
TGACCTCGTCCGCCGCGAAGGCATCGCCCTCCGGCTCGAAGGGGAGGAAGGGCTCCTCCTGGTCAACGGTATCCTGCGCGTGGAACCGAAAACTGACGATGTCGCCTGTGAGAAACGTGATGGCGTCGGTTAGCGCGGAGATCACCTCCGGGCGGTTCCAGAAGCCGGGATTACGGACCGGCAGATCGAAGTCGAACTGCCGATGCCAGTCCTCGCCCATGTGGGGGCGGGTGGGACCCCCTCGCTGAACCTCGCTGTCGGCAGCGAAGACATAGGCTGCGATGTCGAGCAGATCCTGCAGGCGTGGTTCGATGGGCCGAACAAGCGCCGCCGAAATACGGTCGGCGCGCAGCCTAAACGTCGGGTCGGTGCCGTTCAGACGGATGCTAAGCGGTCCGCGTGCGCGATCAGTTCCCACCACCGCCTCAGGCATCGGCGTCCCTCTTGCGCCGAAGCTCCTCGGTGATCTTCTTCATCGCCACGGCGGCGAAGGCGGCAGCCTGCGGCGATCCGATCCGCCCGTCCTCATGCAGTCGCTTTCCGTACCACCCCGGGGCAAACTCCTGGATGATCCGCGTCGCTTCCTGGGTGTAGGTCTGGAGCGCGACATCGAACGCACTTCGGGCACCGGCATCGGGCAGGCGCAGTCCGGGCCCGGTCTGCATGGCCAGGGTTCGATCGAGCCAGTATGAGAGCGAGTCCGAGAGCAGGCGCCCGAAGAACGCCCGCGAGAGGGCCGCGATCCCGTTCGGACGGGACAGCCGTTGTGCCTCGATCTGGACGTCCCGGTCGGTTGCCTCGAACAAGCCTGGCAGGGCCGCGCCGATCTGATCGTTGAGCGTGCCGATGAGCGCGCGCCCCGCGAGTTCTCCGAAGTCCGTTCGGCGGCTGGCGGCGCGCGCGATGTCATCGAGCCGTTCTGAAGCGCCAGCGCAGATCTCGAACAGATCAGGCGACGAGCCAACGGCCAGATCGCTATCCCGCAACGACTGGGCGAAGTCGTCGCTTCGGGCCGAGAACGGAATCATCAGCAGAAGCCGGACGGCCTCAACGAACACGGGATCATTGGCAGCACGGAGAAGATCGCGTTCCGCGGCGATTGCGCTGGCTGCAAGGACAGTCTCGTCGGCGGCTTCGCTACCGAGGAGCTCGACAACCTGCCGCCACTTCCGTGACCCGGGCAACACCTGAAGATGGATATGGCCCATCCCAGGGACCTCCTCACTGCGGAGCAGTTTGCGCGACCGAGGTCTTCCGCGTCAATCGCTACCCGCGACCGGGACAGATCGGACAGATGGGACAGAAGATTCGGTAATCTGTCTCACGCGCGCGTGTGAGCAACTAATCGATTTAACCTGTCCTATCTGTCCCATCCGTCCCTTTGATGCCGGGACGCAGTCCGAAAGGCCGAAGCGCGTCCCCCGGCACCAGGCCCGGTGTCGCAAGTAGCGGCTGACCTCGAGACGCAGGGCATGAGCGGTCTCGAGGGCCAAAGCGACGGGGCGGCTCCGGCCGACAGGGATCGCGAAGGCAGCGGGACCAGCTCGGGCGTAAGCCGGGGGGCTGGTCGTCCTCTGCCTTCTGCTCGAGGGCTCACCAACCGACAGAGGGCTAAGAGGGAGGAGAGGGGCGCGCGCGAGGCTCGTGCTCGTCGCCGGCGTGTTCGACGTCTGCAGTTGAGCTCAGTCATCGAATGCGACCAACCATAGCTACACGGGACGAAGCGGATTCAGGCCGATGGCAGATTCCTACATGGGACATAAAGGTGGTTTTTTGGCGTCGGCGTAGAAGAAGGACTCTGATATACTAAGGCTCCAATTGGTTCGGGTGCGGCCCGAGAAGTTTTGTCATGGTTAAACTCTGCTATTAATGGATCACTCCGCAGGGTATCGCAAAAATGCTATGCACTGAGTTTTAGTTCAGGATTTCCAAGCTGGAGAAGTCTGCATGGATAAGTATATCAAGTTGGCTGCGCCGGTCTTCTTCAGCTTGTCACTCGGCTTTGTCAGCTTCTTTTTTAGCGAGCACCTCAGTGACCTTCGCGAGGGTCCAACCCTTGTTTACTCTTTGGATCAAGACTCGCAGCAGATATCCCTAACCCTTTCGAATGTCGGTGGCGAGACGGTAGAGGGCGCATTCATCTTGGACTGTGAGGTGTCCGCCTCCGTGTGCTTCGAAAAAGAGGCGGAAGAATCAGAGCTCGCCTTAAGCCTCACTCGAATCGGTGCCGTGGCCATAAGGCAAATTTCCGAAGGACCCGGTCATGGGGAAGGTCAGCTAAACCTCATGCTGACGCTCCCGCCGGACGCAACTGTGCAGATCACTGCGCAGAAGGCGCCAGATATCGAGCAGCCGATCGAGTTCAGTTATGCACCTCGGACTGAGCAGGTGGCGCGCATTATGGAAGAAAGGTGGATCACCGGAAAGCTCCTGCTACACTACATGGACATGCTCGCATGGGGACTTCTCGTGGTGCTCGTGGGTGCTGTTTCTTTTGGGATCTGGCTGTTCGTAATTCTTGCCCGGCGATTGTTTTTTAGGTCTGGGGTTTCTGACGACGCGGTTAATCTGAAGGGGTGAAGATGACGATGCTGCGACTTGCCGTATCGGCTGCCGGGTTGGCGACGATATCGCACTTAGCCTTAGCAGACGAGGTTCAGATCAAGGTCCAGGTGAACTTCCTGCCTGCGCCTCCGCGCACGCCCGGCTATGCTGTCTGGATAGAAGGGAAGCGTGTACACGCCTCTTCCGGCAATGAGGCAGTCACCATCGTTGTCCCCGAGTGCAGCCCGAATACCCGTGTCGATATTTGGCCGGCTGATAGCCGCTACACTGCGCCATCCATGTACTGCGACACTCCGCTAGTAGCTCAGGTTCGATATATCCGCACGGCAGCCCTGCTCTGGGGGGATGGTTCATCCGCCGGGGTTGACTACGCTGACGCTGTCCTTCCCGCTTTTATCGCAATAGCCGAAGCCGCCGCGGAAGGGGATGAGAAAGCCCTTACGATGCGGAACGCGCTAGATACCGACCACTCAAACCAGCTGCTCGTAGATTTATTCCGAGACGCTGGTGAAGACGCTGGGTCACCGGATCTCGAACTGGCTTACCAGATTCTCGCAGTCGATACGACGTTCCGTGCTGCCCGAGAGGATCCCGCAGATGGTTTGCTGCGAGTTGCCGACGATCTCGGGATTCCGATCCTCACACAGGAGGGAAATGCTAAGCTTGCCGAAATCGACCCAGAGTGGCTGCCGCCCATTCCAATAGAGGGGACTAGCAACCGTACTACAGAAATTGTGTCGGGCACCGGAACTTACGGCCGCGTCGTGCGAGTCGGTGAGCTGAAGGGTCTGCCTGTTTTTGATACCGATGGGCAACTCGTCGGACAGATCGGCGGCGTTTCGCAGGATGGTCAGGGCTCCGTCGTGCTCGAAGCGGGCGGCTTCCTTGGCATCGGTGAAAGCATGAAAGCCTTACCATCGGATGACATTATGCTGGGCGAAGGCCCTACGATCCGCACGCGTCTCGATGAGCAAGGACTGAGAGCGCTTCCTGATTTCAGTCAGGAATTTCTTTCAGAAGATGCCGCGATCGAGTTCCGTTTCGACGGTTAAGTGCGGTGGGATATAACAAACCGGCGAAGCCGTGAGTGCTGGCTTCGCTTACGGCTATGCTTTGGGCTTGCGGCACCGCTCGGGCCAAATCTTGGCGACGCAGAGAAGCTACCTTGGCCTTGTCGTTTCCATTGCAGCGACGAAGATGACAGCACCCGCGCGGTCAATCTCACGCACGATGGCATTACCTCCGAAGGTTGCTAATGTGTCGGAGGTTATGTCGATCTGCGTCACGGATGTTCCCCCCGTTCGACATTCCTCGGTGGAAATATCCCAGCTGCCTTGAACATCGCCTGGCAGAGATTGTCCAACGGCCGGCACCCCAAGGATCGCGAAGACGCCGATCGAGAGCGAGGCAGGGCTTGGCTTCATGTCAGTTCTCCTTAAACCTCTTCGCAGCAAATGAAGCCGATCTTTGAGGGTGGATACACTCACGTGTGGGACAGCTTCCAATTCGGCCCCTCCACCCGGGTCGTGCTGCGGCACGATTTTGGGCGACAGGGACGAGCAGGGACAGTTTTCCTATTATCCCCCGTATAGGGACTCTGAATTACCATACGCCCGATAGTCTGAAGTTTGTCCTTTTTTTCCCTGCGGCTTGTCATGGCCGTTGCCTCAGCCGGGTTTGAACGCCGCCGAGTCAACCGCCGATCCACAAGCGCTGAGGCCGTCGTCGCTCGCGCCAAAGTGCGGAAAAGTCGCCGCGGCTTCCGTGTCGTCTGCTGTCGCAGAATGTCGGAAAGTGTCATTCTTTCAAGCGGTTGCGAGATCTGATATGCTTGCGGCGAACCTTGCCTTGAGGGGCCGGAAACGCATCAGGGGGCATCATGGCTGGACAGAACATCACCGAGAACCGCGCAGCGCCCTTCGCCGGAGCCCGCGACCTGACCCGCCGCGCGGTCGCCGACCTGATCCCCTACGCCAACAACGCCCGGACACATTCCGAGGCCCAGGTGGCGGGCCTCGCCGGCTCGATCCGCGAGTTCGGCTTCAATAACCCGGTGCTGGTCGACGGCGCGAACGGGATCATCGCGGGCCACGGCCGGGTGCTGGCGGCCCAGAAGCTCGGGCTGAGTGACGTGCCGGTGATCGAGCTCTCGCACCTCTCTGAGACGCAGAAGCGCGCCTACATCATCGCCGACAACCGCCTGGCCGAGCAGGCGGGATGGAACGCGCAGCTGCTGTCGCTCGAACTGGGCGATCTCGCAGATCTCGACGTGGATCTGACCAGCCTCGGCTTCGAAGGCGCGGAGCTCGACAAGCTCTTGGGTCACGATGCGCCCGACCCGCACGAAGAGGAGACACCGGAACCACCTAGCGATCCGGTCTCCCGCCCGGGTGATCTGTGGATCCTCGGCTCACACCGGTTGATATGCGGCAGCTCGACCGATCCGGACACGGTGACGCGGATACTGAACGGCGTCACGCCGCATCTTCTCGTCTCGGATCCTCCCTATGGCGTGAATTATGACCCTGCGTGGCGCAACGAGGTGGGGGCAGCGAAGACCAAGCGCACCGGCAAGGTCCTGAACGACGACCGCGCCGACTGGCGCGAGGCCTGGGCGCTGTTTCCCGGCGAGGTCGCCTATGTCTGGCATGGCGCGCTGCATGCCGCCACGGTGGCCGAGAGCCTCGAGGCGACGGGCTTTGCGATCCGCAGCCAGATCATCTGGGCCAAGGAGCGGCTGGTGCTCTCCCGCGGTCACTATCACTGGCAGCACGAACCCTGCTGGTACGCCGTCCGTGGCACCGGGCACTGGTCGGGCGATCGCAAGCAATCGACGCTGTGGACGATCCCCGGCCGTGACCAGGACGCGAAGACGGTGCATGGCACGCAAAAGCCAGTGGAGTGCATGCGCCGGCCGATGCTGAACAACTCAAGCCCGGGGCAGGCGGTCTATGAGCCCTTCTGCGGATCGGGGTCGAGCATCATCGCCGCCGAGACCACGGGGCGGCACTGCTACGCGGTCGAACTGGATCCGGCCTATGTCGATGTCATCGTGCTGCGCTGGCAGGCTTTCACCGGCAAGAAGGCTGTGCTGGAAGGAGACGGCCGCACCTTCGGGACGATCGCCGCCGAGCGCCAGGGCACGCGGATCGCGCATGAACTTGCAGCGGCCGCATTGCTCAGGGCGGCGTCATGAGCCAGTCCCGCGCCACGTCGCTGATCGAGGCGGTGACCAACGTCACCGTGGGGTTCGGTCTCGTCCTCGTAGTCCAGGCGATGCTGTTCCAGGCTACGGGCATCAAGGCAAGCCTGCGCGAGCAGCTCGGGCTTTACATCGCATTCACTGTGCTCTCGCTCGCTCGCAGCTACGTCCTGCGGCGCGTCTTCACGAGGCTGGGCCGATGAACGGGTGCCACGGTGTCGTCATCCATGGCGTAGCCACCCGGGGGGGCGGTCAAAAGTCAGGCAGCCTTTGCCACGGGACCGGCGGCCTCGGCACGCGCGCGCGACCGCGAAATTGCCGACCGGGTATCCTCGAAGCCGATCACGCGAAACCCCGGCAATCGTTGGATCGTCGCGGCTCTGGGCAGCTTCGGTGAGGATGCGATGACTCGACCAACTCCGCAGATGAACAATCCGGCGCTTTCGAAGCAGGTGCGGCCATGAGAGGCCGCAAGCCGACACCGACCCGCCTCAAGCTCGTCGCAGGCAACCCCGGCAAGCGGCCGATCAACGGTGCCGAGCCGCAGCCCACCGCGGATCTGCCGACCTGTCCTGCCCATCTCAACCCGTCCGCCAAGGCCGAGTGGAAACGGCTCGCGCGGGACCTGAACCGGATCGGGCTGTTGACCATGGTCGACCGTGCCGCACTCGCGGCCTATTGCCAGTCCTATGGCCGCTGGGTCGAGGCGGAACGCAAACTCAAGGAGACGCCGATCCTCTTGAAGATGCCCTCGGGCTACATCCAGCACTCGCCCTGGCTCACCATCGCCAACAAGGAGCGCGAGCTGATGGCGCGCTACATGGCCGAACTCGGCCTGACCCCCTCCTCGCGCTCTCGGCTGGCGGTGGATGTCTCGGCCACCGATCCCGCTATCGCCGCCGTCTGGGCGCAGTTTGACATGTGAGGCCATGATGAGAACCGGACGCAAACCCATCCCGCGCAAGCCGACCCTGACGAGGACGCGCCTGAACGCGCTGCCGCGCTGCCCGAGCCACCTTTCCCATGTGGCTCAGAAGGAATGGCGCCGGTTGGCCACGCCGCTGCATGAAGCGGGGATCCTGACACTGGCCGACCGCTCTGCACTCGCGGCCTATTGTCAGGCTTACGGTCGTTGGGCGGAGGCCGAAACCAAGCTCGCCGAGACGCCCGCGCTGCTGAAAACGCCGAGCGGCTACGTCCAGCAATCGCCGTGGCTCTCGGTTGCCAACAAGCAGATGGAGCTGATGGGTCGCTTCATGGCGGAGTTGGGTCTGACACCGGTTGCCCGGGCCCGGCTCTCGATCGAGTTGCCGGAGACCGTGACGTTCCCGACGATGATCCAGCTCGTGCCTTACGAGGGCAAGACCCGCACCGAGGCGAAGGACGAGGGCCCTCGGGACCGTGCAGGCGAGGCTGAGACGAAGCCCGACGGAATAACGGCCAGACGGCCGATCAATTGACTACGTGATCTGGGCTCACCCGATGTACAGAACTGCGCAACCACCGTTACGCAGGTTTGTACGAGGACGGCCATGGCAGGATCGACGCAGCGCTACATCGCCTATGAGCGAGTCTCGACGGCGCGACAGGGTCGATCAGGCCTTGGCCTCGAAGCGCAGCGCCGCGCGATCGAGGACTTCCTCCGGTCTCGCAGCGCGACGCTCTCAGGTCGCTTCACCGAGGTCGAGAGCGGTCGACGCAACGACCGGCCTGAACTGTCCGCGGCGCTGACCCAGGCTCGGCTGACCGGCGCCACGCTGCTCATCGCCAAGCTGGACCGGCTGTCGCGTAACGCGGCCTTCCTCCTGCAACTGCGTGACAGCGGCGTTCGTTTCCTGGCCTGCGACATGCCCGAGGCCAACGACCTGACCATCGGCATCATGGCGCTGGTGGCGCAGCAGGAGCGCGAGGCGATCTCCCGGCGGACGCGGGAGGCCCTGGCTGCGGCGAAGGCGCGTGGCGTGAGGCTGGGCAATCCGAACGGTGCAGCGGCTCTCAGGCGCTGCGGCGATGACGGACGGGCGCTCCGCGCAGCAGTCTCGCGCAATGCTGACGCACATGTTGCCTCACTGGAGACTGTCATCGCCGGCCTTGACGCAGAGGGCGTGCGCAGTCTGCGGGGGGTCGCCGCAGCGCTCAACGCGCGTGGCATCCTAACACGTCGGGGTGGCCGCTGGCACGTCTCCACGGTCAGAAACCTGCTGGCACGATCAAGTGTCAGCGCTAAAGCGAATATGGGGCCCTAGCTGTTCAGTCCCGGCATCTGATGGATCGGATTTAGGATGAATCTGTCTGGCTCGGATGTCCAGATCTTGCAGATGTATTCATACGGTGTGAGCCCGCCGAGGGTCTTGAGCCGGCGGGCGAAGTTGTAGGCTGCCATGAAGTCTGACAGGTGGGTGCGGAGCTGGTCGTGATCGTCGTAATGGAAGCGTTTGACGGTCGCGTCCTTGATCGTGCGGTTCATTCGCTCGACCTGGCCGTTGGTCCACGGGTGGTTGGGCTTTGTGAGGCGATGTTCGATCCCGTTGGCCTCACAGATCATGTCGAAACGCATGGGCCGAGAATAAACGGTGTTGCGGTTCCGAGGCTGCTCGGCGAACTGAATGCCGTTGTCGGTGAGAATGGTGTGGACCTGATAGGGCACTGCTTCGAGCATGTGCTGCAGGAACTCCCAGGCCGTCTTCCTGTCTGCCTTGTCGACGAGCTGGGTCACGGCAAATTTGCTCGTGCGGTCAATGCCGACGAACAGAAACAGCTTGCCCTCAGCGGTCTGCACCTCGGCGATGTCGATGTGAAAGAAGCCGATGGGGTAGCGCTTGAACTTCTGGCGCTTCGGCTTGTCGCCCTCCACGTCAGGCAGCCGAGAAATGCCGTGGCGCTGCAGACACCGATGGAGCGCTGAGCGTGTCAGGTGCGGGATGGATGGCTGCAGGGCATAGAGGCAGTCGTCCAGCGGCAGCAGCGTGTGCCGCCGGAAAGCGACGATGGTCGCCTCTTCGGCCTCGGTCAAGATCGTCGAGCGCGGTTCTCTCGGCCCGGTCTTGAGGTCCTCGACCGTCTGGCGCTTGCGCCATTTAGCAACGGTCTTCGGGTTGATCCCAAGATCCCGGCTCAACGTCGCGAGCGAAGCTTGCGATCATTCGGGCCGACCCTCGGACCGATGGCGGGCCAGCCCTCATTATTGCAGCTCTGACGGCGTGCGTGGTCGTGGCGCTTCCGTGACGAACCTGGCCCATTATGCTTCCTTCCATTCCTGAGAAAGGATCGCACCATCAAACCGTGGGATCAAACACCTAAGTCTTGCGATAACGCTTCAATCGCTCGCAGAATGATCGCGCAGGTGGATGACCTGCACACCGCACTCGGTCAGGATCGCGTCCAAGCGGATGTCGTGCGGCTGCGGATAGATCGTGCCCAGTTCTGCGGCCTGAAGGCCAATGCCGATCACGAAGGGTCTCGAGTCGAGCGCGGCCAGCGTGCGATCGAAATAGCCACCACCGTAGCCGAGCCGGTAACCCTTCCGGTCCCAGCCCACGAAAGGGGCGAGCGCCACGTCCGGGGTCAGCACTTCGGCCTCGGGGGGCGGCACGGGAATGTTCCAGTCGCCGCGCACCATCCGCGTGTCGGGTGTCCAGCGGCGGAAGACCAGCGGGGCCTGCTTGACCTCGACCAGCGGAAGCGCGACCCGGACGCCGGCGTGGTGAAGGTCGCTCAAGACAGGGCGCAGGTCCGGCTCACCCTTGATCGGCCAGTAGCCCGAAAAGACGCGATCCCGCAGGTCGCCGAAACAGCGCGCAAGCAGGTCAAGCAGATGAGCCTGCAACGCGGTGGCAACGGCGTTTCGCGCCTCCACGCTCAGGTTCTGTCGCGCGGCGCGCAGTCGGAGACGCTCGGCCTGGCGCCAACGCGCGACGTCGCGCGCCTGTTCGGGATCGCCGCCAGCCATGCATGGCGACGAGGCGTAGCGTCTTCCCGTTTGGCTATCATCCGCCACCACTGGCCTCCTCCCGTACCTGGTTCGCGAGGTCATGCCGCCGCAGTCGCTGCAAGCTCACCATCGTGTCAACGTCGAGACAGCATCACCGTTCCGCAAGAGACGCGGTTGTCCGGTCGTCCCAACAATCGTCGTTGCTCATCAACGCCGAAATGTCTCGAGCACCTTCAACGCAGAGCGGGAACGGTATCTGGCGTTGCCTGCGCCTCTTCGACTGCTATGTGAAGCGAGCGGGCTATTCGTTCTGCGCGTTCGATTACATGCGTTGCGCCTGCTGGCGTGCAGACTTGGCGTGCCGTCTCGCGAAAGATGCCGAGCCAGCGTTCGAAATGCTCACCATTGATCGGCAGCATCACATGCGCAGGGACGGGGCGACCGTGGTAACGGCCGGTCATCAGCGCAACAGAAGACCAGAAAGCCACCATCCGAGCCAGGTGCGGTCCCCAATCCGTGATGCGCGCGGCAAAGATCGGTCCGAGGACGGGATCACTGCGGACCTTCGCGTAAAAGGCGTGAACGAGGTCGCGCAGGACGTCGTCTGTCAGGCCCGTCTCGGCCACGAGGGCAGCCGTCAAATGTGGGCGTGCGGACGCGATCGTTAATGTCTGTTCCGGTTCGGCTAGGGGGCGCGCTTGACGATGGGTCATGGCGTTTATCCTGTGTTACGCTGGACGAATGAACATGCGTTCTGCGTCGCCGCCCTGTCGTACTTCCGCTCGAATGTCGCGATAGGCGTGCCAGGTGGCGTGCCCAAGAAGTGGAAAGACGAGGATCAGTCCCGCGAACGCCGTGGCGATCGATAGGAGGAAGAGCCCAAGGACGACCGCGCCCCAAGCGAGCATGACAGGAAGATTGGCGGCCACCATCGCCATGCTGATCCCCATCGCCGAAAGCGCGTCCGTGCGTTCGGTCAGAAGCATCGGAACGGCAAAAACGCTTATCGCGAATGCAAAGGCCGCAAACAGCGCCCCGACGACGGTGCCCGTTAGGATGAGCGCCCACCCGGTCGGGGTGCGGAACAGCAACGGAATCAGCTCGTCTGTCCCGGGGAACGGATTGAGCCCGAAGAAGAGCGCATAGATCAGCACCGCGGCCCTGAGCCACAACATAAAGAGGCCGAGCAACATGACGCCCATGAAAAGCGCCTGATAGCCGGATCGCGGTGCCACCAGGATCATCGTCGCAAGGGGAGTCGTCTGATCCGTTTCTAGCCGCCTGCTCTTTTCGTAAAGTCCGCTGGCGATCAGCGGGCCTAGAACCATGAACCCGGCAAGCGCGGGGAACAGCGCATACTCATACCGGAACTGAAACAATCCCCAGATCACGATGAGAGAGATCAAGAAGACGCCCGCGCCATAAAGCAGGCTGGGCGCCGGGTTTCTCCACAGATCCATCCAGCCGGCGCGCAGCCATGCGAATGCGGTGTGCCACGGCAAGTGACGCGCCCGCAGGTTCTCTCGAGGCAGAGGCGGAACCACTTTCGGGATGATCCCGCCCGCATGAGGATTGTCAGGGGGCGGCGGATCGGTGCGGTCGCTCAGCATGACGGTTTCGCCGCGCGATGCGCGGTCCCTTCTTCAGTTGACGTAACGAGAACGCAATCGGGCTGCGAGAGGATGGCGACGGTCATCAGATGGGCGTTTGCAGCCACGAAGCCCAGAACGATAAGCCCGGCGGAGCCAAAGGCGAACAGGCGGGCACGGCTCATTCGCGTTCCTCCGCACCGAGATCCTGCAGGTAAAGCGTCAGCGCCATACGGTCGGCGATGGTCAACCGTTCCTCCCAGGCGGGCATCCAGCCTTGACGGCCCTCATTGATTGTCTCGAACATCACAGCGTCGCCTCCGCCATAGATCCAGGCATCATCTGTCAGATTGGGTGCTCCAATCTCTTGGCTGCCCGTGGCGTCATCACCATGACAGCTTGCGCAATTCTCGGCAAAGATCGCCTCTCCCTCGGAAAGACGCGCCGGGGTCGCCCGGGTTTCAAGGCCTGAAAGGGACTGGACATAATCGACCACCGTGCGGATTTGCGGACGGCTCAGGATACCGGTCTCGCCGAACGCGAGCATCTGGGCGAACCGGGTTTCGGGATGGGGTGAATTGATTCCCACACGAAGCGTTTCCATGATCGTCTCTGCGTCGCCGCCCCACAGCCAAGCATCGTCCACCAGATTGGGAAAACCCGGTCCGCCTGCCGCGTCCGACCCATGGCAGGCGGCGCAATTATCGCCAAAGAGCGACGGTGCGGTGCGCCGAACATGCTCCATCAGGGCGGCGTCATTGCGAATTTCGTCGGCTGCGCGCGTTGAAAGAGCCTGCGCCCATGTCGCGCGTTCGGCATTGGCCTCGGTCACGTCCCGCTCGACACGTTCCTGATCGTCGTAGTCGAGGAGGCCCTTGGTATAAGTCGTCACCAGCGGCCAGGCAGGCATCAGCACCCAATAGACCAACGCCCAAATGTGGGTGATTCCCACCGCCCACCAAATGGCCCTGGGCACCCGCGTGTTCAGCTCGGTGATGCCGTTCCACTCATGACCGGTAGTTTCGTGTCCGGTCAGCGGGTCGCGTTCCCTTACCGACATGGGCCGTCCTCATCGTCCAGAACGCTTTTGGCGGCCTTGTCGAACCGTTTCCCCAACGAGGGCCAGAAGGCATAGACAGTGATCCCCACCGACAGAGCGATCAGATAGATCAGGCCGAAGGACTTTGCGAAGGCGGACGTCGCCTCGTAGGTCAATTCCATGTCATTCACCCCGCAGCGGTTGTGTCTCGGCGGGAAGCTCGGTCAGCCCCCCCAAGATTTGCAGATAGGCCACCAGTGCATCCATCTCGGTCAGCCTGTCGCGGCGACCATCGAAGATCCGTACGTTCGTCTCTTCTCCATAGCGTTCAAGGACGCCGTCAGCGTTCCCGGTGTCGGGCAGCGCCTGGCCATAGGCATCCCGTGCCGCGCTTACGATCTGGTCGTCCGTATAGGGGACACCCACCGCCCGAAGGGCGGACAGGCGGGCCGGCAGGCTTTCGATCGCCAACGGACGATCAAGAAGGAAAGCATATTGCGGCATCACGGATTCCGGCACCAAAGCGCGCGGATCAACCAGATGTCTGACCTGCCAGTCGTCTGAGTATTTCTCGCCTACGCGAGCGAGGTCGGGGCCGGTACGCTTCGAGCCCCACAGCATCGGATGGTCATACTGGCTTTCCGCAGCGAGCGAGTAGGGGCCATAGCGATCGACCTCGTCCTGAAGCGTACGGATCATCTGACTGTGGCAGGCGTAGCAGCCTTCCCGGATATAGATGTCCCGTCCGGCCTGTTCGAGCGGCGTATAAAGCCGCATGTCAGCAGCCGCCTCGACCGTGTCGTCGATGGTGAAGAGCGGTGCAATCTCGATGAACCCGCCCACGCTCGCGGCCAGGATAATTCCGCCGGTCAGGGCCATCGAATGGCGTTCGGCGCGGTAATGCGTCCTTGCGTGAAATTCGAAGAAGCGAGCAAAAGGTTTGAGGAACATTCTGAGCATGACCTTACTCCGCCGCCGGCACTGCAGGCTCGTTCGCCTCTGACTCGGTCGGGTAATCGCGCTGCGGCGCCGCGTGGCTGACGTTGCGGATCGTCATGACTACGTTGAACGCGCCGATGACCGCCCCTGCAAGGAACATGCTACCGCCGATCGCGCGGGCCACATAATAGGGGTGCATCGCCACGAGCGTGTCTGTGAAGGAATAGGCGAGCGTCCCGCTTTCCGTGTAGGTCCGCCACATCAGCCCCTGGGTGATGCCGCTGTTCCACATCGCGAAGACGTAGATGACAGTCCCACCCAAGGCGAGCCAGAAGTGCCATTCGACTAGCTTCCAGCTGTACATCGATTCTTTGCGCCAGATCACCGGCACGACGGCATAGATCGACCCGAAGGAGATCAGCGCAACCCATCCCATCGCCCCCGCGTGCACATGGCCGACCGTCCAGTCGGTGTAATGCGACAACGAGTTCACCGCGCGCACGGCCATGAATGAGCCCTCGAAGGTCGAAAGGCCGTAAAACACCGCAGCCACCATCATGAAGCGCAGGGTCGCGTCATCGCGCACCTTCTGCCAGGCACCGTTCAAGGTCATCAGCGCGTTGCCGGCGCTGGCCCAAGATGGCACCAGCAGCATCACCGAAAACGTCATGCCCAGGGTCTGCACCCACATCGGCAGGGCGGTGTAGTGCAGGTGGTGCGAGCCTGCCCAGATATAGAAGAACACGATGCCCCAGAAGCTGAGGATGGACAGTCGATAAGAATAGATCGGGCGTTCAGCGCGTTTCGGCAGGAAGTAGTAAAGCATCCCGAGAAAGCCGGAGGTCAGGAAGAAGGCGACAGCGTTGTGACCGTACCACCACTGGGTCATCGCATCCTGGACACCCGAAAAGGCAGAATAGCTTTTGGCGGCCCCGAAAGATGCCGGCACGGCGAGATTGTTGACGATGTGAAGAATCGCCACGACCAGTATGAAGGCCAGATAGTACCAGTTCGCAACGTAGATATGCGGCTCGTTCCGACGCGCCAGCGTGCGGATGTAGAGGATGAAGTACACGATCCAGACGATCACCAGCCAGATATCGGCATACCATTCCGGTTCGGCATACTCTTTGGATTGGGTTACGCCCATCAGGTAGCCCGAGGCGGCGATGATGCAAAACAGGTTGAATCCCAGCAGAACGAACCAGGGCGACAGATGTCCGGCAAGGCGCGCGCGGCAAGTGCGCTGCATGATGTGGAATGAGGTGGCGATCAGGGCGTTACCCCCGAAGCCGAAAATAACGCCCGATGTATGAACCGGTCGAAGCCGTCCGAAGCTTGACCACGCTGCGTCAAAGCGGAGGTCGGGCCAGGCAAGCTGCGCCGCCACCCAGACGCCCATGCCCATTCCGATAACAGCCCAGAACAGCGCAAGCAGCAAACCGATCTTCGTCGGATCGTCATAGTAGCTTTTCGTGCGATCCTCTGTCGGCTCGGGCGCGTAGGCGGCGTTTCCCGCGATGAAAAACAGCGTGCCGGCAAGGATCAGCGTGATCCAGCCGTGCACCCCCATCGCGTCGCCACGACCGATGACAGCCAAAGCAAGGCCAGCAAACGCGATGAGGCCGGACAGAAGCATGGCCCCCTGCCGCTCGATCGTCGTGAGGCGCGTCATCATCGGCAGGACTCCTTTTTTGCCGGCAGCGGGGCATCGTCATGGTCGTAGAGGATGCGTTCGGCGTCGCCCGCCAGATCGTCGTATTGATTGCTGCGCAAGGACCAGAAGAAAGCGCAAAGTCCTGCCGTGCCCATGACCAACGTGATCGGGATCAGCAGATAGAGAATGGTCATGCTGCAGCCTCCTCAAAGTGTGAAACGGTCGGAGCAGGCGCCTGGGCGTCGCGCCGGTTAAGACGCAGCGAATTGGCTACCACTGCTAGGGACGAGGCAGACATCGCGATTGCCGCGATCAGCGGTGTGACGAGACCGGCAACCGCCAAGGGCACCGCGATGCAGTTGTAGAGGATCGCCAGACCGAAGTTCTGGCGCACGATCCGGCTGGTGCGCCGGGCAACCGCGATAGCCTGCGGCACGGCGCGGAGGTCGTCGCGCAAAAACACAAGGTCGGCGGCGGCGCGCCCCGCGTCGGAGGCAGAGGCGGGAGACATCGAAACATGCGCGGTGGCGAGGGCCGCAGTGTCGTTTAGCCCGTCACCGACCATCAGCACCCTGTGTCCTTCCGCGCGAAGGACCTGAAGACGCGCAATCTTGTCTGACGGACTCATCGCTGCCCGTGCTTGGACAAAACTCAGTCTACCCGCGATCCGACCCACGGCGCCGGGTTCGTCACCGGATAGGATCTCGACGGGCAAGTTCATCCGCGCGAGTTCCTCGAACGCCTCGGGCGCTCCATCGCGAAGCTTCTCGCTCAGGGGAAATCTGACCATTTCGCCGCCTTCGAAGGCGAAGGCGGGTCCCTCGCCGTCGGCGGGTCCGGTTGCGATCTCGGCGACCCAAGACGCGCGGCCAAGCCGGGCACGCCGACCCGCGGTCACGCCCTCGATCCCGAGGCCAGGGCTCTCCAAGACATCCACAGCCGCATTACCGAGTGAAGCAAGTCGTGACGCAATGCAGCGCGCGGCTGGGTGCGCCGATCGCGCCGCGAGCGCCGCCACCGCCAATTCGCTGGTCGGATCCAGTTCCGGCAATGAGGTGATCGTGGGGTCTCCGGTCGTCAACGTCCCTGTCTTGTCCCAGGCGACGTGATCGACCCCCGCCAGTCGCTCCAATGCCGAGCCATCCTTCATCAGGATTCCGTCAGCCATAAGCCGTCCGGCGGCGACAACGTGGGCGACCGGAACGGCAAGAGCCAGCGCGCACGGACAGGTCACGATCAGGACGCTGATCGCGACAAATGCCGCGCGTTGCCAGTCGCCCGTGAGGCTGAGCCAGCCGACGAACGTCGCCAGCGCAAGAAGATGGATGACTGGCGCGTAAAATCGGGCGGCGCGATCCGCGATCCTAACGTAACGGCCGCGGCCTTCTTCGGCCGTGGCAAGCATTCCCATCATCCTGGCGAGAAAGCTGTCGCTGACGGGTCGCAGGGCAACGGCATCGACCGGGCCGGTCAGGTTCAATGCGCCAGCCTCGACCTCGCAGCCTGCGCATACCAAGACCGGACGCGACTCGCCGGTCACGAGAGCGCGGTCCAGATCGGTCGTGCCTGCCACGATGCGCACGTCCACAGGGATACGCTCCCCCGCTGCAATGCGGAGCATCATGCCGGGGACGACCTGATCCACCGGAATGTCGCGCAAACTGCCCGACGGGGCGACCACAACTGCCTTGCGCATGGCGAGGCGAGAAAGACCCGTCATAGCGCTGCGCGCACGATCGCGCATCCGATGATCGAGATAGCGGCCGATTAGCAGAAAGAATGTCAGCGTCACTGCCGCATCGAAGAAGACCTGTTCGCCGCCGCGCGCTGTTTCGAACAGGCTCAGACCAGTCGCAAGAGCGATGGCCAGAGCAATTGGCACATCCATGTTCATGCGGCCGCGCCGCAGCGCCGACCAGGCCGATGTAAAGAAGAACCGCCCTGCATAGACAACAATCGGAACCGCGATCAGCCCCGATATTATATGGAAGGTGTCTCGCGTCGCTCCAGACGCGCCCGACCACACCGCCACGGACAACAGCATCACGTTCATGGTTCCGAAGCCGGCCACCGCAACGGCGCGAAGCAAGGCTTGGGCGGTCTTGTCTTCGATCTCCGCCGCGACCTCTGTCGCATCGATCGGGGTCGCAGGATGCCCGATCCTTTCCAGCTCCGCGAATACGGTACTCAGGTCGGCAGCTCCGCCCGCGGGTGTCAGGCTGATCCTGCGCATGGTCAGATTGACCCGCGCGCTATCCACATCTGGTATCGATGCCAGGGCGCGTTCGATCGCCGCGACACAGCCGCCGCAGCGGATAGTCGGAGCGGAAAGTGTGACCACCTTGGCAGTGGTCGGAACGAAGGCGTCACTTGTAGGCACGAGGAATCCGTCAGGTTGTTTCCCAATCCCTAGCGATGCGGGATCGCGATTTCTTGATCCAGATCAACTCCCGTGCGGTTTTCAGACGTATGATTGCTTTCAACGCCAGTAACGACCTCGCGGGAGATGTGCGGTTGCCAAGTCCCGAATATACGTCCTTGCAGCTCCCAGGGGACGCGCAGCAATACGCGCTGGTGATCTGGGATCAGGAACGTCTGTGCATAGACTTGGAAATCCTGGCTGATCAACTACCCCATCGGATAGATACCTTGGCCGCAGGAATGCTGGCGGACGCGCTGGAACCGACGTTGTGGGCCTGTCAAGATCTTGAGGAGCGTCACGTCTTCCCGACAATCCTGCAGCTCGATGCGTCGCTTGGCCCGACCGTCGCTCGTCTCCGGGCAGAGCACGTCGAAGACGAAGATCACGCCGCGTTGGTGTCCGAAACAATCATGCACTTTATCCGGAACCCCCAAGCCGCGGACGCCGATCGGCTGGGCTATCTGATACGGGGGCTTTTCCTGCCGCTAAAAAGGCATTCGGCCTTTGATCGCAACGTCATGCTGCCACTCTATCTGCGAGCGCAGGCGACCTTATGAGTTAGCGGCGGCAAGTTTTAGCAGGTCCATTTTCTGAATATGGATGTGGCGCGCCTTTTTAACCTCGATGATACCCTCCTTGCGCAATTTCGTCATGTGCCGGCTAACCGTTTCGGTCGTAAGGCCAAGAAAATCGGCGATGTCAGAGCGCGCCAGAGGAAGGTCAAAGAACGTCGCATAACCGTCAAGTTGGGGTCGGATATGGCGCGCAAGCATAAGCAGGAAAGACGCCACTTTTTCCGGAGCGCTTTTGCGCCCAAGGATCATCATCCACTCGCGGGCCTCGTCAAGCTGGCGGAGCGCCTGGCGGTGCATCCGATTCTCGAGCGCCGAAGAACCTTCCATCATCGTCACAATCATCTCTCGAGGAAACGAACACAGACGCACGTCAGTGGCGGCTTCTACCAGGACATCGCTCTCGTCGCCGAAGGGACGTCCGACGAAGTCCGGCGCGAATTGCAGCTCGACGACCTGCTGGCGACCGTCTGGCAGAATCTTGGACAGCTTGACCACGCCGCTTAGAATGTTCGAGCAATGTTGGCCGTGTTCCCCCGCAGCCATAAGCGTCGTGCCGGCCTCGAATTCGTGCCGACTGCTCGTCCGTCCAAGGCGCAATAGCTCCGCTGCATTGAGCGCGCCACAGATGCCGCGATGACGTGCTTCACAGGCGCGACAAAGAACAGGAACATCAGCATTGTGAATGTCAGCGCGCATGGATCGCTCCTCACTGTTTTGCCCCCAAGCCGATATCCAGTAGGGGTCGTCTTCAACTTAAACTCAAGCCGGATGCCGATGATAGACATCTCCGAGCAGTGTTGGACCCACTGTTAGAGGAGAGATAGCCGTGCTGAATCAACGTGACATTCCTTTCTTTAAGAAAAGTGCCTCTGCCCGGCTTCGCCTGCACGAATTCGAGACTTGGCCGTCTGGTGGCCGATCAATTAGCGCAACGGCAGCGCCACTAGGTCGCCAAGCGTCACTACGACAAGCAGCACGGTCGCGTTGGCCGAGAGCCATATCCGCCGCGTAAAGTCGGACAACTCTACGCTGGGCTTGTGCGAGGAAATCATCGGTTCCGGCGCCCTATCGCAGATCGAACGCAAGCCTCGGAAAGGAGAGGGGACCCTTCCCGATCATGCCAGAGGTCGAGGTGGCCGCAAGGCTGCCAATGCAGGACGTTCGCCATCACCCTCTCGGCGATGAGCTCCAGCGATACCTGCGGAGGGTCCTCGAACCAGTTGATCTTGGCCTCTCCTTGCTTCGGTAAACGCCCTCCCAGTGGTTCGGTTCTTCGGACATCGTCACCCCTTCACAGCTCGACCCGACGCAGTCGCAGCGCGTTCGTGATCACCGAGACGGACGACAGGCTCATCGCCGCCGCCGCGATCATCGGGGACAGCAATAGTCCGGTCAGAGGATAAAGCAGGCCGGCCGCGACCGGCACGCCAAGGGCGTTGTAGGCGAAGGCAAACAACAGGTTCTGCTTGATGTTGCGCAGGGTGGCGCGAGCCAGCTTGCGCGCGCGGACAATGCCCATCAGGTCGCCGCGCAGCAGGGTGATGCCGGCGCTTTCCATCGCCACATCGGCCCCCGTGCCCATGGCGATGCCGACATCGGCCGCCGCGAGAGCGGGCGCGTCGTTCACCCCATCGCCCGCCATGGCGATCTTGTGGCCGTCCCGGCGCAGCTGGTCGATGAGGTCCTTCTTGGCCTCGGGCAGCACGCCCGCGCGCACCTCGTCGATGCCGAGCCTCCCCGCCACCGCCTGCGCCGTGCGCTCGTTGTCGCCGGTGGCCATGATCACGCGTAAACCCTGCGCGTGCAGTTCCCTTATCGCCTGCGCGGTGCTGTCCTTGATCGGGTCGGCCACCGCCACGATCCCGGCAAGCGCGCCATCGACCGCCACGAACATCGCCGTCTTACCTTCGGCGCGTAGCGTGTCCGCCTCCGCCTCGGCCGCACTCGTTACCAGCTCCATCTCCCGCATCATCGCGGCATTGCCGAGCGCCACGGCGCGTCCCCCGACACTGCCACGCACGCCCTTGCCGGTGACGGCGTCGAAGTCGGTCGCTTCCAGACGCGGGGCTCCCTGCGCTTCCGCCCCTTCGACGATCGCCTCCGCCAGCGGGTGCTCCGAGCCGCGTTCGAGTGCGGCCGCCAGCGACAGCAGGTCGGTTTCGGTGATGCCCGCCAGCGCCACGGTGTCCGTCAGCTTCGGCTTGCCCATGGTCAGCGTGCCGGTTTTGTCGACGATCAGCGTGTCTACAGCCGCCATGCGCTCCAGCGCCTCGGCGTCCTTGATCAGCACGCCCGCCTGCGCGCCTCGCCCTGCCGCAGTGGTGATTGAGATGGGCGTCGCCAGCCCGAGCGCGCACGGACAGGCGATGATCAACACCGAAACCGCCGAGGCGATGGCGAAGACCAGCGCGGGATCCGGGCCAAAGATCATCCAGACGATGAAAGCTATGATGGCGATGACCACGACCGTCGGAACGAATACCGCCGACACCCGGTCGGCCAGTCCCTGGATCGGCGCGCGGGACCGCCGCGCGTTCGACACCATCGCGACGATCTGCGCCAGCACGGTGTCGGCGCCGACCTTGCCCGCCTCGATCACCAGAGAGCCGTTCTTGTTGATCGTGGCTCCGGTCACAGAATCACCCGGACCCTTTTCGACGGGCATGGACTCGCCGGTCAGCATGCTCTCGTCCAGAGATGAGCGGCCGTCGATCACCGTCGCGTCCAGGGGCACCGCATCACCGGGACGCACCCGCAGCCGGTCGCCCTCCATGATGTTCTCCAGCGGGGCGTCGTATTCGGTGCCGTCCGGCAGGATGCGTCGAGCGGTCTTGGGCGCAAGATCGAGCAGCGCGCGGATGGCATCCCCGGTGCGCTCGCGCGCCCGCAACTCAAGAACCTGGCCAACAAAGATCAGCGTGACGATCACCACCGCCGCCTCGAAATAGGTGCCGACGCCGTGGCCCATCCGGTACTGCTCCGGAAAAACATCTGGCAGGAACGTGGCAACCAATGAATAGAGATAGGCCGCTCCAACGCCGAGGCTGATCAGCGTCCACATGTTCGGCGATCGGTTCAAGACCGAGTCCCAGCCGCGTCTGAAGAACGGAAGCGCCGCCCAAAGGACGATCGGCGTCGCCAGCACGAACTCGAGGTAGCTTGCCGTCTGGTGCCCGATCCAGTCGCGCACCGGCAAGGCGACGAGCTCGCCCATCGTCAGGATGATTAGCGGCACTGCCGCGGCGGCCGAGATCCACATCCGGCGTGTGAAGTCGGTCAGTTCCTCGCTGGGCTCATCCGAGGGCAGCATCGGCTCCAGCGCCATGCCGCAGATGGGGCAGGACCCCGGTGCATCGCGAACGATCTCCGGATGCATCGGGCAGGTGTACTGGACGTTGGCCGGAGCAGCCTTATTGCGGCCAGCGGCGCGGCCCGAGGCATAGAACCACGGATCCGCCTTGAACTTCGATTGGCATTTGCCCGAGCAGAAATGGAAGTCCTTTCCGCCGAATCTCTCGGTGCGGGTGTCCGGCTTCAGGCTCACCGTCATGCCGCAGACAGGGTCGATGGCCGTCGAGCCAGTAGCAGGCGCATCATGGTGCGTCGGCATTTCGTCATCGGTGTGGGCGTGACCTGCGTGGGGATCGGCGGTCGACATGGCGTTCTCCTTCTGCGGACGCGCCGCGCGAAGGCCAATGCACGGCCTTCGAGTTCAATGTGCTCCTTCCCGTGACTGGAAGGTCAAGGGCAGATGGTACCGTGACCGAGGAGTGCACCGCGAAGCCGGTCGGACATCGCCACAATAAACCGCTATAGTAACGCATGCGCGAGATTGCGGCTTGGAAAGGTTTTCTCTGATGAGTCGTCTGTCGCATTCAGAAATCCACATGGTGCATCGCATCGGCTGGTTACGCGCTGCTGTTCTCGGGGCGAATGACGGCCTCGTTTCAACTGCAAGCTTAGTTGTCGGGGTCGCCGCGGCAGGATCTGGTCGGCCCGAAATTCTGATCGCCGGACTTGCCGGCCTCGTCGCCGGAGCGATGTCTATGGCGGCCGGCGAATACGTCTCGGTCAGTTCGCAGACCGATGCGGAACATGCTGACATCGCGCGCGAGACACGGGAACTGAACGATACGCCCGAGGCGGAGCTGGAGGAGCTCATACGCATCTATGTCGGGCGGGGGCTTGATGAAGGCCTCGCCCGTCAGGTCGCGATCCAGCTAACCGAGAAGGACGCGCTTGGCGCTCATTCACGTGACGAACTCGGAATCTCGGAAACGGTCACCGCGCATCCGATCCAGGCTGCTCTGGTGTCGGCGGCGACCTTCGCCGTGGGGGCGGTCATCCCGCTCATCATTGCGGCGCTCGTTCCTGCCATGCAGATCACTCTCATGGTCGCGGTAACTACTTTGATCGCGCTTTCCGTGCTGGGAGGACTCGGTGCCTCAGCCGGAGGTGCGGGCATCGTCAAGGGAGCCGTCCGCGTTACCTTCTGGGGCGCGCTTGCCATGGCCGCGACAGCAGCGGTGGGGATGCTCTTCGGTGTGACTGTCGGCTAGGCAGGTGGGAGTTTCTGGTGGGGATGGCACGACGGGGTCAAAGCAAGTTCTGGAAGTCGCCACTGGCATCCAACGGACACTATGACTTCAATGGTTTAAATCGGAGAAGGTTGGACGTCAGGCCCATCCCCTCCGCCACTTGCCCTCGCGAAAGCGTTCTCCCGATCCGGCTTCGGCCGGATTTTTCCGTTGTTTTCAAGGGTTATGCGGGAGCGGCTGTTAACCGGCCCCGCTGCCAGGAGGCCTCGAAGCGGTCTCTCAGGGCCGATATTCTCCGGACCTGTTGACTGCGCAGTTTTGGTGAAAAACATTCAAGCGTCTGTTCTATAAGCCATTTTTGCCTGTGTCCGCGCGGACTCCGATCCCAGTTCCATTCGAGCGAAATGCCACTGGCGTCGAACTCCCTGATCTAGCGATCGCATTTCCGCGGGTCGTTGACCTCATCGCTGCGTTGTGACCATTCTGACCACAAATCAGGAGGGGCCAATGAAGGCCGTGTCTGCCCGTGAGGCCAAGCATCACTTCGGCCAGTTGATCGACGAGGCGCGGGCCGAGCCTGTGGTGGTCGAGAAGCATGGGCGCCCGGTGGTCGTCGTCCTTGCGGTCGAGGAGTACCAGCGGCTGACCGGCCGGACCATAGAACCCTCCGGCAAGAAACGAGAGGACGAGCGGTAGCGCATGCCGATACTGAACTGGCTGACACGGGACGAGGACATTCGCACGGCACAGCACGTGCCCTATCGCCTGCTGGAGGAAGTCCCGGATTTGTCGGCGGGCGACGGTGGCGCGGGCAACATGCTGATCCAGGGCGACAACCTGGAAGCGCTGAAGGCGTTGCTGCCCTTCTATGCCGGTCGGGTGAAATGCATCTATATCGACCCGCCCTACAACACGCGCTCCGCCTTCGAGCAATACGACGACAACCTCGAGCACACGCAGTGGCTGGCCATGATTTGGCCCCGGCTGGAACTGCTCCGCGATCTTCTGGCCGAGGATGGCTCGATCTGGGTTTCCATCGACGATCACGAGGGTCACTACCTCAAGGTCATCATGGACGAGGTGTTCGGGCGTTCACGGTTCATCGCGAATAATGTTTGGCAGAAGCGATATTCGCGAGAGAACCGTGGTTCTATCGGCGATGCGCATGAATACGTGACTGTCTACGCTCAGGAGCCTGAACTATTCAAGAAGGTCAGGAACCGCGTGCCGCTCAACGAGGAACAAGCAAAGATCTACAAAAACCCGGACAATCGCAGCGAAACCGACCCAAGGAAGCGCTGGCGCGGGCTGCCAATGACGGCTCAAGGCTACCGACCCAACCAGATGTATGAAATCGTTGCGCCCTCGGGTCGCGTTCATCGACCGCCGGAGGGAAGATGTTGGTCGATGATCGAACCAGAATTTCTCAAGTTGAAGGCGGCCAACCGGATTTATTGGGGGAAGAATGGGGACTCCCAGCCGAGCGTCATTCGCTTTCTCTCAGAAGTGGAAGGGCTGGTGCCTTGGACTTGGTGGCCGCATTCTGATGCCGGCCATACCGACGAGTCGAAGAAGGAAGCCAACGAACTTTTCGGATCAGATGTGAGCTTTGGAACTCCGAAGCCCGAACGACTGATCGAGCGAATCCTTCGGATTGCGACCAATCCCGGCGACCTCGTTCTCGACTCCTTCCTCGGCTCTGGCACGACAGCGGCTGTCGCTCACAAGATGGGCCGTCGCTACATCGGCATCGAGATGGGGGAACACGCCCGCACGCACTGCGCGCCGCGCCTCCAGAAGGTGATCGACGGCGAACAGGGCGGAATATCGGGAAGTGCAGGCTGGAAAGGCGGTGGCGGTTTCCGCTTCTATCGCCTCGGCCCGCCCGTCTTCGACGAGGAAGGCCACATCCGGCAGGACATCCGCTTCCCGGTGCTGGCGGCCCATATCTGGTTCTCGGAGACCGACCGACCGTGGGATGGCAGTGGCGACAGCCCGCTGCTCGGTATCGAGGACGGCCGCGCCCATGCGCTGCTCTACAACGGCATCCTCGGCGACAAGAGGCCGGGCGGCGGCAACGTGCTGACCCGCGCGACCCTCGCCCTGATCCGTGAGGATATCGCCAAGCTGGCACCGGACTTCGACGGCCCGCTGACCGTCTATGGCGAACAATCCCGGCTGACGCCCGCGACGCTCGACCGCGAGCGCATCACCTTCAAGCAGACGCCCTACGACGTCAAAGCGCGAGCCTGAGGGGGCATCTGATGAAACTGAAGCAATACCAGACCGATACTCTCTCCGTTCTCCGCCGCTTCTTCGAAGAGGCGCGCGTGGCGGGCCCGAAGGGCGCGTACGAGGCGATCACCAGGGAGCCGGACCAGGCCAAGCGTCTCGGCCGGTACGGCGGCACCTACACGCCGCTCGCCGAACTGCCGGCCGTTCCCTATGTCTGCCTGCGCCTGCCCACCGGGGGCGGCAAGACGATCCTCGGCGCCCATTCCATTGGCATCGCGCGCGACGCCTGGGTGGAGAAGGACTATCCGATGGTCCTGTGGCTGGTGCCGTCGAACACGATCCGGCTTCAGACGGCCGAGGCGCTGAAGAACGCTCGCCACCCCTATCGGCAGGCGCTGGACGAGGCCTTCGACGGCCGGGTGCGCGTGTTCGACATCGCGGACTTCACGCATATCCGCCCGCACGACATCCGCGACCACTGCTGCATCGTCGTGGGCACGATCCAGACCCTGCGCGTGTCGAACACCGAGGGCCGCAAGGTCTACTCCCACAACGAGAACATGGAGCCGCACTTCACGGCGCTGCCCAAAAGCCTGCCGGGGCTGGAAAAGCTGGAAGGCGGCGGCGTGAAGTTCTCCTTCGCCAATCTGATGCATGTCCACCGGCCGTTGATGATCGTGGACGAGGCGCACAACGCGGTCACCGGCCTGACGCGCGAGATGCAGGCGCGGGTCGATCCGTCGGCGATCATCGAGTTCACGGCGACGCCGCGGCTCAACTCGAACATCCTGCACAGTGTCACGGCGCAGGAGCTGAAGCTCGAGGAGATGATCAAGCTGCCGATCATGCTGTCCGAGCACGACACCTGGCAGAACGCCGTGAATGGCGCGATCGCGTCGCGAGCGTCGCTGGCTGAGGAAGCCGAGAAGGACACGTCGTACATCCGACCCATCGTCCTGTTCCAGGCGCAGCCCAAGAACCAGGAGGTGACGGTCGAGGTGCTGAAGAAGCACCTGATGGAGGTCGAGCAGATCCCCGAGCACAAGATCGCCGTGGCCACCGGCGATCAGCGCGAACTGGATGGCATCAACCTGTTCGATCCCAAATGCCCGATCGAATACGTCATCACCGTCGAGGCGCTGAAGGAGGGCTGGGATTGTTCCTTCGCCTATGCGTTCTGCTCGGTCTCGCGGATCCAGAGCGCGGTGGACGTCGAGCAGTTGCTGGGGCGCGTCCTTCGGATGCCTTATGCCAAGCGCCGGAAGGCCGAGGATCTGAACCGCGCCTATGCGTTCCTGTCGGAGCCGTCGTTCGGCGAGGCGGCTCGGTCGCTGGCCGACAAGCTGGTGGCTATGGGCTTCGAGGAGGATGAAGCTCGAGACAACATCGAACCGGCGCAGACGTCGCTCGATGCCGATACCGGCCTGTTCGGCCCGCGCGAAAAGCCGAAGCCGACGTTCAAGCACACGGTGACAGCGACGCCTGAGGTGGTTGCCGAACTGAAGAAGCGCGAAGGGGTGAGCATTCGCGAAACCGATGATGGGAAGGTCGAGATTGCCGTGACGGGCCGTGTTGACGGCGGCCTCGAAAGGGCAATCGTCGAGGCCCTCCCCGAGACCGAACGAACTGGGTTCTCGGCGGCCGTCACCAAGTATCGCGTCGAAGTGAAGGACCAGCTATCGCCTGCAGAACAGGGCGAGACGTTCGAGGTCCCTCGCCTGGTCTCCGAGATCCAGGGCGAGTTCGAGTTCGCTGACACGGACGTGTTCATGGAGTTCCACGACTGGTCGCTGCTCGACCACTCGTCGAGACTGGGTGAAGGCGAGTTCGCGATCCGCGAGACGGCGCGCAGTTTCGAGATCGACCTCGACGGCAACCGCATCACCTACCAGTTCGCGGACGAAGAAGAACAACTGGCGCTCGACGTCGATGTCGAAGGGTGGACACCGGAGGCGCTGGTGCTCTGGCTCGACCGGCAGGTGCGCCAGGCGGACATCCATCAGAGCGAACTGCTGCGCTGGCTGCGCGACCTGGTCGGCCACCTGATCACCACACGCGGCATGCACATCGCAGCGCTGATGCGGTGCAAGTTCATCCTCGCCCGCAAGGTCCGCGAGAAGCTCGCCGCCATCCGTCTTCCGACGTGTAGTGAAAAGCGGGGTGCCTTGCCGGGCGCCCCGCTTAATCTTTATGCGGCATCCTCCATCAGCAGCGGTCTCACTTCATTCGTGCCGACGAATTGCGAAAGAAGCCGATAGTTGTGCATCTCATGACGGATGCGCCCGGCAACGATGGCGGGGTGCACGTCGGCCTTCCGCGCTAGCGAGAGGACGTTCTGAACGCTCGGGCTGACACGCGCCGGATGCTCGTCCCAAAGCTCTGACGGAATCAACGCCTCCTGCGCCCACTCGTCAGCTTCGCGTTCACGCTCGTCATCGCGCTCATGGTTGCGCTCGCGAAGCTGAAGATCGTCAATGAAGATCTCGCCGTCTCCATCTGGGAAATGGCGACCGATGTGCGCAAGTTCGTGCAGCAGGCAGAACCAGAAGTTGTCCAGGCGGTCATAACGGATCGTCATTCCGACGACGGGAACCTTGTCGACGGTCCACATCGCGGCGCCGTCGAGATAGGTCTTCGGCAGGTGGGCTGCGACGACAAGGGCGATACCGTGCTTCGCGAGCTTTTCTTGGGCCAGTTTCGGGCCTTCGTCGAAAGTACTTAGCCGAGCGAGCTCTCGCATGAAAACACGGTCGATAGTCCCGGTTTTGTAGACGCCCGCAAGCCCAGCACGGCGTGCCACGCAGAGGATATGGAGGCACCACGCTTGCAGGGCATGCACATCCGACTTGGCGTTCGCGCGAGCGCCGCCACCTTGGCGAAAGAGCGCCTGTGGAAGAGCATTCGGTCCGCCGGCGCACGCTATCAGCGCACGCACGATTTCCTCCGTGCGATCCTTCATGTCCGCAGTCTTCTTGATCCAGCCTCGCTTCGCCATCTCCGCGATCGGGAAGTGATCGAGCTCAATACCCGGTGGAGCCTTTGGCAGGCTTCCCCCATCCCGGATCAACACTTCAGCGGGAATGCCCAGATGCTCATGCAGTGCGCGGATCATCTTCAGAGTCAGATCGCGCTTACCGCTCAAAATCTCAGAAGTCTTGGCCCGGCTTCCGAAGATCGGGGCTAGGTCACTTTGGCTCATCCCAAGCTGTTGCATGCGAAATTTGATCGCTTCTACGGGATTGGGCGCATCCATTGGAAAACGCCGGTCTTCGTAGACTTCGACGAGAGTCGCGAGCACGTCGAGTTCGTCATCCTCCGCGGGAGAACGACCCATATCCATGAGCATTTCAACGCGGGCGAGAGCGGCTGCGTAGTCCTGCTCAGAATGAATTGGCCGAATACGATGTTCGCTCATCATCACACTTCCTCCGCGTTGATCTCGTCATACTCCTTGTGTGTCCCTAAAAAACGGACAAACCCTATCCCCTTCTCGTAATCGAACTTCAAGATCAGGCGATATTTGTTGCCGCAGATGTTGAAGACCACACGCCCACCTTTGAGAATGCTTGCGCTGCGGTACTGGGCCTTGATGTCTGCTGGCGTTTTCCATTCTGCTCGCCTTGCCTCAGCCCACCAGACGTCGATCTGCACCTTCGCATCTGGAAAGCGCTCCCCGAAAGCGATTAGCTTGGGCCGGGCGATGATTCTCATTTATCACGTTTATACAGCGATCCCTCGGTCTGTCAATGCTATACGATCCCTGTGAGGGAACACATAGGTACTGCCTGTCGTGCTGGCAACCTCTGTCAGCCCAACCCGTGCAATCGCACGATGAGGAAGGAGAGCGGGGTCCGAGAAACTTAGCTTCGGGCTAGGTCCGTTGCGGACCCAGGTCGGTAGTGACCACGCCGCTGCGATTGCCAGTCAGTTGGAAGGGTTTCGAGCAGCTGCGACAGCGTACGATCAGGCTCCTGCGTCCCATCCAGGATTGCCTCCACAATGTCCGGCGCGAGCAGCGTCAGACGCAGCACGCGGGTCAGATAGGACACAGCAATCCCCTCGCGCTCTGCCAGTTCGCCGATGGTGGCGAACTCCCCCGACTCCAGCATCCGTTTCCACCGGAACGCGCGGGCCAGAGCCTTGACCAGCGTGCTGTCGGTGCTTCGCGGTAGCGCGGCACCGTCGGGCATGTGCATCTCTTTCCGCCCGCCGCGCTTCACAATGCGGAATGGCACGTGGATTGTGACCGTCTCGGGGACCGCCGTCGCGCGGATCATGCCGCTGCTCCGATCCCGCCGGACAGCATCTCGCGCGCGAGGCCGCTCAGCCCATCGACGCGCAGCCGGACGTTCAACCCGTCTGTGCGCATGTCGACGCGCTCAACCAGCAATGTCACGATGCGTGTCTGCTCGGCGGGGAACAGTTCGTCCCACAGCGGATCGAGCTGTTGCAGGGCCGCGCGGGCGTCGGATTCGGTGATGCCGTCGGCATGGACGCGTGCAACTTTCCACGTCCCCGCCACGATCTCCGGCTGGCGGAATACTGCACGGAGTTGGTCGATGACCGCGGCCTCGATCTCCCCTGCTGGCACCCGGCCCACGGGGCATGACCCGGCACCGTGCTTCAGCACTGTCTGGCTGACGTAGTAGCGGTAGAGCCTGTCGCCCTTGCGAGTATGGGTCGGCGAGAACGCGGCGCCATCGGGACCGAAGAGTAGTCCCTTCAGCAGCGCGGGCGTGTCGGCGCGAGTCCGGGCGGCGCGCTTGCGGGGGCTTTCCTGCAGGATGGCGTGGACGCGATCCCACGCTTCGCGGTCGATGATCGCGTCGTGCTCACCGGGATAGCTTTCGCCTTTGTGGACCGCGTCACCGATGTAGGCGCGGTTGCTGAGCATCCGATAGATGTATTTCTTGTCGATTCGGTTGCCGCGCGGCGTCCGGAGGCCGCGCGTGCCGACCTCCCGCGCCAGTTCCGTGCAGGACCCGATCTCGAGGAAGCGGCCGAAGATCCAGCGCACATGCGCAGCGGTTTCTTCGTCGACCACCAGCTTCCGGTTCTCGACCCGATAGCCGTAGGGCGGCACACCACCCATCCACATGCCCTTCTTTCGACTGGCCGCAAACTTGTCGCGGATCCTCTCGGCCGTGACCTCGCGCTCGAACTGCGCGAAGGACAGCAGGATGTTCAGCGTCAGCCGCCCCATGGATGTGGTCGTGTTGAAGCTCTGCGTCACGCTGACGAAGGTCACGCCGTTGCGGTCAAACACCTCGACCAGCTTGGCGAAGTCGGCGAGCGAGCGCGACAGGCGGTCGATCTTGTAGACCACGACGACATCGACCAGCCCGTCCTCGATATCCTCCAGCAGCCGCTTTAGGCCGGGCCTTTCTAGCGTGCCGCCCGAAATGCCGCCATCGTCAAACTGATCGCGGACCAGCACCCAGCCCTCGGATCGCTGGCTGGCGATGAACGCCTCGCAGGCTTCGCGCTGCGCATGGAGCGAGTTGAACTCCTGTTCCAGCCCTTCCTCGGACGATTTCCGGGTGTAGACGGCGCACCGCAGCTTGCGGACGACCTTGGAATTGTCGGGCGGCTTCGTCATCTCCGCCCCCTGTGGTTCCTGAGTCCGAAGAACACCCAGCCGTTCCAGCGCGTGCCGGTGATGGCGCGCGCAATGGCGGACAGCGACTTGTAGGGCCGCCCCTGCCATTCAAAGCCATCGGCGGTGACGGTGACGATCTGCTCGACGCCTTGCCACTCGCGCAGCAGCCGCGTGCCGGTGATCGGGCGGTCGCGGTCGAGACGTATGCCGCGCTTCTTCTTTTCGCCGCCGTCGAGTTCCTCGCCCAGCCGCTCCAGCCGCTGGATCGTCTCGGGCTTCAACCCGCCATAGGCCAGTTCCTGGATACGGTAGGCCAGCCTGCTCTCTAGGTAGCGGCGGTTGAATGGCGGCGGCTCGGTGTCGAACAGGTCGCGCCACTGCTGTTTCAGGTCGGGCGTCGGCGTGGTCTTCAGCGCGGCGACGCGCGCGGGGATGGGATCGGGCTTGTTCATGCGGTTCTCCGTTGAGTTGGAGGTGCATGACGGCATCGGTCGGGCGGATAGTGTAGGGAACTTTCTCCAAGATCGTCACATCGTTCGCTTGCCTCCCGCAGCCGCAACCGAACGAGCCCTAGTGCCAGAAGACGGCACAGCTCGGCACGGCGTTCGAGTG
>NZ_JAKZEU010000011.1 GCF_024359525.1 Paracoccus albicereus
CGAGCCTGAACCGCTGGCCCGCGACCGCTGCGCAATCTGAAAAGCTACGCCGTCACGGGCCAGCTCCCGTCACGACAGAGGGGTCCCATTTGCACGCCGATCAGGGGTCCCGGTTGGATGCCGATTGACATGCTGAAGGCCACAAACCGCCATACTACCGGACAGGCCTACGCAACGCTTCGACGTGCCCTCACCCGTCTTCAGTTTACGCAGATCGAGACGAACATTCATGATCATGGCTTAGGCGAATGGCGTTCGATTTCATTCATCACCGACGCGCGGATCGTCAAGGAGGACTCCACAGGACGCCTTCTCAGCGTGGAACTGGAAATGGGTGACTGGCTCGTCAAGGCAATCGAGAACAAGAATGTGCTAACACTTAACAAAGCATATTTTCAGCTTCGCAAACCTTTGGAGCGGCGCTTGTATGAGTTGGCACGAAAGCACTGCGGAAAGCAGGATGTCTGGCGGATCGGGCTAGATAAGCTGCAACACAAGACAGGCTCTACATCTACAGCAAAAGAGTTCAAACGCCTTGTAAAGGCGATCTGCAGGGCAGATGAGGCTCAGTCCCACATGCCCGATTATCGCTTCAGGCTTTTGCATGATGTACTGGAAATTACTCCAAAGCCCGAGTTCCTAGAGATTTACGGCGATAGCCCATCGTTCGCCTCAGATGTATCGGTGCGTTTGTCTTCTGATGCCTACGATCAGGCTCGAAAGGCTGCTCCCACATGGGATGTCTATGCGCTTGAGCAGGAATGGCGGATGTGGATGAACGACCCACCACGTCACCCGGATGCCGCTTTTATAGGGTTTTGTCGGAAATGGTATGAGCGCAAGGGCAAGGCTCCATAACACTTAACAGATACCTGATATCTGTTAAGTGTTGACAGTTATTGGTTAAGGGTTAAGGGTTAAGGGAAAATGGAGGCAGGCCATGACGCAGGTTATCAGCGTAGTGCAAGAAAAGGGCGGCGCGGGAAAAACGACACTTCTGACGGCCATCGCAAGCCTGATGGTTCAGGATGGTGCAAGGGTCGCCGTGATTGACACAGACCCTCAGCGGCACTTGGAATCGTGGGCAAAAAAAGAACAGACCGATCTCGACTGGCTATACGAAGAAGATGACGAAAAGCTTCTGCCAACCGTCAAGGCATTGAAGAAGGCTGATCCGCCGTATGACGCAATCTTTGTGGATACAGCAGGCTTCAAGTCAGCAATGGCAATGCACGCCATCGCGGCCGCCAATCTCATCCTGATACCATCGAAGGCCAACGAAGCTGACGCCAAGGGAGCCAAGCGAACCTATTCACATGTTCAAAGTGTTGCTGAGACAATGGAAAAGGAGATTCCGGCCCTGGTCGTGATGATGGACGTGGATACACAAACAAACATCACGCAGGCCATTGTCGATGCCCTCGATGCCCAGAATGTGCCTCGGCTCAACGCTATGTGCGCGCACCGGACAGGGTTCAAGGAAATGACGTCTACAGGGCAAGCCCCACAAGGATCGGCGCGTCGGTCGGCTCAGTCGGTGCTGGCGGACTTGCAGGGCAGGGGCCTCATCAGTTTCTACAGGAGCGGGTCATGGCCAAAGTCAGCGTAAACCTCGATGATGATCTGGATGCTGACAACAGCTCGAAGAAGTTGAAGGCAATGGCGGCACCTTTGCCAAGTGTCAGCAAAGCAAAATCATCTGCGATGAAGGACGCCCCGCGTGTCCAGTTCTCTTTCACGAATGTGCCAGAACCCATCAAGGAAGCTTTTGCGGCAGAGGCAACGAGGCGCGGGCTTACTAAGAAAGAACTTTTGTATGAATGTCTTAGGGCCGGAGGTATCAACATCCCTGCAACTTCAGAGATAGATGGCCGCAGGCGATAACAGATAACAGTTATCAACGAGTGTTCTTTGATCTGATAGCTTAAGCTTAACAGGCTGCTGAAGAAGTCAGCCTTGAAGGACGTTATTCTTCCCCCACGGTTTGAAGGTGGCTCTTTGCGACTGCGGACGCCGGGTCGGGTTTGCCCCCTTCGTCAGGGGGCAAGGAGTTTCGGTAGTCTGGCCAGATTGCAGGCTGCCATGGTCATTGTGAATTGGGCGCGGACCCTGTCGAGGCCGCGATGAACAGTCTGGGCCATGCCGCCCACGGTCTTGGCCCAGCCAAAGGGTTCCTCGATCTTCTTCCGGCGCCGCTGTGACAAGGCATAACCGGGATGCTGGGTGGTTCGCCCGTCGATTGCGGAACTCCGGGCCTTCTGCGCGACATGTGGCGTCACAACCATGCGCCTGAGTGCGGCAACAAAGTTGGCGCTGTC
The DNA here is from genome assembly GCF_024359525.1 of Paracoccus albicereus. Lineage (GTDB taxonomy): Bacteria > Pseudomonadota > Alphaproteobacteria > Rhodobacterales > Rhodobacteraceae > Paracoccus > Paracoccus albicereus. Next base: position 2,319 of record NZ_JAKZEU010000011.1, read on the forward strand.
ATATCCCTTGTCTGCTCCAAGCGTCAGGCGCCGGGTCGAGCCAGGGGAGTGTCGGTTGATCATCTCGAGGGCCGCCTTGCGCTCGCCGTAACCATCGGCATGGGTCAAATCGGCCTGCACGATCAGCCCGTTGCGGTTCTCCATCAGCGTATGTCCCATGAAGCACAATGTCGCCGCGGCACCCGGTGCCTTCTTGTAGAGACGGGCATCGGGGTCCGTCACAGAGATGTGGGTTGCGTTCGAGCGCTTCTGGCCCCGGAAGTTCACTGCGGCGTTGCGGATATGGCGGGGCGTGTCGGGCATCGGCTGCGTTTCTGTCTGCTGGGGCTGCGGTTCGGTGTTTGCGAAGGTCGCGTCGGCCGGTGGTGGCGGTCCGCCAGGATCATCGTCATGCGGTGGCGGCGCGCTGTTCCTGGGCTGAAAGCTCTTCATGGACGCCCACGCCTTGACCAAAGTGCCGTCTACCGAGAAGTGTTCATCCGAGAGGAGCGGACGGACCTCCGGGTGCGCCAGGATCGCCGCCATCAGCTTGCGCGACATGTCGGTCGTCAGCAGCCGATCGCGGTTCTTGGTAAACACCGTAGGAACCCAGACCGGATCGTCGATGCCAAGGCCGACGAACCACCGAAACAGCAGGTTATAGTTCATCTGTTCCATCAGCTGCCGTTCCGAGCGGATCGAGAACAGGAGCTGAAGAAGGCTCGCACGGATCAGTCGCTCCGGCGCGATGGAGGGGCGGCCAAAATCGGTGTAGAGCGCGGCGAACTCGGCATCCAGGCTGGCCAGCGCGTCATTGACGACCCGACGGATCAACCGCAGCGGATGACGATCCGGAACCCGCTGCTCAAGATCAACATAGCTGAACAGCGACCCGCTTGCCTCGTCCGTCCCACGCATCGCCACCTCCTGCTGCCGCTGCCATGCCGGAAGTGAATCATGTTCTCATAACCGCGTCGAGGGCCGACTTTTTCAGCAGCCTGTTAATCATCCCAATAATCTGCGCCTCGGTAAAACGGCTCTTTCGCATATGTTTGCTCCTTCATGGTTGAGCAAACTCTACATTAAAGTGAGGGATCTCGCGGGGGGCAGGTCAGTCGCTTGGCGGCCATGGTTGTTCTTCGGTTAAGGTTTGGTTTGCGGACCCAACTTTGACCGAGGAGAACGACCATGACCAAGAACAGTCTGTCAGATACTGCCGCACTGCGTGCGCTTTTGTCGGAGTCATCTGACAGCAACCTGCTTGCCGAGATGCTCGGGTTCGTCGCCGACCGCCTCATGGCGCTGGATGTCGATCAGCTCTGCGGTGCCAGCGCGCACGAGCGAAGCAGCGACCGCATGAACCATCGCAACGGATACCGGTCCCGAGCTTGGGAGACGCGTGCAGGAAGGGTCGACGTAAAGATCCCAAAGCTGCGTAAAGGCAGCTACCTGCCCGAGTTCCTTGAGCCCCGCCGGGCGGCGGAGAAAGCCATGACGGCCGTCATTCAAGAGGCCTATGTTCAGGGCCTATCGACGCGCTCCGTGGATGATCTGGTCAAGGCGATGGGAATGACTGGCGTATCGAAGAGCCAGGTCTCGCGGCTCTGCGGCGAAATTGATGAACGCGTCGATGCATTCCTGAACCGCCCGCTGGAAGGCGAATGGCCCTATCTCTGGCTTGACGCGACTTACATCAAGGTCCGCCGCGGCGGTCGGATCGTCAGCGTCGCTGCCATAGTGGCCGTGGCGGTTAATCTGGATGGACGCCGCGAGGTTCTGGGCATCGCTGTCCAGCCCAGTGAGGCCGAGGTCTTCTGGGACGAGTTCTTGCGTTCTCTGGCCGATCGCGGACTGCGCGGCACCCGTCTAATCATCGCCGACGACCACAAGGGACTGAAAGCCGCCGCCGCAAAGGTGCTCGGTGCGACAGTCCAGCGCTGCCGCGTCCACTTTATGCGCAACGCACTTGCCTGCGTCGGCAAGAAGGACAAGCCCATCGTCACTGCGGCGCTCCGGACGGCCTTCGACCAAGACACGCTCACAGCTTCGAAAGAGCACTGGGCCAAGTTGCTCGACGCCTTCGAACCGCGGCATGCCAAGCTTGCAGAGCTGATGCGCCGTGCGGAGGATGACGTGCTGGCCTACAAGAGTTTCCCCCGCGAGCACTGGGTCAAGATTCACAGCACCAACCCGCTTGAACGCCTCAACAAAGAGATCAAGCGGCGGACCAACGTCGTCGGGATCTTTCCCAATGAAGCCGCAGTCACACGATTGGTCGGAGCACTGATGCTGGAGCAAAATGATGAATGGGCGATCACGCGGCGCTACATGACACTGGAAACCGTCGCCGCCATTTGCGACACTACCCCAATGGACCCGGCGACAATCGCCGCCCTGTAACTGCGGCCAAGCCAAGGCCGAAGAACAAAGTTACACCATTCCTTGGGACACTATCGCGTTCTTGAATTCAAGGGCTTTCGGCATGAGGATCTTATGAAGATGGCGGCCGAGGCAGGTGTCCCAGAAGCCGACCAAGAAGGCGTCGTCGCATACGTGGCTGAGCAACTCGCGGGCCTACATGAGGGCAACGTTATCCGCTATCGCCTCAAACCGAGCGATCTCGACGGCGTCACACTCCCTTGATCTGCTTCGGCAAGGGGTAGAAGATAAACCTTCGCCCCTGGTGTGCAAAGAACTTTGGCAGTTCGATAGAGCAAACGCTCAGAAACTGCAGCGTCCATGCCAGGGACCTTATTTGCGCTGGACAGCGTCTTTGCATGTTCTGCGAGGGCTGTCCTTGCACCAATCGATCCGCCCTTGCCGGATCCAGAAGTGACACCGACACTCGTTTGTCTGCCGGACCGAAGGCGAGATCGCCGGGCGTTTCAGCCAGTCTGATATGGCCGTCCACCTGGGTCTCCGGTTTTTGCTGAGGGACAGCTTAATGGTCTCGCCGCACCCGCAGGGGCAGCGGAAGCAGGCCCATTTGTCGACGCCATCGCGCAGGCTTTGTCAGGTTGCTGACGCCGCATCGGCGGGGTAGTTTTTGTCATGCTGAACACCAAAGATTTGTCCCGGATCAAAGGCTTCCGGTTTCCACGGAGCGTCATCGGGTACGCCGTTTGGGCCTACCACCGTTTCGCTCTGAGCCTGCGCGACGTCGAAGACCTGTTGGCTGAACGTGGGGTTACAGTGTCGTACGAAACGATCCGGGATTGGGTGAGCCGGTTCGGGCACCAGTTTGCCGCAAAGATCCGCCGTGACCGTTCAGCGCCGGCAGATAAATGGCATCTCGATGAAGTCGTTATCCAAATCAAGGGACGAAGCCACTGGCTTTGGCGGGCCGTCGACGCCAAGGGCGACGTGCTCGAAATCCTGATCCAGTCCCGACGCAACAAGGCCGCGGCCCGCCGATTTCTCCGCAAACTGATGAAACGTTGGGGCCAACCCCGTGTGCTGGTGACGGACAAGCTTCGCTCATATGGAACGGCTAAGCGAGAGCTCGTGCCCGGGCTGGGTCACTGGTCGCACAAGGGCTTCTGTGGTTGCCGTCCGTGATGCAAGAAGTTTTTCAAACCGTGTAAACTGAACTGGTGATCGAGTGCGAGCTTCTGTCAGGCCTTTGAACGCGGCGCTTTCAGAAGCCGCGGGCCGGGATGGTGATCTGCGGATCAGGTCCAGACCTAAACATCGAGCTTTGGTGCTCTTTCCCTTATCCTGGTTCTACCGATCCAGATCTGTTCGATCATTCTGCCCATTCAGGTCATTGACTTCTCACACCTCCTTCACCGACGTTGATCCATCCTGTGCTGCACCGTGTTCATGCAGCGACGGTCTGCGTCGGATCCCTATAATTTTCCTTCTTTGTTTGCATGGCCCATAGGGCGCGGGCCATCTTGTTGGCCAGCGCAACTGCGACCAGCATCTTGGGTTTGCGCGCGAGCATGCGTTCCAGCCAGGACCCTTTGGGAATGGATTTTCGGCCTAACCAACTCAAACGCGACATCGCACCGATGATCAGAAGCCTTCTGATGTCAGGCTGGCCCGCCTTCGACATGCGCCCCAGACGAGGCTTTCCTCCTGATGAATGTTGCCGCGGCACGAGACCGAGCCAGGCAGCAAAGTCGCGGCCTGAGTTGAATGTCTCCAGTGGTGGAGCAAAGGCCTCAATGGCGAGGGCGCTTAACGGACCAACGCCGGGCATCGTCTGAAGACGTTTGGCCGTATCTGTCTCGGTGGACAAAGCTTTGATCCGTTTCAACTTGGCGTCGATCCGTACAGTGATCTCTTCAATCAGCTCGAAAAGGTCTCGACACTCCTGGCGGACCAGGTCTGGAAGATCGCAATTCGGATCCTCCAGAATCTCATTCCCGCGGCTTAAGTTTCCGATGCCCTGCGGGATTGTATGCCCGAACTCGTAAAGGACTGATCGCAGACCATTTACCAGCTCGGTGCGTTGATTCACCAAACGCTCCCGGCTCCGGAACAGGATCGCGCGGGCCTGTTGGTTCTCGGACTTGGGCGGAACAAACCTCATCTCCGGCCGTTGCGCCGCGATGACGATAGCTTCCGCGTCGGTAGCATCGTTTTTCTGGCGCTTCACAAACGGTTTCACGTATTGCGGCGCGATCAGCTTCACCTCGTGGCCCAAGCGGGTCAACTCGCGAGCCCAGTAATTGGCACTGCCAGATGCCTCCATGACGAGGACGGCCGGCGGTTGCGCAGAAATAAACTCCCTAAACTGTGGACGGGACAGCTTCTTACGAAATTTCAGGTGTCCGGTCATGCTGGCTGCGTGAAGCTGAAAAACGTTCTTTGCCAGGTCCACGCCGATCATTGTATCTTTCATTTGCCGTCCTTTCCTTTTCGTGACGTTGAACACCACGATCCTGGCACAATTCGATGCCGTTTGGGGAGGACGGCAACCACCCCATCTGAACAACCGAAGCGAGGCCTCCCACCGGCATACACGAAGACGCGAGAAGATCATGGGTCGGTTTAAATCCCCGCGCCAAGCACAGCAGTTTCTATCTGTGCATGATCAGGCCACCAGTCTGTTTCGCCCGAAGCGCCACCGCCTGTCCGCAGAATCTTACCGCCACGCTAGGAACGACGCACTCTCGCTGTGGACCGGTTATTCCAACGAATTGACTGCGTGACCTTCGCCGTCACCAATAAACTCAGCCTGACATCAGCAACCTGACAAAGCCCTGCAACGCGAACGAGATGCGCCGGTGCTTCATCAAGCGCCGCGCGCGGCCTCTTACACCATCCGATGGGACACTGCCCTCGCAGTCATCAACACCATGTTTTATATAAGTAATACAAAGTTCAGGACAGCGAAATCAGCGCGCTACTTGGGGAATGCGGGACCAAGAGACTATCAGCGTAGGTAACATAAAGTTGCTCAAGGGTTAATATTTACTCGTTTGTCAGCTGCGAGAAGTAGTGAGAGCTTGCAAACTTAGTCAGCTTTTCGCTGTGATATGAAGTCATCAGTGAGTGGTCAAGATCGGACGAGGGCCATTTGAGACTGATGCTGTAATCGCCGAGCTGATTGGAAGTTGTATGGGAGCACACCTTTTAGACCAGTCCTATAGACCTACCATTCGATCAGATGGTCTAAGTTGGAGTGCAAAATATGCGTGAGAAAAATAAACTGTTGTTGAAGCGACCTCAATTGGGAATTTGTAAAATATGAGCTATTCAGAGGTTCAGCATTTTATTGGCGGCAAGTGGTGTCCGGGCGGCGAAGGTTTGGCCCTGGATGTTTTGAATCCCGCTACCGAACAAATGATAGGTAAAGTAGCTGTCGCAACTAAAAGTGATTTGGATGCCGCTCTGGAATCCGCGCAGCTTGGGTTTGAGGAGTGGGGGGCTATGTCAGCTTATACCCGCTCGAATATATTGCGAAATGCCGCGATTATTCTGCGTGAGCGCGCTGACATGATCGCCGGGATATTAACGCTAGAGCAAGGGAAGCCATTGGCGCAGGCCAAGGCCGAAGTTCTAGCCGGTGCCGAATTCATAGAATGGAGCGCTGAAGAGGCGCGCCGGACATACGGGTTGGTTATTCCTGCGCGCAATGCCGAAGTGCTTCAGCTCACGTTACGCGAGCCAGTCGGGCCAGTAGCGGCATTTGCGCCGTGGAATTTTCCCATCAATCAATGTGTGCGCAAGCTGGCAGCGGGTTTGGCGGCGGGTTGTTCCTTTGTGCTGAAGGGGCCGGAAGATACGCCCGGCTCACCTGCTGAACTTGTGCGTGCCTTTGTTGACGCAGGCGTGCCGGGGAATACAATCAATTTGGTTTATGGCGATCCACCAATGATTTCTGGCCATCTGATACCGCATCGTGTGATCCGTAAAATCAGCTTTACAGGATCGACACAGGTCGGGCGGCAAATTGGGGCTATGGCTGCAAGCCATATGAAACGCATGACGCTGGAGCTCGGAGGCCACGCACCCGTTATTGTTGCTGAAGATGCCGATATCGAGGCTGCTGTGAAATTCATGGTGCTTCAAAAGTTCCGGAACGGCGGACAGGTCTGCACGTCGCCTACGCGCTTCCTGGTTCAACAGAAGGTCTTCGATCGTTTTGTTGAAAAGTTTGTCAAACAATGCGCAGAGTTGGTCGTTGGCGATGGGCTTGATCCCGCAACAGAAATGGGGCCGCTTATCAATCGCAAGCGGGTCGATTCAGTTTCCGAGTTGGTGGATGAGGCAGTGTCACTAGGCGCCAAGCTTTGCACAGGTGGAAATCGTATCGCCAACAAAGGGTTCTTCTATGCACCAACAGTTCTCACAAATGTCCCGATTGCTGCGCGTATTATGAATGAAGAACCGTTTGGTCCAGTTGCTTTGATCAATCCATTCAACACTCTGGATGAAGCGCTGGAGGAAGCAAACCGTCTTGAATTCGGGCTAGCATCGTATGCTTTCGCCGGAAGTGCCGCGACAGTTGCAAAGCTGGGCAAGGGGATTGCGGCCGGTATGGTGAGCATCAATCATCTAGGATTGGCTTTGCCCGAGGTTCCCTTTGGTGGGATCGGAGATTCCGGAGTGGGTACAGAAGGCGGAGCGGAGGCCGTCGCCCAGTTTTTGGCAACAAAATTTGTCACTCAACAAACGATCGGAGGATAGGATCTGACGCGTTGTGCGTCATATCAAAATAAGACTAAAATCAAACAGGGAGAGAAAAATGAAAACCAAGTTGAAATCAATAGCGCTGTCAGCCTTTGCAGCTGCGTTGACTTTTGGCCCCTTACAGGCGTCAGCAGCCGATGTTGAATGGCGCATGCAGACTTACGCGAGCACGGGGATGTCAGAATACAACTCGCTCGTCGTAAACTTCGCCAATCGGGTCGAGAAAGCCTCTGCTGGGCGTATGAAAATCCAGGTCTTTCCAGCAGGGCAAGTGGTTGCTTCGCCAGAAGTAACAGAGGCTGTGCGCGCTGGTGCGCTAGATCTCGGCAACACTTTCTTACTCTATTACGCTGGTAAGGAACCTGCCTTGCAGGGGATTAACGAATGGCCCGCAGGTCTCTATGATCAGCAAGCCTTCGAATGGTTCTATTCCGGCGGCGGTAAAGAATTGCTTCGGCCAGTTGGTGAGCGGAACAACTTTTACTACCTAGGCGTTTCGACACTGCTTGGCGAAAACATCTGGTCCAACAAGAAGATTGAGTCTCTTGAAGATTTTAAAGGTCTCAAAATTCGCACTGCAGGTTTGACCGCTGAATCCCTTTCCAAATTTGGCGCTTCTCCGGTTAGCATGGCATCTGAAGACATCTATACCGGCATGCAACGCGGAACGATTGATGCGTTCGAATTTGTATCCACACCAGTTCATTACGGCTTTGGTTGGCATGAAGTTACCAAATATGTCATTAACCCAAAATTCACGATGGGCGGGTCTTCGGATTGGATTGTGAACCTGGATTCATGGAACGCATTGCCTGACGACCTGAAAGAGATTGTGGACAACTCTTTGCGGGCCGCAAGCGATGATTTCTTTGTGCAGTCACGTCTTGAAGAGGGCGAGATTGTGAAGAAGCTGGAGGAAGCGGGAGTTGAGTTTCTTACGTGGCCAGAGGGCGAGATCGAAAAATTCGAGAAAGCCCGTTATGAAGTCGTTCGCGAAAAGTATTCGCCCAACTCAGAAGACTTTCGTGTGATCCAGCAGTCGCGCATGGATTTTTTGACCAAGCTTGGCTACGCTGTCGAAGCGCCCTGAAACCTGAATATTATTGTCTGAACTAAGAAAAAGGGCCCGGGCAGTAATGCCCGTTCCCAACAATTAAAAAAGGGAGGCGGGAGCGTGCAGAAATTACTTTCATTAGTGGATGGAACATCAAAATACCTGTCGTATTTGGCGACACTTGCGCTGATCGCGGGGATGATAGCCGCATGTTACGAAGTTTTTGCGCGTTATGTACTGTCCCAACCTACGATATGGACGGGAGAACTTGTGCAGATCTTGTTCGGCTCCATTTTTCTACTATGTGCGGCTGACAACCTGCGCACGGGTGGACATGTTGCCATCGACTTTATCAATAGCCTTTTGTCGCGCCGGATGAATTTGATCCTTGCCGGAACTGTTAGTCTGGTTATCTGCATATACTCGGCTATCTTTCTTAAAGTTATTTGGAAGCGTGCCACTGACTCCATTTTGATGTTGGAGACTTCGAACACGCCCTGGGATCCACCTGTATGGCCTTTGTCGTTTCTCTTGATCGTGGCGGTCGGAACGATGTTCTTGCAGGCGTTAGCGTCGTTTATCCGAACCACACAGGGTAACGATCCCTCTCTACCACAAAAATAACTCTTATTGACTAAAAAGAGAAACCAATTATGGACCCTGCGCTCCTTACCGTTCTGCTTTTCCTATCGGTGATCATCGTGTTGTTTTTCAGCGTGCCAATTGCCTTTGGAGTTGGCATTGTCTCACTGGCTTTCGGCTATTTTGTCTGGGGTCCTGCTTCGATCTTTATTCTGGGCAGTCAAGTTTACTCGGGGATGCAGAATACCTCTTTGGTTTCATTGCCGTTCTTTATGTTCATGGCATCGATACTTGTTCGAAGTGGTATTGCCGACGACCTTTATAGCGCAATGTATTTGATAATCGGCAAAGTTCGAGGCGGGTTGGCTATCGGGACAATTTTCGTCTGCGCTGGAATCGGCTGCATGTCAGGCGTCAGCGCGGTTGGTGTGATTACTTCAACCAAGATAGCTTTGCCTGCGATGTTAAGCCGGAACTATGATGAGAAAATCGCGTTGGGTGTCATTATGGTTGGTGGGGCACTTGGCCAGCTTTTTCCTCCAAGCATTCTTGCAATCGTCTTTAGCGGGTTATCAGGCGTTTCAGTGGGTAAAATGTTTGCGGTAGGCTTATCGACCGGTGCCGTGATGGTATTCTTTCTCGTTGCCTATATAGTTGTTCGCTGCTGGTTGGATAAAAATCTGTGCCCTGCGGCTGATGACAGTATGATGGGACATATCGAACCAAAAGAACGTGTGCGTATCTATTTGCGGACTGTGCCATCCGTTTTGGTCGTTTTTGCAGTTTTGGGATCCTTGTTCGCAGGCATTGCCACACCGACAGAAGCGGCTGCGATCGGGGCCGCAGCAAGTATGATCATCGCATTGATTTTGGGCACCATCGATCTGAAGCGTATTTTTGAAGCGGCGGTCGAGGCCGCCAAGCAAACGACAATGGTGTTGTGGATTGCCCTCAATTCATTGCTTCTGGTCTCTGTTTATTCAGGTATTGGTGGTGATGAGGTTGTGCGTGCCTTGATAGATAGCTTGGGAGTTTCACCGGGGGTCGTGATTGGGGTTATGCTTGCCACAATCTTTGTATTGGGATTTTTCGTCGACCCTATCGGTATTCTGTTTTTGGTCATGCCGGTGTTTTTGCCCGTACTGACTGCGCTTGATGTTAATATGGTTTGGATCGGTGCCCTCGTCATTCTGGTTTTGGAAACCGCGTATCTGACGCCACCATTCGGATATAACATATTTTTCCTGAAGTCAGTGGCACCGCCGTCCATTAGTTTGCGAACAATTTACGCCGCAGCGCCGGCTTTCGTTTTGATGCAACTGGTGACCGTCGCGGCGTGTTTTACGATGCCTGGAATTGTTCTTTGGATCATTAACTAGGAGACAACGAATGAAAGAAAGTGCAATTTACGATTATATAATCGTCGGCGCGGGCTCTTCCGGATGCGCTTTGGCGGAACGCCTAAGTCGAGATGCGACAGCACGTGTGGCACTGATCGAAGCGGGAAAGAGTGATAAATCCTTGCTCATCAGGATGCCTGCCGGGGTACGACTGCTCTATAATGGCGCGGCCTATAACTGGAAATTCTCGACCACGGCCCAGCCTGAGCTTGAGGCACGCAAAATTTATATACCGCGTGGCAAGGTGATCGGAGGATCGTCTTCCATCAATTCTATGATTGCTATCAAGGGTGCCCGTAGCGATTACGAAAAATGGGCGGCTGTTTCCTCTCCTGAGTGGGGGCCCGAAAACATGTATCGGGTTTTGCGTGAAATCGAAGATTGTAGCGCTCTACCCCTAGTGAGCCGTAACGGGCGCGGACAGGATGGGCCAATAAAGCTATCGCGGCGATTGACCGGCCATACCTTGTCCGAGGCCTATATTGAGGCTTGTGAGCAAGCGGGCATTGGGCAAAACGATGAAGGGTTCAACGGCGAAAATCAGGCGGGTGCTGGTTACTTTGATGTGAACATCGCGTATGGCAAACGCCATGGCGCGTCAATGTTCCTTAAGAAAGCGAGTGGTCGGAGCAACTTGACCGTTCTGTCCGGATTGCCAGTACGGCGGGTCCACCTAGAGAATGGTGCAGCTTGTGGTGTTGTAGTTAAAAAAGGCTCTGATGAAGTACTGCTCCGTGCCGATAGCGAAGTAATCTTAAGCGCGGGGTCAATTGGCACACCGCAGCTTTTGATGTTGTCCGGAATTGGGCCTTCGACGCATTTGCGCGAAACGGGGATAACCCCCATCATTGATGCTCCTGAGGTTGGTCAGAACCTGCGTGACCATCTGGACTGTTCAATACGTTGGGCGACGCAGGGCGTTGACACTTATACCAAATATTTTCGACCCTACGAGGGCCTTTGCCACAGCGCCCTAGCCGGCGCGCAATATCTTCTCAAAGGTACGGGAAGTGCTGCGACACAAGGGATTGAGGCGGGTGCCTTTTGGGGGACCGATCGTCCTGACCAAGCTGAATTTCAAACTCATCTTGTCTTGGCGTTAAAGTGGCCGCCGAAAGGAGAACAACATCCAAAGAACGGTTTTGCTTTGCGTGTTTGCCAGCTCAACCCACAAAGTGTTGGCGAAATCAGGCTAGCCTCCGCCGATCCGAATGATGCTCCGTTTATCGATCCGCGGTTTTTGTCCCATTCGAAGGATCTTGATATGCTGGCTGATGGCGTTACCCGTATGGTGGATGTCGTCGAAAGTGGAGCCATGCGGACATATCTAGATAAGGCGATTGATAAAGATGCATTAAGCACCGATCCCGAGGTGGTGCGTCGCTGGATCAGAAAAAACGCGGAAACCGTCTATCACCCCGTTGGCACATGTCGCATGGGTAACGATGATAGCTCTGTGGTTGATAGCGCCCTGCGGGTACGCGGCGTAGAAAACCTGCGTGTCGCGGATGCGTCGATCATGCCAACAATCCTGAGCGGAAATACCAATCTGAGCTGCATGGCTATTGGTTTGATTGCTGGCGAGACAATTCAGGCCAGTAGTTAACAGGAAGCTCCCCGGATTTTGACCGCTTACAACAGGTAGGGCACTCTAAATCTCCTGTTGTAGCCAAGACATGAAGGTAGGGAATAACGGATGGGTTTCAGTCGCTTTCGGTCGGATTACCGAAAAGGGGCAAACGATTGCTTTGTTATCACTGAATGCATGGGCAAGGCGGTTTGACGAGAATTCACGGTCCAGAAGGGCTTCGATTCCGATAGCTATTCCAAGCCCGCTCATGGCTGCTTCGTACATCATCGACGCGTTTTCAAACCATTGACCACGCTTTGTATCAACATGAATGCCATTTGCATTTGACCATCTTTCCCAATCTTTGGGCCGGGTTTCGCAATGTAAAAGTGCATTTTGCCAATCGGCAACATCGCTGATCAACGTATTAGGCGGGAGATAATCCGGCCGACATACCGGAACCAAATTCGTCTCAAACAACCGCGACGAAATATATCTTTGATCCTCTAAACTATCTGAAAGTATTGCGAGGTCGATGCCCATCTGTTCGAAATGAATCTCATGACTAAGAGTGGTGACAATCCGAAGTTGCGCGCCTGGATGAGATTGCAAATACCGTGACCAGCGGGGGACTAGCCAGCTGACGATGAAGCTGGGGTAGGCGCATATAACAAGGGGTCGATCGGCATTTTTTCCGACCAGATTATGTGTGGCCAAACTAATTTCATCAAAGACGTCGGCTAGACTATCAGCGTAATTCCGTCCTTCGTGGGTTAAGGATATCTGTCGGTGCATCCGGTGAAAAAGGCTGCACCCCAAATAATCCTCAAGCGATTTAATCGAACGACTCACCGCTGCGGGCGTCACACTCAGCTCATTAGCAGCACTGACAAAACTTCCTGTTTGCGCTGCCATGACGAAAGTACGCAGTGCATTTAGTGGTGGTAATTTAGGATCCATCGACGCAACCTAAGGTAAGAAAAACTCAACCAAAGACTAAGAATAACTTAGTTGTAAGTCAATAAATTAAGTGAAATATTAAATTCAGTGCAGCATGAATTGACAAATTGTATGTCAAAAAAATCCTTAAGGGGACAGCTATGACCGAGAGACGTAGAAAATTCTATGCTTGGGGCTTTGAGGATCAAAGCGCCACACCCGAAGAGATGAAGCCGGTACTGGATACTTGGCACCGTACCTTCGAGGTTGATGCATTCGACGTAAAGCCCGCACCAACGCTTGATACCATCGATATGCCAGAGAGCAGAATTACCCATTTTCCAGAGACAATCAAAGATATTTGCCGCACAGATCGGTATGAGCGTGCGTTGCATAGCTACGGTCGGTCATTTCTTGACAGCGCCAAGATGTTTCGCGGGGATTTCCGCAATGCCCCAGATGTGGTTGCTTATCCGCGTAATGAAGAGGATGTACGCGCGCTAATCGATTGGGCGGGTGACATTGGTGCGGCGGTTATTCCTTTTGGCGGCGGATCGAGTGTCGTCGGCGGTGTGAATCCTGAAATCAACGGAACCTATGCCGGTGTGGTGACCATCGACATGTGGTACTTGAACAAGATTTTGGAATTCGACCCAGTGTCGCGTTCTGCGCGTGTGCAGGCGGGGGTGTATGGACCCGACCTAGAAACACAGCTAAAAACCCATAACGCCACTTTGCGTCACTATCCCCAAAGCTTTGAGCTTTCGACTCTGGGCGGCTGGATCGCAACCAGGGCTGCCGGTCACTATGCGACACACGGCACCTACATCGACGATTATGTCGAAAATATCCGCATGGTTTCGCCAAGCGGCATCAGCGAAAGCCGCCGTTTGCCCGCCTCTGGCGCTGGTCCGTCACCCGACCGTTATGTGATGGGCACAGAAGGATCCGTTGGAATCATCACCGAAGCTTGGATCAGAGTCTTGTCCCGTATCAAGCACAAGGCAAGCAAGACAGTTACCTTCGCTGAATACGATCAGGGCGTCGAAGCTGTCCGTGCGATCTCACAATCTGGACTTTACCCAGCGAACTGCCGCCTCATCGATGCGCTTGAAGCTAAATTGACCGGAGCTTTCGATGGTAGCCGTCCCATCCTAGTCTTGGGATATGAAAGCTCACATTACCCGGTGGATCAGCTGATGGACTTAACTGTTGATCTGTGCCGAGAATTTGGGGGAACTCCAGTGGATGAGACAGAACAGGGACGCAACAGCGTGGCTGGTCAATGGCGCAATGCCTTCATTCGCGGCCCATATTATCGTGAGCATATGACTTCGCGCGGAATATGTCGTGAGACCTTTGAAACGGCTGTGTGCTGGAACAATTTCAAAGAACTGCACAGCTCGGTCATCGAGACAGTGAATGCAGCGATCAAGCGGGTGACCGGTCGGGCGGGCACCGTCACTTGTCGCTTTACCCACGTCTATCCCAATGGCCCCGCGCCGTACTTCACGTTCCATTGCCTTCCAGACCGTGAGCGAATGGGCGAGCAGTGTATGGAAATTAAAATCGCCGCCTATGATGCTGTGATGAAGGCAGGGGGCACGATCACCCACCACCATGCCGTTGGCAGACTGCACATGCCTTGGTATGAAAAACAGCGCCCGGCGCCAATCGGCGCTGCATTCACTGCGGCAAAGAAATCACTTGATCCCAAGTCAATTATGAACCCCGGGGTGATCATCTCTGAACAGAGGGGAAACCCATGACTTTGCCGCTTGACGGCCTGCGGGTTCTTGATCTCTCGCGCATTCTTGCAGGGCCAAGTTGCACGCAGACCTTGGGCGATTTGGGGGCGGATGTCGTCAAAATTGAAAGGCCAGGCATCGGTGATGACATTCGCGGATGGGGCCCACCCTTCCTGAAGGATCGGGATGGAAACGACACCCGCGAAAGTGCTTATTTCATGTCCACAAACCGTAACAAGCGGTCTTTGACAGTTGATATAGGATCAGACGATGGCCTTGAAATCATCCATGATCTTATCGATAAAAGCGATGTTCTGGTCGAGAATTTCAAGGTTGGTGATCTCAAGCGTCGTGGACTGGATTGGGGGTCGGTCCACGCACGCAACCCACGTCTTGTTTATTGCTCGATCACGGGTTTTGGACAGACTGGTCCCTATGCCGAGCGGCCCGGCTACGATTTCGTCGTTCAGGGCATGGGTGGCCTGATGAGCATTACCGGAGAGGCCGCGGGACAGCCTATGAAGGTAGGGGTGCCGATCTCGGACATCATGTCAGGGATGTATGCGGCAGTATCTATCTTGGCCGCGCTCCGTGAACGCGACCAAACCGGTGTCGGGCGGCACATTGACATTTCGTTGCTCGATTGTCAGGCTGCGTGGTTATACAATCAGGCGTCCAACTACCTTGTCGGTGGTGTTCATCCGGGGCGTTTGGGCAATGCCCATCCAAACATCGTTCCGTATGAGACCTTCGCCACCGCTGACGGCCACATAAATCTAGCCGTGGGTAACGATGGTCAGTACCGACGCCTTTGTCAGGCCATCGGACGGCCCAATCTGGCCGATGATCCGCGCTTTGTCACCAACACCCTTCGGCTAACCAATCGTGACGCCGCTTTGATCGAGATTCGTGCAGAATTGGCCAAAAAACCTTCAGCCCAATGGCTTACAGATTTGCAGGCGGCCGGGATACCTTGCGGACCGATCAACACCATCCCCGAAGTGTTCGACGACCCCCACATCCAGGCGCGGGGTATAGTTCAAGAGATTAACCACAGCGCTGCGCCAAATGTGAAAGCAAAGGTAATGCGCACACCGATCCGCATGGAAGGCCATGAGTTTGGTGTTCGCCTGCCGCCGCCAATGCTGGGCGAGCATACGGACGAAATCCTGTCCAAAATGCTTAACTATGACCCCAAAAAAATTACAGATCTGCGTGAGAAAGGCACTATATGAGTGGCGCTGCTGTACCTCTTCCCGGACTCCGGTACAGCGTAGGAGATGCAACAATGACCACACATTTATTCACTTTGGACAACATCGGCCCGCGTGGCCCCACCACGGGCGAAGCCTTCGTCGCGCCCACGGCTGTGCTAATCGGCGATGTGCAGATCGAGGCCGACGTTAGCATCTGGTTTGGTGCCATCCTGCGCGCCGACGATGCCACTATCTATTTGGGCACAGGGTCGAATGTTCAGGACAACTGCGTGCTGCATGTCGATCCCGGCTTCCCCATCCATATTGGTGTCAACTGCACCATCGGGCATCGCGCGATGATCCACGGCTGCACCATCGGTGACGGCACGTTGATAGGCATGGGCGCGACCATCCTCAATGGTGCCAAGATTGGCAAAAACTGCCTAATTGGCGCAGGCGCGCTGGTCACCGAAGGCAAAGAGATCCCCGACAACACTCTGGTCGTTGGAAGCCCTGGCCGCGCGGTTCGTAAGATCGATGCAGATGGTGTGGCTGATTTGGAAAAAGCTGCGGAACTTTATCGTCTCCGCTGGCGCCGCTTTGTTGGGGGGCTCCAATCCGCCACCCTGCCCGTCGGCATCACCACCTTGAAAGGTCTTTGATCTGGTTGCGAGGCTTGATCGGTCGCGCTGGCAGCAATCTTTTCCTCGACGGCAGCAATCTGCGCCTGGGTCTCGGCGATGGCGATGCTGCGGTATTCATAGAGAGTACAGCAAAGTGCGGGGCCGGTGCCGCGTGCGGCTATTGATGGCACGTTCAGGATATGGACACTGTCTGTAATATTGTTCAGCTGAAGGTTCGGCTTTTGGGGATCAGTCCGATGATCTGGCGTCGTGTGATGGTCCCGACAACAATTACCTTACGCGAGTTGCAGGGGTAGTGTGTGGATGCCCCCGGTTTTGCAAGGATTTTCTGATCTGTCTGGACAAGATTGATTGCGGTCGTGTGTCAGGCCTCAAGTTGCAGCTTTTCGCACGCCGCGGGCCAAGATGGTTCGTTCGCTGATCGGGTCCAATTCGATTCCGCGGGCTTTATGCGCCCTACCCCTATCAAGCAAAAGACTGCAGGTCTACCTAGGGTCAGGATTCATAACCAATAGATGACGAGAGCCGCGAGGGCGATGGCTGAGAGGAACACCTTGGGGCATCGGTCATAGCGGGTCGCGACGCGCCTCCAGTCCTTGAGCCTGCCGAACATGATCTCGATGCGGTTACGCCGCTTGTATCTCCGCTTATCGTATTTGATCGCCGTCTTGCGTTTCTTCCGGCCTGGGATGCAGGCACGTATCCCCTTGTCCTGGGAGAGTACCGTAAAGTGTGGGGCAATCATGCAGCCATTTCGGTTTCGGACGAAGGCTTCAACGCCGGATGCCATTGCTCGAACTTGGCGCGCAGGGTGCCATCGAGGGCTCTGGTTCGGGTTTGCAGCATGAGGTGCGCGCCTCGTTTTGACCAGCGCATTTGCTGCCGCTTGCCGAAGCGCTTTCCAACAACGGTGTTGACGGTGCTTTCGACAAAGCCGGTTGAAACGCGTTCACCGTACCGTCGTCTTTCCGCATAGTTCGGGATCATCAAGGCGTTGTTGGCGATGTAGGTCTCGAACTCGGACGCCGCCTTCCGAAGTGCCTTGATGCTGGCATAGTCCGTCTCGACAACTTCCAGATCGATGACAAGGTCTTCGATCGCTGCCTGACCATTGTGAAGGTTGCCATTCCAAAGGAACCCTTTGATCTGGCGCAGCAGGCGGGCAATGGCTTCGGCCTCTGCGGGATTGTGATGCGCAAGCCCTTTGACGTATTGCTGCATGACGGTGATGCGCATGGTGATGTGGAACCAATCCAGGATATGCTCAGAGGAAGGTGCCATGTGTCGCGCCATGTGGATGACGGTGTCTCCACCGTCAGTCATGAATGTCACTGGATGGTTTTCCTGCCAACCCTGATCCTTCAAAACTTCATGCAGTCGCCGCTTGGGCTTGTCATCATGACTTTGGACAAGCCCAAGATAGCGGCTCGGGCGATCTGTGGGGATGGATTTGCCGACGGTGACCTCGAAATGCGACTGACCCGCGTCGCGAGACCGAACATAGCCACCGTCGATACCGACGGTGATTTGGCCCTCAGGGTTGGGAAGCTGGGCGCGCTGGTGGGGACTGGTTTCAATGAAACTGTAACGCTCATCAGAAAGTTCGGCCTCCATCCGCGTGGCCACACGCCCCAGATGTCTGCGGATGGTGTCTGGATTTAGCCTCATATCAATCGGCAGGACATCTTTCAGCAGGTTAGTCGTGACCCCGAAAGATACAAGCGAAGCCCATTTCGTCTCAAGCCAGAGCAACTCCGGGGCGATATGGTCGGGCAAAAGTTCGTTCAGAGGACTGAAAGTTTTGGCTGGACCATTGTGGCACTGGCAGGAATAGAAGCGCGGACTTTCAACGGCGATGTCACCGAAGACCGTCCGGTATCGAATTTGCCGGCGCCCTTTGCCACGAAGCTTTCGATCACAGCACGTACAGCGGGCACGTTGGATACAAAACGCTTCGCATTGCGCGGCAACAACTTTCCGCTGGATGCCCAAAAGAACGGCTTTGCCTTCCTCTATGGACAGGCCGATGTCACCAGCAGCCTCAATGCCCTTGGAGAATGCGGCGATCCTATCCGTGTGAGCGGTGCCATCTGGCGCAGTTATTGTGACGCTGATTTCGATATCCATCTTCGGGGTCTGCCTGCTTGATTATATTGGTTCTGAATCTCTCGCCCGCATGATTGTCTGCCGACTGGTGCCCATTTCGCGTGCGATGGAGGAAACTGTCGCGCCATTGGCAATCTTTTCGCGGACCAGCGCCTGCTGATCAGCCGAAAGGGTTGATGGGCGCCCCAGTGTTTTGCCTTGCGCTTTCGCACGCGCCAGCCCCGATTGCGTGCGTTCGATCAGAAGGTCTCGCTCGAACTGGGCAACTGCGTTGATCACACCCATCGTCAGCTTGCCCGCAGAACTGGTCAGATCCACGCCGCCCAAGGCGAGGCAATGCACACGGATGCCCAAGACTTCCAGCTTGGCCACGGTCGTACTGACATCGATCGCATCGCGCCCCAGCCGGTCCAGCTTAGTCACGACAAGAACATCGCCACGCTCCATCTTGTCCAGAAGACGCGCAAATCCCTTCCGCTGTGCGATGGCCTGTGAGCCGGAAACCGTTTCGGTAATGATCCGGTGTGGCTCCACCGCAAATCCTGCGGCAGCGATCTCCCGGATCTGGTTTTCGGGGTCCTGTTCGACGGTCGATACTCTGGCGTAGGCGAATGTTCTGGTCACAGCATTGCAATTCTGTCCGGAAATGTTGTCCAAAATAATACGCCTGTTCGATACAGGTTCAAGATAATTTATGGACAGATCATTACGCCCTGTCCGGAACCGAACCTGTGGATCGGCGTGGAATAAGGACCCCTGTATTGGGGTGATCGGCGTCCAAACGGGCCCCCCCCCTGATGCGATGGTCCATCATGCCTCCGAGGTCATTCGGGGGCAGAGTTTGGGATGCTGGTTGTGGA
>NZ_JAKZEU010000012.1 GCF_024359525.1 Paracoccus albicereus
AAGGACCGGCGGTCGCGCCCCAGAGGGCGCGGCCGCCACCACCCGGCCATCAGGTGACCGGAGCCAGCCCAACCCGGACACGCCCGTGACCTGATCGCGGACATAGCGGAGGACAAAGCATTGGTCGGAATAGTGAATTCAGGAATGGTCATCGCGATACCAGTCCAGCCGTGCGAAGAGAAACGCGACGCGCTGGAACTGCTATCGCTGACTTTGGGCCAGCTCGAGCCAGAACAGAACTTCAGGCTTGGCATCTGCCTCTACGACGACGCTTGCGGCGAGGCCCATTGCTTCGAGCTTTCGGGGCGAGAGGAGGGTGGGGCTTCGTACTGATCGGAAATGAAGTCAAGGGAACAGGGCAATCCTCGTGAACCCCTATTAACCACGTCCGCTAAAATGCAGCTGCTGGACAGCGATAGTCGACTTATGGATGTGGGTTGACCTTGCCAAATGCAAGAAAGTACCATACAATAGTATGTGTAGAGCTATACGCTTAACCTTCATTCGCTGACTCAACCGCTGCAAAACCCGCAAGCGTTTCAACCAGGCCGAGGGGCTGATGACGGCGCAAAAGCCGACCCATAACGAAACCAAGGCTCAGCCCGACGCATCGTCCGATGTGTTTGGTGCTGCGTCTATGGGTGACGGCGGTTCTCAGCGAGTTCGGGGGAGGGCAGAGACGCTCGGTCTGACGGCAATCGGCATGGGGCTTGCAGGCCAGACCTCGACTGAGGCTGCGCAGATGGACCTTGTCGATCTGGAGAGTGAGCTCGAGTCCACGAGACCGGGGTCCACGAATAGTCGCGAAGCGCAGTCGGGTTCTGACGAAAGCGAACGAATTGTATCCGCGGCCGGAGAAGCGGGCGGGGCGCTGGCAGAATTTGCGGCCA
Organism: Paracoccus albicereus; assembly: GCF_024359525.1. Lineage (GTDB taxonomy): Bacteria > Pseudomonadota > Alphaproteobacteria > Rhodobacterales > Rhodobacteraceae > Paracoccus > Paracoccus albicereus. The sequence continues at coordinate 891 of NZ_JAKZEU010000012.1, forward strand.
TGCCCGATCGTGAGCGGCCGATCGAAGGAGCGCAGATCGAGACGTCACAGTCGGAGACGGGCTCTGACGGCGAAGCAAGCGTCGCCTTCGCACCACCTTTGGGCGATGACGACTATATCGGCGTCGGTGATGCTGCGATCCCGGCGGCGCAAGGCGTGACGCTGCCGCAAGGTCGAGCGGACCAAGCTTCATCCGTCACGGGTGCGACGCCCACGAGGTCTGGCGCCAACTCCGAAAGCGACGTGATCGCTGAGTGGGACGCGCAGGTCTCGGACGCGGACCGCTCTGCTGAGGCGGATGGTATCGCGCCCCCTGATGATAGTGCTGGATCCGTCATCGACACTGTATTGGACACGATTACTGGCGGGGTTGGTGTAATCGGCGGCGTGAACCCTGTTCTGGGGTCCGACGGGCTTCTCGGCGGTGTCGTCGGGAGCGTTCAGGACAGCGTTCTTGATCCTCTGCTAGGCGCTGATGGTATTCTAAATGGAATCCTACGTCCGGTTGTCGGTGAGAGCGGGCTGATCGGCACTATAACCGCGCCGGTTCTCGGGCCGGACGGGCTGTTAACCGCTGTCACGGATTCCTTGATCACTCCAATTCTCGGACCCGACGGCATCGTCAGCGAGTTCGTCGCGCCGATCTTGGGGGGCGACGGGCCGGTGGGTGGCGTCGTCGCCGTCGTGCAGGAAACCGTTCTTGATCCTCTGCTCGGCAACAATGCGTTGGTTGGGGGCGTCCTCGACCCGGTCTTAAGCAAGGATGGGGTGATCGGCAGCGTCACCGGTCCGATGCTTGGTCAAGATGGATTGCTGGGCGGTGTAACGGAGACCCTGATCGATCCGGTATTGGGCAATGGGGGTGTCGTGGAAGACGTCGTCGCGCCTCTATTGGGTTCCGAAGGCGCATTGGCAAGCGTCGTTGGAACGGTAGAGGATGGCGTCCTGGATCCTTTGGTAGATGGCGGCGGCTTGCTTGGCGGTCTCTTCGAGCCGGTTCTTGCTGGTGGCGACCTCATTGGCGGTACGACAACCGCGATCCTCGGCCAAGACGGCGCGCATGGCGACACCACACGTTCGTTGATCGATACAGTCACAGGGGATGCTGGCCTCGTCGGAAAAGTCATCGGGTCGCCCCTCTCGTCCGCGGTCGACGTCGATGGCGCCATCGGAACGATCGGTCAAACCGGGCTTGATCCGCTGCTTGGAAATGATGGGCTGCTCAACGGTCTTGCCTCGCCGCTACCTGGCGACAGCCTTTTGGGTGGACTGACGGCGGGACCGCTGGGCGGTCCCGGTCTTGTACGGGCACAGGACTCGACGTCATCAGCTGCGGCCTCCGACTCTGCGCTTTTAACGTCAGGCTCGGACGATTCCTCATCCGAAAGCCTCTCGCCTGTCGGCGAAGAGGCGGCAAACAGCACGTATGATGCCGACACTGTGGCCGATGATGACGGTTTTCTCGACACGCTGCTGGGTCTCGACTCTGCGGCGGCGTGGGACAGCGCTTCGGAATCCCTCTCATCGTCGCAGTCGGTCGATGAACTACTTGGCAGCTTGGATGACAGCCTGGTGGATGAGGCAGACGGTGGTCTGAAGGGTGTCGACGACGGTGTCGATGATCTACTCGCCGGTCTTGGTCTGAGCGGACTTCTGGCACCAATGGCTGCGGCCTCCGCATCCGGGACGACTTCAACAACTTCACAGGTCGAAGCTGATCCTGAAGTCGATGCTTTGCTGGGTGAAATTATAGACAGCGGTGACCGCGCCCTGGGCGGCCTGTCCGATCCTCTGGCGGCGTTGCTGGACGAAGTCGGCGCAGAAGGAACCAACGACGGCTTCCTGGCCGAAGATCTGGCTGTCGAGACAGCCTTGGCGGAACTCTTGCAGCCAGCAAATTCGGATGATGCGACGGATACTGCGATCGGCGATTTCAGTCTGCTGGGGGCCTTGCAACCCACCCAAAGCGACGAGCAAGACTAACTTTTAGAAAGTCATTCGATAGGGTAATTAGGCATTTGTTGCTGGACCCTGTTGGTTCGTATGTGCATACTTATGCAATCCGATAACCGCACTTTCAGATATTTATGCACTTCGTTCGTCTAACTTCTGCTTGGCTCAGGGTATCGAATCAAGCTGTAAGCTATCTCGATGTCGAAGTTCTTGGTTTGAAGATTGCCGAGACTCGCGATTATCTTGCCTTTTCGCAGCGGATCGCCGGACACGCAAGGGATCGCGCGACTGCGGGTGTCGGAGATAATGCAGAGGTTGCGCGGGCCGAATTGGAAGTGGTCCGCACCGAGGATCGCTTGCAGCAGCTGACAAGCGACCGAACTCTGGCCTTGTCGCAATTGCAATTCCTTCTTGGCCGCGCACCCTCGGGGATTTCGGCACCGCCATCCCTGAACTTCGCTGAACGATATTCGGGCTCGGACACGCTGGATTCCGCGGTGCGACTGTCGCCCGAGTACATTGCTGCTCGGTCGGACGTCTTCGCTTCAGAGGCCGAAATCGATCTGGCCAAAGCCGCGCGATTGCCCACGATCCGTCTTCAGGCGCAAGGACGCGCAGGGCTCGATGGGGGCCGCAGCCGCACGGCCGTCGGTCTGTCAGCTGGCGTCGATCTAAACTCCGGCAGTTTTCGGGGGCGCCAAGTACAGGCAGCGGAACTGGAACGCGAGGCGGCGCAGTCGAACATGGAAGCCATCGGCCGAAATCTCCGGAATGGCGCACGTAGCGCCATCCAGCAGATCCGGGCGTTGAGGGCGAGCGAGGCGTCGCAGGAGGCGCAACTGACGCAGGCCGAGCGTGTTCTTCAGACGTTCGAAGAGCAGTTCGTCGGTGGCCAGAAGGAACTCATCGACTTGCTGACGACGGGACGCGATCTCTACGACGCGCAGATCGACAGCATCGATACCTACGAAGCGAGCAAGCGGGCCGAGTATCAGGCCGCCCACGAACTGGGCGTTCTTGGCACACTCATTCTCGCAAGCAGCGGAGGATAATGGGAATGACGAGGGGGGCTGCAACAACCAGGGCGCTGGAGCATGATCCGCTCGTCCTTGGACTGGTCGAGTTGTGCCGCGTTCACGGCGTATCTGCGTCGGCCGAGCGGCTGACCGACGGACTTCCCCGCGCCAGTGGCGAAGCGCTGCAGCCGCGCCACACGACGCAGGCGCTGCGTCGCGCGAACATGAGCTGCCGGATCAGCACGGAGCCGCTCGACAGCTTCCCAGAGCACAGCCTTCCTGCATTGTTGTTCCTGCGTGACGGCAGTACGGTTGTCCTGGAGGCCCTGCACGGAAATGAGGCCAGTCTGATCCTGCCCGCGACCGGCGGCGGGCGGGCGATCTGGACCCGTGGAGAACTGGCGCAGCGTCACGACGGTCGAATCCTCGTATCGAAGCCTATCGATGTGGTCTCGCAGCGGCTCGACAGCGACGGCGCGCGCAAGCGGCACTGGATACTCGGTCCCGTGCTGGAGAAGTGGAACATCTACCGCGATGTCGTCATCGCGTCTTTCGTCGCCAACCTTCTGGCCGTCGCGACGGCGCTCTTCTCCATGCAGGTCTACGACCGTGTGGTGCCCAACCGCGCGTTCGACACGCTATGGATCCTTGCAAGCGGCGTGGCCATCGCAATCACGTTAGAGATCCTTCTTCGGATCATGCGCAGTTCGCTCATCGATGTTTCTGGTCGCGATCTGGATCTGCGTTTGTCGGCACAGCTCTTCGACAAGGTCTCGAACCTTCGTCTTGCTCATCAGCCCAAATCGACGGGCGTGTTTGCCAATCAGGTGCGAGAGTTCGCGACGGTTCGTGAATTCTTCACCTCGGGGACGGTCGCGGCAGTCTGCGATATTCCGTTCGTGATCCTTTTCCTGGGCGTGCTTGCCTTTCTGGGCGGCCCGCTTGCCTTGGTGACGCTCGCCGCGGTGATCCTGACGATCGTTCCTGGCATTCTTTTGCAGTCCCGTCTTGGGCGCGCCTCGCGCGAAAACACCCGTGAAGCGGCCGCGCTGAATGGGCTGCTGCTGGAGACGATCTCGAACCTGGAGACTGTCAAGGCGGCGCGGGCCGAAGGACGTTTGCAGCGCGCCTACGCCCAATTGACTGCGACGATGGCGACAACGGCGGTCAAGACGCGAAACCTGACCAATGTGATGTCGCAGATCGTCAGTTCGGTGCAGAAGTTTGCCTATGCCGGCGTCATCATCGTGGGCGTCTACCTGATCAGCGCCGGGCAATTGACCGTCGGCAGCTTGATTGCCTGCACCCTTCTGTCCAGCCGAACCTTGATGCCCATGTCTCAGGTGGCAGGTCTATTGGCGCGCTGGCAGCACGTCCGGGCCGCCATGGAGGGGCTTGACGGGATCATGAAACTTCCGGTCGAGCGTCCTGACGATCGTCATTTCGTGCGCGCCCCGGCGCTGACCGGCGCGTACCGGCTCGACGGCGTCTCGTACCGGCATGAGGTTGATGCAGCGCCGGTCGTGTCGATCCCCGCGTTGAAGATCGCAGCAGGTGAAAGTGTCGCTCTTCTTGGTGGCAACGGGGCCGGAAAATCGACCCTGCTGCGTCTGCTTGCTGGACTGACGGATCCGCAGGACGGTGCGGTTCTCGTCGATGATCTGGCACTCAGCCAGATCGACCCGATCGACCGTCGGCGCCAGATAGGATACCTGCCGCAAAACGTGGCTTTGTTCCAAGGTACGCTTCGCGACAATCTTCTTCTGGATCATGGCCTTCATTCCGATGAAGAACTCTTGGCTGCGCTGGATGCGGTTGGTCTCGGCCGCTACGTGCGACGGCACGTGCGGGGTCTCGACCTGCAGATTCATGGTAACTCGAACGTGTCGGGAGGGCAGAAGCAAGCTATTGGACTTGCGAGGATTCTTCTGCAGGATCCGCAGATCGTTCTGCTGGACGAACCCACATCGGCTTTCGATCATGTGACGGAGGCCAAGGTGATCGATTACCTGCGCGATTGGCTGCAAGGAAGAACCTCGATCATCTCGACGCACAAGCGAGAAGTGCTGACGCTCGCGTCGCGCGCCGTCGTGCTGAACGATGGTCGCGTCGCGCGGGACGGTGACCTGCTGCAGATCCTGAACGCGGCGCGTGCGAGCAAATCTCAGCAGGGTCCGGTCCAAGTCGTTCCATGAGCGCAGACGATACGGTCGACACAAGCCATATCGACGGCAGCTATCGCCGTCAGGCGCTTCGCCACGCCCGTTGGACCATACAGATTGCCGCCTTGTCCGTCATCATCGCCGTCGGTTGGGCCGCGGTTGCCCAGATCGATCAGATCACCCGCGGTGATGGTCGCGTGATCCCCCTGCGGCGGATGCAGACGATCCAAAGTCTGGAAGGCGGCATTCTTTCCGAATTGCTCGTCGCGGAAGGTGATCTTGTCGAGCCCGGGCAGGTGATCGCCCAAATGGACGCCACGCGCTCTCGCTCTGCCTTCATGTCCACGACCTCTGAAATCGAGACGCTGGAGGCAGAAGTTACCCGCCTGGAAGCGGAAGTCCTTGAAAAGCCCACGCTCGATTTCGGACCGGATCCCACCGCAACTCAGCAGACCGAACTGCGTTTGTTCAACGCACGGCGGACCCGGCTGCAATCCTCGCTTGCCGCATTGGAGGAAGAGCGCAGCACCGTTCAGGAACAGATGGACATCACCAGCCCCCTTACGGCGAGCGGATCGGTCAGCCGCATAGACCTGCTGCAGTTGCGACAGAAGATTGCAGAACTGGACGGCACTATCAGTGAGGCGCGAAACGGCTATGTGCAGGACGCCTACCGCGATCTCGCAGAGCGTCGAGCCCGGCTCTCGACGCTGCAGCAGGAGCTGGTCCAGAAAGAGGCCGAGCTAAGCCGCACGATCATCCGTTCGCCCGTCGAAGGCAGGATCAACAACATTGCGATCACCACCCTTGGCGGCGTCGTGCAGCCGGGCGAGGCGATCATGGAAATCACCCCGATAGATGATCAACTGCTGATCGAGACCCGGGTCTTGCCGCGAGACGTGGCGTTCATCGCGCCCGACATGCCTGCCAGCGTCAAGATCACCGCTTACGATTTCGCGGTTTACGGCGACTTGCGTGGTCACGTCACCCAGATCTCTGAGGACACGGTCGAGGAAGATACGGCCAACGGACCTCAGAACTTCTATCGTGTGATGGTCCAAACGGATCGCAGCTATCTGGAGCGCTTCGGCGAGCAGTTTCCGATACGTCCCGGCATGGTCGCGCAAGTCGATATCGAAAGCGGTCAGCAATCCATTCTTAGCTATCTGATCCGCCCGCTTCTGCGCGCCAGGCTTCGATAACTCTTCCCCTTGCAGTCCGGATACCTTGATGCCTTCAGTGACGTTTGTCCGCTTTCCCCGCACCCCTCTGTCGCTGATTTCTCTTGCGGCCGCCTTGTGCTTCGGTGGGCCGGTCAGCGCCGAAGTTTATGATGATGTGCAGGTCGTCGGCGCCGAATTGATTCCCGCGGACGATATTCGGAGAACCTGTGGCGAATTGACGGGTGTCTATCTCGACGACCGGGAGCTTCAGGCAGTCGAAGACTGTCTGATGTCGACCGGAGTATTTGAAGCGGTCTCGGTCATGGGCAAGGGTGATCTGCTGGTCATTGATGTGACGGAGGTGGAGCTTCGGCCCGGGCGCATCGATGTCGGCCTCGGCTGGGTCAATGACCAGGGCCTGACCGGAACGATTTCGTATGAGCAATACAATCTGCTGCCCGATACGTTTGGAGCCGTCCACGGCGATTTCAGCCGCGAGTCGAAAAGCTACGACGTGAACCTTTTTCGCGCCGAAACCTTTGGTCCGGAACTGGGCCTCGGGTTCGACTTGTCCGGTCAGGAAAGCGATTTCGAAGACTTGGCTTTCTCCGGTAGAAACCACCAAGGGAACGTCTATCTGTCATGGACGCCCACCCCCGAGTTTCGGATCGAGTATGGGCTGGGCTACCGAGATCACAGCCTGACCGATCTGGACGACGGTGCGAGCGCATTGTTGCGATCGGAAGTCGGACGGATCAACGCGCCATTCGCGCGGGCGGGCCTTAGCTACCGCAGTGCGGAAAAGGATGGCCAGAGCCAGGTCAGCATCCGCGTCGAACAGTTTCTTTGGAACCTCGGCACCGATGATCCGATCTCGGAAACGCAACTGGAAGTCGGCTCTCGATATCCGATGGGGGAGCGGACCAGTCTGATGCTTGGCCTTCGCGGATCTGTCGTGACTGGTCTCGCAGGGAATGACACGACCGCGCTGGATCGAAACTTTGCAGGCGGTGACACTTTCCGGGGGTTTGCTCCCCGCGGTGTCGCGCCCTCGGATCAGGGTGATCTTCTTGGGGGCAACCGGTTCCTGGTGGCATCGCTCGAATTGCAGCGGGATCTGGGCGAATTTCTGGGCCGCAACTTCAGCGGCGGGATCTTTGCCGATGTCGGTTCGGTCTGGGGCCTCGACAACACCTTGGACGGCAGGATCGACGACAGCAAAAAGATCCGCAGCAGCGTTGGCGTGTCGCTCAGCTTCGATGTCGGGGACACGCCGGTCTCGCTCTACGCAGCAGCGCCGGTCGATCGACAGCCTGACGACCGGGTGCAGTATTTCGGGTTGGAGGTCAGCGCGAACTTCTGAAATCCGATGTGGCTATCGTCAGCGTCGTCCGCATTCATCGAGTGTCAGATCAGCTCACGATCCCGCGCGGTGATGACCGCCTGCGTTCGGTTGTTCACCCCGAGCTTCGTGCAGATCGACTTCACATGCATCTTGACGGTCGGTTCCGCGAGGTTGAGCGCCGCGCCGATCTCCCGGTTGGGCATCCCTTCCGCCAGCAGGGTCAGCACCTCGGCCTCGCGCTTGGAAAGCGCTGTCTGAGCAGACTCCTGATGCTTTTTGCGTAGGTCGATCAGCTCCATCGAAAGATATCGTCCGCCACCGGCCATGAAGCGAAGTTCGTTGGCGAGATTTTTCAGCGGTGCTGTTTTCAACACGATCCCCGCAGCGCCGAGCGTCATCGCCTCTTCGACGACCTGCGCCGAAGGATTGCTGGTCAAGATGCCGACTGGCTGTCCCGCGTTCTGTTCAATTGCTTTGCGCAGCCCGCTCAATCCATCCATGCCGGGCATATCCAGATCGACGAGGATCAGGTCGAACGGACCCTCGGCAGCGATCGCGTCCAGAGCCGCGGGGAGGTTCGGCACCGTCTTCAGCGTGATGTCGGGCACAGCCGCCAGATACATGTCCAGCATCTCGAGGATCATGGCATGGTCATCGGCGATCAGGACGCGCAACTGGTCGGACTGGCCGTTAGTCATGGCATTCGCTTTCCGCGGTTTCCACTGGCGCAGAGGCCAGGACGCTTTTGGGTAAAATCATGTCATCTCCTTGGCCATCTGCAGACTCTGGTCAAGGGCCTCGGCGAGAGGCGTTAACAATCCATCGATCTGACGAGACCCGGCATCGAGCACGTTCTCGATGGCGCGCAATCGTTTCTCGACAGCTTTCAAACCCGTCAGGCTGCACGCACCCGTCGCAGCGTGCAGCCTTTTGCCTGTTTCGGGCCCAACACCTTCTGTCTGCAACTCCGTATACACGGACCTGGCTTCGCCAAGGGCCCTCAGCATGAAGTCGCGCGCATGAGACGCCCCAAGCCGATCACGCAGGTCGCCTGCGATCGAAGGATCAATCAGGTGCGCGTCGTTTGCAGGCTCGGCAGACGTGGTCTCTTCAGTCGCCGTCGCGCCTGACAGGATTGCAGTCAACGCCCGGCTAAGCCCCTCTGCCGAAATCGGCTTTTCAAGCACTCGCGCCATTCCCGCTTCGAGACAGGCGCGCTGAACATTCTCGTCGATATGGGCGGTGAGGCCGACGATGACGCCATTCCACGTGCCCGCCGATCCCGAGTCGCCGCCAGTCAGTCGGGCGGCCAGTTCTATCCCGGTCATGCGCGGCAACGTGACGTCGGTCAGGACGAGCGACACCTGATCGGCCGCGTCTCGGCGGGACAGAAAAGCAAGCGCCTCGGGGGCATTCGCCGTCGGAATGACGGACGCCCCAAGCGATTGCAGAAGCCGGGTGAGCCAGTCGCGACTTGCGGGACTGTCCTCGACAAGGACGATGGTTCGTCCGGACATCGGGCTCGCCGAATTTGGCTGTGGCATCGGAAGCGAAGGCGTCAGCGCCGGTGCGGCTGGGAGGCTGAAACCGACGCGGAAGATCGTGCCGATCACGCGCGGGCCGCTTTCGGATATCGCGCTCTCATCCTCAGCCCATTCGGTCCGCTCAGTTCGCCTGCTTTCCGATTGAACTGACTCGAAAATGACGTCAGGTGCATTCCCCACAGACAGCACCTTCTCTCGAGACGGCGAAGCCTCGCCATCGATCCCCCGGTCAAATATCTCGATCCAACCGCCCAGCTGACGAAGGGCGTGAGCCATGACGTTAAGACCTGCGGAAGGACGCCCATCCGGACGCCGGTCGGGCTGTGGATCAACGGGCAAGCCAAGCGCCCGGGCCAGACGTCGCCTTTGATCCGCGGGAAGTCCCCCACCTTCGTCTCGCAGATCCAATTCGACACGCCAAAGCGGCGAGCCGGGGTGATCGCCAAGAGCCGATTCAGAGAGGGGTGCGCAGGCCACCCGCAATTCGATCAGTCCACCCCCGTGATTGACCGAGTTGTCGATCAGATTCTGGCACAGCGCACGCACGAAGCGCAAAGGTCCGTTCAGGATCAGGTCCGCCGGTCCGTCGAAGTCCAGCCGAATCTCGGCTGCCCGCGCATGTGCGATCGGCTCGATCATGGCGACCAATGCGCGGATTTCCTCCGCGACGCTGAAATCCTCGTCGGGCTGTCCGCCCCTGACAGTGTCCTCGCCGCGTATCACTGCGAGCACGTTGCTGATGTTGTCCAGTGCCAATTCGGCTGCCCGGCGCATTCCGGCAGCGCCGTGAATTAGTGTCTTCTCCTCAGAACGGGAGCCGCGTTCGGGCGTTTCCTGCATGAGAGCATTGGCTGACGCGAGAAGCGACTGGATCGGCGTGCGCAAGTCATGAGCGACTCTCATCAGCGTTGCGGAACGAGCGCGGTTGCGTAGCCATGTCGATTCCTGGTCGCTTTCCGCCAGCCTCAGCACATATGCTTCGACAGGCCCCATGGGGACATGCACGACCTCTCCATCAAGGCGGAGATCAGGGCGTGTATCCCCGCGTGCCTCTTTGTCCCAGATCATGGTGACGCTGGCGGCGCGCTTCGCTCGGTCGCAAAGCTGTCGCCAGTTCAGGCGCGTCAGAAGGGCATCCCGGTCGATTTTCAGCCGTTCGGCTGCCTGATTTGCCAGCAGGATGCGACCGTCTGCAGTCGCCAGAATGACGGCCCTGCGGTCGGTGGCGATGATCCGTGCCAACGCGTGCAGGACAGGTCTGATCGTCGCGACCTTGTCTGGCCGGCTTTCCGTCGTCGGGTCTGCCCCACCCTCGGCGGAACGTCCGTCCCGATGTCGTTCGAGCTCGCTCACGCGCTGCCTCACTCATTCGCTGCCGCACGAGGGCGGCGTTTCCAAAGCAGTGTTCTTGATCTTGGCCAACGCCGTCCTTTGCGGCAAGGCATCCGAGGATTTCGACAGCTCCTTCTGCGCCGGAGAGTGACATAGGTCGACAATACAAACTTTAGTATAGTCATATCATACATACTATAGTATCTACGTGAGAGACACCCTGTCACTTCGCCTTTTTCGGAGATTCTCCGGGTCGTATTGGAAGGATTGATCAATGGCACAAAGTATCGTTCAGGCTGGCGCGCTGAGGGACATCCCGCTGCAGGCGTTGCCCGGTGACATCAGCGGCTACGCGCGGTCAGGCAGTGATCTGACGGTGATGCTGGCGAGCGGCGACGAGATTCTCGTCCAGGGCTTCTACGACCCTGCCGCCGACGGCGCGCCCCACCAGCTTGTTCTGGGTGACGGGACGATCATCCTTGCGGATGATGCCGAAGGGGAAGAGGCCGGACTGGGCGCCGGCATGACCGATGAACAGGTCGCGGCGGCCATCGGGTCGCTCGGTGCAATCAGCCTCGCCGCTGCGGGAGGAAGTTCCTCCAGTGATGGGTCTGACGGTACGGACCCCACCGACCCGACGGATCCTACCGAGGGCACGGACCCAACGGACCCCACCGATCCAACCGACCCAACCGACGGATCTGACCCAACGGACGGCACGGACCCGACCGATCCTACTGATG
>NZ_JAKZEU010000013.1:2500-5952 GCF_024359525.1 Paracoccus albicereus
AGGACGTGATACCCTGCGATAAGCCATGGGGAGCCGGGAATAGGCTTTGATCCATGGATCTCCGAATGGGGAAACCCACCTGACAGTTTGTCATTTTTGCTTATGCAATGAATGGCTTTCTGAAACAGGTATTTATAGGCTGAATACATAGGCTTATAAAAGCGAACCTGGGGAACTGAAACATCTAAGTACCCAGAGGAAAGGAAATCAACTAGAGACTCCGGTAGTAGTGGCGAGCGAACCCGGACCAGCCGAGCCTTGAGAATGACCGGAATGATCTGGAAAGATCAGCCATAGCGGGTGACAGCCCCGTACGGGAAGTTTGATGGGACGTATCAAGTAGGGCGGGACACGTGAAATCCTGTCCGAAGATCGGGGGACCACCCCCGAAGGCTAAGTACTCCTTGCTGACCGATAGCGAACCAGTACCGTGAGGGAAAGGTGAAAAGCACCCCGACGAGGGGAGTGAAACAGTTTCTGAAACCGGACGCCTACAAGCAGTCGGAGGGGCCTTGAGCCCTGACGGCGTACCTTTTGTATAATGGGTCAACGACTTGGTCTGTCTGGCAAGCTTAAGCCGTTAGGTGGAGGCGCAGCGAAAGCGAGTCTTAAATGGGCGACATAGTCAGACGGATCAGACCCGAAACCGAGTGATCTAGGCATGGCCAGGATGAAGGTGCGGTAACACGCACTGGAGGTCCGAACCCACATCCGTTGAAAAGGATCGGGATGAGCTGTGCCTAGGGGTGAAAGGCCAATCAAACTCGGAGATAGCTGGTTCTCCGCGAAAGCTATTTAGGTAGCGCCTCGGACGTATCCCTCGGGGGGTAGAGCACTGCATGGATGATGGGGGCCCACAGCCTTACTGAGTCTAAGCAAACTCCGAATACCCGAGAGGACTATCCGGGAGACACACGGCGGGTGCTAACGTCCGTCGTGGAGAGGGAAACAACCCTGACCAACAGCTAAGGCCCCCAATTCGTGGCTAAGTGGGAAAGCATGTGAGACTTCCAAAACAACCAGGAGGTTGGCTTAGAAGCAGCCATCCTTTAAAGATAGCGTAACAGCTCACTGGTCTAATCAAGAGGTCTTGCGGCGAAGATGTAACGGGGCTCAAGCCACGAGCCGAAGCTTTGGATGCACCTTATGGGTGCGTGGTAGCGGAGCGTTCTGTGATATAGGACGCTGCCTCTTCTGATCCTTCGGGGTCATGGGAGGCATTGTTCTGACTGTGAAGCCGGGCCGTGAGGCATCCGGTGGAGTGATCAGAAGTGAGAATGTTGACATGAGTAGCGACAAACAGGGTGAGAGACCCTGTCGCCGAAAGTCCAAGGGTTCCTGCTTAAAGCTAATCTGAGCAGGGTGAGCCGACCCCTAAGGCGAGGCCGAAAGGCGTAGTCGATGGGAACCAGGTTAATATTCCTGGGCCAGGAGATGGTGACGGATCGCAAAGATTGTTCGACCTTATCGGATTGGTCGGGCAGTTCAGCGGTTCCTGGAAACAGCCCTCCATGAGATCGTACCCGAAACCGACACAGGTGGACTGGTAGAGAATACCAAGGCGCTTGAGAGAACCACATTTAAGGAACTCGGCAAAATACCTCCGTAAGTTCGCGAGAAGGAGGCCCGGTTCGTACGCAAGTATGGGCCGGGGGCACAAACCAGGGGGTGGCGACTGTTTACTAAAAACACAGGGCTCTGCGAAGCCGCAAGGCGACGTATAGGGTCTGACGCCTGCCCGGTGCCGGAAGGTTAAAAGGAGAGGTGCAAGCCTTGAATTGAAGCCCCGGTAAACGGCGGCCGTAACTATAACGGTCCTAAGGTAGCGAAATTCCTTGTCGGGTAAGTTCCGACCTGCACGAATGGCGTAACGACTTCCCCGCTGTCTCAAATGTGGACTCAGCGAAATTGAATTGTCTGTGAAGATGCAGACTTCCCGCGGTTAGACGGAAAGACCCCATGCACCTTTACTACAGCTTCGCACTGGCATCAGGATTGAGATGTGCAGGATAGGCGGTAGGCTTTGAAGCGGGAACGCCAGTTTCCGTGGAGCCATCCTTGAGATACCGCCCTTCGCACTCTTGATGTCTAACCGCGGTCCGTCATCCGGATCCGGGACCCTGCGTGGCGGGTAGTTTGACTGGGGCGGTCGCCTCCCAAACAGTAACGGAGGCGCGCGAAGGTTGGCTCAGAGCGGTCGGAAATCGCTCGTTGAGTGCAATGGCAGAAGCCAGCCTGACTGCAAGACTGACAAGTCGAGCAGAGTCGAAAGACGGCCATAGTGATCCGGTGGTCCCGAGTGGAAGGGCCATCGCTCAACGGATAAAAGGTACGCTGGGGATAACAGGCTGATGATGCCCAAGAGTCCATATCGACGGCATCGTTTGGCACCTCGATGTCGGCTCATCTCATCCTGGGGCTGGAGCAGGTCCCAAGGGTACGGCTGTTCGCCGTTTAAAGAGGTACGTGAGCTGGGTTTAGAACGTCGTGAGACAGTTCGGTCCCTATCTGCCGTGGGTGTAGGATACTTGAGAGGAGTTGCCCCTAGTACGAGAGGACCGGGGTGAACGTTCCACTGGTGGACCAGTTGTCGTGCCAACGGCAGTGCTGGGTAGCTATGAACGGACAGGATAAACGCTGAAGGCATCTAAGCGTGAAGCCCCCCTCAAGACCAGGTATCCCTTGAGAGCCGTGGAAGACCACCACGTCGATAGGCCGGAGATGTAAGCGCAGCAATGCGTTCAGTTGACCGGTACTAATGGCTCGATTGGCTTGATTTGATCCGGTGGAAGCAGGACTTCTACCCGGTCGCAAGCATGCAGATCATGCGCCTTGGACAACACCCGCGCCGAAAACGCGCGGACGCTGACCCGTTTCTTTCCCGGTCTGGTGGCCATAGCGCTCGCGAAACACCCGATCCCATCCCGAACTCGGCCGTTAAGCGCGAATGCGCCGATGGTACTGCGTCTCAAGACGTGGGAGAGTAGGTTACCGCCAGACCTGGAAAGAAACGGATCTCTCCAAAACGATGAAACTCCGATCCGGACAAACCTTGGCGCGGGATAGAGCAGCCCGGTAGCTCGTCAGGCTCATAACCTGAAGGTCGTAGGTTCAAATCCTACTCCCGCAACCAACACTAATCCATTAGCAAAATCATGGACTTCCGGCGCCGCCTCAAAATGCGCGCCGTTGGTTTGTCTACGCCCCGCCCCACGCGGGGCTTTTTGCGTTTCCCCGGGCAGCCCTGTCGCCGGCATCCCGCTCGTCAGGAGCAACAGGCTCGCCAGCGCGCCGTGAAGATCGATCGTGAAACCGCGGCCATGCGGGTCCGGCGCCGGCACGATCTTCTCGATCAGTCCCCGAAGCGCCTCCTTCGTCTCCTCCATGCCGCCAGGTTCCGTTAGCCCGCTGGCCAATGCGCCGCGGGCGAGATGGGTCGCGGCCATTGACGG
>NZ_JAKZEU010000014.1 GCF_024359525.1 Paracoccus albicereus
AAACCGCGGCCATGCGGGTCCGGCGCCGGCACGATCTTCTCGATCAGTCCCCGAAGCGCCTCCTTCGTCTCCTCCATGCCGCCAGGTTCCGTTAGCCCGCTGGCCAATGCGCCGCGGGCGAGATGGGTCGCGGCCATTGACGGATGGAACCGCACCGGATCCGCGGAGGGCGCGCTGTCAGGTCCATCATAAGCGAGCCCAAATTGACGGCGCTGCAAACTACCACAGACCGGCGTACGCGCTGATCTAGAACTTCAAGCAAGGCTTGTCTTGTCCAGCACGCCGCGAACTGCGGGTTCGACGCGAAGCAACTATTGCCGGCAGATCGCGTTCGACTGTGGGGCCAGGCACCGCTGGTCAGCGGATGAGCGCTGTCTCATCCATCGGCGCCGCCCAACCTGACTGGCCTGAGACTGTTTCCAAGGAGAATTCGATGGATGACGAACGCGTCTGAAGATTTGAGCAAAGCCTTTGGCAGGCTACTGATGAGGCCTATCACGAGCGTGTCGATCCAGAATGTATCATGGCGCTCGGTCACGCGCCGCATTTGTTCGTTGGCAAGGATGCGACAGAGGCAGTCAGCGGAATGTCTGATTGGGAGGACGTGACCTTTTCGGAGAAGTCCGTGTCCCGACCCGAAGAGGGCATGATCGTGGTGGGCTATCAAGTCGCGGCGCTGAAGGGGGAGACCCGCTTCGCGGCCGTCTGCACATCCGTCTATCGCCGCAAAGGGCATGATGACTGGTCGGTCGTCCAACACGCTCAGGTCGCGACTGCAACCTGACCTGCTTGTCGGTCACAGAAGCCGACGGTCGTGAGATTCGAGACGCGTTCACGACCATTGTCGCCTATCGTTTTCCAAGAAAGGTGCAGAACAGGAGGAACCGATGAATGAAGAAGAGTTCGAGGGGCGGCTGCTCGCTCACAGGCGCATGATGCAATTGATAATCACTGCGCTCGCGGACACTCCTTCCGGTGAACGTCTCCAATCGCGGCTCCGGGAGCGCTCGACGTTTCGAGACGGGCAGGAAGATCCTGGAGCAGTCGAGGCCGCCGGCGCTGGTATCGAGCTGGCGCTAGCGGACGAGTTTCGATTGACCGTTGATGGTATCGTCGGCTTTCCTCCCAACGAACCTTCGGTCCGCTCCGCAGGTCCGGAATCGATGCAGGATCCGCCCTTGGATTGGGACTCCGTCGACGAGGCGTCCGATGAGTCTTTCCCTGCCAGTGATTCACCGTCACACGGCTGAGGGTTTGGACATCTTGCTGCCTATGGGCCGGGCGATCACTCTCCACTGACCTTCGTCAAGATTTGCTGGATCTCGACAGGCTTATCCACCCGTGGCACGTCGGCATATTCGGCGGGTATGGCTTCGGGGTCATAGCCAGTAACGAAGATGCACGGTATGCGGTCGAGGCGAATCCTATCAACGACAATGTAGACACGTTCGTCCTGCAAGTCGACGTCTAGGAGTACGAGGTGCGGGGCTGGCCCCTGCGTCAGCAATGCAAGTGCCTCGGCCGCGGTTGGAACGGGGCCCACGACCTCGGCGCCCTGCGCCACCAACGCCTCACACAAGTTCTCGGCCATGACGTATTCATCTTCGACCACAAGGACACGCCGCCCGCTCAGGACGGATCCGCATTGTCGACTGTGGTGAGTGGCCTGACTAGTCATCCCGAGTTTCATCAGCGTATTGCGTGGTTCGATTCATTGCAGCTGAGACAGAGAGTGTGATGCTGCAGCGCAGACCCCGAGACGTGAGTTCGAAAAAAGTTTCAGCCTTCAACTGGTAGGGCAGGGCCTTCTCGATGAGTTCGCGCCCGTAGCCACTGCGGTGATGAGCGGGCTGCCTCCCCTTGGCGCCGTCGTCGGGCTCGCCCGCCGGCGGTGACGCTCCACTCTTACACCATTCCACGTGCAGGCGTCGCTCACCGCCCGAACCCTTAATCAAGTGCCAACTCACACTGAGCCTCCCCTGAGGCTGCGACAGGGCACCATATTTAAGCGCGTTGGTGGCGAACTCGTGGATGCCCAAAGCGAGGGTTTGGACGTGCGAAGATCGCAACAGGATGCCTTGGGCACCCTCGAGCCTGACCGGCGAGCCGGGATCTTTGGGGTCCGTTATTCCATGCGCATCGAACTCGGTTCGGAGAAGCTCATCGAACGAGATGCGTCGGCCGCTATCCAGACGGGACAGTAAGCGGTTCACGCGGTTCAGCGCGCCGAGACGGTCACGAATCTCTGTTTGATCTCCGTCAGCGAGCTGCTCGACGAGAGCGTCTTGTCGGTTACGCCTTGCACCACGCCCATGAGAGTACGCGTGCGATGCTGAAGTTCTGCTACCAGGACGCTCTGCCGCTCCTGGATTTCTCTGAGCTCCTGAACATCGGTGGACGTGCCAAGCCATTCCAAGATCCGACCATTCATGTCCCGCACCGATGTGGCACGGGTTTGAAACCAGCGAAACTCACCCGTCGCCGCCTGTCGAATCCGATAGTCTGCCTCGAACCGGCCGGTGCGCCGCGTTCGCTCCCAGGGTTCACGGGCGCCAGAGCGGTCGTCGGGATGCACAGGCTCCAGCCAGCCCCATCCGCGGCTTTGCAAGTCGGTCTGAGCGGTGAATGCGCTCCACTGCGTGCTGGACCATGTCCAATGCCCGTAGTCGACTGCGCGCCAAACGAGTTGCGGGATACCCTCGCTCAGCGTGCGGAAGCGGACGGAGTTCGCTTTCGCGCAGCGCCGTATCGGCGCTTTTGCGGACCTCGATGTCGATATTCAGTCCGGCCCACTTCGCGATCTTGCCTCTTGCGTCGTAAACGGGAGCGGCGCGGACATTGGTCCAGCGCCATTCGCCATCCTGGGCGCGAGTCGGAATTCGTCATCGACGGTCTTGTGGGCTGCAACAGCTTCTCGCCACTGTCGTTCGGCATACGGGCGATCGTCCGGATGGACCGCGTCCAGCCAGCCGTAGCCCAGCCATTCCTCCAGGGTCTGGCCTGTATGGGCACGCCAACTCGGGCTGTCGGTCGTGACCACGCCAAGGGCGTCGGTCTCCCAGTTCGGTTGCAAAAGGCGTCGCCGAGCCTCGCTGTTGCGGAACTCGTCGAGCTGCAGCAGCCGGTCGACGATGGGCCCGAGAATAATGGCGTAGGTGCGCAAGAACTGCGAGCCGCTACTGTCGAAGTCGCGGGGCTGGGTATCGTCGACCTGGAGAAGTCCGTAGGCGCGTCTGCCCGGCAGGAAAATGGGCACGTTAGCCAGCGCCACCACGCCGGCCTCCTTCATGAAGGGCGGCATATCGAAGCGGTCTTCCCGCGCGATGTCCTTTGATACGACCGGCTCGCCTTCGCGTATGGAGAAAGATTCGGACGAGTTCTCTCCCATGGGAACGTGAATGTGGCCAACCACGTCCGGGGCCCAGTCCACGCCGGCGCGGACGAACAAACTTTCTCCGCCATTCTCAATCTCCAGCACCTTGGCCCGAACTGTTCCAAGTGCCTCGCTCACCAATCGACAGGCCTCGTGCAGCACCTCATCGAGATCTTCGGACTGGAGCGCAAAGTCGCCGAAATCCGCCAGCACTTTTTGGCGTCTCTGCATCATCTCCAATTCTGACATACCTATCCTCCCGGACCGGTTTTCAGGGCACTGGACAGCCGATAGTGTCGCGAGCGGTCAGCTTCCTCGTGATCTCACCGCAGAACGTTATCGTCACCAACGCGTCGTGGGTCGTTTCGTTGCCCAAGCGCAGGATATCGGCAAAATGGCTGCCGATTGCCCATCGCGACGCCGGTTGATTGCAAGCCGGGATCCCGGCGCGCTGCGCCCTCACACGCAATCCACAGAGGCCGAGATCAGGGGTCTGGTCGATGCATGCCGGGCCCGCGGCATCGAGTTCTGTGGTGAGGCGGTCTCGTGACGATGAATAAGTCGATCAGGCCTGCTTGTGGCAACGCACGGAAGCCATCGTACCAAAGCCGCTCAAGAGAACCATGCAAGTGGCGGGCAGCTGAACCAGAGCTGGGGCGCCGCGATAGTAGATCGAAGTATGAGACAGATCCTTTGAAGTGATCTGCGCGGCCTGACGGCGCTTGGCCAAACACTTAACCGCTTGCGGACATTTGAACATAGCTCGACCAATGAGGCATGTTCTTCACGCCACCCCCGACATGGATCAGCCCGGGTAGGTCGTATCCGTTCGGGAAGCGATCCGCGTTTGGAAATCGGTAGACGCTGTCGTGGATCTTGGCATCCTCGAAAATCAGTGGCCAAAGCATGTCGGCAAGGAATGCCTGGTCGCCAAATTTGTTATTGAAATACTTGGGTGATGTTCGAAGCCACTGCCGAATGTTGGGAAGTATACCGGCCATGCCGCCCCACATGCCGGCCAGGATCAATTCGTGGTGGTACGCGTGATCACGCATGATGTGGAAGCGGCGGCCTGAATTCAGCCAGTCGGTCACCGCAAGAAGCTCTTTCGCGTTGAGGCGCGAATCCGCGTCCCTGCACACGAAGACATTGATGTCAGGGTCGTCCGCGGCCAGAAACCGCCACATCGGACGGATCGATGCATCATCCTTGCCGGTCATCATGATCACCTGCGCGCCGTAGGCTTTCAGGGCGTCCCGCGCATCCGCCGGAACGGATCCATCGCAATAGAAACGGGGGGTCCAGCGCACATAAAGGTGCTGTGCAATCTGCGCATTCACGATAGCCCCCGTTATATATTCAGGACGGTCGCCCCAGAGCGAAAACGAAATGATGTTGCGCTGTCTGTCCTCCGGATCGAATCCCCGTCCCCCCGGCTTGATGGTGAAATCCTTGCAGGATGAGGATTTGAAGATCTGCTGCGCGAGTTGGTGCTTCAGCTGAAGATTCCTGAGGCCCTCGCGCTCAGCCTCTTGGGTCTTGCCCACCCTCCAGAGAGAAGCGATCAGCGTGTTTCGCGCTGGCGCATCATCGCGCAGGGAAAGAGCGCGCCTCATCGGATAGATCGCTTCGTCGAACCGGCTAAGCCGCTTCAACAGAACACCAAGGCCACACCAGCCATCGAAATCCTCGGGGTTTCGGCTCGCATAGAGGCGATAACTGTCGATCGCGTCGCTGGTAAGGCCAGCATCGCGCTGGCACATCGCGACGAAGAGCCCGGCCTTCGAATGTGGGCGCATCGCTGCTGCCTCCGAATAGGCAGCGGCGGCTTCGCGAAAGTTGCCGTCGGTGCGTAACTTCTTTGCGCGCTTCATCGTGCGTTCGAACGGTGTGGTTGTGGGCGGTTTCAAGGCGTCACCTCGGGTGATGGTTCAAAGCCGGGTCGGTCGGTCCAGAAGTTTCTCTGGTAGCGGGTAATTCTAAGAAGGCAGCTCCGCCGGTAGCTTCGAGCTTCGCTCGCTAAGGAAAGACGAATCTTTCCTTTAGCGTACCGGCAGACCTCACGCTCCATTTGTACACACTTTAGTATAGTCATATCATACATACTATAGTATCTACGTGAGAGACACCCTGTCACTTCGCCTTTTTCCGAGATTCTCCGGGTCGTATTGGAAGGATTGATCAATGGCACAAAGTATCGTTCAGGCTGGCGCGCTGAGGGACATCCCGCTGCAGGCGTTGCCCGGTGACATCAGCGGCTACGCGCGGTCAGGCAGTGATCTGACGGTGATGCTGGCGAGCGGCGACGAGATTCTCGTCCAGGGCTTCTACGACCCCGCCGCCGACGGCGCGCCCCACCAGCTTGTTCTGGGTGACGGGACGATCATCCTTGCGGATGATGCCGAAGGGGAAGAGGCCGGACTGGGCGCCGGCATGTCCGATGAGCAGGTCGCGGCGGCCTTGTGGTCCGCTGGAGCCGTTGGTCTCGCCGCTGCCGGCGGCGGCGGTTCCTCCGGCGGTGGGTCTGCGGGTGCGGACCCGACGGACCCGACGGACGGCACGGACCCGACGGACGGCACGGACCCGACCAATCCTACTGATGGCACCGACCCCACCGATAGCACTGATCCAACTGATCCGACCGACGGGACGGACCCCACTGACGGCACTGACCCGACGGATCCCACCGACGGGACGGACCCGACGGATCCCACCGATGGCACTGACCCCACCGATGGAACGGATCCGACCGATCCGACTGACGGCACCGATCCGACTGACGGCACCGATCCTACTGACGGCACGGATCCAACGGATCCGACCGATCCCACCGACGGAACGGATCCTACTGACGGCACTGACCCGACGGACCCGACTGACGGCACGGACCCGACCGATCCCACCGACGGCACCGATCCTACCGACGGCACTGACCCGACAGACGGTACGGACCCCACCGACCCGACGGATCCTACCGAGGGCACGGACCCAACGGACCCCACCGATCCAACCGACCCAACCGACGGATCTGACCCAACGGACGGCACGGACCCGACCGATCCTACTGATGGCACCGACCCCACCGATGGCACTGATCCAACGGACCCGACGGACGGCACTGACC
>NZ_JAKZEU010000015.1 GCF_024359525.1 Paracoccus albicereus
GCGGGTCCGGCGCCGGCACGATCTTCTCGATCAGTCCCCGAAGCGCCTCCTTCGTCTCCTCCATGCCGCCAGGTTCCGTTAGCCCGCTGGCCAATGCGCCGCGGGCGAGATGGGTCGCGGCCATTGACGGGTGGAACAGCACCGGATCTGCAGCGCGCGCGATACTAAGCGCCGCCTCGATCTCCCTGCGCCGCCCGTCCGGTGCCATCATCTCGTCCCTCGCCTGCTCGGCGGGCACGCCCGCCATGATCGAATCGACGAGCTTCGCATGGTCGCCGATGACTGGCCGCTGCGTTCTCCAGGCTCATCCGCTCGCTGTCGCCCACCGCGTTCAGCCGGTTGCGCTCGGCTGTGTATTCCTCGCAGAAGACCCGCACAGCCTCGGGATCCGTCAGATGGTTCTGCAGGGCGTCAAGCACCCGCGCTTTCAAGTCGCTTCGGGCGATGATGCGGGTGTCGGAACAAATGGCCCGGCTCTTGTTGCGGGCGGCCGAGCGGCCGAGGGCATCCTTCGATACCATCGAGAAGCCCGAGCCGCAGCAGCCACATGACATCAGACTACAGAACAAAAACTTCGGCCGGCGCCGGTCTCGGATCGCCGCCAGTGCTCTTCGACCTCAAAGCACCTTGGCGACGGCGTGCGGCCTGCCAGAGCACATCGTCGATGATGCGAAGCTAGGAAAGGTCGGCATTGCTGAAGCACTGGTACTCAACGCAACTGCGCAGAAAACCGGTCTAGCGTTCCTCGGCACCACGCTGGATATCAAGGCGCCGGTGGTGGCGGGAGACACAGTGGAGGTGGAAATCGAAGTGACCGAGGTGCGGCAAGAACGGAGCGGCAGCCGTGGTCTTGTTCGGACCCGCAACATTGTCCGCAATCAGCAGCAGGCTGTGGTGATGATTTATGAGCCACTTCGCCTCATGATGGGTCGCCCCGCAAACGATGACGGGCAATGAGTGCTGAGCGAGCTTAAATTGACTGTCCTGAACAGCGACCGACCGTCGCCAGATCGTTCTCTGCTAAACGGTCCACCGCCGCTCACAGCGGCAGCGACCCCGTCATGCCACTCTCTTCCAGATCCCACCGCGCCGACCATCCGTCCGCGCCGCGCTCGAGCACCAGGTAATTTCGCTCGGCGATATAGCGAGCGGACTTACCGGGCAGTGGCCGGATCCGGATGGGGTGGCCGCTCAGCGGGTCCTCTCCCAGACTGGCCAATGCGCCGAGGAAGCGGGCCCAGCCTTTCGGCGGTGCCCTGTGTGCCACGCCAGACGCCACGAGCTGATTCAGTCGGCGGCCTTGACCCAGATCCATCACCGCGCGAGTCGCAAGATGGATCTCACCCGAGATTGATGTCAGGTCGTTCCCATCATGCTCGACCATGTCGCGCACCAGGCGCAGCAGGCGTCGCCACTCGTCGCGATGCGCCCGGCTCTGCCACTGGTCGCGAAGATCATCCTCGTATTTCTGCATCCGGGGAACGGCGACCATCAGCGTCTCTAGCACCGACAGCCGCGGCCCCAGCAGCGGGACGCTGGACATCAGCAGTGTGTGTCCAGAAGCCCGGCGTGCCGCCTCGGCTTCCATCATTGTCCAGCCCCCTGGTCCCATGATCGCCCTACGGGTCCGTTCCGACCGAAGGTCTGGGGCCAGGATGCGCAGGCCCGGTGCATCGATGCCCCAGCCAAGATGCCGTCCTTCCAAATCGGCGAAGCGGGCGGGCAAGTCGCCGTCGATCGTGGCATGCTGAAAAATCAGACAGCTTTCCCTTGCCGCCGAGAACAGCGTCTGGCCCACCGGAGAAAAGGTTTGCGACCGGCGAAGCGATCCCCATCCATCGCAGATATCGTGGTCGTCCCACTGCATCAGTGATGGCACGCGCGCCGCCAGCCAAGCCAACTCCGGCGCGGAATAGATCGCGGCATATCGATCAAAGAACCGGTGGCGCAAATGGCGGCGCAAATCGGCCAGCGCAGCCTCCGTGGGGGCGGGCGGTGATTTGTCCGGCCAGCCGTCGCTGAGATCGTGCCCTTGGGTGACCTCGTCGGCGTAGATCTGGTCGCCGCCATGAAGCATCAGGGCAAAGGGGCTGCGACGGTGCTCATCGCGTAGCCGCGCCCACATGGCGTTACGCTCGGACCCTTCGCGGTCCATGTCACCAACTTCTTCGCCGTTACAAGAGATATAGGCGAGACGCATGCTTCCCGTCAGGTCGCTTGCAACCGAATAGGTATCCCCGTTCCATGTATAGGATGAGGTCCTGTCTGCGAGCAGGGTGAACCGCGCGCGCCAGACGGTGGCGTGGTCAAAGTCGGTGAGGCGGGTCGGCGTCACCTTGTCCCGCTCCAGCCCGAGAGACGGCGGGGGCGCATCGCCTGCAGGTGTGATGAACAGCGCCGACAAATGCATCCGACTTCCGTCGAGATCGTCGAGGAACAGGATTGGACCGATGGTCGCCGTGATGTGAGAGTGCATCGTTTCGAGCTATTGTGCCACATAACGCAGCGCAATCCAGATCGCGGACTATGTCGACACAATCAAGCGAGGCACGGGCGGCACGATCGCCGCAGGGACGAGCGCTGCTCTACAACGATGGATCAATCACGGTTATCGCATGCTCAACTTTCTCCTTCGAGGAGAGGCGGAAGTTCGTTTGGTTCGCGTTGATCTAGCTCAATTCCGCGACGGGCGTTTCGACTTATGGATGGGTTGGACACCTCTGGAGGAAAGGGCGCCCCATGGATGCTCGAACATTACTCACCGTCGTCGACTGCAACGACAGTCAGTCGGACCTGGACATCGTCTTGCGGTTCGTGGAAGGCAACGAGGTTCATCTCATCGTGCTCGTGGTCGCAATCGCCCCGCGACCGCCGATAAGCGAAGTCGGATATCTTGCGCCGGGCTGGATCGAAGAGCGCGAGCGCCTGGTCGCTCGTCTCAAGCACCAAGTCGAGGAGATGAAGGAGAAGCTGAACAACGCGGGCGTTCCCGGAGAGATCGACAGCGAAATTTTCGAGGTCGGTGCCTTCAACAAACGGCTCAGCCATCGCGCGCAATATGCTGATCTGACCCTGATCGGACCGGGGATCATTGAGGACAAGGAAGTCGGCGGCCATGTGATGAGCGCCGTCCTGTTCGACGCGGAGCGGCCAGTGCTGCTTCTCCCCGCCGGGACGAAAGGTAACCTCAATCCGAAACGGGTGCTCGTTGCCTGGAATTCAACAGTGGAGTCATCGCGAGCGGTGCGCGAGGCCATGGAAATCTTGCAAGGCGCTGAGGCGGTCAACATCACGCTGGTCGACCCCGATGCCAGCGAGAGCATGAACGGCGCCGAACCCGGCGCTGACATCGCCGCCTATCTCGCGCGACATGGGGTCAAGGTCATCGTCGACCGACTTCCAAGCGAGGGAGAGCGGATCGAGAAGGTTCTTGCCCGGCACGCCACCGATCTTGATGCGGACATGATCGTCATGGGCGCGTGGGGCCATTCGCGCT
>NZ_JAKZEU010000016.1 GCF_024359525.1 Paracoccus albicereus
TCATCCTGTTCTCGGGCGGGCTCGACTCCTTCGCCGGCGCGCTTGAGACGCTCTCGACGTCGAACGCCCGCATTGTCCTGGTCACACATCGCTCGTCGCAAAAGGCTGCGACACGTCAGGGACACCTCGGGCGGTATCTCAAACATCGCTTTCCCGGACGCGTGCTGCAGATCCACGTGATGGCGCAGCGGGTTGGAACGGCGGCGCGGGACGCAACACAGAGATCACGCTCCTTTCTCTTCGCGGCGTTGGGTCAGGTCGTGGCACGCATGTTCGGAGCCAATCGGCAGAGTTTCTTCGAGAACGGGATCATCGGCCATAACCTGCCGATTTCGTCCCAAGTAGTGGGGACCATGGCGACACGAACGACGCATCCCCTAGCCCTGAGAAAGCTCGAACATCTCATGATGATGGTCGGTGACGGGGCCGGTGCGACCATCCGGAACCCATATGAATGGATGACCAAGACCGATGTAGTACGTCGGATCGCCGATCACGGCGCTGCCGGCCAGATTAGGGAAGCGGTGAGTTGCACCAGTATCCGCGAGCAGAACACCTTGCACACGCATTGCGGCGCCTGTTCGCAGTGCCTCGATCGCCGCTTCGCGATGCTCGCCGCAGGCCTTGCGAACGAGGATCCCGCCGACATGTATGGCACCGATGTACTGACCGGGTCGCGCGAAAAGGATCGGTCGCGGACCCTGGCGCTCGACTGGACCCGCCATGCCGTTCGACTGGCCGCGATCGACGATCGCATGTTCCTCAGCACGTTCGGTCAGGAACTGACGCGGATCGCGAGCGGATATCCCGATCAGGGTCGGACGCAGGTCTTGCGCCGGATCCTAGACCTGCAGCGCCGTCACGGCAGGCTAGTCAGGGATGCGCTGGCGCAAGCCATCCGCGACAATGCCGAACACCTTGTCCGTCAGGAACTGCCAGACGGGGCGCTGATCCGGCTCATGGTTGCGGGAGACGACCCAGTGGAGCCGGCGATAGCTCCCGATCCGCGCGCGACCGCGCCTGCTCCTCAGCAGCCTATGGAGAATTCGTCCGATGCGCCGGATCTAATTCTTCACGAGGACCGCCCGCTTGAGGTCTTCTTCTCGGAGGAAGACGATCGCTTTCTGATTAGTGTCCGTGGCCTCGGCCGTATTGAAGGTGCGGCGGCCCGTACTGCCTGTATGATGAAGCCGGAATTCGACGAAGATCGCCATCGCGGGCTTTCCCGCGAGGAGCACCGCTACGTGCCGACCGGCACACTTGCAACGCGAGCGAGTGTCAGCAAAGAGGTCGTCGCTCAGCATGTCCGCCGGTGTCGAAAGGAACTTGCGCAGTTCCATCATCAGCTGTTCGACAGGCCGCCGGCTCGGCCGCTCTTGATCGAGAGCGAGGGGCGACGTGGCTATCGCATCGATCCGGATATCCGGGTTCTCAAACGGGACGCGAACTGACCTCTTTACCCTAGGCCAATCGTCATTGGCCTGACGCTGTCAGGAAATAGCCGTCTTCTGTCATCTACGCGGCCTTGACGCCTTGTTATTACTACAAAATAAGCCGACCGCATGTCATGAGTCGGTGGCTCTGTGTCAGCCTCCCGGGCGTGAAAACAAGCCGTTTCCGGGTCATTCTTGGGCATCACCAAGGAGGCCCGCAATGGCGATCTCTGCCGCCAAGCCAAACGATAAACCCGAGCCCATTCTGACCGAACGCGCCCTCGCGGCCCGCTGGCACGTATCCGTGCGCAACCTTCAGCGACGGCGCGCGTCGGGGTCCGGCCCTGCCTGGCTGCGCATCGGCGACCGTGTGCGTTACCGCCTCGAGGATATTCTCGCCTTCGAGGAAGACTGTCGCGTGACCGAGGCGACGGCATGACCCTGGAAGCCCTCCGATCCGAGATCGATCACGGCGCGATGACCGCCTTCACGGAGGTGGTATTCGGCGGTCTGACGGGAATCGTGCCGATCCGCATGCTGGCGGAGACCGGAACCCCGGATCAGAAACCACAGTCGAGATACGTCGAAGCGACGCAGCTGATGCCTGCACTGCCGGATCTTGCCAAGCATGCGGCTGGAGCGGCCCGCGGCCTCTACGTCGTTCCTGGTATCGTCAGCAAGCCCGGCTCGGCGCGCGCCAGGGACATCATCGCGACGCAGGTTCTGCTCGTTGATCTCGACAAGGGCGACATTGTGCTCGCCCGCAAGCATCTGCTGCGCCACTTGGGAGAGCCCAGCCTCGAGGTTGCTTCCGGCGGTCGCACCGTCGGCGGTGAAGCGAAGCTGCACCTGTACTGGCGGTTGCTCGAGCCGGCGACCGGCGATGATCTCGAGCGCATCCGGGCGCTGCGCGAGATCGTGGCCCTAAAGGTGGGCGGTGACGGTTCCTTCGGTAGCCTGCATCAGCCGATCCGCGTCCCCGGCAGCATCCACGGCAAGAACTCAAAACTCACGGGGGTCCGCCTGCTCGCACGCGGCCAAGGGAGCTACGCACTCGATGATCTCCTCGCGCGCGCTGCGGCGATGCCGCAGCTGCCCAGCGTGCCAGAGGCGAAGCAGCGACAGCGTAAGCCCGCCTTCTCGGAACTTATGAGCCGCAAGGTCAGGGCCGGAGCGCTCGACGACGTGACCCGCTTTGAAGCGCTGTCGCGCGTAATCGGTCACTGGATCCGCCAGGCGCGCATTGGCAACGTCGGCCTCGATGATGCCCGGAGGGCCGTGATCGAGCACAACGCGGCGCTGATCATGCCACCGTGGGACGATACCGGTCTGGAGCGCGAGTTCACGGCGCTTCTGCAGAAGGACATTCGCGAGCGTGGGCCGATGCCCACGCGAAAGCCGAACGATGCCGCAACAAGCGCGCCGTCATTCAGCGAGGATGCGATCGCCGCCAATTTCGTCGAGCGGCATGAAGGGGAAGCGCGTCATTGCAGCGCTCTGGGCGGATGGATGTGCTGGACCGGAAGCCACTGGCACCGCGACGAACGCGACACCACCCGCGAGCGCATGCGCCAGGTCTGCCGGTCGGTCGCCCACAACACAGACTCCACTGCCATGGCCCGACGCATCGCCAGCGACAGGACCGTCTCGGCAACCCTGCGGCTCGCCGCAGCCGATCCCGCGATTTCCTCATCGGTCGATGCTTGGGACGCCATTCCGATGGCTCTAAACACCACCGCCGGCCTCGTCGATCTCGAAACCGGCGAACTGGAGGCCCATGATCCGGCCCGGTTGGTGACACAGATCGCCGGCGCAGCCCCTCGCGCCGACTGTCCGCTCTGGATGAGCTTTCTCGATCAGATCACCGACGGTGATCGGGACCTCCAAGCCTATCTGCAGCGCATGGCAGGCTACTGCCTGACCGGATCGACACGCGAGCAGGTGTTCTTTTTCTTCCACGGAACCGGCGCAAACGGGAAGACGGTCTTTCTGCAGACGCTCTCGGCGGTCCTCGGCACCTATGCCG
>NZ_JAKZEU010000017.1 GCF_024359525.1 Paracoccus albicereus
TGTGGATCGGCGTGGAATAAGGACCCCTGTATTGGGGTGATCGGCGTCCAAACGGGCCCCCCCCCTGATGCGATGGTCCATCATGCCTCCGAGGTCATTCGGGGGCAGAGTTTGGGATGCTGGTTGTGGAGACGATCGCGAAGATCCGGCGTGCGTATTTTCAACAGAGGAAGTCGATCAAGCAGATCTGCCGTGAGCTGAGGATTTCGCGGAAGGTCGTGCGCAAGGTGATCCGGTCCGGCGAGACGGAGTTCAGCTATGAGCGCGCGGTTCAGCCTCAGCCGAAGATTGGCCCGTGGCGGGAGGAGCTGGATCGCATGCTGGCCGAGAATGCCCGGCGCGGGAAGCGGGACCGGCTGACGCTGGTCCGCATCTTCGAGGCGCTTCGCGGTCTTGGCTATGCAGGCGGGTATGACGCTGTCCGGCGCTATGCGGCGACATGGAACCGGGAGGTGAACGAGGCATCGGCGTCGGCCTTCGTCCCCCTGAGCTTCGATCCCGGTGAAGCCTACCAGTTCGACTGGAGCCACGAGATCGTTCTGCTGGACGGGGTGACCACGACGGTGAAGGTGGCTCATGTCCGGCTGTGCTACAGCCGCCTGCCGTTTGTGCGCGCCTATCCGCGCGAGACCCAAGAGATGGTGTTCGACGCTCATGACCGGGCGTTTGCCTTCTTCAAGGGGGCCTGCGCGCGCGGAATCTACGACAACATGAAGACGGCGGTCGATGCGATCTTCGTGGGCCGTGAGCGCGCCTACAATCGTCGGTTCCAGCAGATGTGCGGCCACTATCTGGTCGAGCCGGTGGCCTGCACGCCGGCCTCAGGCTGGGAGAAGGGGCAGGTCGAGAACCAGGTCGGTGTCATCCGCCGCCGGTTCTTCACGCCACGCCTTCGCTTCAAGAACTATGAGGAACTCAACGCCTGGCTGCTTGACCGCTGCATCGTCTGGGCCAGGGCCCATCCGCATCCCGACCGGCGCGAGAAGACGATCTGGGAGATGTTCGAGGCAGAGCGCGGCAGTCTCGTGCCCTATGCCGGGCCTTTCGACGGCTTCCACGCTGTGCCGGCCTCCGTGTCCAAGACCTGCCTGGTGCGCTTCGACTGCAATCGCTACTCGGTCAGCGCCGGTGCTGTCGGGCGGCCGGTGGAGGTCCGCGCCTATGCCGGACGGGTGGAGTTCTGGCAGGATGGTCAGGTGGTTGGTCACCATGCCCGCGTCTTCGGCCGGGACAAGACGGTTTATGATCCCTGGCACTACATCCCGGTTTTGGCCCGCAAGCCGGGAGCTTTGCGGAATGGCGCGCCCTTCAAGGACTGGTCGCTGCCGCCCGCGATGAAGCAGGTTCGCCGCAAGCTGCGCAGCGTTGCGAACGGCGACCGGCAGATGGTGGACATCCTCGGCGTGGTGCTGACCGACGGCCTGCCGGCGGTGGAGGCGGCCTGCGCCGAAGCGCTCGGAGAAGGCGTCCATTCCGCCGATGTCATTCTCAACATTCTGGCGCGACATCGCGAACCCGGCCCGCCCGTCACCATCGCCACGCCGGATGCGCTGCGGCTTCGCTGCGAACCCACAGCCGATTGCACCCGTTATGACAGCCTCAGGAGATCGGATCATGGAAAGATCGCAAGTTCTGGACGCGATGGGACAGCTCAAGCTCTACGGCATGAAGGCCGCCTATGACGAGATCATGACTACCGCCGTGAAGCGGCGGCATGAGCCGCAGCAGATCGTCGGCGACCTTCTCAATGCGGAGATCAGCGAGAAGCAGGCACGGTCGATCAAATACCAGATGACGATCGCCAAGCTGCCGCTGGCCAAGGAAATCGACGAGTTCGACTTCGACGACACGCCGGTCAATGAGACCCTGGTGCGCGAGCTGGGCAGCGGCGGCTTCCTCGAGCACCAGCGCAATCTGGTCCTGATCGGCGGCACCGGCACCGGAAAGACCCATCTCGCCGTCGGCATCGCGCGTGCATGCATCCGGAGTGGCACCCGCGGTCGGTTCTTCAATGTCGTCGATCTGGTCAACAGGCTCGATGCCGAGGCACGCGCCGACCGGCAGGGGCGCATGGCCGATCTGCTGTCCCGGCTCGACTTCCTGATCCTTGATGAACTCGGCTATCTGCCCTTCGCCCAAACCGGCGGGCAGCTATTGTTCCATCTGATAAGCCGACTCTACGAGCAGACATCGATCATCGTCACGACCAACCTCGCCTTCGGGGAATGGCCCAGCGTGTTCGGCGATGCCAAGATGACCAGCGCGCTTCTCGACCGGCTCACCCACCACTGCGACATCGTCGAGACCGGGAACGAAAGCTGGCGCTTCAAAACGCGAGCCTGAACCGCTGGCCCGCGACCGCTGCGCAATCTGAAAAGCTACGCCGTCACGGGCCAGCTCCCGTCACGACAGAGGGGTCCCATTTGCACGCCGATCAGGGGTCCCGGTTGGATGCCGATTGACA
>NZ_JAKZEU010000018.1 GCF_024359525.1 Paracoccus albicereus
CGACATGGGGTCAAGGTCATCGTCGACCGACTTCCAAGCGAGGGAGAGCGGATCGAGAAGGTTCTTGCCCGGCACGCCACCGATCTTGATGCGGACATGATCGTCATGGGCGCGTGGGGCCATTCGCGCTTGCGGGAGCGCATCTTTGGCGGCGTGACCCAATCGATGATCGAGCAGCCTCCGCTGCCCGTGTTTCTAGCGCGCTGAGTAGCGGGGAACGCGTGCCTTCAGTGCTGCTGGCGGTCTCGTTCCCGCGGAAAGGTCGACGTTACGCGCTCTGCTGAAGGCAGAGTGAACGTGCATCGTGTTCGCACGAGCAACGCGCAATCTTGGGATAACGGGTCCGCAGTCACACCGAATGACGAAACGCGCCAGATACTGGTTCAAGCGACTCTTAGCAGGCGCCGCTCCTATCACGGGACCGCCGGGCCTCCGCCAGACGAGCGGTCTTATCGCGTTTTTCTAACGCCTTCTCTTCTAATATGAGCTTCGCCGCGGCTGTTGTCCTGTCCAGCACCGTTTGCGGTGGCGCAGTCACCTCGGTGAAGGCCCCCTCCGGCGCAAGCAATCTGCCTCCGTTTCCATGGCGCACAGGCGGCAATGTCATGAACTGATCGAGAGAGAAATTCTTGGCAGATTTTGCCATCCGAACCATCATCCTTGTCTGGGCTGCACACCGACCTGCGAGGTCGATTGGGAGCGGAGATCCGTTTCAACTAGAGGGACGCCGAGTATCGACCGTTCATCTTTCAAGATGGAGACCCGCGGGAGTGGTCGCAAGGACAGGACTCAAACGTGTCGCTATTGTGTATAATGCGCGGACATCGACGCCTTCCGTCAAGCGCGTTTCAACAACTGACCAACGCTGCCGCGCAGCTTCTCCAAATCCAGCGTTTGTGTGGCGCCGAGAGATGGAGCATGGACCGTCTTCCATGCGGGACGCTTGAGCCACGCTCTGCTAACTCAACTGAGAACGTGCAGCGCCGTCCGTGTAATATGGCCAACCTGAGGCGCGATTGTTCTTCCATCACCATTGAAGGGTTGCCACATCCAACCACCGGTCCAATCATTTCTTCGAAAGCGCATCGGCGTCATTTCCGACACCCACGGCCTGCTCCGACCCGAGGCGCTGGATGCGCTCGAAGGCGTCGACCGCATCCTGCACGCGGGCGATATCGGCGATCTCTCGCACCTTGACGCGCTGGCGGACATCGCCCCGGTGACAGCAATCCGCGGCAACATCGACTCCGGACACGCCGCTCAGGCCCTTCCCGAAACGGCGAACCTGACAATCGGAGGCCTGCGGATCCACATGATCCATGACCGCAAGACTTTGAAGGCTGATCTCAAAATCGAGGGATGGAACGTCGTCATCTCGGGCCACTCGCACAAGCCTAGCATCGGTGAAATCAGGGGCATACTCTGGCTGAACCCGGGCGCCGCTGGCCCTCGGCGCTTCCGCCTGCCGATCAC
>NZ_JAKZEU010000019.1 GCF_024359525.1 Paracoccus albicereus
GACGGTACGGACCCCACCGACCCGACGGATCCTACCGAGGGCACGGACCCAACGGACCCCACCGATCCAACCGACCCAACCGACGGATCTGACCCAACGGACGGCACGGACCCGACCGATCCTACTGATGGCACCGACCCCACCGATGGCACTGATCCAACGGACCCGACGGACGGCACTGACCCGACGGACCCAACCGATCCGACCGACGGCACGGATCCGACGGACGAGGTTCAGGGGGTGCTCGATCCTGTCCTGGCCGATGGCGGCCTGCTGGGTGACGTGACCGGCAATGACGGCGTGCTGGGCGATGTGACCGGCTCGGACGGCCTGCTGGGCGATCTGCTGGGGGACGGCCTTGTCGGCGGGATCGCCGACGATCTGCTCGGCGCGCCCGTTCTGGGGGATGGCGTCGATGGATCGGCGGGCCTGCTGGATCCGGTCATCGCCGATGGTGGCTTGCTGGGCGACGTGACCGGCAATGACGGTCTGCTGGGCGAGGTCACCGGTTCGGACGGTCTGCTGGGCGATGTCGTCGGCGATGAGGGCGTGCTCGGCGCCGTGACCGGCAGCGACGGGCTTGTGGGCGATCTGACCGGCACGGGCCTGCTCGCGGGGGGCGATGCGCCCGACGGCCTGCTGGGCGGAGTCGCGGAGAGCGTCGACGGCCTGACGGGCGGCCTGCTGGCCGGTGTGACCGACACGGTCGACGGCGTGCTCGGCGATGGCGACCTGCTCGGCGGTGCCCTTGGAGGCGAGGGCGATCTCGTCGGCGGGTTGCTGGGCGACGACGGCGGTCTGCTGGCCGGCGTGACCGACACGGTCGATGGCCTGCTCGGCGACGGCGATCTGCTGGGCGGCGTCCTCGGCGGCGAGGACGACCTCCTCGGCGGGTTGCTGGGCGACGGTGATGGCCTGCTGGCCGGTGTGACCGACACGGTCGATGGCGTGCTCGGCGATGGCGACCTGCTGGGCGGTGTCCTCGGAGGCGAGGGCGACCTCGTCGGCGGCCTGCTGGGCGACAACGGTGG
>NZ_JAKZEU010000002.1 GCF_024359525.1 Paracoccus albicereus
ATCTCAAAATCGAGGGATGGAACGTCGTCATCTCGGGCCACTCGCACAAGCCTAGCATCGGTGAAATCAGGGGCATACTCTGGCTGAACCCGGGCGCCGCTGGCCCTCGGCGCTTCCGCCTGCCGATCACCTTCGCCTTTCTCTGGGAAGAAGCCGGTCGTCCCTGCGCCATCGTTCATCCGCTAGCTGAGTGATCCGCCTCCGTCTGGACATGTTTGCCCATTGTTGACCGTCATCAGAGCATCAGCATAATAAAGGAAGCATCGGCGCGCAGACCCCGAGCCTTGATTCCAGCGTGGTCTCAACACTGGCCCACTTCACTGGCGCGGCGGCCGCTGTTCCCGGTGCGCCTATCCCTTTCGGACCGAGATCACGCCTCGCATCGTCGATGGTCGCAGCGGCGAACTCATTTCCGCGCGTCGGCGTTGTGTGACTACGCGCTCTGGGAAAGGCCAATTATTGATCCCTCGTCGTCTCGAGCGAGACGCCGGCACAGCAAGACGAGCGGAGCTATACCGGACAGACCTCGCACGAGAGCTACGCCACGACCTTGCAGCGCCTCCGGCCCGGCAACGCGGCAGAAATGGTCTCATGCCTGATTAGCGGGGACAATCCGGATCTAAAGCGATATGACGGCATCATATTCGCGGGCTCGCCCATCCAGATGCACAAGGGCGGCGCTGAAGCACGCGCGTCGGCTCGGTTCACGGTCTTGGTGTTCGAAGCCGGGGTGCCCGCGCACCGGTCTCGGCAAAGGAGCTGACAGAGACCTGTTGTGAATTCTGTTGAAGAAACTCCGGTTCACGTGCTCCACGGCATGGCTCATGCATTCTTGAACGATGAGGCACGGCGGCCGGCGCTCTAGCTCTGCCAAAGCCACCGACAGATCGCATCGATCGTCGCGTGAAGCAGCAGGGTCAGAACGGCCAGGACCAGCAGGGCTGCAAACATCAGGTCGATCTTGGCACGCCCATTCGCCATGAGCATGAGGTAGCCAAGGCCTTGAGAGGCGCCGACCCATTCGCCGATGATCGCGCCGATGGGGGCGTAGACCGCCGCGAGCCGAAGTCCCGACGCGAAGCCGGGCAGGGCGGCAGGCACCTGGACTCGCCAGAGGATCCTGCTTGGACGCGCCCCCATCACATGGGCAAGTTCGACCCAGGGGCGGGGCGTCCGCATCAGAGCGTCAAAGAAGGCCGAGGTCACGGGAAAGTATATGATAAGCAGCGCTGTCGCGACCTTCGGCCACAATCCGTAACCCAGCCACAGGGTCAGGATTGGTGCCAACGCAAAGACCGGCACGGCCTGACTGAAGACCAGCATCGGTCGCATGACCGATCTGACCGCTGGAGAAGCAACGAGCACGATTCCCGACGCAAATCCCAAGGCTGAGCCAAGCGTCAGGCCAAGCAGGATCTCGACCGTCGTGACGAGCGCGTGCTCCGCGATGAGTTCCCGGCTGATCCACAGGGTTGCGAAGACACGCCCAGGGCCGGGCAGAATGAAAGCGGGGAGATCGCCAAGCGTCACGACAAGTTGCCAGACAGCGAGCGCCGACAGTGCCATGACGGAGATGCGCGAAACCCGCTTCATCATGCCGCCATCAGCAGCCGCAATAGGTGCCCCTGAAACAGGAGGGTGGCGTCTGCATCGTATGGACGCGGCGTCGCGCTCTGCGGCGGAGTGATTGCGGAGATACCGGCCCGCGTCATCAGCAGCACCCTGTCACCCAATCGTGCCGCCTCTGCGGCATCGTGGGTGATATGCAGAACCGTTCGATCAGACAGCAGTTCAGCTGACAGATCCTGCATCAAGCCACGTGACCTCGCGTCGAGCGCAGAGAAAGGTTCGTCCAGCAGCACGACCGGCCGATCCTCCATCAGGGTGCGGGCCAAGGCTACGCGCTGCCGCTGACCGCCGGAAAGCGCAGCTGGCTTTTTTCCGGCATGACCAGTCAACCCGACCAGACGCAGCATCTCGCGCGCCCGATCGCGATCAGGGGCCGCACCGCGAAGACGGGCGCCGAGGATCACGTTGCCCAAGGCATCGAGCCACGGCAGCAGCAGGTCGTTTTGCGCCATCAGGGCCACACGTCCATGAAGCGGTGCGCCATCGCTTGTCGCGATTTCGCCCTTAAAATCGACCCCATCATCGAGGCCGGCGAGCAAACGCAGGATCGTCGATTTGCCCACACCTGAAGGCCCAAGCAAGCAGGACCATCCACCTGCGGGGACCTCGAACGAAAGGGAGCTGAAGATCGGCACGCCAGCGATTGACGCGTGTCCGAAAATTCGCAGCGCGGGAGCGCTCATCTCCATTGAACCATGGCCCTGAGACTGCTGTCGATCTGCGCCGAACGTCCGAGCCCTCCAGTGACCTTACCGGTGACGCTCATTCTGCCCCCAGATCGACGGCCAAGGCCGAGACCGGGCGCGTGCCCTCGATCAGCCCCATCTCCTCGAGAAACGCCTCGAACCGGATATAGCGCCCCTGATCGAGAGCTTCGGGACGCAGGGCAAAGCGCGGGATCGTGTCGATCCAGGCGCGTTCGTTTAACTCGTCCTGCAATTCGGCCGAGGTGCCCGCAAATACTTTCCAGCTTTCCTGCGGATGGTTGACGATGAACTGGGTCGCCCTCTCCGTCGCAGAAAGAAAACGGCGGATCGCATCGCCGTCCATCGTGTCTGGATTGGCAACGTAGATCAGCTCGTCATAGGTCGGCACGCCTTCCTCTTCGGGATAGAAACAGCGGCCGGCGACACCCTCGATCTCCATCTGATTGAGTTCGAAATTGCGGAAGGCGCCGATGACCGCATCGACCTGACCTGACATGAGCGACGGCGAAAGTGACCAGTTGACGCTGACCATCTCGACATCTTCGGTGCTCAGATCGGCTTGGTCCAGCATCGCCGATAGCAGAGCCTCCTCGAAACCTGAGACCGAGAAACCGATCCTGCGGTTCCTCAGATCTGCGATCTCATCGATTGGTCCTTCATCGAGCACCAGCAGACAGTTGAGGGGCGTCGCGACAAGAGTGCCCACCCTGATCAGAGGCAGTCCCTCGGCCACCTGGAGGTGCAGTTGCGGCTGATACGAAATGGCGATGTCGGCGCGTCCCGTGGCGGCCATTTTTGGCGGGTCGGCCGGATCGGCCGGCGCGATCACTTCGACCTCCAGCCCAGCCTCGGCGAAGTAGCCCACCTCCTGGGCGATGATGATTGGGCCATGGTCTGGATTCACGAACCAGTCGAGCACGACGGTCATCTTGTCCTGCGCGGTGGCAGGGGTTGCAGTGAGGATCGCGACAGCGGTTAGGCCGACGTTCAGGGGTCTCCGACACCGTCGCCAGTGGACGCTGGAAAGGAATGCTCTTCCAATTTCGGTAAGCCATTGAGCAGATGCGTGTAGGTGTCTGTGTTGATGCCTGAAGGTCACGGCCTGCTGATCATTGTCGGGAAGAGGGTTCGTCAGCCATGAGATCGGCACCGTAAAGCGCGCAGGCCGCAAAACGGATAATTGCGACAAGATGCTTCGGATCAAGCGAAGCTTGCAGTAGTCGGAGTGCGGAAGGGACGTCATCAATTCCTCCTTCCGGCAGGGATGGAGGAAACACAAAGAACCGGCTGCCAGCCAAGGGCTTCATCGTGCTCCGTTCCCTACGCCGGCATTGCCCGGATCAGGTTCGATGGGTCAGCTTGCGCCTCTCAGCCCTGACGGGCACCCCAACGGATCTGACTGACGCTAGCAGCGAGCGAATTCCGCTTCAACCCTGAGCAGGGACGCGCTTCGAGAGGCGAGCGTGAATCATAGTGAGGCACGCTACCGGCCCATTGCTGCCGTTTGCCGGTCGGTCGATTGTTGCAGCGCGGCTTCACCGAACTGGACACTATCGCTTCGCGCAGCATTTCACCGGTCAATAGGCCGCAGTGCGGGACGAAGTTGTCATTCGCACGCGGCTCTCTGGGAACCTTGATGCCGTTCTCTGTTACATCGCAAACGGGAGGAACTATGAAATTTGTTGTTCTCGGCTGACGTCGCCCCCAACTTCTATCCAGCGTCAAGTAGACTCGGGCGGTTGGTTTTGGTCGAGCTGGCCGGGGTGAGCGGTGGAGGCAGGCGCGGAGCTGGTCATTTAGCGGAGCGGCAGATCCCGTCGCGGATTAAAGGTGTCGGCATATTCGGCAGGGGTTATCCAACCCAGCCGCGAGTGAGGCCGCTGCAGATTGTAACCTGCCCGCCAAGACGCCACGGTGGCCCGGTCGTGAGCAAGCGATGGGAAGAGCGTTTCATTGAGCAGTTCCTCTCGCAACCGGCCATTGAAGCTCTCGATGAAGGCATTCTCGATCGGCTTGCCACGGGCAATGTAGTGCCAGTCGATCCCCATTCGGTCAGCGAAGCCCAGGATCGCGTTGGACGTGAACTCGGTCCCATTATCGCTGACGATCATCTTGGGTTGCCGTCAGCGGGCCATGAGGGTCTCCAGCTCTCTGGCAAAACGCAGACCAGACAGCGAAGTGTCTGCCATTAAGGTCAGGCATTCGCGTGTGCAGTCATCAACCACCGTCAGCACCCTGAAGCGCCGACCGTCCGTCATCTGGTCAGAGACGAAGACCAAAGACCATCGAGCGTTTGGCGCGATTGGGATCAGTAACCACGGCCTCCTCGAGCTGGGCGACCTGTGCCGACTTTGCACGCCGGTTCCGCCATGAAGCCGAACCGGGCCGGCGTGACACCCGTCAGCGACACGGCAGAATAATCGTTAATCTCTCGAACATTTCGTCCGAACGCCTGTTTACGAGACGCACCTCTTTGGAGGGCAGCCAATTCAGGAGGGCGCGATGGCACGCTACGATGTCGGGCCGGACCATCCTCATAAACGGAGACCGACATGGCGTTGATGACGATTATCAGCTCGCTCGACGAGCTGTATACACACCGGCTTCAGGACATCTATTACGCGGAAAAGCAGATCGTGAAGAGCCTGCCGAAGATGATCGAGAACGCGCGGAACGATCGACTGAAGTCAGGGCTGGAAAAGCACCTGAGAGAGACGGAAACCCACGTCGAACGGTTGGAAGAGGTCTTCAGCCTGCACGGTGAAAAGGCCGAGGCCGTCGAATGCCCGGCGATCGACGGCATCATTGAGGAAGCCGATCATCTGGCAGGCGAGGTCGAGGAGGGCGATGTGCTTGATGCTGCGATCATCGCCTCGGCACAGGCGGTCGAGCATTACGAGATCACGCGTTACGGAACACTCGTAGCTTGGGCGCAAGAGCTTGGGCATGACGACGCGGCCAGCCTGCTGCGTCAGAACCTCGATGATGAGTATGGCGCCGATCAGACGCTGAACGATCTTGCGCAGGAACGGATCAACCGTCGCGCAGGCTGAACGATACAATTTACCATTGCGGGCGAGGGTCCAGGGCACTCGCAGCCTCGGTCAATCCTCCCCGCCTAACAGGCTTTCGGACACACGGTACACCCAAGTTCTCTCGCGAGCCGCCAATCCAGTGGGTCGATCGCAAAATTAACACCATGATCGAGAAATATCACTCCGAAATGGAAACAAAGAAGTCGGTTTGGCTTTGTCTCGCACAATGGACGAGATTCGATCTGAACCTGTGAGCGACAGAATGAAAGCCCTTGCCGATGCATTGCAGGCTGCGCTCGACAAGGCTTCAAACGCAAGCGACGCCTGACGACTCTCCAGTTGGCTCCCTGATATTTGTTATGGTTACAGCTATATACAGCAGGCTGCGGACGAGTTTAATGTGACCCAATAGGGTGTTCCATGTCCGATGACATTCTGAGCCTCACACCGTCCCTTCGCGCCTATTCGCGGGTTTTATGCCGCAACAGGTCCGATGCAGAGGATCTCGTGCAGGAAACCCTGCTTCGTGCGATCGAATACGCTCATCAGTACAGGCCCGGCACGAATCTCCGCGCCTGGATGTTCAAGATCATGCGCAACCTGTTCTTTACCCAATGCCGAAAATCGGCACGTGAAAGGACAGGAAGCATCGATTGCGCGTCCGAGCGTGTCAGCGTCGGTCCGGGTCAGGAATGGCACATGATGGCGCTGGAAGTTCGCGGCGTGCTCGACAAGATGCCGTCTCATTATCGCAATACCATCGTCCTGGTTGGAGCTCTGGGCGTGAGCTACCTCGATGCTGCGGAACTGCTGGATTGCGATATCGGCACGATCAAGAGCCGTATGAACCGCGCGCGCGGCATCCTGCGGACGGAGCTTGAGCTTTAATTCTGAAGGCCACCCCTGAGTGTCGATGCGCGAAGATAGGTAATCTGCAATTCCCTGCTTATCCGGCAGCCCGTCCGTTTCAGGTTCGACCGGGCGACGGCACGGCCCCGGTCATTTCGGTCAAGGCCGCGTCGATTTTCTTCGGCAGGTAAAGATAGTCCCATTCGAAGTGATCGGCTTTCAGCAGGGCGCCGAAATCCGGCACGTGCACGCGTCCCGACACCCACGTGCAGACGTTCTCTACCCGCAATGCCTTACACCGGCTCAGGGTCTCGCAATCCGCCGTTAGCCATGTGATCCGGCGGCTTGAGGACCGGATCGGCGTGCGGCTCTTGAACCGCTCCTCGCGCAAGGTCAGCCTGAGCGATGCGGGCGAACAATTGCTCGGCGCGGTTAGTCCGGGGTTCCAGCAACTCGGCGCGCGGATCGAAGAATTGCGGACCATGGGGGAAAGACCGTCGGGCCTGATCCGGATCACGTCCAGCATTCCCGCCACCCGCGACTTCCTGTGGCCGATCGTCTCGCAGATGGTCCGCGACGATCCTGACATCCGCGTCGAAATCAGCAGTGAAGGCAGGCTGTCTGATCTAGCCGATGATCGGTTCGATTGCGCCATCCGCCTTGGGGAGCATCTGGGTCCCGACATGATCGCCGTGCCGATCGGGCCGCAGCTTCAGATGGCGGCCGTTGCCTCACAGGGTTATCTCGCGACCCGCAGGACGCCCGCGCATCCGGACGACCTGGACGGGCACGATTGCATCCTGATGCGCCATCGCTTGAACGGGCCGATCTATGATTGGGAGTTCGAGATCGAGGGCGCCGACGTTGTGAAGAAGTTGGCCTGACCCTTTATCCTCAACGATCCGGGGGTTGTCCTGACTGCCGCGCGTGCCGGCCACGGAATCGGCTTCCTGCCCCTGCCAGAGGTCATGGCCGATCTGGACACAGGCCGACTGGGGCGCGTCCTCGCGACCTTCTATCCGCCGTTTGACGGCTGTCATCTGTGCTACATGGGCCGTCGAAACCTGAGTTCGGCGCTTCGGGTGTTGGTCGATCGCCTGAATTGCGGTCAGATACGTTGGGAGGCAGTGCAGGACGCTCAGGTTTTTGTCGGATATATGCAGTCGATGCTTTATGTAGAAGTTAGTCAGTAAACGGCCCAGAACTGCCGTTCGCCAAGCTGGCCATCGCTGCGGCGCAGCTTCACCAGACCGGCCATTCATTCATCGTGCGGCATTTTCGGAGGGTGAAGGTCAGCAGTGCGGGACTTTCCTGACTTTCGCTGCGACTGCGCGGTGTAAGATTTGTGTAGTGCCCCCTCGGCGATCCTGAGATCGGTGCCTTCGGGCAGCCTCGTAGCTGGAGAAGATTTCTGTCCTGCCATCTCCGAGGATCAGGAACACATCGTAGGCTTCCCGCTCATCCTCTGGTCCCATGCCCGGTGATCCGTAAGGCATCCCGGGCACGGCGAGACCGACGGCATTGGGGCGCTCGGATAGCAGCCGTCGAATGTCGGCCGTCGGCACGTGTCCTTCGATCATGTAGCCCTCGATTTCGCCGGTGTGGCAGGAGGTCATGTTCTGAGGAATGCCGTTCTCGAGCTTGTGCCGGATCAGGAGGGTGCCGAAGCTGCGCTCTGTGGTGACTGTGAAGCCGTCCTCCTTCAGAAGCTCGATCCAGGCCGTGCAGCAGCCGCAATTTGGATCTTTCAGGACGTGGATCGCGGGAGAGCTTTGAGACGGTCCGGCGGTTGGCGCTGTCGCGGCGAAGCACGCGGCGGAAGCCATCATGGCGCGGCGGGTGAGGATCATCGGTGTCTCCTTCTCAGATCGTTGAGGCTGCTTGACCGGGGCGTGTCTCAGCGGTCAGACCGACGTAACCCGCAGGTTCCGCTGTGCCGGTGGGCCGGAAGAACAGCAGCCGGAGCGCGTTCATCGTGACCAGCACCGTGGCTCCGGTATCCGCAAGGATCGCGATCCAGAGGCCGGTGATGCCGAGAACGGTAGTTACGAGGAAGGCCGCCTTTAGCCCGAGCGCGATCGCGATGTTCTGGCGGATGTTTGACATGGTGGCGCGGGAGAGACGGACCAAGCCTACGACATCGGCCACGCGGTTGCGCAGGATCGCGGCGTCGGCTGTTTCCAGCGCCACGTCGGTGCCCGACCCCATAGCGACGCCGACATGCGCGGCGGCGAGCGCGGGCGCGTCGTTGATCCCGTCGCCGATCATCATCACGCGGGCATTCACTGTCAGATCGCGGATCGCCGTCACCTTGTCTTCGGGCATCAGTTCCGACCGATGCTCGATCCCGAGCCCCTCGGCGATCGCCTGCGCCGTGCGTGCGTTGTCCCCGGTCAGCATGACTGAGGATATGCCGAGGCCGCGCAGCTGCGCGACCGCGTCCGCCGCATCGGCGCGCGGCTCGTCTCTGAGCGCGATGAGGCCCTGAGGCACGTCTTCGCGTAACACGATGACCACCGTCTTGCCTTGGGCTTCGAGTGCCGTGACGCGGGTCCGCAGGTCGTGCGTGAGTGCGCCGCGCTCGTTCGCCAGCCTTGGGGAGCCCACGCTGACGGTCACGCCGTCGATGGAGGCTTCCGCCCCCTTGCCGGGAAGTGCGCGGCCGCCGGTGGCCGTCGCCGCCTGCACGCCCCGCCTTTCGGCTTCAACGCAGATCGCCTGTCCGAGCGGGTGGCTTGCCCCGCTCTCGACCCCGGCGGCAAGCGCCATGAGGTCGTCGTCGGTTCCACTCAACACAGAGACATCTGTCACGCGGGGCCTGCCATGTGTGAGCGTGCCGGTCTTGTCGAAGGCGACATGGCTCGTGCGGGCCGCCGACTCGATCACCGCACCGCCCTTCATCAGAAGACCGTTGCGCGCTCCCGTAGACAGGGCCGAGGTGATCGACGCCGGCACCGAGATGACCAGAGCGCAAGGGCAGCCGATAAGCAGCAGCGCCAGCGCCCGGTAGACCCATTCGCCCCATGCCTGGCCAAAGGCCAGCGGAGGGACGATAGCGACAACAACAGCGACCCCGACCACAGCGGGCATGTAGACCCGGCTGAACCGGTCGATGAAGCGCTCGGTCGGCGCACGGGCGCTCTCGGCCTCTTCCACGAGGCGGACAATGCGGGAGATGGTGTTGTCCTCGGCCGACCTCAACACCCGCACGCGCAGCAGAGCTTCAGTGTTGATCGATCCGGCGAAGACCTCCGCGCCCGGCTCCTTGAGGCTCGGGACACTCTCGCCGGTCACCGGGCTCTCATCCACACCCGACGTGCCATCGATCACCTCGCCGTCGCAGGGAACGCGGTCGCCCGGACGGACCTGCACGATCTGGCCCAACTGGAGCCTCTCGGCCGCTATCTCCCGTGTCTTGCCGCCCACTTCGAGCCGTGCCGTCTTCGGCACGAGCTTCGAGAGTGCGCGAATGCTGTCGCGCGCCTTGCCCGCAGAGGCTCCTTCAAGCAATTCGCCCACGGCAAAGAGGAAAACGACGAGCGCCGCCTCTTCTGGCTCACCGATGATCAGCGCTCCACCAGCGGCGATGGTCATCAGCATCTCGATGGTGAAGGGCATGCCAGCCCGCGTCATGGCAAAGGCGCGCTGCGCCACGGGCACGATCCCGACCAGTGTCGCCAGGACGAACGCCCAATGCGCGATCTCAGCCGGTTGGACAAGCCGTGACGCCCAAGCTGCCGCGAGTAGGGCGCCGGTTCCGAACACAAGGCGACCCTTGGAAGTCTTCAACCAGAAGGTCTGTGCATCATCGTCGGGCCCAGCGATCTCCTCCGGCTCGCTGTCGATTTCTACGGCCTCCGGCGCATTCGGAAAGGCTCCGTCCGGCAGGACAAAGCCGCCTTTGGGCTTCTCTGGCCGTGCGCCCTTAGGCGCGATCCCGAAGCCGACGCCGCGCACGGCGTTCTCGATGCGCTCGGGCGATGTCTGTGTCTCATCGAGCGTCAGTCGCAACCGCCTGGCCATCAGGGCGACGTCGACATCCTCGACGCCAGGCAGACGCTCAACCGCGCCGCGGACCTTGGCGGCGCATGAACCGCAATCCATCCCTATGATGCGCCATTCGCGTTGTCCTGCGGTCCCGTCTGCCATGATGTTTCTCCGTCGTGATTCTTCGATCGGAACTCGATATAGGACCTACAGCAACTGTAGGTTCAAGCCGCGCGAAGAGGTTTTACGTATCTTTGGCCTCGGGGACGCGACGCTAAC
The DNA here is from genome assembly GCF_024359525.1 of Paracoccus albicereus. Lineage (GTDB taxonomy): Bacteria > Pseudomonadota > Alphaproteobacteria > Rhodobacterales > Rhodobacteraceae > Paracoccus > Paracoccus albicereus. The sequence continues at coordinate 10,487 of NZ_JAKZEU010000002.1, forward strand.
GAACAAAGGAGACGGTCATGTTGTCCATTGGGACGATGGCAAGGAGGACCGGCACCAAGGTGCAGACGATCCGCTATTACGAACTGATAGGTTTGATGCCCGAGCCTGGGAGGAGCGAAGGCGGCCAGCGTCGCTACGGGACACCGGAACTCGACCGGCTCGCCTTTATCCGACACTCTCGACAACTCGGCTTCTCATTGGAGGCGATACGAGAGCTTCTGGACCTATCTGACAGCCCAGAAAGGCGCTGTGCGCAGGTCGATGCGATCGCTCAGAAACAGCTCCGCGAGGTTGAGGCTCGCATCTCTCGGCTTGAGGCGCTCCGGATGGAATTGCAACGGATGATCAGCGAGTGCAGGTCCGACCGGGTTGCCAACTGCCGCATCCTTGAGGTGCTACGCGACCACGAAGAGTGCCTTTCCGATCACCACCGGCCCGTTTCCTGATGCCGACCGCGTTGATCTATCCGTTCGCTGCGCTCGCCGAGATTGCCGGCTGCTTTGCGATCTGGGCGTGGTGGCGGCGCGCGTCGATCTTCTGGCTGCTGCCAGGGATTGCGAGCCTTGTGCTGTTCGGCTGGCTTCTGGCACAGGTCGAGGCGGGTTTCGCCGGTAGAGCCTATGCCGCCTACCGGGGGCGTCTATATCGCCGCGTCGCTTTTCTGGATGTGGAGCGCAGAGGGGCAGCGACCTGACGTATGGGACATCGCCGGTGCCTGCCTGTGCCTGATCGGTGCCGCAGTGATCCTTCTCGCACCACGCGCAGGTTGATAGCGGCTCTAAGCAGATGCGCATTGCCCGGATCAGGTTCGATGGGTCAGCTTGCGCCTCTCAGCCCAGACTGGCACCCCAACGGATCTGACCAACGCTAGCAGCGAGCGACTTCCGCTTCAAACCTGAGCAGGGACGCGCTTCGAGAGGCGAGCGTGAATTATAGTGAGGGACGCTCTCGGCCCTATCCGGACATGGACGCTCTAGTTCTGAGGGGCCTGGGCTAGTTAAAGGCCGTCGTTCGAGCGTGAATGCAACATGCTGGACGAGATAGCGACCCAACTGCTGCTGAAATGAGGCATCCACGCAGCTTCAGCTTGAGATAACGAATGAGCGCGTCACCGCTCGGGCTAGAAGGCGGATATGTGAGCAGTCGCCGAGCGATTGGCTCGATCCGTGCAGCACCAGCATGTTTCTCGGGACACCGCACGCCTGCGAATTACGCCAATTCCAGGCTCTCCGAGTAGATGATTGTGACTATCATCCCGCATCGCCCAAATGGTCGGCCTTCTCGGCGCCACGCTTGCCCATCGGCTGGTCCTTTCCGCTGGTCGTGTCCTCGGCGGTCTGGGCCTCCATCTCGGCATTCAGTTCAGCACCCAGGAGAATGATGTAAGCCGAGATCCAAAGCCACATAAGTAGAATGATGACCCCGGCCATGCTACCGAAGGATTCGTTGTAGCTTCCGAAATTGCCGACATAGATGGAAAACGCCACCGACGCGATCAGCCAGATGATACAGGCGGCGATTGCTCCGGGCGATAGCCATCGCCATTCGGCATTCTCGCGCGACGGACCATAGCGGTAGATCACAGCAAGCCCGCTCACCGTCAACACTGCCAGGATCACCCATTGCGAAAGCGCGAGGACCGTCGTGAGCCAATTGGGCAGGGACAGGAAATCCAGTATCGCAGGCAATGCCACCGCGGCGACAAGACCCAGAACCAGCCCCACGATCAGAAACAGCGTCAGCCCCAGCGTCCATATTGTCTTCGAAACGAATCCGCGTTCCTCGTCTTCGTCATATGCGACATTCAGCCCTTCCATCAGGCTGCTCATCCCCTTGGAAGCCGAATAAAGCGCCAGTCCCAGACCGATGACGAATGCAACACCAAGGCCGGCCTGTTCGGACCCGGCGACGGCGACTGCCTGGTCCAGCACGATCTGCGCGGCGTCCTTCGGCATCATCGCGGTCAGGCTTTCAAGCTGCGCGGTCACCTCTGGCGGCTCCAGCACCAACCCCGCCAAGGCCATCAGGGCCGTGACTGCAGGGAACAGCGCGAGAAGCGCATAAAAGGCGACTCCTGCTGCAATCAGCCCCACATGATCGGAACTCAGCTCGTCCTTCACGCGAAGGGCGATGTCCTTCCAGCCTTTTGCCGGGATCTGTGTCGGCTTGTCGGCGTGTCTGCCACGGGCCACGGAGTAGTCTCCTTCCGGATGAAATTCAGCCCGCGCGACAGGCGCGGGCTGTGAAGATGAGCCAGAGACGGCTCAGCTGTTTTTCTTGACGATTCCGAGGTCCTGCTTGTCGGCCTCGGTCTGCACGGCGTCCGCGATCTTGGATCCAGACTCCTTGGCCTGATCGACGGCCGTCTTGGCCACTCTTTCCGCCTTGTCCTTGACGTCCGCGGCCATGGATTTGGCCTCATCCGTCGCAGCCTCGGCGATCTTGGACAGCTTCTGCTTTTCGTCCTCGAAGATACGCTCGGCTTCGTCAATCAGCTGATCGCTCTGCGCGCCGAGATAGTCGTCTTCCATCTGGGTTCGTGGTAGGGCTGCTCCGAGGGCCGCCCCGAGGGCGAGCGCGATGGCACCACCGATCAGCGGCTGTTCCTCGAACAGGTCCACGGCACGGTCACCGCCACGGCGAGCAAACTGCATTGCGGATTCCCTAGCCTCGACGGCCCGCTGGCGCGCAGCGATGACGCGTTCGCGGGCATCGTCCGCCAGCATCTCAGTGCCTTCATACAGCCGGTTGCTCACATCCCGCGCCCTGTCCGACACCGAACCGGCCATGTCGCGCGCGGAATCCGCAGCCGAACGGCCGGCATCCGCGACAGCGCTCGCGGCGTCCTGCGCCTTGCCTGCGACGGTCGATCCGGCATTGCGTGCCGCATCGGTCGCCGAGGATGCGGCGTCCTGGACGCCATGTCCTGCATTCGAGGCGAGATCGCGCGCCTTTCCGACCGCCCCGCCGCCTCGATCGTCGCGCTGCGCCCAAGCCGGCAGATCGCGGCGCTTGGTTACATAGCTGGACGGACGTCCCAACCATTCATCGGATCCGGTCTGGCTGCGCGATCGACTGCTGCCATACGAAAAGCCGCGATCGGTCCCGGCGGTCACGCGGGGGGCGCCGGTTTCCGCCAGATCATGATCGTCGATGGTGTTGCCATAGGACGCGTTGCGCTGGGCAGGGATGCTGCTGCGGCCCGGCCCGCTGTTCTTGTCGGACAGCATCAGCCAAGCCAGCCCGACGCCCGTCAGTGCAAGCGCCATCGGATTGCGCTTGACGGCGTCCGAGACTGAGCGGCCAATATCGCCGCCGTGTTCGCGGAACTGATCTGACACCTGGCGTGCCAGATGCTCGACCGAAAAGCGGCTTTGCAGGTCATCCAGCGTGTCGCTGAGGCTGGCCCGCTCGCGCTCGATCTCGCGCTCGATTTCTTCGGGGCTTCTCGTGTCATCATTTGTCATCATAGACCTCCTTCACGGCCTGCGCGTCGCGCTTGACATTTTTCGCCGTGCGGGTGGGCGCGAGACTGGTGAGTTTCAGATCGCTTATTCCCTTGCGCGCCATGACGTAGGCGATGATCGCGAAGAACAGGCCGACGATGATGGCCGACCATGCAGCGGGGACGCCTGCCTCCGTCAGGGCCGCTACCAGCGCGGCCGACAGCACGTTGAGCGTCGTCAGGGCAAGGATGGCCGCGCCGACGATCATGCCGATCGCAACCCCCGCGCCCTTGATGTTTTCGCTGACCTCGGCACGCGCCAGATCGACTTCGCTTCGCACCAGCGAACTGACATGCGACAGCGCGTCGCTCAGCAATCCGCCGGTCGTCCGATTGGGATCCGTGCTCATCAGATGTTCCCTTCCAGCCCGGTTAGCGTCGTTAGGTCGCCCGACGGTTTCTGGCCGCTGTCACGTAAATCCACACTACCGCCAACCGGACCGCGATAGGGGGACCCGATCTGCGACGTGACTGGACTGTTTCCGCTCGACGACGCCTTTGCGAACCGGGTCGCGGCAAAGCCGACCAGGAGGGCCGAGCCCAAGAAGATCAGCGGATTGCGCTTGGCGAAGTCATTGGCCGCGGTCATCATCTGGCCCAGATCCTTGTCACGCAAAGAATCTGACGCGTCGGCAAGGGTATCAGCGATCTGGCTGAAGGTTCTGGCTTGCGGCGAGCCGTCGCGCAATTCGTTCGCGGCAGTTCGTAGCGCTGACGCGACACCCTGCACTTCGTCCGCGGCGCTTGCCTTTGCTTGATCCGCGTAACACACGGCCTGGTCCGAGACCTGGCTGGCGACGTCGCGCGCCTGATCCTTGATGTCCTCGACGGCGGTCTTGTCGCCCGTTTGCGATGAGGTCGTCTGCTGGGTCGCAGACTGCTTCTTGTCGTCTTCCATGAGTGTGTTCCTTGAAAGCCTGAAATCGAAAGCGCCTGTCAGCGGCGCCGGGAATTCACGTCGTCGGCAAAGGGAGGGTGCCGGCAGGCAGCGGACCTGCCGGTGATCCGTCAGGCCTTGGCGTCGACGTTGCGGGAACGTTCGGCCAGCTCCATCATGAAGTCGTCCGAGCCGTAGATCTTGTCGGGGGCGCGATCGAGTTTCCGTGCAGCCTCGTCCTCGCCAAGAGCCTCGGCGAACGCCTTCGTCGTGCCGAAGCCAGCGATGCCGTAATGGCACATACGCTGATATTGGGCGATAATCGCGACATCCAGTGCTGCATCGTCAAGGTCTGCGTCGATCGCGTGTTTACGAGCTTCCTTCGCGAGGCCCTCCATCCCCTTGCAGTGTTCTTTTTTCTCTTCGCCGCCAGTGTCGGTGATCAGCGATTTCAAAAGTTCGACATGCTTGTCGATGCCGTCTTTGGCCGTATTCAGCCGTTGAGCAAGCCTGTCGTCCGATGCCTCGTCAGCCATCGAGGATGCTACCTCGGACATCTGGTCATTCGCGGACCAGGGATCCTGCAGCTCTTCAAGAAAAAGGTCGTTTAACGTCGTCATGTTGGAACCTTCCATGTTGCGTCGGCTGACGAGCAGGCTCGCATTGGCCCTGCCTCCCAAACTTTGCCAAATAAGTCGTATCTGAGAGGATGACCGCGTCTGCAGCCCTGACGGGCGCGGCGGCACCGAAACCTTCCGCTTCGTATTTCGATTAACATTCACCAACTTAGCGCTGATCGTCTGTCTCTCGAAAACAACAGCGTCACGCATGATCGAGTTCCGTGTCTGAACGTGAAAAGCGCCGATTGTCTCTTGATCATTATCATATCGAATGACGCTTCGCGCATTGATCTGGTTTAAGGTCCGCCGGGATACGCGTGGCCAGAGAGCGCGGCGACCACACGGTATTCATCGAACAGGGCTGCAAGGTTGTCACGATGGCGCCACACACGACGATTGTCTGAGCCGCAGTTTTCAGGTTTCAACGTCGGCAGTGTTCACGCCGCGCAATATCTCTGCCTCGAGCCTATCACCGGAGAGCACGCTGATGTCACCCGTCGTCTCGAGCACCACTGCCCGAACGTCTTGCATCGCGAGAACGTTCGCGCCTCTCAGCTTTGCCATAACGTCGTCGCGGGAAACCCTTGTCCGCGCCATGGCATGGTCTTGGAACACACCGTCACGCACGAGGATGACCGGTTCATTTTCCAGAGGACTTCGGATCCCGCCAATCGATTTGCGGTAGAGTGCGAGCCCCACCTGAAGACCGATCAAAGCCGAGATCGCGACCAATGCCTGAAGGAAATCTGGCCAGCTTGTCGACACCGCCGAGGTCGCGAGAAGCGACCCAGTGGCCAAAGTGATGACGAAGTCAAAAGCCGTCATCTTCGAGAATGTGCGCAGCCCGACAATTCGCACAAGCACGATGATGGTCGTGAGTGAAACTGCGCCGAGAACAATGCCGCGGACGACAACATCCATGAGCAGGGGTAAGCCGAACACGAGTCTTTCCTCAAATTCTTCGCTGCCGAAACACCGGAACGATCACTGCAGGCGGGACAGAAAGCAGGGCCGACCATTCCGGCCGACCCTGCAGAATTGCGCACTGTGGAGCTATTGACCGATATTCACAGTCTGATCGTCGGCCAGTTCGAGGTTGCTGTCGTAATCGAAGTCATTCGCGGCTTCGATTTCCTCCTCGGTTAGGTCAGACAGGACGAGGCGATCCTCCCTGACGCTGACGCGAGCGATCGGAACCGGCACCTGCTTTTCGCCGATCCCCAAGAAGCCACCGTCTGCGACCACCAGGTGAGGCTGTCCATTGATCTCGACGACGGCATCTGGCGCCCCGAGCTCCTCTCCGCCCGATGTGACGACGTCCATATCCAAGAGGTCGCCGACAGTCATTGTCTCTCCTTGGGGTGACTGCGGCTGAGCTGCATCAGTCTGGCCTTCGGCAGAGGCGGGTTGTTCTTCGGCGTTATTGTCATCTTGCTGCTGTTCAGCCTGCGCCTGACGGCGCTGCTCGCGCTCTTCGGGCGTCTCTACGGTGATGACGGGCTCGCCAGAGGTGCCAACTTCAATCGTCGGCTGCTCGGCCATCATGACCGCAATGCGTGGCTCCGCCCTTTCGAACGACAGCGAAGGATCGCCGGATTCATAACTCATCTGAGGCTGACCCTCGGCCTCGACAATCTCGACCTGAGGCTCGGCACCCGCTGTCTCAACATCGCCTTCGACGGATTGTTGATCGCTACTGACGGGGGCTTCTGACGAGTTCTCGTCTGTCTGAGCCGTCGCGGATTGATCCGAATCCTCGTCCAGATCAATGTCGACGTTAAGCTGTGGCTCGCCTTGGCGAACAGAAACAACCGGCTCGCCCTGCGATACCTCAACCTGAGGATCGGCTTGGCTGATGCGAACGTCAGGGTTGGGTTGCAGGATGTAGATCTCCGGCGCCGGAATATCGACGCGGACGACGATTTCGGGAATTTCGACCTCAATCTGCGGCCGCGCCTGCCGCAGCTCTATCTGCGCCGGCTCCTGCGTGACATCGATCTGCGGTTGCTGTTCTGTCACGCGAACATTCGGCGCGGGCACTTCAACATCGACGTCAGGCTCGGGAACGGTGACGCGCGCGTCACCCTCGATCTCGACCTGTTCGGAAAGGTCGACCTCCTCGGTGAGCGTCTCGCTGCTCTCCTGCGAAGCTGTCTCGGTCGACCCGGTTTGAAGCTGATCTACGATCGCGGCGCATTCCGCCTGATCGTCACTGTTGATCGCTGTGATGATGCGCTCTCGCGACGGTGCGTCGAACGGTTCCTCGCGTGCTTCGACGGCCTCGGCAAGGGTCACGCATTCCTGCGTCTTGCCTTCCAAACCGCCTTCGTTGATCCGGATGCCTTGTGCCATCGCAGCAAACGGCACGCATGCTGTCAGTGCCGTCGTGATGGCCAAGATGTTGGCATGTTTTCCAAGTTGCACGGTCTCGTCTCCCTGATTTGTCTCGATGGGTCGAGCGTAGCTCCGTGTCAGGCGCCTTGCGCAGCGCAGAGTCTAAACTGGTTTAGGAAACAGGCGATCTTCTGGCATGAGCTTTCCGGGTTCTCCACCCAAAGCCCCCAAAGGCACTTCCTTTCAAGACGGTCGAGGCGATAGGGTTTAGCCACCAGACGCACCAGGCTGTGGAAACCACGTGGTATCCATCGACAGATACGGATCGCGAAAGCCGAGTTCTTGCTCCCATTCCTCGCGTGCCAGCAACCTGAAGTAAGGGCGCTCCACTTCAAGCTCGCCGTTCTTCCGAAAATTGTTCAGCAACTTGTTGATGTAGACGGGGGTCAATCCCAGGATCTGGCCCAGTTCGGCCTGACTGAAGGGGACTTGTATCCGATTGCCCAGTCCCACATTCGCTACCTCAAGGCGGGCGCGCAACTGGAGCAGAAAGAATTTGAAGCGCGCGGACGCCTTCATGCTGCCCAAGGCAGTCGCGTGATGCCTCAGCGCTATCTGGTCCAGACTTCCGATCGAGATCAGCAAAGCCGCCAGTCGGGGGAAGTCCGTTAGCAGTGTCGACAAACGGTCTCGAGGGAAAGGGCAGACCACACCGTCAGTTTGCATGACGATGCGATGGTGCGCTTCTCTTGCACCGAGTTCCGCCAGGCCGATGACCTCGCCTGGAATGTAGACCCGTAGAATCTGGCCGCTTCCGGTCTGATCTTCGGACCGAACCACGGCCCAACCGGTCTTGAGAACGCTGATGCTGTCTGTCCTACCGCCCAAGGCGGCGATGGCGCGTCCTTTCGCATAGCTTCGCTCATCCCGCTCCATCTGCGCTATGAACTCACATTCTCCGCGATCAAGGTCTACGAAGCGCGAAAGTCGGCTGACGAGACAGCTTTGTTCGACGGTTTGCAAAGGCGTATCTCCAAAAGCCTTGAGCTAAACCGGAATCCGCGTACTTGATTGCACTGAAGTCCGAGTTTGGCCCTATCTGTCTGCATATGTTCGGTCCTCAGTTGGCATCATCGCAAGAGCACGAAAGGAGTTCAATGTTTGATCGATCAGGCCGGCAGAACCCACCGCGCGCCATGCCCGCAGCGCATAGGCACAAGACCGCTCCCGTTGCCGGGGTCGCATAAGAATGAATTCATCCTGTGATCCTAGGAGTCGGTTGAACGCGCCTGTCTCAACTCAGCATTCAGCAGGAACAATCGACCGGAAGGAGCGGCGCCGACCCACCGTTGCGCCGACCTAACGTTGCATGGCCTCGACATATTCCATCAGCGCGACCAGACGTGCGGGCGTGGGCGTAGGGATGCCGTCGCCGGCGTCGTAGAGGACCGTCCGGCCGTCCAGCACATCGCCAAATTGCGGCATAGGAGTTTCGCTGCGACCCGGCGTGAAGCCATAGATGTGGCTCATCACGCGTAAGCGTGGAAACTCACCACCATTGTTCGCTGCAACGCGAGTCAAATCGACGGGGGGTGGGACCATCCCCACAGCTGCGGGACCGTCGCCCCTGCCGCGCTCTCCGTGACAATCCACGCAAAGAGTGTTGAAATCGTTGCGTGCCTGCTCTCGGCCAGTGCCCTGCGGTGCGCAGGCAGCGATAAATGTTGCGAGCGCAAGCCCTGAAAGTCCCGCCCCGTAAATCGTTTTCATCGCGTCTGTCCCTTCCGATCATTGTCGGGTCCTGTCTAACCTCACGGGAAGGTGCAGGCAATCAATGGCGCCCGGCGCCCGATCTCTGCCAACCTCATGCCGAACTGCTCGACCCTCGCCGGCGAAGTTCATGACCTGCGCAGGATCGTGAGTGAAACGTTAAGCTATGGAAGGAGGGTCCATTGCGTCCGTTTTGGAGACCTCCATCAGGTCCTGATGCTGTCCTCGTCCCGCTCACGCTACCTGGAGAGATCGCGCTGCCCCCGATAGCAGCGTCCGGAAATTTCGGCTAAGGGCCGAGGATGTAAATCAGAGGTTACCCCGCACCTGTCCCTTCACTCGGTGAACTCGATTGAGACTAATGCCCAAAGCGGATTGTTCGCGTTCAGGGGTCGGGCAGGAAGATGTCCTCGATCGAGAGGGCGAACAGACGTGAGATGCTGAAAGCCAAAGGCAAGCTTGGATCATAACGCCCGCGCTCCAGAGCGTTTACGGTTTGCCTTGATACGCCAAGCCGAAGCGCAAGATCTTGCTGCGACCATGCTCGCCGCTGCCGCAGTTCCTGAATGAGATTATTCATCGGTGACGCAAAATCCCCACCATCATTCCGGCAAACCAAAAAGCTGTCATGAGAGGCCAGTTTGCTTTACATACGGTATGGCTACCAAAAGCGTCAAGGTCGCTTTACAAACCTCGGACTGTCCGTAACGGCTGCTCCGCCGTGCGAGTGGGTCCATCACGCTGACTTTGATAGCTTCCGGTGATTCCCGTTACACCCTGGGGGCAAGCGGTTAATCTTGGTTCAGCACTGCATACGACGGTGCCTCTTGAGACACCGAGCGAGAGATCGCGTGTGTGCCAAGAAGCTTGGTCATTTTTCCTCGTCGATCAGCACGACAAATGCCTAGCATTGGTGTGCGCCCCCGGCCAAACGGTGCATTCCTGCGACTCGAACAGTATGCTGTGCAGCAGTTGGGACGGATCGCTGTGACACTGCGTGTGGCGGATCGCCTGGGCTTGATCTTGCTGATGGCGTTGCGTGGTATAATTACGCGCCATGCCCGCGCCATCCATAGCAACCCGCATCTCGATTCAGGTGTTTGGCACCGCGCTTCTAACGATCTCAATGGGATTGGCCGCCTGCGCGCCCCGTGCAGAACTCTCGCTCATGAACCCGCCGGTTTCCGCCGGGCCGGAGGAAGCTGAGCGGTTCGACATGGTGGCTGTTACCACACGCGCAAGGCAGACTCCGACCAGCAATATCTTCACGACAAATCGGAGCTTTGAGCCGAACCACGCTCTGTTTGAGATTGTCTCATCATCCGATCGGGAGCCTGGTGACATGGGCGGCTCGGAAACGGTGTCGGGTCTCGCTGTCGAAAGACAGGCGATCATCACATCGCGGCGGGCTCTGCTCGACCAAATTGCAGACAGGCCAGTGCCTCGCAAGGTCAGCGTCTTCGTCCATGGATTCAACCTCAATTTCCCGGAGGCCGTGATGCGCACGGCGCAGCTCTCCGCAGACGATGTGATTGACGGGTATCCTGTGCTCTTTGCCTGGCCATCCGAGGCACGCTTGCAGGGCTATTTGCATGACCGTGACGCGGTCTTGGTCTCGCGCGATGCTTTGGTCCAACTGCTGATCGATCTCGTTGAGGACAGGCGCCTGAACGAGGTGGACATCTTGGCGCACTCAATGGGTGCTTTCTTGACGGTAGAGGCCATGCGACAGCTCCGGCTGACCGGCCGCGGAGATGTGCTTGACCAGCTGTCCGTAACCTTGGCGGGGCCTGACATCGACACCGATGTTTTTGCGGCGCAGATGGCGGTAATCGGTCCGATGCGCCGTCCGGTAAAAATTCTTGTCGCGCCAGATGACCGTGCGCTGATGCTTTCAGGACGCCTCAGTGGGGACGCGAGGTTGGGGGCTCTGGACGTGACGGACAGGCGCGTGAGAGACAATTCGGCGAAGTATAATATCGCGATTGTGGATATCTCGGAGTTGCCGACAACGGACGGACTGCGTCACGCCCGATATTCCGGCCTCGGCAGAACGACGGTGACCATGGTGAACTCAGCCAACTGCGTGAAGCAGGCGCCTTTGTCGTGAATACGCTCGGTGCAATCGTGAGCGTTCCCTTCGAGGTGCTTGAGGATGCTCTGGCGCCGCACTGAGCTTCCGAGGCAAACGTCTAGCGCAAGGCTCAGAGGCATAGCGCTCAGAGAGCATAAATATCGTAGGTGTTGATTACAGGGGGAGGGCGATTAGGAGGAACCTTGAGTTGTCAGCCATCTTGAAGCTTCCAGTGACGAGCTTTCAGCATCCAATATCACCGTCGTGAAGCGCCCAATCAGGGCAGCTAGCTCGCCTGACTATAGGCTCCTTCATGGTGCGCGAAACCTGGATCGAAATAGGCCGCGAGGATCCGAACGGTTTCTCGACTGCCAGACCGCAGCATATTTTCGTCGAGGCTCCCGATCCCTGGAAGCTCATCGATCGCGGTCCGCGCACGCCGCTTGAGGTATTCGATGTCGATATCGTGTCGGATTGCGACGCTCTTCAGATCGATCCGGCCATCACACATCAGACGCTCGATGACGCTGGCGGCCACCTTGTCCAGCGGTGAGGACCTATGGCCCCGAGCGGTGGCGAGCTGTCCCGCGGCGGTTCGTCGCTGCCACTCTCCCGTTGCAGCGACGTTTTGTGCGGTTCCCTGAGCAAACGACGAGATCGCAGATGGTCCGAGCCCGATCAACGCTCGCGCGTCATCCGTCGTGTAGCCTTGAAAATTCCGTCGCAGGGTGCCCTGGCTCGCGGCGATGGCAAGCTCATCCTCGGGCAGCGCGAAATGATCGATGCCGACCTCTTCGTAGCCTTCCGCGACAAGGACGTTGCGGGCCACAGCCGCCAGGTGCAGTCGCGCTTCGGGGTCTGGAAGGTCATTTTCGCTGATGAGACGCTGACGCTGCGCCATCCACGGGACATGGGCGTAGCCGAAGAGCGCGAGTCTTTCAGGGCGCATCGCGACAATGTGGTCCAGCGTCCGGCGCATCGTATCCTCGGTCTGAAACGGCAGGCCGTAAACCAGATCGACATTGATGCTCGAAATACCCCGCATCCTCGCGTTTCCCACCAGAGAGTGGGTCACCTCAAGGCTTTGAAGCCGCCCGATGGCTTTCTGAACGAGCGGGTCGAAGTCCTGGACACCGACCGAAACGCGCGACAGACCCATGCGCACCAACGCGTCGAGGCGGGCCGTGTCGCAATCGCACGGGTCGATTTCGACCGACACCTCGTGACCGGGCGCGAGTGTGAAGCTCTGCTCCAGCCATCCGGCGAGCCGGTCGATCCGATCGGCCGACAGGATCGTCGGCGTGCCGCCGCCCAGATGCAGGCGTCCGACGGACACACCGGGGGCGAGGATGCGCCCGACACGTGCGATCTCTTTGCGAAGGTGTTGCAGATACCGGTCCAGCGGCGCGTCGGTGCTTGTTCCCTGCGTGCGACAGGCGCAAAACTAGCATAAACGGCGGCAGAACGGCACGTGGACGTAAAGCGAGACGGAGGAACCGCCCGGGATGTCCGAGATCCAGCGCTCAGCGTCCTCCGGTCCTATGGACGAGGTGAAACGATTGGCGGGCGGGTAGCTCGTATAACGCGGCACGCGCGCGTCTCGAAGCGCTTTTGACAGGGGATCATGGCTCATCAGTGAAGCTTTGCCCTCCCGCAGCCTTGCCGCCTTGATGCAGATCAAGGCGCGAAATACACATTCGGGATGAACCTGCGGCTTGCCAGAACGTCCTGCATCGAATGTCCGATCCGCCACCGCGCGGTCTGTGCCGAATGCGATGACACCGAGCTTGCCGTGCTGGAAGGCATCAAGAGCTATGTGACCGTCCCGAAGGGCGGCCGTATCGCGGAAGCTGGAGAGTCGCTGGACCATCTGTCCTCTGTCGTTTCGGGATGCGCGACGGTCTCGAAGACGCTGGCCGATGGCCGCCGGCAGATGGTCGGGCTGTTGCTGCCGTCCGATTTCATCGGCCGTCCGGGCCGTGCCACGCTGTCCTTCGACATCGAGGCGGCGACCGACGTGACCTTGTGCCGCTTTCAGCGCCGCGCGTTCGAAGCGATCATCAGGTCGTCACCCAATGTCGCGCGTCGTCTGCTGACGATGACGCTGGATGAGCTGGACGTGGCGCGGGACTGGCAGGTGCTGCTCGGGCGGCTTACCGCGCGGGAAAGGGTGATCCATTTCCTGCTCAGTCTGGTTCGCCGCGAAGCGACGGAGACGGGTGCGGCGCATCGATCCGGTCCGGTCCGTCTGGAACTGCCTCTGTCGCGCGAAATGATCGCCGATTACCTCGGCCTGACGATCGAGACCACGAGCAGGCAGTTCACGGCGCTGAGGAAGGATGGCCTGATCGAAACGCCGACGGCGCGGACAATCGTCGTGCCCGACCTCTTGAACCTCATGCCGGAAGCGATGGACGAAGACGGTGGGCCCATCGCCTGACCATAGTGTCTCTGGTTGCGCAATCGCCTACCGAGACGACGTCAGAACTCGTTGGCTATGCCTTAAATGGTCAGGATCCGGGCTTGAGGGAAAGGCTCATCTCTCCGGTTCGCCCAAACCCGAACCCTTCGTAGAGAGGCCGCCCAGCCGTTGAACTGTGCAAAACCACCTGTGTGCAGCCGATCTCGCGCAGGTGACCAATTGCTCGCTCAAGAAGTCTTTTCCCGATCCCTCGCCCGCGCGCGTCGTCCTCCACAAACATCGAGCCGACATATCCAACGCGGCTAACCGGTTTGCGAAGCACGATCGGATACGGCGAACGCGGCTCTTCACAGCATACGGAGCCGACTATTTTTCCGTCGAATGTCGCAATGAAAGCCTTCAAATGGTGACGCGCCCGACCCTCACGGAGGAAGTGCGATGTCCGTTCGCGCGCATCCGGCTCAAACTCATGATCCGCCGTGCCGTAGCTGCGCCACAGTGCCACATAGTGCGAGACGAGAACGTCGTCGTCTGAGGGTGTAGCAAGTCTGATTGTTAGCATGGGACTCCAAGCCATCCGTGCGACCTCTCTGGGCGGGACGCGCAGGCAACCCCTGATAAGAGGCTGGTTTGCATCATGTCCGGGTGCTAGTCGGAAATCACGATCGTCACGTTTTTGTAGCCTAAGAGCGGTTAGGGATCACTTTAAAACGCCTTGCTGACGAAGTGGGCGGTCTCACGTCAAGGACAAATAGCGAGACGATTTGGCCATCTCTGCAAAGAAGGGGGCTTCGTTGAAGCATGCGCATCCCGATGAGGGTCGCTCCAAGCAGCGAGGAGACTGCAACTTCGTCCGCTCTCGGATGGATGTCGAAGACAAGCTTGTCGGTGCGCTCTTCTTTGTGGTTGATCGAATATGTCACCACAGAGCCCGAGACGATCAAATCATCGGGTGCCGGCTCTGGTGCGCCAGACGATATCCGAAGTTTGTGTCGCAGCAGACCCGTCAGTAACACGTTCCTCCGCGCCGCACCGCCGAACCCGCTCTTCAGCAGAAGCTCGATGCGGAGGCGATCAGCGACAGTGAGGTGAAACCGATGTCTCGAGCGACGAAACGTCGATCGTCGGTCGATGCGCGCGACTTCGCGCGAACGTTCTTCATGAGGCATTGGAGATCCTGAATTGCAGCCCGAAACTTGCGTCGATGGACAATCCCGAGCGATCCGAGCGTGCTAGACGCCGGATGCCCGGGAATGCGGGCGGTTCAGAAGTCTGAACCGAAACAGGATAGGACGTGTCACCATTGGAAAAATGGTAACCGAAATGCCGGCCGTGTCAATTTACGGAACCAATGGAGTCACGTCTCAGGCGGGAAACGCTGGCTTTGGTGTGGGATCATTCCCCGGTCACGTCGCGAGACCGCTGGCCCCTGAGCATATGGCCACCACCGCGCGCGAGGTCGAGTTACCAAAGCGCCGAGCGCAGCCCCATATGGATTGCGAATTGCATTCGCGGTCACGGGGTTCGATCATCGCCATCTTTGCCCGACCATGCGCCGATCTCGATCGTTTGAAGCGCGCTGAGTGGCGGCTGCCTCGCCACGAAGGCTCCGTCTCGGAGAGGTCTGACGTGTTGTGCCGGTCTCGACCGCGTGCGCCGTCTGCCTCGAAGATGCTGTCGCGTTGAGGATTGCTGTGCGCGGGTCAGCCGCAGGGCGCTTTACCTTCGACATCGATCCGGCGCAAATGCGCAAACCATCGCTGACCCCCAGGACCTGACCGTTGAACCCGAAACTGCCCGTTTTTCTGTCGCTTTCCGGATCGTCCTTCAATCAGGGGCTGATGTGGATGGGCCTCAGCATGGCCTCGTTCATCGCGATGTCGGTCGGTTCGCGTGAACTCGCCGCGACGCTGTCGATCCGGCAGGTGCTGTTCTTCCGGGCGTTGGTCGGGCTGTTCGTCATACTGGCGGTAGGCCGGTCCGTGTTCCCGGAAATCCCGGCGATGCGCAGGGTGCCGCTGCACCTGTTGCGCAACATCGTGCATTTTACCGCTCAATATTTCTGGACGGTTGGGGTGGTGCTGCTGCCCCTCGCGTCGGTCTTCGCGCTGGAATTTACCATGCCGATGTGGGTGACGCTGTTTGCTTGGATCCTGCTCGGCGAACGGATCAGCCGGGCACGCCTTCTGGCGACGGTGGGCGGATTTATTGGGGTTCTCGTCATCGTCAGGCCAGGTGTCGGCATGATCGATCCGGCCGCAGGGTTGGTGCTGATCGCGGCCGCTGGATACGGGTTGTCGCTGATCATGGTCAAGCGTCTGACACGGCAGTGCTCTCCAGGCGCGATCGTGGTGTGGATGATCCTGATCCAGCTTCCCCTTGGGCTGATCGCTGCAATGACCGATTGGCGGCCGGTCCAGGCAGGCGACATGCCGTGGATGATGCTTGCCGGCATCGGCGCGCTCAGTGCGCATTTTTGCCAGGCGCAGGCGCTGAAGCGGCTGGAAGCATCGGTGGTCATTCCGATCGACTTCCTTCGTGTGCCGATGGCGGCCGTCGTCGGCTACTATGCCTACGGCGAGGCGATCGACCTGTGGGTGTTTCTGGGAGGAGGCATCATCTTGCTGTCGAACCTTCAGGCCGTGCTGGCCGAACGCCACGGCAGATTGACCGGCGCACTGCCGGCGGAACCGTTGGTCGAAAAGGCAGACCGGCGGTGATGCACGGACCGGATCGCACCGGATCGGATCGCACCGTGCGGCAGTAGAGGAAAGGCCTCCGGTGGCCAGATGGCTCGGAAATGCCGAATGGTCTGACGAGAACTCCACGAACAGCGCAATCCGGGCGCAGCCGCGAGGCCGCTCTTTGATTCTCGGTCGACGCGCGCTCGATGCCTCACCCGTTGATCGCGGCAAAGGCGGCTTCTTAGCGCCCCTCCGCTTCGGCTCGCCTTTGGAAACCGACACGGCTTACCAGGATCTCATCGGGAACGATCAATTGCGACAGGATGCCCTGAACCTCGCCGATAGACTTCTGCAAGGGCATGGCCGCCGCAACCTGCGATTGGCCGGGCGTCAGTTCCGTTGCGACGAGCGGCGGCGCGATCTCGCGGACGCTGACTGGCGTGTCTCGCACCTGGTGGCGCAAGCCTTGCGTCCAGGAATGGATCGCGGCCTTCGTTGCGGGATAGACAGGATTGGCGGCCTTGGGCACGAAGGCGAGCCCCGATGATACGGTGACGACCGCGGCTTGCGGTCTACCTCGCAGGTGCGGCAGCAGAGCCGCCGCGAGACGGATCGTGCCATCAGGTTGGTGGCAATGGTGCGCTCGGCCACGTCGAGCTGCACTGGCTCGGCCGTGTAGTCTTCCGCCTCCATGAGGCCGGCACTCAGTATCACCGTGTCGAGGTCGGGATGGTCGGCAATCACGCGGGCGGCGAAAGCGTTGAGCGCGTCACCGTCGGTGACATCGAGGGCGTAGCCCGTCATCGCCGGGTGATCGTCCAGCGCCGCCTGCAGGCTGTGCTGCTTGCGACCGGTGATGAGGATGCGGTTGCCCATTGCGTGCAGCGCGGCGGCAAGCGCAAGGCCGATGCCGGAATTGCCACCCGTGATCAGGATGGTTCGATCGTGAAACGCCATGCTGGGCGTTCATTTCCAATAGCTGGTGCAACCATGCTCCGTCGGCTAACCATTCGAAAATAGGCACCCGGAATATTCATACTTACCACACGGAGAGTGAGGCATGGGCGATTCGCTGCGACAGCAGCTCCGCGATCTCCCGCAGACCGATCCCTCGGTCGACCGTCTCGTGCGGGAGATCATCGGACGGGTCGCTGACAAATGGACGATGCTGCTGATCGAGATCCTCACGGAACGTAAATGCTGCAGGTTTGGAGAACTGGCTCGGGCCTGCGAGGGAATCAGCCAGAAGATGCTGACGCAGACGCTGCGGGCGATGGAGCGGGATGGATTTGTCACGCGAACGGTCTATCCGGTCGTCCCACCCAAGGTGGAGTATCGTCTGACCGAGCTCGGACTGAGCCTGAGTGAAGCCTTCTGCGGCGTGTGGCTCTGGGCCGAGGCAAATCGAGAACGCATAGACCGTGCCCGCTGTGATTATGCAGCGAGAGCAGCGCAGGAAAGCTAGCGATACCGGGATGACGATCTAAGCCACGATGGAAGGTCGGATTATTCTGGGACCACGACATCTCTTGCTCGATCAGGGCAGGGGGCGCATATTTCCTGATGGGATGCAGGCAGCTTACCTCAAGAGAAACGCCGCGAGCTCTTCAGGCGCGCCGCTCGGGAAGGACCTCTTCAACTTATTCAGAAAAGCGGACACCCGCGAACTCAACAAGCGACGGGATGGATATAGCACCCAGAGCGCAATGTCGGGAGCGTCCGCGTCTCCCCAGAGGATCAGGTTTCCGGCCAGGAGGTCATGGCTGACGAGCGAGAGCGGCAAGCGGCCCGCGCCGATGCCGGCGCGGACCGCATCTCGGACCATGACCAGCGAGGATAGGGACAGAACTGGATCGATTCTGAAGCTTTTTAACCCTTCGGAGGACCTCATCGACCAGTCGGACAGCTCCGCCTCGGTTCGCACGACGGCGGGGACCAAATCATTCTCTTCGGGTCGCGAATGTTCCGATGACGCAACGATGACCAGCCGATCACGCAAGAACGCGCGCCCGACGAGGCTTTCGTCCGGACCTGGGTTGACCCGAATGACGACGTCGAAGCCCTCCTCGATCATGTCTACCGGTCGGTCTTCGCTCGTCACCTCGAGGCGCACCTCCGGATATTCCTGCGCGAACTCTGCGGCGATCTTTCCCATCGCGATCTGGCAAAAGAGCAGTGGCGCGCTGACGCGCAGCCGGCCACGCGGCTTCTCGCCTCCCGAAGCGACGGCGGCGGTCGCCTCTTCCATTTCCAGAAGCAGCCGGCTTGTGCGCGCATAGAGGACGCGCCCTTCCTCGGTTAGTTTGAGCGACCGGCCGCCGCGTTCGAACAACCGCGTCGATAAGGCTGTTTCGAGCTCCGAGACCCGGCGTGACAAGGTCGCCTTGGGCCGTCCGCTTTCACGAGCTGCGCGACCGAAGCCTTCATGGCGTGCCACGAGGGTGAAATCGGCAAGGGCGAGTAGATCCATCGTTCCGTATCCGGTCAGGTTGAGCGCGCGTCAGTGTCTCAACAGTGGAACGGTGTGTCCATACTCGATGACTATTCGCATCCTGATGGATCGATACATTCCGTCTTACCGCAGCAACGAAGCCGCGGTTCGGCAGCGGAGATCTCCATGGCCAGTCCCGTCGATGGTTCAGCCGGGAAGATGAAACACACGATCGGAGAACAGCTCTTCAGCACGATGCAGACGTTTGTCCAGGCAGTGTGCGCGACCGAGATAAGGCCGCTGAACGCCGAAATTGCTGCCTTTCGCAACCCGGGCCGACAGGTCCAACAAAAGGATAAAGCCAATGATCTATTCGACCGCCACCGTGCCGGTAAACCCTCAGGGCGAAGTCACATTGACCCGCGAACAGGTCTGGGCCGGGCTCGTGCTGAAGGCGCGCGACGCCCGTGAGTTCCTGCCCGCTGGTCTTTGCACGCGTTGCGACGTGACCGAGGAGAGCCCCACCCACTTCGTCAGGGACGCCACCATTGGCGGGAAAGAGCTGCGCGAGATCATCACGCTTGAAGCGCTGCGCAAGGTCACCTTCTTCCAGGCCACCGGCCCGCGCGAGGGCGCCATAATCAATGAAATCGTCGAGGATGCCGAGCAAGCGCTTCAGCTGCGATTTTATTGCTATCTCGGGCTGCGCGACCTGGCGCCTGACGGTCCTGAGGAGCGTGCCGAGCAGGCGCAGTTCGACAGCGAACAGGGTTATCGCGCCGCGCTCCTGTCCACCCTGCAGCGCACCCGCGCGCTTGTCGCCCAGGGACGGCTTTGATGCCGTCATGCTCAACAACTGAGGAATGAAGAAAGGACTAAGCCCATGAAGGCTCTTTGGACACCGATCAAGCTCGGCGGGTTCACGCTTCCGCACCGCCTTGCCATGGCGCCGATGACCCGCAGTCGCGCGAGGGCGGACGGCACGCCGAGCGATCTCGCCGCGCTCTATTACGCACAACGTGCGTCGATGGGCCTTCTCATCACGGAAGGCACGCAGCCCTCCGATGACGGTCAAGGCTACATGGCGACACCGGGGATCTACACCGACGATCATGTGGAGAAATGGCGCAAGGTCGCAACTGCCGTCAATGATGCCGGCGGTCACCTCTTCATCCAGCTCATGCATGTCGGTCGACGCTCGCATCCCGACAATACGCCGCGTCATCGCCAGCCCGTCGCCCCCTCGGCAATCCCAGCAGGCGAAGAGATGTTCACGGCGGCCGGGATGCAGACAGTTCCAACGCCGCGCGCCCTGACAACCGATGAGGTCGCCCAGACTGTCAAAGATTTCGTCCACGCCGCGAAATGCGCCATGGACGCGGGGGCCGACGGCGTCGAGATCCACGGCGCCAACGGCTATCTCGTTCATCAGTTCCTGGCGCCTGACGCCAACCAGCGGACGGACAGATATGGCGGAGCGATGGAGAACCGGGCGCGGTTCGCACTCGACGTTACGCGAGCGGTGGCGGATGCCATCGGGGCAGACAGAACCGCGATTCGTCTCTCTCCCGGCGTTCCGACAGGCGGCATCGCCGAAGGGGATCAGAACGACGATCTCTATCGCTATCTGGCCTCGGAACTGAATGGGATCGGCCTTGCCTATCTGCATATTCTTTCGATCGGAAACGAGGCACTGCTTGGCGATATCCGCCGAAATTTCGATGGGGTTCTAATCTTGAACCGACCTGGCCGTCCACGCGACCAGATTGGCAACGACATCGATGCCGGCCTCGCCGATATCGAGGCGCTCGGGGTGATGGCGCTGGCCAATCCGGATCTGCCATATCGGCTGAAGACCGGCGCGGCTTTGAACGATGCCCGCAAGGATCTGTTCTACGCTGGTGGCGGCGCTGAAGGTTACACCGACTATCCCGCGCTACCTCGAGATCGACCTTCAGGCACGATTTTCTGCAGGAAATAGCGCTCGCTGAGCGGCGGCAGGCCGGGATAACTCGCTGAAAGTATTAACCTAAAGGTGTATGATTGACCGAACAGTCACTATCCCAAAGGACAGGGTGACATTCGGTCTCGAGAGGTTCAGATAGGCGTCACCGGGCGGCAGTTGTTTTGTTGTCGTGTGACGTAGTGAGTTAGTTGGTTGCCGTTTTAAGTGGTGGCCGCCCGGTCTACCCTCGATCCTCGATCGCAAGCTGCCGACCTTGCGGTCCGGGAGCTGCACGAGACGTTCTGAACGGCCCCGGGCGCTCGGGGTGATGCCAGACTGCCCATCACGGCCAGAACGCGCTCTTCCCGGACAGCACCATCTGGCGGCACTTGAGCGCACTTAGGGGGCGATTGCGAAAGGTCCATTGGCCTTATGATCGCTCCGGATAGCGTATAGATTTTTGCAAACAGAAGTCTTGCAGCGACGCCGGGCAGGATAGGGTGGCCGGCCACCCGAATTCGACAAAGATTGTGGACTAAGCCAGGCCCCATCACGTGAGCGAATCCAAGCCAGCCGGACCTACTGCGCATCAACGTGTCGAAGAAGGCGGTGGCGCCACCGCTGCACCCCTTTCGACACATCATGTTAGGCTCAACGCGCAGAGCCCAAGCAATCAGCTGAAGCTCGTTTTCCCTCGCGGCGCAGATAATCCAGAAACAGGGTAAAGGCACGGGTCGGCTGGCGCCGGCTCGAATAGAATGCGTGATATCCCGCAAAAGGAGGATTCCAGTCGGCGAGGACTTCGACAAGGCGGCCGCTCTTCAAGGCTGGAGCGGCCAGGTCTTCAAGCATGTAGGCGAAACCCATCCCCGCGCACGCCGCCTCGACAAGCGCGGCTGCGTCGTTGACGATCACCGCCGGAGAGATCTTCACCGTTTCCACCTGGTCGTCTTTCTCGAACGTCCAGGGCGACAACACACCGCCGGCGTTCCGGTAGCAGATGAGCCGGTGCGACGAGAGATCACGTGGAATGCGAGGCGCCGGGTGGCCTTCCAGATAGTCGGGGGCCACCACGACGATGGCCCTCATATCCGGTCCCACAGGCACCGCGACCATGTCCATTTCGAGGTCCTCCCGAAGCCGGATCCCGATGTCGAAGCGTTCGGCCACGATGTCCACGTGCCGGTTCTCCACGCACAGTTCTCCCTCAATTTCGGGATGGCATGAAAGCAGCCGCGAGAAGGCAGGCCAAACCAGCGTGTCAGCGGCGTGCTTGCCGCAGGTCACCCGCAGTCGCCCTCCTGGTTGCTCGCGAAGCTTTTCCAAATCTTCGATCTCGGCGTCGACCTCGGCAATGACGGGTGAGAGCGTATCCAGCAGCCTTTCACCTGCAGCCGTCGGCGCAAGGCTGCGTGTCGAACGCGACAAAAGCCTGAGACCCAACTCGGTTTCGAGCCGCTTCACGGTTTGGCTCACCGCGGACTGCGTCACACCCAGGCTCTGCGCGGCGGCGGTAAAGCTTCGCGCGGCTGCGACACGATGAAAGACGACGAGATCGGAAAACCGACGGGGGTCCATCTATTAATCATACTACTGGGCGCAACAATCCTCCACACGCTACTAGATGCCTCCGTAGATGAGCTAATACATCATCAAACAATAGCTCGGAGCTGAGGATGATGAGAAAAGTATGGTTCATAACCGGAGCCGGCAAGGGTCTGGGTCGTCTGATCGCGGGCGAAGCATTGGCTGCTGGTGACACGGTGGTGGCCACGGGCAGGAGTATCGAGACACTGGAGCGCGATCTCTCTGCGCAAGATGGCAGGCTGCTGGTGCTGCCACTGGACGTGACGGACTTACAGGCGGCACAGGATGCTCATGAAGTCGCTATCAAAGCGTTCGGAAGAATTGACGTCTTGGTCAACAACGCTGGCCGGGCGCAGCTCGGTTGGTTCGAGACGATCTCGGACGCTGACGTGCGCCGCCAATTTGAAATCAACCTCTTCGGTGCGATGAATGTCGCACGAACTGTCTTGCCCTCGATGCGGCGTCAGAGATCAGGTCTCATCGTCACCATCTCATCGGTGAACGGTCTCGTCGCCAATCCGGGCGGGTCGGTCTACTCCGCATCCAAGTTTGCGCTGGAGGGTTGGATGGAGGGCCTCGCTGCAGAGATCGCACCCTTGGGGATCAGATCGCTCATTGTAGAGCCGGGCATGATGCGGACGAACTTTCTCGACCCGTCCACAGCACGGCAGGGCAATCTGCGTATCGAGGATTACGACGAGGCCGTTGCGGAATTCCGCCAGTTCATTGCCGAGGCGAATGGTATGCAGGAAAACAACCCCGCCACGCTCGCCTCCCTGATCGTGGCCGAGGCTTCAGCCGAGAACCCTGCTCGACGTTTGCTGTTCGGCGCCGATGCGCACGAGTGGGCGCGCGGCAAGTGCCGACAGCTCTCGTCAGAGATCGAAGCGTCTGCCGCTCGCCACTGAGAGACCGATTGCTTTGAAGTCTTATAGGCACGACGCAAGTGGGAGAGGACGCGATGGGAACTCCACGCCCAGGTCATGCTCCATCTCGAGCACGCTGTGCCTCATAGCCTGTCGGTAACGAAATTCGAAACCTCAGTCTGTGGCTCACCGTGGGAACAGAAGGATGTTCTCACCGCGACCAAAATTTTTTCGCGCGAAATCTTCTTCAATCGCCTTGATCATGATGTCGTGCACGGGCGTATCGTCACCCGCTTTCCCCCGTTGCAAGCGAAGTTCCTCAATCAGTCTCTCGGTTCCGATCACCTTCAGACAGATCCCAACCAGTAAGCTGATAATCTGCTCAAGCTCGCCGTCGTGTTTTTCAGCCAATGTAGTCTATGTCCTTCGTTCATCAATCAGACGCCGGATCATCTCGGGACGCGATGGCACCGGCTCATGTTTCGCTCGCTCGCGGTCGAGCCATTCCAGTGTGGAGCGCGGCAGTCGAACGGTGACGGCCTCCGTGTCGACCGGCGGTCTGCCAATGCGTCGCGTCAGACGTTTCACCATCAGAATGACCAGCTCCTGCTGACTTTCTGACGGCAGAAAGCGAATGGGCTGACAAGGCGCTTCCGCACCTCGCCAGCTTGAGCCAAGACCGCCCAGAGGGAGAGCGGTGACTGGCTGCAGGCACGCATACCAGCTGAGGGCCGGTGTGTGAACGGAAGGTCGGCACTGCCGCAACGCGGAGTGGTTCGCCTCGAAGCGCTGTTGCAACATCCGCAAGACGTCTCGCCGCTTACGCTTGCGCTTACGAGCAGGCGAGGGTGCGCTGCTCTTGCCCATGACGTGAAGCCCTAGCAGCCGGCGAGATTCTCACGCTCCGACTCTTCGAGAAAGGTGCGCCGCCGCATAATGCGGGCACACGCACCAACAATTTGTTGAGTTGATCGACCGGGCCTCATGATCTACCCAGGGTTGATCTCCATCCAATGTGCCGGCTTCAGGCTGAACCGCTTCGGTCGAGCGATGGAATTTTGCCACCCCATATTTAGCGGCTATCTCGTCGCACCAACCAGGAGCGATCAGAATGCCACATACTCTTCCATCCAGGCTCAAGGCCATTCTGGCCGACGCCGAGACCAGGGCCGACATTGATGGCTTCCTCGAGGGCGCCCGGCAGGAACTCGGGATGGATATCGCCTATCTTTCAGAGATCGTCGACAATTATCTGGTTTTTCGGGCCGTCAGGTCGCCCGGGTTCGAGAGCGTGATCCAGACCAGTAATTCACTCGATCTGAAGGAAACCTACTGCAAATATGTTCTTGATGGCAGCTTGCCTCCGCTGATCGTCGATACGGCCACCCACCAGATCGCGATCGATCTGCCGGTGACCCAGATGATCCCCATCCGAAGCCATGTAAGTGTTCCCCTGACACTGGTCGACGGAAGTGTCTTCGGGATGGTCTGCTGTCTGGCGCGAGACGTTCGCGCCGACTTGCCAGAGGATTCGCCCGCACGTCTGAGCGATTATGCGAGGAAGATCGCGTTGCGGCTGGCCCAGGACGATTGAAGCGGGCAAGGCTTCAGACAACCTGATTGCGCGACTCTTGACCAGGAGCCTGTGGGGAAGCGCATCGCTCCGGTCCGCTGACCTTGCCGTCCTGTCAATGAAAATGAGCATCGCGAGCTGCGTAGGAACTTCACCACGGCGTCACTGGATTTGCGGCCTGCCGGTCGGCACATCCACATCACGGGTTCGTCTTGATCGTCGTGACTTTGTAGACCTCTCCGGCACGATCATAGGTGGTCCATTCGCCGATTTGCTCACCCGCTCGGAAATGGCCCGACCGGAGTTTCGATCCGTCCTTGCGGAACCACTCCCAATAGCCGGAGGGTTGGCCATCCAGGGTCTTTCCGACGACCCAGATGCTGCCATCCCTGTGACGTTATTCGAAGGGTTGTGTGTCAGCCATGACGCTGTTCTCCGCAAAACGAGGCATGAAGCAATCCTTGTCTGAAATCACCTTTGATCTGGCCCACGCCGAGTGCAACAGGAAGCCGATGTGTTTGACGTTTGCAGCCCGGTGGTGTGGGGTTGCGACCCTGGCGATGCGCTTTCGGCCGCAGTGGTCATTCTGGCAATGATGACAGGACGTCTCACGAAGGAAGAGCTGCCCAATCGAATGATCGAGATTATCACGGCGAACATTTTTTAGAAAACGGACATTTATCAATCAATCCAGCAGGCGGCGCGCGCGAATGGCGCGGAAACATGCCTGCCACCTGTCTATCTGACGGTCCGGTGTTGAAGGATTTGGTGAACTCACATAACTGGACGCTCAACTCTCATCCGATCGTGAAGGAATTTCATTTATGGATATTGATTTTGGAAAGCTCAGCCTCGAGGAGATGCGCACTCTGCGAGATCAGCTTGATCGCGCAATCAACTCCTATGAAGGACGCAAACGGCGCGAGGCGCTGAAGGCCATCGAAGATGTCGCGCGTGAGCACGGATACAGGCTTGGCGATCTGACGGGTGGGGGAGCCGTTCGCGGCGGTCCTGTCGCTCCGAAATACGCCAATCCCGCTGATCCGACAATGACCTGGACCGGTCGCGGCAGGAAGCCTCGCTGGGTGCAGGAAAACCTGAAGCAGGGAAAGCAGCTCGAGGATCTGGCGATCTAGGCCAAATCTTGCAATCGCGCTCGGCGATCACTGCCTCGACGCTCTCGCCGACATTTGCGTATTTCCGAGAGAGCCCGAAGTTCAGGCATATACACGCTTAGATTGACCGGTTAGCATCGCGCACGACGCGCAGCGACTCTCCGCTGCTGGTCGGTTTCGGAAGGCCCCCCTTGACGGTGTCATTGAATGAGTTGCGTGTTGCACTGTTGGCGGTCGATCGTGAGCAGGCGCTGGAGGCCTATCGTTCGCATGTCGGAATCGAAGCAGGCAAGCTCCTCGCTCTGGCACGCGCCGTCAGAGCGCACACGTCAGGGGACATGTCGGTTGACGACCTGAAGGCGGCCTATTTCGACTTCGATCATGACCCGGCGCTGTTGGTGTTGGCGACCCCCGGCATAGAGGAGCTTAAGGTCCTTCGGCGGTTGATCGAGGTGGTTTCTGCCTACCTCTATGGTCGACGGTCCCGGTAGATCGCTGGTGACCAGCGAGCCACCTGGGCTCTTAGGCTCGGCTCGACGTCGCCCTTGCTTTTCAAGACCGCCAGGAACGACAACCGCCGGCGCCGTGATCTCCTTAACTGCCTTCCTTGGCGGCCGGCTATCGTTGTCGTGGAGGCGATGCGATAGCGCTGACGCTTCCGTCCGCTGTCGATCTTGACACAACCTCGGTTGTGATCGACCGTCGTCGTATCGCATTAGCGATCGGAGGCAGACGACATGGCGAGCGGCGTCAAGGGCCCGGCCTCTTATTTTCCGGCCATCGAAGCCAAGTATGGTCGGCCCATTGCGGAATGGAAGGATCTGATCCGGTCCCGGGCGGATCTGAAGCACATGGAGATCGTCACGTGGCTGAAGGACGAGTATGGCCTCGGGCACGGACATGCCAATGCCTTGGTTGCGGATACCCTGAAGCAAACGGATAGGTAGGGTTAAGGTGATCCGTTCCTACCTTGATCCGGCAACGGTGATTGCGGACGGTGAAGGGGAGGGTGTTTGACCCGCAGCATGCTGGCCCGTGGCGAGGGCTTCTGCGCGGGAGCCGCGCTCTGTGCGGCATCGCTTCGAAAATTCAAACCTTGGCCGTCTCAAGTCGCTCCATGCTCATCACTCGCCTCGCTGATCGCGACCCATGTTCGCGCTCAGGTTCTGATATCCTGAGAAGATCGATGTGGGCGAGGTTTTCTTGCGCCGGCAGTTCTCGTATGCACCGTGGCTTATCAGCGGCGCGTCATCGGCGTGGCCGGCTGCGACCATAATGCAGGCGATGTCCGCAGCGTTCGGAAGGGTGCAGCGCATCACGCGGCGATCACCGTCGTCAGACTGGATGACGTCGCAGGTCAGACGTTTGCCTTCTATCAATGTGCTGAGATAGTCGCGACTTTCGATCCCGCCTTCTTCAAATACTTCCGGTGCATGGATCCCCCAAAGTCTGATCAGATCGGGCGCCACACCCAGGGTCGCGCCGTCCTGAACCGGGGTCCCGGCTGAAATGAATGCGACCGTAAGAAGTGTGATCATCTCTGAGCAATAGCTCGGAAGCCGATTCGCGACCAGCGCTAGCGCAACCGGTTGACTGCGATGTTACATTCTTTTGATGTTCCGTGCTAAGTTGGCCCAACTGAACCCGACAAACCGCCTCCTGACTCACGTTCGAGGAAATGGTCAGGTCCATAGTGTCGCGCTCCTCACTTTGCCTCGAAAGTGCCGTTAGCCGGCGCTGTCAAACAACCATCATCGAGCGAAACGCCGTCCCCATGGCAGGGATCCGGAAGAACGGCCGACCTTGGCGGGACAACGGTCTGGTAGCCTGGGTTCGGAACGAAGCCCAGTGCGCGACGCGTTAATCGGGCAGGACTTTTTGGAAAAATTAACGCGACTACCACTTGCAAGATGGGTCGAAGTAAAGATGCGATGTCTCGAGGTTTTACGGGCGTATCGCTGCACGAAACTCCGACCGTCGGACTGCCGAAGCTCCCATTCGCATCGCCCTCATGAAACACTTCTCAGCGCTCGGCGTCGCCGAGATCTTTCGTGTATTCTGACACCGCACGGGAAAGGGTGACGCGCACCTCAGGCGGGAGTTCCGCAGCCACGCTGTATGGATCCTCAGTATATGGGCGCAAGGGTGGTTCGACCGATAACGCCCCTGCGGATATCAGGGGGGTTCCTTTCCGCCGACCCTTGCCTGCACCAGCCCCGCATCTAAAGCGAACCAGACCATCTGCGCATCAGTTTCCAGGCCTAGCTTGCTTTTGATCTGGTAATGGTTGTTGCGAACGGTCTTCGTGCTGATCGAAAGCGCGTCGCTGATCCTCTCGGCCGACCAGCCACTGGCGAACAACCGCAGAATTTCGGTCTGCCGCGTGCTAAGCTCGCTCAGCTTGTGGCTCGCTCCGGCGACCCGATCTCGGGCAATGGCCTCGATCACGTCGGGCGAAATCACCGTGCGGCCGACAGCGCCCCCAGGATCGCCCTGATCAGATACTGCGGTTCGCTGCTTTTGGTTACATAGCCAGCTGCGCCCGCCTCGAACGACTTCAGCGCATAGGCCGAGCCGTGATGCATGGTGAAGACGACGATACGCGCGTGGCGATCATATTGGCGAATGTGACGAATCGCTTCTATTCCGCTCGCGCCAGGAATCGTCACGTCCATGACGACGACATCCGGCGCGGTGTCGCGGTAACGCGCATAGGCGCTTCGGGCGTCGTCTGCTTCGGCCACGATGCGAAGGCCGGGCTGCAGATCGATCAGCCGGCGGTAGCCTTCGCGGACCACAGGATGATCATCGACGATCATGATACGCCGTTCGATCATGCGGTGCCGCGGCCGTCGCGCGTGGGTAGCGAGACATCGATCCGGATACCGGTTTCGGTCTGGCGAACCCGCAGCGTTCCACCCATCGCGCTGGCGCGCTCGGTTATGCCAAGGATACCGTGTCCCGAGCGCGGCAGCAGCAGCGCTCCACCGCCGTCATCCTCGACCCGCAGTGCGATCCAGTCTGCGTTCTGGCGAAGGCGAACGCGGACCCGATCCGGCGCGCCGTGCCGCATCGCATTGGTCACGCATTCCTGCACGATGCGGTAAAGGTCCAGCGCTGCGGCGTCGTTGATCTTGGCCTCGTCGATATCGCAGTCAAGCGACACCCGAGCACTGCGCTGCGCGCCCCATCCCGCCAGCATCGTGCGCAGGCTCGCGGCAAGTCCGACCGCATCCAGATCAGGTGGCCGTAACCGCGCAAAGGCGCCGCGCAGGCATTCCATCATGCGCTGGATGTTACTGGCGATGGCGCGGGCGTCCTGCAGGATGTCCGGGCGATCGCGTGGCGCTGCGCAGGCTATCGACGCAGACAGCGCCGCTGTCGCCGTCAACATCTGTCCGAATTCGTCGTGCAGGTCGCGCGCCAGGTGGCGACGTTCAACATCTTCGACCTCGATCAGCTTTCGAGTCAGCAAGCGGCTTTGTTCCGCACTGGCGCGCAGCCGTTCCGCAAGGTGATTGACGGCCTGCGCGATCCGGCGGAATTCCCGCGCGCCGCCCGGCTCGACGCGGGCAGCGAGATCGCCTCGAGAAAGGCGGTCGAGTTCCGACACGATGCCGCCCACCGGGCCAAGGCGCCAGATGATCGCGGCCGTTCCCAGGAGCAGAACGCCGGTCGCCATTGCCAGCGTCTGCCACAGGGCAAGGCGCGTGCGCTGCCAGGCCAGCGTCGCCGCGGCGACAGGATCGAAGGACGCCTCGATGCTGAATGTCCTGCTTTGCGAGGCCGATCCCGATCGGGCGACGGCCTGCGGCGGCTCGATCAGACGTTCGATGCCTGTGCGAAACCAGTCGGGCGCGATCTGGCCGAAGACCTGCCAGCCTGCGCATAATCGCCGTTCAGTGATCGACCCCTGCTGGAAGCGGATGCAGCTTCCTGGCGCCATCACCCCGAGTAGCTTGATCGAGGTCATCTTGGCGTAAAGCGGGTCGCGCGCGCGCGGCTCCATTTGATAGTTCCGCTCAAGCACGTAACTGGCGCGTATCAGCGTCTTCTGCGTGTCGCTTCGCGCGGTCCGATAGGCGTCGGCAACCGCCAGAACCAGGGTCATGCTCCCTACAAGCGCCGTGAACAACCACAGGATCATCACCAGTCGCAACCGCAGGCTCATGTCCGCTTCCTCCTGACCTCTTCCTTTCAGGATCGGGCAAACCCGCCCCGATGTCTCGGGCAATTTGCCCGACCTTACCCGATAGTCTTCAACACCGCTGCCACCCATGCTTTTGTGACGTTGGCCATCAGGGAGGCGGCGATGGAGGATGTGAGAGCGGGAGGGACCCACGGAACGGCCCCCGCGACCGCGCTGGCGGACCGGATGGCGGCCGGACTGGTGGGACACGGTGTTCTGGTCGAGCGATTATTGATTGCGCTGCTGACCGGCGGGCACGTGCTGATCGAAGGCGCACCCGGCCTTGCCAAGACGCGGTCGGTCCGGCGGCTGTCCGATGGGATCGAAAGCAGCTTCGCGCGCATCCAATGCACGCCGGACTTGATGCCGTCGGACGTGACAGGCACGCAGGTGTTTCGGCCCGAAAGCGGGCGGATGGATTTCTTGCCCGGCCCGATCTTTCACAATCTCGTCCTTGTGGATGAGATCAACCGCGCACCGCCCAAGGTCCAGTCGGCGTTGTTGGAGGCTATGGGCGAAGGGCAGGTGACCACCGGAAGCCAGACGCGGCCGCTGCCTGATCCGTTCATGGTCGTTGCAACGCAAAACCCCCTCGAACAGGAAGGCACCTTTCCACTGCCCGAGGCCCAGCTCGACCGGTTCCTGATGCATGTCATCCTGGATCTGCCCGGCGAGGACGACGAGATGGCGATCCTGGACCTGGTCGAGACCGAACTGCGCACCCGCGCCGGACGTGAGGCGCCAGTGCTGGACAAAGATGCGCTGGCCGCGATGAAGGCGCAGGTGCTGACGGTGCATCTCGCCCCTGCGCTCAAGCACTATATCGTTGGACTGGTGATGGCGACGCGCCGCGCCGCGGATGGCGTTGACGTGACCGACCGGGTCCGACATGCGGTCAGCCCGCGCGGCACCCTTGCCCTGGCCTCCAGCGCTCGGGCGCGCGCCTGGCTGCGCGGCCGCGATTACGCCGTGCCCGAGGATGTGGCGGCGCTGGCGCCCGATGTTCTGTGCCATCGCATGGCGCCGACATGGCGTGCCCAGGCCGCGGGCGACACATCCCGTGCGATCCTTGCCGACATCCTGTCGGGCGTCGAGGCGCTGTGAGCCTGCCGCGGGCATCCGGGGCGGTCCTCTCGCTGGATCGGCTGGTGGCCCTGGGCAATCTGGCCGCGGCACGCGCCACACCCGGTCGCGCGCGCGGACCGGCGGGCGGCCTGTCAGGCCCGCGCCGCGGCGAGGGGGGCGATCTTTTTGACCTTCGTCCATGGCAGCAGGGCGACGATCTTCGCCGGATCGACCCGGCCGCGACGGCGCGCAGCGGCCGGCCGCAGGTGCGTAGCCGCCACGAAGATGTTGAGCGCACCCTGATGCTGGTGGCGGATTTCCGTCGTTCAACGCTGTGGGGCACGCGCGGTCGGTTCCGCTCGGTGGCCGGGGCAGAGGCGCTGGCGCTGGAAGGCTGGCGTGCGGTCCGAGCGGGTGGCCGGGTGGGCGTCGTCGTGGTCGGCGACCGCACCATCGTTACGGTGTCGCCGCAGCCGCGCGAAGCGGCGATGCTGCGCGTCGCCGCCACGTTGGCCGAGTGTCACGCCACGGCGCTTGGCGGTGCCGAAGCCGGACAGGAAAGCCTGTCTGCGCTTCTCGACGCTGTGATAGAGCGGGTAGCGGCCGGAAGCGCCGTTGTGCTGGCGACCGGGCTGGACGATCTCGACACCGGCTTCCGCGCAACAGCGTTGGCACTGATGCGGTTCTGCACGCTCGAGGTGCTGCTGGTGCAGGATGCAGTCGAGACCGATCCTCCGCAAGGAAGTGTGCTCGCGCGGATCGGTCGTCGTGTCGCCCGGGGCCGCTTCGCGTCGTCGCGTTCAGCGGATCTGCTGGATGGCCAGGGCATACCCTACCGGCTGATTCGCGCCGAGACGTCCATGGAAGATGACGCGGCATGAGCCCCGAGGATCTTGTTAGCCAACTTGCTGGCATTCGCATTCCCGAAGGCTTTGCACGGGTCGGGGTCCGCGACGCCCTGACGATCGTCGCCCTTGGGCTTGTCGCTGGGCTGATGATCTCGGCTGTCTTGCGACTGGTTACACTCCGCCGCGAAAGGCCGGTCGACGAGGCACGACGTGCGATCCACGCCCTTGCCGATCCCGATCCTCAGGTCAGGGTTACCGGCCTCGCGATCCTGCTGCGCGATCAGGGTGGCGAACAGGTCGAGGGGCTGAAGCGGGCACTTTACGACCCCCGCGAGACGGTCGATCCCATCGCGTTGGAGGCCGCGGTTCTTTCAGCCGCCCGGCGCAGGAAACGCCCGTGAGCTTCGCGGCGCCCTGGGCGGTCCTGCTGTTGCCCTTTCCCATCCTGCTGTGGCACTGGTTGCCCGCGGGTTCGGCCGATGGCGGTGCTGTGGCGCTGCCCCCGGCGATCGCGGCCGCGTTTCGGCCGGCGGACGCGGTGCACACCCGACGCGATGCGCGCGCGGTCACTCTGTTTCTTGCATGGGCATTGCTCGTCGTGGCACTGGCCGGTCCGCGTGTGGAGCGGGTGCTGACCGTGGTTCCGGCATCGGGCCGTGACATCGTGCTGGTGCTGGACCTGTCGGGCTGGATGGAGCGTGAGGATTTCGACCTCGACGATAGACAGGTCTCTCGCCTCGCTGCGGTCCAGGATGTTGGCGCGCGCTTTGTGCGGGGTCGGACCGGCGATCGCGTCGGGCTGGTTGTCTTCGGCGACCGTGCTTATGTCGCCGCGGCGCTGACCCATGACACGGCCGCTGTCGCTCAGGTCATCAAGACGGCGCAGGTAGGTGTGTCCGGAAAGGCAACCGCCATCGCAGACGGTCTTGGTCTGGCAATCAGGCGCTTGCGCGATCGGGACGCCAAAAGCCGGGTGATCGTGCTTCTATCAGACGGTCAGGACACCACCGGCGCGGTGGACCCCGTCGCCGCGGCGGCCGCCGCAAGCAGACTTGCGATCAGAATCTACACCATCGCACTTGGCCCCGCCGACTTGGAAACCGACCCTTCGGCCCGCGACGCTGTCGACAGCGAGACTCTGCGACGCATCGCCGACGCGGCAGACGGCCAGACCTTCCGCGTGCGCAATACGGATGATCTGCAGGCGGTAACCGAAGCGATCGACCGATTGGAGCCGAGTCTGGCCGACGCGCCGCCCATTCGGGCCTGGCAGGAATTCTGGCCGTGGCTGTCGGCGGCTTCGCTACTGTTTCTCGCATGCTCGCTGCTTCTTCACAGGCGCGAGGTCGCATGATCGAGCTGTCCGACATCGTGCTGCTGCGCCCGTTCTGGCTGATCGGGGTGCCCTTGGCGCTGCTTGCCGGCTGGCTGGTCGCTGCCACCACTGGCGGGCTCGCCCGGTGGCGCCGGATCATTGATGCTGAGCTTCTGGCAGCGTTGCGCAAGCTCGGAAAAGTGACCGAGGCGCGCGGTAGCCGGGACCCGTGGCTGCTGGCGCTTGCGGCCGCGCTCACGTGCCTTGGTCTTGCCGGACCCGCGACGCGCGATCCCGACGCGCCGGTGCTGCGAAACCTTGATGCGGTAATGATCTTGCTGGATCTTTCCCCTTCGGTCACCGAGGGCGGTGCCCTTGACGACGCGCAGGCCGCCGTGTCCCGGCTGATCGACACCCACGGCACGCGGCCCCTGGCACTTGGCGTCTATGCCGCCGAAAGCTTTCTCGTCAGCGTTCCGACCGAGGATCCTTCCGCACTGCAGACTGTCGTGGCCGTGGTGGATGCGACCACGATGCCCGTCGGCGGGAGCCGTCCCGACCGCGCGCTGGATCTGGCGCGGCAGACCCTGGCAGACGCGACGGCCGCGCAGCCCGACGTCGTCCTTATCTCGGACGGGGGCGGCATCGGCCCCGATGCCCTGGATCGGGCCCGTCGGATGGCAGCAGACGGGTGGCGTGTCTCGGCCGTTTTCGTCGCCCCGGACCGGCCGCCCTACGGTCTGCCCCCAGCAGATCGGGAGGGTCTGGTCACGCTTTCCGATGCCGGCGGCGGCGTGACCGTCGAGGCGACGAATCCGGCGCCGCTGGAGACCTTTCTTGCTCGTCGCCAGGATGGAGCTGCCTTTGATCCGGCTCTGCGAAGCCTGCGGTATGCGGACTACGGCAGATGGGTCATCTTCCTTGCCCTTCTGCCGCTAGCCTTGGTTTTCAGGCGGAAGCACAAGGCATGAGGCACCGTTCGCTTGTGATCTCTGCCGCCGCGCTGGCCTGCGCCGTCGCCGCTGGGCCAGAGGCATGGGCCAAGCTGATCTGGCGCGCGGGGTTTCCGGATCTTGCGCTGCCGCTGATCAAAGAACCCGGCGCTCGCGGCGCGGCGCTCTACGATGCTGGCCGTTATGAAGACGCCGATGCTGTCTTCGCGGACATCGGTCGCAGTGCCACCTACGATCGCGGACTGACACTTGCGGTGACGGGGGACTATGCCCTGTCGGTCGCCTATTTCGATGCCGTCCTGTTCGCCAATCGCTACGATGCCGACGCCCGCCACAACCGCGAGATCGTCGCGACGCTGGTCGAGCCGGTGATCGGCGAGGCCATGGGACACGGACGGATCGAAACGATCCTGTCCGAGGCTGGGGTCGCTGTCGGCGCTTTCGACCCCGACGATCCCGCGCAGCCGATCCAGGCCGTCCAACGCAACCCGAAGGAGGCAAACGTCAAGCGCTCGGTCGCGGGCGAACGGACGACGGCAGCCGATGAAGGGTGGCTTGACTCCCTATCCGACGCACCCGGAGAATATCTCAAGGGTCGCCTCGCGGCGGAAATGGACCGCCGTCGCGAGACCGGCGAGGCGCATTCTGAGGAGCCGGGTCGATGGTGAGGATGCTGCTGCTGATGCTGCTGCTCGCCGGTCCGATCGCCGCGCAGGAACGCGATACGCTGAGCCTCGAACTCATCCTTGATCCCCGCGATGTGGCGCCGCTGGAAGGCGAGATGATCCTAGCGACGCTCCGCGGGATCTATCGCGAAACCATCACCAACGAGGACCTGAAGCTGCGCGCGATGACCGATTTCGACTGGACGCGCCTTGGTCAGGACGCGTGGAGCGACCAGCGCATCGACGGCCGCGCGGCGCGCGTCTTCGAGCGGCGCATCGCGTTCTACGCCAAACGGGAAGGGACGCTGGAAATCCTGCCGATTGCGCATGAGCTTCAGGTTTTGGACGGCGAGGGTCGCCGCGAGATCGTGATCGTCCGCTCGCCGCCGGTGCGGTTAAGGATCGAGGCGAAGCCGCAAGGCGCAGGCGATGCATGGCTGCCGGTCCGCGCGCTGGAATTGTCCGACGACTGGAGCGTGGACCCCGCCACGCTGGAGGACGGTCAAAGCGTGACCCGGCGCTTGGTCCTGCGTGCGCTTGGTGCCACGCCCGAAATGATGCCCCTTCAGCCCACCCTGCGCCAGCCTTGGCTCATCGCCTTCACCCCGCCCGAGGAGCGGGATTTTCAAGTGACCGCGCAGGGGCCGGTCACGACGCTCGTCTGGACCTGGAGCCTGCGCCCGATAACCGGCCAGCCGGGCGTCATCCCTGCGGTGACGATCCCCTATTTCGACACCCATACGCGAACGCCAAGGAGCGCGACCATTCCAGCCGCGCAGATCGGCTATGGCAGCTTCGCCGACAACGCGGTCTCCGGCTGGCGCGCGGACCTTGGCTTCGGCGCCGCACATCTTGCGATCTTCGTCGCGACGATGCTGCTGACCCTGACGATAGCACTGCGCGACCGCACGGCGGACAGGGTGATCGCTACACGGGTATTGTTACAACTTCGAAGGCGACAAGACCTTTTGCGTTTGCGCCGGTATGCCAAGGCCGGTGACGTATATCGGTTTCGGTCGCTTGCGCGGCGTCTCCTTCAGCAAGCGAGACCAAATTCGGATCCTCACCCGGTCTTTCAGAAATTGGATGCGTCTGCCTTTGGTCCCACGCCTCAAGCCAATCCTGCGGATCTAGACAGGGTCTATCTTGATGTTCGGCAAGCGTGTCTGCAGGTGAAGACTGTTAGCGCTCATGTTTGCTGAGAGACGGATTCAGCCGCCATCGGATGCTGAATTGTCAAGTCGGACATACGCTCATCAAACCTACCGGGCCGCGAAGGCCTACCGTATTTTGACGGTGATCTGCCGCCTTGGGTGACGGAAACCTCGAGAGTCAGCCTCTGACGCGAGAAATGAGGCTCAAAGTGGACCCCGGGCTCTGCAGCAACCAAGCCTACGACATCGACTGAGTGCATCCTCGGCACGTTCGCTCATCAGACATTCGACTGCCACCAGATTTAGAGGTATGCGATCTCCAAACCCTTAATCCGTTCTCATGCAAGTGGAATCCATCGCACAGAGGCGTCTCCGCATTTCGTCGTCAGCGGTCAGATATTGATGCCGGCGACCAAGGACGCTTATGATAGTCACATCGACTGAGTGGTGACTAGGGTTCCGGGCTGCTATCAATAGCCGCCGCAGGACCGAGCGTTGCAAAGACCGGGGGAGTTCCCCGGGCCAGCACCCAAGGGATAAAAGCCCAGGGGAGGAGACGTCGAGATCAACCGTGCCAAATAGGCGCACTAGGGGGTCTCAATGACGCTTGCCTCGCTGATTCTTGTCGTTCTTGCATCCTTCATTCATGCCAGTTGGAACCTGCTCGCCAAGCGAGCGGCGTCGGTCGGGCCCGTCTTCGTCTTTGCCTATAATGTGTTCGCCTGCGTCGCCTATGCACCGTGGGTGCTGTATGTGCTGATCAAGGAGGGCATCAGCTGGACCGGATCGGGCATCAGCTTCATCCTGCTCAGCGGAGTGATCCACCTGGCCTACAGCCTGTTCCTGCAACGCGGCTATCAGGTCGCGGACCTTTCGGTGGTCTATCCCGCGGCACGGGGGACTGGGCCGATGCTCTCGACGGTGGGAGTGATCGTGATCCTTGGGGAAACGCCTACGAGCACCGGGCTGGTTGGACTCTTGCTGGTCGTAGCCGGCATCCTGATGATTGCCACATAGGGCAAGCTCTCTTCGTTTGCCAAACCCGGCGGGCAGGCGGGAATACGATGGGGCACCGCAACCGGGGGCTTGATCGCGGCCTACACGGTCGTTGACGCCTATGCAGTCAAAGCGCTCGGCATCGCGCCTGTCATGCTAGATTGGTTTACGAATATGCTTCGGTTCTTTCTCCTGCTGCCGTTGTTCGCTGCAAACCCGCGCCGCGCGGTCTCCGCTATGCGGGGACACTGGTGGGCCGCGCTCGGCGTGGGGCTGCTATCGCCGCTCTCCTATATCCTCGTGCTGACCGCGCTGACGACAGGCGCGCCACTCAGCCTCGTCGCGCCCATGCGGGAGATGTCGATGATGGTAGGGGCGATTATGGGGATGCTAATCCTGCGCGAAGCGGTTGGCCGTTGGCGATTGGCTGGCTGCGGTGTGCTGATTGCAGGGGTGATCCTACTTTCGGCAGCCTGATGCCTTCTGAAGATCAAGTTATTTTAGTTTCAGATGAGTAATAAGATAAACTTGGCCCTTGCAACCCTTGCCTCCCTATTGAAGTCCGCATATTAAGAAAGTGACCTAAAGAAGATCGACCATTGAGTGACTATCTTTGCTATTTTAGACCGAGCGACAATCGACGAGCTGTCTGATTTCATTACTGAAATTGAGGTGATTGAGGGAAAATCCGTAAAGCCTGTGGTGATCGACAGGTCCGAACTTTGCCGACATCCGTGTCATCTGTTCGTCGACTTGAAGAAAAAACTTGAAAGCGGGGACGCAATTCACGTTAGGACGCTTAGCGCCCTTGGTCGAACGATCAGCGATATCATTTCACTTATTGAAAGCTTAAATGATATAGGCGTTCGCGTGGTCATTGCTGAATTGGACGGGGCAGAATTTATTGGGGATAGCACCAAGAATCTCTTGGACGTTTTACGAGTGTTCTCGTTTGAAACCTAGCTGGGCCGAAAACAGGACATTCGCACGCAGAACGTTGATTTCATTGACCCGCATCTGGGTAGCACCAGGGTATGGGGCCGATGCTCACCGTGAAAAAGCCAGACTCATGTGAGCCGCGACCAACCAATGCATTTCCGCTCGTCGGGTCAACCTTCATTGCGGTGAAGGTTCATTGAGCCTGCCATCTGTGTCGTCGCGCACCATTTTCACCGCTTAGACGACCACAATGAGGACATTGTTGCCTTGAACGTCCGGCGCTGATCGATCGCTTTACTTCTCCAGTGCCTGGATCATCTCCACACGAGCTGCATGGCGCCCGCCCTCGAACCGAGCGGACAGGAAGGCGTCGACAATATCTTCCAGTCGGCATAGCGACTGGCATAATTAATGTCGTGCAGCACGACGACGACCGTTCGACCGAAATCTTCACAGAGACGGCGCAGCAGGGTCATGAGAGAACGAGAAGCAGCGATGTCGAGATTGTTGAGCGGTTCGTCCAAAAGCAGGTAATCGGTGTCCTGCGCCACCGTCATCGCCAGTAGCGCGCGCTGGCGCTGCCCGCCCGAAAGGGTGTCCAGCGACCGGTGGGCCAGCCCGTCCAGCGACAGTAGAGCGATCGCGTCGGAAACCCTGGCCCGGTCCTCGGGCGTCGGGCGGCCCTTGTGATGCGGATAGCGCCCGAATCCCACCAGCTCGGCGACACTAAGTCGGGGCGCGATCTCGGGCGTTTGCGGCAGGATCGCCAGCCGCCGCGCCAGAACATCGGTGGGGCAGGCGCCGACCTGCAGTTCGTCCACATCGATGCGCCCTGAAAGCGGCGTGTCCAGCCGCGCGATCAGCGACAGAAGCGTGCTCTTGCCGGCACCGTTCGGACCGATCAACGCGGTGATCTGTCCCTTCGGGATAGTCAGGTCGATCCCGTGAAGGACCCGCGACGTGCCCAGATTGTGGGAAAGATCGGTGATGCGGATCATCGGCGCGCGCCTTTCAGGACAAGGATCAGGAAGACCAGCCCGCCCAGCAGGTCGATCAGGACGGCCAGCGGAGTCGAAAGGCCCAGCACCCGTTCCAGAACGGTCTGCCCGCCGACGAGTGCGATCCCGGCGATGAGCGACGACGACACGAGCAGCGTGCCGTGCGAGCCGGTCGGCGTCACGAGATGGGCGAGGCTCACGACCAGAAGGCCTAGAAACGCGATCGGCCCGACGAAGGCGGTGGACACGGCGACAAGCACCGCCACCAGGATCAGGACCTCGATCGTCCGGCGTCGCGGGTTCTCGCCCAGATTGATCGCGGCGTCGCGCCCGAGGGCGAGGATGTCGAGCCGGTGGCGCATCCGCCACGCGATGCCGACGACGCCCAGGATCAGGACGGCAGAGAGGCCCAGCAGATCGGTCTCGATCCGGCTGAAGCGCGCATAGGATGCGACCTGAATCGTGCTGTATTCGTTGGGATCGATCATCCGGGCTATCAGGCTCGACAGCGACCGGAACAGCGTTGCCAGAACCACGCCCGTCAGAAGCATCCGCATCACGTCCTCGCGCCGCTGCAGCAGCAGCGTTCCGAATAGCCCCACCGAGGCGACGATCAGCAGCCCGAGCGAGACGAGGAAACGGGCGAGCGCGGAAGTCTCGGACAGGCCCGCCCCGCCCAGCAGGAACACGCTGACGCTGAGGATCAGGAGGTAAAGCGCGTCGAATCCCATGATCGAGGGTGTCAGAATGCGGTTCCGGGCGATTGTCTGGAACAGGATCGTCGAGGTTGATACCGCGACGGCGACCAGCAGCAGCGCCGCCAGCCGCGTCCCCCGGAACGGCAGCAGGAAATCCCATCCGCCGCGCGAGCCGATGGTCATGTAGCCAAGGCAGGACAGGCCAAGACCCGCGGCCAGAAAGGTCAGGCGTCTAGCGAACACGGGGGGCGGGCCGGTAAAGAAGCCACAGGAACAGCGCTGCGCCCATGATGCCAAGCACGGTGCCGACCGGCATCTCGTAGGGTGCGCGCAGCACCCGGGCAAGGATATCCGCGCCAAGGACCAGCACTGCGCCCGACAGCGCAATCTGCGGCAGGGTGCGGCGCAGGTCGTCGCCCATGATCCGCGACACGATGTTGGGCACGACAAGCCCGACGAAGGGGATCATGCCGACGATCGTCACGGTCATCGCACTGACCAGCGACACCGCCGCCAGCCCGAACAGCATCACTTGTCCGTAGTTCAGCCCCAGCCCAATGCTGACCGTGCGCCCCATGCCAAGGATCGAGAACTGGTCGGCGGCGAGATACGCCAGACCGGCGACGGCGGCGGCCAGCCACAACGTCTCGTAGCGGCCCTGCAGGATCCCGGAGAATTCACCGTTCGTCCAGATGTCGATATATTGCAGCAGGTCGGCCTGATAGGCGACGAAGGTGACGCCGGCGCCGATGATGCCGCCATAGATCAGCCCTACCAGCGCGACGAGAAAGGGCTGAGACGGCGGCATCCGGTGCGCGATGGCCAGGAACCCGAGGCTGGTCCCGAAGGCCGTCGCGGCGGCCAGCGTCATCTGCACCAGCAGGGGCGCGCCCGGCGCGGCGATGGTGACGATCAGGACGCCAAGGGCTGCGCCCTGGCCCGTGCCGACGGTCATCGGCTCGACAAAACGGTTGCGCACCAGCATCTGCATGATCGCACCTGCGATGGCGAGCGAGGCGCCGGTGATCAGCACCGCGAACAGCCGGGGCAGCCGGCTGGTCAGCATCAAGGCGCGCGCTTCGGGATCGCGCAGGACATCGCCCGTGCCGATCTCGGTCACACCGACGAACAGCGACAGGATCGACAGCGTGACCAGCGCCAGCGGCGCGATCAGACGGCGCGACACGGTCAATTGCCTTGGAATGCGGCCATCAGCTGGTCAACAGTCCTGTTCATCGACTGGATGCCCCCGGCGGCGATGTAGATCGGCCCGCTGTCGAGAAACGCAACCTTGCCTTCGCGCCATGCCGTCGTTTCGCGAACCAGCGCGTTGTCGAGCGTGGCCCGCGCGCTGGTCGCCTCGCCGATCGCGGCCGCACGGTCGATCACGATCAGGAAATCAGGATCGGCGTCGCGCACGAATTCGAAGCTGATCGCCTCACCGTGGGTCGTGGCTTCGACATCCGCGATGACCGGATCAAGACCGAAGGCGGTGTAGAGCCAGCCGAACCGTCCGCTAGGTCCATAGGCCGAGACCTTGGGTCCGTTCGTCATCAGGACCAGGGTGCGGCCCTGTTCCGCACCGGCGGTCCGCGCGGCTTCCAGTTTTGCCTCGAATTCCGACGCAAGTGACTTAGCCTTGGCAACTTTGCCGAAGAGGGCGCCATAGGCCGCAAGCCGGTCTAGCCCCTCACCGATCACATCGTCCCAAATGGTCATGTCGATGGTCGGGGCAAGGCGCTCAAGATCGGAAACCGCCTCCTGCGAGCGTCCACCCGCGATGATGAGATCCGGTTGAAGCGCGTTCAGCGCCTCGAAGTCGGGTTCGAAGAGCGTGCCCACGTGCGCTGCGTCCGCATGACCCTCGCGCAGGTAGTCGAGATAGACGTTGGCCGTGGTGGCAGCGACCTCCACGTTCAGCGCCTGCAAGCTGTCCAGTGCCGCCATGTCGAGGACAGCGATCGTTTCCGGCATTGCTGTCACGCTTACCGGGCCGCGATAGGTGTCGATCTGGATCGCTTCGCCCAATGCGGGTCCCGCGAACGCGGCGAGCGCTGCGCAAAGGATTTTCAGCATGTCGGTCTTCCTTGTGGTCCGGGCAGTGCGCCGTGCGATTTGTTTCCGTGATGGGGCGATGCTACATCAACCGGCGGGCCGTCAGTCCCGGCGGACAAGACAGGATCTACGTCATGCCAATCCTTATCGGCCGTCTCGAAACCGAGCACGGTCAGAAATATCTGGTGCAGCTGTGCAAGCACTTCGCGCACAAGATCGAAGCAAGTTGGTCGGATGACCACGGCCGTGTCGACTTCGTTTATGGACCGGCCGTGATGACGGCCGATCCACTGGGGCTGACGGTTCGCTTCGATGTCGATGACCTTGGTCACGTCGAAGACGCCAAGTCGGTCATCGACAGACATCTCGCCCGCTTCGCCCATCGGGAGGGTATCGAAGGGCTGATCTGGACAGAAACGGGACCGGAGGGGGCTGACACCCCCTGACGTGATCGAAAGCGCCGTCATCAGAACTCGTAGGACGCAGAGATCTTGACGTTACGGCCCGGCTCGTTCAGTGCCGCGACGCCTTCGAATTCCTGACCGTAGCTGGCGCGCTGGCTGTAGGTCTCATCAAGGAGGTTGCCAATCGTGCCGCGGATGGTCAGCCCATCATAGCCTGCGGGGCGATATTCGGCGAAGATGTCGACGACCTTGTAGCCTTCGAGCGTCCGCGCCTCGCCAAACCGATAGTCCACCTCTTCGTCGAAGGTGATTTGTGCTGTCGCGCCCAGCGTCATGTCGATCGCGC
Source organism: Paracoccus albicereus (assembly GCF_024359525.1). Classification (GTDB taxonomy): domain Bacteria; phylum Pseudomonadota; class Alphaproteobacteria; order Rhodobacterales; family Rhodobacteraceae; genus Paracoccus; species Paracoccus albicereus. The sequence continues at coordinate 52,915 of NZ_JAKZEU010000002.1, forward strand.
TCAAACTGTGGACCGCCTCGATCACAAGATTGTCGCCCAATGGGGTCGTCAGGTAGCGGCCGGCGTAGCTGTCGGCGTCGTTGCCGTCGATCTTGGAATCGACCTTCGCGTAGGCCACCCGCACGAATCCGGCGTTCCAATTGTAGCGACCGCCGATCTCAAAACCCTTCGTGTCCAGCGCCGAGGTCAAGCCGGGCGATGCGCCGAACCGGTCGGTGGTGGAATCGTAAAGCGTCCGGGCGTTCTCCACATTGGTCTGGAAGACCTTGGCGTTCAGGTCGAAAGCCCCGAATTGAGCCGTCGCTCCGATGTAGTAGTTCTCGGACGTGACCGGCTCGATCTCATCGGGATAGACCCAACCGGGATCGAACAAGAAGCTTTCGGCCAGCGCGATGCCGCCCCACACGCGCGATGCGCCGGCGCTCAGTGTGACCTGATCAGTGACGTCGTAATCACCCGCCAGGTTCACCGAGAGGCCGCTGTTATCGTATTCGGTGCCGTCCACGCCTTCGAAGGTCTGGAAATCGTAGCGCAGGCCCGAGGTCACGCGGGCTCGATCTGCAACGTCGAACTCACCCTGCACATAGAGCCCGAGGTTGTCGGCCTTTTCCTCGGCGAAGAATTCGGTCCCGTCCTCCCCGGTGATGTCGGTCTTGTCGAGGTAGAAATCGATCCCCGCCTTGACCAAGCCCGCCTGTAGCGTGAAATCGTTCTCGATCTTGCCTGTCAGGCTGTTGCTGGTTCCGGAATAGGCGTCGGTGCGACCGGGAAGTGGTGCCGTGTAGAGGTCGGTCGCGTTGAAGGCGAGCTGCACGCGCGGGTTCCAGATCGCGTTTCCACCACCGCCAGTATAGCTCAGCACGAGGTTTTCGCGTTCAAGCGCGTAGGTGCGTGTCTCGAAGGCATCTTCCAGTCCGGCGAAATCTGCTCGTAACGGTCGCTGCGCATCATCTTCGACGCGTTCGTAGGACAACTCGACCCGGCTGCCGTCGGCACCGTTATAGGCAACCTTCGCAAGGCCGCTGACGACGTCCGTTCCCGAACCGACGATGTCGACGCCATCGCCGTCGTCGCGCACGCCCCCGTCGGCGATTTTGCCATAGGCAAGATACTCAAATCCGCCACGACGGCCAAACAATGCGAGGCTGCTCGCGATCGTGTCGCCCTGGCTTTGATATTCCGTCGACAGGAGGCCGCCGAAACTGAGGCCGGAGGCCAGCAAATCGTCGACATCCTTCGTCTCGAACGCGATCGCGCCGGCAACGGCGCCCGGCCCCGCGTCCGCAGGCGCCACGCCCGGATCGACCCGCACGGCCTTGAGCAACTCAGGATCGACGTAGGTCGTCGCACTGTGATGGAAGATGCGGTTGTTCTGCCGAGCCTGGATGGGGAGACCATCGCAAGGCGCGCGTCATGATATGGTGAGCGGAAGTCGATTGCCGCGTGGCTCGAAGACCCCCTTATGATCGGATCGGAGCATCTATGGCCGGGGCGGTTTCACGAAAGGCTGCACATCTCGACTCGGCAATATGCGCGCCTGGTCCGGGCGTGGGTCTCATCCATCGGACTGGAATCCTCGCCATACGGAACGCATTCGGTGCGGTGCACCAAGATCGCTCAGATCTACTGCAACATGGTAATCTGCGCGCGGTGCAGCTCCTGCTCGGCCACACCAAGATGGACAGCACGGTGCGCTACCTGGGCGTCGAGCTTGAGGACGCGCTCGCCATCGCCGAAGCTGTCGACATATGACGCTGATGGCTCAGTCGGAGGCCGGCCGAGAGCCGACGTTCGATCCGCCTGAGCCTTCGCGACCTTCGGCTCATGCGCAGCGAACGTGCGCATTCAGCCTTTCGCCTGCCTGTCGATCCTTATGTGAGTCCAGATGGCCTCTTCAGCCTACACGTCGCAGGAAGCGCTGTAACCGCTCGTCCTTCGGGGCTCCGAGCACCTGCTCGGGTGTGCCCTGTTCGACGATGCGGCCGCCTTCCATGAAGAGGATGCGGTCCGCGATCTCGCGGGCGAAAGACATCTCGTGCGTCACGATCAGCATGGTTTGCAGTTGTTCGGCGACGCGGCGCATCAGGTCCAGCACCTCGCCCACCCATTCGGGGTCGAGCGCCGAGGTCGGCTCGTCGAACAGCATCAGGTCTGCGCCGATTGCCATCGCCCGGCCGATCCCGACGCGCTGCTGCTGACCGCCGGAGAGGGCGGCGGGATAGCTGTCCGCCTTGTCGGCCAGGCCGGTCTCGGCCAGGACCTCCATCGCGCGCGCCTCGGCTTCGGCCTTCGGGCGGCCCTGCACGGTGACGAGGGCTTCCATGATGTTCTGCTTCGCGGTGCGGTTCGCGAAGAGTGCGTAGTTCTGAAAAACAAAGGCGGTCGCCCGACGCAAGGCGAGGATGTCGCGTCTGCCGGCACGGGCGGCGTCGACCGCAACGCTGCCGATCTCGATAAGCCCGGCCTCGGGCCGGTCAAGGAAGTTCAGGCAGCGGAGCAAGGTCGACTTGCCGGTCCCCGAGGGGCCGATGACGACCACCCGCTCGCCATCAGCGATGTCGAGGTCGATATCGTCCAGCACCGTGGTCGTCCCGAACCGCTTGGTGAGGCCGCGAACCCTTATCATCGGGCAAAGGCCCTCCCCAGCCGGATTTCGAGTTGCTTTTGCCCCTGGCTCAGGACCTCGACGATCACCCAGTAGATCACCGCCACGACGAGGAAGGCCTCGAAGTAGAGGAAGCTGCCCGACGCCTCCTTCTGCGTGGCGCCCATCATCTCGGTGACGCCGAGGGTGAAGGCCAGCGAGGTGCTCTTGATCATGTCGATGAAGTAGTTGACCAGCGTCGGCGCCGCGATGCGGGCGGCCTGGGGCAGCACGATCCGGCGCATCATCTGCGACTGCGTCATGCCGATGGAATGCGCCGCCTCCCACTGCGAGCGATCGACGCCGGATATGGCGGCGCGGATCGCCTCGGCCATGTAGGCGGCGAAGTGCAGCGTCAGTCCCATGATCGCCGCCGTCACCCCGTTGATCTGCGTGAGGAAAGCCACGACCTGCGGCAGCCCGTAGTAGAACAGGAACAGCTGCACGAGCAGCGGCGTGCCTCGGAAGAAGCTGATGAAGAGGATCACCAGCCAGTCCAGCCCCGGCACGCGCACCACCCGTTCGACCGCGAGGAGCGAGGCGAGGATCAGCGCGCAGACCATGGCCACCACCGCCATGAACATCGTCAGCGGAACGTATCCCAGGATGACGGGCACCAGACCCAGCATGTAGTCGAGGTCGAGGGCCCGCATCGTCAGGTCAGTCCGCTGCTGCCGTGGCGGTCGTCGTGATGTCGCTGCCGAACCACTCCTGAGAGATCGCCTTTAGCGTTCCGTCCTCGCGCAGGGCTGTCAGCGCGGCGTCCACCCGGTCGCGCAGCGCGCGCCCGTCCTCGTCATCGCGGAATGGCAGGGCGTTGCGGATCTCCGAGAAGGGCTGCCCCGCCAGTTGCAGCGGCAGCGGGCTTTCGGCGATGACCTGGGCGGAGGAGACGCGGTCCATGACGAAGGCGTCGACCCGGCCGAGGGCGACGTCCTGCTCGATGTTCGATTCGTATGTGCGGATGTCGATCTCGTCCGCGTTCGGCAGGTCCCGCAGCAACTGCTCGAAGTTCGAGCCGAGGTTTACTGCAACCGATCGACCGGACAAGTCCTCGACCCCGGCGATGTCGTTATTGCCCTCGCGCACGACGACCTGCGCGCCGTCGATCACGTAGGGCTGGCTGAAGACGAAGGCGGCTTCGCGCTCGGGGGTGATGGTGATCTGGTTGGCGATCGTGTCGATCCTCCCCGCCTCCAGCGCGCCGATCAGGCCCGAGAAGGACATCGTCTCGAACTCGACCTTTAGCCCCGCCTGCTCTCCGACGGCGTTCATTACGTCAACCTCGAAGCCCTGCAACTCGTCCTGGCGGACGAAGGTAAACGGGAAGTAGCCACCCGACATACCGACGCGCAGCGTCTCGGTGTCCTGAGCGGCGAGCGGGCTAGCAACGGCGGTCGACGCGATCCCGGCGGCGGCGATGAGCGATCTGAGCATCTCGGGGCTCCCTTTCTCTTGGTGAGGACTGAAGGTGCTCACAAGTGCCGGGCGTTACAAGGCGCGCTCCGGAATAAGAACAGCCGTGCGAACATCTTACAGCACGGACGGCTCGTTGTCCTCTTTGCCGCTCTGCCGCAAGACAGACGTTCCGCCTGGATTCTGAAAGGCGGTCTGGCCTCCCTCGGGGATATTCCTAGATCGGACCGAGGTTCTAGGCGATGATCCGTCGGATCGCGCATGTCTTGCTCGATCGAGGTCGTGAGGCAGATCGGCGGGGCGGTTGCGGCTTCTAGTCTTCGCGCTGTTGATCGGTTCGGTCAGCGATTTGGAGCGGAGGTGAATCGGTTGAACTGATCGGCAGGGGCGCTTTCGGCCCAGAGCCGACATTCGTCAAATTCGTTATTGCTGCGCCGCGCCTTCTCGGGAGCTGCCGCTCAAAACTCACCTGCTGCAGGCCCTTCGACCCATTGGCGTTGGACACCTGCTAAGTCAGAATTTGGCCCCGTGGATAACCGCAAGAACAGCCCATATTGGTATCGAAGCTGACCACACAGCGCATGTAACTTTGCGAGATCATGCTCGTCAGCGACGGCATTGGTAGACTTCTTCACTTCGACGACCAAAAGGTTGCGAAGATTATGCCCACGCTCATGCACAATGATATCCGGAAATACTCGATGGGCCGTCAAATCACCGTTCTCATCCGGCATCTCAATGTCTTTCGGTTCCAGGCCTGGACCCTTGCGATTGTACTCAATATCCACACTATACAAGGGAAGTCTGGGATCCATTAGCATAGCCAATCGCCCGCAAATTGCACGCTCACCGACATCTTGAGCCAAGATTTGACCATCCTGATTGTAGAGATCTTGTAGGCATAAGCTAATTATCTCATCCAGTTTATAGCGATCCAAATCTAGCCCTCCAGAACTTGGCCGTATGAGATGCCGCCTATTCAGCGTTTTCTGACTGCCATCACGATCTGATTAAATCTCCTATGATCCACCTGATGGAAAAAGGCGGAGTGATGGGCTCGAACAGAATCGCGCACTTCATTATGAGGATGCCCATAGTTGTTCGGTCCGGCTGCAGCATAGCCCACCCGCAACTCCGGCATCGCATTCAATACCTCATCACTATGGTTGTGGACCGACCCGTGATGTGGAACCATAAATACATTGGTGAGTCCTGAAAAGCGTCGGTAGAACTTCAGGAATCTTTGTCGACGGCGCAAACCATCGAGATGCGCGTCGCCCGTGAGCATCCACCCCCCACAATCGGCCCATTCGTGATGGGGGTGCCAATAGGGGTAGCGTCGACAAATAGATATATCTATCTCCATGATTTCCGGTGTTATAGGACCGGCGTACAGCGTCATCGAGATCAGGTTGTGATCGGCCCAAAGCGCGTCATAGCAGTTACGCAGCCTCTCCCGTACTGCCGGGTCCTTCGCTGATTGAGCGATAGCTTTCTTGTCCGTGCCTTTACCGAACTCGGCATCTAGAGCATCGTTGAAGGCCTTCATCAAAGCCGCGGATGGTTTATGGACATAGGGCACCAATGCCCAATTGAGCTGCCCGCCCGGTGTCATCACAAGGAGAGCCGCCCCTGGAAAAGCTCGCCGCATCTTTGCGGTCCCTGCGCCAGTTTGAGCAACGGAGCTAGTTTCCGGAAAAGGCACCGGTTCACCCGTCCATTTGGCGGTGCAGTCGCCATCACCGCCGCCAGCCGGAGCGTCAGGCACATCCGGGCCGTCGCCCCCTTCATCGTCACTGTCGTCGACGAAAGTGACGGTTTCAACGCCGCGGCTGCCAAACCAACCCGACAGATCGCTTACAGCCTCGACGAGCACTCCCGTCAATGCCCCGCGGGAAACATCACGCGCGATGGTTGCGACTAGGGCTTCCTCATTAAGATAAGGCAAGATCACCTCGCGGACTTTTACCTGCGACAGTAGAAGATCGACACCGTTGACGTGGTCGCTGTCGAGGTGAGAAAGAAAAAGCAGGTCGATTTCGCCGTCTCTGGCGATGGAACCGACCTCCCGCTTCAACGCATCGGCCTGATTGGAGCCGCAGTCGTACACCCAGCGTAGCGGCTTTTGACCAAGCGTCAGCTCGCCGCTATGCAAGCCGCCCTGACCAACTGCATGCTGGACCATCCTCACTTGCATCTATCGTCTCTCCTTCAAGATTTCGGTCTTAGTAGGGTCAAAATTCTTGACCGATCTTCAGTAGCTTGATGCCAGTCAAAGGCTTGCCCTCGCGAAATTGGTCAGCCCTTCGCTGACATTCTGCGATTTGGTTGTCGCGGCATTGCAGCGTCCCCGAACCGATCATCCATGGCGGCTCATAACAAGACCAAGGGAGAATGTCGTTGGGAGGTAGGGCGTGAAACGCTTCGGCTTCTTTAACGAATTCAAGCGCGACGGGATTTCCAAATTTGATAGATCGTCTTACGGCGCTCAAATGCCTCCGGGCCACCCTCCATAATGGAGATGACGTTGGCCTGGCAGGACTTATCGTCAATATTTCTGACTGATATTGAGATTGCATCATCTCGGAAGCGGCATGTAGTAATGGTTTCGGCATCTCCAAGTACCGGGAAATTCGCGTTGTGCGTCGCGAAGATGAATTGCTGGTTCGGCTTGAGCCGACGAAGCAGTTTGACCACCTCTTCGTAAACGGTCTGGCTATCAAGATCATCTTCTGGCTGGTCGATGAGCAGAAGATCATTCTCTTTCTGGCTAAGCAGGAAGAGCATCATCGCCGAGGCGCGCTGGCCCAGAGAATGAGACAAGAGTGCCTTGCCGTGATACGTCACTGAATAGCTGTTGGGCACCTGATAGGCGATGAGTGAGTAGAGATTTTCTATGAAGAGACTTCTGAAGTCCTGGCTCTTCCCCTTTGCGTGAGCACAAGCCTTTTCGAGGTCCTTGAAAACCTCGCCAAAATCAGAATAAGCCTCGGAAAGGTCATTGTAATATTCCTTGCGGAGATTATTTCCTCGAAGCAATCCGTCAATGTGGACTTTAAAAGCGTTGCGGTCTCCCTTGAACGCCGCCTCTACTCTCAGTGATCCTTGCGATTCATTAATGATTTCAAGCACCGCCGCGATGAGTTTGAATTCATCGTGCCATGCATTATTCAGCAAGTTCATGGCCGTCAGAACGGCCTCAAGTCTTGTTCTTTCCTTGCCCGTCCGCTTGGCAAGCTCGGCGATTCCAGTTTCAAGCTCCTGCTTGCGCTGAGTGAAGTTGATATAGGCATTTGGCTGGATCGAGGTAACGCCCTGTTCCTGCAACGCCTTGACCAGCTCCCGTTCGGTCTCGGCAAACTCTTCCTTCAGGCCGTCTCGCACGCCTTCAAGCTCCTGGCGCAGTTCATCTAATTCGGTGGAATTAGTCTTGATCGTGGCAGCAAGGGCCTTGGCTGTCGCAACCGTGCCTTTTAGTTCCTCCACCTTGGCCGCATAGCGTGTGAAGAAATCTGCATTCTGATCGGAGGAATGAACTTCGATCAGTTTGAAATCTTCTTCGGCCTGGTTTGCCGCATCATCAATCGTCTTGCGCCAAGCCTCAGCTGCCTCGTGAATGCCCTGACAGTAGGTCAAGTCCTCGTTATAAATCAGTTGCTTTTCAAGCTTGTCCTTGACGCCGTGCTTGTCAAATTGCTCCAAGTTGAATTTGACATTCTCAAGTTCATCTTCTAGCGCCTGCTTGTCCTCTGCATCGCTTCGCGCGGAATGGAAGTTCTCTATCGCCGTTTTAAGTTCGTCTGCGCGCTCCTCGATCTTTTTCCGCACGCCCTTAAGGCTATCACCCATGAGCTTTTCGACAAGATCGTGCCCGAAGCCTTTCCCAGCAGCGGCGAGGTCCTTCTGCCCGAAGTAAAGTGGCTTGGCGATAATCGTTTCCCTAATAGAGACTCCCGGGCGCAGCACGCCATCGACATAGACATCTGGAGAGTGCCCCCAAATGCGTCTCACCTCAAAGCGACCGCCATGCCGATCGGTCGCTTCAACAATCACCTTGCCGCCGCTTTTCAGAACATGGGGCAGGAGTTTGTCCTTGTATTCCTTGTCCTGCGCTTTGTCGCCAAAGGGGATATCCAGGGCATAACGCACGCTTTCCAGGATAGAGGATTTTCCGCTGCCCTGGATGCCGATCAGGCAGTTCAGATGCGGGGAGAAAGTAACGCGACTGCCATCCAGCAACCCGCCTTCAAAGCGAACAGCGTTGACATGGGAATGCCCTAAGGACGGAAATTCCGACGCAACGCGGAAAGTATGATCGGTCAAGGCAAACTTTACGGCATCGAAGCCAACATCGCCCAACTTCAGATAGACCGTTCTGCCTTTGCCGATCTCGGTTATTTCTTTTGCATCAGAGCCTTCTACTTCGGCCGGATATTGATCGCCCCACCAGCCCTTGACCTTCGTGCGGCAAACGCTATCCGGTTTGTCATGGGTGCGAACCTTCTGGAAGCCCAGAGCATATTTTTGAATGAGCGGCTCAGCGGCAAGCTCGCCCATTCGGCCCCCGCTTAACTCTTTCCACAATCCACTATTAGCCTCAACGTGTGCGAATATAATGAAAAAGTCGCGGTTGTATGCTTCCAGCGTCTTCAGCGTCTCGATTAGGTCGTCGTTGCTGCGTCCGTTTTCCTGCTCGTATTGCGCGGGGACCTTGCCAGCGAATGCAACGCCAAGAAACTGGTTGATGTAATCCTGCCCCTCGGCCAACCAAGCTTCGGAAAATACCACAAGTGTGTGAACACCGTTTGCGCCGTCCTTGACGGACAGCTCCACGCCAGGGAGCACACCGATGCCGGATTTGCGCGCCCTTTTGCGCAGTGCCTTAAATTCGTCAAGGTCAAATTTGTTGTGGTTGGTGATGACAGCAAGGCGTATTCCGGCAGCTTCAAGCGCCTCTACATAGCTGGCGACGAAACGGTCATCGTCGCCATCATAGCAAAATTCCTTATCTGCTCGAGTGTGCAGGTGAAAATCTGCCCTTAACCACTGTGCGCCATGCTCGAAAAGTTTCTGAAGAGCCTCACTCAATCTTAAAATCCTGTGATAAAGCCATTTTCTGACAATGAAATCACGCAATGAGGGGTTGTGTAAAGTCAGAAGCCGACTGGTCCGAGGATGTCCAGCGCGGCGCGCGGGCGGCGACAGCATGACACGTCATGAGGTGCAACAGCGACTGTGTCTGAGCTGTCCCTGCAATTGTGTTGCAGGGACTCGGGAGAGCCGACGATCCTATCGTCAAGGAGCCTCGAGTCCGCTTCCATGCCCTTGTACGGGTGGTGCCTCACATGCAGTGAAGGTCCGCTGTCCGCCCATTCTGGACTTTCGCCACGCTTGCACCGTCCGGCGCCTCTTACCATGTCAATGCATCAACCTGCACGAGCTTTATCTTTTCCGACGCCGAGGCAGATCAGCACGCACCCTCGGCACCCGTCACGCGGCGCGCAGGGTAGTTCGGCATGGCCTTGAGCAGATCGCTCCTCGGCGAGGGCGATCGTCCGGTGGTCGCGGGTATGTCTCGCGCCAAATCCGTCGCTGTTGGGCAGGAGGCTGTAGAGACATCACCTGTTGAAGAGGCGACAACGTGAGTCTGGAGGTCCGGGTCAGATCGCGATGCTTTGCTTCGAGCATGAACAGTTCCGGAGGCTCAGGTCCATTGGGGGTCGAGGGAGCTTGATCCTCTTGCTTCGACAGGCTTTCTACGGAGCCTGAACTACCGATATCAGCGACCGCCCATCTCCGGGCGCTCGTCTCAACCCTAACCACAACGCTAACCTCGCTCTTGGCGTTCGTTGTCCTGACGAGTTGATCGGAACCGTTTGGCTCCACTGCATCGCTAACAGCCTCGACATAGGCAGAGACCAGCTCGCGCTTGGACAACGACGGACAAAGGGCGTCCCGCGAAAGACTTGCGAGATCCATTGAGGCGAGCCTCTCTGCCAGCAGGTCAGGATCGCAATCAACGGCCTTGACGTAATAATTCGAACTTGGCGCACATCCCATCGGAAGCAGGCCATCGGCGGTCTTGGCAGGCGCCGGCACGACCCGGCCCAAGCGCCGACCCGGCGGATCACCAGGTCCGCATCGGAGATGTCCTTCACAAATGCGAAATGGAACTGCGAGACCAGGCCCGCATCAGCATTGCGCAGGTGATCACGCCGCTCCCAGATCTGGAACACGGTGTTGACACGTTGTTCGCCGTCGCTGGTCTCGAAGACCTGCGCGGGAAGGTTGGCCTGGTGGACGAGATGGTAGTGCCGATCGATCCCGCGCTGCATTGATGGCTTGGCGTAGGACGCGGGCAGAATGAAGGCGACGATATCGGCGAACTGCATCGCCTGCCGCATGAAGGCTCTTGCGAGCATCCCATTCCGGCCGAACGGTGGATTGCCGATAACGATGCGGCGGCCGGCGAGCTCCGGTGCTTCGAAATCAAGGACATCACCGGTCGCGATCCCGACCGCCTCTGGCTTGATGTCCAGCGCGATCAGGTGATCCTGGGGCAGATGGCGACAGAAGGCACCGGCGGATGGCTCGATAAAGAGATCGTCTCCGCGCATACCGCTGATCCGCCACAGGTCGCCGATGCACCTGCGGGCGGTGGCGTCCGGCGTATAGAACTTGTCGTGGGGGATGGTCGGCATGCGATCGAAGGTCCTTGTCTGCTTACCAAGTCTATTGTGCAGACATAAAACTCGGAACCGCATGGCCGGAGGTTCCTGTGGATTTCTCGATCCTGGTCTGGGGAGGGCAGGGTGATCCGGTGTAACTCGTTCGACGGTGTTGCCGGTCGGACCATTGGACCGATTGCTGCGCGCCGGTTCTGTTCAACCGCTCCTCAATGGGTCACTCCTCAGCCGAGAGCAGCGCCGACTGCTCGAACGTGGCGAGCGTATCGTCTTGCATTCACTAATTCATCGTCTGAAGGCCTATCTCAGGCCGCTGCACTACCGTGTTCGAGCTTCAGATCAAGATCGTCGGCTAAAAGGGAGCGCGATCCTCAAGCGCCCGCTATGCCTCGTGTCATCGTCATATTAGCCGGAGCGCATACTTAGACGCTCAATGTCGTGTCCGTGGAATTAAACGACCTATCTCGCCATTTCCGCAGGACTGCCTGCCTAAAACCAGGTCGCGAAGTTAACTGACCCGCCGATGATAATTTCGGCGGGTCAGGAAGCCCAGATTTGACTGTGGATCAGGGCCTGACGGCCACCACTTCGATTTCGACCAGCCACAGGGGATTGGCCAGACCGGCAACCTCGAAGACCGATCGCGTCGGAAGGTTCGGCTGATCCTCGGTTCCGAAGAATTTGGTATAGCCCTCCATGAAGCCCGTAAAATCCATGGCCTCGCTGCCCTCGGGTGAGACTAGATAGGCCTGCATCTTGACCACGTCGCCCATCGTCAGATCCAGCGCCTCGAGCTTCTCTTGAATCGACTGCAGCGTGCTTTCGGTCTGGGCTGCGGTATCACCGAAGCGGTCCGGTGAATCTTCCGCTGCGGACTCGTCCACCACCATCGGCACCGTGCCGCTCAGATAGACGAGCGTCGCATCTGCCGGAACTTCAACCGCCTGCAAAATCGGAAAGTCCGAATCCGGGATCGGGTGTCGCGTCACCTCGGCGGAGACCGACTGGCCCACGAGAACCAAGGCTGCGATCGGGGCGAGTTTCAAAAGGCGATAGGTCATTCATGCTCCGCTGTGTTGGGATCGACAGGCTCGGCCGGACGGGCGTCGGCGACCGACTCGATCGTTGCATCCGGGGTGTAGTCGTTACCCAGATTGGTCTGCAGGTAGGTGGTCAGCGCGACGATCTGCTCGTCGTCGAGGAAGGTGCCAAACGCGGGCATCGCTTTCTGCCCGTTCACGATCAGTGACACGGCGTAGCCCGAATATTCCAGATTGGGGTTGCCGGCGAGCGCGGGATAAGCGCCTGCACCGATTGCGCCGCCACCGTCCGGCATGTGACACCCCGCGCAGAGTGTTTGATAGATGTCTTCGCCGTCGGTCGAGGTGTAGCCGCCCTGACCGAACTGCTCGCCCTCGGCCGCCGCAGTGACGGCCGTTTCTTCGGGCTGCATCGCAGCGTCGCCCGACTCATCCCTTTGCAGGGTCTCACTTCCGGCCCCCTGATCGGTCGGTGTCTGGTCGGCCGACGATTGCGCGAAAGCCGCACTTGCCGAAATCGCCGCGACGGTCATGGCTGTGATGATCAGTGTGTTCATGGCTTCACCCGTTGATGACCTTGTCGTGGAGACGCGATATGGCATCGAGCGACGACAGGATCGCCCCTTCCTGCCAGGCGGGGATGTAGGACAGATGCTCGCCCGCGCAGACGACGCGGTTGTCGATCTTGATCGCCTCCTCGTAGCCTTGCGACTCGCGATCTTCCCACACGCCGGAACAGCCCAGAACCCATGGCACCTTGTGCCAGGTGACGGCGACACCCGCCTTGAATTCCTCGCGGTATTGCGGATGGATCTTCTCACCCATTCGGAGCGCCCATTCGATCCGTTCTTCCGGTTGCATGGCGTTGAACTTGAACGTGTCCGCGCCCCGCCAGGTGTAGCCACCCAGCAGCACCGCCGGACCGTCCGACTGATAACCCGTCGACGGGTAGCTGATCTGCGTGATCGCCTCGTCGGTGTAGGTGATGCCGCCGTAGATCTGCTCGTCCTGCTCCCAGAAGCGACGCTTGAACTCGAGCCCGACCTTCGTCGACCCGTTGTAGAACATCGAGTCGATCACGTTGGACAGGCCCGATGACAGGTTGTGATCGATCTGCCCCAGGATCGAGAACGGGATCGTGCAGACGCAGTAATCGGCGGTGCTGGTCTGGGTGCCGCCACCGTTGGCGGTGTCTTCCCACGTCACCGTCACACCGTTGTCGTCCTGTTGCAGGGAGACGACCTTGGCGTTGTAGGTGATGAGATCGCCGACCTCGCGCTCGAACCCCTTCGCGATGCCATCCATGCCGCCGACCGGCTGGAACATCGGTGCCCAGTGCTCCACCGACTCATGCGTCGAAAGATACCGCCACAGCTGCGACTGGATGACCTGTTGAGGATCCAGAAGGTCCGACGGGATCGGTGCAGCGCCGACGCCGCCCCCAGGCTGCTTCTCGTAGCCGCGATATTCACTGGTCTCGAGGCCTTTCACGTAGGCGTTTTGATCGTCCAGAACGCCGAAACTGCGCAGGCTCTCGATCAGCATCTCGCGATCGTCGGCAGTGACCTCTCCGTCCAGCTTTCCTTGATCGACCGCTTTCGCCAGCAGTTCGGACACATGCCCGCGGTAGTCCGTCAGGATCTGACCCATGCGCTGCGGCTTGCCATTAAAGGCGTCGCCGCGATGGACATAGGCATTGTAGTTCGTCTGAATGAAGGGCTCGATCGGAACTTTCAGGCGACGACAATAATCCATCACCGCGTAATGATGGTGCGGCAGACGCCAGGGACCTGGATTGATGTAGTTTCCTTCGGCGAAATCGACCGTCTGCTTGGCCCCACCGAGTTCGGTGTATGCATCGCCTGAACGCAGCGTCCAGCAGCGACCGCCGGCCTTTTCCCGGTATTCAAGAACCTCCACGGTGTAGCCCGCCGCTCTCAACTCCAGAGCTGCGGTCATCCCGGCAAGCCCCGCCCCGAGAACCAGCACCTTGGTGTCACCCGGATCACCGTCGAGCTTGATCGGTCCGTTATAATTCGAGGGCATCGCATGGCCCATCGACGCCATCGCGTAATACATCGCCGAACTGCCTGCGGCCGTTCCGATCATCCCCAAGAGACTGCGTCTCGTGAATCCTGTCATTGCGCGATTTCCTCTGTGGCTGCGGTGATTTGGCGGTGGACGATCATCCCCGCGCACGCAAAATCGGTCGCGCGGGATGGCCAATCGCCTGAAGATCTCAATGTGTGCTTTGGGTGAGCCTTTACCTCCTCGGCATGATTGTAAAGGCGCTAATCAGACTTTTTGACGATGACCAAGGCCAGCCTTCAAGCTGCTTGCTGATGCGTCATCGTGAGATTGATGTAGGCAGATCAGGCATCCCGAGAGATCTATCGGACCGCTGGATTCGCCCGCCCGATGCCCAGACATAGTGGCGGCGGCCATGGCTGTGGATAGTAGGTGCCGAGAAGGTGGTCTCGGTGACACGGCCGGACCTTTGGACCGGGAACGCGAACCCGCTAGCGGAACCGCATCAGGCTAACTGAGCTAGAGCCCGCGTGAACCGCCCTCTCCAAGGCCAGCGGTGAGCACCCACCGGTAATAAATCCATTACCGGAAATATTGAGCTTACCGGAATTGAACAGGCAATCAGAATTCGGTCCGCTAGCCGCCCTGTTCGTCACGTCGACCTTGCGTGAGATTGCTGCCGCATAATCGGTGATGGACCAACGCATCACGGCGCTGTCTCTTGGTGGGTCCCGACGACGCAAGCATATGGGTGCTTTACCGGTTCGTTTGCGGTCAAATTCGGATAACAGGTGCGGTTTGCGCAATCACCCAGACGACCTAAGAGCATGATGAAGAATGTATCCGCATCGTGGCTCTCAGCCTCGCTGCACCATGCGACGAGCTTCGCACTGCCACGGATGCTTTCTTCGTCATCTCATCCCGCCCAAGCCCGCCGAACGGAAGATAGCTGCTAGGTTTATTTGAGGTTCAATTCCGGTAACGATGTCCGATCGCGTCGTTGTCTGGTGAAAGTCATGTCGGCAGGGCTTCTGGCTGTGCAGCCGGCCCGCCAGATGATCGGAAGACGTGTCTGAACTTTTTGGGAGATGGTGATCGCAAGAGAGTTTACCGGTGATTTTCCGGTCATCGTGGAACTGTCTCCAAGAGACGGGATACGTGCTCAGGGAGCAATCGCGCGGGATCGCAAGAGCCGACTCCTATCCGTATGGACGCATGGCGCACGAGACGCGTGCTCTCGTGAACGACGAGCACTGCGCTGCTGCGATGAGCCGTTGATCACCGCCCTTCGATGCGACCCGTCACCCATCCTGTTCGACCGCTCTGAGCCAGATAAGCCTTCTGCGAACGACCGGATTTGAGACGAAGAGCCCGCATCCGATGCTGAAAGGGGACGAAACCCCGACCATGAGGGCCAGACGCCTTGCCGCGCAGGCAACACGTGGGACGCCATTTTTTTTATCATCACGTGGCAAACGCGTCCCGGACGTGTTTTATCGCGTGCTTTTATCGTGTCCGATATCTAGCCACATTTTGGCAGCACGTAGACATGCCCTTATCTTGGCATTTCATGACCTTACAGTAAAAAACCCGACAACGATAAAATTCGATTCCTGTCGGAAAACGGACACCCCTTCAGCTCGATATTTTTATCACATGGGCGCAGACACCACCCAGCCACCTCATCTTGCGGTGCCTCGAATCTGCTCTCCGGTGTGGACGGTGACCCTTGTTTTCCGTGTGCCGCGCCAGCGCTGCGACCCTGGGACGAGATCCTTTATCCTGTCCGATAATATGGGGTCTCGCGGGATTTGTCCGATTATCGGCACACAAACGAGAAGGTCGACCCAGGAAGTTCGCCCTTCAATGAGGAAGACGGAGCTATCGCAGACCGGTCCAGACAGCGCAGCACTAGATGGTGCGGACGCGAGGGTGGTGTTCTCTGCCGGGCGATATTTCGTGCTCGTGATCGATGCTCTCGAGCAACCCGACTGAGAGCTGGTGGTGACGATCAGAAGGTCACGATATGCTCGATGCCAAGATAGACCGATGAAGACCGGAGCGCCGTGATACGCTCGCTGAGCCGAGAACTGAAGCCCAACTTCCGAAGTCGTCAGGAGCGCTTCTCTGAGCCTGTCGACCGGTGGCTCACGCGATCCGTCGCATTGAACGGGGTCGAGATGATGATGATTGCCGGTTTGTTTCGGGTAATCTCAATATTACCGCCACAATATTCCCGGTAAGACCTTTCCGACCCAGGGGTCTCGAGAGCATCGCGTCACGCTCTTGGTGCGAGGTGGTGAGCTTGGTGGCTGCCCATGCCATAAACAGACGGCCTGCAGCTGACGTCGATCGCAGAACAGGCGGTCGATCGCGGCACTGAGGCGGGTTGGATCGAGAGGGGACGGAGCCGCTTCTCAGTGCAGGTGGTGGCGTAGCGGCTCAGTTCGCCTGCGGCTTGGGATCGAGACGGATCGTCGGCGCAATCGATGCGCTGTCCCAGATCGCTGCCAGCCCTCCGAGTATCATGCCCGCCGGATCATGCAGCTGATCGAGTGTCGTCAGCATCGCGTCGGCGATAACTTCTGCCGGGAAAGCCGACTGGTCATGCCTGACGACGCAGCATTCCCGGGTCACATCGATTGCGACCCCGCATGCTTCGAAGCGCCGCATCACTAGGTTGTCGCTGTGCTCTGAGACATTACGGATCAGTCTGTCCTGCTGCTGGCATGGATAGGGATTGTCGGAGAGATCGAAGATGCTGATCAGAAACGCTTCGATTTCGTCGGGGTCAGTCACGTCCATCAACCTTAGACAGGCTCTACCTTCGCAATACGAAAGCCGATTCAATAGGTCAGCCCGG
Source organism: Paracoccus albicereus (assembly GCF_024359525.1). Taxonomy (GTDB): domain Bacteria; phylum Pseudomonadota; class Alphaproteobacteria; order Rhodobacterales; family Rhodobacteraceae; genus Paracoccus; species Paracoccus albicereus. Next base: position 69,592 of record NZ_JAKZEU010000002.1, read on the forward strand.
CCGCGAGTTGCTGACGTCAGGTTGTGCAGCACAGTCATGATGTATTCCTCAAGGGGATCAGCTGCGGGATAGCCGATGTGGAAGCGTCGTTGACTAGCGGCGCCGATCGAAATCACTTCTATCTGCCGCGAACAAACATTCGGCGTATCAACGGGCGGAATCGCTCCCGCGACTCATCGTGAATCATATATAAAAGATAAACGTTCGCCACTTATAGTTGAGGCCGCCGTATCCTCTTGTCCGCAACCTTGAGTAAAATAGGATTTCGGTCTGAGAATTGAAGCCGCACTTTAATCCGAGCGCAGCTGAGATTTTTTACCCTCGAGCGCTGTGACGGAGCTCCATAAGATAGATAATCACCGCCCATTGCTCGGTGGGACTGCTGCCCCGTCCGAACTGCTCTCAAGCCGCCTCGTAGCTCGAGAAGACCTGCGTGCTGCTCTTGTTGATCATGAGCACGTCGTAGGGCTCTCGTTCATCCTCGGAACCCATGCCTGGCGATCCATAAGGCATGCCGGGCACGGCGAGCCTAACGGAATCGGCGCTCCGCAAGCAACCTGCGGATATCGGCCGCTGACCTGTGTCCCTCGATGACGTAGTCGTCGATCTCATCGGTGTGACAGGAAATCATGGTTCTTGAAATACCGCTGTCGAGCTTGAGGCGCATCAAGAGCGTCCCGAATATTCGCTCCGTGGTGACGGTGAAGCCATCCTTTTCCAGAAGCTAGATACAGCCAGTGCAGCATCCGCACGTGGATGATGCGGGCTTCACGCATCAGCCCGGCAACCGGTGCCAGGACGGCGAAGCTCGAAGCCGATGCGACCAAGGCGCGACGAGTGAGGATCATGGTGTTCTCCGTTCAGTGGCGTTCGGTCGGATGCTCGGACGATCACCGAGCGTAACTGCGGACGGCTCAGTAGAACTGGCTGCCCCCACCGGCTGGAAGAGCAACATCCGCAGGGCGTTAATCGTCACGAGGACCGTGGCGCCGGTATCGGCGAGGATTGCAATCCAGAGGCCGGTGATTCACAGCATCGTGGTCACAAGAAAGACGGCGTTGAGTCCAAGCGCTATAGCGATGTTCGGTCAGATTTAGGTCATCGCTCCTTGCGCAAGACGGATCAGGGCCGCCACATCCGCCAGCCGGTTGCGCAGGATCGCCGTGTCGGCCGTCTCGAGCGCCATGTCGATGACCGAAACCATGGCGACGCCGGCATCGGCGGCAGCGAGCGCGGGCGCGTCGTTGATCCCATCACCGATCAGCATCACCCTTCTCGGAGTTCAGGCCCTGGATCAAGGCGACTTTGTCTTCCGGCATGAATGAGGAGCGATGGTCGATCCCCAGCCCGTTGGCAATCGCCTGGGTCGTGCGACGATTGTCGGTCAACATGACCAAGGAGATGCTGAGCGTGCGGGCTTGCACGATTGCGTCCGCCGCATCGCCGCGCGGCTCGTCCCTGAGCGCGATCACTCGTATTTCCGATATGCTTCGCAACCATGAGGAATGTCTTGCTGATCACGAAGCGCCTTCAACCTGATGCCAGTCTTGTCGCACCATTTTGTTGTTGTCGTAGCCGAGATCGCAGGCTGTCTCGCCATCTGGGCATGGTGGCGGGGAGCGTCGATCATCTGGTTGTTGCCGGGCATTGCGAGCCTGGTTCTGTTCGGCTGGCTTCTCGCCCGGGTCGAAGCAGATTTCACTGGACGCGCCTTTGCCGCTTACGGCGGTGTCTACATAATCGCCTCTCTGATCTGGATGTGGGGGCGGAGGGTCAGCGACCAGATTTCTGGGATCTCTCAGGTGCCAGCCTGTGTCTAATCGGTGCCGCGTTCATCATGCTTGCCCCGCGAGCCGGGTGAGCGCAGGCCGACCCGCTGACGATAGGTTGTCACGATACTAGGGAAGCTGCTCGATTTGCTGCGATCATCCTTCGCCCGCTGTTTGTCGCGGTGAGGAGGCGCGATCAATTGCTGTCTTGTCCGGCGATGAGTCTGCCATCACAGTTGCCTTCTTCAGTATGAGGAAGCTTTCGTGAGTGAGATCTGGTCAACGATTGTCAGCGAGTTTTCGGATGTCCCGGACCTGTCGACAATCACCCGCATTACGGTGCGGCTGTCGATCGCAGCCTTGCTCGGCGGGATCCTCGGCTACGAGCGGGAACGCAAGCACCGAAGCGCCGGTATCCGCACCCATATGCTGGTGGCGGTGGGCGCAGCCCTCTTCGTCATAGGACCACTGCAGAGGAGCATGCCGATCGAGGACATGTCCCGCGTCTTGCAAGGCGTCATCCAAGGAATAGGCTTCTTGGGAGCGGGCGCCATCATCGTTCGCGCAAAGCAACGTGAGGTCGAAGGTCTCACGACTGCGGCGAGTATCTGGGCAACGGCCGCGATCGGTGTCATCGCCGGGCTCGGCCTCGAGGTGACGGCGATCCTGTCGACAGCCATCGTACTGATCATCCTCGGCGCGATACCGATCATCATGCCCAAAAGCACCAGTGTTGCATCGGACATTCGCGGCGACGAATGACGCGATAGGCAAGATGCAAGGCTGCCGACATCTTCAGGTTCTAATTCGGGAGCCCATCAGAAGGGGTTTCGCGGCGTCTGCTTTTGCTTTTCCGTTCGTTCGATCTGCTATGTCGTAGAGGAGGTGCGAGCAGACATGAGAGGGTCAATCAGTCTAATCTTCCGCAAGTCTTCCTTTAGACGTGTTCGCACCTTGACCAAAAACTCGCCAGAGCAAAGAACTTCACGCCCGAGGTAATCGATTGCAGAGGTCATTGCAAAACTAAGCCCAGCCTGAATGAGTCTCCTGGAGTCAGCATCACGAAGGCGCCGTCGTTACTTTCAAAGATACTCGGATAACTACGGGCTTGGGGAGCTGATGGTTGGCAGAGTTGGGTGAGCCGATTGCTTCGAGCGCCACGCTAACGTCTTCCCGCTATTCGGCGAGCCGTTCACGTGGCGTTGAGGGGGTGTTATGGCAATGAGTAACCAATCACTGTTCCTCCTTGAACAGGGTCTCGGTTAGGGCCGGGCGAGCATTCCAGCGCTTGCTCGGTCTGTTTTTCGTGGTATCAAGGTTCCATGGGCAAGCAAGAGAAAACTTTGGTATAACGGAAAGGCGTGCGTGGACCTGCACCGACAGGGCAGGGAACGCCTGTCATGGTCCGCCTTCAGCCCGAAATGCTCGACTGGCTCGACCACCAGCGGGCGAAGCTTGACCCGTGGCCGTCGCGGCCAGAGATGATTCGACGAATTCTGACTTCCGGTTGTGGAGTGAAGGATGGGGAAGATCTTTGAGGCAGATGCGCGTCTAGTATTGCTTACGTTGATGGCGGGCCATCACCCTGACGCGGTGTCGGTCGATGATATGGGGGTCGAAGAAGCCGACAGGCTTCAAGCAACATTGGCCTACATGGAAGACAGAGGGCTTGTTGAAGTGGACTGGGTCTCAGCCGGGGTCGGACCAAAGGTTCCAGCGCGGGCGAAGACCACCGCTCGTGGCTTCAAGGAATTTCAGTTAGCGCTGTCACCCAGTGCACGTGAAGAAGTGCCTGAGAGACAATCGGACCATGCTCTAAAGCGTAGACGTTGGGGTCGCACCGGGCCGATGCGACTTGGTAACTTGAAGACACGGTCCGTTTGACATCAGGCTAGCTACGACCATCTAGTGCGTTCGCACAGCAGTTGCATAAGTGCAGTGAAGCTGCGAACCATTTGCAGCTCGTTCAATCCGGCAGAAATGAGAAGGAAGGTAAATCATTGTAATTCCTGAAAATAACGAAGGTGAGTTCGAAGAGATCATCAGGCTGCTGACGAAAATCTGCGTTCACACAGTCGGCACTGAAGCGTTGATTGACGAGTTGCGAAATCAGCGTGGCATGCGTAGCGGCGAAACGCCTGTGCATGACATCATGATCAAAGCGATCGAAGAGCATTTTGTTCAGAAGCCCAGAGAGGAGCGGAAATCTGCTCAGGTTTCCTGCTAAGGCGAGCAAATAGGCGATTAGCTGCCGCCCTCTAACGCTGGCTAAGGGTCAGGCTGACAGATAGCGACAAGAGGGATAGAAGTCGGTCGACCGGGCGGCGAGTTCGTGTTGATTGGTGTGTATGTCGCCTGGTCTAAGCTTTCCCATGCGGGGTTAAGCGAGACGGACACAAAGTAGATCGAATTTCGTTAGGCTAGAGGCGTCGAGTATGCACCAAGGATTGCCGTCCTATGACTTTCTTAATCAGATACACCTCGCCATTGGGCGTGAAAGTCATGGTTCCGTTCCGTGAAAGCGCTTCCATAGAAGCCATCTGAGACTTTGCTGGGATGCGAAATGCCCGGGGGTCGTGCCCGGCAACGTCTTCTACTCAGCTGAAGCGCCGCCACTGTAGTAGACCGTCGCCATCGTTGCTACCTTTCATTGTTCGGTCGTCCCACAACGGTTCACTTGGAAGCAAAGCCGAGGTAACGTCGCGCTTCCCCAACTCCTCTTGCACCATCAGAACAACGCCAACACTCCTGACCTCGGTAGCAAATGCAGAGACAGCGTGCCAGAGATCACCGCTGGCAAATGCAAAGTGTTCAAATGACAAGCAAGGGTTGTTTGAGAGCTTTCACCAGCTCCACCTCTCATTCGAACGATTAGAAATAAAGAAGAAGAGTATCGTGACCAATGGTCTAAATCCCCTTCTAATGATTCTGCCTTTTCGGCAGCTAACCTCGCAAAGCCTGACGCCGTCATGATCAACTAACTGTCGGCCGCACACATCGCGAGATTTACTCTGCTTCGCTTAAAATATAGCGTGTAAATTGGGGTCAACGTCATTTTACAGACACTGAAGTTCAGTCTTCGCAGGATCGCGCGCTCAGATTGACGTCCGCAACTTGACCACCGGCTCCCCACCCGTCACGAAATCGCCCCAATCCTTCATCAGGATTCGCCGCTCTTCTAGCAGATCCTCGCGAAAATAGGCCGCGTCGAGTGGCGGCAATCCGTGTGCCAGCGCAAATTCGATCGCGTCCCGCTCGTATCGCTTCTGCAGTCGCGCCCGACCCTTAAACGTCGCACGGAAGCCATGTGCAGTAATCTCGGTATCGAAATTTTTGACGAGGTTCAGTGCGACGTTTTCGGAGACCACGCCGCGCTTGGTCCGGGGTTTCGCGAATAGGTAGCCCGCTCCGCCGGTCAAGATCCGGACGTTGTCGAGGACAGTCAGGAGCTGCGTGCTCATAGGCACGCGATGCGGCTTGCCCATCTTCATCGCTTCAGCCGGCGTCTCCCAGATGGCTCCTTCGTCCGGAGAAAAGTATGAGTTATGCGCAAACCGCACCTCACTCGTCCGCTTCGCACTGAGAACGATCATCATCGTGTATTGGCGGGTTAGCTCCGCGCAGCGGACCTCGGTCAACCACGTCCAGAACTCAGGCATACGCTCCCAAGGTAAGGATCCGAAATGCTGCGTGTTACGGCGCACCGCGCCGTATGCGATCTTCGGAGCGTAGTCGGCGGGATTGTCGGCAACGTCATATTCAAGCTTCGCCAATTCAAAGATCTCTTTCACGCGCGCCAGGGTCCGGCGCGCGGTTTCGTGCTTCTCGCGCCAGATCGGGCGCAGCGCGTCGACAACTTCCATGCGTGCGATCTGACCGACCGGCCGATCACCAAGCGATGGCAGCACGTAAGTCGCGACCGTATTCCAGTTCTGGTCGATATGCTTGCCGTTCTTCAGGCCCTCGCGCTTGAGTTCGAACCACTTCGCCGCAACAATCCTGAAGGCCGTCAGCGACTTGTCGGCGGGACCGGCAGGCTCGGTCGGAGACTGGTCTTCGCGCCCCGTCTCGATGGCGGTCCGAATCTGATCGACCGACCATCCCCTACGCGACTGCAGCCGCGCCCAGCCTGCGGCGTCACGTGCAGACTTGAGGCTCACGTCCGGAAATTCGCCGAGCGGCAACCACACGCGCTGCTTGCTCACTTCACTCTTGGGAATCAGAACCTGAAACTGCTTTCTGCCCGACCGGAGGAGCCTCAGATACAGGCCTCCTCCGTCGCCCAGACGTTCCTTGCTGATGCCGAACTTTGCGGCCTCGATCTGCTTGACGGTGAGCGGCATGCGCTTTCCTTTCGATGTTACCCGATCGGAAAGAAGGTAGCGGATGGCCTCGAGCTCGGCTAAACCCGGATGAGGCTCGATGAGGGACGCTGACGGAAATAATTATTCCAAAACAGCAAATTAGAAGTTCCCGTTGAGGTCTGATGATCTGAAGTGGGAACCTTCGTTAGACTTCTCACCGTCCGCCATCAACTTTTCATTTTGACGTCACGCTGAGCGAGCGATGTTTCGGCGCCATGGTCGTTGAATCGCGCAGCGTCCTCTCGCTTGCCGCGTCGGGACGGCCTTTATGCATATACAAAAGGTCAACTACCGCTCAGCTATACTTCTGGTAGAACGCGTCTTGTGTGATTCACCAGTTTGGAGGTTTCAATGTTGGACAGTCAGCGAAAAGCCATGCGCGCCTCGGTTTCCGGGGAAGATCTTCGTCTCATTCTCCGTGCGGTCGAAGCCTATGGTCACAACAAGGACTATCGCGAGTTGATCGACCGCCTTCAGCATCAGGCCTCGGCGCTCGGCGTTAAGACCAAGCGGGTGACCGCACACTGATCCAAATAAGGATGATACGCTGACGTCTGGGTACCCCTGGGCTCAGCCGCGTGTCAGCCACATTGGTCCGCCCTTGTGTCGCGGGAAGCCGTAGCCCGTGATCATGACCACGTCGATGTCGTCGGCGGACTCGGCGATGCCTTCGTCGAGGATCGCCTGACCCTCGGCCTGCATCACCGTCAGGATGCGGTCGATGATCTCGCGTTCGGTGAAATCGCGCCGAGTGCGTGCTGCTTTTGCGCTTTCTTCCTCGATGATCGCCGTCACCTCGGGATCGACCTTAGGCTTGCCGTCGGAATAGTCGTAGAAGCCTCTTCCGGTCTTTCGCCCAAGGCGGCCGGCCTCGCACAGCCTATCGGCGATATGGGCATAGCGCTCGTCGGCCGGTCGGGTGGCGGCCCGTGCCTTGCGCTGGGCCCAGGCGATGTCGAGGCCGCTCAGGTCCTGGACCTTGTAGATGCCCATCGCGAAGCCGAAGGATTCCATCGCCGCATCGATCTGCTGGGGCAGGGCGCCTTCCTCCAGCATGAACTCGCAATCGTTGCGGTAGGCATTCATGATCCGGTTGCCGATGAAGCCGTCGCAGACGCAAGCGACGACGGCGATCTTGCGCAGATGCCTGGCGAGTGCGCCTGCGGTCGCCAGGGCGCGTGGGCCGGTCGCGCTTCCCCGCACGACCTCCAGCAGCTTCATGACATGGGCGGGCGCGAAGAAGTGCAAGCCCAGCACGCGGTCGGGATGGGCGGTCGTCCCTGCCAGCGCATCCACGTCGAGATATGACGTGTTGGTGGCGAGGATTGCGCTTGCGGGCATGACGGCATCGAGTCTTGCGAAGACCTCGCGTTTCAACGCCATGTCCTCGAACACGGCTTCGATCACAAGCTGGCAATCGGTAAGGGCGCCGTAATCCTGCGCTGTCTTCAGTCGGTCCAGCGCGGCGGCGTGGCCGGATGCATCGATCACGCCGCGCTTGGCGCTGGCAGTCAGCGTCTCGTCGACCCGCGTGCGGGCCTTGGCGGCCGATGCCTCATCCCGTTCGACCAAAATCACCTGCGAACCGGCCAGCAGCAGCGCGACCGCGATCCCCGCACCCATCGTGCCGCCCCCGATCACGCCCACGCAGGACAGATCGGCTGGTTCGGCCTGCAGGTCGCGAAGGCTTCGTCCGGCTGCACGTTCCGCGAAGAAGACGTGCCGCAGCGCCCTGGACTGATCGCTGACCGCCAGTCGCAGGAAGCGGTCGCGTTCCGCCGCCAGCGCCTGTTCGGCTGAAAGGCTGGCCGCGTCGTGCAGCGCGGCGAGTGCTTCAAGCGGAGCCTGCGCGCCTTGGCTTTTCTTCCGAAGCGTCTTTTGCTCAGCGTCCCAGTCGATCGCGTCTGCATCTCGCACCGGGCGTTCCAGCAGGGGTATTCCCATCGGAAGATCGTGAAGAAGCGCCTCGGCTTCGCTCAGCAGGTCAGTCTCTGCCAGGATATCGACCAGCCCCGCATCAAGCGCGGCCTTCGCGTCGATGGGTTTGCCGGCGGTGATCATCGTGATCGCCGTCGTCATGGGCACCAAGCGCGGCAGTCGCACGGTCCCCCCGGCACCGGGCAGGATACCCAACGACACCTCTGGCAGGCCCATCTTCGCGGAAGGTTCGGCGATGCGACCATGGCACGCCATCGCCAATTCCAGCCCGCCTCCAAGCGCGGTTCCCTTGATCGCCGCGACCCAGGGCACGCGAGAGGCGGCGATGTCTGCAAGAATGTCTGGCAGATAAGGTGTCAGCGGTGCGCCCAATTCGTTGATGTCCGCGCCGGCGACGAAGGTTCGCCCGGCACAGGACAGCACCACGCCTGCAATCTGACTGTCTTGCTCGACCCGCGCGACTGCGTCCGCCAGACTGGCGCGGACGGGTTGACTGAGTGCATTGACGGGCGGGCTGTCGATCACGACATGGGCGATGCCCTCGCGCACGTGCATGGTGACAGGTTGCATGATTTCCTCCGTCGGTTCGGTCGGGCGTGATCAACCTACCGGGAGGGATACGGCGAATGCCACCTGAAAGAGACGCCTGGCCAGTCGCGCGTGACCCCAGGTCACGCTTTGAACTCTGACCGAAGGGAGCGTCTGGCAGAGTGTCGTAGTCGCACGAAGCTTCCTCCAACTTGAATTCGGCCGCATCCGGCGTCTTACTGGTGCGGTGTCGCGAAACAGGGAACGCCGGCGTGGATATCGAAGACCTGCGCACATTCGTAGAGGTCGCCGATACCGGGGGCGTTTCGGCAGCGGCCCGCCGTCTGGGTCTGTCGAAGTCCATCGTCAGCCGGCGGCTGTTCCGGCTTGAGGACGAACTTGGGGTTCAGCTTCTCTTTCGCACCACGCGGGGCGCGACACTGACCGAAGCCGGTGTGACCTTTCGCGAACATGCCGCGCGTATCGGGGTCGAACTGGACCTGGCGAGAGAGACGCTTATGCCCACCGGGGAATTGCGCGGACGGCTGAGGGTGGCGATGCCCCTGTCCTTCGGCCCGACCCATTTCGCGCCGGTGCTGGCCGACATGTCGAAGCGCCACCCCCGGTTGCAGATCCACAGCAGCTACAGCGACCGCTTCGTCGATCTTGTCGCGGAGGGTTTCGATTGCGCGATCCGTGTCGGCCATCTGTCCGATTCCGATCTTGTGGCACGGCGCATCGGGCCGATTACCGGCAAGCTGGTTGCAAGCCCCGCTTATGTCGAAAAGCATGGCTCACCCGAAACAGTGGAAGAGTTGGCCGAGCACAACGCGCTGATGCAGGGGACCGAGACCTGGCGGCTGACGGATGCGGGGCAGGTGATCACGTTCCAGCCGCAGGGCAACTTCAAGGCGGATAATGGCGTCGCGCTTGTCGTTGCAGCAGTTGCCGGCCTCGGTATCGCCTATCTGCCCGATTGCCTGACCCATCCGCATTTTGCTTCGGATGCGCTGGTCCAGGTCATGCCGGCCTTTCCACCGCCAGCCGCCGCAGCCCATGTCGTGCGTCCGCCGGGTCAACGTCCGACGCGGAAGATCAAGGTTCTGACCGACATGCTGGCCGCGCATTTCAATGCTCATCCTGAACTGTGGGGCAGGGGCTCCTGACCGGCTCTCGGGCTGCGGCAATTCTTGGTCGGTGTCGCACCTGGCGCGACGCCGCGTGTCGGCAGAGGGGGCTAGCGCGAAGGTCAGTTTGAAGCGCATGTTTCGACAGCGCGCCGACCGATCGGCGCCTGGACCCGTCGCGACCAAGGAAGGAGCATCGTCATGAGCTGGAACCCCACCCTCGATCCCGGATGTCCTGACGATGTGGGCGCGGACGCGATCGAAACGCTGATCGTTCCCCGGGCGCGCGATCTTGGCGATTTCGAAGTGCGGAGGGCGCTGCCTGCGCCGAAGCGGCAGATGGTCGGCCCCTTCATCTTCTTCGATCAGGCGGGTCCGGCGGAGTTTCTGACCGGGCAGGGTGTCGATGTCAGGCCGCATCCGCATATCGGGCTTGGTACGGTCACCTATCTGTTCCGCGGCGATTTCCACCATCGCGACAGCACGGGCGCCGATCAGGTCATCCAACCGGGAGAGTTGAACTGGATGGTCGCCGGTCGCGGCGTGACCCATTCCGAACGGACCTCGGCCACGGCGCGAAGCGGACCGAGCAGCCTGTTCGGTATCCAGACCTGGCTTGCGCTGCCCGACGCGCATGAGGACACGACCCCGAGTTTCGAGCATTTCGGCAAGCAGACCCTGCCTGTGATCGAGGATGATGGCGTCAGCGTGCGACTGATCCTGGGGAACGCCTATGGCGAAACGGCCCCCGCGACGATGCTGTCGGAAACCTTCTATGGCGACGTCACGCTGGCTGCGGGGCGGCGCCTGCCGATGCCGGACGATCACGAGGATCGGGGCATCTACATCGTCGACGGTTCGATCTCGATCGCCGGTCAGGATTTCGAGGCGGGGCAGATGATGGTCTTTCGTCCCGGCGATCGGATCACCGTCGCTGCAGGCGACAGGGGCGCACGGATCATGATCCTTGGGGGCGAGACATTTTCGGGGCCACGCTACATCTGGTGGAACTTCGTGGCGTCATCGAAAGAGCGGATCGAGCAGGCAAAGGCCGAATGGCGCGCTGAACGATGGGGCCAGGGACGGTTCGATCTGCCGGTGGACGATCGCCACGAACATATTCCGGTGCCGGCCTGACCGGCGTTCTTTCACGGGAGGATCCGTTGATGCGCGAAAAGTGGCCAGAACTCGACTATCTCGGCTGGCGAGAGACCTGTTCCGCCCTGCACCTTTATCTGCAGGTTGTGGGCAAGTACCGGCTAGCCCACACGCCGTGGCTGAACCATTCGTGGAACGCGACCTTCTACGTCACGCCCCGCGGACTGACTACGTCGCTTATCCCGGACGGCCCCGGGATCGAGATCCAGTTCGATTTTCAAGACGACACGCTGCGGGGAAGCGCCGGCGATGGCGCGACGGCCGAATTCGCTCTTGGCCCCACCACGGTCGCCGACTTTCATGAACGATTTCTGCGTCTGGTGGGCGACCTCGGCGGGACACCGACCTTCGACGGCGCACCGAACGAAGTGCCCTTCCCGGTACCCTTCGCCGAAGATCGTCGCGATCGCCCTTACGACGGGGACGCGGTCCGCCGCCTTCACGGCGCGCTGCTGTCGATCGACGAGGTCTTTACCACATTCCGTTCGGGGTATCTGGGTAAGTCCAGCCCGGTGCATCTGTTCTGGGGCAGCTTCGATCTGGCCGTGACCCGCTTTTCGGGGCGGCGCGCACCGCTGCACCCGGCCGGCATTCCATCGCTGCCCGATGACGTCGCGCAGGAAGCCTATGACCGCGAGGTTTCGTCCGCCGGATTCTGGCCGGGCGGCAACGGAATCGACTACCCGGCCTTCTATGCCTACGCCTATCCGTCGCCGGGTGCGTTCCGCGCGGCGTCGGTCACCCCGGACGCGGCCTTCTGGCACGACGGGATGGGAGAGTTCGTTCTGCCCTACGAGGCGGTCAGATCCGCGGCAGACCCCGCTGCGACGCTGCTGTCCTTCCTGTCATCGACCTATGAGGCAGCGGCCGAACTGGGGCGTTGGGATCGCGACATGCTTGAATGCGACACGGGCCGCCGAGGGCGACCGCGTGCGCCCGACGCGGCTGTCACCGAAGCTCCGCAAGCGACCGTTCAGGTGGAACGCGAGGATGGTGCATCGAAGGGCCGCTACGTCGTTCGGACCGATGGCGTCGAGGCAGAGATGACCTACAGCCGCGTCAGCGAAAGCCTGATCATCATCGATCATACCGAGGTACCCGGAGCCCTGCGCGGCCAGAAGATCGGCGAGCAGCTTGTGCTGAAGGCGATCGAGGATGCGCGCCGCGACAACGTCTCGATCATCCCGCTCTGCCCCTTCGCCAAGGCGCAATTCGCGCGCCACGCGGATTGGCAGGATGTGCTTGCCAAATCCTGATCGATCCGACGGGCAACGTCCTAGAAACCGCCGCCGGTCTGACTGCGGCTCGACTCCCGAATGATGATTTCAGGGGTTGGCCCCGCGACGACACGATCTTCGCCATCCATCTGTGCCAGGATCGCCTCGACGGCAGCGCGCGCGACATCGTCAAGGTGAAGGTCAACCGCGGTCAATTGCGGTCGGGAAAGCTGAGCGCGCATGCCGTCGTAACGCGTGGCGAGGCGCACGTCTGACGGGACCGCCAGACCAAGGCGTTGCAGCGCTGTCATGGTCCCGGTGGCAAGCGCGTCGACGCTCACCAGCAACCCGTCAAGCTGCGGATGCTGCGTCAAAAGGGATGCCGCCTCACGCTCGGCGAGCGTCTCGCCGCCGTTCTCGTCCAATCGCATCGCGATCGGCGTCATCCCATGCTCGGCGGCGAAGGTGGCGTATACTGCCTCCGTCTCCTCGTAGGAGTTGCGCCGCTGTTCGCCGGTGATCAGCCCGATCTGGCGGCTTCCGGCCTCATGAAGATGGTCGAGGAGCAGGCGGGCGGTCCGGCCGGAATGCAGGTCAATGGACGCGACATCCGGTCGCGCCGGAACCTTGCCGATCGAAACGATGGGGATGTGCCGCGCTTCGAAATATTGGATCAGAGCCTCGTCGCGAACCGGTTCGACGATGATCACGCCGTCGAAATCCAGATTGTCGAGATTGCTGTCGGGTGACGTCGGCACAAGACAAAGCGCCATGTCGCGCGTGAGCGCGGTCAAGGCAGCAGAGGCGGCAATTTCCATCAGGAACCCAAGCCGGGAGGGACCGGCGGCGACTGCGAACGGCATCGAAGAGGCAAGCCCGATTGTGCCGGTCCTGCCGCTGCGCAGACGCTGTGCCGCCTTGCTGGGGCGGTATCCCATCTCTTCGGCCAACGCCACGATCCGGTCACGCGTACCGGGATCGACCTTCCGTCTGCCGCTGAAGGCATGAGAGATCGTCGTCGGTGATACCCCAGCCGCCTTCGCAAGATCGATGATCGTCGGTTTGCGCACGTTTTAATCCTGATTGTTTCTCGGGCAGTGATGCAGGCTGGACGCCTGAATGGCAACCTCGCGCTGCAGTCTGTAACAAAACGTTTTGTCAGAATCGAAACACATGCTATTCAGAGGCGTGCAAAACGTTTTGCAAGAACAATAAAGTTTGGGTCAGCAACAGGGAACGGCTGATATGTCCTCAATCTTGACGCACTCATCTCACGAAGATCCTGTCGATCAGGTTCTGCCGCCGCGCAGCCTGATCCTGTTTGGGCTGCAACATGTCCTCGTCATGGCGGCCTCCCCGATTACGGCCGTCTTTCTGGTTGCTCAGACGCTCGGCTTTGATGCTGCCCTGACCGTCAGCGTCATCAGTGCAACCTTTCTGGTATGCGGGCTGGGGTCGATCCTGCAAAGCTTCGGTCCGGCAGGTTTGGGTGCCCGACTGCCCTTCATCATGGTCCCCGGTGGCGCGCCGATCGCGATCTTTCTGGCCATCGCGACGCAGACCGACGTCCAGACCGCGGTTGGCGCCGTGCTGCTGACCGCGATCTTCTATTTTCTGGCCTTGCCCGTCTTCCGCCGGCTTCTGCGGTACTTTCCGCCGATCGTCGTGGGAACGATGCTGCTACTCGTGTCGGTCAATCTTGTCCGCATCTATGGCGGCACGATCACGGGCAAGCCGGGCACAGACGATTTCGCAGATCCGTTGAACGTCGGGCTCGCGCTTGCGACCATCGCCCTGACCGTCCTGTTCGCCTGGGGCTTCACCGGCACCATGCGGCGCATTTCCGTCATGCTGGGTCTGATTGCCGGGACGGCTCTGGCTGCGATCTTCGGTCAGATCGACCTGTCGGGTGTGGGCACCGGTCCGCTGATCGCGGTGCCGCAGCTGTTCCCGTTCGGAATGCCCAAATTCGATCTGATCGCCGCACTGCCGCTGATCGTCTTTTCCATCATCTCGATGGCCGAAGCGACGGGTCAGACCATCGCCACCGCCGAGATCGTTGGCCGACGCGAGGATGCCCGCGGCATCGTCCCGCGTACCATTCGCGGGGACGCGCTGATGTCGCTTGTCGGCGGGTTGTTCGGTACCTCGCTGATCATAACCTCGGGCGAAAATGTCGGGATCGTCCGCGCGACCAACGTAAAGTCGCGCTACGTCACGGCGACGGCGGGCGTGATCCTGATCCTGATCGCACTTTTCGCCCCGGTCTCGCGGCTGGCCGCTGCGCTGCCCGGTCCCGTCATCGGCGGCACTGCCGTGATCGTCTTTGCGATCATCGGTGTGATCGGCATTGATCTTCTGCGGCGGACGGACCTGCGCGAACACGGCGCGATGATGACCCTGGCCTCGGGTCTTTCGATGGGGATGCTGCCGATCCTCGTGCCCGGCATCTACAGCCAGTTTCCGCAATGGTCGCAGATGATCATCGGGAACGGCCTTGCGGCTGGCACCATCACCGCGGTGATCGTCAACGCGCTTTTCACCCACATGCGTCCGGTCGCCAACCCCAGCCTGCAGGAGAGCCATTGATGCGTGATCTTCGTGAAAGCCTGTTCGATCAGGACCGGATGCTGCTTGTCCCGGGTCGGATGCTGCTGGAGGACGGCTCCGTGGTGGGGATGGGGGCGCTGGTCGAGAATGGCCGCTTCACCGACGTCGCGACGGTTGCGGATCTGTCTGCGCGTCATCCTGACCTGATGGCCATCGAGATGCCGAACTATCTGATGATGCCGGGCTTCATCGACAGCCACACGCATCTGACGCAATCGCTGGGCAAGTCGCTGGTCTTTGGCGAGCCATCCGAGATCTTCCGGCGGATCTGGGTCCCGCTGGAAGGCTCGCTGGATCAGCGAATGGTCTATCTGTCGTCAAAACTGTCCGCGCTGGAATCGCTTCGCGGCGGTTTCACCTGCGCAGTTGATGCCGGTACTCGCTCGGCCGGGCACCTGGACGCGCTGACCACAGCCGCGCGCGAAACGGGCATGCGATCGGTGATCGGGTTGATCTGCAACGATCTGGGTGGTGCGGCCGATGTGCCGCCGCCCAATACGATCATTGCGCGGGCCGAGGCGCATCTGGCGAAGTATGTGGAGGATCCACTGGTCCACCCGTCTCTCGCGATCTCGATCCCCGAGGTTGCCAGCGACGGGATGCTGACGCGCGTCTCACATATGGCGTCCGAAGCCGGTGTGATCTTCCAGACCCATGTGAATGAGCATCTGGTGGCCGTCGAACGCTCGCTGGTCGCTACGGGGCGACGCCCGCTGGAACATCTGGCGCATGTGGATGCGCTTGGGCCGCACGTGCTGATCGCACATTCCACGCTGGTGACCCCGGCCGAACTGAACATGCTGCGCGACACGGGAACGGCTGTCGCCTACAACCCGGTCGCGTCGGTCTGGAAGGGCAACGCGATCGCGCCTGCGCTGCAGATGGCCGCGCTGGGGATACGCTTCGGGCTGGGGACCGATGGCACGCGCGCCGACGGGTTCCGGCTGATGGATGCGGCCGAAACATTGCAGCGTGCCGGCTTCGGTCTCGCGTCGGGCGATTCTTCGTGCGGCGGTGGTTGGCTGTGGCTGGATGCGGCGACACGCATGGCCGCCGATGTGAGCGGTCTGGGCGCGGTGACAGGGCGCATTGCCAAGGGGTTCGCGGCGGATTTTCTGCTGGTCGATCTGAACCGGCCCGAATTCACCCCTTCCCACGATCTGACATGGGAACTGGTCCGCTACGGCAACCGCGATCAGATCGACGGCGTCTTCACCAACGGCAAGTTGCGCCTCTGGCAGGGTTGGCCGGTCGATTGGGACGCGCGGGCATTGCTGGCCGAGATCCGCGAGACCACCGAAGCCGCCGTTGCCGCGGCGCCGATCACGCGCGTTCATCCGACCGCGGACCTGCACCGTGCACGGACCCTCGCATGACGTTGTTTCTGATCCTTTCGGCAGTGGTTCTGGTTGCCGCCTTCGTCCAGGGCGCGATCGGCATCGGCTTCGCGCTGATCGTCGCACCGATCTTCGGCATCCTCGCGCCGCAGTATCTGCCTGTCACGCTGCTGATCCTGATGCTGCCGCTGAACTTCCACATCGCTTGGCGTGAGCGTGACCGGATTGATCGCAGCGGTACGGGCTGGATCACGCTGGGACGGTTCTTTGGCACCTTCGCGGGGCTGTGGATGCTCGCGGCGCTCAGCGGGGACCAATTGGGACTGGCGGTCGGCTGGTTCACGGTGATCGCGGCCGCAGCCGCGTTGCTTGCGCCGCGGTTCGATCCGAACCGCCCGGCGGCGTTGGGCGTCGGCCTGTTCACCGGCGTGACCGAAACGGCGACGGGGATCGGCGGCCCGCCTTTGGCGCTGCTCTATCAGCATGCGCCGGGGCCTGTCCTGCGATCGACCGTCGCCACATGCTTCTTCGTCGGCGAGGTCATCTCGCTGGTGATCCTCGCCCTGATGGGGATGTTCCAGATCGCACAGGCGAACGCCGCCCTGACGCTGATGCCTGCCGTGCTGATCGGAAGCGGCCTTTCGCGACTGACCCATGCGCACATCAAGGGCCCGGCGCTGAGATATGGCGTGCTAGGATTCGCGGTGGTCAGTGGCATCTTTCTTATCTTGAGGACCGGATCCTGACGGCGCGCACGAAGATTCTTTACGTTCCGCGACTTGACGTGTCGCTCGATCGCGCTCGCAGCGACTGCATGGCGTCGCGGTGCGTGTCATAACGCAACACCGGGAGGCGTCCCGTCTGGGAACCAATAAACTTTTGACTAGACACCGTGGGGATCACCCCGTATCGCGCACGCTATGGTTGCAAGACCATTCGCCGGTGATCCCCTCACGTCTGGCTGGTTTCTGCTGAAACACATCCGAACGATGTGGGCGGCAACTTTGTCATGACGCGTCCGTGGTTGCCACAGTGGGACGCGAAAGATGAGTCGATCGACAGCCAAAGCGACGACGATCGAGAACCGCGGTGCAGCCGTCGGTTGCACCCGGTCGGCTGTCACCCGACTCATCCTCTCTCTTTCCGCTGATCTCGTCCGCTGCTTCGCCGTGCCAGCCGGTGACAGCGCAGTTCGACACGTCGCTGCCTGCGGCACTCAGACTATCGGAGCGCGCCATGCCCACTACGTTTAACTGGATCTATCTCGGCATCCCGACCAATGCGTTGGGAGGGACAGTTTTCATTGATATTGTTGAGACGACGGCGAGCGCCAGTGCGGAAAACGCCATCGCGCTAGAGGGACGGACGTTCGGTACGTCGGGTAATCCGCTTTACCAGAACATCACCTCTAACACGATGAACAATACGACCGTTACGGCCTACCAAAACTCGGTCGGAACGGGTCAGACATACACGACGACCATTGGCGGCGCGTCCCGAACTCTCAATCATGATGGTAGTGCCAGCTACAACGTTACTGTCACATATGCCGATGGCACAACCGGAACGACGACGGCGATCCTGGTTCAGGCCCAATCCGGCGAACTTTTCCTCGCGCCCTCTTTGACCGCAAATGCGCCGCTCACGGACAAGCCGATCCAGTCAATACAGCTTGGCACGGTCGTGAATAATAACTTCGGCTTGCAAGTAGACCGACCCGTCGGCGGCTGGGACGACGGGTTCATCGAAGGCACCGCGGGCAACGATTCCATCGGTTCGGCCTATGTCGAGCCGGTCGCGAACGGCACGGATCGGGTCGACGGTGGCGATGGCGTTTCATCCGCCGGCACCGCCTGGAACGACGACCGTATCAGGGCCGGCGCAGGCGACGACACCGTGGAGTCCGGCGCGGGTAACGATCTCGTCTTCGGCGGGACAGGCAACGACTCCATCCGGGGGGGCGCCGATAACGACACGCTTTACGGTGAGATCGGCAACGACACGTTGTTCGGCGAGGCCGGCAACGATGTTCTTTACGGCGATGACGGAAATGACAGCCTGAACGGCGGTATCGGAAACGACTCGCTTTATGGCGGCACCGGAGACGATACGCTGGTTGGCGGCAGCGGCAACAACCTGCTGGATGGTGGCGACGGATCCGACACCTTCATCATCACGGCTGGCGAGACGTCGAACAACACGATCATCGGCGGCGAAGGCGGCACAAACAACGACCAGCTTTCCTTTGGATCGACCGGGAACGTCACCGTCACCTTTTCCGGCAACAAGGCCGGCACCTATACCGACGGAACAAATACCGGGTCCTTCAGCCAGATCGAAAGCATCACGACCGCTTCGGGCAACGACACGATCATCGGGACCGGCACGGTCGGCATGACCTACAACACCGGCGCCGGGAACGACTCGGTCACCGGCGGCAGCGGTAACGACACGGTCTTTGCCGGTGACGGCGCCGACACCGTCCTTGGCGGAGCGGGCAACGACACGCTGAACGGCGAAGGCGGCAACGATTCACTCCTTGGCGGAACCGGCAGCGACTCGCTGTCGGGCGGTGCTGGCAACGACACGCTGAATGGCGGCGGGGGCGGCGCGGACACGCTGACAGGGGGGGCGGGCAACGACCGTTTCGTCATCTCGGGCACGACCGGGGACTCCGTCTTCATCTCTGATTTCGGCGCAGGGGAAACGTCGGGCACGAACGACGACAACACCGACAACGACTTCGTCGATCTGACGCAATGGTACAACGCGTCTACGCTGGCGGACTACAACCTGCGCAACGGGACGAACTTTGCCTTCGCCAACGCGGCGCTTGCGAATGATGCGCAGGACGGCAACCTCAGCTTCATCGCGCAGCAGGGTGGGCCGACGGTCACGTTCAGCCTGTCGGGAACAGGGGCGATGGACACCGAGCATACCGGTGTCACCTGTTTCACCCGCGGCACACCGATCGAAGTCGACGGGGGCGAGGTCGCGATCGAGGATCTGTCGGCAGGTGATCTGGTCATGACGCTGGATCACGGCCTGCAACAGGTCCGCTGGATCGGTTCGCGAAAGATCGATGCCACCGAACTGGCGGCCAATCCCAAGCTGCGCCCGATCCGCATCATGGCCGGCGCGCTTGGTCGCGGTCTGCCCCAGCAGGATGTGCTCGTCTCGCCGCAGCACCGGGTTCTGGTCCGCTCGAAAATCGCCGAGCGCATGTTCGGTCAGGCCGAGGTGCTGGCCGCGGCAAAGCAGCTGCTGCTTCTGGACGGTATCGACGTTGCGATGGATGTGGACGAGGTCGAATATTTCCACATCCTCTTTGACAGCCACCAGATCGTCTTCGCCTGCGGTGCGCCGATGGAATCGTTCTACACCGGCAAGCAGGCGCTGCGCATGATGTCGCCCGAAGCGCGTGAGGAACTGTTCAGTATACTGCCTCAACTGGCCGAGATGGACGCCGACAGCATGATCCCGGCCCGTCATCTGGTCCCTGGCCGTCAGGCGCGCAAGCTTTCTGCACGCCACCGTCAGAATGACGTTCAACTTCTGCGCTGACGATGTCGCGCGGGCGTCGTGGTTCTTCGACGCCCGACCGTCATTTCGTCACAACAGGAAAAGATGCGCGAAGATGAGCGCTTGGCCCAGCAGGAACAACGTGTCCGCGGCGATCAGGGCGATACCGTTCAGCCCTGGCGCCAGCAGCTTCTGCAACGAGGTTTTGACCCCGAGGGCCGAGATCGCGATGACCAGAAGGAAGCGCGACCCATCGTTGATGAAGCTCAGCAGTGCCTCGGGCAGGGGGACCGTGTTGCGCACGATCATCAGCGCGACGAAGGCGATCACGAACCACGGCAGGCCGGCGGCGCCCCCGGAATCCTTGCGGTAGATCAGCGAGATCAGCAGCAACACAACCGGCAGCATCGCGACACGGAGCAGCTTGGTGAAGGTGGCGATGTCGCCGGCGCTGTCGCTGACCGAATAGCCTGCACCGACGACCTGGGCCACGTCGTGGATCGTGGCGCCGATCATGTAGCCGCTTTCGACGTCCGCTGCGCCGAGATAGGTAAACAGCAGCGGATAGACGACCATCGCCAGCGTCGACATCGCTGTAACGCCCACAACCGTCAAAAGGACGTCTTCCTCCTTCAGCAGCCGCTTGGGCACGACCGCGGCGATGGCCAGCGCGGCTGATGCGCCGCAAATCGCGACCGCACCGCCGCTGAGCAAACCGAAGGCCGCGCTCCGGCCCGCCAGCCGCGCGAAGACAATGCCACCCAGAATTGTCGCGGCCAGCATGACGACGACGCCGACGATCGGGGCGACGCCAAGCTGGGAAACGTCGGTGAAGGTCAGTCGTAATCCCAGAAGCGCAACCCCGAGCCGCAGCAGCGTGCTCGATGCAAAGCCGATCCCCTCGGCCGTGCCGGGCTGATCGTTCATGAAGTTGAACGCCATCCCGATCAACAGCGCGAACAGCATCGCGGGCGCCGCATAGTGTTCAGACAGAAAGCTCGATGCCAGCGCGATGGTGATGGCCAGGATCAGTCCACCGCGGTTGCGCCCGAGCCACCGGATCGCTCGCCGTCGCGTCGGTGCGGCATCACGACTGATCATGGTCGGTGCACGGATTGCGATGGCGTGCCTGTCGAAAATGAAACGATAGCCTCCGCCAAACGGTCGAGCGTGTCGAAGGCCGTCACGTCGGGCGAAACCGCCTTGGCAATCAGCGAAAATTCAGTGCAGGCGATCATCTGCACGTTCGCGCCGCGCGTGAGCAGGGCGGCGGAGGCCCGCATGAGCGACGCCTGCGCTTCGGGCTGCGGACCCTGCGCCTTGATCTGGCGGATCGCGGCCAGGCTCGCCGCTTCGTCCTCGACGTAAAGGCCGGTCAGGCCGTGGCGCGTCAGCGCGTCGTCGAACAATCCAACCTTGCGGATCGCCGGTGAGCCCAGGATGCCGATCCTGCCGCCAGCACCGTTAAGGTTGGCAGCATGGGAAACGGACATCTCGATCATGTCCAAAAGCGGAACCTTGACCGACGCGCGGATCGCGTCGGCGTAGTGATGCGCGGTATTGCAGGGGATCGCCAAAGCTTCCGCGCCAGCGGCGACCAGCCGCCCTGCCGCATCGGCCAGGACAGGCCCGGGATCGTCACCCGTCCCCTCGATCAGATGGGCGATGCGCGACGGGATCTGCGGGTTCTGATCCACGATCAGCGGGATATGGTCGGCGTCGTCTTGCGCTACGACGCCCGCCATGACCTTCTGCATGATCAGGATCGTCGCTTCGGGACCCATCCCGCCCAGAATGCCAACTCGTCGCATCAGCGCAGCGGCCCCGCTGGGACACCGTGGCTCGGAAGCTCCTGCCGTCGGGTGAAGGTTTCGGCCGATCGCGCAGGCATCTGCAATCAGGCGTTTGCCATCGTCCGTTCGCCATCGGCGAAGACGGCGTCATAGCCGAAGAGCGCAGCCGAGCCGCCGGTGTGCAGGAACACCACCCGATCGCCCTTGGCAAAACGACCCTTGCGGCAATAGTCGATCAGACCTGCCGCACCTTTGCCGGAATAGACCGGGTCGAGCAGGATCCCCTCCAGTTCCGCGAACATCCGGATCGCTTCGACCGTATCCTCCCGCGGGATGCCGTAGCCCGCGCCAACGTAGTCGCTGTCGGCGACCACGTCCTCGCGCTTCACGACGCCGGGGCAGCCAAGCTTCTCCGCCGTCCTTTCGGCCAACGCGAAGACATTGGCCTCCTGCTTGTCCTTGGGCGCACGCACGCCGATGCCGGTCAGCGGAATGCCCGCATTGGTAGCCTTCAGGCCCACGATCAGCCCGGCCTGCGTGCCGGCGGAACCGGTCGCCGTCACCAGATGGTCGATCCGCAGGCTGCGATCGTTCGACTGACCCAGCAGTTCGAACGCGCAGTTGACGTAGCCGAGCGCCCCGGTCGGGTTCGAGCCGCCGCCCGGGATGACGTAGACCTTGCGGCCCTTGGCTCTCAGATCCTCGGCCACTGCCTCCATCTCGGCCTGCATGTCCATCCCACCGGCGCGCTTCGAGGTCGATGCGCCGTGCAGATGGTCCAGCAGGACGTTGCCGTTGCCATTGTAGTTGCGGTCGTTGGACTCGGTGCGATCCTCCAACAGAATGTGGCAGTCCATGCCCAGCTTCGCGGCGAAGGCGGCGGTCTGGCGGGCGTGGTTCGATTGTGTCGCGCCTTGGGTCATCACCGTGTCGGCGCCCATTGCCTGCGCCTCGGCCATCAGGAACTCCAGCTTGCGAGTCTTGTTGCCACCAGTCGAAAGACCCGTGCAATCGTCGCGCTTGATCCAGATCTCGGGTCCGCCAAGCTCTGCCGTCAGGCGCGACAGCTTTTCCAGCGGTGTCGGAAGATGCGCCAGGTGGATGCGCGGAAAACGAGCGAGATGCATGGACCTCTCCTGATCAACGTGGTTCGGGCGACCTTCTCACAGCCAGCGGCGGGCGGCCATTGCGAAATCCGTCCGACCATTGCCATCGACAAGGCGAGGACCGCCACAGGCAAGCCAAGGGTCATTCGCAGACCGGTCGATCGTCCAAGGCCCGAACGCGTCATCCTTATTTCCCCCTCCCCATTGCGTGACGGATTGCTTAATCATCCGCTCGCAGATCAACGGACGAGGAACGGCATGAGCGCGACGATCATCGACGGCAAGGCGATTGCGGCAGAGCTGCGGGCGCGGATCGCAAAGCAGGTCGAAACGTTGAAGCGTGATCAGGGGATTACCCCGGGCCTTGCCGTCGTGCTGGTCGGCGAGGACCCGGCAAGCCAGATCTATGTTCGTTCGAAGGGCAAGCAGACGGTCGAAGCCGGGATGCAAAGCTTCGAGCACAAGCTAGACCCCGATGCGTCAGAAGAGGACCTTCTGGCGCTGATCCGTCGGTTGAACGACGATCCGGCGGTGCATGGCATTCTTGTCCAATTGCCGCTGCCGAACCATCTCGACGAGGATCTGGTGATCAACACCATCGCGCCCGAGAAGGATGTTGATGGTTTTCACATCTCGAACGTGGGTCTGCTGGGGACCGGGCAGAAAAGCATGGTGCCCTGCACGCCGCTGGGTTGCCTGATGATGCTGCGCGCCCATCACGGTTCGCTGTCGGGCATGGATGCGGTGGTCATCGGACGGTCGAACATCGTCGGCAAGCCGATGGCGCAGCTTCTGTTGGGTGACAGCTGTACGGTCACGATTGCGCACAGCCGCACGAAGGATCTGGCCGATGTCGTGCGCCGCGCCGATATCGTTGTCGCGGCGGTCGGTCGACCCCAGATGGTGCCGGGCGACTGGATCAAGCCGGGCGCCACGGTCATCGATGTCGGGATCAACCGCATTGTCGACGACACCGGAACGACACGTCTGGTCGGCGATTGCGATTTCGACACCTGTGCCGCCATCGCGGGCGCGATCACGCCGGTGCCGGGGGGCGTGGGTCCGATGACGATCGCCTGCCTACTGGCCAACACCCTGACCGCCTGCTGCCGCGCGAATGGCTTTCCCGAACCAGAGGGGCTGACGGCCTAGGCCGCGAAAAGCCTCGCCAGGTGCGTCTCCAGCCGCGCGATCTGCGGTGCCAGATCGCGTGCTCGCATGCGGCGGCTGACCGGCACATGGGGCGGCCAGAAACCAAGCCTGCCCGCCTCTGCCCGCGCGATCAGCCAATCGGCTTCGGGCATGCCGTCCCCGATCCTGTAATCCGTGCCCTCCAGCCGCAGTCGCAGCGCCTCGGCCATGCCGCCGCGCGCGCGACCGTCGAGCCTGCAGGACGCGTGGGCAACGACGTCGGGCGCATGCCGGACCGACAGTCCCGCCTTCTTCATCCGCCGCACCAGATCGGTATCCTCGCCGGTCGTCAGCGCGCGAAAGCCGCCGGTGCGGTCATAGGCCGTCCTTGTCAGCGCGAGGCTCGCCCCAGCAGCCTCTCCGTGATGAACGTCCGGATTGGCGGCTTCCGGTGCATGTCGCCGATAGAAGGCAAGCACCAACTCGCGGTAGCGACCCTCAAGAGTTGCCGGTCCGGGATCCATGCCCGACAGGATCGACGATTCCTCTGGCATCGCCTCGACGCGTCCGCAGACGGCATCATGGTGCGACAGATGGGCGAGCGTGTTTGCGACCCAGTCCTGGGCCACGATGCAATCGGCGTCCGTGGTCAGGATGGCCTTGATCGACAGGTGCTTGGTTAGGGCGTGGTTGCAACCGATCGTCCGCGCCGAACCGACGCCCCCCGCAGTGATTGCGCCGCGATCGATGATGTCAAGGCGCAACCCGCTTTCCGTGGCCGTGCGTCTTGCGGCAGCGATAGTGCCGTCATTGGTACCATTGACGACGAGAACGGTCAGAATGTCCTTCGCCTGCGGCGCGATCGCGGCAAGGCAGGCGCCGATCCGCGCTTCCTCGTTTCGCGCGGGAATGACAATCGCTGCGATGGGATCATTCATTTCGGCAAACCCCGATCGATGCGATAGCGTGTCTCCTGGCGGACCGGTTCGAAGCGATGCCCGGTGGCTGCGTCGGTGAAGATCGCCAGTGTCTCTTCGCCCTGCAGCGAATGCGCCGTGTCCCCTAGATAGGTAACGAGGATCAGTTCTGCCGTCGGCCATCGCCCTTCGATATCTGCGGCAAGATCACGGATCGTTTCGGCACCGAGGAAATACAGGAATTCTGACAGGACGATGAGATCGAACTCTTCATTCGGCAGCGGGCAAGGATACAGGTCGCGGATGAAGCTGGCTTCGGGAACGCGTCGTCGCGCTGCCTCGATCGCGCGTTCGACGGCATCCATGCCGACATACCGCCCGCATCGCGGCGCCAGATGCTGTGCCAGCGCACCGTTGCCGCAACCGATCTCGAACCCGGCATCATATGCGTCGCGCGAGAGGGCGTCGGCCGTTGCGGCAAACTTCGCCTGTTCATAGACGCCGTCGAAATCCCACGGGTCGTCGGTTCCGGCGTAAAGACGTTGCAGTTCGGTCAGAGGCACGCTCATTCGGCGACCTTCCAGAAGATCTCGGCATTGTCCACGAAAGCGGTGACGAAGTCGTCTGTCATCGCAAATCCGCTCGGGTCGTCCTCGACAAGGCGGCCTCGCTGACTTGCATGAGCCTCGATGGCGGCAAGCTTTGCGGCGCGCGCATCGCCGATGGGCAGAAAGACCGCCTGCTTTTCCGGAAGCCTGCGGTCGAAATCGGGGTCGTCCCACCGGCTCCAGACAGGATAGGCGAAGATTTGCAGGTCGGGCGCAAGACGGGACATGCGCGCTCCGATGTCGGCGGTTGCGCGGTGATCTTCGTGGTGATCTTCCGCACTTGTTACGAACACACGCCGGACATGGCTGGCGGCGCATTCTGCGACCAAGGCTTCCGCTACGGCGTCGCGATCGCTGGCGCCCAGCCAACCGTCCGGATGGTCGAGAAAATTCAGATCGTCTGCACTTC
Organism: Paracoccus albicereus; assembly: GCF_024359525.1. Classification (GTDB taxonomy): domain Bacteria; phylum Pseudomonadota; class Alphaproteobacteria; order Rhodobacterales; family Rhodobacteraceae; genus Paracoccus; species Paracoccus albicereus. Next base: position 95,126 of record NZ_JAKZEU010000002.1, read on the forward strand.
CACCCAGTTCGGCGACCGCATTCCGCATCTCATTCCGTCGCGCTTCGGCCAGGCGAGCGGGTGGCCATTGTTGCGAATTGGGATGGGATGCGCTGCCATCGGTCATGCACACGACGCGCGCACCGTGATTGCGAAAAGCATAGGCCAGCAGCCCGCCGCAGCCCAGACTTTCATCATCAGGATGCGGTGCCAGCACCATGATGGGTGCCCAGCCCGTCAGCCAAGCGGGATCCACGACGACGCCCCCGGGCATCATTCCAGCAGCCCCCAGATCGATTCCGAGCTTTGAAGCGCGTGGTCGGCGACGCGCATCATGAACGCGTCCCGTGCGGCCTGCCGCATATAGACGGCAAGATCGCGCGCCTTTCGACCGGTGATTGACCCGTCGGCGAAATGCCCCATCCCCACACCTTGCTCCACGGCGCGGATCGCATCGAGGCCGATCGCTTCAGTCAGCAATCGCGCCGACAACGACAAAGCGACGGCCCGATCAGGCTGGTCGCATGCAGCCGTCGCCTGTCGCGCGGCTTTCGCGATCAAGGGTGCCGCGGCGGCCGCCCGGATCAGGATGTCTGTCAGGCGGAGCTTCTGCGCCTCCGCATCAAGCCGCCCGCGGTCGCGGAGCGTGGTGGCCGCTGCTTCCACGAGACCGATAGCACCGCCCAGTTGCAGTGCTGCGATACGCCAGACCCCACCGTGAAAATACGGCTCGATCACGTAATCAGCTGCGCCGCCGATCCAGCCGACGGGTTCGATGCCGTTCATGTCGTAGCTTCCCGACCGCGTGGCGCGCATACCGCTCATCTGCCAGCGTCCCGCGTCGGCGCGGGACGGATCGGTGACATCGACAAGGGCCAACCGGACTTCAGGACCGGAATCGACCGTGACCACGGCATGGCTCACCGCGCCCAGCCCTGAGGCGAAGATCTTACCGCCCCTCAGCGTCCTGCCGTCCTTGTCCAGCGTGACGGGGACCTCGCCGTCTGCACCCCAGACGCCGAGAAACCCGCCCTGCGCGACGAAGCGTTCGACCCTGTTTCGCAAACCGTCGTCAGCATACAGCGTGACCAGCTGCCGTGCATTGACGTGACCTTCCCACAGCCGGGCCACGGAAAGGTTCGCCCCAGCGACCCGCATCAGCCGGCGCGCGGTCAGGGCGGGATCGGCACTGCCATCATCGCTGAGCAGTCCTGCCTGACGAAGGACATCGACCGATCCTGCGATGTCAGCCTGATCGCGATCCTCGGCCGGGGCAGCCTGTTCAAGCCGGCGCAGCGCCGCGTCGAAGCCGGCGGTGGTCGAAGCGATATCGCCGCCGATAGGGCGGAGCGGCGGAAGGTGATCCATCATGCATTCATTCCCTGGGTGGCCGGCGTCACCATCGCATTGATCAGCGTGCGCCAGCGCGTCGCAACCGTGGAGAGGCGGAAAGACGGGTTCGCCACGACATGCGGTGGCCAAGCCTGCCAGTTTCGCAGACGCTGGGCCACCCGCGCTGCATCGAATCCGTCCAGGCGCTGATCGGGATCGGTGACCACTTCATCATTCGCGCCCAAGCCGCGTTGCACGAGGACGGGCGTTCCGACGGCATTGGCTTCAGCCAGGACGAGGCCGAAGGTCTCGGCGAAGCTGTCCTGCGGATAGAAGAGACAGAGAGAGTGTCTCATCCGCGCGATCAACCTGTCATGGGGCAGGGGTCCCAGCAGCTGCGCGCCCTTGGGGACGGGGCCGGTGTCCCAGGCAAGATATCCTGGATCCGCGACCGAAAGACGCAGATCGGGCATCAATTCGCGCAGTGCGGCGAACTGCGCAAAGACCTGCCGCAACCCCTTGTGCGGGGCGCTTGCGAACAAAAGCTGGTTCTGGTCCCGCACTGTCTCGTCGGGTGCGAGCGTTTCGTCGATGGGATTGTAGGCCACATGGATGCGCGGCCGGGGGCCGCCCGGAAGAAAGGCCGCCAGCGTATCGGCATGACTTTGCGAGACGCAGATCACCTCGACCCCGGCCTGGCTCAGCGCCTCTCCCATCTTGCGGTTATGCTTGCCCGGGTGGATATGAAGCCATAACGTCACGGGCGTCTCAGGCCAGGACTTGCGCAGCTTGCAGGCAAGCTTCCAGGAGTTGAGCACGACCGCCATTTCCGCGGGAGGGTCATCGGGAAGGGAATCCAACGGGCAAAGACGTCCTGCGAAGCTGTCCTGCGATCCATCGCGACCCTTCTGGAAGTGGATGATCTGCAAGTCGCTCGAAAGGGCCTGTGTGACGCGAAGGACGGTCGCCTCGGTCCCCCCCAGCACCCCCGCCTTCAGGTCTGCGGGCGCATAGCCTTTGGCGCAGCATGGGTCGATGATCGCGAGATCCTTCACGCCGCGGCCTCGCTTGCGCTGCGACCTTTCTGCCATTGACCAAGGATCGCCTCGACCGCGACGCGAGTCCCTGCGGTCATCGGCAGATTCCGCGCACAAAGCAGCGCCGGATTGCTGACCCTTTCCAGCTTCAGGTCCGGAAGGTCAATCTCGACCGGCCGGACGCGGCCGGTGCGGCGCCATTCCGCGACCCGCTCCCACACCAGCAAGCGGTCGGCCCTGCGACGCTCGCTGTCGTAATCCGTGGTCTTCGATTGCGTCAGGCTGTCTGGTGTCTCGATCTTGGTGAGCAGCAATTCAGGCACGATCCAGACGATTTCGCCATTCAGGATCAGGCGATTGCGGAATTCGCGGTCCTCCTCGATGCAATTTTCGAAACCACCGTTCCGGGCCAACGTGGCGTGGCGGAACAGGCCAGAATTGATGTGCGTCCACTCGCCCGGCACCTGCGTGCCCATCTGCGTGTTGGGAAAGACGTCGTCGAACAGCGACTGATCACGCCGGATTTCGACCCTGCGTCCGTCCGGCAGGATCAACTCGTGATGGACCAAGGCAGCGCCGACGTCGAGGCGCTGCCCCGGCCGGTGACCGGTCGGGGCCCAGTTCAGACACGGATCGGCGTGGATGTCCCGCGCGCACAGCACCCGCACCTGATGCAAAAGCTTGTCGCGATGGGGAATGTCGTCGGAATCATGGAAGGTGACTGCGGCGCCACCGGTCAGCAGCAAGCCCGCGTTCTTGGCGTTGGCGGTGCCAAGATTTTTGGCCAGGCGGATATAGTTGAAGTTTGGTCGCTCAAAGAACGGCCGCAGCGTCTCTTCGGTTCTGTCGCTTCCCGCATCGTCGATAACGGTCACGCGGCAATTCCACCACGACTGGTCCAGCGCCGCCCGGACAGCGATCGGTATCAGATGCGCGCGGTTGTGGGTCGGAATGATGATGTCGACCAATGGCGCGACCGGATCGTCCTGATAATCGGGTGTCATCTCTGTCCTTCCTGAACCGCAGCGCGATAACGCTTCAACGTCCTCGCGGTTACCAGAGCTGCTGGCAGCGGCAGCATCAGTGTGAAAATCGCCGCCATGGCCATCGGGCCTGACGCGGCAGCCGGGATCACCGCGATTAGCGCGATCGCGAACAGCGCGGCCTGCGCCAGCGGAAGATCGGCGGTACGCGGGCCGTTGCCCGACTTGTCGGTCACGCGGAACGTCGCCTTGCGTCCCGTCAGCGCGTCGAGGCTTGCCCGCGCTGCGACAGGGGTCAACGCCAGCCTGTTGCAGATCGCGGCCAGGAGCGGCCGGGGACGGGTGCTGTCGCGCCAGCCCCGAAGGCTGAGACGCAACAAAATGTCGCAGAGACCCAGAATGACCGACGCCGCGGCGATCCACACCAGGCTATCAGGGGCACGGTTCGTGAGCAGCGCAAGAACCAGCGCCAGTCCCGGCAGCATCGACAGGTTCAGCCATGCGGTCAGCTGCGTCAGGATCGCGGCGCGCTGACGCAGCGACAGACCAGCGCCAGGGGCAATTAGCAACGCTGCGTGCTGCCAAAGGGCCTGGAGGTTCCCGCGCGTCCAGCGGTAGCGCTGTTGCTGCAGATCACCCAGGGAAAGCGGCAACAGACCCTTGCCGACGACCTCTGCCACGTAGCGACCGACATAGGCCCCGTGGCACAGCCTGACCCCCAACTCTGCATCTTCGGTGATCGTGCGTGCGGACCAGCCGCCTGCGCCGTGCAATGCCTCGACCGAGACGACCGATAGCGTGCCGGTCAGAAGAACCGCCTCCGCACCATCGGCGACGGTGGCGTGGGTACGAAAATATTCCTCCAGCTCGGTACCGATGCCCCCGGCAAGCGAGGCAGCGCCGCGATAAGCCTGCGGAAACTGCACGTAATCGGCACCGGTTCGGGTCAGCGCGTCGGCCGCTGACGACAGGAAATGGGGCGTGCAGACGTAGTCCGCATCGACGGTGACGATATGGGTCGTGTCGTGGCGGCGTTCGGCAAGGGCGATGGTCAGCGCACCGGCTTTGGCCCCTTTGACACCCATGCGATGCATGAACCGAAACTGCGGGCCCATCGTAGCGCAGGCACGCTCGACCGGACGCCACAAGGCGGGATCCGCAGTGTTGTTATCGATGACGATCACCTCGTAACAATCCTGCGGCCACGTCTGCGCAGCCAGCGAACGAAGTGTTGCGATGACAAGTTCCGGCGGCTCTTCATGGGTCGCAACGTGGACCGAAAACACCTGAGGCGCGCCGGAAGCGCCTCGACCGGAAGTCTGGTCCGCGCAGGGCCGCAAGACCCCGCTGACGACGCGCGCGGCAATGACCGCGATCTGCAGCGCCAACGCCACGACGCAAAGACCGACTGCCAGCCAGGGCAAATAAAGGACAAGCGCCAAGACGGCTGTCCCGACCATGATCCATGTCGGCATCGTCCACCCCCAAGGTGTCACAAAAAAGGGCGCCCGCGTTCTAAGTTGAACAGACCCGGCGAGGCGCAACGAGGTCTGGATGAGCAGCCTTGCCCCGCTCGGGCCGCCGCTCCGCGCGCCACCCAGCGGGCGCGAAAGTTATGGTCACCTTAAACGACGTGGACCCCCCGTCTTTAATCTGTATTGAAGCGGCGGATTTCAGCCGCCGGGGAACCAGGAGGTGTCCATTTCGATGTAGCGATCCTCAAAATCGACAAGTTCCTTCAGCTCCTCCTCTCTGGTCAGGGTGATCTGTTGACCGTCGCGCGACAGCATTCCGTCATCCTGCAGACGCTTGAATGTCTTGCTGATGTAGACGTTGGTCAGCCCCAGATAATCCGCGATCTGGCTTTGATTCAGCGGCAGACGGAACGTGTCCGTCATGTCCTTGTTAGTGATCCTGAGCCGCGCGAGCAGGTCGAGCACGAAGTGGCTGACCCGCTCCATCGCGCTCATCCGGCCCATCACGCGCAGAAGATCGATGAAGACGACCTGATCGCGTAAAGCGATGGACAGCATCAACGCCGACAGCCGCGGCGATGAGGTAAAGATCGTTTCAAGCGCGCTTTTCGGGAACGGGCAAAGGGTGACCGGCTCGACCGAGCGCAGGTTGGTCGTCATGTGTTTCATGGCGATATCCGGGAAACCGATGACGTCGCCTGGATGATGGATCTTGACGATCTGACGCCGTCCGTCCGGAAGATCGGTATAGCTGAACAGCCAGCCTTGCTTGACGACGTAAAGGTCGCGGTTGCGATCACCACCGGAATGGATCTCTGTCGCTTCCGAATAGTCTCTGGGCGAACGCTCCAAGGTCGCCAGCAACTCTCGATCGTGATCGGTCAGATCGATGTAGTGCGACAGGTTCTGGACAAGACAGGATGGTTGGCCGGACAAAAGCGGGCTCCGCTGCGATGAGGCTTACGCGGCAACAATGCAGAAGGGGGCCGGATGTTCCCGCTCCACGCACTTTGGCCGGCCTAACAAATGTTGGCTTAAATGAATGAATTGTGGACGGAATTCCTGTGAACCAAACAGCGGTGCCGCTCGTTGGGTGTTTTTCGGGAGCGACGTCATGGCATCACGTGCGGTCTGGAAGGGTCAGCTTCGGCTTTCGCTGGTGGCGATCCCAGTCGAGCTTCATTCAGCCACCAAGACAAGCGCGCGGATCGGCTTTCGTCAGATCCACGAACCGTCTGGTAAGCCGGTTCGCTACGAGAAGGTCGTGCCAGGAATTGGACCTGTGAAGAGCGCCGAGATCCTGAAGGGCTACGAGACCGGCGACGGGGAATACCTGTTGCTGGATCCCGACGAGATCGACGCGATCAAGCTGGAGACGAAAAAGACGCTGGAACTGGTCCAGTTTGTCGATCAGTCCGAGATCGCGCCACTTTACTTCGACAAACCGTATTACGTCGTTCCGACCGACGAGTTGGCAGAGGATGCTTATCGCGTCGTGCGCGATGCGCTCCGGTCCGAAAAGAAGGCAGGGCTCGGGCAATTGGCCATGCGCGGGCGTGAGTATCTGTGTGCGATCCGACCCTGCGGCGACGGTCTGCTTCTGGAAACGCTGCGCTACGAAAGCGAAATCCGCGAGGCCGATCCGATGTTTTCGGGGATCGAGGATGCCAAGACGGACAAGGAACTGCTGGAGGTCGCGACCCAGCTGATCAAGAAGAAGACCGCGCCTTTCGACGCGAGCGCCTTTGAGAACCACTATGATGCAGCGCTGCGTGACCTGATCGAGGCCAAGCGAAAGAACCGCAAGACCCCTCGCGCCAAGGCCGGCGGTGATGATGAGCGACCGAAGGGTGAAAACGTCGTCGATCTGATGTCGGCCCTGAAGGAAAGCCTGAAGAAGGATACCGGCAAGAAGACAAGCTCTGCCGCCAAGAAGCCCGCGCGTAGCCGGACCAAGTCCAAGTCGGCCTGATGGCGGAGCTTGGCACCTATCTCGACAAGCGCGATTTCGGACAGACGCCCGAACCGTCCGAGGCGGGACATCCCTCGGGCGTTGGCTTGCGCTATTCGATCCAGAACCACCGCGCGACCCGTCTTCACTGGGATCTGCGTTTGGAATGGGAAGGCGTCCTGCTGAGCTGGGCGATCACGCGGGGCCCGTCCTTCGATCCGTCCGAGAAGCGTCTGGCCGTCAGGACCGAGGATCACCCGTTGTCTTACTTGGGTTTCGAGGGCGAAATTCCTGAGGGCAACTACGGTGCCGGCACCGTGATGTTGTGGGATATCGGCTGGTGGCAGCCGCTCGACCCGGTCGCGCGCGGGCTCAAGAAGGGGCACCTGCACCTGCGTCTGCACGGCCGGCGCATGACCGGCGACTGGAACCTTATCCTGATGAAAGGTCGCAAGTCAGGCGACGACAAACGTCAAAACTGGCTGATGATCAAGGGCGACGATGAGGCAGCGGGTCAGCGCGATCCGGTCGCTCGCTACAAGCGCAGCGTCTCTACCGGGCGCACCTTCGCCGAGATCAAGTCCGAGGCGGCGCCGAAAACACCCGCTCTCACCGGCAAGTTGCCCCGTCTTGCCAAGCCGCAGCTTGCCACGCTGGTCGAGGATCTGGCCGATCCCGGTGCCTACTGGCACGAATTGAAGCTGGACGGATATCGCGCGATGGTCGCCTTGGGCAAAGGTGGACCGCGGGTCTATACCCGCAGCGGATTGGACTGGACCGACAAGTTTTCCTCTCTGGTCCCGGCCTTCGAGGATGTGTCGTGCGATGCCGCGCTGATCGACGGTGAGATCGTGGCAGGCGCAGGAATGCAGGGATTCAGCGCGCTGCAGGACGCGATCAAGGCGGGCGGACCGTTTTCGTTCGTAGCCTTCGACCTGCTCTCGCTCGCTGGGACTGATCTCACGGACAAGCCGCTGACCGAACGCCGCAAGGCGCTTGAAAAACTGATGAAGCCTGTCCCTCCGATGGGCGCCCTGCAAGTGTCGCCGGTGATCGAGGGCGATCCGGCAGAGACCTTCGGCATGGTCTGCGAGTCAGGCGGGGAAGGGCTGATCGCCAAGCGACGCGACGGCCACTATCGTACGGGTCGCGGCAAGGACTGGCTGAAGATCAAGTGTCGCCGGCGGGCCGAGTTCGTCATTGTCGGCTGGCAACCCAGTTCCAGCCGCGCGCGTCCCTTTGCCTCGCTCGCGCTGGCGGCGCATGAAGGCGACAAGCTGACCTATGTCGGCAAGGTCGGGACGGGTTTCGACGAAGCCAAGATGGACGAGATCGCAACGCGGATGAAGCCTCTGGCGCGCAAAAGTGCCACAGTGGAGGCCCCCGCATCAGAGACGGCGGGTGTTCGGTGGTTGTCGCCTTCGCTGGTGGCGGAGATCGACTATGCTGAAATCACCGCGCAAGGTCGGCTGCGTCATGCGGTGTTTCTGGACCTGCGCGAGGACAAGCCCGCGCGCGAGGTGCGCGTCGAAAGAGAGGTGGCCATGTCAGATGACGCAGAAAAGATCGCGGGGATCGCGGTCAGCAGCGCGGATCGGGTCATCTTCGACAAGTCAAAACTGACCAAGGGCGACGTCGCGCGGTATTATGAGGCCATCGCGCCCGCGATGCTGGAAGAAACGGCGGATCGGCCGTTGTCGCTGCTGCGACTGCCTGAGGGGCTGGAGGGGGAGAGGTTCTTCCAGAAACACCCTGGCAAGGGCTTTCCCGATGCGCTGAAGATCGTCGAGATCACCGAAAAGGACGGCGACGCCGAGCCCTACGCCTACGTCACAGACGCGGCGGGTCTGGTTGGAGCAGTGCAGATGGGCACGATCGAGTTCCATATCTGGGGCGCGCGGCGTGATCGGCTCGACCGGCCTGACCGGCTGGTCTTCGACCTCGATCCCGACGAGGGGCTCAAGTTCGCCGAGGTGAAGTCCGCGGCCTTCGATCTACGCGATCGGCTGGCCGATCTGGGACTGGAAAGCTGGGCGATGCTGTCGGGCGGCAAGGGCATCCACGTCGTCGTCCCGCTGCGCCGCACCGTGGGATGGGACACGGCGAAGCTGTTCTGCCGGGGCGTCGCCTCGCTGATTGCCGAGGCCGAACCGATGCGGTTTCTGTCCGAAATGTCGAAGGCCAAACGCAAGAACAAGATCTTTATCGACTGGTTGCGCAACGAGCGCGGCTCGACCGCGATTGCGCCGTTTTCCCTGCGCGCACGGCCGGGTGCGGGGGTGGCGATGCCGATCGCCTGGGATGCGCTGGGGGGTGTGCGAAAGGCGAACGCGACCTCGACGAAACAGGCGCTTGAACACGGCTGGCAGGGCGTGGATCGGCCCGCACCACAAACCCTTGGAGCCAGCGTTACCGAGGCATTGGAGCGAGCCTTCGCGGCGCTGAACGATCATGACTGATTTCGTTCGCGGTCCGGATCCTTCAGCGCGCGATTGACGGCGATCAGACGCCACGCATCCTCTTCTGCCCCGATGGCTTCGGCCTTTTCCAACGTTAAGGTCCGACCCGGATCATCCTCGATGCTCGCGCGCACGAACCGCCCGGTTTCGCGAAGCTTGACCGCCATGCCGGGATGGTCGGGCCCAAGGTTGTCGACGACGCGGTCCACAAGCGGATGCACATCGGCGCTGTCCAACTGTCGCGGCGCGCCGTCCAGCAGTTCCGCGACCGATATCCGCATCGATCGCAGACCGTCTCGCAGGATATCGATCGCGATGAACCCCGCCGCAGCGGCGTCCGCCCACCAGAAACCGAAGCCGATCCCCACGATCCCGACGATCGCGGCAAGCCCGGTCTTCCAGTCTGCTGCGTTCATCTGCGCATCGGTATGAAGGATCTTGTCCATCGACTTCTTCGCCAGCGGCAGTTTCTTCCGCCCCAGGATCACCGGCGGAACCACGGAATAAGCCAGCCCAGCGATCATCAGCCAGCCAAGCCAGACGTCGAAGCCCAGCACCTCGACGTTCCCGATGGTCGGATGCTCGCGCAGGATCAGCGAGTGGATGGAATCGTAGATGAGGAAGGCACCCATTCCGGCCAGCGCTGCCGCCGACAGGAAGAACCCCAACGAGCCTGCGCGATGGAAGCCGAACGGATAGGCGCGGCTTGGCGCCATCGTCTCGACCTTGCGGCTGATCAGGAAGACGATGGGTGGGATCAGGCTCAATGTGTCTTCGATCCACGCGGTCTTCATCGCCTGGCTGGATCCCATGACGAAATACATCACGGCGATGATGCTGATCAGGAAGCCGATGCTCCACCATTCGAGCCGCTCGGCGCGCGAAAGCGTATCGTGGATTTCGGCCGGTATATCCTTCACGGCTGCATTCCCTTGATGGCGCGGTCGACCCGGATCAGGAAGGCGTTCTCGCCCTGGCGGACGGCCAGGACCTGGTCCACTTGATCACCGTCGCGCTCAAGCTTCCCGACTGGACGGGTGAGCGCGACATCCTTGGCAAAGGGGGTATCCATCGGAAGCGCACCGGCGATGAGGTGAAGCCGTCCCTCCTCCAGCGCATTGAAGAGCGTATGCGGGTCGCCCCGTGATATCCGCACTTCGGCCGAAAGGTTATAGGCGACCAATGCGACAGCCTGCTGGTCCGCCTCCCCCAGTTCGCTCAGTTCTCCGACTTTCAGCACCGCACCTTCGACTTCGTCGGTCGTGCCCTCCGGGTCTGCGGGAAAACGGCAGGCTGCGATCGTCAGCGCCAAGACGAGAACAGCGATTGTCCGGACGATCTTCATGGGATCGGCCACTCCTTTTCTGATGCCCGTCAACGCATTGGCGGCGCAGCGGGTTGCACGGGCATTGGCTCATGCATCGTCCAGGCAGCTTCGGAGTTGCGAGAAGCGCTCGATGATCCTACCAGTTTGACGATGGCCGGCTTCCTGCTTCTTTCCTTCATCTTTCTGTTGGCAGGCGTCATCGCCGTGCCGCTGGCCAGCCGCTTCGGTCTTGGCTCGGTTCTGGGCTATCTGCTTGCCGGGATGGCGATCAGCCCCTTGCTTCGACTGCTCCATGTCGATGTCGTCTCACTGCAGCATTTCGCCGAATTCGGCGTCGTCATGATGCTGTTCCTGGTCGGGCTGGAGCTTGAGCCCAAGAAGCTATGGGCGATGCGCGGGCGTCTGCTGGGTCTTGGCGGGGGCCAGGTGGTGCTGACGACGGCTGCCTTCGCCGGTGTCGCGCTGATCGCAGGCAATGCCTGGCAGACCGGCGTGGCCATGGGGATGATCCTGGCCGTGTCTTCGACGGCAATCATCCTTCAGACTTTGACCGAGAAGGGTCTGATGAAGACCGACGGCGGCAGTTCAGGTTTTTCCGTGCTGCTTTTTCAGGACATCGCGGTGATCCCCATGCTGGCGATCATGCCCCTGCTGGCGGTGAGCGGGGCGGTCGGCGCAGGGGCCGATGCTGAGAGCCACGGTATCAGCCTCGTCGACGGTCTGACGACATGGCAGACGGTGCTGGTCACGCTGGCCGCGGTCGCCTCGATCGCGCTGGCCGGCAACTATCTGACGCGTCCCGTCTTTCGCTTCATCGCGATGGCCGGGCTGCGCGAGCTTTTCACCGCGACCGCACTTCTCTTCGTCGTGGGCATCGCGCTGCTGATGACGCTGGTCGGACTGTCGCCCGCCCTTGGCACGTTCATCGCCGGCGTGGTGCTGGCCAACAGCGAATATCGGCACGAACTCGAATCCGACGTCGATCCGTTCAAGGGCCTGCTGCTCGGGCTGTTCTTCATGACGGTGGGGGCAGGGATCAATTTCGCGCTGCTCGCGGGCAGTGCTGTCACCGTGATCGCCTGGACGGCTCTTCTGGTCGGATTGAAATTCGCGATCCTCTACGTGCTGGGTGCCATGTTCCGCATTCGCGGTCAGGACCGCTGGCTTTTCGCGCTGTCGCTGGCTCAGGCAGGCGAGTTCGGATTCGTCCTTCTGTCCTATGCGGTGGGCGCGCGTGCGATCGGGAAAGAGATGGCTGACCTGCTGCTGCTGGTCGTCGCGATGTCGATGCTGGTGACCCCGTTCCTGTTCATTCTGTACGACCGGGTCATCGCCCCGCGCTACGCCCGCGGTGCCGAACGTGCCTTCGATTCGATCGAGGACGAGGGCGACATCATCATCGCCGGGCGCGGGCGTGTGGGTGGCGTTGTGGATCGGATGTTGCAGGTCGCGGGATACCGCGCGACCGTCATCGATTATTCCTCGCGCCAGATCGACCTTCTGGGGAAATTCGGCATTCGCACCTACTATGGGGATGCGACGAGGCCGGACCTGCTGGTTTCCGCAGGGATCGAGCACGCGCGTCTTCTGGTCGTCGCGATCGACGATCAGGCGCAAACGAACAAGTTGGTGTCCTATGTGCTAAAGACCTATCCCGGTGTGCACGTCATCGCCCGCGCGTTCGACCGCACGCATGTGTTCGAACTTTGGGCGCTTGGGTGCCGGGACATCATTCGCGAAACCTACGATTCATCGCTGCGGATCGGACGCTCTGCCTACGAGGCTCTGGGCGTCTCGCGCGCCAGAGCGACCGAGATGTCCGCGGCGTTCGAGGACATGGACCGCAAATCGCTGCGCGAGGTCGCGGACTATTACGACATCGACGTTCCGCCCTTCGAGAATGAGGCGTTCATTGCGCGGGTCCGCGAATTGCGCGATGCATGGGACCCGCTGCTGCGCCAGCAGATGGCAGAGATTACGGGCCAGGACGATGACGACGAGGCAGGGTTCAGTCGACCCGCACGCGCCGGCAGCAACAGCCTGTACGATCAGGGGTGACAAGATGGCATTGGACGAGCATCGGGTAGCGCGAGGCCTGCGCCGGATCGCAAATCGCTTTCGACCCAAGGAGCGGACGGGTCATGGACAAGTCGGTGGTAAACGGCGCCCGCTGCGGGTGCTGGTCGTCGGTCACAGCCATATCGAATGTCTGCGAGCGGCTGCAGACGCTCGTCCCGAACCGAGCCAAGTCAGCTTCCTGAACCTTCGGCAGCTTCAGGCGACCGTCGACACACCCAAGGGTCTTCCGGCTGCCATCGCTTCCGAGATCGCTCGCGTCGCGCCGGATGCGCTCTGCCTCTGTTTGGCCGGAAATGTGCACAACCTGATTGGATTGATCGAAAATCCCGTTCCCTTCGCGATTGGTGCGGTTGACGCGGGCGCCATTCCCCCATCACCGACCAAACGCCACTTCATACCGTCCGCGATGATGCGCGAGCAGATCGAAAGCAGCATGTCCGCAAACCTTGTCGCTAAAATCTTCAGCATGCGTCCGGACTCGACGAAGATGATCTTGGAGCCGCCACCACCGATTTCCGACTTCGAGCATGTCAGAAGGTTTCCGGGTGCATTTAAGGACAAGCTTGAGATGGGCCCTGCACCGCGGGAGCTGCGTCTCGCCCTGTACAGGATGCAGAGTGACATCTTGCGCGAACTGGCAGAGCGAGAAACCGCGACGTTCGTTGCCGTAGACCCGGAGTCCGTCGACGGGGACGGCTTCTTGCGGCCTGCCTATTTCAGTCGCGACCCGACGCATGGCAACGCGGCCTACGGTGATATCATGCTAAGCAAGATCATCCGCCTGACAGAGGGCAGCGAATGAAACATCCCTATGTCGGCCTGCCGGATCGTCAATTCTGGAAGAAAGAGCCGGGCGTTCTCGAGGCAGAGCGGCTCGATCCCGTGTCACCGCCGCCGTTCAAGATCGATCCGGACGACCGGATCGTCACCGCCGGCAGCTGCTTTGCGCAGCATGTCGCGCGGTTCATGTCGAATTCCGGCTTCAATCACCACATCACCGAACGCGCCCATCCGTTGATCGCCCAACCGATCGCGTCGCGTCACAATTATGGCATGTTCGCGGCGCGTTACGGCAACATCTACACCGCCCGGCAGTTGAAACAGCTGTTCGAACGCGCCTATGGGACATTTCAGCCGCAAGCGTTCTCCTGGCCATCGTCCAACGTGGCGGGGGTGGTCGACCCGTTCCGACCGCAGATCCAGCCTGGCGGCTACCTGAGCGACGCAGAGCTTGAGGCCGACCGCGAAAGCCACTTTGCGGCCATTCGCCGCGCCATCGAAGAGATGGATGTCTTCGTCTTCACGCTGGGCCTGACCGAGGCTTGGGTCGACACACGCGATGGCGCGGTCTTTCCGATCGCGCCGGGCGTCGCGGGCGGGAGCTACGACCCCGAGACCGTCGCGTTCAAGAATTTCGACGACGACGAGGTCTACGCAGACATGGCGGACGCGCTGACCTTTCTTCGTGAAAAGCGGCCCGATCTGCGGATCATCCTGACCGTATCGCCCGTGCCACTGAACGCGACGTTCGAAGACCGCCACGTCCTGACTTCGACCGTCTATTCCAAGGCGGTGCTGCGCGTCGCAGCCGAGCGTTGCACGAAGGCCTTCGATAACTGCGTCTACTTCCCTTCGTTCGACATCATAACTGCGCCCCACGTCCGCGGTCGTTATTTCGATACCGACTGCCGCGAGGTCCTGCCCGCCGGTGTCGAACACGTCATGCGACTGTTTCTGAAGCACTTTACCGAAGGTGCGGACCCATCGCGTGAACCTCGGCCATCCAGTGACGAAGCTGACCGGGTTGAGGCGCATCTGCGCGACATGCAGGAAAAGATGGATGTGCTTTGCGACGAAGCCGCGATTGACAATCGATAGCGCGGCTTAAAAACCCAACGCGGCGCCATCCTTGCGGCTGTCCGATCCGCCGATCAAAACGCCGTTGTCGGAATCGATCCGGATCGCCTGCGCGCCGCCGATCGGGTCTTGTGTGACGTCCAGCTTGTGACCTCGTGCGGCCAGATCGTCCAGGACGTCGGACGGATGGCTTGCTTCGATGCGCAGGACGCCCTCATAGGCGAAGCTGCGTGGCTCATCGATGGCGGCCTGCGGGTCGAGCCCGCGATCGATCAGCGCCGACATTAACGCGGCGTGTCCTGCGGCCTGATACTGGCCGCCCATCACGCCGAAAGGCATGATCAGGCGGCCATCCTTTCGCAGCATCCCGGGAATGATCGTGTGAAGCGGACGCTTGCCTGGCCCGATGCAATTCGGATGGCCGGGCTGCAACCGGAACGACGCGCCACGGCTGTGAAACAGCACACCGGTCTTCGGGCACAGACGGGTCGAGCCGAAGCCATGGAACACCGAATTGATGAAGGAGATCGCGCTACCCTCGTGGTCGACAACGCACATATAGACGGTGTCGCGATGCTCGGGCTCGGTCCACAGCGTGGGCGCCGAGGCGCGGCGCGGGTCGATGCGCGCGCGCAGGCTGTCGATCACGCGGTCCGACAGCAGTTCGTCGACGACGCCCCGGCAATGATCAGCATCCGCGATCAGCGCGTCACGATGGTGGTAGGCAAGCTTCGTCGCTTCGGCCTGCAGATGGATGCGATCGGCAAGCGGACGGGCGGGTCCTAGGTCAAACCCTTCAAGAATACGCAGCATCATCAGCGCTGCTAGTCCCTGACCGTTGGGCCCGCATTCCAGAACCTCGTAACCGTGGTAACTGGCGGCGATCGGCTCTTCCCAACGTGCGGTCGTCAAGCCCTCGTGGAAATCCTCGACCCGGTGAAGCCCACCCAGCGATTGCAGATGAGCTGCCATCGATGCGGCCGTCTCTCCCTTATAGAAGGCGGCTGCGCCGTTCGACGCGATCTCGCGCAGGCGTCGGCCCAAAAGCGGCTGGCGCAGGACCTGGCCGGGGTAAGGATCGCCTTGGGGCAGGAAGACGGCGGTCGCGTGTTCGTCGCCGCGCAGGATCTCGGCGCTTTCGGCGAAATCGCGGGCAACGCGGGTTGAAAGGGGAAATCCGTTCTCGGCGTAATCGATCGCGGGCGCGAACAGACGATCGAGTGGCAGCGAACAGTAATCGGCATGCAGCAGGCACCAGGCCGAGATGGCGCCCGGAATCGTCACGGAGTGCACGCTGGTCTGGGTCAGTTCCGTCACGCCGGCAGCCGCCAGCGCCTCTGGCGTGGCGGCGGCGGGCGCGCGCCCCGACCCGTTGAGCGCCCGCACTGCACCACCTTTGGGTGCATAGAGGACGAAGCAGTCGCCACCGATCCCGGTCATCTGCGGATCGACCACCGCCTGCACGGCCGAGGCCGCGATCGCCGCATCGACGGCATTGCCGCCTTCGGCCAGGACCGCAAGTCCAGCCGACGTCGAAAGCCCGTGCGATGTCGCGATCATCGCGCGGCTGGCATAATTCGGCGGCCGACGACCGGATTGGAAATCGAAGGGGACGCTCACGTCAGCTCTCCTCGCACAAGGATGGACATCGGCAGGTATGCCGTCACGCCCAGTTCGGCATACGACTAGCGCCACTTTCGTCAGAATCTAGGGAAAATTGGCTCCGGCGGTAGGGATCGAACCTACGACCAATTGATTAACAGTCAACTGCTCTACCGCTGAGCTACGCCGGAACACCGAGGGGCGTATAGCAATGGCTTTCGGGGGCGTCCAGTGGGGTTCGGACGAAAATTTCGCCCGGGGCTCTCAGGCCAGCGAAAAGAGCGCTTCGGCCGACAGCGGGCCGTCATGACCAACCGCGCCAAGGTTCGCAAGCGCGATCAGATGAGCCAACACATTGCGCGTTGCGGCGGGCAACATCGCCTCTGGCAGCTCGCGATAGATCCGTGCCGCCAGTTCCGCGGGGCGGGCAGGTCCGTCGCGCAGGGCCGCCACGATCTCGGCGGTGCGTTGACGCCGGTGGGCGGCCAACTCCGCCAGCCGCGCGGCGGGCGTGTCGATCGGATCGCCGTGGGTCGGCAGCAGGCGCGTCGGCGCCAGCGCCTGAAGCAGGGCGAGGCTGCGCAGGAAGTCGGCGAGGTCGCCGTCGGGCGGTGAGATCAGGGTCGTCGCCCAGCCCATCACCAGATCGCCGCAGAACATCGTCTCGCCCCACTGAAAGCAGAGATGCCCTGCGGAATGACCGGGCGTGTGCAGGGCCTTCAGCTGCCAGTCCGGGGTCTCGATCGTCTGACCGTGGGCGATGCGATGATCCGGCGTGAAGTCCAGGTCCATCCCCTCCCCACCGCCACCCAGTCCGCTCGCGGCCAGTTGCTGCATCACGGCCGACCGTCCCGCCAGAGCGTCGCCAAAGGCCAGCACGGGCGCGCCTGTCGCTTCCCGCAGTGCCGGCACCGCACCGGAATGATCCCGGTGCGCGTGGGTGACAAGGATATGGCTGATCCGGCCGCCACCTGCCTGCAGAATCGACTCGACGTGGCTGTCGATGGAGGGTCCGGGATCAATCACGGCGACATGGTCGTGGCCCAGAAGAAACGTCGTCGTTCCCGGACCGGTCAGTGGTGACGGGTTCGGGGCCAAGATGCGCTGCAATGCTTCCGTATCCATCGCCATCGGGCTAGCCTAGCCGTGGCGAGGCGGGGATACCATGGCCGACAGGGTCCGTAGCGAAAGACTGAAGGGGACGTGGCTGCGGCGCGACGGCGCTCGCAGCGACCTGGCCAAACGTATTCTGCCGCGTGGCATCTATGGCCGCGCCGCCCTGATTTTGGTGCTGCCGATCGTGACCCTGCTGTTGGTCGTCTCGGTGATGTTCCTGCAGCGCCATTTCGAGGGCGTGACGCGGCAGATGACCGCGAGCATGGCGCAGGAGATCGCGCTGGTTGCGCGCCGGATAGAACGCGCCGAGGGGACCGAGACAGCCGGGCTGGCCGGCGAGTCGATCGCAGCCCCCCTGGGCCTGACCCTGCGGCTGCCCGATCCCGACGCCGCCGAGGCGGATGCGCGCAAATTCTACGATCTGTCCGGGCGCGTCGTGATCGAAGAGCTTCGAGCCGAAATACCGCAGATCCGTGCGGTTGACCTGACCACCGACTACAAGCGAGTCGCGATCACGATGATCGGTCCCTTCGGCCCTTACAGCCTGGGGTTCGAACGCAAAAGGGTCAGCGCCTCGAACCCGCATCAGCTTTTGGTGCTGATGGCCGTGACGGCGATGCTGATGTCGGGAATCGCGATCATCTTCCTGCGGAACCAGTTGCGTCCGATCAAGCGGCTGGCCACGGCGGCCGAGGAATACGGGCGGGGCAGGGTGGTGCCCTACCGGATCGGCGGCGCTGCCGAGGTTCGCAGCGCGGGTGCAGCCTTTCTCGACATGCGCAACCGGATCGAACGCAGCAACGAACAGCGCAAGCTAATGCTGTCTGGGATCAGCCACGATCTGCGCACGCCGCTGACCCGGCTGAAACTGGGCCTGTCGATGATGTCGCCGGACCTGCCCCCGGACGAGGCCGATCTGGTCGCGATGGAATCCGATATCGCCGAGATGACTCATATGGTCGAGGCGTTTCTGGATTTTGCCCGCGACGAGGCGCAGGACGGACCCCCACAGCGTCTGCCAGCCTTGCCTTTCGTCCGCGCGCTGGTCGGTGACGCGCAGAGGGCAGGGCAGGCGGTGTCGCTGAGCCGCATCGAAGGCGATGAGACCGCCGCAGCGACCTTCCGGCCCGACACGCTGAGGCGTGCGGTTGAAAACCTGATCGGCAATGCCGTCCGTTACGGCAGTCTGGCTGAAGTCGATGCCATCCTAGGCGCCCGCAGCTTCGTGATCGCTGTCGAAGACGATGGTCCGGGCATCCCCGAAGATCGGCGCGACGAGGCGATGCGACCGTTCACCCGCCTCGATCCGGCGCGGAACCGCGACCAGGTTCATGGCGGTGCGGGGCTTGGCCTGTCGATCGCAGCCGATGTGGCGCGCGCGCATGGCGGGCAGCTTCGACTGGGGCGCGGGGCCCTTCTTGGCGGGCTGAGGGCCGAGATCGTGCTTCCGCGATAGAAGCGTGCGCAGGTGTTAAGAGTGGTTTCACCAGGACTCTACTGCGCCATTGAATCGCACGCGCGCTGACCCTAGATTTTGCGGTGCAGGGGCCGCGCGTCGCCATAATGACGGGGCCGTGGCTTCGGGCATGAAAGGAAAACGAATGAACGTATCCACGTCACAGACTTATCCCGTTCTGCCGCTTCGCGACATCGTGGTGTTTCCGCACATGGTGGTGCCGCTTTTCGTTGGTCGCGAGAAATCGGTCCGCGCTCTTGAAGCGGTGATGGACGGTGACAGGCCGATCCTTTTGGCCGCGCAGAAGGATGCCGCGGTCGACGAACCTGAAAGCGACGGAATCTTCCGCACGGGCGTTCTGGCCAATGTGCTGCAGTTGCTGAAGCTGCCCGACGGCACCGTGAAGGTGCTGGTCGAGGGGCGTGAGCGTGTTGAAATCACCGATTTCATCGAAAATGACGACTATTTCGAAGCGCATGCCGCCGCGCTTGAGGAAGTGCCAGGCGACACCGACACCGCCACCGCGCTGTTGCGCACGGTCGCCGAGGAGTTCGAGCGCTATGTGAAGGTGCGCAAGAATATCCCTGAAGAAGCAGTGACCGCCGTTGCGGAAGCGCGCGAGCCAGCGCGGCTCGCCGATCTGGTCAGCGGCCATATGGGCGTCGAGATCGAGAAGAAGCAGGATCTGCTCGAAACGCTGAACGTCGCCGAGCGGCTGGAGAAGCTTTATGGCCTGATGCAGGGCGAAATGTCGGTCCTGCAGGTCGAGAAGAAGATCAAGTCGCGCGTCAAGAACCAGATGGAGAAGACGCAGCGCGAGTACTACCTGAACGAACAGATGAAGGCGATCCAGAAGGAACTCGGCGATGGCGACGAGGGTCAGAACGAGATTGCCGAACTGGAAGAGAAGGTTGAGAAGACCAAGTTCAGCAAGGAAGCGCGTGAAAAGGCGCAGGCCGAGCTGAAGAAGCTGAAATCCATGTCGCCGATGTCGGCGGAAGCGACGGTCAGCCGCAACTATCTCGACTGGCTGCTGGCGCTGCCGTGGGGCGTGAAGTCGCGCACCAAGAAGGATCTGAGCAAGGCCGAAGAGGTGCTGGACGCGGATCACTACGGCCTCGAGAAGGTCAAGGAGCGGATCGTCGAGTATCTGGCGGTCCAGAACCGCTCGGCCAAGCTGAAGGGTCCGATCCTGTGCCTCGTCGGCCCTCCGGGCGTCGGCAAGACCAGCCTCGGCCGCTCGGTCGCGCGCGCCACGGGACGCGAATTCATCCGCATCAGCCTTGGCGGCGTGCGCGACGAATCAGAGATCCGTGGCCACCGGCGGACGTATATCGGCTCGATGCCGGGCAAGATCATCCAGGCGCTGAAGAAGGCCAAGACCACGAACCCGCTCATCCTGCTCGACGAGATCGACAAGATGGGGCAGGACTTCCGTGGCGACCCGGCTTCCGCGATGCTGGAGGTGCTGGACCCGGAACAGAACTCGACCTTCGTGGACCACTATCTTGAAGTGGAATACGACCTGTCGAACGTGATGTTCCTGACCACCGCCAACAGCTACAACATGCCTGGGCCGCTGCTCGACCGGATGGAGATCATTCCGCTGGCCGGCTACACCGAAGATGAAAAGCGCGAGATCGCCAAGCAGCACCTGCTGCCGAAGCAGATCAAGGCCAACGGTCTTCGGAAGGGCGAATTCGCCGTCACCGACGAGGCGCTGACCCATGTGATCCGCTACTACACGCGGGAAGCCGGGGTCCGCTCGCTGGAGCGTGAAATCGCCAAGCTCGCCCGGAAAGCCGTGACCGAGATCCTGAAGGGCAAGGTCAAGTCGGTCGAGGTCGATCCTGCGAAAGCCGAAGAATATCTCGGCGTCCGTCGGCACCGCTATGGTCTGGCCGAGAAGGATGATCAGGTCGGTGTCGTCACGGGTCTTGCCTGGACGCAAGTGGGCGGCGATCTGCTGCAGATCGAGGCTTTGCGCCTGCCTGGCAAGGGCCGGATGAAGACGACCGGCAAGCTGGGCGACGTGATGAAGGAGTCGATCGACGCGGCATCGAGCTTCGTTCGTTCCATCTCGCCCGAGATCGGGGTCAAGCCGCCTGAATTCGACAAGCGCGACATCCACGTCCACGTCCCCGAAGGCGCGACGCCCAAAGATGGACCGTCGGCGGGGATCGCGATGGTGACCTCTGTCGTGTCTGTGATGACCGGCATCCCGGTCCGCAAGGACGTGGCGATGACGGGTGAGGTGACGCTGCGCGGCAACGTGCTGGCGATCGGCGGGCTGAAAGAAAAACTGCTCGCGGCACTGCGGGGCGGCATCAAGACCGTGCTGATCCCGGCGGACAACGAGAAGGACCTGACCGACATCCCCGCGAACGTGACCGAGGGGCTGAAGATCATCCCGGTCCACAACGTTCGTGAGGTGCTGGGTCACGCCCTGGTCCGCAAGCCGGAAGCGGTCGAATGGGACGAGGCGGCCGAGGAGGCGGCGGAAGCCGCGCGCCTCGCCGACCAGCGTCGCGGCGACAGCGGCAGCGGCGCACTGGCGCACTGACCGGGACAGCCACCACACTGAAAGGGCCGGTTTTGCCGGCCCTTTTTGCTGCCGGCACATGCGAATAGCCGCAGGGCATTTGCCCCTTGCAACCCTGACCCACCGCCGTTAGATACCCGCCTCACCGGGTGATTAGCTCAGCGGTAGAGCGCTTCGTTCACATCGAAGATGTCAGCGGTTCAAATCCGTTATCACCCACCAGAATTGCGAACGCCGACGATCCTGCGATCGTCGGCGTTCTGCTTTATCAGGGTGACGGGCGCCGCAAGGGCGACGCCCGATCGGATCAGCCGATGATCTCGTTCAAGGTTGCCGAAGGGCGCATCACCTTCGCGGTCTTGGCCGGATCGGTGTGGTAGTAGCCGCCCAGATCGACAGCCTGACCACGACCTTCTTTCAGTTCGCGTTCGATCGTCTCGCGGTTTTCCGACAGAGCCGCATAGACCTGGCTGAAATGCTCGGCCAGTTCGGGACTGCGGTCCTGTTCCGACAGCGCTTTCGCCCAGTTCAGCGCGAAGTGGAAATGGCTGTCGCGGTTGTCGTTCTGTCCGACCTTGCGGCCCGGCGACAGCTCGCCTTCCAGGATCGCCTGCGTCGCAGCCTCGGCCCCTTCGGC
Source organism: Paracoccus albicereus (assembly GCF_024359525.1). GTDB lineage: Bacteria > Pseudomonadota > Alphaproteobacteria > Rhodobacterales > Rhodobacteraceae > Paracoccus > Paracoccus albicereus. Next base: position 116,958 of record NZ_JAKZEU010000002.1, read on the forward strand.
CAGCGCAAGGATCTTCGGATCGTTGCGCTCATCGGCCAGGAACTTCAGGCTTTCGCTCAACGCGGTGAACTCGCCCAGGCTGTCCCAGCGAAGGTGGTTCTGTTCCACGAGCTGCTGGACGTGCTTGGGCGCCGAGCCGCCGGCGCCCGTCTCGAAAAGGCCGCCGCCATCCATCAGCTTCACGATCGACAGCATCTTGGCCGAGGTGCCCAGTTCAAGGATCGGGAACAGGTCGGTCAGATAGTCACGCAACACGTTGCCGGTGACAGCGATGCTGGTCTTGCCCTGACGGATCGTGTCGAATGTGGCGGTCGTCGCCGCACCCGGGGCCATGATCTGGAAGCGGTCGGCGGCGCCCGCCTGTTCCAGCGCGGGGCGGACCATCGTCAGCAATTGCGCGTCATGGGCCCGATCGGCGTTCAGCCAGAAGATCGCTTCGCAGCCCTCGGCCTTCTGGCGCGAAATGGCGAGCTTGATCCAGTCCTCGATCGCAGCGCGGGTGGTGCTGGCTGAACGCCAGATGTCGCCCGCTTCGACCTTGTGGCTGGACAGTTCGTCGCCGTTTGCCGCGATCAGGCGTACCGTGCCTGCTTCCGGGATCTCGAACGTGGTCGGGTGAGAGCCGTATTCCTCGGCCTTCTGCGCCATCAGGCCGATGTTCTGCACGGTGCCTGCGGTCGCCGGATTCAGCGCACCGTTGGCCTTCATGTCCTCGATCGCCTGTTCATAGACGTCGGCGTAGCTGCTGTCGGGGATGACGCAGGTCGTGTCGGCTTCCTTGCCATCCGGACCCCAGCCCTTGCCGCCCCCGCGGATGATCGAAGGCATCGAGGCGTCAATGATGACGTCCGAAGGCACGTGCAGGTTGGTGATGCCCTTGTCGGAATTCACCATGTAGAGCGGCGGACGTTCGTTCAGGACAGCCTTGATCTCGTCCAGGATCGCCTGATCCGAACCGAGCCGGTCCAGCATCGTGCCCAGGCCCAGATTGGGATCGGCACCGGCGGCGGCCATCGCGTCGCCATGCTTCTCGAACACCGGGGCCAGATAGGCGCGGACCGCGTGGCCGAAGAGGATGGGGTCTGAGACCTTCATCATTGTGGCCTTGAGATGCAGCGAGAACAGCGTGCCGTCGGCCTTGGTCTTCTCGATCGCGTCCTTCAGAAATGCCTGCAGGGCCCGGACCGACATGAAGGTGGTGTCGACCACGCTGCCTTCTTTCAGCGCGTAGCCTTCCTTCAGCGTGATGGTGTTGCCGCTGTCTGTCTTAAGCTCGATCTTCGCGGGACCGGCCTGTTCGGCCGTGACGATGGTCGAGACTTCGTTGGACCGGAAATCGTCGTGGCCCATCGTCAGGACGCGGGTCTTGCTGTCGGCTGACCAGGTGCCCATCGAATGGGGATGGTTCTGGGCGTAGGACTTGACCGCCTTTGCCGCGCGCCGATCCGAGTTGCCTTCGCGCAGGACCGGGTTCACGGCCGAGCCCTTGACGGCGTCGAACTTGGCGCGGTTCGCGCGCTCTTCGTCGGTCGAAGGATTGTCGACGTAGTCGGGAATGTCGTAGCCCTGCGCCTGCAATTCCTTCACTGCGGCGACAAGCTGCGGGACCGAGGCCGAGATGTTGGGAAGCTTGATGACGTTCGCGTCGGGCTTCTTGACCAACTGGCCCATGATGGCAAGATCGTCGTCCTGCTTTTGGGCGTCGGTCAGACGATCCGAAAATGCCGCGATGATCCGGCCCGCCAGCGAGATGTCGCGGGTGGCGACGTTCAGGCCCGCGGCACCGGCAAAGCTGCGGATGATCGGCAGGAACGAGGCCGAGGCCAGTTCGGGCGCCTCGTCCACCTTTGTATAGATGATGTCGACGGATTTCGGGTCGTCCATGACCATTCCCCTCGTGTCAGTTTGGATTTGACCGCTCAGTGCCGGATTCAGGCGCTCTCGGCAAGCGCTGCGCGGTTGAAAAGCGCGGCGCGCACCGACAGCAGGTGACGACGCAGACGTTGCTCGGCCTGCAGGCAGTCGCGATCGGCGATCGCCGTCAGGATGGCGTCATGTTCGGCAAAGCTGTGATGGTCAGGCCGCGGGGCCACGCCATCGGGGCGAAGCCGCCCCCAGACCACTGCGCGACGCAACCCGTTCATCTGGTCGAACAGGCACAGAAGAGCGGCGTTTTGCGTGCCCTCGGCAATCATGCGGTGAAACCGGTTGTCGAGTGCCTCGTATTCACGCCAGGTTTTCGCTGCGCGGCTTGCCTTGGTGATCCGCTGCAATTCGGCGATCTGTTCGCTGCTGGCGCTAAGCGCGGCGGCCGCGGCCAAGGGCGGCTCCAGCGTCAGGCGCGCTTCCATGACATCATGGGGCGATAGCCTGCGCGAGATGTCGTAAAGCGAATTGGGCTGCTCGCTGGGTGCCAGCGCGCGCGTCCCGACGAACGTGCCCTTGCCGACATGGCGCCAGATGGCGCCTTCTGATTCCAGGACCGCCAGAGCCTTGCGCAATTCGGGACGTGTTACGCCCAGTTCACCGCACAGGACCCTTTCGGCCGGCAGCCTGTGGCCTTCACCGACATCGGGCTGCGCCAGATAGGCCCGAAGCTGAACCAATGCGCCGCTGCTTTCCAAGCTCTCAGTCAATCGTCCGCGCCCTTGCTGGAGGGGATTTATCGTCTCGACACCTACCAAGCAGATTGGTTGCAATCAAGACTTGCGCATTGGTTGCGGATTGGTCATGAATAGGTTGCGCAACGCGCCGGTCCGGGAGGGGCCGCATCTTCGGGGAGGAGAGAAACATGACTTTCATGCCAAAGGCGTTGACCGGGCTGGTTGGCGCAGCTGCATTGGCTGTCGGGCTTGCTGGTTCGGCGTCGGCCGATACCGTGCGCGTGGCCCTGGGCGACGTGGCGTCGGTCGAACAGCTTGCCTTCATGGTGGCGCTCGAGCGGGCCAAGGAAAAGGGTCTCGATTACGAGCTGACCACGTTCAGCAAGGAAGAGCTTGCAATCCAGGCGCTGATCAGCGGCCAGATGGATGTCGGCATCGGCACGCCCTATTCGGTGATCCAGAAGTCTCAGGCACCGCTGCGAAACTTCTTCCAGCTCTCGAAGCTGGTGTTCTTCCCCGTCGTCACATCCGAGGTCAGTGACTGGGCGGGCATGGACGGCCAGCCGATCACGCTGCACTCGCGCGGCGGCGGGACCGATGCGATCGCCTCGATCATCGAGCGGCGTGAAGGCATCAATTTCGGCGAACGATCCTACGTACCGGGTTCGGAAAACCGCGTCATCGCGATGCTGAAGGGGCAGATCACCGCCTCGATCGTGGACATCGCCAACAAGAACCTGCTGCTGTCCGAAGGCGGCGACAAGTTCAACGTCCTGCCGATGTTCGACGTGAAGGCCAGCGACGAAGTGCTGTTCGCCAACCAGGAATGGCTGGATGCGAACCAAGAAGATGTGGACGTTCTGGTCGAGGCTCTGCTGTCGACCTGGCGCGAGATGGTCGCCGACCCGACCATCATCGAAAAGGAGCGTCAGCGCTTCAACCTGCTGTCGGATCTGCCGCCCGAACTGCTGAGCGATGTCGACGCCTATTACAGGGAGGCGGTTGATGGGGGGCTTTATGATCCGGAAGGGGGCGGCGAAGAAGCGGCCAAGGCGGATTTCGAGTTCTACACCGAATCCGGCCAGCTCGAAGGAGACCCGGCGACGCTGAATGTCGAGGATTTCTGGGACCTGCGTCCCCTGAATGCCGCCAAGGAAAAGCTGGGCAGCTAATCTTCATTCTGGCGCGCGGCCCGGACCGGTCGCGCGCCGAACCACCCAAGCCAGCGGCTGACCGCGCGCGCCCCGCGCGCAGGTCGTCCGTCCGAACACGGGCTTTCGCATGCACGACGTCTTCACCAGCAAGCGCTTTCTCAAATATTTCTCCTTCGCGATCGTGTTCGCACTGTGGGAGATTGGGGGGCGGATCCCGATCAGCCCCGCCTTTCCGACCTTTTCGGCGACAATGGTCGCGCTGTGGCAGATGCTGATGGACGGCTCGATGCTGCAGGCCTATCCCGAAACGCTTCAGCCGCTGCTGATCGGCGTGGCCATCGCCGCCACATTGGGGATCGCCGCGGGCGTCTGGATGGGCCTTTCGCGTTTTGGTGAGTGGCTGCTGTCGCCTGTCTTCATCGTCGCGCAGGCCGCACCCTTGGCCGCGCTGATCCCGCTTTTGGTGCTGGCTTACGGGATCGGGCTGACGGCGAAGGTCATGGTCGTCCTGATCATGGCGATGCCCGTCATCGTGTTGAACGCGATGAGCGGCGTCCGAAGCACGAACAATTCGCTGATCGAGATGGGCACAGCCTTTCTGGGCAGCCGCAAGGACGTCATCACCAAGATCATCCTGCCCTCTGCCTCGCCCGTCATCTTTGCCGGACTGCGTCTTGGCCTGTCGGCCGGCTTCATCGGCGCCATCCTGTCCGAGCTGCTGATCACACCGACCGGCGTCGGCGACCTGATCACCTTCAACCAATCGCGCGCCGATTACGCGCGGATGTACGCCGCCATCTTCTCGATCATCGCCGTCGCCGTGATCGCACTAGATTTTCTGGAATGGATCGAGGTGCGCTGGCTGCGTCCCGACCGCAAGGGAGCCCGCTGATGTCGATGCAACAAACCGCCGCGGTGCTGGACCGCAGCCAGACGGACGCTGCCGTCGCCGTCCGTGGTGTCACCAAGATCTACGAAGGCAACGTCAAGGCGCTGGAGAACATGACCCTCGACTTCCCGCGCGGGCAGTTGACCTCGCTGCTGGGACCGTCTGGGTGCGGCAAGACCACGCTTCTCAAGATCATCGCCGGGCTGATCCCCGCGACGGGCGGCGAGGTGCTGGTGAACGGTCGCGCGGTGAAGGGGCCTGGACGTGACCGCGCCTTCGTTTTCCAGGATTTCGCGCTGATGCCCTGGGCCACTGTCCTGCGTAACGTCGGCTTCGGGCTGGAACTGCGCGGCGTACCGCAATCCGAGCGCGAGGCTGTGTCCGAACGCTATATCAAGGCGGTCGGCCTGTCGGGCTTCGAGCAAAGCTTTCCGCACCAGCTGTCGGGCGGGATGCGCCAGCGCGTCGGTCTGGCACGCGCATTGGCCGTCGATGCCGATGTGCTGCTGATGGACGAGCCGTTTTCGGCCGTGGACGAGCAGAACCGTCGCAAGTTCCAGGAAGACATGCTGGCGCTGGTCGAACAGGAAAAGAAAACCTTCATCTTCGTGACCCACTCGATCGAAGAGGCGGTCTACGTCTCGGACAAGGTCGCGGTCCTGCTGCCGCGTCCGAGCCGCGTGTCGGAGGTGATCGAGCCCAAGATCGACCGGTCCGTATCCCCTGACGCGATGCGTCGGGATCCCGACTACCTCGATACGGTCGAGCGGATCTGGACCGCCCTGCGGACCTACGTGGAGTAACGCGCGATGAAGGTCATGGGCTATGAGCTGCCATTGATGTCCTCGCTGATCGTCTGGGCGATCCTGTGGGAGATCCTTGGCCAGATGGACGTCTCGATCCTGCTGCCGCCGCTATCGGCGGTGCTGGTCAAGATGGTCGAGATCATCCCGACGCAAGCTTTCCTGTCGGCGCTGGCGGTGACGGCACGCGGCTTTCTGACTGGGACGATCCTCGCTGCGCTGATCGGCGTGCCGCTGGGCATTCTGATGGGGAAGAGCATCATCGTCGACCGGATGCTGCTGCCTTGGGTCAACATGTTCCTCAGCGCACCTCTGTCGGCGCTGGTGCCGGTGCTGATGGTGCTGTTCGGTATCGGCGAACAGACCGTCATCATCACCACGCTGCTCTTCGCGGTCTGGATCATCATGCTGAACGCACGCGCCGGCGTGATGCAGATTTCGCCCTCGCTGGTCGAGATGGCACGCAGTTTCGGTGCGACGCCGTGGCAGGCCTTCCGCGAAATCTACTTCTGGGCCGCATTGCCCGAAATCATCGCCGGGGTGCGCATCGGCCTGCTCCGCGCCGTCAAGGGCGTCATCATCGGCCAGCTTCTGGTGTCCATCATCGGCTTCGGTCGGCTGTTCGAGCTTTATTCCACGAACTTCCTGATGCCGCACTTCTGGGCCATCCTGCTGGTCCTCTTCTTCTTCGCCTTCCTGTTCGCCGAAATCTTCGCGGTCCTTGAACGCCGCGTCCGCTACTACGCGTCGAACCGGACCTGACCCAATTCCCGCGCATGACGACGAAAGGACCTGACATGCCCGACTACGTGATCTCCGCGCCGAAGCCCGCGACCCTTCCGGTCCAGGGCACCGACGCCCTGTTTCCGGTCCGCCGGGTCTACTGCATCGGTCGCAACTACGCCGACCACGCGATCGAGATGGGCCACGACCCAGATCGTGAGCCGCCGTTCTTCTTCCAGAAGAACCCCGACAACGTCGACACGTCGGGCGAGTTTCCCTATCCCGAGCACAGCAAGGACGTGCATTATGAGATCGAGCTGATTGTGGCGCTGAAAAGCGGTGGCCGCGACATCTCGATCGAGGATGCGATGAACCATGTCTACGGCTACGGTATCGGCCTCGACATGACCCGCCGCGACCTGCAGGGCGAAGCCAAGAAGATGGGTCGTCCGTGGGAAGTGGGGAAGGCGTTCGAACGCTCGGCCCCGATGACCGCGCTGACCCCGATCGAAAAGACCGGCGCTTTGGACGAGGGTGAGATCACGCTCGACGTCAACGGCGAGCGGCGCCAGACCGGCGATCTGAACCAGATGATCTGGAAAGTGGCAGAGCAGATTTCCTACCTGTCGCGTTACTACGAACTGCAGGCTGGCGATCTGATCATGACCGGTACGCCCGCAGGCGTGAACGCGGTCCAGCGTGGCGACACGCTGAAAGGCGCGGTCGCAGGACTGGAGCCGCTTGAGGTCAGCGTGGTCTGATCGCGGCTGGCGGGCCGTCAGCGGCCCGCCATTTCCTTTGCGATATCAGCGCCAAGTCGTGCGTTGTTCAGAACCAGCTTGATGTTTGAGTCGAGCGAGCGTCCGTCGGTCAGCTCGAAGATCCGCGACAGCAGGAAAGGCGTGACGGCCTTCGCGGCTATTCCTGCAGACATGGCTTCTTTCAGAGCTTGCTCAATGATCGGGTTGATCTCGGCGGCAGCGATTTCGGCATCGACAGGGATGGGGTTCGCGACAAGCTGACCACCCGGCAAACCAAGCGATGCGCGCAACCGCGCCGACTTTGCAATTTCCGCTGCACTGTTCATCTGAAGCGGCGCGGAAAGGCCGGAATCGCGCGACCAGAACGCCGGGAAGGCGTCCTGACCGTATGCGATGACGGGCACGCCCAGCGTCTCCAGCACCTCGAGCGTCTTTGGCAGATCGAGGATCGCCTTCGCCCCCGCCGCGACCACGGTCACCGGCGTGCGCGCCAGTTCCTGAAGATCGGCGCTGATGTCCAGGCTGGTCTCGGCACCGCGATGGACGCCGCCGATCCCGCCTGTCGCGAAGACGCGGATCCCCGCAAGATCCGCGCAGATCATCGTCGCCGCGACCGTCGTCGCCCCGGTGCGCCCGTTCGCGAGACAGACGGCCAGGTCCGCGCGGCTCAGTTTCATCACCTGCTCTGGCGGCGTTTTCGCAAGCGCCTGCAGCGCGTCGTCTTCCAGCCCGATGCGGATCTTGCCACCCATCACGGCGATGGTCGCAGGTTCGGCCCCACCATCGCGGACGGTCGCCTCTACGGTCCGCGCCATGTCGAGGTTCTGCGGCCAAGGCATGCCATGTGTGATGATCGTGGATTCCAGCGCGACGACCGGACGGCCTTCCGCCAGGGCCGCCGCCACGGAAGGTGCGATGTCGAGAAGGGGATGCGTCATATCGTGTCGTCTTTCGGTGTCGCTGATGCAGCAAGGGATTTGTCGGGCATGTCGCGGCCGGCAACATGTGCCGCGGCAGCCTCGGTCGCGCGGGTCAGGGCGGTTTCACGATCGGCGCCTGCGCGTTCGGCTGCGATATGCGCGGCCAGAAAGCAATCGCCTGCGCCAGTGACGCGCGCGATCCGGACTGAAGGGGGTAGGGCGGATAGGTCGGGTGCGCCTGCCATCGCTTCGGCGACCTGCTCGCCACCATCGGTGACGATCACGCGCGGCGCGCCCATCGCGACCACGGCGCGGGCGGCGCTGGCGGCGTCAGGGCAGGGGCGCTCCGACAGGATCTCTGCCTCGATGCGGTTGAGATAGAAGCAGCCGCGCCCGGCGCGGATCAGTGGCAGCAGGCGATCGGCCTTGCCTGGGCTGGCCGGCACGACACGCAGGTCCATGCCGAACAGACGCCGGTCAGTCGAGATCGTCGCCAGCAGGGCGGCGGTCAGGTTGCCGTCTAGAACCACCGAGCCGGTCCATTTGGCCAGGGCGTCGTCGAGCGGTTTCAGGATCGCGGCGCCGGCGGCTTCCAGCGAATGGGCGTCGGCGACGGCGGCGACAAGGCCCGCCTCGTCCTCGATCGCCATATAGCAGTCGGTCGGCAAGTCGGCGCGCCTTGTCAGATAATCGGTCATCACACCCCGTGCCTGCGCCTCGGCGATCAGGGCGTCGCCCTGAGTGTCGCGTCCGACTGCGGACAGGATGGCTGGGCGCATGCCCCAACGCGCAAGAGCGACCGCGACATTCAGCGCCACACCGCCCGGAATATGCGCGACCCGTCCCGGCACATCGTGGCCAGCACCCATCCGGCGGCCGGCGCGACCGATGATGTCCCACAGCATCGCGCCGATGCAGATGATGTCAGGGCGCTTCGTCATCCTTCGCGTTCCACGCACTGATCTCCCGTTCCAGAAAGCGCTCGAAATCATCCAGATCGACCGGATCGAACTGGCCGAAGCCCTGCATCCACACCGACGCGGCCCTCATCCCGTCAGGGTCCAGCTTGCACCAGGTGATCCGGCCCCGCCGCTCCTGCCGGATCAGGCCGGCGGCGGCAAGGGCGGCGAGATGTTTCGAGATCCCGGCGAGACTCATGGCGAAGGGCTGGGCCACGTCGCTGACCGCCATGTCATCTTCCAGAAGCATGCTCAGCACCCGCCGCCTGGTGGGGTCGGCAAGCGCCGCGAAGATGCGATCCAGACGCGGATCCGTGGCTCCGGAAGTGTCGTCCATCGTCTGCTTGGTCCGTCAATGCTCAACCCCAGGGTTGACTATGCCTTGCCGCGACAGAGGGGCGCAACCCGTCGCGAAACAGTAGTGGCCCTGAAATAACATGCCATAACAGCCACTTACAGAATGGCCTCCGTTGCTTGACTTGCCGCAGGTTCCTTTCTATCACCGCGCCAATTCCGAACGGGGGCAAAGTTGATGGCCGAGGGGCCCCGGAGCGATGCGGATCGGGCGCGTGACGCAGCCCGTTTGCGTGATCTGGAAACCCGGCTGAAGACCAAGACCCCGGCTGAAGCCGGACCGCGGCAAATGGCGACCCACGATCAGGCACATGTCGCCTGGCGCATGGTGATCGAACTGGTCGCGGGTCTGGGGATCGGCGTGGGGGTCGGCTTCGGGCTGGATCACCTGTTCGGGACACGGCCGCTGATGCTGGTCGTGTTCACGCTTCTGGGCTTTGCGGCCGGCATCAAGACGATGCTGCGCACCGCGGCCGAACTGAACCGGCCGGGTGAAACCGGCACCGACCTGCCGGCCCATCTGGCCGCGAAAAAATCGGCCGATACGGCCTGGGACGACGACGAGGAAAGGGACTGATCGTGGCGACTGAAGCGGCTGGCGAGGGCACGGGTCTTCAATTTCACCCGATGGATCAGTTCATCGTCCGGCCGCTGTTCGGCGACGGTCCGGTCCAGTGGTACACGCCCACCAACGTCACGCTGTGGATGTTCGTGACGCTTCTGGCGATCATCGGCCTGCTGGTGGTCGGGACCCGCGGACGCGCGATCGTGCCGAGCCGCATCCAGTCCATCGCCGAGTTGTCCTACGGCATGATCTACAAGATGGTCGAGGACGTGACCGGCAAGGACGGCATCAAATATTTCCCCTACATCATGACGCTGTTCCTGTTCATCGTCTTCTCGAACTTCCTGGGCCTGCTGCCCGAGGCGTTCACCACGACCTCGCACATCGCCGTCACCGGCGTGCTGGCGATGGCGGTGTTCATCACCGTGACCGTGATCGGTTTCATGAAAAACGGCGCCGGTTTCCTGGGCCTCTTCTGGGTCACATCCGCGCCGCTGGTGCTGCGTCCGGTCCTGGCCGTGATCGAGATCATCAGCTACTTCGTCCGTCCCGTCAGCCATTCCATTCGTCTTGCCGGCAACATGATGGCCGGGCACGCCGTGATGAAGGTTTTCGCGGGCTTCGCGGCCATCGCCGTCATCTCGCCCGTCTCGATCCTCGCCGTCACGGCGATGTACGGGCTCGAGGTGCTGGTGGCCTTCATCCAAGCCTACGTATTCACCATCCTGACCTGCGTCTATCTGAAGGACGCGCTGCATCCTGCCCACTGAGGCGCGCAGCCGGGACATCAATCGACCACTTCCAACCGCAAGGAGAGATTTCATGGAAGGTAATATCGCCGAACTGGGTCAATACATCGGTGCCGGTCTGGCCGCCATCGGTTCGGGCGCTGCCGCCGTCGGTGTGGGCAACGTCGCAGGCAACTTCCTGTCGGGCGCGCTGCGCAACCCGTCGGCTGCCGCCGGCCAGACCGCGACGCTGTTCATCGGCATCGCCTTCGCGGAAGCTCTGGGGATCTTTGCGTTCCTCGTCGCGCTTCTGTTGATGTTCGCGGTCTGATCCAGCCCCATCCTTGCGGCGGGGTGGGGCGCGATCCGTCGCGCTGCCACCCCATCGTGACCTGTTAGGCCAAGGGGTAGGACATGATCAGCCTGTTGCAAGAGGCCGCAACGACCGCGGTCGAACATGGCGCCGAGGGTGCCGAATACGGCGCCGAGGCTGCGTCGCACGGGGCCGATGCGGCTGCGCATGGCGCCGAAGCCGGCGGCATGCCGCAGCTTAATTTCGACACGTTCCCGAACCAGATCTTCTGGCTTCTGGTCACGCTTGGCGTGCTTTACTGGGTGCTGTCGCGCATCGCACTGCCGCGGATCGCCGCCGTCCTGTCGGACCGCCAGGGCGCGATCACAGGCGACCTGATGGCTGCCGAAGAATTCAAGCAAAGGGCGAAAGAGGCCGAGGCCGCCTATGACAAGGCACTGGCCGACGCGCGCTCGGAAGCACAGAAAATCGTCGCCGCGAACAAGGCCGAGATCCAGAAGGAACTCGACGCTGCAATCGCTCATGCGGATGCAGAGATCGCGGCACGCGCTGCCGAATCCGAAAAGCGCATCGCCGAAATCCGCGACTCGGCGCAGACCGACGCAGAAACCGTTGCCCGCGATGTCACTGCCGAGCTGGTGCGTGCCTTCGGCGGGAACACGGACAACGCCGATATCGACGCTGCCGTGGATCGCCGGATGAAAGGGGTGATGCAATGAACCGCCTTCTGATCGTCGCCGTTCTTGCGCTCAGCGCCGGTCCGGCAGCCGCGGCGACCGGGTCGTTCTTCAGTCTCGCGAACACCGACTTCATCGTCACGCTCGCGTTCCTGCTGTTCGTCGGCATCCTCGTCTACTTCCGCATTCCGTCGATCATCGGCGGGATGCTGGACAAGCGCGCCGAGGGCATTCGCACCGATCTTCAGGAAGCCCGCCAGCTGCGCGAGGAAGCGCAGGAGATCTATGCGAGCTACGAGCGTCGTCAGCGCGAGGTGAAGGGCCAGGCGGACGATATCGTCGCCAATGCCAAGCGCGAAGCCGAAGCGCAGGCCGCCAAGGCCAAGAACGATCTTCAGGCTTCGATCGATCGTCGCCTGAAAGGCGCCGAGGATCAGATCGCGAGCGCCGAGGCCGATGCGGTCCGGGCCGTGCGCGACCGCGCCGTACAGACCGCCATCGCCGCGGCTTCGGACATCCTGCGCAAGCAGGTCGCCGAGGGCCAGCGTTCGGCCGGGATCGACGCTGCTATCGATGACGTGGCCACGCGCCTGAACTGACCAGGGCATCATCGCCAAAGAAAAACCCCCGCGTCTGTGACGCGGGGGTTTTGTCGTTTGCGAAGTCCGGCTTTACGAGGTCGGCCGGATCAAGATCTCGACGCGGCGGTTCTGCGCGCGGCCCTGGGCGGTGTCGTTCGACGCGATCGGCTGGCTTGCACCGCGACCGGTCGCTGCAAGGCGCGACGTGCTGACCCCGGCGGCGGCCAGGATACCGGCGACCGATTGCGCCCGGCGCTCGGACAGGTCTTGGTTGTAGGCGGCGCTGCCGGTGCTGTCGGTGTGACCGATCACCTCGACGCGGCTGTTGGGGTACTGGTTCAGATTGCGCGCGACGGCATAAAGGTCGTTCTGCGCAGGACCGGAGACGGCGGCCGAGTCGGTGGCGAACAGGATGCCTTCCGGCAGGATGACCTGCAGATAGCTGCCGTGGTTCACGATCTGGACGTTGGGATTCGACACGGCCTGTTCAAGCGCAGCGGCCTGACGGTCGAGGATGTTGCCCGCGATCGCACCCGCAGCAGCGCCTGCGATGGCGCCGCGCGCGATGTCGCGGCCCTGGTTGTTGCTGTCGTCGTCACGCTGCGCGCCATAGACGGCACCGATCGCGGCGCCTGCGAGCGCGCCCTGCTGCGTGCGGCTCATTGTCGAGTTACCGTATTGATCGGTGCAGGCGCCAAGGCCGATCAGGCCCGCGCTCGCGATCAGAACTTTGAGGCGAGTGTCCATCTGTCATCCTTTCCGTTGATGCTGTCCTTGTCCGGCCAGTTCGGCGAAGGGCCTTGGCCGCGAACGAATTCTGGTTCCATGCGGCTCCTCCGCATGGGCAACGCGGGCAAACTGCATCGGTTCCCATGGAACCACCAGTCACGTTCGGCGGAAGTCGCTGAAAGCGCTTCACATTCGGGGTATCCGGCGGTGAGCAGGGCGGGCGCTTGAAGCACCGGCTTGCAATGCCGCGTCCGTCCGGCGACAAGCGCGCACATGGCCCGTCAAACGCGCTTGCCGCAGCCCTTGCCCTTTGCCCAGCAGGTCGCCGTCTTCACGCGGCTTGCCGAGGCGAACCCGATGCCCGAGACCGAGTTGCAATTCGTCAACCCGTTCACGTTGGTCGTCGCGGTCGCGCTGTCTGCGCAGGCGACGGATGCAGGCGTCAACAAGGCGACACGTGCGCTTTTCGCCAAGGCCGATACGCCACAGAAGATGCTGGATCTGGGCTTGGACGGTGTGACCGAGCACATCAAGACCATCGGCCTTTTCCGACAGAAGGCGAAGAACGTGATCGCCCTCTCGCGCATCCTGGTCGAGGATTTCGGCGGTGAGGTGCCCGACAGCCGCGCCGCGCTGATGAGCCTGCCGGGTGTGGGCCGCAAGACCGCGAATGTCGTCCTGAACTGCGCATTCGGTCATCCGGGGCAGGCGGTCGACACACATATCTTTCGCGTCGGCAACCGCACCCGGATCGCGCCTGGACGCGATGTCGAAGAGGTCGAGCGCGCGATCGAGGACAATGTCCCCGCCCGCTTTCAGCAACACGCGCATCACTGGCTGATCCTCCACGGTCGCTACATCTGTGTCGCGCGCAAGCCGCGGTGCCCCGACTGCATCATCAACGACCTGTGCCCCTACGAGGAGAAGACCGTATGACCACCCCTTACGTCGTCGGGATCGGCAATGCCGTGATGGACGTGATCGCCCCGACAGATGACGCGCGTCTTCAGACGCTGGGTATCCAGAAGGGGATCATGCAGCTTATCGAACGCGAGCGGTCGGAATATCTGATGGCGGCGCAGGCCGATGATCACGGGCCGGGCCGGGCGCAGGCACGGCTTGTGCCGGGTGGATCGGTCGCGAACACGCTTGCGGGGATCGGCTCGCTCGGTTTGAAGACCGCGTTCATTGGACGGGTCGCCGACGACGCGCTAGGCCTTTCCTATGCCGAGCAGACCGAGGCAGCCGGGACCGTGTTCGTGAACCCACCTGTGGGTGGTGACACGTTGCCGACCTCGCGTTCGATCATCTTCGTGACCCCGGACGGCGAGCGGTCGATGAACACCTATCTCGGCATCTCGGCCGAACTGGGGTCCGATGACGTCAATCCATCAGTTTTTCAGGGCGCGGGCTGGCTGTTTCTGGAAGGCTATCTGTTCGATAAGCCAAAGGGGAAGGATGCCTTCCTCAAGGCGGCAGAGGCCTGCCACGCAGCGGGCGGGCAGGCGGGGATCGCGCTTTCCGATCCGTTCTGCGTCGACCGCCACCGCGAGGATTTCCGCAGGCTGGTCGCCGGGCCGATGGACTACGTGATCGGCAACGTCCATGAGTGGACCTCGCTCTACCAGACCGAGGACCTCGAGGATGCGCTGGCTTTGGCGGCGGCGGATTGCGACACGGTGATCTGCACCCGTTCCGGTGAGCCGGCTGTCCTGATCCGGCGGGGTGAGCGGGTCGAGGCGCCGGTCCACCGGATCGTGCCGGTGGACGCGACCGGTGCGGGTGACCAGTTCGCCGCCGGCCTGATCTACGGACTTGCGACCGGGGCACCGCTGGCTGCCGCGGGCCGGATGGGCTGCATCGCGGCGGCAGAGGTCATCAGCCATGTCGGCCCGCGTCCCGAACGGGACATCCGTGCCGATTTCCGGGCCGAGGGCCTGATCTAACCGCGTCCCAGCCCGTTCAGCCAATCCTGGTGGATCTGCGCCCGCTGGCGCGCGATCTGCAGCGCCCGGTCCGCCGTCACCTTCCGAAAGGCGACCGGATCGTGCGGTCGCAACTGCACGAAGCCGTCCAGATCGGCATCGATGATCGTCGCGATCTTCGGATAGCCGCCGGTCGTCTGGTGGTCGGCCAGCAGCACCGTCGCGACGCCGTCGCCTGAAACCTGGACCGAACCCCTCAGGACGGGCTCGGAGGGGATGCTGAGCGAGTTCAGAGGCGTCAGAAGCGGACCGGACAATCGCACGCCCATTCGGTCATAGGCATCGGTCAGCGCAAAGGCCTGCGCAGACAATGCCTCGATTGCCTCGGGCGGAAAGAAGCGATCCTGTGGGCCGATCACGACATGCAGTTCGTCCTGCGGTCGCGCCCAGACCGGGCAGGGGATGCGCCGAGCGGCTGCCGGTCCGGGGGCGGCGTCGGCGATGGTGAGGGTCTGCCCCGGTTGAAGGGCGCCGCCGCCCAGTCCCGACAACGCATGGGTGGCGGCACTGCCCAGCCAGTGCGCCACATCGGGCCTGCCTGCGAAACCGAGATAGGTCCAGCACCCCCAGGGTCCTGGCCGGATGGAAAGCGTTTCGCCGGCGGCGAGGTTGAGCACCGACCATGAGCCGGTGACGATCTCGCCTGTCTCGACCACGAAGCCGCCGCCGGCGACCGCGATGCCGATCTCGCCCGACAGGCAGACGAGGCGAAGACCGCCCAGCGAAATCTCGATTGCGGGTTGGCCGTCGGGATTGCCTAGCGCGCGATTGGCCGCTGCGTACGCGATGCGGTCCATCGGACCGGACGCGGGCACGCCGAACCGCATGCGACCAGGCCGTCCGGCATCCTGCCATGACGCGTGCGGTCCCGCGTGACCTATCTGTAGGACGGCGTCAGCCATTCGCTGGACCTTTCAGCTCGTCCCGGCGAACCCGGCGAAACCGGACACGATCGCCGACATCGAACAGGAACTGCCGCTCCGGATCATCGCGCAGGATCGTCGCGTCGCTGCGCCCGATGACCCACCAGCCCGTCGGCATCGTAAGGGTCGAGACCAGGCATTGCGGCCCCGCGATCAAGACGCTGCCTGCCGGGACACCGCGCCGCGCGCTTTGCTTGCGGTCGAGTCGCAAACTTTCGGGAACGCCCGCCATGTAGGCATAGCCCGGCGCGAAACCGTACATGAAGATGCTGTAGTCGCCCGCGAGGTGTGCTGCGATCGCTGCGTCACGCGACATCCCGGCAAGACGTGCGACATCGTCCAGATCGGGCGCGAGATCGCCGTCATAGCAGACGGCTATATCGTGAATTTGTGGCGATGCCGTCCGAGCTGCCGGGCGCGACAGCGAGGCGCGGACCAGACCTGCCACAGCGTTGTGGTCGGTGCGGATCGGATCGAAGACGATCAGCAGACTGACGAAAGCCGGAACGGTCTCGACGATGCCCGGCGCCGCGCTGTCCTGCAAAGCGGCGTCGAGCCGCAGCACAGCTTCATGCGCCGCTTCGGTGATATCATCGGCAAAGACGACGAGGATCGCGCGATCGGCGACGGGGGTGATCCGCGGTGTGTCCACCGTCGCAGCCAGACTCATGACGAAAGGAAGGGGGCAATGGTGACACCGGCATCGGTCAGCCGTGATCGGATATGGCGCGCCATGTCCACGGCCCCGGGTGTGTCGCCGTGGACGCAGATGGACTGCCCGGCCAGTCGCACGCGCCCGCCATCGCCCGCAGGCATTGTTCCATCGTCCAGCCAGTCGATCAGCCGTTTCACGACGGCATCCGCGTCATGCAGGACTGCTTCGCTTCGTGCGCGCGGCATCAGCTGGCCGTCGGGAAGATAGGCGCGGTCGGCAAAGATTTCCGAATATGTCTCGATCCCCTCGGCGCGTGCGGCCTGATCAAGGGCCGTGCCCGAGATCGCGAGAACGGCAAGGCTCGGGTCCAGGTCGCGCACCGCGCGGGCGAGCGTTCGGGCCAGCTCAGGCTCGGCGGCGGCAAGGTTTGCCAAGGCCCCGTGCGGCTTGACGTAGCATACCCGCGCCCCTGCCAGCGCGGCCAGCGCCTGCAGCGCGCCGATCTGCGCGACCATCATCCGGGCTGCCTGAGCGGGCGACATCGGGATCACCCGTCGGCCGAAACCCTCGCGGTCGGCATAGCCGGGATGGGCACCGATCGCGACACCGTTCGCGGCGGCCGTCTGCAGGGTGGTAAACATCACCTCGGGGTCGCCAGCATGGGCGCCGCAGGCGATGTTCGCGCTGCTGACAACATCCAGCATCGCCGAATCGTCGCCCATCGACCATGCGCCGTAAGCCTCGCCCAGGTCGGAATTCAGATCGATCCGCATGAACACACTTCCTTTCGGCCGATCATGCACGTCGTGGCGGCGATGACCAGCCGCCGATCCGAAGACATTTGCGCAGTGTCATACAACCTTCACATTCAGGTCACATAAGTGTCGCAGGAACCCGTTAGTTCGGCGCTGGAAAGAAACGCTGCCATCATCAGGAGTCTGCCATGAGCATGCGCATCATCACCACCTCGGCACTGGCGATCATCGCCGCTTCGGCGACCGTCGCCACCGCGCAATCGCGCGACCAGATCCAGGTCGCCGGGTCCTCGACGGTCCTTCCCTACGCGACCATCGCGTCCGAGGCCTTCGCGGAGAACTTCGATTTCCCGGCGCCGGTCGTGGAAGGCGGCGGCTCGTCGGCCGGCCTGAAGCAGTTTTGCGAAGGTGTCGGCGAAGGCACGATCGACGTGGCCAATGCCAGCCGTCAGATCAAGGACAGCGAGCGCGAGGAATGCGCGGCGAACGGCGTCGCCAACATCATGGAAGTCCGCATCGGCTATGACGGGATCGTCTTTGCCAGCGACATCGACGGCAACGACTTCGTCTTCACCCCGACCGACTGGTTCATGGCGCTTGGCAAGAACGTCGTGGTCGACGGCGCGGTTCAGGAAAACACCTTCACCAACTGGAACGAAGTGAACGCCGATCTGCCCGACCAAGAGATCATGGCCTTCATCCCCGGCACCAAGCACGGCACCCGTGAAGTGTTCGAGGAGAAGGTCATCCTGCAGGGCTGCGAGGATTCGGGCGCGATGGCTGCCTTCGCCGAAGCCAATGGCGGTGACGAGGACAAGGCCGAAGAGATGTGCATGGAAATCCGCACCGACGGCAAGTCGGTGGACATCGATGGCGACTACACCGAGACCCTGGCCCGCATCGACAGCGCCAAGAACGGCATCGGCGTGTTCGGTCTGTCCTTCTACGAGAACAACACCGACAAGCTGAAGGTCGCGACGATGTCGGGCGTCACGCCTTCGACCGAGACCATCGCCTCGGGCGAATATCCGGTTTCGCGTCCGTTGTTCTTCTACGTCAAGAAGGACCATATCGGCGTTATCCCCGGCCTGAAGGAATACACCGAGTTCTTCGTCTCGGACGCGATGGCCGGTCCCGGCGGCCCGCTGAGCGAGTATGGTCTGGTCCCGGATCCGGAACTGGCCGCCACGCAGGCTGCGGTCGCTGAAGAAGCGGTGATGCAGTAAACAAGATCCGGTCCGGGGCGGGGGAGTGATCCTTCGCCCCGGGTCCGTCCAAGCAACATCCTGACCCCGGACCGACACTGCCATGCCCGTCCTCTGGATCCTTCTGATCGTCTTCGCCATCGCTGCCGCGGGCTATGTCCTCGGGGCACGGCGCGTCGATGCGCTGTCCGGCGGCGATCATCGCCGCCTGCATTCGCGCACGACCTATTACGGCTGGAACGTCGCGCTGTTCGCGCTGGTCCCTGCGCTGCTGCTGCTGATGCTGTGGCTTTTCGCGCAGCCTCTGCTGATCGAGCGAACCGTCAGCAGCTATATCCCCGACAGCGCCATCGCCGAGGGCGAAACCCGCGGAATCGTGCTGGGGCAAGTGCGCGACGTCGCGGGCACGCTGAACCGGGCGGTGAGTGAGGATGTCATCACCGATGTCGAGGCCGCCAACCTGCAGCCTGACGACGCCGAGGTGATGGATCGTCTGAAAGCAGCGGAACTGCCCATCCTGACCACACCAGAAATCCTTGGCGCCGCCAAGGCTCATCGCAGGATGGTCGAGACCGCATCGACCTGGCTGGGCATTGTCGTTATCGCGCTGGCGCTTCTGTGGGCCGGCTTCGCCTTGTGGCGGACCTCGCCCGACTTCCGCGCCCGCAACGTGGTCGAGCAGGTGATCCGTGGCGTTCTGATCGGTTGTTCCTGCATCGCGATCGCGACGACGGTCGGCATCATCCTGTCGCTGGTTTTCGAGACGATCAACTTCTTCCAGCTCTACCCCTGGCAGGCCTTCTTCTTCGGCACCGAGTGGACCCCCAGCTTCGGCGGCGGCTCCGAACTCGGGATGCTGCCGCTCCTGTGGGGCACGCTCTACATCTCTTTCATCGCGCTGCTGGTCGCAGTCCCGATCGGGCTGTTCGCGGCGATCTACATGTCGGAATACGCGTCCCGTCGGGTGCGGTCGCTGGCCAAGCCCGTGATCGAGATCCTCGCGGGCATTCCGACCATCGTCTACGGTCTTTTCGCGCTGGTCACAGTAGGTCCGCTGCTGCGCGACTGGATCGCGCAGCCCATGGGTCTGGGCAACAGCGGCTCGTCCGTGATGACCGCAGGGCTGGTCATGGGGATCATGCTCATCCCGTTCGTCAGTTCGCTGTCGGATGACATCATCAACGCGGTGCCGCAAAGCCTGCGTGACGGCAGCCTGGGCCTTGGCTCAACCCATTCCGAAACCATCAGCAAGGTGGTCCTGCCCGCGGCGCTGCCCGGTATCGTCGGGGCGATCCTTCTGGCCGCCAGCCGCGCCATCGGCGAGACGATGATCGTCGTTCTCGGCGCCGGTGCGATGGCGCAGATCAGCGGCAATCCGTTCGAGGCGATGACCACGATCACCGTCAAGATCGTGGGCCAGCTGACCGGCGATAACGACTTTGCCAGCCCCGAGACGCTGGTCGCCTTCGCGCTTGGCCTGACGCTGTTCGTGATCACGCTCGCCCTCAACGTCCTCGCGCTCTACATCGTGCGCAAATACCGGGAGCAGTACGAATGACCGATGCCACCGGACCCATTGCCCGTCAGGCGGGCAGCCGATCCCTGCTGACGCCCGATGCGCGCACGAAGAAGCGTAATGCGGCCGAGGCACGGTTCCGCGCCTATGGCGTCGCCGCCATCGTGACCGCGGTTCTCGCGCTTTGCTTCCTGCTGTTCACGATCATCCGCGATGGCCATTCGGCCTTCCAGCAGACCTACGCCTCGATCCCCGTGACCCTGCAGGCCGAGATCGTGGACCCCGAGGGGAACCGCGACCCGGCCGAGATGGCCAAGGTCTATTCGATGAGCTACGGCCGCATCCTGGACGATGCCTTGACCCAGTGGATCGAAGCGGAAGGGATCGAGATCGAAGGGCTGGAAGCGTCCGACATCAAGGGCTTCTTCTCGGGTGAGGCGCAGGCAACGTTGCGCTCGCAGATCCTTGCGGACCCCGAGCTTGTAGGCACCACGGTGGACATGACCGCGCTGACATCTTCGCGCGTGGACGGGATGTTCAAGGCCAGGGTGACGGAAGAATCCGCGGCGCGCGACGCCAAGACATCGCCCGCCCAGATCGCGCTGGCCAATGCGATGAAGGATCGCGGCGCGCTGGTCACGAGGTTCAACACCGGCTTTCTGACCAAGCCCGACGCGTCGGACAACCGCGCCGAGGCGGCCGGGATCGGCGTCGCGATCCTTGGCTCACTTTACATGATGCTGATCGTGCTGGTGCTTGCGCTGCCGATCGGGGTTGCGGCCTCGATCTACCTGGAAGAGTTCGCGCCCAAGAACAGGTTCACCGACCTGATCGAGGTGAATATCTCGAACCTCGCCGCGGTACCGTCGATCGTCTTCGGCATCCTTGGGCTTGCCGCCTTCATCAATTTCGCAGGTCTTCCGCGGTCCGCGCCCATCGTGGGCGGCCTGGTGCTGACGCTGATGACGCTTCCGACGATCATCATCTCGACCCGCGCGGCGCTGAAGGCGGTGCCGCCTTCGATCCGCGACGCGGCGCTTGGCGTCGGCGCCTCGCGCATGCAATCGGTCTTTCACCATGTCCTGCCTCTGGCGATGCCGGGCATCCTGACCGGCACGATCATCGGATTGGCGCAAGCGCTGGGAGAGACTGCCCCGCTGTTGCTGATTGGGATGGTGGCCTTCGTGTCGACCTATCCGGCCGCGCCGCCCGAAGGGTTCTTCGATCCCGCCTCGGCCCTTCCAGTGCAGGTCTACAACTGGACGCAACGCGCCGATCCGGCTTTTTTCGAGCGGGCCTCGGGGGCGATCATCGTGCTTCTGGTCTTCCTGCTCTGCATGAACCTGCTGGCGATCTGGCTGCGCCGCAAATTTGAACGCCGCTGGTAATAGGGCGAAGGATGACGACAATGGACAGCGCACATCTGACGGAAAGAACGATGCAGACCATGGCCGACGACATCAAGGTTCAGGCCCGCAACGTGCAGGTCTTCTACGGCGACAAGCAGGCGATCAAGGATGTCGATGTCGATATTCTCGACAAGACCGTGACCGCCTTCATCGGCCCCTCGGGCTGCGGCAAGTCCACGTTCCTGCGCTGCATCAACCGGATGAACGACACGATCCCGGTCGCGCGGGTCGAGGGTCAGATCCTGCTGGACGGCGAGGATATCTATGACCGCCGCGTGGACCCGGTGCCGCTGCGCGCCCGCGTGGGCATGGTGTTCCAGAAGCCGAACCCGTTCCCGAAATCGATCTATGACAACGTGGCCTATGGTCCCCGCATCCACGGCCTGTCGCGCAACCGTGCGGAACTCGACGGCATCGTCGAGCAGGCGTTGCGCGGCGCAGCCCTGTGGGACGAGGTCAAGGACCGTCTGTCTGAACCGGGCACCGGCCTGTCGGGCGGCCAGCAGCAGCGGCTGTGCATCGCCCGTGCCGTCGCCACGGCCCCCGAGGTCCTGCTGATGGACGAACCCTGTTCGGCACTCGATCCGATCGCGACCAGCCAGGTCGAAGAGTTGATCGACCAGTTGCGGCAGGACTATTCGGTCGTGATCGTCACCCACTCGATGCAGCAGGCCGCCCGGGTCAGCCAGAAGACCGCCTTCTTCCATCTGGGCAATCTGGTCGAATACGGCGACACCGACGACATCTTCACGAGACCGCAGGACCCGCGAACGGAATCCTACATTTCGGGCCGCATCGGCTGATCCTGGGAGGACATGAGACAATGAACCGCGACAGCAAACATATCTCTTCAGCCTTCGACCGCGATCTGGAAACGGTGCAGGCGCTGGTCGTCAAGATGGGCGGAATGGTCGAACAGGCCATCATCGATGCCGCTACCGCACTGGAGAACCGCGACGAGGATCTGGCGCAGGAAGTTCGCCGCCGGGATCGCGCCATCGACGAGCTGGAAGCCCGCACGAACGAAGAAGCCGCGCGGCTGATCGCCTTGCGCGCGCCAACGGCGACGGATCTTCGGGTCGTCTTGTCGGTGATCAAGATCGCGGCCTCGTTGGAACGGGTAGGGGACTTTGCCAAGAACATTGCCAAGCGCACGGGCGTTTTGGCGCAATTGCCGCCGATCAGCGGGTCGGGCTCGTCCTTGCGGCGGATGTCGGTCGCGGTCGAGCGCATGCTGCAGGACGCGTTGGACAGCTACATCCAGCGCGACGCGACGTTGGCCGAGGATGTCCGTCAGCGCGACGTCGAGGTGGATCAGATGTACAACGCGCTGTTCCGCGAGTTCCTGACCCACATGATGGAGGACCCGCGCAACATCACCGCCTGCATGCACCTGCATTTCATTGCCAAGAACATCGAGCGGATGGGTGACCACGCAACGACGATCGCCGAACAGGTGATCTACCTGGCGACAGGCGTGATGCCCGAGGAAGCGCGCCCCAAGGGCGACAGCACCGCCCGCCCGCAGCCCGTCGATCAGGGCTGAGCCGATGGCGGAAACCCATGCCCCCTGCGTGCTGGTCGTCGAGGATGAAAGCGCGCAGCGCGAGGTCCTGAAATACAACCTCGAAGCCGAGGGGTTCGAGGTGAAGCTGGCCGAAAACGGGGATGAAGCGCTGCTCCTGGTGCAGGAAGAGCGTCCCGATCTGGTCGTGCTGGACTGGATGTTGCCGAATGTCAGCGGCATCGAGGTGTGTCGCCAAATCAAGGCCGATCCCGACACACGGCCGATCCCGATCATCATGCTGTCGGCGCGCGGGGATGAGGTCGATCGCGTTCGCGGTCTGGAAACCGGCGCGGACGATTACGTCGTCAAACCCTATTCGGTGGTCGAGCTGATGGCACGTCTGCGCACGCAGCTGCGGCGGACGCGGCCCGCGACGATGGGTGAACGGCTCAGCTATTCCGATATCATCCTCGATGCGGGTGAGCATCGCGTGTTCCGGGGCGGCAAGGCGCTGCATCTGGGGCCAACGGAATTCCGGCTGCTGTCCACGCTGATGGAAAAACCGGGCCGGGTCTGGACCCGCGAACAATTGCTGGATCGGGTCTGGGGGCGCGACATTTATGTCGATACGCGCACGATCGACGTCCATGTCGGTCGGTTGCGCAAGGCGTTGATGACCCATGGCGGCGACAATCCGGTGCGCACCGTTCGAGGGACGGGCTACGCGCTGGGGTAGATCCGGCCGCTATTCGTGCCGGGCTGCGCGGATCTCACCACCGGTCAACACAGGTGCGGCGTCGTGCCGTCCCGAATCGAAGATTGCCGCGACCCGCTCAAGCGCCGCGAGGATCAGCGCCTGCTGCCAGTCCTCCAGCTTCTCGAACTCCCGCACATAGCGCTGCTGCAATGCGTCCGGCGCCTCTTTTCCGGCGGCCTCACCCGCCTTTGTCAGCGTGACATGAGTCTGGCGCCGGTCCGTGTGCGACGGCACCCGACTGACCATTCCACGCGTCACCAGCTTGTCGACAAGCGCGGTCACGGTCGCCTGCGACACGCCCATCTGATGGGCCAGATCGGTCGGCGTGTCATGCCCGTCATGGGCGGCGAGGATCTGCAAAACCCTAAGCTGTGCGGGTGTCAGGCCGACCGATTGCGCCAGTTCGCGAGAGTACAGTTCGGTCGCGCGCAGGATGCGCCGCAGCGCGATCAGGCTCTGGTCTGTGCGATCGCGAGGGATGTCGGTCATGGCTGGGCGCACGGGGATCTCGTTTCAGGTCGGTGAAGAAGTACTTTGGGGTTGACACGAGTTTCGTCAAGCCGACTCGCGAAAAAATCGAACTCTTTGGGAACCCGATGCAGATTTGAAGCGCTATACACGCAGGATCGTGCTGCGAGCGGGTTGATTTCTGCACCTGCATAGTTTACTTAGCTTACCAAACTAAACGGAGGCGAGACCCATGCCCAAGGACGTCATGAACGAAGAAGCTCTGATGCGGAAAACGGAAGAAGTCCGCTTTCGCAAGCCCGACGCCAGCGACGGCGCCGCGATCTGGGAGCTGATCCGCGCATGCTCGCCGCTGGATGAGAACTCGATGTACGCCAACCTGATTCAGGCTGACCATTTCAGCGACACCTGTGTCGTCGCCGAACGGGGCGATAAGATCGTGGGCTGGGTCTCGGGCCACATGATCCCGAACGAGGAGAGCTTCTTCGTCTGGCAGGTGGCTGTCAGCGAAAAGGCCCGCGGCCTGGGCCTAGGCAAACGCATGCTTCGCGATCTTCTGGATCGCGACGAGACAGAAGGCGCCAAGGCACTGAAGACGACGATCACGAAAGACAATGATGCATCGTGGGCGCTTTTCCGCAGCCTTGCCCGCGACATCGGCGGCGAACTGACGGATGAGCCGCATTTCGAGAAAGACGAACATTTCGACGGGGCGCACGACACCGAACACATGGTGACGATCCAGTTGGATGACGAGGCCGCGAGAAGCGCCGCCTGAACCAACCGCTGACCCCGACTACACTCGAATTCAAGGAGGCCCCATGACCAGCAACATGGAACCTGAAACGAATATCTACGAACGCCGCGAAAGTGACGCACGCTCCTACTGCCGCGCTTTTCCCGCGACCTTCACCACCGCGCGTGGCTCGGAAATCTTCACGCAAGATGGCGGCCGCTACATCGACTTCCTGGCTGGTTGTTCATCGCTGAATTACGGTCACAACGATCCGGACATGAAAGCTGCCCTGATCGACCATATCAGTGCCGACGGCATCGCCCACGCGCTTGATTTCCACACAGATGCGAAAGAGGCTTTTCTGAAAGCCTACGAGGACAAGATCCTCAAGCCGCGTGGTCTTGACTACAAGGTGATGATGACCGGCCCGACCGGCACCAATGCGGTCGAAGCAGCGATCAAGCTGGCCCGCAAGGTGACCGAGCGTCGTAATGTCATTGCGTTCACCAATGCCTTCCATGGCATGACGATGGGCGCGCTGGCGTTGACCGGTAATGCCGGCAAGCGCGGCGGTGCGGGCGGCGGCTCGCTGGCCGATGTGACCCATATGCCGTTCGAGGGCGCGATGGGTGACGACGTCGACACGCTTCAGTTCATCGAGGCGATGTTGGACAACCCGTCATCCGGAATCGACGCACCCGCAGCCTTCATTTTCGAGCCGATCCAGGGCGAGGGCGGTCTGAACGCCGCATCGAATGAGTGGATGCGCGGCATCGAGAGGATCGCGCGCAAACATGACGCGCTGCTCATCATCGACGACATCCAGGCAGGTTGCGGCCGTTCGGGCAGCTTCTTCTCGTGGGAAGCCGCCGGCATCAAGCCCGACATGGTGACGCAAGCGAAGTCGCTTTCGGGTTACGGCTTGCCCTTCGCTGCGCTGCTTATCCGCCCCGAACTGGACGTCTGGAAGCCGGCCGAACACAACGGGACGTTCCGTGGCAACACCCACGCCTTCGTCACGGCGCGTGTCGCGATCGAGAAGTTCTGGTCGGACGACAGCTTCGCCAAATCCGTCCAAGACAAGGCCGAGCTCTTGACCGAGAACTTCCAGCAGATCGCCGGGATGATCGATGGCGCCAAGCTGAAGGGCCGGGGCATGATGCAGGGCATCGATGTCGGCTCGGGCGAACTCGCCAGCGAAATCTGCGCCCGCGCCTACGACAAGGGCCTGATCATCGAGACATCGGGTGCCGAGGACGAGGTTGTCAAATTCCTGGGTGCTTTGACGACGCCGGAAGAACTGATCCGCGAGGGCTTCGGCATCCTGCGCGACGCGACTCGCGAGGCCTTGGCCGAGCGCAAGTCCACGTCGATTGCCGCAGAATAAGGAGACGACGATGATTGTACGCGATTTCAACGCCCTGAAGGGCACCGACCGCCATGTTGCCGACGCGCGCTGGACATCGACCCGGATGCTGCTGGCCGACGACGGAATGGGCTTCTCGTTCCACATCACGGTTCTGGAAGCCGGCTCGGAGCACACGTTCCACTACAAGCACCATTTCGAGAGCGTCTACTGCATGAAGGGCAAAGGCTCGATCACCGATCTGGCCACCGGCGAGACGCATGAGATCAAGCCGGGCGTGATGTACGCGCTGAACCTGCACGACAAGCACGTGCTGCGCGCCGAGGAAGAGCTGCACATGGCATGCTGCTTCAACCCGCCCGTGACCGGCAATGAGGTGCATCGCGAGGATGGCTCCTACGCGCCGGCAGAAGAACTCGCCGACTGACGAGCTGCATATGACCCATACCGTTGAAAAGATCGGCGGGACGTCGATGTCCCGCTTGGACGAACTGCGCGACACGCTGTTTTTGGGCGGCGAGCGCCAAAGCCCCTACGGCCGTATTTTCGTCGTTTCGGCCTTTGGCGGCATTACCAACCTGCTGTTGGAACACAAGAAGTCGGGCAAGCGCGGTGTTTTCGCGGCCTTCGCGGATGGCGACGAAGCGTGGCGCGAAAGCCTTGAAACGGCTGCCGACGCGATGGTCGAAGCTCACCGGTCGGTTCTGTCGAGCAAGGACGACATCGCCCGCGCAGACGAGTTCGTGGCAGAGCGGATGCAGGGCATGCGCGATTGCCTGACCGACCTGATGAGCCTTTGCGCCTACAGTCATTTCAGCCTGTCCCAGCACATGCTGCAGGTGCGCGAGATGCTGTCGGGCTTGGGCGAAGCGCATTCCGCATTCGTCGCGACGCTGATGCTGAACCGTGCTGGGGCGAAGGCGACCTTTGTCGACCTGTCCGGCTGGCGCGACGACGGAGAGGTTTCATTGGACGAAAGGATCAACGCCGCGATGGAGGGGATCGACCCGTCGCAGGAAATTCCGATCGTCACAGGGTACGCGCAGTGCCGCGAAGGCCTGATGAAGGAATTCGATCGCGGTTATTCTGAGGTGACGTTCTCGCGGTTGGCGGCCCTGACGGGCGCGTCCGAGGCTGTCATTCACAAGGAATTTCACCTGTCCTCTGCGGACCCGAACCTTGTTGGACACGATGTCGCCCGCAAGCTCGGTCATACGAACTACGATGTGGCCGATCAGATGTCGAACATGGGGATGGAAGCGATCCATCCGAGTGCGGCGAAGACCCTGCGGCAAGCCGACGTGCCGCTGCGTGTGACGAATGCATTCCAGCCTGACGATCCCGGCACGCTGATCGACGATCGCCCGGCCGAAAAGCCGGCGGTGGAGATGGTGACCGGCCTCGATATCGTGGCGCTGGAGGTGTTCGAGCAGGACATGGTGGGCGTGAAGGGCTACGACAGCGCCATCCTCGAAGTGCTGACCAGCCATGGCGTGCGCATCGTCTCCAAGGTCTCGAACGCCAACACGATCACGCATTATCTGGATGCGTCGCTCAAGCGTATGGGCGGGGTGGAGCGCGATTTGGCGCGGCTTTATCCCAATGCGGAAGTGTCCGCGCGTCCGCTGGCGATGGTGTCGGCGATCGGCCGCGATCTGGGCGGGCTGTCCGTCCTGACCGATGGTCTGCGCGCGCTTGCCGACGCCGGGCTCTACGCACTGGGCGCGTCGCAAGGACCGCGTGACGTGGATGTGCAGTTCATCCTTGATCGCGACGCGCTGAAGGACGCGATCCGGGCGCTGCACGAAGCGCTGATTGCCAAGGACCGGAACGGCGTCGCTGAGGCTGCCTAAGCTTCAGCGACCCGTAATCCCCGGGAACATGATCAGCAGGGCGACCGCGAGGATCTGCAGGCAGATGAACGGCAGTAGCGAGCGGAAGATCACACCCAGCGAGATGTCCGGCGGCGCGACCGACTTGAGGTAGAACGCCGCCGGGCCAAAGGGCGGGGACAGGAAGCTGACCTGCATGTTCATGCAGAAGAGCACCCCGAACCAGACCGGGTCCATCCCCAGATCGGTGATGATCGGCACGAAGATGGGCATGGTCAGCAGCGCGATTCCGACCCAGTCGAGGAAGGCGCCCAAGAAGAACAGGATCGCCATCATCACCAGAACGATCACGGTCGGGTTGTCCGAGATGCCGGTGATCAGTTCCGATACGAAATCGACCCCGCCCATCAGGTTGTAGACGCCAACGATGGCCGTCGCGCCGATGCCGATCCAGACGATCATGCCGACCGTCGCAAGCGTCTGCATCGCGGCACCGCGCAGCAGTGAGTAGCTGAACTCTCCGCGCAGGATGGTCGACAGGATCACGCCGCCGACGCCGATCGCGGACGCCTCAGTCACGGATGCGATGCCACCGTAGATCGAGCCGAGCACCATCACCACGACCAGCATCGGCAGGGCGAGGCCTTTGAGCAGCCTCAGCTTTTCCTCACGCGGAACCGGGGTCGGATCGACATCCGGAACGGCGCCCGGCGTCAGGTAGGCGCGGGCCAGGATATAGGCGCAGTAGAACATCGCGAGCATGAAGCCCGGCAGGAACGACGCGGTGAACAGCGCCCCGATCGAGACGTTTGCGGTCAGGCCGTAGATGATCAGCACGATCGACGGCGGGATCATGGTGCCGAGCGAGCCGCCGGCGCACACAACGCCGATGGCGAGACTGCGGTCGTAGCCAAGCCGCAGCATCTGCGGCAGCGCGAGCAAGCCCAGAAGCACGATCTCGCCACCGATGATTCCCGACATTGCGGCCAGGATCACCGACACGAACACGGTCTGGATCGCGACGCTGCCGCGCACGCGGCCGGCGAAGAGTTTCATCGCGTCGAAGAGGTCGCGCGCGATGCCGGAGCGGTCGAGGATCGCCGCCATCAGCACGAACATCGGCACCGAAACGAAGACGAAGTTCATCACGAAGGAATAGACGCGGCTGGTGATCAGCGGGATCGCCATCGGCCCGAACCAGCCAAGCGCGAAGATCAGCGCGACCAGCAGCGTGACGAATGCCAGCGGCATCCCGGTGAGAAGCAGGCCGACCAGCATCGCGAACATGACCAGCGTGCCAGCCTCGATACCCAGAGCCTGAAGATTGAAACTCAGATCCCACATAGGCTCAGCTCCGTGCCCGGCGGGCGTAGTTGACGGCGAAAATCAGAAACTGCGCGACCAGCAGGATCATGACGACGAAGATGAATAGCTTGGTCAGGGCAGGGGTAGGCGGGTTCCACGCGCTGCCGGTCGTTTCCAGGCGGATATCTCCTGCAGGCGTCCAGACCGCACGCGTGACCATGTGCCAGGCCGCGTAGGCGAAAAAGCCCGAGGCGATGGCGCAGATGATCGAGATCAGGATGTCGAAGATCCGTCGGACCGGAGGCGACAGCCAGTCATAGATCAGCACGACGCGAATATGGCTGTTGCGGGCGGTGCAGTAGAGGCCGCCAAAGGTGAAGGCGAGGCCGCAAAGGAAGACGGTCGTCTCGTGCGCCCAGATCGTTGGTCGGTTGAAGATGTAGCGTAGGAACACCTCCATCAGCAGGACGGCCGCCGAGATGACGATCCCTGCCGCAAAGATGTAGGCGACGCGGTCCACCAGCCGACCCATCAGCCCGGCTTCGGGCGGGATGACCATGGCACCCGGCTCTTCGCGCAAGCCTTCGCTTGTCGCGGCGAGGTCGATCTGTTCGCGGTTTTCGCTCATGGCTCCCCCCTTCAAACGGTGCGGCCGCCCCGCGACGGCGGGACGGCCGGCTCTGTCGTTACTGTGCCAGCAGGCCTTTTTCGTTCAGATAAGCCGTCAGCTGGTCATAGACTTTCTGAGCCATCGGCGATTCCGAGGCGATCTTTTCCCATTCGGCCTGACCCAGGGCGCGGAACTTGGCACGCTCTTCGTCCGACCAGTCGTGGACCGTGATCTTGCCGCCGGCCTTCGCTTCCTCGACCGCAGCCTCGTCCGCCTCGCGGTTGCCCTGCAGCTGCGTCTGCTGGAATTCCTTCACCGTCTCCTCCAGCAGTGTCTTCATGTCGTCGGGCAGCGCGTCCCATTTCGCCTGGTTCATCGACACTTCCACAAGCGGCAGCGAGTGGAAGCCCGGATAGACCGGGTGCGGCGCAATGTCGTTCATGCCCTGCTGCTGGTTGACCGAAAACACCGAATAGTCGGCCGCGTCGACCACGCCCTTGTCGAGCGAGGTATAGACCTCGGCCGAGGGCAGGTTCACGGGCGAGGCGCCGGCTGCCGCGAAGACGTTGGCGATCGGACCTTCGGGCGTGCGGACCTTGACGCCCTGCAGGTCATCGACGCCGTCCAGCGGCACGCGCGACACGAAGGCTTCCAGGCCCGGGGTCGACACGCCGATGAAATGCAGCCCGTAGCTGCCCAGCAGCTCCTGCATCAGCTCCTTGCCGCCGCCATTCTCGACGAAGTCGATCATCTGTTCCGGGGCCGACCAGGCACCGACCGGGTTCGAGATCAGGCCGAATGCCGGGTCCTTGCCTGCCCAGTACGAACTGTCGCAGATCTGCCCGTCGAGGATGCCGGCCGCTACCGCGTCCAGCGTCTCGTTGTATTCGACGACCGAGCCGGTGGGCAGCAATTCGATCTCGATCGCGCCGTTGGACCGTTCGGCGACCAGTTCCGTCCAGCCCTTCTGGAACTCGAAGTTGGGGTTGCCCGCCGGGTCCGACGATTGGAACTTGAAGCTGTATTCCTGTGCGCTGACAGCGCCGGTGGTCAGAAGCAGGGCCATCGTGGCCGCATGGATCAGTTTCATCTGTTGTCCTCCCTGAAGTTCATGTCTTTGATGGTGATCGGGCACGTTGGCCCGTGGCGATCGGCGGGTTTACGGGCCGCCGCGCGGGGTGCGGGCCGGCTGGCCCTTTCTTCCTGCCTCGTCGCCGAGGCCGAAACTCACGTCCAGCAACGCCGGATCGATGTTGCGTTCAAGCCGGTCCAGCATTTCCAGCCCGGACTGGACCACGCGGTCAGAGGCGGCGCGGGCACGCGCAACGTCGCCGTCCAGAACGGCATGCATGATGGCAAGGTGATCGCCGACCGTCTCGTCCAGACCCTTCGGGCCGCTGATATGGGTGATATCGAGAAAGCCCGCGCGCCGCCCGAGCGCTTTCAGCGGACGCAGGCTACGGTCCAGAAATCGCTCGCGCGAAGCCTCGATCATCAAGCGGTCGAAGGCTTTGTCCAGAACGTTGAAGCGATCAAGCGTGATGCCGTTCCGCTCGTCCTCAAGCCGGCGCATGAGATGGTGAAGACGGGCACGTTCGTTGCCTTCCATCCCCGAAATCACCGCGTCGACAACGAACCGGTCCATCGACAGTCGCAGACCGGCCAGCCGCCGTTCGCGGGCCAGATCGACGGGCGAGACGCGCAATCCATTGCGCGGCTGAACGTCCAATAATGTTTCCGCGGCCAGCCTGCGCACCGCCTGGTGGACCGGCGTCCGACCAAGTCCGGTCAGTGCCTGAAGATCCTGTGTTCGCAGCGTCGCGCCGGGCTGAATCCTGGTGGCGACGAAAAGCTCTTCGATCCGTTCATAGGCCGTGGTGGTCAGATCGCCGTGCGGAATGACCTGGGCAATGTCTGTGGATGCGCGCTCCAGCGCATCCTCCGTCGCCACCGATCTTTCGTCTTGCAGACCCAAATGAACGCTCCTAATGATGTTTCGTGATATTTCACACCATATCAAATCCGTCAACGTGATTCGAAAGAGGACCGAGGGTGAAGATTACCGCGATCGAGACGCTGCGCACCGAGGAGTTCTCGAACGTCCTCTGGGTCAGGCTGCACACCGATGAGGGCCTGGTCGGGCTTGGCGAGACGTTCTACGGCGCCGAGGCGGTCGAGGCGCATATCCACAACACGCTGGCGATCCGACTGCTTGGAAAGGACCCGACGCGGATCGAGGCGCTGAACCGGGCGATGGTCGATCTGCCGATGGCGCAAAGCTCGACCGGGGTCGAATACCGGGCCGCTTCCGCCGTCGACATCGCGCTGTGGGATCTGTTCGGCAAGCTGACCGGGCAGCCGGTCCACAATCTGCTGGGCGGGCTGAATTGCGACCGGCTGCGCGTCTACAACACCTGCGCAGGCTACGGCTATGTCCGCAGCCACAACATTCGTCCGGTCGATACCTGGAACATCGGCAGCGCCGAGGGCCCTTACGAAGACCTCAACGCCTTCATGACCGATGCGGGCGCCTTGGCCGAAAGCCTGCTGGAAAGCGGCATCACCGCGATGAAGATCTGGCCGTTTGACCCGGCCGCGCAGGAAAACCGCGGCATGTCGATCACTGCGGCCGAGATGCGCAAGGCGCTGGAGCCGTTCGAGAAGATCCGCAAGCGCGTCGGCGACAAGATGGACATCATGGTCGAGATGCATTCGCTGTGGAACCTGCCCACGGCGATGAAGATCGCCCGCGCGCTGGAGCCCTACGACCCATATTGGTTCGAGGACCCGATCCGCATGAACTCGCCGCAGGCGCTGCAGGAATTCGCGCAATCGACACACGTCCCGGTCTGCGCGAGCGAAACGCTGGGCTCGCGCTTTCCCTACAAGGATATGCTGGACCGCGGCGCGACCGCAATCGCGATGGTGGATCTGTGCTGGACCGGCGGCCTGACCGAAGGCCGCAAGATCGCGGCGCTGGCCGATACCGTGCACAAACCTTTTGCACCGCACGATTGCACGGGCCCTGTCGCGTTCGTCGCGGCGATCCACGCCTCGTTCAGCCAGCCCAATACGCTGATTCAGGAATCGGTGCGGTCATTCTATACCGGCTGGTACAAGGAACTCGTGACGAAACTTCCGGTGATCCGCGATGGCCACGCGCTGCCGATGGAAGGGCCGGGCCTGGGGACCGACCTGCTGCCTGCAGTCTATGAGCGCAGCGACCTGACACTGCGCAGGACGGAGATCTGACATGACGAACCTGTTCGATCTGACCGGACGCACCGCTCTGGTGACCGGCTCGACCCGTGGTCTGGGTCGCGCCATTGCCGAAGGCCTGGGCGGGGCAGGGGCTACGCTGGTGGTCAATGGTCGTGGCGACGCAGCGACCGAGGCCGCAGCGGCTGAGTTGCGCGACGCTGGATATGATGCGCGGGCCGCGTGTTTCGACGTTACCAGCGAGACCGCGGTGATGGATGCGTTCGCCACACTGGATGCCGACGGCATCGACATTGACATCCTGGTCAACAACGCCGGCATCCAGCATCGTCAGCCGATGGTCGAACTTTCGCTGGCCGACTGGCAGCGGGTCATCGACACCAACCTGACCAGCGCCTTTCTGCTGGGGCGCGAGGCGGCGAAGCGGATGATCCCGCGCGGCCGTGGCAAGATCGTCAACATCGGCTCGCTGACCAGCGAATTGGCGCGCGCAACCGTCGCCCCGTACACCGTCGCCAAGGGAGGCATCCGGCTGCTGACGAAAAGCATGGCCGCTGAATGGACAGCGCATGGGATCCAAGCCAACGCGATTGGTCCCGGCTACATGCTGACAGAGATGAACGAAGCGCTGACCTCGAATCCCGATTTCGACGCTTGGGTGAAGGGCCGCACACCTGCCGGCCGCTGGGGCCGCCCTGACGAGCTTGTCGGAACCGCAATCTATCTGGCGTCGGCGGCGTCGGATTACGTCAGCGGACAGCTGATCTTCGTCGATGGCGGCATGATCTCGGTGCTGTGAAAATGGCGGTGCGGCACCTTGTCCTGATGGGTGTGTCGGGATCGGGCAAGTCCACCGTGGGCGAGGCCCTGTCGCAGGCGACAGGTCTGCCCTATCTCGACGGGGATACGCTGCACACGCAGGCCAACGTGACGAAGATGCGCGACGGCCTTCCGCTTGACGATCAGGATCGGATGCCGTGGCTGGATCGATGCGGCGCCGCCCTGCGGGACAAGCCCGACGGTCTGATCCTTGGCTGTTCCGCCCTGCGTCGGCGCTATCGCGATCGGTTGCGCAAGGGCGCCGACATGGACGATCTACTGTTCGTGCTGCTTGACGGTGATCCTGCGCTGCTTGCACACCGCATGCAGGCGCGGAAGGGTCACTACATGCCGCCTTCGCTGCTGCAAAGCCAGCTCGATACGTTGGAGCGGCCGGCGGACGATGAGCACAGCATCATCGTCTCGATCGACCAGACGACCGAGCGGATGGTCGCCGCGATCCGCAAGGCGCTGGATGAGACCGGCTGAAGACGCCTGCGGTCTGCGGTCGAAGACGCACCGTCGCCTTTTTGACGGCAGTTGACGAACAATCGGCGGCCGTCGGCATTGATAAGACGCGACGACACCGCGCACCGTTGTTTCGACTTGGCAGCATCACGTTGACGAAGGGGCGTCGTGTCTCGCAGGATGCTTCGCTGCCTGTTGGGAGACCGTTTCGTGCATCTGTCGCTGATTCTTCTGCATCTGGCCGGGGCGGTGATGCTGCTTCTCTACGCGGTTCAGATCGTCCGCATGGGAGTCGAAAGCGCGTGGGGCGGCCAGTTGCGCGCGATGCTGCGCGCCGCCAAGACCAGCGATCTGCGGGCCGCGCTGGGTGGCGTGACGCTGGCGACGATGCTGCAAAGCTCGACGGCGGTGGCGATACTCGCCTGCGGCTTTGCGACAAGCGGCTTCTTGTCAGTCCCGACCGGACTGGCACTGATGCTGGGTGCCGATCTTGGCTCTGCGCTGGTGGCGCGGATCCTCAGCATCGATCTGGGCTGGCTTGTCCCGGCTTTCTTGTTCGTGGGTGGCCTTCTTCACCTGAAAGTGTCGAGCCCGCTGCTGCAAGAGATAGGACGGATGGTCCTTGGCATCGGTCTGATCCTGCTGTCACTGACCTTGATCGGCAGTGCGACCGGACCTCTCAGGGAGAGCGCTCTTCCTGCAAATGTCTCGGATTACCTGGCCGAAGATTATCTGACGGCTTTCCTGATCGGTGCACTGTTCACGTGGCTCATCCATTCGGGTGTCGCCTTCGTCCTGATGCTGGCCGCCTTTGCCACGCATGGCCTGCTGACGCTCGATGCCGCGATCCCGATGATCCTGGGCTGCAATCTGGGCGGTGGAATGATCGCGTTCTGGTTGACGCGCGGCATGGCGACGGATGCGCAGCGCATCACCACGGGAAACCTGCTGTTCCGATCCGGCGCCGCAATCGCGGCTCTGGCGGTTTTCGAGGCGACCGACGCGGGAATCGAAACCCTTGGCAGCACGTCCGCCACGGCCGTCGTGAACTTCCACCTTGCCTTCAATCTGGGTCTGGTCGCGATCGGGCTGCCATTCGTCGGCGCCGTCGCACGCCTGACGGGGCGGATGCACCCCGGTTCCGATGATCCGAGCGCCGATGCCGAGCCGTGGCGCACCCCAAGCGCGTTGGATCCATCGGTGATCGACACGCCGCGCCTTGCGCTTGCAAGCGCCACGCGAGAACTGCTGCGCATGGGCGAACTGATCGAGGCGATGGCCCGCCCGGTCATGAGCCTGATGGAGGATGGCGATCGCGATGCGATCGCACGAACCCGAAAGATCGACGCCGAGGTGAACCGCATCCATACCCGCATCAAGCTGTATCTCGCGCAGGTTAATCGCGGCCAGTTGAGCGAGGATGAAGCGCGGCGAAGCATCGAACTGACCGACTTCGCCATCAACCTTGAACATGCCGGCGACATCGTGGCCAAGCACCTTCTTGCGCTTGCGGACAAGAAGGTCCGGACCGAATGGCAGTTTTCGCCCGCCGGCTGGGCCGAGTTGACCGAACTGCATCAGAAGCTGATGGACAACATCCACCTGTCGCTGAACGTGCTGGTGTCGCAGGACCATCCATCCGCGCGCCAGCTTGTGCGCGAAAAGCAAAGGATGCGCGATATGGCGCGGCGCACCCAGGATCTGCATCTCAAGCGGCTTCAGGACGGGACCCCCGAAAGCATCGAGACCAGCGGCATGCATCTGGAGATCGCGCGAGGCTTCAAGGAAATGAACTCGCTTCTGGTGACCGTCGCCTATCCGCTTCTCGCCCGTAGCGGCGAGTTGCTGGACAGCAGGCTAAGTCAGGATCAGGCAGCGTCGTAGGGCGACTTCGCTGCGAGCGCCTGAAGCTTCACGCCAATCCTGTCCCCGATTGCCCGTTCACCCGTCACACACCGTGCAGGTTGTATGTCTGCGGGCTGACCGTTAGGGTCAGGCGAATCCGTTGGGGTGCCCGCAAGGGCTGAGAGGCGAAAGCTGACCCATCGAACCTGATCCGGGCAATGCCGGCGTAGGGAACGGAGCACGATGAAGCCCCTTGGCTGGTAGCCGGTGCTTTGTCTTCCTCCTGTCCCTTGCCGGGTGGAGGAAGCGATGACGTTACACCCGACCGCCTTGACGATAGCAGGCTCCGACAGTGGCGGGGGCGCGGGGATTCAGGCCGATCTGAAGACGTTTTCCGCGCTGGGCGTCTATGGCACCAGCGCGATCACGGCAATCACCGCGCAGAACACGCGCGGCGTCTTTGGTATCGAAGCTGTCACGGTCCAAACCGTCTCGGCGCAGATCGCGGCCGTGCTGGACGATATTGTCCCGCGCGCAATCAAGATCGGCATGCTCGCATCCGCCGAGATCGTCGATGCCGTCGCCTCGGCAATCGCGGATTACGCCGGACCCGTCGTCCTCGATCCGGTGATGGTCGCGAAATCGGGCGATGTGCTTCTGGCGAAAGAGGCCGAGCGCGCACTGATCCAGACGCTTCTGCCCCGCGCCCATGTTTTAACTCCTAACCTGCCCGAAGCTGCGCGTTTGCTGGATTGCGACCAAGCCAGGACGGCGGATGAGATGGTAGCGCAGGGACGGGCGCTTCTGGACCTCGGGGCGGGGGCGGTGGTGATGAAGGGCGGTCACGCCGAAGGCCCGACCTGTACCGATCGGCTGGTGACGGCCTCGGGTGTTGTCGAGTTGGAACAGACCCGTATCGACACCCATAACACCCACGGCACGGGGTGCAGCCTGTCATCCGCGATCGCGGCCGAACTGGCGAAGGGTGCCGACCTCGAGACGGCTGTACGGAACGCGCAGCACTGGTTGCACGGCGCGATCCGCTGGGCCGACAACCTCGGGATCGGCGGCGGGCACGGCCCTGTTCACCATTTTCACGCGGTCTGGACATGAAGACCGCACGCGTCCTTGGCGCTGGCGTCGCAGGATTGTGCGTTGCGGCAGAGTTGGTCGCACGCGGCTGCGCGGTGACCGTATCTGACACCGCGACGCAGCCGGGACCGCATGCCTGTTCCTGGTGGGCGGGCGGAATGCTCGCGCCTTTTTGCGAGGGCGACACGGCCGACGAGCTGGTCGTGCGACTTGGCCAGACCGCTGCGGATTGGTGGGAAGGGCAGGGCGTCGCGGTAACTCGCCAAGGGACGATCGTCGTGACCCTGGGCCGCGACCGAAAGGAACTCGACCGCTTTGCACGCCGGACGCAAGGTCATTTTTGGCTGGACACAGACGGTCTTACGGCGCTGGAGCCGGATTTGGCCGGTCGCTTCGAGCGCGCGCTGCATGTTCCCGCTGAGGCGCATCTTGATCCGCGTGCGGCGCTGAAGCATCTGCGCGACCGGTTGGAACAGGCTGGCGTCGATTTCGTGGCCGAGCCTAGCCAAGCCGACGGTCTGACCTTCGATTGTCGTGGACTGTCTGCGCGGGACGCGCTGACGGACCTGCGCGGCGTGAAGGGCGAGATGGTCGTCCTGCGCAGCACCGATCTTCGCCTGACCCGCCCCGTGCGACTGCTTCACCCGCGCTTTCCGCTTTATGTCGTGCCCCGTACCGACGGTCTGTTCATGTTGGGGGCGACCCAGATCGAAAGCGACGATCGACGGCGCAGTGTCCGTTCGGTCATGGAACTGCTCTCGGCGGCCTACGCGCTGCATCCTAGCTTCGGCGAGGCCGAACTGGTCGAGATCGGCGCAGATGCGCGCCCTGCCTTTCCCGACAACCTGCCCCGCATTACGCGCAGGGGCTACACCATCCACGTCAACGGACTGTTCCGACACGGCTTTCTGCTCGCCCCTGCCTTGGCGCGCATGGCGGTCGAAACGGCGTTCGACGGCACCAAACCGGAGTTGCTGCATGAAGATCACGCTTAACGGCGCCCCGACCGATGTGAAGGCCGAAACGCTCGCGGCCGCTTTGGACGAACTCGGCTATGCCGACGCGAAAGTCGCGACGGCGCTGAACGAGCGTTTCGTGCCGAGCGCCGCGCGTGCCGACGCGGTCCTTTCGCCCGGCGACCGGATCGAGGTCGTCGCCCCACAACAGGGAGGATGAGATGCGGCTTTACGGAACCGAAATCACGTCGCGCCTGATGCTGGGCACCGCGCAATATCCGTCGCCCGCCGTGCTGGCCGACGCGTTCCAACGCTCGGGTGCCGGGATCGCCACCGTCTCGGTCCGGCGCGAAGCAGGCGCGGAACGGGCTGGTGCCGCGTTCTGGAGCCTCGTGCGGGAATTGGGTGTAACGCTTCTGCCCAACACCGCCGGCTGTCATTCGGTGAAGGAAGCCGTGACGACAGCGCAGATGGCGCGCGAACTGTTCGACACAGCGTGGATCAAGCTGGAAGTCATCGGTCACGCCGACACGTTGCAGCCCGACCCGTTCGGTCTGGTCGAGGCGGCGCGGATCCTGACGGGCGAAGGCTTCCGGGTGTTTCCCTACACGACGGAAGACGTGGTGCTGGCTGACCGTCTGCTGGACGCGGGGTGTGAGGTTCTAATGCCCTGGGGCGCGCCGATCGGCACCGGATTGGGGCTGACGAACATCTACGGATTGCGCACGTTGAGGGCGCAGTTTTCGGACGTGCCGATGGTGGTCGATGCGGGCCTGGGTCTGCCGAGCCACGCGGCGATGGCGATGGAAATGGGCTTTGACGCGGTGCTTCTGAACACCGCTGTCGCAAAGGCCGGCGATCCTGCCGCGATGGCCGAGGGCTTCGCCCATGCGGTCCAGGCCGGGCGGCTTGCCTGGCAGGCCGACCCGATGGAGCCGCGCGACATGGCCGCGCCGTCGACGCCGGTCATCGGACGGGCCTTTCTGGAATGACGCTCGACCGCTTCTATCCCATCTTCGACCGTCTCGACTGGCTGCAGCGCACCCTGCCTTTGGGCGTCAAGCTGGTGCAGCTGCGGATCAAGGGTGTTCCCGACACAATGTTACGGCCGGTCGTCGCGCAGGCGCAAACCATGTGTCGGTCGCACAATGCCGTGCTGGTCGTGAACGATCATTGGCAGATCGCCATCGACACGGGCTGCGACTGGCTTCATCTGGGGCAGGAGGATCTTGATGACGCCGACCTTGCCGCGATCAAACGCGCCGGCATCAGGCTCGGCATCAGCACCCACGATCACGCCGAACTCGACCGCGCGCTTGGTCTGTCGCCCGATTACGTCGCGCTGGGGCCGGTCTATCCGACGATCCTGAAGCGAATGAAATGGAGGCAACAGGGTCTCGACCGGGTTGCTGAGTGGAAGCGGCTGATCGGCGATCTGCCCCTTG
Organism: Paracoccus albicereus; assembly: GCF_024359525.1. GTDB lineage: Bacteria > Pseudomonadota > Alphaproteobacteria > Rhodobacterales > Rhodobacteraceae > Paracoccus > Paracoccus albicereus. Next base: position 156,590 of record NZ_JAKZEU010000002.1, read on the forward strand.
TCGCGATTGGCGGGATGACGCCCGAACGGGCGAAGGGCGCGTTTCGGGCAGGCGCCGACATCGTCTCCGCCGTCACCGACATCACCCTGAACGACGATCCCGAAGGACGCATCGACCAATGGCTGCAGGCGACGCGATGAACCGCTATGCCCGCCAGATCGCCGTTCCCGAGCTTGGGCCAGAGGGTCAGGCGCGCTTGACCGATGCTCGAGTGGTGATCGTCGGCGCGGGTGGTCTCGCCTCGCCGGTTCTTCAATATCTGGGTGGCGCAGGTGTCGGGCGCATCACCCTGATCGATCCCGACAGGGTCGAGGTCACGAACCTTCATCGGCAGACATTGTTTCGCGACGCCGATATCGGTCGCCCCAAGGCGCAAGCCGCCGCAGAGGCGATGACCGCGCTCAATTCGTGCGTCCGTGTCGAGCCGGTCGTTGCTGCGCTTGATCCGGCCAATGCTGAAGCACTGTGCCAGAACGCCGATCTGGTCCTGGACTGCGCAGACAGTTTCGCGGCGAGCTATATCCTGTCCGACCTGTGCCTTGCGACTTCAACCCCTCTCGTCAGCGCGTCGGTGATCGGGCAACAGGGCTACACCGGTGCATTCTGCGGCGGGGCGCCAAGCCTGCGGGCGGTCTTTCCGGATCTTCCGCATCGTTTGGGGTCCTGCGCACAGGACGGCGTCTTGGGACCGGTCGTGGGGATCGTGGGCGCCCTGCAGGCCCAGTTGGCACTCGCGTTTCTCGCCGGGTTTTCTCCATCGCCGCTGGGGCGGTTGCTCACCTTCGACGGGGCCGATTTCCGCTTCGGCGGTTTCCGCTTCGACGGCGTGGCCGAACCCGAACGCCCACACCATTTCATCGTCGCGTCAGAGATTTCGGAGGCGGATTTCCTCGTCGATCTGCGGGCAGCGATCGAGGGGCCGTTGGTGCGTCCGTCTGCGCGTCGCCTGTCCGTGACCGATCTTGGTCCGGACGGACCAACACCCGCCCCAGGTCAGCGGGCTGTTCTGTGCTGCCGTTCCGGCCAGCGGTCTTGGGCGGCGGCCGAGCGCCTCGCCAACGCATGGGACGGAGAGATCGCCCTTGTCGCCCTTGGCGACGCAACCGGAGAATCTGGATGAACACCAACGGTATCGCCGCCACCGCGGAGCGAAAGGACCTGCTTTCGAACGCTCAAGCGGAAAACGAGGCAGCCCGGACCCTTTCAAAGGGTGGCCCGGACTACGGCGTCACCTTCCCGCTGTGGCGTGCCGCTGCCGGCGCGTCATGGCATGACTACACACGGCATCCGTTTGTCGAGGGACTGGGCGACGGGACGCTGCCGCGCAAGGCGTTCATGCGCTATCTCGTGCAGGATTATCTTTTCCTCGTCCAGTTCTCTCGCGCTTGGGCGTTGGCCGTGACTAAGGCAGAGACGCTGGACGAGATGCGCGCCTGCGCCAAGACGGTCCACGCCCTGCTGGATAAAGAGCTTCATCTGCATGTCGCGATCTGCGCCGCGGAAGGCATCCCCGAAGCCGAGCTGTTCTCGACGCGCGAGGCGCCGCAGAACATCGCCTATACGCGCTACGTTCTAGACGCCGGACATTCCGGCGATTTCCTGGACCTGATCGCGGCGTTGACGCCCTGCGTGCTGGGCTATGGCGAGATCGGCGCGCGGCTTGCGTCTCGTGGCAATGAGACCGGCTATGCGGACTGGATCGCTACCTACGCAGCGTCCGGATATCAGGATACGTGCCGCGCGGTCGGGTCGCTGATCGATTCGGCGGTGGCCTACCGTCTGGGGTCCGAACCCCAGGAAAGCCCTCGCTGGCGCCGTCTCTGCAATCGCTTCGAAACCGCCACACGGCTCGAGGTCGATTTCTGGGAGATGGGACTGTCAGGCTGACGCGCTACGTCAGCAGTCACGGTTCTTGATGCTGAGATGATAGGGGGCCAGCCTTTACGCGACCCCGAACAATTTCGGGTTAAATCGAAATAAAGTCGCGCCCGACCGGATCATTCGCGACAGACGGGCGTTCATAGCTTGTCGGACATGTCGTCTGGCTTCGCTGTCGGACCGCAACGCGCTTTCTGGCATCCGGCATCCTGAAGATCCTTCTGAACAGTATCCCTAGGCAAAAAGACCCATGGCATTTCCAAGCCCAATTCCATTCGATCCTTCGCTCGAAACAATCAGCGATGATGAGCGGCAGGTCGTATCCGACCTGAACCAGTCGTTTCGCGAGATCACCGAGACCACGGCCGAGGATTGCGAATTCGCGCTTCGGTCGGTTCACGCCAAGTCTCACGGTATTCTGGAGGGTTCGCTGACAATCGATGAGGGTCTGCCCCCCGAACTCTCGCAGGGCCTCTTCTCCAAATCCGGCACCTATCCATTGATCTTGCGCATGTCGACGAATGCCGGGGATATGCTGGACGACTCGATCGCCCTGCCGCGTGGGTTGGCGATGAAGGTGATGGACGTCGAGGGTCAGCGTCTTCCGGATTCCGAGGGCACGACCCAGGATTTCATCATGATCAATGCGCCGGCCTTCGCTGCGCCGGACGCCGAGAGCTTCAGCAAGAATCTGTCGCTGCTTGCGAAGACGACCGACCGGGTCGAGTGGCTCAAGAAGATCGCTGCCGGAATGTTCAAGGTCGTGAATGCCGCGCTCGACAAGGTCGGTGTTGGCCAGATCGATGCCTTGGCGCTGATGGGTGGGATGCCCAATGTCGAGCCCATGGGCGAGACCTACAATTCTGCAGTGCCGTTTCGCTACGGCGATTATGTTGCGAAGTTCTCGCTGCGTCCGATCGCGCCTTGGATGCGGGATCTGACGGGCGAGACGATTGATGCAAGCGATCGGCCCAATGCCGTGCGCGAGGATGTCCGGGCCGAGATGTTCAGAGGCGATGCCGAATGGGAGTTCTGCGTCCAGCTTCTGCGTGATGTCGACAAGCAACCGATCGAGGATGCGTCGGCTGAATGGCCGGAGGACGTTTCACCGTTTCAGCGCGTGGGCGTCGTGCGGGCCGCGTCGCAGGACAGCTGGCTGGATAGCCGGGTCGAGACCGTCAACATGCACCGCCGATTCAGCCCCTGGACCGGGCTCGAGGCGCACCGACCTTTGGGCAACGTCAATCGTGCCCGCAAGCAAACCTATCGCGCCAGCGCCGATTTGCGATCGAGCCTGAACAACTGCCCTTACCACGAGCCGGGCGCGTAGGGGCGTGCTGACCCAATTTTGATGCGAGGAGTCCGGCCCCTTTGTCGATGTGGTCGAGCAAAAAGGATGAATGCATGTCCGACGATGACTTGAACCACAGTGCAACAAGCGCCGATCCAGATACTCCTCATGCCGAAGGCGCTTCCGGTGGTTGGGGATCGTTGAAGGGTATCGCGCGTATTCTGGGGGAAGAATCTGTCAGTCCCGTGGCCCTTCGCATTCTGGCAGGGCAGAACAAGCCGGGGGGTGTCATGTGTCCGTCCTGCGCTTGGGCAAAGCCGGCCAAACCCCATGCCGCGGAATTCTGCGAGAATGGCGCCAAGGCAACGCTGTGGGAGTTGACGCGAGCGCGGGCCGACGCGTCCTTCTTCGCGAAGCATAGCGTCACTGAACTTCGCGAGTGGAGCGATCACGACCTCGAACTGTCCGGGCGCCTGACGGATCCGCTGCGCTATGACAGCGAGGCCGACCGCTACGTTCCGGTTTCATGGGACGAGGCTTTTGCGGAAATCGGTCGCGAATTGAGAGCCATCGATCCGGAGGAGGCGGTCTTCTATTCGTCCGGACATGCGGGGCTGGAGGCATCCTACCTCTATGCGCTGTTCGCCAGAGCCTACGGTCACAACAACCTGCCGCAATCGTCGAACATGTGCCACGAGACGACATCGGTCAATCTTCAGCGGCTGATCGGCGTGCCTGTCGGCACCTGCACGCTTGACGATTTCGAGACCTGCGATGCGATCTTCTTCTTCGGCCAGAATACCGGCACGAACTCACCCCGGTTTCTGCATCCGCTGAAGCGGGCTGTCGAACGCGGCTGCCGGATCGTCACTTTCAATCCGGTGCGAGAGCGCGGGCTGGTCGAATTCGTCGATCCCCAAAACCCCATTCAGATGACAGTCGGCAAACCGACGAAAATATCCGAGGAGTATCTGCAGGTTCGACCGGGTGGGGATGTGGCGGCGCTGGCGGGGATGATGCGCTGCATTTTCGATCGCGATGACGAGGTTGGCGATATCATCGATCGCGGCTTCATCGGCGAGCACACCGAAGGGTTTGACGCGATGGAGGCGGCGATCCGCTCGATGGACTGGTCGGACATCGAGCGGCAGTCGGGATTGACGCACGCCATGCTTTCGCGCGCGGCCGATATCTACATGCAGGCCAAAAACGTGATCGGCATCTATGGCATGGGGCTGACCCAGCATGTCGGCGGCTGGCTCAATCTCGGGATGCTGGTCAATTTCCTGATGCTGCGCGGCAATATCGGCCGATCAGGGGCAGGGATCTCGCCGGTGCGAGGTCATTCCAACGTGCAGGGCCAGCGGACGGTGGGCATCGCCGAGCGCACGGCGAGTGTGCCGCTGGACAAGCTGCGCGACCTTTTCGACATCGATCCGCCGCAACAGGACGGGCTGAACGCGGTCCATGCCTGCGAAGCAATGCTTGCAGGGCGGGTCAAGGCTATGGTGCAACTCGGCGGCAATCTTGTGCGCGCATTGCCGGATTCGCGGCGTATGGAAGCAGCATGGCCGTCGCTTCGCCTGACGGTTCATGTCGCCACGAAGCTTAACCGCTCGCAGTTGGTCCCGGGACAGGTCGCCTACATTCTGCCCTGCCTCGGTCGGACCGATCGGGACGAGCAGGACGGTCAGCCGCAGGTCGTGACGATCGAGGATTCCATGTCGCACATTCACGCCTCGATCGGGTCGGCCAAGCCGCCATCGGAACGCTGCCGATCCGAGCTTGCCATCGTCGCAGGCATGGCGGCGGCGACGCTGCCATCCAGTCCGAAGCTGCACTGGGACGCGTGGACGCGAAACTACGATCTTGTTCGCGACTTGATCGCCGCGACCTATCCGGACGAGTTTCATGATTTCACCGCTCGCATGCCGACACCCGGCGGTTTCTATCGTGGGAATGCCGCCCGTGAGCGCCAGTGGCAGACCGAGACCGGCAAGGCGCGGTTCACGACGCCCGACACGTTGACGGCGCTTGGAGAAGAGCCGGTGGATGAGACGATGACACTCGTCACGCTCCGTTCGAACGACCAGTTCAACACCACGATTTACGGCTTCTCTGACCGCCTCAGGGGGCTTGAAGGAAGCCGCGAGATTTTGCTTGTCAATCGTGACGAGATGGCTCGGCTTGGTCTGGAAGAGGGTGAACGGGTCACGCTTGTCAGCGCCGTTGACGATGGGGTCACTCGGGAGGTCGCAGGTCTGGCGGTGACCGCCTACGATCTGCCGAACGGCTGTGTCGCGGGCTACTATCCTGAGCTGAACCCGTTGATCCCGTTGAGCTATCACGAAACCAAGTCTCAGACGCCAGCATACAAGGGGTCACCGGTGAGGATTGTGCCGAAAGGGGCGTAGACCGTGCGAAGTTCACTGGACAGTTTTGAAGCTGAAGCAGCTTTTCACCGTCAGAAAACGCTAGAGGCGGGTTGAGAAATTCCAGGGCTGTCGGCGTGATAACCCGGAAGGCCGTCGACGGCCTTCTTGAACTCCGAGCTTTGCATGGCTTCGGTAACCCGGGCCATTGCGTCGGTCTTCAAAAGGGTGTCCCGGCAAACGAAGACGTAGTCTTCGGTCAATAGCGGAAGAAACTCCAAGCCGAACTTCCGCGCAGCCGCCTCTACGCCAAAACTCGCGTCGGCCATTCCGCTGGCGACATAGGCTGCCACGGCGGCATGGGTGAATTCGAAGGTGGTCTGGCGTCCACCGCCGATGTCTTCCGCTCTCATATCTGACTGCGCAAGGATCTGCTGCAACAGTTGAGCCGTGCCGGAGGCTGGGTCCCGCGCGACAAAACGCAGCCCCGGTGACTTCAGGTCAGCAACGCTTTTGATGCGAAGCGGATTGCCCCTTTGCACCATCAGCCCCATCTCACGCGTAACGAAGTTGATAACGCTATAGTTTTCGTCGCCCAGAAGAGCGCGTGTCATATCGACTGCCTCCTTTCGCAGGGGCCCCTGTGGCAGGTGCATCCCGGCAAGATCGCAATCACCCCTTTTCAGGGCCGCGAGAGAGGTTTCGTTGCTCACGTAGCGCAGATCGAACACCATATCGCCCTGGCGATCGAGGATGCGCTGCAATTCTTCGACCGCGAAACCGTGGCTGGCGTGGGCGCGGATTTCGGTCGTGGCCTTTGGCAGGAACTCGACCAGTTCCGCCTCCAGCTCATGGATCAGATTGGCCAGCTGCGGCATCAGACGGGCTTGCAGGCGCTGACCGGCCCAGACGAGCCGCTCGCCAAACGGCGTGAGGCTTGTGCCTTTGCCGCGTTGCCGCTCGACCAACGGTGCTTCGAAAAAGTCCGACCATTTCTCGATCAGGTTCCAGGCATGGCGGTAGGAGATGCCGGCCTGTTCGGCCGCGCGCGTGATCTTCCCGGTTGCGCGGATCTCGTTGAGGAAGTCCAGCATGACGGTCATCGGTGGCGCCGCATCGGACTTTCGGAACCTCCAAACTGGCACAATCTCGATCTGCATTTGGCGCCTCCTTATGAACCAGTGTTCATAATTGGGGTTATCGTTATAGACGAATTATGCAGATAAAATCATATTTGATGCAAGCAGTTCTGCCCCTATCTCTCCTAAACACAGTCGCGCTACAGCGTGATCAGTACCGGGATATGAACGATAGTTCATAATTGGAGGATATGATGCCCTATGACTTTTCAAGCGCCTGCGCGGACCTGATCATCCACGGCGAACGCGTGCCAGCGCGATCTGGTCGGACCTTCGAGACGATCAATCCCTTTACGGAACAGTCTCTCGGTCTGGTTGCGGAAGCGGGCATCGATGATGTGGATGACGCGGTCAAATCAGCGCGCGAAGCGTTGCGCGCCGAATGGGGTACGATGCGTGCCGCTCAGCGCGGTCAATTGCTGCTGCGCTTTGCCGACCTCATCCGACGTGACCAGGAACAGCTGATCGAGCTTGAAAGCCTCGACACCGGCAAGCCGATTTCGACCATCCGTCGTCAGGACTTTCCAGCGGTCTTGGATACGCTGACCTACTACGCGGGCTTCGCCGACAAGATCAACGGACAGGTCATTCCCGCTCGACCGGACGCGCTGACCTATACGGTGCGAGAACCCGTCGGCGTGGTCGCCGCGATCGTGCCATGGAACTTCCCCATGATGATCGGGATGTGGAAGATCGCTCCGGCGCTGGCTTGCGGCTGTGCCGTGATTCTGAAACCCGCCGAGCTGACCCCCCTGACCGCACTGAAGTTCGGCGAGCTTGCGCTCGAGGCCGGTATCCCCGCCGGCGTGCTCAATGTCGTTCCGGGCTTCGGCACCGTCGCCGGACAGGCCTTGGTGGATCACCCGGATGTGGACAAGGTGACGTTTACCGGTTCTCCCGGCGTAGGGCGCCAGATCCTGCGGGGATCCGCGGGCAATCTCAAGCGCGTCACGCTCGAACTGGGCGGCAAGTCGGCCAACATCATCTTCCCTGACGCGGATCTCGACGCTGCGGCCAAGGCTGCCGCATCAGGGATTTTCTTCAACAGCGGCCAGGTCTGTTCGGCCGGATCTCGGATCCTCGTTCACAACTCGGTCCGAGATGAAGTGGTCGAACGGCTGGTGGCTCGCGCCGAAAAGATCCGCGTCGGCGATCCGTCCGACAGCGGCACCCAGATGGGACCTGTCGTGTCCGACAAGCAGATGGAGCGGATTCTGGACTATATCAGGATCGGCAAGGACGAGGGCGCTCGTCTGGTCAGCGGCGGAGTCCGGACCGCAACGCGCGGATACACCATCGCTCCGACCATCTTCGACGACGTCGATCCGCAGATGCGCATCTCGCAAGAAGAGATTTTTGGCCCCGTCGCCTCGGTGATCGGCTTCGACGACGAGGACGAGGCGCTGTCCATCGCCAACGGTACGCAATTCAGTCTCGCCGCAGGGATATGGACGAATGACATGCGGCGGATGCATCGCTTCGTGCGTGATCTGAAAGCAGGCACGGTCTGGGCCAACACGTTCGGACCGACCGATGTGCGGCTTCCGTGGGGCGGCACCCGGGATTCTGGTCTCGGCCGCGAGCACGGCGAGGTCGCGCTGGAGAACTTCACCGAACCCAAGTCGGTCTGGATCGCGCATGGTGCGTGAATTCGGCTGACGGGACCGTCGTTCTCCGCTCCGGACGAGCCACCGCCGCGTCAGGCGGTGGCTCGCGCCGACCCTTCCGGGTAAATCAGCCACTGAGAATGTCTGACGTCTCGTTTTACCGCACGTCATTGCTCTCGCGCGCGAGACACGCGTCCTGAGCCCGGGAGAGTCTCGCTAGCACCGCGTCAATCGGCTCACCTTTCGCGCGGGCGTCCTGCCAGATGCGGCGGCATGAACTCGGCGACCAAGGCAGCGCTGCCTCGGCCAACCAGCGGCGCAAGGGCGGCGGCAACGCGTCAAAGCCGTGCATCGCATCGCGGGTGCGGGGTCGAACCTTCTGCCGGGTCGCGCCAATGTTTGATGCCCGGGCCATCAGCAGCACACGCAATCGTGGGCCGGGTCGATGACGACAAGCAGACGCGGTCCGCCCGCCGCGGCCGGTGGCGAGCGGTGGACGATCGCGCCAAGCTCACCCCCCGGCCAGAGGGCCCCACGGAAGATGCCAACGTCTCCACGCTCCATCCGGTGGGTCGATCGCGGCTGACCGCTGGTCCCGATCGGACCGTATTCGGTGCCCGGTCCACGCAGGGTGCAGAGCAAACGCGCGGCCACGGCGTCGATGTGCCATTTGGGGCAGGGCTGGCCTTCGGTCGCATCGAGGCGGACTTCGAGGAATGGCGATCCGAAGGCGAGGATCGCATGTCGTGCCAGCGTCTCGACATCCGCGACAAGGTCCGCTGTCGCGGCACCGGTTCCCGCCACGTCGCAGGCCGTCTTCACTGCCGAAGCCACATCGGCGAGCCTGACCCTCTGCCGCAGACGCGGCAGCCGCTCGTTCGGCAGGGCGTCGAGAGCCTTGATGAGACGACCGGGCAACCGCCGTTGCCACAGCGCCAGCGACACGCCGGGCTGCCCGATCGATTGAAGCACGTGCGCATCCGCATCGCTGCGCGTCGTCGTGATCAGGTTGGGAAGGGCGGTCATCATGCCGCCTCGGATCGGCGCCATTGCGGGAATGGATCGGGCAGGTCGGACAGCCGGGAGAGGTCTTCGGCCATCTCTTCCGAGACGCGGCAGTCGTCGAGCCTTTCCTTCAGATCCGGCCAGTCGATCCCCGCGCCGATGAAGACGAGTTCCTGCCGCCGGTCGCCCCACGGCTCAAGCCAGTGCGCTGCCATGTAGGCGCGGGCCGTGTCGTGATCGGGCCAGCGATCACGCGGGACCGCTGCCCACCAGGTCCCGAGCGGCCTGATAGACGACAGCGCCCCGGCCAGAGAGAATTCGGCGACCCAGTCCGGGCGGGTCGCGATCCAGAAATGGCCCTTGGCCCGGATCACGCCCGGCATGGCGCCGTTCAGCACGGCCATCACCTTTTCCGGCTGAAACGGACGACGCGCACGATAGACGAAGGAAGCGACGCCGTATTCCTCGGTTTCCGGCACGTGATCGGCGAAGCCGTAAAGCTCCTTGGCCCACATCGGATGTTCATGCGCGCGATCGAAGTCGAACAATCCGGTGTCTAGGATCGCGCTCGCCGGCACGTCCGAATGATCTGTCTCTATCACTCGCGCGTCGGCGTTCAGGCTGCGAATGATCTTGCGCGCGGCGTCGGTGCGCTCGGCACCCGCATCCGACACCTTGTTCAGCACCACCACATCCGCGAACTCGATCTGCTCAACCAGCAGGTCCACCAGCGTTCTGTCGTCGCCTTGTCCGGTCGTCTCGCCACGCTCGCTCAGGAAATCATGACCGGAATAGTCGTGGAGCAGGTTCACCGCGTCGACGACGGTCACCATCGTGTCGAGCCGGGCCACATCGGACAGGCTGTCGCCGTGCTCATCGCGGAAGTCGAAGGTTGCCGCGACGGGAAGGGGTTCGGATATCCCCGTCGACTCAATCAGGAGGTAGTCGAAGCGTTTCTCTGCACAGAGGCGCCGCACCTCTGACAGCAGATCATCGCGCAGGGTGCAGCAGATGCACCCGTTCGACATCTCGACCAGCGTTTCATCTGTGCGTGACAATGCGGTCTCGGCACGGACGAGATCGGCGTCGATGTTGACCTCGGACATGTCGTTGACGATGACCGCGACACGACGCCCATCGCGATTGTTCAGCACGCGATTCAGAAGCGTTGTCTTCCCCGCGCCGAGAAAGCCTGAAAGGACGGTGACGGGCAGGCGGGTGTCTTTCATGGGGTAGGCTCCGGTGTGTACTGGCTCGAGGGTTCAGATGATGTGACCAACAGAAGGTCGCCAGAAGTTACAGTATAACATATCAACGATCAAGTTGAAGAAGGGGCTTCTGAAAGTGAGCGGTCACGGCTTCTTTAGAGAATGCAGTCCGTATCATTCAGGATATTTGGAGGCGGAGGGGCTGGAGCGATCTGACACCCAAGGTGATCGATTGCTGACGCGGCAGTTACTTGAGCTCGGTTCGTCAGGCTGATCGTCACAGATTTGGGACTGTCCTCCTCCCACACGTCAGCGCGACCCCACGTTGATAGAAGTCGGCGCCCGCGCGACAATCTTTTGCAGCCAAGTTTAATGCCGTCGCGCGAATGACGGCTCTGACCGCCAAACAGAAAGCGCTCGCGTCAAGATCGAGCGGTGAGAGTTTAAAGGAAAACTGGCAGCCCGTAGGGGAATCGAACCCCTCTTTCCAGGTTGAAAACCTGGCGTCCTAACCGATAGACGAACGGGCCAGCCTTGGCGGCTACCGGGTGTGCCCGGCGGCGTGGGCGGTTCTTAGACAGAGGCGGGGGGGCGTGCAAGCGGAAATTTTGGGCCGTTCAGGCATTTTCCATAAGCGGGTCGCACCGTGCATCGACAGCGCGCGCGATCGCCAATGACCGACGCCACCCTGACCATCTGGAGGCTTGCAATTTCTCAGCCTGAACTGGAAATTCTGGCTTCGGAAGTCGTCAGCGTCCACTGAAGCGCGTGCCGGTGCCGGCACCGATCGTCATCTAACGCCTGGGCTGAGAGCAGCAACCGCTGGCAACGCTGCAGTTCCGGCAGGCAAGGACCAGTCACAACCCCGGCCGCCTTGCGGCCTTGTTCTGGCGCCTGTAAACCCGCGCCAGAACAAGGGAAGTGCTCATGTCGATCACCGAAAACGAGGCCCGCAAGGTTGCGCATCTGGCGCGAATCCGTGTCGAGGACGAAGCGCTGCCGGCGCTGGCGCAGGAGCTGTCGAGCATCCTGCAGTTCATGGAGCAGCTGAACGAGGTCGACGTCGAGGGTGTCGAGCCGATGACCGGCGTGACACCGATGCGACTGAAGCGGCGCGATGACGTCGTGACGACGGGTGAGATGGCGGACAAGGTCCTCTCGAATGCGCCCGACGCGCGCGAGGGCTTCTTCGCTGTGCCGAAGGTGGTGGAATGAGCGATCTGAACAAGCTGGGGATCGAGGGTGCGCGCGACGCCCTGAAACAAGGCGGCGTGACCTCCGTCGAGTTGACCGACGCCTGTCTTCAGGCAATCGAGGATGCGGGTGCGCTGAATGCATTCGTCCACGGCACGCCGGATATGGCACGCGACATGGCCAAGGCTGCCGATCAGCGGATCAAGTCGGGCGATGCGACCGCGATGACCGGCATTCCGTTGGGGATCAAGGACCTGTTCTGCGTGCGTGGCGTGCCGACGCAAGCCGCGAGCGGCATCCTGAGGGGCTTCCGGCCCGAATACGAATCGACCGTGACGCACAATCTGTGGGACGCGGGCGCGGTGATGCTGGGCAAGCTGAACATGGACGAGTTCGCGATGGGATCGTCGAACGAATCCAGCACCTATGGCCCGGCGGTCAATCCATGGCAGGGACGCGATGGTGCGAAGCTGACAGCGGGCGGGTCGTCCGGGGGGTCGGCCTCGGCAGTGGCGGCCGATCTGTGCCTGGCCGCGACCGGGACCGATACCGGCGGCTCGATCCGTCAGCCGGCCGCGCTGACCGGGATCGTGGGCCTGAAGCCGACCTATGGCCGGGTCAGCCGCTGGGGCGTGATCGCCTATGCCTCCAGCCTCGATCAGGCCGGGCCGATGACAAAATCCGTGCGCGATGCGGCGATCATGCTGGGTGCGATGGCCAGCGTGGACGAGAAGGATTCGACCAGCGCCAACATCCCGGTTCCAGATTTCGAAGCCGCGATTACGGGCGACATCCGTGGCCAGAAGATCGGCATCCCGCGCGAATACCGGATGGAGGGGATGCCCGCCGATATCGACGCCCTGTGGCGGCAGGGCGCCGAGATGCTGCGCGATGCCGGCGCCGAGATCGTGGACATCAGTCTGCCGCACACGAAATACGCGCTGCCCGCCTATTACGTGATCGCTCCGGCGGAAGCGTCGTCGAACCTCGCCCGCTATGACGGGGTCCGCTATGGTCACCGTGCAAAGCTGGGGCAGGGCGATGGCATCGTCGACATGTATGAAAAGACCCGCGCCGAAGGGTTTGGACCCGAGGTGCAGCGCCGCGTGATGATCGGCACCTACGTTCTCTCGGCGGGGTTCTACGACGCCTATTACAATCGCGCGCGCAAGGTGCGGGCGCTGATCAAGCGCGATTTCGATCAGGCCTTTGCCGATGGGGTCGATGCGATCCTGGCCCCTGCGACGCCGTCCGCGGCATTCCCGCTGGGCTCTGCCAAGGATGGCGATCCGGTGGCGATGTATCTCAACGACGTGTTCACGGTCACGCTGAACCTGGCTGGATTGCCGGGGATCGCGGTGCCGGTTGGACAGGATGCCGACGGGCTGCCGCTGGGGTTGCAGATGATAGGGCGGCCGTTCGAGGAAGGGGCGCTGCTGAACCAGGCCTCTGTTCTGGAGCGGGCAGCAGGATTTGTGGCCAAGCCCGATCGCTGGTGGTAGCGTCGGGCACAGGCATGGCATGGAGCGGCGGATGGTGATGCGGATCGCGGCGGGATTTCTGGCGCTGGCGGGGCTGTCGGCCTGCGGCATCCAGGGCGGGCAGAACCCCAATTATCGCTATGGCAGCGACAGCCCATACGACAATTATCGGCAGGCGCGTGAAGTGGCGCTGACGACGGGCAACGAGCCGCCGCGCCGTGTTCCTGTCGCTCTGCCGGTCGAGGCGCCAACGGCGGCCGAGATCGCGGGACCAAGATTGATGCAGACCGTCGCGCGGCAGTATCGCGGCGGCGCAGCGCGACCCGCGCCGGTTCAGACGACGCCGTCCGGCGCGCCATTGCCCGTCGTGCAAAGCGGGCCCTATGCCGGATCGACGCCGGTTCTGGTCCGGTACGCCTATGCCGCCGACCACGCGCCCGGCACCGTGGTCTGGCAACGCGCGGGCGGATCGGCCGCGACGGCGGCACGGGTCTGCGCCAGCTACGCGGATGCCGATCGGGCGCAGATGGCGTTTCTCGCCGCGGGCGGGCCGGATGTCGATCCGCGCGGCATGGATCCTGACGGTGACGGTTTTGTCTGCGGATGGGACCCGGCGCGCTGGCGCGTCGAGACGCTTTGATCCCGCAACACTTAGCTGAATGAGCGAAGGCTCTCCCAATCACGGGGACCGGCGCGGTCAGCGGATCGCGCTGATCGTGTTGCACTATACGGGGATGGCCGACGGTGCCTCGGCGCGGGCGCGCCTTTGCGATCCGGCGGCCGAAGTCAGCGCGCATTGGCTGGTGCACGAGGACGGCCAGACAGAGGCGCTGGTCCCCGAAGATCGGCGTGCGTGGCATGCGGGTGCGGGCTCGTGGCAGGGCCAGGACGACGTGAACAGCCGCAGCATTGGCATCGAGATCGTCAATCCCGGCGATGCGCCGTTTCCGGTCGAGCAGATGGACGCGGTCGTCGCGCTGGTCGGCCAGATCGCGGGGCGGCACGGGTTAGGGCCGGAGGCGGTGATCGGCCATTCCGACATGGCACCGGGACGGAAATGCGATCCCGGTCCGCGCTTTGACTGGCAACGGCTGGCGCGGGCGGGACTGGCGATCTGGCCGGTGTGCGGGGACGACCGGCCGCTGACCGAAAGCCTGGATGCCGCGGGGTATCCCTCTGCCGATCCCGCAGTCAGGCTGGCAGCGTTCCGGCTGCGATATCGTCCCTGGGCCAGCGGGCCGGAATCGTCAGAGGATCGCAGGCTGGCGGCCGGATTGGCCGCGTTGACGGCCCGGACGGATTAAGCGCGGCGCATGCGCAGCGCGGCGATCCAGATCAGCGCCAGAACTGCTGATGCCAAGGCATTCATGTTGGCCATTGTCACGCCGAGAATTTTCAACGCGGGCTCATCGCAGCGCACCACGGGCGCGGCTTGAAGCTGCTTCATCAGATCCTCGGTGCTGAGCTGCGTCAGGTTGCCGACACCGCCCGAACAGGCCGTCGGCCCCTGCCACCAGCCCCATTCGACACCCGAATGATAGGTGGCGATCGCCACCGCGCCGGCTGCACCCAGCAGGCCCAGCCACAACAGCCAGCGCCGCGCGCCAAGCCGCCACACCGCGATCCCGGCAACGATGGCCAGGACATGTGGCCAGCGCTGCAGGATGCACAATTCGCACGGTGCATAACCTGCCGCCTGAAAGGCAAACGCCGCTGCAAGAAGCAGAAGCGAGCCGAGGCCCGCGAAGACGGCAATCATGCGCTGATCGTGCTCGGTCATGCCGCCGATCCTTGGTGTGGGGGACGGATCAGTGGGGTCGCCACGTGACCACCCGATAGAGATAGACGGCCACGATCACGACGACGACCATCGTCGAAACCGGATCGACGACATGCGCCACACGCTCGTAATTTTCGGCCAGTATCAAACCGGCGATGGCGAGGATCGAGGTCCAGATCGCACTGCCCGCGATGGTGTAGAGGAAGAACGGCACCAGTGGCATCCCGGCCAGTCCCGCAGGGACCGAGATCAGCGTGCGGATCGCAGGGATCAGTCGTCCGATGAAGATCGCGGCCGGTCCGTGACGATGAAACCAGGCGATCGCGTTGTCGATATCGGCGGGCGACATGGTCAGCCAGCGTCCATGCCGCGCTGCAATGCGCCGCAGACGATCAGCGCCCACCGTAGCGCCGATCCAGTACCACGCGGCGGTCCCCAGAACCGAGCCGAGCGTGCCCGCGATGATGACCATCGGCATAGACATGCTGCCGCGTCCGGCCAGGAATCCGGCCAGTGGCATGATGACTTCGGAAGGGATGGGCGGGAACAGGTTTTCGCCCAACATCAGCGCAAAGACCCCGGGGATTCCCCAGCTGTCGATCAGCGCTACCACCCATTCGAACATCGTACACCCTTCCGCTTTGGCGATGCTGTCGCCCGTCTTGCATGGGGCGTCAACCCCGCTAAGCTGCCGCTCACGCCGTCGCGAATGCGCGGCATCGCAATGCAGGGGAGACCTTCGGATGGAATGGCGCGGACGGCGGGGCAGCAGGAATGTCGAGGATCGTCGCTCGATGGGTGCGGCGGGTGCGGGCGGCATCGGCGTCGTCGGGATGCTGGTGGTTCTGGCGGTCGGCTATTTCTTCGGCGTGGACATCTCGCCCATCGTCGGTGCGGTCAACGACGGCCAGCCGCGCGAAGGACAGCCGTTGTCCGAAGAGGACCAGCAATGGGGTGAGTTCATGTCCGTCGTGCTGGCCGACACCGAAGAGGTCTGGTCACGCGTCCTGCCTGAACAGGCCGGCACCGACTATGTCGATCCGACGCTGGTCCTGTTCCGCGGCGCGGTGCAATCGGCCTGTGGCGGCGCCTCTGCCGCGATGGGGCCGTTTTACTGCCCGAATGACCAGAAGCTGTATCTCGACACCGATTTCTTCGACGTGATGGCGAACCGGATGGGCGCGGGCGGCGATTTCGCCGCAGCCTACGTCGTGGCCCACGAAGTCGGGCACCACGTCCAGAACCTGCTGGGTGTTCTACCCGAGGTGACGCGGATGCGTCAGGGCGCCTCGGAAGAGGAATCGAATTATCTGTCGGTGCTGACCGAATTGCAGGCCGATTGCTTCGCAGGGGTCTGGGCCACGCAGGCCAGCCAGCAGTTCGGCGCCATTGAAGAGGGCGATCTGGCCGAAGCCCAGAACGCCGCCCGCGCGGTGGGTGATGACGTGCTGCAGGAAAACGCGGGCCGGACGCCCATGCCCGACAGCTTCACCCACGGTTCGGCCGATCAGCGGCAGGAATGGCTGATGCGCGGTTTCCGCTCGGGTGATGTCGGTCAGTGCGACACGTTCGGCGAGGCAGGGCTTTAGGACTCGGCTGACATGGATCAGCGCGGGATGCGAGGGGCGCGGCCCTGATCCATCTGCGCCCAGTCCGGCCACAGCCCGCCATGTTCCAGCCCGGCGATGACCAGCCCTGCCGCGACAATGGCCAGCAGCGTGATGACCTGGCGTTTAGAGGGTGGACGTCGCACCCAGCGGGTTGCGCGCAAGAGCCAGATGAGGTTGTTCATGCCCTGTCTCCGCCGTCGATGAGTGACGGCCTGTCGACCTGAAGGACCGAACTTGCCCAAGCATCAGGACAGCCGCATCCTCCCTTATACCGCGCGCCAGATGTTCGATCTGGTTGCCGATGTCGAACGCTACCCCGAATTCCTGCCGTGGAACAGTGCTGCGCGCATCCGGTCGCGCGAGGCGCTGGAGGGCGAGGGCGCCGAACGGATCGAGGCAGATCTGGTCATCAGCTTCAAGGTGTTCCGCGAGCGTTTTGGCAGCCGTGTGCTGCTTTATCCTCAGGATCAGCCGCTTTGGATCGAGACCGACTACCTCGACGGCCCGTTCCGGCATCTGCACAGCACTTGGCGATTCACCGACCTGCCCCCCGAGGATGAGGAGTTGCGCTGCAAGGTCGCCTTCGATGTCGATTTCGAATTTCGCAATCCGATCTTGGGACGGCTGATCGGGGCCGTCTTCGGCGAGGCGATGGCGCGCATCATCCGCGCCTTCGAGGATCGCGCACGCGCGCTTTACGGCGCGGGTGGGTCGCGCTAAGACACGTCGCGTGGGGCGGTTAGCTCAGCTGGTAGAGCGTCTCGTTTACACCGAGGATGTCGGGGGTTCGAACCCCTCACCGCCCACCACCCTCTTCAACGCCCTCCAGTCCCGCATGCGGCGCGTTTGTGATCACGGGCGAAAATTCCGTGATCACGGATTGCAGAAAACCCGCATTTCCAGACATGAGACTGGCATCGGGTCGTGACACCTGTCACTAATCGGGCCAATACACAGCCGAAGTCACGCCAGCCCGACCGGGCCAGCCAATCGCCCGGCGGACCGACCGATGAGCCCGCGCGCTAATGCGTGCATGAACCAGAGGTGCCTCATGGCCGATGTCAATCGCGGTAACCGCCCGCTGTCTCCCCACCTGTCGACCTATCGGCTGCCGCTGGCGGCCGTGACCTCGATCCTGACCCGGATCACGGGGCAGACGTTGGTCGCGGGCATTCTGCTGCTGGTCTGGTGGCTGGTTGCCGCGGTCAGTGGACCGGAAGCTTTTGCCCGCGCCGACGCGGTGCTGCGGTCATGGCTCGGGTTTCTTGTGATGGCCGGTTCGCTGTGGGCCCTTTGGTATCATGCGATGGCTGGGGTCAGGCACCTGTTCTACGACGCCGGCATGCTGCTGGAGATCGGTCAGGCGCGGACCGCAAGCCTGGTCATCCTGATCGGATCCAGCGTGATGACCGTGCTTACGTTGATCGCGTTTTTCATCTGAGGAAAGGCCAAGGCGATGCGCTATATCACTCCGATGAAGGCGGCGCGCGGCATGGGTGCCAGCGGCACCGGCACGCTGCACCACTGGCAGATGACCGTCAGCGCCGTTGCGCTGGCGATCCTGACACCCGCATTCATGTATGTCGTCGGCTCGGCGATCGGCCTGTCGCGTGAAGGCGTGATTGCCTATTTCGGACGGCCCTATCCGGCCGTGATCACGGCATTGTTCATCGTCGTGGGCATGATCCACTACATCAAGGGTACGCGGATCATGATCGACGATTATCTCGATCATACCGAACGCAAAGTAGCGATCATCTTCTCTGTCATCTTTGGCTGGGGCGTGATCGCGGCAGCGGTCTTCGCGCTGGCGAAGATGGCATTCACGGGCTGAGGCAAGCGAAGCATGGCAGATTACACGATCCACACCCATGATTACGATGTCGTCGTGGTCGGCGCCGGGGGCGCGGGGCTGCGCGCGACGCTGGGCATGGCCGAGCAGGGGCTGCGGACGGCCTGCGTCACCAAGGTGTTTCCGACGCGCTCGCACACCGTCGCGGCGCAGGGCGGAATTGCGGCATCGCTGGGCAACATGGGCCCGGATAGCTGGCAGTGGCACATGTACGACACGGTGAAGGGCAGCGACTGGCTGGGCGACACCGACGCGATGGAATACCTGGCGCGCGAGGCGCCGAAGGCGGTCTATGAGCTGGAACATTACGGCGTGCCGTTCAGCCGCACCGAAGAGGGCAAGATCTATCAGCGCCCGTTCGGCGGCCACACGACCGAGTATGGCGAAGGTCCCCCCGTCCAGCGCACCTGCGCGGCGGCCGACCGAACGGGTCACGCGATCCTGCACACGCTGTATGGCCAGTCGCTGAAGCATAACGCGGAATTCTTCATCGAATACTTCGCGCTGGACCTGATCATCACCGATGGCAAATGCACCGGCGTGGTGACGTGGAAGCTGGATGACGGCGAAATTCACGTCTTCAACGCGAAGATGGTGGTGTTGGCGACGGGCGGCTATGGCCGTGCCTATTTCAGCGCGACCAGCGCCCATACCTGCACCGGCGATGGCGGGGGGATGGTCGCGCGGGCCGGCCTGCCGCTGCAGGACATGGAATTTGTGCAGTTTCATCCAACCGGCATCTACGGATCGGGCTGTCTGATCACCGAGGGTGCTCGCGGTGAGGGTGGCTATCTGACGAACTCGGATGGCGAGCGGTTCATGGAACGCTATGCGCCGACCTACAAGGACCTCGCCAGCCGCGATGTGGTAAGCCGCTGCATGACGATGGAAATCCGCGAGGGCAGGGGTGTCGGCCCGGAAGGCGATCACATCTTCCTGAACCTGATGCACCTGCCGCCCGAGACGCTGCACGAGCGCCTTCCGGGCATTTCCGAAAGCGCCAAGATCTTCGCGGGCGTGGACCTGACGCGTGAGCCGATCCCGGTCTTGCCGACGGTCCATTACAACATGGGCGGCATCCCCACGAACTACTGGGGCGAGGTTCTGGCCCCGACCGAGGATGAACCCGACCGGCTGTTCCCCGGGCTTATGGCGGTGGGCGAGGCTGGCTGCGCGTCGGTCCACGGGGCGAACCGGCTGGGGTCGAACAGCCTTATCGATCTGGTGGTCTTCGGTCGCGCCGCTGCCATCCGCGCCGGTGAAGTTATCGACCGCAAGTCCTCGATTCCACAGACGAATCAGGCGGCGGTGGACGCTGCACTTGCCCGGTTCGACGCGATCCGCAATGCCGATGGCGGCACGCCCGTTGCGGCTCTGCGCGACGAGATGCAGCGCACGATGCAGGCCGATGCCGCGGTATTCCGCACCGACAAGACATTGGCCGAAGGCGTCGAGAAGATGGCGCAGGTGGCAGCCAAGCTGGACGATCTGCACGTCACCGATCGCAGTCTGATCTGGAACACGGATCTGATGGAGGCGCTGGAACTGACCAACCTGATGCCCAACGCGCTGGCCACCATCGTTGCCGCCGAGGCCCGCAAAGAGAGCCGGGGCGCCCACGCACACGAGGATTATCCCGAGCGGGATGACGCCGAATGGCGCAAGCATTCGCTTGCATGGGTCGAGGGAAACACGGTTAAACTCGCCTATCGCCCCGTTCATCTCGATCCGCTGACCCCGGCCGAGGCGGGCGGCATCGACATGAAAAAGATCGCTCCCAAAGCAAGGGTATACTGATGCGCATTTCCGTCCCCGTTCTTCTTACCGTCGCAGCGCTCGGCCTGTCGGGCTGCGTGGTAGCCACTCCGGTCGCGACCCCGGTCAATCCGGTGCCGTCCACGCCGGCGACGCCGGTTCCCGCGACGCCGACCGTGCTGGACGCGGCCAGCCGCGCACTGGCACGCAGCGTCGTCGACACCGAGATGCAGCGTCGTCTGCCCGGCGTGAACGTCGCCCCCTATACCGACTGCGTCATCAACAACGCGACGACCGCCGAACTGATCGACATCGCCCAGATGTCGCGTGCCGGTGTGGCGGGCGCGGGCGACAGCGTTGCGGCAATCGTGACGCGTCCCGGCACGACGCAGTGCATCGCGGCAGCGGCGCGGACTGCGTGATGATCCGTCCGGTCCTGATCGCCTCGGTGATTGCGGCGGCAGGCCTTGCGGCCTGCGGCCCGATTCCGGTCGATCAGGCCGAACGCGTATGCCTCGACAACGCCAGGCTGGCAAAGGCACCGCGCAGCACAGCGGTGATCGGCGTTGGTGCTGGGGGCGGCAATGTCCGCCCCTATGGCAGCCTGGAGATCGACGTCTCGTCCGACTATATCCGCGGCCGCGATCCGGCCGTGGTCTATCAGCAATGCGTGCTGCGGCGGTCCGGTCAGGTTCCGACGCGGGCGCTTTACGACATGCCGGGCTGGGCCGGCTGAGCCGTATGGCGACAGGATCCTCGGGACAGGCGGGACGACGTATCTGCATCCACCTTGGGGTGCAGAAGACCGGCTCGACATCAATCCAGCGGCATCTGGCGCTGAACGAGGCGGCCTTGGCCGACCGACTGGTGCTTCGCCTGCCGGTTGAGGGTGGGCCGCTGCGTCCCCTGGGTCGTGCTGCTGTCGCCTTCAGCCTGTCGCGTGACGATGCCAGCCGCGCTGCGCTTGCCGAGGCCATTGCGGTCGTTCGCGAGAACCTGCCCGACGGCGATCTGCCGGTGCTGCTGAGCCACGAGAACCTTGCCGGGGCGATGCCGGGCAATGGTGGCGAGACGGGGCTTTTTCCCGGCCTTCCCGACATCATTTGGATGCTGGAAGAGGGGTTTTCCGGTCTTACCGTCGATTATGTGGTCTATTCGCGGCGCATGGGTCAGTGGAAGCCATCGGTCTGGGCGCAGGCGGTCAGAACAGACGGCTACAAGGGTACCTGGGAGGCGTTTCAGGCAGAGACCGCGACGCTACCGGGCTGGCAGAACCTGATCCGGCGTATCCAGGCTGTGGCGCCGGGGCGCGTCACGCATCTGCGGCTGGAAGACGAGATCGACCCCGCGCATCCCGGTGCGCTTCTGCTGGCGCATCTTGGACTGAACGCCGGCGAAATCGCGGCGCTACACCCGCTGGACGGCCGTTCCATGCAGAGGCTTCCGGACGCGACCACCGAATTCATTCGACGATTGAACGGCTTGGCGATGAATCCTCATGCCCGATATAAGGTCGCCGAACTGGCGGCGCGGGTGCCGCAGCTTTTCAATCCGGACTACCGGCCGGCGGCTGGCGAAGCCGCCGGGCGACACTGAAAGGACAGAACCATGGTCGAATTTCGACTTCCGCAGAACAGCCGCATCCGGGTCGGCAAGACCTGGCCCGCGCCGAAAGACGCGAAGCGCACGAAGGTCTTCAAAATCTATCGCTGGGATCCCGATACGGGGGAGAACCCGCGGCTCGACAGCTACACGATCGATCTGGACGCCTGCGGGCCGATGGTCCTGGACGCGCTGATCAAGATCAAGAACGAGATCGACCCGACACTGACCTTCCGCCGGTCCTGCCGCGAGGGGATCTGCGGGTCCTGTTCGATGAATATCGGCGGCGGAAACCACCTCGCCTGCATCTACGGGATCGACGAGATCGAGGGCGACATCTCGATCTACCCGATGCCGCACATGCCGGTGGTCAAGGATCTGGTGCCGGATCTGACGCATTTCTACGCGCAGCACGCCTCGATCAATCCCTACCTGATCACCAAGTCGCCCGAGCCGGGGACAGAGTGGAAGCAGTCGATCGAGGATCGCAAGAAGCTCGACGGCCTGTACGAATGCATCCTGTGCGCGTCCTGTTCGACGGCGTGCCCATCCTACTGGTGGAATGCCGACAAGTTCCTGGGCCCAGCTGCGCTGCTGGCCGCCTATCGCTGGATCATCGATTCGCGCGACGAGGCGACGGGTGAGCGGCTGGACGAACTGGAAGACCCGTTCAAGCTGTATCGCTGCCACACGATCATGAACTGCACCAACACCTGTCCGAAGGGCCTGAACCCGGCGAAGGCCATCGCCGAGATCAAGCACATGATGGTCGACCGCATCGTGTGAGGCCGGGGACGCTTCGCCCCCCGGACCCCCCGAGGATATTTCAGGACAGAAGAGGGGCCGGACCTGCGGGTCTGGCCTGTCCCTTACCCCTCGACCTTGGTGAAATCGGCGATCTGGCGGCCCGCCTCGCGGATGCGATGCAGCAGGTTGAGCCGGTTGCGACGCAGGATCTGATTGTCTGCGTTCACCTGAACCGCGTCGAAGAAGGAGTCGATGGGACCGCGCAGCGCCGCAATGGCGGACATGGCGGCGGGGAAATCCTCGGCCTTCGTCGCTGCCTTGATCTGCGGTTCGGCCTGGTCGAGCGCTGCGAACAGGGCGCGTTCGACGTCGGTTTCGGCGAATTTGGGATCGGCACCAAATGAATATTCGACGCCGTCCTGCGCCTCGGCCTGCGCCAAGATGTTGCCGGCGCGCTTGAGGCCTTGCGTGAGGTTCTTGCCGTCCTCGGTCTGCAGCATGGCGTTCAGCGCGGTGGCGCGGTTGACCACCAATCTCAAATCGCAATTTCCCGGCTGGACCAAAACGGCGTCGATGACGTCGTGTCGGATGCCTTGATCGCGCAGGTGGACCTTCAGGCGATCGTGGAGAAAGCCGCGCAGATCGTCGCTGATGGCCGGATCATGCTGGTCGATCAATGAGTGCCAGGCCGGCGCATCACTCGCTGCCTCAGCCACGAGTTTGCGCGTTTCCTCACCGAACATACCAACGGCGACCGACGATGAGAGGATCGCGTCCAGCCGCCCGGGCGCGTCCGGTGAGTTCCCGGCCTGATGGCGAAGCGTTGCTGCATCGTTCAGTCGATCGACAGACAGGCGCAGATCGTTTTCAAGCATCAGTCGGATCACGCCCAATGCCGCCCTGCGCAGCGCGAACGGATCCT
This sequence comes from Paracoccus albicereus, assembly GCF_024359525.1. Taxonomy (GTDB): domain Bacteria; phylum Pseudomonadota; class Alphaproteobacteria; order Rhodobacterales; family Rhodobacteraceae; genus Paracoccus; species Paracoccus albicereus. The sequence continues at coordinate 180,033 of NZ_JAKZEU010000002.1, forward strand.
TCGATCCCGTCGGCTTATCATCGATCGCCCAAAACCCGGTCAGGGTGTCGATCTTGTCAGCCAGCGCGACGGCGATGCTGACCGGTTCGGTCGGCACCGCGTCGGACGGCCCCAGCGGCGAGTAGTGGTCTCGGGCGGCGTCGGCCACGGCATCGGGATGCCCGGCGGCCTTCGCGTAATAGCGGCCCATCGTGCCTTGCAGTTCGGGAAATTCGCCGACCATGGCGCTTTGCAGGTCGAGTTTCGCCAATTTCGACGCCTGTTCGGCTTGGTCGGGATCGGCGCCGACCAACGGCGCTATCTCGCGTGCCAGTGCGGCGATGCGTTCGATCCGGTCGGCCTGCGAACCGAGCTTGTTGTGGAAGGTGACGGATTTCAGACCCTCGGCCCAGGCCTCCATTCCCGCCTTCGCCTCGCGCAAGTCGTTTTCCCAGAAGAACGCTGCATCCGACAGCCGGGCGGCCAGCACGCGCTGGTTGCCGGAAAGGATCGTTTCGCCGTCGTCGGGGGTTTCGATGTTCGCCACCGTGATGAAGCCTTCGATCCGCCCGGTCTTGGGGTTGCGCGCCGAGAGAAACTTCTGGTGTTCCTTCATCGAGGTCTGCAGCACTTCGGGCGGCAGATCGAGGAAACGCGCCTCGATCACGCCCATCAGCGGCACCGGCCATTCGACAAGACCCGCGATTTCGCCGAGCAAACCGTCATCCGGCACGATTTCCCATCCCCGCGCGAAGGCGAGACTTTCGGCTTCCTGCCGGATCGCGCCTTCACGTTCGGATGCATCGAGCATCACCCTCGCGCGGCGCAGCTTGGCGGCGTAATCGTCGAAGCCGGTGACGGCGAACGCGTCGGGCGCCATGAAGCGGTGGCCGCGCGTGGTGTCGCCAGCCGCGATGCCGTCGACATTCAGCGCCACGATCGTCGCGCCGGCCTCATCGCTGAGGATGCAGAGGATCGAATGCAGCGGCCGCACCCAGCGAAGGGAACCGTCGCCCCATCGCATAGACTTGGGCCAAGGGAAGTCGCGGATCGTCCGTTCCAGAACCTCTGCCACGATGTCCGCGGCAGGACGGCCGGGCTTCTCGATCGTGGCGAACCAGACCTGCCCCTTCTTGTCGTCGCGCGCTTCCAGTTGATCCTTCGTCAACCCGGTGGAGCGCAGGAAGCCCTCCAGCGCCTTTTCAGGGGCATCCGTGCGCGGGCCCTTCCGCTCTTCGCGCGTGGTGGGGCTGTGCGCTGTCAGACCTTCGACGGCCAGAACCAGACGGCGGGGCGTGGAAAACGCGCCGGCGCTGGCATAGGTCAATCCGGCTTCGACCAGACCATCGGTCATCAGCCGTTTCAGATCCTCGCGTGCGCGGGACTGCATCCGGGCCGGAATTTCTTCCGAGAAGAGTTCGATCAAAAGGTCGGGCATCAGTCCATCACCCCCCGTTCGGGGTCTTTGTCGTTGTATTGGTGCCAGCCAAAGGCGCGGCCGTCGGGATAGATCGCGATCACCCGGTCAACGTCGGGCCGGATTTCGGAGGTGCCGAGATAGGCCGTGGCCGCGCCCGAGGCGAGATCCTCGGTGATGTGACCGGCATCGTAGCAGTCGAACCAACCGGGCCCGTTCAGCGGCGTGGCGTCGGGATAGGGCGTCAGCGTGGTCTCATCCACCGGCGTCGCGAGATGCGCGCACGCCCGCCAGCGCAACGGCGAGGAAGTGGCGTCGATCCCCTCGAAACTGGCGATGGGCAGAGGGATCTGATCGCCATCAATTGCGGCGGTCAGCTCGACCCCTTCGGGATCGATGCGGCTGTAGAAACCGTAGACCTGCAGGTAGTAGAGACCCGCCCCACCGATGATGGCGGAGGCTGCAATGGCGATGACGGCGATGCGACCCCAGTTCACGCCGCGTCCCTTGCCTTTGCCGCGTCGGTGGTCAGGAACAGGTCGGCGCAGGATTTCGCGAGCGCCCGGACGCGGCCGATATAGGCCTGCCGCTCGGTGACGGAGATCACCCCGCGCGCGTCCAACAGGTTGAAGATATGGCTGGCCTTGATCGCCTGATCATAGGCGGGATGGGCCATCGGAATGCGGCGCCCCGCACTGTCCTCTTCGGGCGCCGCCAGGACGCGGGCGCATTCAGCCTCGGCATCCTTGAAATGCTGGAACAGCATCTCGGTATCGGCCTGATCGAAGTTCCAGCGCGAATATTCCTGTTCGGTCTGGCGAAAGATGTCGCCGTAGCTCAGCGGGATCGGCGCAGAGGGATCGTTGAAAGGCATGTCCATCACATGCTCGACGCCCAGCACATACATCGCCAGCCGCTCCAGCCCGTAGGTCAGCTCACCCAAGACAGGGCGGCAATCGTGCCCGCCGACCTGCTGGAAATAGGTGAACTGGCTGACCTCCATCCCGTCGCACCAGACTTCCCAGCCAAGACCCCAGGCGCCGAGCGTCGGGGATTCCCAGTCATCCTCGACGAAGCGGACATCGTGGATCAGCGGGTCCAGCCCGATCGCGCGGAGGCTGCCGAGATACAGATCCTGCAGGTTCGGGGGGCTGGGTTTGATGATGACCTGATACTGGTAATAGTGCTGAAGACGGTTCGGATTCTCACCGTAGCGCCCGTCCGTCGGGCGACGCGAGGGCTGGACGTAGGCAGCCGCCCAGGGTCGCGAGCCGAGGCTGCGCAGCGTGGTGGCCGGGTGGAACGTGCCGGCGCCGACTTCCATATCGTAGGGCTGCAGCACTGCGCAGCCCTGCGACGCCCAGTAGGATTGCAGCCGCAGGATCACCTCCTGAAAGCTGCGAGGGCGGTCTGCCGTGTCGGGGCTGGTCATTTTCACGTCCTTTTGCGAAAGACGGTGGATATTCTTGGCCTGCGCCTTCTAGGCGTGGGGCGGGGCAGGGTCAATTGCGCCCCTTGGCGTGGACGGACAGTGGAGCGGCGGATGCGGATCGCAGCGATCGTTTTGGCGGCAATGCTGCCGCTTCAGGCCCTGGCGCAGGACGCGGTGATCCGGATCGAGGCCAAGCGCAGTGCTGCAGAGGCCGAGGCTGCGGCCGCGCGCTGGCGGCAAAGCTTCGATGACGTGGTGACCTTCGCGCTGCCCGGTGGCTGGACCGGGATCGCCCTTGGTCCGATGGCCGAAGATCAGGCGGCGGCACGGCTGGCGCGGCTGATCGCGGAAGGCGCGGTTCCCGCAGACAGTTTCGTGGCGCGTCCGTCCGGCGATCTGCCCTTGCGGACGGTGGCGGCGCCGGATGCGCCGAGCGCGGGCGGCGTGCCCGCACCGGCGATGGACCTGATGGGTACGCAGCCCACCGGATTGGCGGCGCCCGACCGGCACCTGCGGTTGCAGGCGCTGGAGGATCGGACAGAGGCCGAAGCGGCGCTTGCCACATGGCGCGAGACCTTTCCCGGCGCGGCCTTGTGGCAATTGCCGAACGGCTGGTTTGCGGTCGGTGTCGGACCCCTGAGCGAGGCGGCTGCGAATGCCTGGCTTTCCGCGTTCAAGGCGGCGGATGTCGCGCCGAAGGACAGCTTCGTTGCCACGACCGCGGAAATGGGCGCGCCCGTCGTCGCGGGCGACGCGCCGGACCTGCCCGAGCCGCCTGAAAGCGCTGCGGACCTTCCGCCCTTGGACGAATTGCAGCGGGCGTTGCGGTGGGCGGGTCGCTACGACGGCGCCATCGACGGACAGAGCGGACCGAAGACCCGTGCCGCCATCGCAGCCGAAGTGGCGTCCGGGCGCGCCTCGCCCGACCCGGGCACGGCAATGCGCGCATTGATCCAGCGCCGCGCGGATTGGCGGACCGAGATGGGGCTGACCACGCTGAGCGATCCGCAGACGGGGCTGCAGGTGATCGCGCCGATGGATCGGCTGCAATTCGATCGGACCGAGCGGTCGCTGTCGATCTATGCGCCGAAAGATGGGTCCGGCGCGGCGCTGATCCTGTTCTCGCAGCCAGGCGGGCAGCAGGAATTGCTCGATCTGGCTGGGCTGGTGACGGCGCTTGGCTGGGTCCCGCAGCCGGAGCGGACGATCGAACGGGGCCGAGTCCTGTTGAAAGGTGCCAATGCCGATCATCTGGGCCAGGCCGAGGGTTGGGTGCGCGATGGTCGGGCTGAGGGTTATGTCCTGATCTGGCCCGCGGCCGACCCCGAAAACCAGGCGCGGATCGCGGCGGAATTGTCGGACAGCCTGACGCGGGTGGCGGATGCAAGCAACGATCCGGGTGCGACGATGCAGCCGACGAATGGCGACGGCGTGGCGCCGATGATCCCCGCAGGTGAAGGCGAACAGAGCGGCGATTGATCGCCGCTCAGGTCCGCCAGAAGCGCGGCAGAAACAGCACCACGACGGCGATCAGCTCTAGCCGGCCGAGATACATCCCGAAGATCATCAGCCATTTCGCAGCCAGCGGAAACTGGTTGATCGCCCCGTTGGCGCTGATTTCGGGCCCCCATGCGGGGCCGACATTGGCGATCGAGGTCCAGGCTGCAGTCAGCGCAGTTCGCGGATGCAGGCCGGTCAGGGCCAGACCCACGATCAGCAACCCGAAACTGAGCATGAAGAGCGTGAAAAAGGTCATCACCGAACTGACAACGTCGGAATCGAGTGGCCGGCCTTCCAGTCGCAGCGGATAGACCCGGTGGGGCGAATGCATCCGCCGGATCTGGGCGCGCACGGCTTCGAGCAGCACGAGATAGCGGAAGATCTTGACCGAGCAGCCGGTGGAACCCGTGCAGCCGCCGATCAGTCCGCAGACGATCAGCAGCGCAATCGGGAAATGGCCCCATTCGGCCATGTTGGTCGAGGCGAAGCCCGTGCCCGAAAAGGTCGAGATCGTGTTGAACACGGTCTCGCGGATCAGGAACATTGGCTCGCCGCCCTGTCCCATCCACAGCACGCGATAGATCATGATCAGGGCGCAGGCGTAGAAGATCCAGCGCAGATAGGCGCGCACCTGCACGTCCTGCCACAACGGCACAAAATTGCCCCGCATCGCCTGAACCATACGGATGAACGGGATCGATGCGAGGATCATGAAGATGCAGGCCACCCATTCGGGCGCGCCCAGATAGGCACCCATACTGGCGTCGTAGTTGGAAAAGCCGCCGGTCGAGATGGCCGAAAGCGCATGGACGATGGCGTCGAAGCCGTTCATCCCCGCGATGATGAAGCTGATGATGCAGGCGGCGGTCAGGATCAGGTAGAGCCGCGTCATCTCGGCCGCGATCTCGGCCGCGCGGGGAAGGATCTTGCCCAGCGTGTCGAACCCTTCGGACCGGAAGAACTGCATCCCGCCGACCTTCATCACCGGCAGGAACACCATCGCCACGACGACGATCCCCAGCCCGCCGAACCAATGCAGCATCACGCGCCACAGATTCGTTCCGCGGGGCAGGTCGTCGAGCGCAGGGAAGGCCGTCGTCCCGGTCGTCGTCACGCCTGACATTGCTTCGAAATAGGCGTCGCTGAAGCGTACGCCAGGCGCACCCAACATGAAGGGCAGCGCACCAAAGAGCGGGATCACGGCCCAGAGCCCCGCCGTCAGCAGAAATGCCTGCTGGATGGTCAGCGATTCGCTGGGGCCGCTGGTCGCCACCATCGTTAGAAGGCCGATGATGACCGTCAGGGTCCCGGCCTCGACGAAGCTTGTCCAATGGGGATCGCCCCCCCACCAGTCCACCGCCATCGGGATCAGCATCGTTGCCCCGAGGACCGCGATGATCTTGCCGATGGCATGGGCGACCGGCCGGATGTCGATGTCCGAGCGCACCCGCTTGGCGATCACGCCGCCTTCGCCGGGATGTCTCATCGCCACGGCGAAAACCTGTCAAACGGAAGAGATCGGGAAGGGCTCGACATCATGGGCGCATCATCGCCGTGATCGCGGAGGAGGGCAAAGGGAAAGCGCCGCAATGGCATCGCCACCATCGTCCTGTGGCGCGGATGGCGCCCGGGCTATTTCCGCGAAGCGCTTTCCGCGCTATCGTCGAGTGATGCGGATCAGCTGCGATTGCGGAACCTTCCAGGCGGAATTGACGCGGTTTCCGGACCACACGCCGGGCCGTCTGGTGTGCTATTGTAGGGATTGCCAAAGCTTTCTGAACAGGCTCGGGCGGCATGACCTGCTGGACGATCACGGCGGAACCGAGGTCATCCCGGTCTACCCGTCCGAGATCTGGATCGTTTCGGGCGTCGATCAGTTGCAATGCAACCGGCTGAGTCCGAACGGGATCTATCGCTGGTCGGTGCGATGCTGCAATTCGCCCATCGGGAACATGCGCGCCGGCATTCCGTGGTTCGGCATCCTTCACAACGCGTTTCACGCGGCAGACCCGAACGCACCGAAACGCTTGGGGCCTGTGCGGGCGCGCATCTACGGGCGCGACGCGATCGGTCAGCCGCCCTTTCCGATCTCTCACAAGATCGGCTTTCGGGACATGCTGGCGGTTCTGCCCTTCATCCTGAAGGGCAGGCTTGCAGGCAAGACCAAAGGGTCGCCGTTCACGCAGGATGATGGCATCACGCCCATCGTCGAGCCGAGGCTGCTATAGTCGGAAAGCCTTCAGCCGATCTGAACCATGCGGTGCTTCTTGCGGCCGACCGAGACCTTCATCCCGTCGCCGATCGTGGATGCGTCGATGGAATGCTGCGGATCGTTGACGGATTCGTTGTTCAGACGCAGCCCGCCTTCGGCGATCAGTCGTTTGGCCTCCTTGCCCGAAGCCGTGATTCCGGTCTGCGCCAGAAGCTGCGTGATCGAAAGGGGCAGCGTACCGGCGGGGATCGTCACCACTTCCAGATCACCGCCGGTGCCGCCCTGCTCGAACACCTCGCGCGCGGTGGCCTCGGCGCTGGCGGCGGCCTCGGCACCGTGCAGCAGTGCGGTGACCTCGTTGGCCAGCCGCACCTTCGCCTCGTTGATCTCGGAGCCTTGCAGCGCCCCCAGCCGGTCGCATTCCTCGACCGGCAGCTCGGTATAAAGTTTCAGGAACCGGCCGACATCGGCGTCGGTCGTGTTGCGCCAGAACTGCCAGAATTCGTAGGGCGACAGCATGTCGCCGTTCAACCAGACCGCGCCGCCCTGCGACTTGCCCATCTTGCGCCCGTCGCTGGTGGTGAGCAGGGGCGAGGTCAGGCCCCAGATCTCGCGGTCCAGCACCCGGCGGGTCAGGTCGATCCCGTTGACGATGTTGCCCCATTGATCGCTGCCGCCCATCTGCAGCCGGCAATCGTAGCGGCGGTAGAGTTCCAGAAAGTCGTAGGCCTGCAGGATCATGTAGTTGAATTCGAGGAAGGACAGCGACTGTTCACGATCCAGCCGGGACTTCACCGATTCGAAGGACAGCATCCGGTTGACGCTGAAATGCCGTCCGACATCGCGCAGGAAGTCGAGGTAGTTCAGCCCGTCCAGCCATTCGGCGTTGTTGAGCATCAGCGCGCGCTGATCGCCGTAATCGAGATAGCGCGCGAAGACCTGCTGCATCCCGTCGATATTGGCCTGGATCTGGTCTGGACCCAGCAGCGGCCGTTCATCGGCACGAAAGCTGGGATCGCCTACCTTCGTCGTGCCGCCGCCCATCAGCGTGATCGGGCGGTTGCCGGTCTTTTGAAACCAGCGCAGCATCATCACGTTCAGCAGATGACCGACATGCAGGCTCGCTGCCGTCGCGTCATAGCCGATATAGGCAGTGACGGGACCCTCGCTTAGCGCATCGTCCAGCGCCTGATAATCGGTGCAGTCGGCCAGAAAGCCGCGCTCGATCATGATGCGCATGAAATCGGATTTGGCGTGGTAGGTCATCGGGCTTTTTCCTTGTCAACGCTGCGGATATACCGCCGGCATGGACAAAGGAAAAGCGATGATCCGGGCGCTCGGGATGATGTCGGGCACCTCGCTCGACGGGGTGGATGCGGCGCTGATCGAGACCGACGGCGTTCGCATCGGCGGATTTGGACGGTCCGCCTATCGTGCCTATTCCGGCAACGAGGCGGCGGTGCTGCACGCGGCACGCGGGCGCTGGCCGGGCGAGCCGGGCGTGGCCGAGGCGGCCGAGATCACGCGCGCGGGCCATGCCGACCTGGCGAAAGCCTTTCCCGAGGCGGAGGTCGTCGGGTTTCATGGCCAGACCTTCGCGCATGAGCCGCGCGGGCGGGGCACGCATCAGGCGGGCGATGGGGCGCATCTGGCGCGCGATCTGGATCGTCCGGTCGTGTGGGATTTTCGCAGCGAAGATGTCCGGCAGGGCGGCGAGGGCGCGCCACTGGCGCCTTTCTTCCACTGGGCCTGCGCGGATTGGGCCGCAGGGCAGAGGCTGCTGCCGCGCGCGCCGGTCGCGTTCCTGAACCTTGGCGGCGTCGGAAATGTCAGCTGGGTCGATCCGACGGCAGAGGCACCCGAGGCTGAGGGCGCTTGCCTGGCTTTCGATACCGGGCCGGCGAACGCGCCGCTGGATGATCTGATGCGGACGCGGCGTGACGTGGCACGGGACGAAGGTGGCGCCTTGGCGCGGCAGGGCCATGCTGATGCGGGGGTGGTCGAGCAATTCCTGCAACATCGATTCTTCGAAAGAAAACCGCCGAAGTCATTGGACCGGGACGAGTTTTCCGATCTGCCCCGCATGGTGGCGGGGCTGTCCGACGCTGACGCCGCGGCGACCTTGGTGGCGGTCATCGCAGGCTCGGTCGCGGCGGGGATCCGCTGGTTGCCGGCACCGCCCGAAACAGTACTGGTCTGCGGTGGCGGGCGGTCGAATCCGGCGATCATGGAGGCGCTGACGGCGACGTTGCCTTGTGAAGTCCAGCCGGTCGAGGCGGTCGGGCTGGACGGTGACATGCTGGAGGCGCAGGCGTTCGGATGGCTTGCGGTCCGTGTTCTCAATGGCTTGCCGACGTCGGGGCCGAGCACGACCGGGGCGCCTGGGCCGGTTTGTGGCGGGCGGATCAGCCATCCGCGAGGGCTTTCACGATAGGCGCGGGAAATCCGCGATCCGCCCTTGACGCGCCCTGACCCCTCCCGTAAATCCGCCCTCACCCCGGCGGGCGATCAGCCGGGGAAGGTGAGTGTGCGGTTGTAGCTCAGTTGGTTAGAGTACCGGCCTGTCACGCCGGGGGTCGCGGGTTCGAGCCCCGTCAACCGCGCCACCACCCTTCGCCCCGATCCCTTGCGGATCAGACAGACATGCGCGGTTGTAGCTCAGTTGGTTAGAGTACCGGCCTGTCACGCCGGGGGTCGCGGGTTCGAGCCCCGTCAACCGCGCCACTGTCCCGTTCCCTTCGTTCAGCTTCGTTAACGGCAACGCCAGCGTACGGTGGGGCGCAACAGCGCAACACCTTTCGCCGCGTTTCGGCCCGCAATTGCTGGGTCTGGTGCTGTGACATCCGTACACCGGGCGTACACAGGCTGTACACACCCTGTACACAGGCTGCGGGCGTGCGGTTAGGGGATCGTTAAGATCTCCCGGCTGGCGCCGGGATGCCTCCGGCGGGGATATTTCCTGACGGATGAGGGCGTTAAGGCCTGCTCGCAGGTGTTGCGCGCGTCTGCGCCCGTCAGGCGCGTTCCACCCGGCACTGAAAGCAGTTGTTGCTGGCCGAGCGGATGTGGATGAAGGCGATCCTGTCGTCCTGGAAAAGCGCTTCGCACCGCGCGGGAATGTCCGAGGTCGCCACCACGGAGCCCGTGCCGTACAGGATCCGCTCATCCGCCGTATAGCCGCGCACGATGTAACTGGGTGCGGTGAGCATCCTGGTCGGAAATCCTGGACCGCCGGGCACGCACTCGGCGGCGCAGAGGAAGATCGGTCCGGTTTCGGTATAGGGGTTGAGGCCGCAGAAGGGCCGATGGGCCGCGATAAGGTAGGGTTGGCCTTCGGGGACCTGCGCAAGACAATGTCGGCAGGGCGTAGCGATTCCGTCAGAGGCCCCAATACGCTCGGGCGGCAAGCCGTAAGCATCGGGGCCATCGCGCAGGGCGCGGGCAGTTCCGGTCGGGATCGGCAGGAAGGTCAGTGCCATTTCGGGACTCCTGTTTTTAATCTCGGCTGTGTATGAGGAGGTCCGGCTGCGCGCGGGCAGGCAAAACGGGCGCGGCATCCGACAATCGGAGAGACGGCGATGGACGACAGGTCTGACAGGGGCGAAGCACAGGCGTTGATCGAGCGCATGGGCGAAGCGGCGCGCAAGGCGGCCGAGGTGCTGCGCGAGGCGAGCGCGGAACGCAAGCACGCGGCGCTGGATGCGGCGGCTGATGCGGTGGCGCAGTCGATGCCAAAGATCCTGGAAGCCAACGAGCAAGACCTGCAATTCGGTCGCGACAAGGGGCTGAGCGATGCGATGACCGACCGGCTGCGGCTGGACAAGGACCGTATCGGGGCCATCGCCGAAGGGCTGCGCACGGTCGGCGGTCAGCCCGATCCGATCGGGGCGGTGATCGCCGAATGGGACCGGCCGAACGGACTGCGCATCCAGAGGGTGCGGACACCGATCGGCGTGCTGGGCGTGATCTATGAAAGCCGTCCGAACGTCACGGCGGATGCCGGGGCGCTGGCGCTGAAATCGGGCAATGCCGTGATCCTGCGCGGGGGCTCGGAAAGCCTGCACTCATCGGCCGCGATCCATGCCTGCATGGTGGCGGGGCTGCGCGAGGCCGGTCTGCCCGAAGACGCGATCCAGCTTGTCCCCACGCGCGACCGGGCCGCGGTCAGCGCGATGCTGCAGGCGCAGGGGCTGATCGACGTCATCATTCCGCGCGGCGGCAAGGGTCTGGTGGGGCTGGTCCAGCGAGAGGCGCGGGTGCCGGTCTTCGCGCATCTGGAGGGCATCTGTCACGTCTATGTCGACGGAGAGGCTGCGCCCGAAATGGCGCGGCGGATCGTCGTCAATGCGAAGACCCGTCGGACCGGAATCTGCGGTGCCGCCGAGTGCGTGTTGATCGACGAAGCCTATGGCGATGCCGAGGCGCTGATCGCGGCGCTGGTCGCAGCCGGCGTCGAGGTCCGGGCCGACGGCGATCTGGCGAAGCTGCCGGGAACGGTAACGGCCGGGGCCGATGATTTCGGGCACGAGTTTCTGGACATGGTCATCGCCGCGCGCCGCGTGGACGGCGTCGAGGGGGCGATCGAGCATATCCGCCGCTATGGCAGCCAGCACACCGAGGCCATCGTGACGGCCAACGATGCGACGGCGAAGCGGTTCTTCCAGGGGCTGGACAGTGCGATCCTTCTGCACAACGCCTCGACCCAGTTCGCCGATGGCGGCGAGTTCGGCATGGGCGCCGAGATCGGAATCGCGACCGGCAAGCTGCATGCTCGCGGCCCGGTGGGCGCCGAGCAGCTGACCAGCTTCAAGTATCTGGTGACGGGCGACGGGACGTTGCGGCCGTAGGGGTCAGTGCCGGGGCCAGGGTTCAGAACGAGATTTCGGCCCCGGTTTCGTCCAGCTCCCATTGCAGGTCACGGCGCGCTTCGATGGCCGCTTCGGCCAGCAGCGGGAAATGAACCTCGGACGCGGTGGCGGCGGGCAGCATCTCGGCCCCGCCGAGCCAGGACCAGAGCGCGGTGTCGGGCTTTGTTCGTTCCGCTTCGGCCACCAGACGCCAGCGGGTCCCGGCCCGGCAGACGAGGACCCGCCCGCCCCAGGGCATCGCGCTTTCCATGCACATCAGGCCCAGAAGGACCATCCGCACGTCAGTGCGGGGATGATCGCCGGCGCTGTCGAGCTGAACCTTGAGCCGACCGGTCGACGACAGGCCGTGGACCAGCCGCTCGAATTCCGCGTGGGCGACACGCTGGCCGCCCGGTGCCTGTCCGAAGGCGACGCGGAAGGACTGGATGCGCGAGCGGGCTGCGGCGATGGATTCAGAGATCAGCTGCATCTCGTCGGATTTGGCGATGCCCGGAAAGGCGCCCGACATCTGCAGAAGCTCGACCCCGTTGCCGATCGCGCCGAGCGGAGAGACGAGGTCGTGGCACAGGCGCGAGCCGACCAGCGAGGCCAACGCCCCGGGGGTGATCCGCGTGGACTGGTCATTCATTCAAGACTACCTTTTACTGAAACGGTGAAACATCTGCTGGACCGACGAGGCGCCGATGAACGAAATCCTTGAGCCAGGCATGATCGTGCGCCATCCCGGCGCGCCGGACTGGGGTGACGGGCAGGTCCAGTCGCGGATCGGCGACCGCATCACCGTCAATTTTGCCCATGCCGGAAAACAGGTCATCGACGGCCGGCGGGTCGTGCTGGAAATCCTCGATCCCGGCGATGGCTAGCGCACCGACCTTGGCTCGGCAGCGGGCGCATAACGGTTGCAAGCGCGGATCTCATGCGAACTTGATGCAACCTTTAAGCGAGTTTAACAACCCGTCCTCGCGAATTCTGCTGACCCGTCGCATGGTTGCATCGCCGGGCGGCTGAGCCTACATGGCGACACCCGAGGTGCATCCGCAGGTCGCATGAAACCGGATCCGTCCTATTTCGACATCAGGATCGCCACCAGCGAGATCGATCTGCTGGCGGCGCAGCGCCTGCGCTATCGCGTCTTCGTCGAAGAGCTGGGCGGCGACGGACCGATGGTCGATCACGACCGCCGGCTGGAGATCGACGAGTTCGATCCGGTGGTTGATCATCTATGCCTGATCGACACCCGCCGCTCGAAAGAGGCGCTGGATCATGTCGTGGGTGTCTATCGTCTGCTTCCGGGGCGGCGCGCGGCAGAGTTCGGGCGCTTCTATTGTGATGCCGAATACGATCTGACGGTGTTGCGCCATTCCGGCCGCAAGCTGCTGGAGCTGGGGCGGTCCTGCGTCGATCCCGAATTCCGCGGCGGGTCGGGGATGTTCCTGTTGTGGAACGCGCTGTCGGAATACGTGCTGGAACTGGGCGTCGAAGTCCTGTTCGGCGTGGCGAGTTTCCATGGCACCGATATCCCGTCGCTCGCGCCGTCGCTGTCCTGGTTGCACCAGCACCATCTGGCGCCGCCCGCCCTGCGGCCCGTCGCGCGGCCCGAAGGCTATCAGAGCATGGACCTGATCCCGGCGGAGAGGCTGGACCGGCGCGAGGCGATCGTGGGCATGCCCGCCCTGATCAAGGCCTATCTGCGTCTGGGCGGTCAGGTGGGCGAGGGCGCTTATCTGGACCGCACCTTCAACACGACCGACGTGTTTCTGCTGATGGACACGGCGGCGATGTCGAAGCGGCACCGGGAATTCTATACCTCGCGGTGGGAAAACACGTGAGTGATGCGGGCCGCGGCCCGGCGACCTGGCGCGGCGAGGCGCCGCCGGTCCTGCGGCGGCCCGAAGGCCTTGGCGGCTGGTGGCGCGTGATCCGGCGCGGGGTGCCGGCGGTGCTGGTGCTTCTGCTGGGCGTGATCCTGATCCTGCCCCTTCGCGGGATCGAACGGCTGTTTCACGGGCGTCGCAGGCCGTGGACCGGGCCTCACGTTCAGGGCGTCTGCCGTCTGGTGCTGGCCTGTCTGGGCATCGGCTGGCGACGTGAGGGCGAAGCGCTGCCCGGTCCCGGCGCGCTGGTCGCGAACCATTCGAGCTGGCTCGACATTCTGGTCCTGAACGCGGCGCTGCCGGTGTTCTTCGTCAGCAAGGCCGAAGTCCGCGGCTGGCCCGGCATCAACATCCTGACCGCGGTGACGGACACGCATTTCGTCGTGCGCGACCCCAGGCTGGCACGCGCACAGGCGGTGGAATTCGCGGATCGGGTGCGGGCGGGTCACAAGCTGCTGTTCTTTCCCGAGGGCACGTCGAGCGACGGGCGCCGGGTGCTTCCCTTCAAGCCGACGCTGTTTCAGGGATTCCTGGATCAGGGATTGCCGGACGGGCTGTCGATCCAGCCGGTGACCGCGATCTATCGGGCGCCCGAGGGCGAAGACCCGCGCTTCTACGGCTGGTGGGCCGACATGGATCTGGGGCCGCATCTGTTGCAGGTGCTGTCCGCAAGGCGGCAGGGCAGCGCGACGGTCGTGCTGCATCGGCCGATCCCGGTCGCGGGCGAGACTCGCAAGAGCCTGTCTGGCAGGGCAGAGGCGGCGGTGCGCGACGCCCTGCCGTCGATGCCGCACGATCTGGGTTGAGCGTCGCCCGGCGCCCCCATATATCGTACAATCCCCCATCTACCCGAGGACATTGCCATGACCCGATTCGCCGCCCCCATTGCCGAGCAGATCTGGGACATGAAGTACCGTCTGAAGGATGCCGAGGGGCAGGCCGTCGATGGCAGCGTCGAGGATAGCTGGCGCCGCGTCGCGCGCGATCTGGCGCGGGTCGAGGCGGAGCCTGCGGCGTGGGAAGACAAGTTCTACGCCGCGCTGGAGGATTTCAAGTTTCTGCCCGCCGGCCGGATCCTGGCCGGGGCTGGCACCGGGCGTTCGGTCACGCTGTTCAACTGCTTCGTCATGGGCACGATCCCCGACAGCATGGGCGGCATCTTCGAGATGCTGAAGGAGGCTGCGCTGACCATGCAGCAGGGGGGCGGCATCGGTTACGACTTCTCGACCATCCGGCCCAAGGGCGCCGAGGTGAAGGGCGTCGCGGCAGATGCGTCCGGCCCCTTGTCGTTCATGGATGTCTGGGATGCAATGTGCCGCACCATCATGTCGGCAGGGTCGCGCCGGGGCGCGATGATGGCGACCATGCGCTGCGACCATCCCGACATCGAAAGCTTCATCGAGGCCAAGCAGGACAGCGCCCGGTTGCGCATGTTCAACCTGTCCGTGCTGGTCACCGATCCGTTCATGGAGGCGGTGAAGGCCGACGGTCCGTGGGAGTTGCGCTTCGGCGACCGGGTCTATCGGACGGTGCAGGCGCGCGATCTGTGGAACCGGATCATGCGCGCGACCTACGATTACGCCGAGCCGGGCGTCATCTTCATCGACCGGATCAACAAGGCCAACAACCTGCATTACGCGGAAACCATCGCCGCGACGAACCCCTGCGGGGAACAGCCGCTGCCGCCTTATGGCGCCTGCCTATTGGGCTCGATCAACCTGTCGCGTCTGGTCAGCGATCCTTTCACCGATGCCGCGCATCTGGACAGGGACGCGTTGGACGATCTGGTCCGCACCGCCGTTCGGATGATGGACAACGTCGTCGATGCGTCCAAATTTCCGCTGCCGCAGCAAGCCGCCGAAGCGCAGGCCAAGCGCCGGATTGGTTTGGGGGTCACCGGCCTTGCCGACGCGCTGCTGATGCTGGGGCTGCGCTACGGTGCCGAGGATGCGGTCGAACAGACGCGCGTCTGGATGAAGGCCATCGCACGCTCGGCTTACCTCGCCAGCGCTGATCTGGCGGCCGAGAAGGGCGCGTTCCCGCTGTTTGATCGGGACGAATTCCTGCGTTCGGGCTTCATGTCGAAGATGGATGCGGACGTGCGCGAGGCGATTGCCGCGAATGGCATCCGCAATGCGTTGCTGACATCGATCGCGCCGACCGGGACGATCAGCCTTTACGCGGGCAATGTCAGCTCGGGGATCGAGCCGGTCTTTGCCTATGCCTACAGCCGCAAGGTGCTGCAGAAGGATGGAAGCCGGACCGAGGAAGAGGTCGTCGATTACGCCGTGCAGATGTGGCGCGACCTGAAGGGCGATGCGCCGCTGCCCGGTTACTTCGTGAACGCGCAGACGCTCGACCCGCAGGATCATGTGGCGATGCAGGCGGCGGCACAGGAATGGGTGGATTCGTCCATTTCGAAGACGATCAACTGTCCCGAGGATATTTCCTTCGAGGCGTTCAAGGACGTGTACCTGTCGGCCTGGGATCTGGGCTGCAAGGGCTGCACGACCTATCGTCCGAACGAGGTCACCGGCAGCGTCCTGTCGATCAGCGAAAAGACCGAGGACGCGCCCGAGGCCGATCGCGGCGCCGACGTGGTCTACCTGACCGAGCCGCTGGACCGCCCGGCGGCGCTGGACGGGGCCACCTACAAGCTGAAATGGCCGGGCAGCGAACACGCGATCTATATCACCGTGAACGACATCGTGCAGGCCGGCCACCGCCGCCCGTTCGAGGTCTTCATCAATTCGAAGAACATGGAACATTTCGCCTGGACCGTGGCGCTGACGCGGATGATCTCGGCCGTATTCCGGCGCGGCGGCGATGTCAGCTTCGTGGTCGAGGAGCTGAAGGCGGTGTTCGATCCGCGCGGCGGGGCGTGGATGGCGGGCAAGTACGTGCCCTCGATCCTCGCCGCGATCGGCGGCGTGATCGAGCGGCACATGATCGCGACGGGCTTCCTCGCCGGCGAGGGGCTGGGGCTGAAATCGGACCCTCAGGCCGAGGTGATGGCCGTGGGCGAACGCCCGCGGGGTCCGGCCTGTCCGAATTGCGGGCAATACGGGATGCGGATGATCGAGGGATGCATGACCTGTCCGTCCTGCGGTCATTCCAAATGCGGCTAGCGCCGAACGAGCGATCTATATCCTAATAATCAAACGCGGCAATTTATTGCCGCGTTTTTTATTGGCGCATTCTCAATTGACCAGATTTAGAAAATAAATTTATATTGCTGCCGTGATAAATAAATCGAGTCGCCGATATTGATCGGATCTCGATTGAATAAGCGGCCTCTTTTATTTCAACAAGGATCCGATCCATGTCTATCGTTACCCAGTCACACGGTGGGGATGCGGGTGCCCCGAACGCCCGAGCGCTGGAACATGTCAGAGCGCTTGAATCGACGCCAGCCGATGGCGACATCGCGGCCGACGAACGGGCCGATTTCGGCTACCTGTTCCCGCCCTCGGGCGATCCGAACAACTATCTGTCAAGCGACGTCCTGGGCCAGTTGGATGAGCTGGCAGAGCTGATGGTGCCTGCACCCGGCGATGGCGGGCCGACGGTCACACCGGATTCGACCCTGCCGGCGGTCCTGACCTATTGGGGTCAGTTTCTGGATCATGAGCTGACCGCACGCACCGACCGGGATTCGGTCGTGTCCAACATCACCGCGGCCGCGCCCGGTTCGAGCCACGCCGATATCGAGGCGATGCTGAAGAACGCGCGCACACCCCGGTTCGATCTGGACAGCGTCTATGGCGGGCGTGCCTTGGGCAGCGGCATGACCCCGCAGCAGGCCCGCGACACCGCGACGGTCATTTCGGGGATGCGTCACCCGACGCTCAAAAACAAGATGCGGGTCGGCACCGCGCAACCGGACGGGCCGATGCCTGACGGACTTGACCCGCACCGCGATCTGCCGCGTTTTGGCCAGGTGTCCGCGAAGGTGCGGGAGGCCTTTCTGCGGCTGGTGCCTGCTGACAAGAAGGCCAAGTTCGAGGCGACGCTGAAGAAGCGCGCGTTGATCGGTGACATGCGCAACGACGAGAACCTGATCGTCGCCCAGTTTCACCTGAGCTTCCTGCGCTTCCACAATCGCGTCATCGATTTTCTGGAGGCGAACGATACCGGCTGGATCGCGGATTTCGACGCCGCGAAGCGGCTGACCACGCTGCATTACCAATGGCTGATCGTCGAGGGTTTCCTGAAATCGATCTGCGACCCTGCCGTGGTACAGCGTGTGATCGATAATCGGGCCGAGCATTTCTTTGCCTTCCGCCGCGCTTATGCCGAGCGGAATGGTGCGCGCGGCCTGGGCAATGCGCTGCCGCTGGAGTTTTCGGTCGCTGCCTATCGCTATGGTCACACGATGGTGCGCAACAATTACGATTATAACGCCAATTTCGGCCGGCCCGGGAATATCCTGAACCAAGCGAGTTTTGAATTGCTGTTCCGCTTTACCGGCGGCGGGGACATCTTCGGCAACGACAGGTTGCCTGACAACTGGATCATCGACTGGTCGCGCTTCGTCACCGCGGATGGCAATCACGCGGACGGCCTCGCCGCGCGAGCGGCGCGCAAGATCGATACCCATATCGCGCCGCCGCTGGAGACGATGGTCAATGAAGGCAACGAGGAAGGGCTGAGCGATCAGATCCGCGCGATGCTGAAAAGCCTGCCCAAACGGAACCTGCGTCGCGGCTTCAACCTCAGGCTGCCGACGGGGCAGGCGCTGCATGCCCATCTGCGGTCCATCGGCGCGGTTCAAAGCCAGCCGATCGCCGATGTCGGCGCGATCCTGGACAACCGGCCCGACGTGACCGCCTTCCTGCAGGGCAGCAGCGCTCGGCTGCACGAGCGGACGCCGTTGTGGTTCTATGTTCTGGCAGAGGCCGAAGCAGCGGGCGGAAACCGACTGGGCGAGTTGGGAAGCTGGATCGTGGCCAGCACCTTCATTGGCGTGCTGCTGGATGATCCCGAAAGCGCGCTATCGATCGGGTTCGAGCCGACACAGAGCCCGCTGCGTCTGCCTGGCGATGCCCCGATCGATACGATCGAGCGTTGGATGCGCTTTGCACTGGTTCTGGAATAAGAGTTGAGCCGATGATCCTGCGGACGCGTCACGCGTCCGCAGGGTTTGCGCTGTCATCGGCCTCGGCATCGGGGGGCATTTCGTGCTTCGGCGCGCTTGCCGCTCGCGACAGGTGGTTCTTCATCCAGCCATGCGCGAAGCCGATCTTCTCGCGCACCGGCACGGTCAGCGTGAACGGATAAAGATCACCGTTGTCGAGCGCCCGGTTGATATCGTTGACGGCGATCGCGACCTCGCCCGCGATCAGGAGCAAGCGCGCGGTGTCGTCTTCCTCATACGGCGCGAAGTTTTCGGGAACGCCCGGCATGGTCAGGCCGGCGCTGACGAAGCTGTCGGTGAAATCGACCAGATGCAGCAGGTGGGCCACCGTTTCGGCCCAATCCTCGTGCGGGTGAGCGGTCGCGTAGGGGGTGATGTAGTCTTCGCCTGGATCACGCGGATTGGCGTAATGCGCCTTAAGCGCCTCGCCGTAATCGGCACGCTCATCGCCGAAGATGCGGCGGAACTCATCCAAAAAACCATCGGCGGGCGACAGACGGTCAAAGAAGTAATGCGCCAATTCGTGACGAAAATGCCCGACCATGCTGCGATATTGTTCGCCCAGCTTCTGGCGGCGCTGCAAGCGGATCAACTCATCCGCCTCGGTCACGTTGATGGTGATTTCGCCCTTGTCGTGACCCATGATGATCTGCGCCGCACGACCGCCGGTTTCTTCGGACAGCATGAGGAAATGCGGACGCGGGCCGGGATCGGCCGAGGTGAACCAGTTCCAGTTGGCGATATTGGCCAGAACCCAACGTTTCGCACGCTCGGCCCTGTCCAGAAGCTCGACATTGTTGCCGACGTTCAGGACGGGCACGACTTCTGACATGCGGCAGGACCGGCAGAAGGTTTCCCCTTCTTCGGCCTTCCAGTTGCAGGCGATGCGGTCGCGATTGGCGCAAGGCGTTGCATCGTTGACCATCGCGCCCTGCTGCGGATCGTAGAAGATCGCGTGGCCGTTGGGGCAACCAAGGTTGTGGAAATAGGCCCGGGCATGGCATGCCGGGCATGAAAAACGTTGCATTCTGCGCTCCGATCGGGTCGACGGGGAAATGCGGCGCGAGGACGGCAAGTTCCCCGCGACCAACAAAGGATCGACTCCGAAGCGATCGGGTTGCAGCCTGCGTCAGGGGCGTCGCTTGCTTGACTTCACGCTGCGAATCCGCCATATGCACGCGACCGGCCGGGCATCTGCCTTGGGCCGGTGCGTTATTTTCAACACCACCCTGATCACACGGGTGCGCTGTCCGGGGCGATGAACGTCTGCTTACGCAGGGGCCGAAGGGCGCGGCAAGACAAGGACAAGACGATGTTTGCGGTTCTGAAGACCGGCGGAAAACAATACAAGGTGCAGGCGGGCGACGTTCTGCGCGTGGAAAAGCTGGCGGCCAACGCGGGCGACACGGTGCAGTTCAACGACATCCTGATGGTCGGCTCGACGCTGGGTTCGCCCTTCGTGTCGGGTGCGGCGGTTCAGGCCGAAGTGCTGGACCAGATCAAGGCCGACAAGGTCATCACCTACGTCAAGCGCCGGCGGAAACATTCCAGCCAGCGCACGCGGGGCCACCGCCAGCAGATGACGCTGCTGCGCGTGACCGAGGTCCTGGGTGAGGGCGGTGACAAGACCGGCGTGAAGGCAGCCATCGGCGCCCGCACCGGCGGTGCGGCCTACGCGGCAGAGCAGACCGATGCCGCGCCCAAGAAAGCAGCGCCGAAAAAGGCCGCCAAGGCCGAGGCAGCCCCTGCCGAAGGCGACGCGAAGCCGGTCGGCACGCGCCCAGGAAACCTGCTCGACGCGCCGCGCGAGGGTGGGGCTGACGACCTGAAACTGATCTCGGGCGTCGGGCCGAAGCTGGAAGAACTGCTGCACCAGAACGGCGTCTACCACTTCGACCAGATCGCTGCCTGGAAGAAGAAAGAGATCGAATACATGGACGATCAGCTGTCCTTCTCGGGCCGGATCGACCGTGAAGACTGGATCAAGCAGGCGAAAGAGCTTGCCAAGGGTAAGAAGGACTAAGCCATGGCACACAAGAAAGCAGGCGGCTCGTCCCGCAACGGTCGCGACTCGGCCGGTCGTCGTCTCGGCGTCAAGCTGTACGGCGGTCAGGAAGCCATCGCGGGCAACATCATCGTGCGCCAGCGCGGCACCAAGTGGTGGCCGGGCACCAATGTCGGCATGGGGACGGACCACACGTTGTTCGCACTGACCGACGGCCAGGTGACCTTCAAGAAGGGGCTCAAGGGCCGCACCTTCGTGTCGGTGATGCCGCAGGCGCTGGAAGCCGCCGAATAAGCCGATCTTAACACAGACGTGTTAGCAGGGGATCGGCGCGGGCCGGTCCCCTTCGCATTTGCCACCCACGCCGACAGGGCGCGGGAGGGAGGGGCAAGCGCGTTGTCAGAGGGTTGAAGGGGAGAGGAATGGACGATCTGACGCTGGGTGAGCCGGCGCTTGCGCGTATCGAGACGGGGCGATTGGTGCTGCGCCCATTACGGGAATCCGATGCGGGGCTGATCGCGCTTTACACGTCGGATGCGCGCGTGGCCAAGGGCACGCGAACGATCCCCCATCCTTTGCCGCCGGGCGCCGCTGAGGCGGCGGTCTCTCGCGCGATGGCGGGCGACGGCGGCGTCGATGTCTGGGCGATCGACGGGACTGCACATGATCTTGCCGAACTGCTGGGGCTCGTCTCGCTGAAACGGATGGACGGCGGGCAGTCGGAACTGGAGTTCTGGATCGGACCGGGCTTCTGGAACACGGGCTTCGCGACCGAAGCGGTCGAGGCGCTGATCCGGGCTAATCCGCACGGCGCGCGCACGCTGTTTGCCGAGGCGTTTCAGGACAATCCCGGCTCTGCCCGGGTCCTGACGAATTGCGGCTTCGATTATCTGGGCGACGCAGAGGCCTGGTCCGTCGCCCGCGACGCGCGGGTGCCGACCTGGACCTATGTGCGGCGGATGGACGGCTGAAACGCTGGCATTGGCTTTCTACCTTCAGGATTAAAGGCTTGCGCCGGATCGGGATGGTCCGTATAGCTGTCCCATGATCCGCGGTACGCCCCATCCGTTCATGATCGCTCAGTGCGTCTGCTATGCAGGTGCCCGCGATACTGCCTATCTCAGCAACGCCAAGGCTGGCTGTTCGACCGTCCGTGCCGCGATGATCAAGGGTCTTCGTCGCGATGCCGGGCTGGATCATGAGGCTCGTCCCGGTTCCAAGGAAATCCACGGCAGGCAGCCGATCTGGTCCACTGATCTTCATTCGATCGGTCCGGCAAGCAAGGTGTTCACCGTCGTCCGCAACCCTTACACACGGATCCTCTCTGCGTATCTGGACAAGATTGCCCGGCGCAACGCCCTGAGATTTCAGTTCCTGATCAGCCATCGGATGCCCCTGGATGCGCAGCCGAGCTTCGTCGAGTTTCTTCGCTTGCTGGGCGAAAAGCCGGACCTCGAGGTGGTCGATCAGCATCACCGACCACAGGTGGAGAACGTCCACTTAGGACGGATCGCGCCCGTCCGCGTGCAGTATCTCGAGAATTTTTCCGATACCGCAGGCGATCTTTGCGCTTGGCTTGATTGGGATCTGCCGATCGAGGTGAGGGCAACCCACGGCACCGATGCGTCGGGCCGACTGGCCCAATTCTACGATGACGAGGCGCTGGAGATCGTGGCAAGACTGTACGCCGATGATTTCGAGGCGTTCGGATATTCCCTCGCGCTCGAAGATGCCGGCACGGCCCCGTCTGTTCATCTAGACATCGACCGCGTCGACCCGCATGCGCGCTGGCAGTTTGATATGGCCTTGCTCAAACGCCGGACGTCGGATGCCGATGTTGCAAGGGACGACGTTCAGGCGAAGGGCCCGGTTGATCGCATGCTGCTTGCAGAGGCCGGGCGGCTGAACGAACGAGGGCTTGCTGACCTCGATGCGGAGCTGCCCATCGCTTGGCCCTCGCTGTCGGGCAGCGGTCGCATGCTGGCGTTGCTGTATCAGGCGCGCCGGGCGGAGGAGGCCGAAGACCTAGAGGCGGCGATCGACGCGCTGAACAAGCTTCTGACGATGTGCCCTTATCTGGTCGGCCAGCGTTTCAGGCTCGCCAAGCATCAGATCGTACTCGGCCGTCTCGAGGCCGCCCGGGCCCAGCGATTTGCCCTGCAGCATGGCAGTTGGCAGACAGACCTCGTTCGTGAGCTTATGATCCTGCTGGGCGAGGCAGAGCCCGTTCCGGCGCAGGGTCAGGCTGGCGCGCCGACCTGAATGAATCGCAGCCCGTCGGCGTCCAGCCACGCGGCGCTAAGCGTGCCGGTTTTCCATGCGCCGGTATCCAGCGCGATGCGGCCCGACAGCGCATAGGGTTGTTCCTGGATCACATGGCCGTGCGCGATCCAGCAGGGCGGATTCTGTCGACGCCTTCCGAAATCGTCGCGTCCCCACAGCAGGACGTCCTCGGATTGTCGCGACAGCGGGCGGGACGGATCAGCGTCGGCGTGGACCGCGACGAGCCCGTCGCCTTCCCAATAGAGCGGCAGGTTGGTCAGCCAGTCGCGGTGGCTCTGTGGCATCGCGTTGCGCAGGACCTCGGCGGCCAGGGCAGGGCGGTCGGTCGCGGGCTCGATCCCGTAGGAGCGCATCGTGTCGGCCGCGCCGAAATGCAGCCAGCGCGGGTTCCGGACCGGATCGGCAAGGAAATCCAGCATCAGACGCTCGTGGTTACCCATCAGCACGGTCACGTGCGCGGGTCTGGTTGCCTGTTCATCCATCAACCGTGAGATGACGCCGGCGCTGTCGGGGCCGCGGTCGATCAGATCGCCGAGAGCGATGATGTGCGCATCCTCGCCGCCGGGCTGTTGTGCGATCCGCTGCAGCATCAGGTCCAGAAGGTCGCTGCGGCCGTGGATGTCCCCGATCAGACATAGTGGCTGGTCGGGGCGGGGCAGTGGCGGCACCACGGACGCCGCACCGCCGTGCAAGCGGGCCATGAGCCGGTGGATGAGCGTGAAGGGCATTCGTCCGCTGCTCCGATCAGGTCAGCCGCTTATCGGTCAGCAATCATGGCGAAAGCAACATGGGATCGGCAATAGGCATACCATCTGCGGCGGAAGCGTCCGGCGGCGACCAGTAGGCTTCAGCGAAGACGCAGAAACGGGCGCAGCGCTGCGGCAGTGGCGATGAGCAGAAGTGTTGCGCTGCCACCGACCACGTAACCAAGGAAGCCGGCAAGCGGACCGAAGCCAGCAAGGATCACGGCCAGCGCCATCAGCACGCCGCCCACAATCCCGCCGATCAACATCGCTGCCATCATCCATCCGTCCCCATCGAGGCGTCTGGATCATGCTAGCCCCGGGTCGTTAACAAATAACCGCAGAGCATCTCTCAGCCAAGAAGAAATGTCTAAAATGTCTGCTAAAGTCAGGTTCAGTTTCCAGCGGCCGGCTCTACCGCCGGTTCGGTCTCGGCGGTTGCCGGTGCCGATTGCTCCGAAGTGGAGGTGGCGGTTGCCGGTTCTGCCTGTCCCGCTTCGGTCGATTCTTCCACAGACGTTGCGTCCGCCGCCGGCGCTGAGTCACCCGCCGTGCCCCCATCGGTCGGCGTACCACCGTCGAGCACGGCCAGCGCGGTCTGCGCATCGGCCATCTGGGGCAGGTCACGTCCCTCGCCCAATTGCAGGGCGCGGGTCAGGCTTTCGCGGGCCAGCTCCGTCCGGCCAAGCTCCGCCTGAACCATCCCCAGATGATACTGGACCAGCGGATCATTGGGCAGGCCTTCGGCCGCCGGCTGAAGGTAGGTCAGCGCTTCGGAAGCGTTGCCGTTGCGGTAGGCAATCCAGCCATAAGTGTCCTGGAAGGCCGGCACGCGCGTATCCTTGAGACGCTGGGCGACGGCGCTGGCGCGCGTCAGGCTTTCGGGATCGTCGCGCCACGTCGCGAGCATGCTGGCTAGGTTGTTGGCGACAACGATGTCACCGGTATTGGCGCGGTAAAGCGCCTCGTAGCCCTCGATCGCAGCGTCGATGTCGCCGGCCTGTTCCTGCGCTGTCGCGCGCAGAAGCAGCAGGTTGCGCGCATCCGGGTTCGCCGTGAGCGCGGCGTCCAGTGTGGCCGCGGCCTCATCCGGGCGACCGCTTTGCAGCAGTTGGCGGTACAGCAACTCCTGTGCCTGCAACATGTCGGGATGATCGGCGATCAGTCCACGCAGGATTTCCTCGGACCGGTCCGCATTGCCTTCGGTCAGCGACAGGCCGGCATCGATCAGGCGCAGGTCTTGGCGTTCCGGATCTTCGGCCAGCAGGTTGTCGAGATAGGTCCGTGCCTCCGCCGTGCGACCGGCGACGACTTGCGCGCGCACGACGCTGAGCACCGCGGCAGCGTCGCCGCCGCCCGACGCGCTTTCTTCCAGGATTGAGAGACCTTCGTCTGTCCGGCCTTGGCGCAGCATCATCGCACCGCGCAGGGTTTCCGCCGCGTTTGCAGCGCGCGGATCCTCATCGATCGATTCCAGGCGGGCGATGACCTCTTCCACCTGCGGATAAGTCTGATCCTCAAGCGCCATCTGACCCTGACGCATCAGAAGCTCGATATCCTGCGGGTTGCGCTGCAGCGCATCAGTGATGACGTTGCGCGCCGCGCTGCGGTTCTGCGACACGAGGAAATCGGCGTAGCGCAGCGATTCCGGCACGCCGCGATCAGAGATGTCCACGGCAGAGGCCAGCGTCTCGCCGGTCAGTTCACGGTTGCCCGCGCGCGAATAGGCTTCGGCCAGAAGCAGCATGGTTTCGGTATCGCGCGGGTTCTGGCTCAGCGCCTGGCGCAGCGTGTTGATCGCCTGCGTCGACTGATCGTCGTCCAGTTCCATCTGCGCCCGAAGCCGCAGCGCGTGAACGTTATTCGGATCGGCGGTCAGCACCTCCTGGACCAGTGCGGTTGCGGTGTCGCGTTCACCCATCTGCAGGCGCATCCCGGCCAGCATCGCACGCAGACGGTTGGTCTGGTCCGAAGGCTCGGCGCCCTCCAGCGTCTGCTCCATGATCGCGATCGAGTTCTCCCGGTCGCCAAGGTTGAAGGCATAATAGGCCTGCAGCGACTGGTAGAGCTGCCGGTTCGCGGCGTTTTCGGGATTGGCTTCGGCCAGACGCGCTGATTCGTCGCGCGCCGCGTCGAAGCCCTTGTTGAGTTCGAGGAACTTGATGACGGTCAGGTGCGGCTCTGCAGGACCGTCGTCGGGTCCGGCCAGACGACGCAGCACGGCCTCGGCCTCGTCAAGCTGACCTTCCGAGATCTGCAGCCCGACCAGCGTCATCTGCACTTCGTTGTTGTCGGGAAACTTCTCGGCAAGCTGCTGCAGGTAGGCATGTGCTTCGCTGCGATCCTCGCGCTCCCCCAGAATGCGGAGTTTCACCATCGCGTAATCGAGATTGTCGGGGTCGGTGGCGATGAGCGCATCAAGATCGTCGAGCGCGTCTTCGGGCTCGTCGGATTCGATCGCCTCGGCGACAAGGATGCGCCGCGCGAGCGCGTTTTCGGGTTCCGCCTCGATCCGCGCCTGCGCATCGGCGACTGCCTGTTCCTGGGCAGCTGCATCCTCGTCGATCACCGCCTTGCGATAAGCGAGGGCAAGGCGGATGTCGGCCGCTTCCGGCGCGTCGGGTTCCAGTTGAAGGGCGGCGTTGCCGTGACGCTCCGCTTCCTCCCACTGTCCCTGGTCGATGGCGATCGTCGCCAGCGTCCGGCGGGTCGCGGCGTCATCGGGATATTGTTCGGCCAGCCGGAGATATTGCGAATAGGCCTCGCCCACATCGCCGCGCTCTGCCAGCAGTTCGGCCAGAAGCTTGCGCGCCTCGTAATGTTCGCCGTCATAGGTGAAGACGTTGCGCAGTTCGACGATGGCGCGGTCGGTGTCGCCCGCCTCGGCCAGTTCGACGCCGGACTGGAAGTAGCGCTCGGCCTTTTCGCCCGAGCTTTCGCAGGCTGCCAGCGAAAGCATGACGGTGGCGGCGAGGATCAAACGCAACTTCATGGAAACTCCTGCAAATGGGCAGGCAAAATATACGGGAGGCCTGCTGCCGGGTCACGGCAAATCATGCTAAAACCCGCGCGAACGTGATCCGCGGCTGGCGCCGCGTCACGTTGCGCAGGACTGGGTGATCAGTGGCCCGTGCCGTTCAGAACGACGCGGACGGTCGCCAGCAGGATCGTCGCGTCGGTCCGCAGCGACAGGCTGCGATTGTAGATGTTGTCGAAGCGGGCCCGGTCGGCGAAGCTGCTTTCGTTGCGGTCAGAGACCTGCCACAGGCCGGTGATGCCGGGGCGCAGGGCGTAATAGGCGCTGCCCTGATACATGCTTTGCTGCGACGGCATCATCGGACGAGGGCCGACCAGGCTCATGTCGCCACGCAGCACGTTCAGAAGCTGCGGCAGTTCGTCCATCGAGGATTTGCGCAGGAAGCGGCCAAGGCGCGTGATGCGCGGATCGTCGATCAGCTTCTGCTTGGTTTCCCACTGGTCGCGCATGTCGGGATTGGCGTCGAGATAGTCCGCCAGGCGCGCATCGGCGTCGCGCACCATGCTGCGAAGCTTCCAGATGCGGTAGATGCGTCCGTTCTGGCCAACACGCTCCTGCGTGTAGAACGGCTTGCCACCGTCCATCACCACGACCATCAGCGCCAGGATCAGGATCACCGGTACCACGAAGGGCGAGGCGAGGACGAGCAGAACGAGGTCGAGCGCACGTTTGGCGCCCGAGCGGTAGAGGCCCGCGCCACTCGTGTCGTCGTGAGGTCCGAACTGTCCCGGGGTCGCCGCGATCGCCACCGCCGCAGCCACCGACCGCGACGGGTAACCTGCACGCACCGTCGCATCGCGATGCCGTGCGGCGTCGCGGGATCGTTCGATGATGCGGTCAAAGGAGTGGGAGGGGCGGAGGAAGGACGAAACGGGCAGCGCACCGTCCACGCGGAACTTGGTGACAGACATCACGGACATGGTCGTCAAACTCGGTAAAACTCGTACAGTGTTTTATACATAACTCGTCACGCCCGCGGCGTCACATCAAAATTCACCCTTCAGGGGCAAACCTGTACAAATGGTTAAATTTTGAAGCGTCTTCGAACGGAATTTCGTGGGTCGTCATCTGCGCCGCATTGAAGCGACGTGGGGTCACGAAGGCGATGGCCTATCCATAGGACGCTTTTGACCGAAAATCAGGCGAATCGAGCAGGGCGCCAGCCATCCTGCAGTTGCATCACCGCGATGCAGGTGGCGCCGGCGATCGTTGCAGACGCGCAATCCCCGATGGCGTCGCGCTGACCAAAAGTTGTTCTTTCTTGTCCGGTGTTGTGCTTGGCGTTATTAGCTAAAAGGTCATATTCCGTATTTCTTGATATCGGTGCGATAAGCCCCGATCTCAGCGTCACGAGTTCTTTCCCCCCGGCGCATGGCTGGACATGATGAGTAGCGACATCGACATCTATACCGAGCATTTCGGTCTGCGCGAGCGTCCGTTCAACCTCGTCCCGGACCCGGCCTTCCTGTATTGGGGGCCGGCCCACAAGCGCGCCTATGCGATCCTTGAATACGGCATCATGACTCGTGCGCCGATCACGCTTTTGACGGGCGAGGTCGGGGCGGGCAAGACGACGTTGCTGCAACATCTTCTGCGCTCGATCAGGGAAGAGGTCCGCGTCGGTCTGATCTCGAACGCGCACGGCAACCCGAACGAGTTGCTGCGTTGGGTGCTGCATGCGCTGGATCAGCCGTCCGAGGCTGACCAGTCCTATATCGATCTCTTCAGCCAGTTCGAGGCTTTCCTGCTGGAGGAATACGCCGCAGGGCGGCGGGTCGTGCTGATCTTCGACGAAGCCCAGAACCTCGGCCGGGCCGCGCTGGAAGAGCTGCGCATGTACACGAACATCAACTCGGGGAAGGATGAGCTTCTGCAGCTGATCCTCGTCGGTCAGCCAGAGCTGCGCGAAATCGTGCGCCGGCCCGACATGACCCAGTTCGCCCAGCGTGTCGCATCGGGCTTCCACCTGTCCGCGATGACCGAAGAGGTCGTCGCGAAATATATCGGCCACAGGGTCGCGCTGGCCGGTGGAACCGAGGATCTGTTCAGCCCCGGTGCCTGCCGCGCGATCTACGAGGCGACAGGCGGCGTGCCGCGCCTCGTCAACCAGCTCTGCGATCTGTCGCTGGTCTACGCCTTCACCAGCGAGGACAGCCTTGTCACCGCCGCGACCGTTCAGGACGTGCTGGGTGACGGCGTGTTCTTCGGCGGCGGGCTGAGCGCCGAACCTCTTCGGGTCGTGAACCCCGACAAGCGCACGAGTACCACACATTGATCCAGGATCTTCGCTTCTACCTGTCGCTGTTCATGCGGCGCATCCACTATTTCCTTCTGCTGGCCGCGCTCGGCACGGCGGTCGGCATCACGCTGGCGATGATCCTGCCGCCGAAATACAACGCAACGGCACGACTGGTCGTCGAATCCGAACAGATCCCCGACGAGCTGGCGTCCTCGACCGTCGATACCCAGGCGTTGGAGCGCTTGCAGATCATCCAGCAGCGCATTCTTTCGCGCGAGAACCTGCTGGAGATGGCGAACCGGCTGAACATCTATCCGCGCGATCCTTCCCAGCCCGGACAGGCGCTGCGCCCCGACATGATCGTGCGCGACCTGCGCGAGCGGATCACGATGACCATCCCGAACATCAGCCAGCGTCGCGATGACCGGCAGGCCACGATCGTCGAGATCGGATTTTCGGCGGCATCGCCGCAACTGGCCTCGGCTGTCGCCAACGAGGTGGTGACGCTGATTCTGGACGAGAACGTCCGCATGCGTACCGGGGCCACCGGTCAGACCCTCGACTTCTTCCAGCAAGAGGTCGAACGGCTGGACAAGGAATTGTCCGCACGGCGGGCGCGCATCGTCCAGTTCCAGGAAGAGAACAAGGCTGCGCTTCCCGACAGTCTGGAATTTCGTCGCGAACAATATGCCCTTGGCGAAGAGCGTCTTTTGCAGCTGAAGCGCGAGCAGCAGACCTTGCAGGACCGCAAGAGGTCGTTCCAAGCGATGTACGAGGCGACCGGCACGCTGGGCGAGGATGAAGAGCCCGCGACCGCCGAGGGACGCGAGCTTCTGCGTCTGAAAGAGCGCTATGCCTCATCCGGCGGTGGTCTCGACATCGACAACCCGCGACTGCGCGTCATGCGTGATCGGATCGATGCGCTGGAAGAGATCGTGGCGACGCAAGAGGATCAGGCGATCGCAGAAGGCGACGCGACACCGACTACGCCCTATGAAATTCAGATGGCCGAGATCGATGCCCAGCTGGCCGATATCGTTGACGACGTCGAGCGCATCGGAAAGCAGCAGACCGAATTGCGCACGACGATCGATGCGACGCCGTCGAACGCGATCGCACTGGAGACGCTGCAGCGTGATTTCGAAAGCGTACAGCGCCAGTACGACACTGCCGTTCAAAGCCGCGGCCGCGCCGAGACGGGCGATCTGATCGAGTCGCTGGCCAAGGGTGAGCGAATCTCGATCATCGAACAGGCCGTGCCACCGCGCGAACCCAGCAGCCCCAATCGTCCGAAGCTGATGGTCGCGGGCGCGGGCGGCGGGATTCTGGCCGGACTGGGTCTGATCGTGCTGCTGGAATTGCTGAACAACACGATCCGGCGTCCGGTCGAGATCGTCAGTCGGCTCGACATCGCGCCGCTGGCGACGCTGCCCTATATTCGCACAAGGTCCGAGATCAGGCGCCGCCGCGCCTTGATCGTCGGCGCAGCGCTGATTGCCGTGGTGGGCATTCCGATCTCGTTGTGGGCGATCAACGAATTCTACCTGCCGCTCGACCTGATCTGGGAAAAGGTCATCGACAGGCTGGAACTTGGCCGGATCGCGATGCTGCCGGTCGATATGGCAGCGATGAGAGGATAGCCCATGGAACGTCTTCAGGCCGCGATCGCGAAGGCAAGGGCGGCGCGCGAAGCGCGTGGCGATCTGCCGCGTCCTGCGTCGCCATCCGCGATCGCAGGGGTGACGGCGCAGGAAGGCGTCACGCAACAGGCCGACGCCACCGCACATCCCAGCGACGCCGATCAGGCCTGGGCGGCCTTGCGCGAGATCCAGGTCAGTGAGCAACTGCTGATCGACAACCGCATCGTGTCAACGATGGGCCGGAATGCCGAGGCAATGGAATTCGACCGGCTGCGGACCCGTGTTTTGCAACGGATGCAGCAGAACGGCTGGACCCGGCTTGCAGTTACCTCGCCCGGACCCGGTTGCGGCAAAAGCACGATCACGCTGAACCTCGGTTTCGGGCTTGCCCGACAGGAAGGCTCGCGGGTGATGGTTCTGGAAATGGATATGCGCCGTCCTTCGATGGCCCGGATCCTCGGTGCCGGGGCAGGGCGCGATCTGTCTCGCGTGATCGCGGGAGAGGCTGCGCCGGGCGAGCACCTGCTGCGGGCGCGCGACAACCTCGCCATCGGGATCAGTCAGCATGTCGACGACTCAGCGGAATTGCTGCAATCGGCGACGGCAGCCAGTGCGATCGACCAGAT
The DNA here is from genome assembly GCF_024359525.1 of Paracoccus albicereus. GTDB lineage: Bacteria > Pseudomonadota > Alphaproteobacteria > Rhodobacterales > Rhodobacteraceae > Paracoccus > Paracoccus albicereus. The sequence goes on from NZ_JAKZEU010000002.1 coordinate 211,025, forward strand.
CGCGGCGCTTTACCAGCCCTCGATCATGCTATTTGACATGCCACCTTTCCGGGTCAGCGATGACGTGCTGAGCTTCGCCGGCAAGGTTGATTGTGTGCTGATCGTGGCCGCGGCCGGTCAGACCAGCATGGATGAGCTGGACGAATGCGAACGTGAATTGTCCGCGCAGACGCCGGTCCTTGGCGTGGTGCTGAACAAGTGCCGCTTCAAGGATCGCGACGCGGAATACTATTACGGGAATTGATCGCGTCGGACGGACCTTGGTCGCCTTTCGCATCGACAGCGGGAAGTCGAACGACAAGTTCTAGGCTATGAGCTTGGAACCCAATCCCGCAATCCTTTCAGTGGGTCACTGTCAGGGTGAACGACGGTTCGGCACTGCGGCGGTATCGACACATGGACGGTGAAAACGAGTTAACAGCCAAGGCGCGCCTAATTGGCGCGCCTTTGCCGTAGCTCTAGGCTCCTGGAACGAAGCGCGGGAGCACCTCGACCGAATTGAGGAACAGGTCCTGCAGCCGCGCTTCGGCGTCCGCGTCGCTTTCGCCACGCTCGATCGGGGTGATGATGCGCACCAGCGCGCCGTCCGTGCGGCCGATCGTCAGCCCGTCCCACAGCAGCCACAGCTTCGCGGCGAAGTCCCAGGCGGTGCGGCGGCCGTGCTGTTCGAACCAGTAATAGGCCAGCATGCGCTGTTCGCCCTTCTGGATGACCGCACGGTTCAGCATGAAGGGCTGGTTGAAACCGACCTCGGGCGCGATATCGACACGTTCCAGCCGCGCGATTTCCCAACCTGCGCTTGGCAGACAGATTTCAGGGGAATGCACACCGCCCTGCGTCTGGTCACGGTAGAAGGCAGAAAAGAACTCGACCGGCGCGTTATACTGCGGACTGACAAAATCGGCCGAGATGTAATCGTCGGCCGCCAGAGCTTTCGCGATTTCGGGATCGAGGAATTTGGGTCCGTCCGAACGCCATTCGTCCAGCCGGGTCGGGAACAGGGTCAACGCGCTGCGTTCGGGCATGGTTGAGACAGGCTCAGGACGCAGCGTATAGACGGTCGCCGCCAGCACCATCAGCAGCGCTGCGGTGATCATCGCGGGCGACGCCCGAACGAGGCGCAGCCGCGCGGCCTGTGTGCCGAGGCCCGATGCATCGAGGTCCAGCGCGTCGGGCAGGCTGATCTGCTCGCGCCGTGTCTTCAGCAGGATCCATGCCAGCAGGAACAGCAGTAGGACGCAGATGATGAAGATCACCCAGCCCTCAAAGAAGTGGCTGAACCCTTCCAGGTATTCCAAACCGAGGTAGTTCGCGATCCAGCCCGCGAAGGCGATCCGCACCGAATTCATCAGCACCGTGATCGGGGCAGCGGCGAGCAACAGGATCGCCTTGTGCCACATCGGCCCGCGGTAGAGGACCGCGAAGATGTAGCTGAAGGACAGGATCGGGAAGAGGTAGCGCAGGCCCGAACACGCTTCGGCCACATGAAGCTTGTAGATGCCGAGGTCGATGATGTTGCCTTCGAGGAAGACCGGAACATCGATCAGACGGAGGAAGAAGACGCCGAGTTCCGACGAGACACCCTGAAGCCAGGTCGACATCTTGAAATAGAGCACGCCCGGGAGCGGCAGCATGTAGACGAGATGCAGGACAGGCGGCCAGAAGTGCTTGCCCGTGTTCCACCCGAACGAGATCAGCAGGATCGCCCCGACCCAAAGGATCAGCGAATAGGCAACGACATCGTCGATCCCCGACAGATTTCCGAGTGCACCGAAGGCCAATGCGACCAGCAGGACGGCGATGCCCGGCCAGCGGTCCTGCACCGGCCCGTCATTGACCGGCACCTCTTTCAGCTGACGCAGAAACAGCAACAGCGACAGGACCGGGATCAGCGGGCCGTGGCTGTATTCAGGCAACTGCCACGCGACAAGAAGCGCCTCGATCCCGTTCCAGAAGAACAGGCCCGATGCGACCACCGCAAGCGCCAGCCAGAACAGGCCGGGACGAAGCCAATCGCCAAGCAACCCGGCGCCGCGCGTGTCGGAAGTGAAGGTCATGGAATCGTTCCGGTTGAAACTCGTGATCGCCGGACAATACTGCGACGCGGTCAAAAAAGACAGCCCGCGCAAAGACAAAACGATGATAATGACGCGCGGTTTACCCGTCTTTTTGGACAGGTTGGCGCGAACGTGACCGGATCGCCTGAAGCCCGAGCGATGGCAGAATCGCGAAGCATGCGGCGTAGCGGCGGGCAAGCCGACGGGGGTTGCCGGCCATCCGCCAGAACCACTCCATCGCGACGGCCTGAACCCATTTCGGCGCCCGTCGCTGTCCACCTGCAATGAAGTCCAGACCCGCACCGATCGAGACGAAGCCGCAACCGGGCAAGGCGGGGGCCGCGTGGGTCGCAAAGATTTCCTGTTTGGGCGCGCCGAGCGCCAGAAAGCACAGATCGACATTTGCCGCGCGAAGCGCCGCGATCGCGTCCTCGGCCGATGCGCCGGTCGGATCGAAGCCGAAAGGCGGGGCGTGGCATAAAACCACCTGCAGGCCCGGATGCGCCTTCGCCAGCGCGTTTGCAGCCCGTGTCAGTACAGGTTCGGTCGAACCCAGCAACGCGACCCGGCTGCCGGTCTGCGCTGCCAGCGCGGCCAGCGGCTGGATCAATTCAGAGCCTGGAACCAGTTCGACACGCCGTCCGGCCAGCCGCGACAGCCAGACCACCGGATTGCCGTCAGCGACCACATGGCTGTGCGCCCGATAGGCATCGTGAAAGGCCGGATCCCGACGCAGCTTCACCAGATGGTCCAGATTCAGCGTCGCAAGCGTGAAGCCGCGCCCCTCGCGCAGATGCGCCTCGACATCCGAAAGAAGCCGGTCACGGTCGGCATGGGTCACGAGATCGGTCGAAGGATGCATGGGGCCAAAGCTGTCTGTGCTGCGCCGCAATTCTACAGCCAAGTGTCGGCAAGACAACCGCAAGGCGTGTGGCCGCTTGCGACACCGAACCGAATTTTCCTATACAACAGCGGCCATCGCGCGTTGGCGCGCCGTCCGAACCGTTCAAGGAACTCACATGGCGCATCCATCGCCCGCAGGAACCTCGATCCTCACCGTCATCATACCCGCGAGCAACGAGGAAGCCTATATCGGTGACTGCCTGCGCGCACTGCTGGAGCAGGATACCGACCTGAGCCCCGTCCACGTCATCGTAGCCGCCAATGGTTGCAGTGATCGGACAGCGGCCCGGGCCAAGGTCTTCCAAGCCGATTTTGCAAGCCGCGGTTGGTTGCTGCAGGTCTTGGATATCGCCGAGGGTGGCAAGGTCAATGCGCTCAACCGGTCGGAGGAAGCTGCTGATCCGTCCGCACCGCGCGTCTATCTGGATGCGGATGTTCTTTGCGATCCTGCGCTGATCGGACAGTTGGCCGCTGCCCTTTCGACCGACGAGCCGTGCTATGCGACCGGTACGCTGGTCGTTCGACCGCCTGCCAGCTTCGTCACACGTCGCTATGCTGCGATCTGGACCCGTCTTCCCTTCGTGACCGGTGGTGCTGTGGGCGCGGGGCTCTTCGCCGTCAATGCCGCCGGGCGCGCGCGGTGGGCTGCTTTTCCCGACATCATTTCCGACGATACGTTCGTGCGGCTGAATTTCGCGCCGTCAGAGCGGATCGAGGTGCCCGCGCGCTACCACTGGCCGATGGTCGAGGGCGGCCGGCGTCTGATCCGAGTCCGCCGGAGACAGGATGCGGGTGTTGCGCAGATTGAGTCTCTTTATCCTCACTTGATGGCGAATGAGGGCAAGAGCCGCGTCGGCGCGGGCTTGCTGTCCCGGCTTGCGCTGAGCGATCCGGTGGGTCTTGCCATCTATGTCGGGATTGGATCAGCCACCCGGCTTCGACAGCAAGATGCGACATGGAGCCGAGGACGATGAACAATTCCGACCAATCTGGAAGTCCGGTCATCGTCTATCTGACCGGTGATTATCCCAAGGTCTCTCATACCTTCATTCTGCGTGAGGTTACGGCCTTGCGCGCGCTCGGAATGGATATCCGGACTTGCTCGATCCGGACCCCTGCCGAAGCCGAGATCAAGGGCGCGGCCGAACGTCAGGCGCGCGCGGACACATTCTACGTACTTGCCAACGCCAAGAAGCCATTGCGACTGATCCGCGCGCATCTTGACGGACTGCGGTACTCGCCGCGGCGATGGTTTGGCGCGCTGGCCCTGGCTTGGCGCACGCGATCGCCTGGGTTGAAGGCCGCGCTGTGGCAGCTTTTCTACTTTCTGGAAGCAGGAGTATTGGCGGCAGAGCTTCGTCGGCAAGGTGCATCGCATCTGCATAATCATTTTGTCGACTCAAGCTGTTCTGTTGCGATGCTCGCATCGCACATGAGCGGTGTGCCATTCAGCTTTACGCTTCACGGCCCCACAGAACTCTACGAGCCGCATCGCTGGCGCCTTGACGAGAAAATCGCCCGCGCCGCGTTCTCTGTCTTTATCAGTCACTTCGCCCGCTCGCAGGGGATGCTGTTTTCGGATCCATCTCACTGGGACCGGATGCGGATCGTTCATTGCGGGATCGAGCCAGAGCGGTATCGCAAGGTGAGCGTCGAAGGGGCTAACCCTCTGGAGATCGTGTTCATCGGTCGGATGGCCGGGGTGAAGGGTGCTCCGCTGATGATTGCCGCGTTGGAAAGATTACGCGCGGATCATCCCGATGCACGCCTGGTCATGATTGGCGATGGACCGGAGCGGCCGGCACTTGAAGCGCAGGCGCGCGCAGCAGGTTTGCAAGGCGCGGTCGAATTTACCGGCTATCTAGATCAGGATCAGGTCGCCGCTCGCTTGTCCGCTGCAGCGATGTTGGCCCTGCCGAGCTTTGCCGAGGGTGTGCCGGTCGTTTTGATGGAAGCGATGGCAACGGGGCTTCCGGTCGTTACGACGCGTATCGCGGGTATTCCGGAACTGGTCGAGGATGGCGTCTCGGGCATTCTCGTTCCACCCGGCGACCTGGATGCCTTGGTCGAGGCGCTGTCGGCGCTTCTGGCCGACACTGAAATGCGAGCGCGACTGGGGCAGGCGGGTCGCGCCAAGGTCGCGCGCGATTTCCATCAAGCCACCGAGGCTAAGTGGCTAGGCACGCTTTTCAGTGGCAGCATCGCAGGTCAATTGCCGAGGACGCTGCGGCCAGAACAGGCAGAAGCGTCGTCACACCCTGCGGGCTGAGTTTCTTGCGAATGCAGGGCTTGGCGGCGTTTCTGGCGCTTGAGACCGGGAAACGGAAGGTTGCGTGTTGCGCCGTCGGCCAGTCTCCGTCGGCTTGTTCGCCATTTGCTCGACCCTTCCGGCCAGCGAACCCGCGATCAGCCACGTGATGGGCGTGAGACTTGAGTTCGGAACCAGATCCAGAAGGTTTGCAGTCAGAATGAGTGTCAGGCCCGCTGCCGCCTGATCTGCAACCTTTCTCCGCCGAAACATCATCAGGACAGGTGCTGTCAGCAATCCGAAGGTCGCAAGATAGCCGACCCACCCGCTTGTGCCGATGAGAATGACCCATGAGCCGTCCGTTGTGCTGATGTCGTCACCAGTCTCCGGATCATAAACGCGGCTTCGTCCCCACCCCGACCAGCCGAAAAGCGGCTTCTCGTTGGCACGTGCCAGCAGCATGTCCTCGTTCATCAAGCGGAATTCAAGCGAGCGACCCCGATCCTCGTCGATCGACGCGGCGAAACTCAGGATCCGGTCGGTCGGGACGATTCCCGAGCCCCGGGCCATCGGATAGATGAGGATCAAGGCTGCGAAGACGGCGGCGATCATGATCTGCAGCCGGACCCCCAGCAGCAGAACCGCTGGAAGCAGCAGAACGAGGATCATGGTTGCGCCGAGATTGCGGCTGAGAACGAGGACGGCTGTTAGCCACGTGAGGCGAAGCGCCCAATATGATGGCGGACGCTCGGAGGTTTGCGTCTCGTGCCTGCGGACCCGCGACGGTCTCGATTGCACGGTGTCGGCTCCGCGTTCGGTCCCTGCCGAGCGGGTGCCATGACCTTTTGCCCGAGCCTTCTGCGCAATACGCCACATCGTCGCGCAGGATAGAGCCGCCATGGCGACAAAGATTCCGACTCTCAGTCCGTGCTCCAGAAAGACCATAGGCCGATAATGTCCGCCGCGAACATGTTGAGCGAATGAATGAGCATGATAGCCATAGAGAATCCGGTGCAATTGCGGGCTCATCCTGACCTCAAACAGCATCAGAAGCGAGTAGACGAGGCAGGCGGCGACGAGTGCCTTCATCAGCATGACCTGATCTTCTGCTCGCCCAAGATGGCGGCGGGCGAGAAGGAAAGGCACCACGCTCAGCGCCGTCAGGATCACGACCCCGTACATGTCCTTGAAGCCGGTTCCTTGAATAAACCGGCCGCCAATCAGAAGAAAATCGCCGTTCAGCAGGTTCGTCGGGATCGGTGCAGCAATGGCAAGCGCTGTGAGGAACGTGAAAAAGACTGAGGGTCTCGAACGCCCACGACGAACCTGGCGCTTCCCATCGGGGTGGCCGCTTTCATTCTGTGCCTCGGCCAACCGCCGGTCGCCGCGGCCTTTTATCCCACGACGTCCTGCCGCCAAGACCAGTACGAGTGCACACAATGACGGAATGCTGTGCTTGTCAAATCCCGGCAGAACCGGAAAATCGACGCTGAGCCCCTCGGGAAGGATCAGGTAGGGCGCCAGAATGCTCCACACCAGTGCGACTGGCAGCGGCAGACGGCGAAACAGCACAATCGCCACGATCGGCCAGCCGAGAAGGGCGACATAGGCGAGGATGTTGGGTGTTACGGGCATCGCGGAATCCAGCTTCGACCCTCTCTCTAGCCTCTAACGCTCGATTTGTCGCGTCAGCTTTCTTCCGGATACTGCCTGTTCAGTCACATTCGCGTCTTCTTGGCTGAGACGGGGCGCCAAAGGCTTGCGGCTCATGATAGGGTCGCCGCGCGATCTGCGATGCAAGAGGTCCCGAATGAGTTTTCGGTCAATGGTCTTTGGGTTCGGTGTCGGTCGAGACAATGTGACGTTCTGCTGGATCGGCGTGCTGGTTTTCCTAGCGGGAGTCTCCGCTGCCTTCGCAGAAACGACTTCGCGCTTCACGGTGACTGATCGCGTCGTTGCGCCAGCAGCGCCGCCCATTTCGGCGACGATCGGTGCGTTCGGCGAGGGAGGTCGCCTGACGCCAGGCGGAAATTTCGAACCCTCTGTCTATCGTAACTGGTTCATCGTGTCAGAGGACGCGCCGCTGGATGCACCAGGGGAAGCGCGCATGCCGTTTCAACAAATATCTTACTGGGACACGCTGCGGGACGGGGCGCTGGACGGGGCAGAGATCAGCGTCATGCGGCTGAGCGATGGCAAGTTGCATCAGGTTCGAGAGGGTCGCATAGCCGAAGGCGGCTACGATCTGTCGGGCTGGATTCCGGCGTTGCCCGGCGATCGATTCGCGCCCGCAGAGAGAACCAGTGCAAGAGTGCAGATTGCAGATTATGAGCGTCCGGGCGTTCCGCGCTGGTATGCGGTGCGCGCGTTTGACGCTGACGGTCGAACGTCTTCACTCTCGCCGCCAGCTCGCATCGATATTCCCGCGCGTCTCGAACGTCCTGCGGAGGCGAGTGATCTCAATGAGGGACTTGGTCAAGGCGGCGCGCCCGACCCGTCGACCACGACATCTCACCCGGCTCTCTCGCCGCCAGAGGCTCTGAACGCGGTCGTCGACGGGACGGGGCGGGTCGAACTGTCCTGGACGGCGAGCCCGGGTGCGACAGGCTATCAGCTTTTCATGAGTTACGTCGATCCGGCGCAAATGGAAGGGTTTCGCATCCAGACAGAAGGCGTCGGCGATCCGATCCGTGCAGGCGACCTGTTGATAGTTCGAAAAACTATCGACACCTTCGATCGGGAAAGCTTCATCTCGGACCGGATCTGGAATGCTGTCGAGGGTGCGAGGGGCCGTAACCCGTTATTGTCAACTTGGCCCAACGAACAGGAGGGCGTTCATTGGTCGATCCTCAGACATCCTGAAGACCCGTCGCGGGGTTGGGGTGGGCGCAGTTATCTGCAGGTCGAGTTCGACCGCCGGGCCGAGATTCGTATCGGAACCTACGTCTATTCCGGAATAGATCAGGACTGGTACGAGGTCCTTCACCCTGACACCGACTATACCGTCTCGGTACGTTTGCGCGGAATTGTTCCGGGCCAGGCGTGGGTCGATGTCACCGGTCCGCTCTCGCGCGAGATCAGACCGATCATCCTCGATTATGGGACCGACTGGACCGAGGCAGTATCGACCTTTCGGGTGCCGCGATTGCTCGAGGGTGAAGAGCCCGGTGAAATCAAGCTGGTCGTTCAGGGACCGGGGACGATCGACGTGGACGACTTTCGCATCCATCGGGCCGATACCGACTTCCTCGACTATCCACCAGAAGACTATGACCGATTGGCCGGCGTTACCCTGTCGGCGCTGCGGACGCATGCAATCATCAAGACTGGCACGCAGACTTACGACCTGGCAAACTTACTTGGGACAGGCGGGTTCGGCAATGCCTCCCCGGGACTGCCAGAAACGCTGCGGATGATAGAGCGGACGGGGATCTCCCCTTGGCTGCAGGTTGAGCCGCATCTGACAGATGCCGAATGGCTCGGTTTGATCGAGTATCTTGCGGCACCCTTCGATCCGACCAAGGACGACGCGGCAGAATTGCCTTGGGCGGCGATGCGCGTGGCCCAAGGCCGAGCGGCGCCCTGGACCAACGCGTTCGACAAAATTTACTTCGAGATCGGAAACGAGACCTGGAACGGGCTGTTTGCGCCTTGGGTCTTTCCCGCAATGAAGGATCAGGCGACGGGCCGCGATGTCGGCTCGGGGCAGGTTTACGGTCTGTTTCAGAACCGTGTGGTAGGCATTCTGCGCAGCAGTCCCTGGTGGGGGGCCTCCGCTCTGGAGGACAAGGTGTCGTTCGTGATCGGTGGCTGGTCGGTCAACGATTACGGCGAACAGGCGGCGGCGGTTGCACCAGATGCTTCCGATCTCGTGACCATTGCGACCTATAACGGTGGATGGGACGAAGGCGAGGGCCCGCCTTCGCTGTCCAAGGCCAGCCTCGCGGCAGTCTTGAACCAGGTGAGTCAGGTTCAAATTCCGACGGCCACGCGCTTTGCCGCCGGAGCCCGGGACATCGGCGATGTACGCGGCTATCCGCTGGACTTCGGGACGTACGAAGCCGGGCCTGGTTATGCTCTGAACGGCCTGAACGGTGAAACCGTCACCCCAGAGCAGCAGACCGAGCAGGAGCGTGTCATGAAGTCGACCGCGGCCGGCGTGGCAACACTGGACAGCTTTTTGGCCCAGCGTCGCGAAGGCTTCAGCATGCAGAACTTCTTTACCTTCGGTGAGGGGGAGTACTGGCGCTCTCATGCACGCTGGTACAAGGGTGGCGGAGCTTACCCTTCCTGGCAGCTAACCACGCTTTTGGGTGGGCCGATCGCGGGCGAGATGCTGGAGGTCACGACGGATACCGTCGAAACGCGCGATCTGCCTGGCTTGGCCCGGCGTGAGCCAGTGAGCGACGCCCCTCAGATCGCGGTCTACGCGCTGCGCGAAGACAAGCGAACGACTGTCGTCGCGATCTCGCGGAAGGTGGCTGGCTATCCGGATGTCAGTGATGATGGCTGCGCGCCCGTCGAGATCGCGCTTCCCTTCGATGACGCCAGCACTATCCGGATGATACGTACCGTCGGATCGCCGACTGACAACGGTTACGACGGCACTGCACCTGATTTGCAGGACCGTCAGATCGATCCTAATGTAATCAGTGACGGCATCCTCTCGATCGGTCCCGATACCGGAGGCGAGGTATGCGGAATGCCGCCCGCGTCGGCCCGTATCTACGTGATCGAAGATGCGGTGAAAGGTTAGGGCGTCGCGTGATTTCTCGACAAAACAGGCTAATCCGGTCTAAAGCTCTCGGCGAGATCTGAGGCTCGGCGAGAACTATCCACAAATGAGACAAAGACCGATCCTCCGACGTTATCTCGGCGAGCCGGGCTCGCTGCGTGCACGAAGCATTGAGACCGCACTTTGGTCTTTCGGCGGTTTGGGGATCTCACGCGCGCTGAGCCTCGTCAGCAACTTGATCATGACGAGGCTTCTGCTGCCCGAGGCATTCGGCTTGATCGCTGTCGTCATCACGATCCATGTGCTGGCGGAAATGACATCCGATATTGGCGTCCGCCAGAGCGTCGTTCGGTCGGAGCGTGGGGCAGACCTAGACTTTCTCCGGACAGCTTGGAGCGTTCAGATCGTCCGTTCTTTCGTGGTGGCAGGAATAGTGCTGATCGCAACGTTTGGAGTTTTTCTGTTCGGACCACGTTTGAGCGCGCCGGATAGCGTCTACAGCGATCCGCATCTTCCTGCACTCATGGCCGTTTCGACTCTGGTAGTTCTGTTTCGTGGCATGCAGTCGACAGCGATGTTTCTTGCAGCGCGACAGCTGCAGATTGGTAAAGTAACCCTTATTGAAATCGGGAGCCAGTTCATCACGTTAACCGTGATGATCATCCTGGCGCAATTCCACCCTACAGTTTGGGTCCTTCTGTTCGGACTCGTATTCGGCTCATTTGTCGGAATGATCCTCACTCACCTTACGTATCGCGACGTTCCCATGCGCTGGCATTGGGATAAAGAAATTACCGGAGAACTGTGGACCTTCGGCCGATGGCTGATCGGCTCCTCGATCGCTGGTTTTATCGTCAACCAAGGCGATAAGTTGCTTGTGGGTGCGCTGCTCGACAAAACTACCTTCGGTTTCTATGTAATTGCCTTGATCTGGGTTCAAACGGGAGACATCTTCATCTCTCAGGTCACAGATCGGATCGGAATGCCCGTCTTGTCAGAAACCCTTCGCAGCAACCGCGCGGGGTTGAGGGGTGTCTTGGCAAAAGTTCGGCTTCTCACTGACGGGTTCACCGTCGCTGGGTTTCTGGGGCTGCTTATTCTTGGTCCGGTTATCATTCAACTCCTCTATGAGCCGGAATATGCAGCCGCTTCTGCGATGATAGGCTTTCTAGGGTTTAGAATTTTGACGAGGCGTCAAGCGATCCTAAACTCTGTTCTTTTGGCAACCGGCCATAGCCGAGGCCTCGCCGCATCTATTGTCGTTGGTGCGATCTTGATGCCGATCACGGTGCCATTGACCTATCGCTGGTTGGGTCTCGAGGCGACGTTGCTCGTCATCGCCTTGATCCCTTTGGCCGGTACGCCGATCCTTTTGCGAAGTGTGAAACGCGCCCTTCCGGAAATCTCGATCCGCAGCGATGTCATCCATGTCGTCGTAACGTTGCTTCTTGCGCTCGCCGCGTATGTTTTCGGCGTACCGTATCTGACCTAAGCAAAGCCGATCGGCGGAGAATTGCCGATCGCTTCAACCCATCGGCGAGTGATTTCGCGATTTCTCGACAGGTTGCCGGTCAAGGCAGCATGATGAACCATGTCGAGTTTAAAGCCGTCCATCGTGTGGGTTCAGATCGCAGCGCTGTCGCTGATGCAAAACGGTTTTGTCTTTGCGCAGGGTGTCGATGTGAATGACCCTTCCCTTGCGATCGAGGCGTCCGAGATTGAGGCCGGCATCGACCGCGCGCGGTCACTGCGCCGCGTCATTGCGGATCTTCAGGCGGAAATCGACACTCTGGAGAAGCAGCGTGACGCCTTGCGTGACGCTGAAGCCCAGAAACAGGACGATCAGACCACAGCACCGCAAGCTGCAGAGGCGCGTGCTGGCGAAGCCGAGGCTCGCGCAAACTCCGCCGCGTTCGAGCGTGATCAGGCGGTTCAGCAGGCGGCCGATCTGCGGCAACAGGTCGACGCTGCCAAGGGCGCAGCTAGCGCAGCCGAGCAGAAGTTGTCCAAGGCCGAAGCAGATCGTGATCGCGTCGTCGCTGAGTCGCAGAAACTGAAGCAGCAGGTCGCGGACGCCCAAGGCAAATTGGCGGAGCGTGAAGCTGCGATAGATCAGGCCGCTGAGGTCGAAGCCGAGCTCGCGAATGCGATCGCGGAGCGTGACGCCGCGCTGACGAAGATTGCGGCGTTGGAGGCGGCTGCCAAGGACGCCGATCGTCTGCAGTCAGACCTGCTCGCAGCCAGACAACGGGTCTCGGCACTGATCGTCGAACGCGATACCGCCAAAGCAGCAGCCGAGATTGCAGCCACGGAGCGCGACGAGGTCAACGACCGCGAGTCGGCTCGTATGGTTTCAGTCGCGTCCGAAAGAGACCCCGCACTGGCTCGGGTTTTGGAACTCGAGGAAGCGGCAAAGACAGCGAGCGACGATTCAGGCGCTTTGGCAGAGACAATCGAAGCCCGGGACGCAGCGCTCGCGGCCAGAGAGGCGGCGCAGGAACGCGCGTCGATCCTCGAAGCTGATGCAAGTGCTGCGCAGGAAAGGGCGGCAAGGGCCGAGAGCCGTGCCACAGAGGTTGAGGCTGAAGCTGAGGAAGTGCGAGAACGCATGACAGGCTTGGAAGCCGACGTCGCCGCCGCGCAGGACAGAGCCTCTGCAGCCGAGGCCCGTGCTGAAGACTATGAAGCGGACCGCGAGACGGTGCAGGAGCGGATTGCAGGTCTGGAAGCGGATGTAACCGAAGCGACAGAACGCGCGTCCGCCGCCGAAACGCGAGCCAAGGACGCCGAGGCTGAACGCGATGCCGCGAACCAGCGGATGGTAGCGCTGGAATTGACGGTCGATGATCTTGAAACGCAACAGGCCGCCGCAGAGCAAGCGCGCAACCAGATCGCTGCTATTGAAACCGAGCGCGATGCCGCCCTCGAACAGGCCAACAACGCGGAAGCGACGCTTGAAAGGCTTCGCAGCGAGCTGGCTTCGGCGCGACAGCGGCTCGATGCAGCAGAGCAAGCGCGGACCGAAAGTGAGATGGCTCTGTCTTCCGAGCGTGTCGCCTCAGCCGAAGCGACAGAAGATCTGCGTCGCAAACTGGTCGCCGCCGAAGCAGAGCGCGAGGCTGCCGGACGTGAAGCTACGCAGGCCGACCCGGTCCCCCCGTCACCGGAGCCTGACCAATCGTCCGTGACGACGTCGGCAATCCCTGCCTCCCGTCCGAACGACGTTGCAGCGGCCGGAACAGAAGATGCCGAGGAACCCCAAGACGATGTTGCTGTGGATGGGTCGGGCGCGACGCCGGCGACTGCACGCGTTGTCATCCATTACGCCGGGGCGACCGGGCAGGCAGTGGCGCAGGAGGTCAGTAACTCCCTGCGCAGCGCGGGGTATGGACAGGTCGAGCTGAAAGCGGTGCGCCAGACACCCGCCGACCGTCAGATCCGCTTTTTCGATTCGCGAGATGCCGCTCTCGCCAGCCAAGTCCAGTCACGGATGGCCGATGCCGGCGCGCAGGCGAGCGTTTATTCCTTTGCCCATTACGACACGGTGTCCGGGTTGATCGAGATCTGGGTGTCGCGCTGACGTCGTAGGCACGGCAGTCAGCTCTCTGGGATCGTCTGCCAATGACCGCTGACCTCGTCACCGCTGGCACCGATGGAAATCACCCGCCATAGCGCGGATCCCGCTGGCAGATCCACTTTGGCGGCGGGGATGGCGACCTGACTGGCCTGCAAGACATCCTGCGCCTGATCCGCGATTTCGACCCTGTATTCGCGGGCCGCCCCCGATCCGTCCCAGACGAGGTCGAGGCTGGCGTCTGGCGCGAGGACAGCAAGCTGGGATTGGGGCGCGACGATCGGGATGGCGAATCCAGCGCCGTCGTCCGAGGCGAGATGAGACTGTGCTTCGGGAATGCTGCGCGCCGCCCGCCGATACCACGCAGCTGCAAGCGCCGGGTCCAATGCCACGCCATCACCGGTTTCGTGCAATTGACCGAGATAATAGGCCGCGCGATCCGATCCCGAGACCGCAGCCCTTGCCAGCACAATCGCTGCCGCGGCAGGCGAACTGTCTGCGAGATCCAAGGCCGCGCGCAGATCGACCGGGCTGGTCGCGGCCATACGCGATGCTTCAGAACGTGCTGCGTCATCAGGGGACGGTTGCGCCGCCGGCCTGTGTGACGGGACGGGTTCAGGCGTCGGCTTCTGCAATGTGTCAGTTGGCGCAGCGGGCGAAGTGGCCACCATCGTGGATTCGCCCCCGTTGTGCGAACGAACAACCATGAACACACCTGCCAAACACGCCGCCAGCAGGGTCAGACCGGCAATAGAGCCTTGCCCCGCTGTTCTTGCAGATCGCGGGGTCGGGTACGGTGCGGCTCGACCGCCTTCGCGACTGACGGCGTTTTCGGCCTTCGGAGCCGACGTGAACGGTGCCGGTGCGTCGGCGAAGCCACCCGCGTCTGATCGATTGTCCTCGACAGGGTAGGCATCGACGCTCGCTCGCTCCGGAACCGGGACAGGCCAGGGAGAAGTTTCAATCAGCTGGGCATCACCGGCTGTGTCCTGCCTCGCAGGTTCATCGGCTGCTATGTCCAAAGCATCCACCGATCCAGCATCGGTGGGACCCGAACCCTCGGCCGGCGCTGTGACCTCGGGGTTAAGGCTCAGATCGCGATGGATCGCCGCAACGGGAATTTCCGACAGTGCAGGCACCTGGCTTTCGCCGAGGATCTCGGCGGCGGCTGCCAGATCAATCGCATGAAGGTCATCGGCATAAGCACCGACAAGAAGTTGCTCTGCGATCAGGTTGACCATGCGCGGAACTCCGTCGGCGCTGCGGTGGATCATTTCCTTCGCGTCATCGGTAAAGATTTCGGTCGAGGCGCCCGCCAGTTTCAGCCGGTGTCGGATGTAGGCGTGCGTGTCGCGAGAACGCATCCGGTCGAGACGGATCGAATCCGCGACGCGACGCGCGAGCGCCGCGTTCTCAGGGCGTCGCAGCAGAACGGGCAGTTCCGGTTGTCCGACCAGTACAAGCAGCACGTCGGCGGCTTTTGATGCATCGCGCCCGAGGATCGGCAGGATGCTGGACAACGCCTCCGATTGAAGGTTCTGCGCCTCGTCGATGATGATTGTGATCCTGCGGCCCGCCGTGACGGTCCGGTACACCCAGTCCAGCAGGCCGTCTGCAGGTTCGGGATCGCTACCGCCGAGCAACCCGGCGGCGGCGGTGATCCAGGGAAGCGCATCGGTGACATGGGGCGGCATGTTGCGGACAAGCACGATTTCTGTCGCAGGGGGCGGATCGCGCAGGAATTCCATGATCAGGGTGGTCTTGCCCGCGCCGACGGCGCCGGACAGGACAACTACGTCACCCCGTGACGTCGCCGCACCGCGCGCCAGAAATTCTGCCGCGAGACGATGCTGATCGCTCCAATAGATGAACGCCGGGTCCGGCTGGAGCGCGAAAGGCCGGGTGCCCAGACCGAAATGCGACTCGTACACGCGCGCGGCCCCGCAAACTGATGCCAGTCTTGCAGGTGATCGATCGCGAATCAATGATCCTGCGCGCCAGCCGGATCGCCCCGCGAAATCATTCTTGAAAACGATTACAGTCCATGCGTTCATGCGCCGGGGAGGCCGCTCGCGGGAGAGGATGGAGACTGTTCTTGAATTGTCGGGCGTGACCCGGTGCTTCGGCCCGGTCGAGGTGCTGCATGGCATCGATCTTGGCCTGCGCGCGGGCGAAGTTCACGCGCTGATCGGTGAGAATGGCGCCGGCAAGTCGACCATCATGAAGATCCTTGGCGGCTATCTGGCACCAACTGAAGGTCAGGTGTTGCTGGATGGCTCGCCCGCTGCGTTCTCAAGCGGGCCAGAGGCAGAGGCGCGCGGCGTCGTCGTAATCCATCAGGAATTCAATCTTGCCCCTGATCTGACGGTCGCCGACAACATCTTCCTCGGCCGTGAAATGACCCGCGGCTGGCGTCTGGATCATGCCGCGATGCGACGCGCCGCAGGCGACTTGCTGGAAGAACTCGACACCCGGATTGATCCACGCGCTCGTATCCGCGACCTGTCGGTTCCGGACCGGCAGATGGTCGAGATCGCGAAGGCGCTGTCACGCAATGCACGCGTGCTGATCATGGACGAACCCTCTGCCGCGCTGACCCATCGTGAAGTTGACGCGCTCTATGCGCAGGTTGACCGTCTGCGGGCCGAAGGCGTCGCGTTGATGTTCTGCTCGCATCGTCTGGACGAGGTCGCGCGGCTGGCCGATCGCATCACGGTCTTGCGCGATGGATCGGTGGTGTCCCGCGCAACCCGTGGCGAGATGACCGAGGATCAGATGGCCACTGCGATGGTCGGACGGGAACTGACGGATTTTTTCCCGCCGAAGGATACTCTGACCGGCAATGTGCTTCTTGAGGTTCAGGACCTGTCGGTTCCCGGCGCCGTCGATGACGCATCGCTGACACTGCACCGGGGCGAGGTTCTGGGGATCGCGGGCTTGGTCGGGGCCGGCCGGACAGAATTGGCCGAAGCGATCGCCGGGCTGCGGCCCGGCTCGACCGGACGGATGACTGTCTCGGGCGAGGCCGTGCCGCTGGCCGATGTCCGTGCGGCGGGCAGGGCGGGGATCGCCTATCTGACCGAAGACCGCAAGGAAGCGGGTTTGCTGCTGACCAAGCCGCTGACCGAAAACCTGACGCTGGCCGCGCTGGATCGGTTCGGCTTCCGCATCGACCGTGCGGCGGAAGCGCGCGCGATGGATGATGCGACGCGCGAATTCGACATCCGCGCCGCTTCGCCCGATATGCCGGCGGGCGCGCTGTCCGGCGGCAATCAGCAGAAGCTTCTGCTGGCCAAGACCATGCTGACCGAACCACAGATCGTGCTGATCGACGAGCCGACGCGCGGGATCGACGTCGGCACCAAGCGCCAGATCTACGCCTTCATCCGCAGGCTCGCCGCCGAGGGTCACGGGATCATCGTCATCTCGTCCGAACTGCCCGAGGTGATCGGCCTTGCCGACCGTGTGCTGGTGATGCGGCAAGGTCGGATCGCGGGCGAGGTCGAGGGCGACGTGATCACAGAGGAAGGGATCGTGCGTCTCGCCATGGGTGTCGGCGCCGACCATCACGACGCCGAACACAAGAACAGGGAGCCTGCATGAGGCGCATCGACTTTCACCTGCTGGGACCGCTGATCGCCCTGATCGCGCTGATCATCATCGGCGCGCTGCTGAACCCGGCATTTCTGGCGCCTGCGAACCTGTCGAACGTGCTGGCGCGGTCGGCCTTCATCGGCCTGATCGCAGTCGGCATGACCTTCGTCATCACCCAGGGCGGGCTCGACCTGTCGGTCGGATCGATGGCGGCTTTCATCGCGGGCATCACCATCATGGCGATGAATGCGCTGGTCCCGATCACCGGCGTGAACTGGGGCACGATCATCATCGGCATGATGGTCGCCATGGCCGGCGGTCTGGCGGCCGGGCTGTTCAACGGTGCGCTGATCACGCGCGCGCGGATCGAGCCGTTCATCGTGACTCTGGGCACGATGGGCATCTACCGCTCGCTCGTGACTTGGCTGTCGGATGGCGGCACCCTGAGCCTCGATTCCGGGCTTCGCACGCTCTACCGTCCGGTTTATTTCTCGGGGATCGGTTGGATCACCTGGCCGATCATCACCTTCGCCATCGTCGCGATCCTCGGTGAGTGGATGATGCGTCACACCCGCTTCGGACGCCATGTCGAGGCGATCGGTTCGAACGACCGCGTGGCGCGTTATTCGGCGGTCGATGTCGAAGGCGTCCGGCTGGCGAGCTACGTGCTGCTGGGCGGCCTCGTGGGGCTTGCGACGATCCTCTACGTCCCGCGCCTTGGCTCGGCTTCTGGCTCGACCGGAGTGCTGTGGGAGCTTGAGGCGATCGCCGCCGTCATTATCGGCGGGACGATGCTGAAGGGCGGCACGGGGCGCGTCTGGGGAACCGTCGTCGGCGTGCTGATCCTGTCGATGATCGACAACATTCTCAATCTGGCGGATCTGGTCAGCCCTTATCTGAACGGGGCGATCCAAGGCGTCATCATCGTGCTGGCCGTGGTCTTGCAACGCGAAAAGCGTGCCACGGACAACCGTTAAACCAAGGGAGGAACTTCCATGAAACGCAGACAGATTCTGAGCCTGCCACTGGCCGCTGCCGTGCTGCCCGTCGCGGGCACCGGCGCGGCGCTCGCGCAGACCGAGGGCGAGGCCAAGACGATCGGCGTCGCCATTCCCTCGGCCACCCACGGCTTCATGGGCGGGCTGAACTGGCACGCGCAGAACACCATCGATCGGTTGGGCGAGACCTATCCGAACCTGTCCTTCGTGCTGGCGACGGCGGGGGATTCCGCCAAGATGGTCAGCGATATCGAAGACATGATGGCGACCCGCAACATCGACGCGCTGGTGGTCCTGCCCTTCGAGTCGGAGCCGCTGACCGCGCCAGTGAAATCGGTGAAGGATGCGGGCAAGTTCGTCGTCGTCGTTGATCGCGGCCTGTCCGAAGAGGGGATCGAGGATCTGTACGTCGCGGGTGACAACGCCGCTTTCGGTCGCGTTGCCGGTCAGTACTTCGCCGACAATCTGGAATCCGGACAGAAGATCGTCGTCCTGCGCGGAATACCGACGACGCTCGACAATGAGCGGGTCGAAGCCTTCCAGGCGGCGATCGAAGGGTCGGGGATCGAAGTGCTGGACATGCAGCACGGCAACTGGAACCGCGACGACGCCTTCAACGTGATGCAGGACTACCTCGCCAAGTATCCGGAAATCGACGCCGTCTGGGCAGCCGACGACGACATGGCCACCGGCGTTCTGGAAGCCATTGCACAGGCCGGTCGCGAGGACGAGATGTGGGTGATCGGCGGCGCCGGCATGAAGGAAATCGTCCAGCGGATCATGGACGGCGATCCGCAACTGCCGGTGAACGTGACCTATCCGCCCGCGCAGATCTCGGCCGCGATCGAGATGGCGGCGCTAAACTTCGTGTCCAGCGCCCCGATGGCAGGTCGCTACATCATCGGCAGCCAGCTGATCACGCCCGAGAACGCCGAACAGTATTACTTCCCCGACAGCCCGTTCTGAGGCACGAATCTCCCTGATCGCGGAGCGCAGGGCAGGGGACCTTACTGACAGACGCGGCACACAGCGTGCCGCGTCTTCACGTTCCGGCGCCAGCACGGCGCTGCATCATGCCGGCTCGAGCGGGATCAAGGCATGCCGCCGAAGCGAAGTCTGAGTGTTCTCTCGAAAATCCTCCACCTACATGTTGACACCTGCAATGCCTCCCTGTCTAGATACAGGGGCTATGGTGTCCACGACTCGCGTCTTGGATGAAAAGGGAAACCGGTGCCGCCCGCTAAGGGTCATGCCGGTGCTGCCCCCGCAACTGTAAGCGGCTAGCGTGCGCTGACGACGCCACTGGAGCGATCCGGGAAGGCCAGCGACCGTGCCACGCCGCAAGCCAGGAGACCTGCCATGGCGACAGGAACGACACCGGGCGGCGGGCCCGGCGGCGTGGTCGTCGGGGCGTGATGTCCCTTCGCCATCCCGTGCCCGCGCGTCCCCAACAGCGAAGGCACGATCCATGACCATCACCGTCTATTCCAAACCCGCCTGCGTTCAGTGCACCGCCACCACCCGCGCGCTGGATGCCCGGGGCCTTGACTACGCCGTGATCGACCTGACGCTCGATGACGATGCGATGGCGCGTGTGACCGCGCTTGGCTACCGCCAGGCTCCGGTCGTTATCGCGGGAGATGCGCATTGGGCGGGCTTCCGGCCAGACATGATCGGCCGGCTGGCCTGATCCCATGTCGGGGCTGGTCTATTTCTCGTCAGGATCGGGAAATACAGCAAGGTTCGTCGCAGCGCTTGGTCTGCAGGGCCAGCGTATCCCGATCCGCGAGAGCCAGGTCGTTCCACAGCCGGACGCGCCTTATGTGCTGATCTGCCCAACCTATTCCGATGGCGCAGGCCGCGGCGCGGTTCCCAAACAGGTCATACGGTTTTTGAACGATCCGTCGCGACGGGCGCTGATCCGGGGCGTGATCGGCGCTGGAAACCGCAACTTCGGCGCCACCTACGCGCTGGCTGCCCGCATCATCGCGCAGAAATGCGCCGTACCTATCTTGGCCCGCTTCGAGCTGGCCGGGACCGACACCGACATCGCCCGCATCCGCGACGGGCTGCATCAATTCTGGAGAGCGCCATGCTGGACGCCGTGAAGCCCGACCTCGATTACCACGCGCTGAACGCGATGCTAAACCTCTACGACGGGGAAGGCCGTATTCGGTTCGACGCCGACCGCATGGCCGCGCGGCAGTATTTCCTTCAGCACGTCAACCAGAACACGGTGTTCTTCCACAGCCTCGACGAGAAGCTCGATTACCTCGTGGACGAGGGCTATTACGAGGGCGAGGTGCTGGCCCAGTACCCACGCGAGTTCCTGTACGCGATCTGGGCCGCCGCCTTCAAGCGCAAGTTCCGGTTTCCGACCTTTCTCGGCGCGTTCAAGTATTACACCAGCTACACGCTGAAGACCCGCGACGGGCAGCGCTATCTGGAGCGATACGAGGATCGCGTGGTCATGGTCGCGCTGGCCCTGGCGCGGGGCGATCAGGCGCTGGCGACGCGGTTCATGGAAGAAATGCTGTCGGGTCGCTTCCAGCCGGCCACGCCGACCTTTCTCAACGCCGGCAAGAAGTCGCGCGGCGAGTTGATCAGCTGCTTCCTGCTGCGGATCGAGGACAACATGGAGTCCATCGGACGCGCCATCAACTCCTCGCTGCAGCTTTCCAAGCGGGGTGGGGGCGTGGCCCTGATGCTGACCAACATCCGCGAAGCCGGCGCCCCCATCAAGGGGATCGAGAACCAGTCCTCGGGCGTCATCCCGGTGATGAAACTGCTGGAGGACAGCTTCAGCTACGCCAACCAGCTGGGCGCGCGGCAGGGCGCGGGCGCGGTCTATCTGAACGCGCACCATCCCGACATCCTGCGCTTTCTGGACACCAAGCGCGAGAACGCGGACGAGAAGATCCGCATCAAGACGCTATCCCTGGGCGTGGTGATCCCCGACATCACCTTCGAACTCGCGAAGCGCAACGAGGACATGTACCTCTTCTCGCCGCATGACGTCGAGAAGGTCTATGGCGTGGCCTTTTCCGAGATCTCGGTCTCGGAGAAATACGCCGAGATGGTCGAGGACAAGCGCATCCGCAAGCGCAAGATCAACGCGCGCGCCTTCTTCCAGACCCTGGCCGAGATCCAGTTCGAGAGCGGCTATCCCTACATCATGTTCGAGGACACGGTGAACCGCGCCAACCCGATCGCGGGGCGCATCACCATGTCGAACCTCTGCTCGGAAATCCTGCAGGTGGCCGAGCCGTCGGCGTTCAACGATGACCTCAGCTACGCGCGGATGGGCACGGACATCTCGTGCAACCTCGGCTCGCTGAACATCGCGCAGGTCATGGACGGGCCGGATTTCGGCACATCGGTCGAGACCGCGATCCGTGCCCTGACCGCCGTCAGCGAAATGTCGGCGATCGACGCGGTGCCCTCGATCCGGCGCGGCAACGACCTGGCCCATGCGGTGGGTCTGGGGCAGATGAACCTGCACGGCTTCCTCGCACGCGAGCGGGTGCACTACGACAGCCCCGAGGCGGTCGAGTTCACCTCGGTCTATTTCGCGGCTGTGGCCTATCACGCGATCCGCGCGTCGAACGCACTGGCGCGCGAGCGCGGCTCGACCTTCGACGGGTTCGAGCGGTCGCGCTATGCCGACGGGACCTTCTTCGACAAGTATCTGGACCGCGACTGGCTGCCCGAGCGGGCCGAGGTCGCGCGTCTGTTCGAGGGGATCGACCTGCCGACCCGCGATGATTGGGCGGCGCTGAAAGACGCGGTAGGGAAAGACGGGCTTTACAACCGCAACCTGCAGGCGGTGCCGCCGACCGGGTCGATCAGCTACATTAACAACTCGACCAGTTCGATCCATCCGATCGTCTCGAAGATCGAGATCCGCAAGGAGGGCAAGATCGGCCGTGTCTATTACCCGGCGCCCTTCATGTCGAACGACAACCTGGAGTATTATCGCGACGCCTACGAGATCGGGCCGGACGCGATCATCGAGGTCTATGCCGCCGCGACCGAGCATGTGGACCAGGGCCTGTCGCTGACGCTGTTCTTCCCGGCCGAGGCCACCACTCGCGACATCAACCGCGCCCAGATCAAGGCGTGGAAGTCGGGGATCAAGACGATCTACTACATCCGGCTGCGGCAGACCGCGCTGGAAGGGACCGAGGTGCAGGGCTGCGTGTCCTGCTCGCTATGACGGGCGTCGGACCGGGGGTTTCACACCCCCGGGCCCCGTGGGATATTTGAATGAAGAAGGGTTTGGGCGATGCGTGACATGGTGACGGGCGCGGCGCGCGCGATCAACTGGAACCGGCTGGAGGATGAGAAGGACCTGGAGGTCTGGAACCGGCTGACGGCGAATTTCTGGCTGCCCGAGAAGGTGCCGCTGTCCAACGACGTGCAGAGCTGGGCCACGCTGCGGCCGGCCGAGCGCGAGCTGACCATCCGGGTCTTCACCGGACTGACCATGCTGGACACGATCCAGAGCGGTCTGGGCGCGCCGTCGCTGATGGGCGATGCGATCACCCCCCATGAGGAGGCGGTGCTGTCCAACATCGCCTTCATGGAGGCGGTGCATGCGCGGTCCTATTCGTCGATCTTCTCGACGCTTTGCTCGACCGCCGAGGCGGACGACGCCTTCCGCTGGTCCGAGGAGAACCCGCATCTGCAGCAGAAGGCCCGGCTGATCCTGGACGAATACAAGGCGGGGGCCGATCCGCTGCGCCGCAAGATCGCGTCGGTCTTCCTGGAGAGCTTCCTGTTCTATTCCGGGTTCTACCTGCCGATGTACTGGTCCTCGCGTGCCAAGCTGACCAACACCGCCGACCTGATCCGGCTGATCATCCGCGACGAGGCCGTGCATGGCTATTACGTCGGCTACAAGTTCCAGCGCGGGCTGGAGCAGGTGCCGGAGGCCGAGCGCGCGGCGCTGAAGGAGTTCGCTTTCGCGCTGATGTTCGACCTCTACGAGATCGAGGCGCGCTACGCCGAGGAGCTTTATGACGGGATCGGCCTGACCGAAGACGTTAAGGCCTTCCTGCACTACAACGCCAACAAGGCGCTGCAGAACCTGAGCTATGAGGCGCTGTTCCCCGCCGCCGCCTGCGAGGTGAACCCCGCGATTCTGGCCGCCCTGTCGCCCGACAGCGAGAACCACGACTTCTTTTCGGGCTCGGGTTCATCCTACGTCATCGGCAAGGCGGTCGCGACAGAGGATGAAGACTGGGACTTCTAGGGCCGTGATCGGCCATACTCGTCTGACAAAAGATGCCGCGTCGACGCCACGTTGTCCCCGCGCTAGTCTGCCGAAGTGTAAACTGAAGCTTGATGTTTCAAGGAGCCTGCTCATGCGCCTGATCATGCTGACGGTCCTTATTATGACAGCGGTCCCCGCCTTGGCGCAGGAGACCGACGCGCTGTTGGCCGAATTCCTTCAGGCCGAGGGTGAAGAGATTGAAAGCTGCTTCGTCGACATGCCCGAGATGCGGGACGATCAGCGCGACGGGGATTTTCGTGGCGCGACAGAGGCAGGCCCGCCACCGCTGCGGCGGCTGGTTGTCGCTTTCGATGCGTCCGGATCGATGGCCGGGACGCTTGGCGGCACGACGAAGATGGACGCCGCCAAGCAGGCGGTGGGTGCGATGCTTGACGACCTGCCCGACGACGTCACGGCCAGCCTCATCGCCTTTGGCCATCAGGGCACGAACGACGAGGCGGGTCGGTCGGCAAGCTGCGCCGGGGTCGAAACGCTGGTTTCTGACACAGGTGAAAGGGCCGACCTGCAAAGCGCGATCAGCACGCTGAACCCTGCAGGTTGGACGCCGCTCGCGGACGCGCTGGCACAGGCGGGGTCGCAACTGGCACGTTCCGAGATGCCCGGCGAACAGGTGGTCTACGTCGTTTCTGACGGCGAGGAGACCTGCGGTGGCGATCCCGTCGCGCAGGCTCGCGCCCTGCATGAGGGCGATATCCGTGCCGTCGTGAACATCCTTGGGCTCGATCTGCCCGCGGAAGAACGCGCGCAGCTTGAAGCCGTCGCAAAGGCCGGGGGCGGGCTTTTCACACCGATCGCCTCCCAGAACGAACTGACGCGCGTGATTGACGAGATGCGACGTCGGAATGCCAACAGCATCGAGATGCTGAAAAGCGACAATCAGTCTGCGATGACCCAACTGCGCAATTCCAATGCGAGCGCCAGCGCACTGCTGAAACTGGACAATTGCGTCAGCATCAGGGCGCTGCGTGAAAGCAATCGCCTTTCCAAGTGGATGCGGGAAAAGGATCTTACGCCGGATCAGGACAGCGATCTGCGGGCTGCGCTGTCTGACGCTCATGCTGACTATTCAGCGCGCGCGGGGGACATCCGTGCTTCGCTTGAGACTGAGCGCGACGACGCGAACAAGCGCGTTCAGGATCAGCGGGACCAGGACGCAGCAGAGTTCGAGGCAGCGAAGTAGTTTCCTTCGGGTCTGTCAGTGCGCGCGGCGACGATGCGCCTTTTCCGTATCCATTCGCCCACGGATAACGCGATTGTTGAAGCCCTGCCGGAACTCTTGCCGACGTAGCGTCTTGCCTGTGTGGAACTATCCTTCACATCCCTAGGGCGAGGTAGCTGCACATGCAGAAAGGCATTCTGGCGGTCGCATGCGTTGTCGCGATCGCCCTGGGCATCGGTGCGGCGCTTGGCCTCGGCGGTCCCCTGGTCGACCGCGTTCTGGCCGAAGATGAGGGTAGCGAGGGTGATCGCGGGCCCGAGGTGCAGGCCGTTCGGACAGCGGTGGCAGAACGAACGGAAATCCTCGATCAATTCTCGGCCGTGGGAGACACACGGGCAATCCGGTCCGTCGATATCCTGGCGAAGACCGCGGGCGTCGTGACGTCCTTCGACGTGCCGAGCGGCACCAGGGTCGACGCCGGATACCTGCTTGTTCAGCTGGACGACCGGGCCGAGCGTGCCGTTCTGCGGCAGGTTCAGGCACGGCTGGGGAATGCGCAAGCGACGGCCGATCGGACGATTGAGCTATCCGACCGCGACGTGGCGCCAGAAGCTTCGGTCGATACGGTTCAGGCCGAACTCGACCTGGCACGGGCAGAGGTCGACGCGGCCCAGATCGAGGTCGATGATCGCCGCATCGTCGCGCCATTCGCCGGCACAGTCGGTCTGACCGATATCGAGGTCGGCGCACGGATCGAGCCGACGGACGTGATCACCACCTTGGATGACCTGTCGCAGATGGAGGTCATCTTCAATCTGCCCGAGTCCCTGTTCACCAGCGTCCGGCAAGGTCAGGCTCTGTTCGCAACCGGGAGCGGCAGCGATGAGGTCTTCGAAGGGGAAGTTGCCACCGTCGGAACGCGCATCGACCCTGTGGCGAGATTTTTCGAAGTGCGCGGTGTATTCGACAATCCCGAAGGCACGCTGACCACCGGCATGCTGATGAATGTCGATCTGACGCTCGAGACGCGAGACTCGGTCACCGTGCCGGAGCTGGCAGTCGTGAATGTCGGCGACGAGTCCTTCGTTTTCGTCACCGCGGATGGTGTTGCGAAAGAAAGGGCCGTGCGAACGGGTCTGCTGCAGGACGGATCGGTCGAGATCCTGGAGGGGCTTGAGGAAGGTGAAAGCGTCATAACCAGCGGACTGCAGGCCATCAAGGACGGCGATCGCGTCGAACCGAAAGTGGCGGACGCGGGGCGGACCCTGACGGCCGCAGACGAGACCGCGCCATGACGCTGTCGGAGCTGTGCCTGCGCCGCCCGATCCTTGCCATCGTCGCGAACCTGCTGATTATCGTGGGCGGAACGACCGCCATTCTGTCGCTGCCTGTACGCGAACTGCCGAATGTCGATACGTCGACCGTGACCGTCAACGTCCCCTATGAAGGCGCGGCACCCGAGGTCGTGGACGCCGAGATCGCGACCGTGATCGAAGGGGCCGTCTCGGGAATATCCGGCATCCGGACCATTTCGTCGGACAGCGCACGCGGGAACAGCAGAACGGTCATCGACTTCGAGACCGGCGTCGACATCGACGTCGCCGCGAACGACGTCCGGGCCGAGGTGGCGCGGATCGTCGGCGATCTGCCTCTGGAAGCCGAGGAACCGACAGTCGCCAAAAACGACGACCAGGGCGATCCCGTGATCCGGTTAAGCCTGACAAGCGAGCGCCAGTCGGCGTCGGACCTGACGGACTTTGCCGACCGCTATTTGGTCGATCGCCTTGGCACGATCAGCGGTGTGGCGGACGTGACAATCGATGGCGAACAAGCCTATGCGATGCGGATCTGGCTAGATGGGCGCGCACTGGCTGCCCGCAACATCACAACGTCAGAGGTCGTCGAAGCGCTCGAGCGGAACAACGTCGAGCTGCCGGCGGGTGAACTTGAAACCGGATCGCGCCAGTTTCAGGTCCGGACCGATACGCGGCTGTCCGACCCCACCGAATTCGAACGCATTCCGGTCGGCGGCACGGCGGACTACCCTGTCACGCTTGCGGACGTCGCGCGCGTCGAACGTGGGGTCGAGGATGACAGCTCTATCCTGCGGGCGAACTTTCAGTCGGCGATCGGGCTGTCGGTCCTGCGTCAGTCGCAATCAAACACCGTCGAGATCTCGAACGAGGTCGAGGCGATGCTGGAGGATCTGCGCGACAGCCTGCCACCAGGAACCGAACTGACCGTGGCGAGCGACGATGCCGTCTTTATCCGCGCCTCGATCCGCGAGGTCCTGATCACGCTTGCGATTACCACCGCCCTGGTCATTGGGGTGATCGCCTTCTTTCTGGGTTCGCTGCGCGCGACGCTGGTGCCCGCCGTTACGATCCCCGTCGCTGTGGTCGGAGCCTGCGCCGGGCTGGCCCTTTTCGGATTTTCGATCAACATTCTGACGCTCTTCGCGCTGATCCTGGCGATCGGCCTGGTCGTGGACGACGCGATCGTCGTTCTGGAGAACGTCCAACGTCGGATCGAGAAAGGCGAGGCGTCGCTCGCGGCCGCTGCAAACGGATCGCGCCAGGTGACCTTCGCGGTGATCGCGACGACGGCTGTGCTTGTCTCGGTCTTCGTCCCCATTTCCCTGCTGGAGGGCGAGGCGGGGCGACTGTTTACCGAGTTCGGCATAACCCTCGCCATCGCCGTGATCGTGTCCAGTTTCGTGGCGTTGTCGCTTTGTCCGCTTCTCGCGTCGCGACTGCTCAGCACCTCGCAGAAGCCCGGGCGTTTCGGACGGCTTCTCAATCGCGTCTTCGCATCGATCGAACGCGGCTTCGGCAGGGTATTGGGGCGTGTGCTGGCGCTGCCCTGGCTTATCCTGGGTTTCGTTGCCTTCCTTGGCGCCCTGTCATGGCCACTGTTCGACCGGCTGCCGTCAGAACTGACTCCGGAAGAGGATCGGGGATTGTTCTTCGTTAATGTCGACGGACCGATCGGCGTCAATCTCACCTATACCGACGAGGTCGTGTCCGAGGTCGAAACCATCCTCCAGCCGTTGCTGGATGAGGGCGTGGCGACCGGCATCACCTCGATCGTCGGACGCTACGGCGACCTGAACCGCGCCTTCGTGATTGTCCGACTGTCGGAATGGGATAAACGCGCCGAATCGCAGTTCGACATCATCGCCCGGGTCGAGCCCGCGCTCAGCCGGATCAGCGCAGCGGACATCCGCGTCGACAGTCCGGCAGGGCTGGGCCTGCGCGGGTCGGGGACGCCCTTGCAGGTTCAGGTCGGTGGGCCGAACCGCGCCGACGTGATCGAATGGGCCACGACGCTTCAGCGCGTGATGGAGGACAATGACCAGCTGACCAATGTGCAGAACGAATACGAGCCCAATCAGCCCGGCTTTCGCGTCACGGTGGATCGCGACCGTGTTCTTGACCTCGGCCTCGATGCGGCCGATGTATCGGAAGCGCTGCAGGTGCTGTTCGCCTCGGCCGAGGTCGGCGAGTTCACCGAAGATGGCCGCCAGTACCCCGTGATCGTTCAGGCCGAGGATTCCGATCGCGTCTCGGCGCAGGATATCTCGGCCAGCTTCATCCGGGCCGATTCCGGCCAGCTTGTGCCGCTGGCCGATCTGGTCTTCATCGAACAGGATGCTGGTCCGCCCGCGCTTTATCGCTTCAATCGTCTGCCGTCGATCGAACTGTCGGCTGGTCTGGCCGACGGCTACGATCTGGGCAGCGCGGTCGCCTTTGTAGAGGACGCGGCGACCGAAGCCCTGCCGGTCGAGGCGACGATCGCGCTGGATGGTCAGGCGCGCGAACTACAGGATTCATCCGGCGCGCTGTTCCTTGCCTTCGGACTGGCCATCCTCATCGTCTTTCTCGTTCTGGCAGCCCAGTTCGAAAGCTTCATTCATCCGCTGATCATCATTCTTCCCATCCCGCTCGGCGTGACCGGGGCCCTTGGAACGCTGTTGCTGACAGGCCAGTCGCTCAACATATACAGTCAGGTCGGGATGGTCCTGCTGATCGGGCTGATGGCCAAGAACGGCATCCTGATTGTCGAATTCGCCAACCAGCTTCGCGATGAGGGCAAGGACGTGCGCGAGGCCGCGATCGAGGGCGCGACCGCGCGTCTTCGAGCGATCATGATGACGGTCATCTCGACCCTGCTGGGTGCAGTGCCGCTGGTGCTCGCCAGCGGCGCCGGTGCAGAAAGCCGTATCGCGATCGGTCTGGTGATCCTGGGCGGTCTGGCGTTCTCGAGTGTTCTGATCGTTTTTCTGATCCCGCTGCTCTACACGTTGCTGGCGCCCCTGACCGCTCGCAAGGGCAGGGCGAGCGATGCCTTGGACAAGGCTCTCGCCCGGACCGAGGCCTAGCGACCTGACGCGTCAGATAACGCCCAGATATTCCGCTGAGACATAGCCCGAAACCCGCGGCGAGGCGGCAAGCGTCACGCGACACCACGTCGTTCCGTTCGCAGGCGCACAGGTGCCCCGGTTCAGCCGCGTGCCGTCCGGCAGCCCCATGATGATGTCGTAGTTCAACCCGGGCCCGCTGCGAAGTTTCAAAAGGTCGTCAGGCCCTGCACCGCGGACCATCACCTGACTGTTCGGAGCGACGGTGCAACCGGCGACAAGGGCAAGAGTGGCGAGGGCGGCAAGTGTTCTGCTCATCTCATGATCTCGATGTTTATGGTTTCGGCTCACACAGACATGTGCCGCATCCTGTCGGCCACGTCGATAGGATGCGCGAGCGGTTGGCGTGAGCCACGCTTCTTGTTGCGGACAGGTGTTCAGCGTTGACCCAGGCCTTCGCGGCGTTTGCGAAGCGCTCCCCAAATGGCGGCGGTGATCAAGGCCACCGTCGCTGCAACGAACACCGCCGAAATCGGGCGGGTCAGGAAGATCATGGGATCGCCCCGGCCGATCAGCATGGCGCGGCGTAGATTGGTCTCGATCAGTGGGCCCAGGACGAAGCCCAGCAACAGCAGTGCCGGATTGAAGCGCGCAACCGCGAGAAGATAGCCTGCGGCACCGATCACCGCGACCGCCGCGATGTCGTAGCTGGAACCCCGCACCGAATAGACGCCGAGGCAGACGAAGACCACGATGGCGGGATACAGCCAGCGGAAGGGGATGCGCAGCATCGACACCCAGATCCCGATCAGCGGCAGATTCAGCACCAGCAGGATCAAGTTGCCGATACCAAAGCTGACGACGAGCCCCCAGAACATGTCGGGGCGCGCATCCAGCATCAGCGGTCCAGGCTGGATCCCGTGAATGACCAGCGCGCCCAGCATCAGCGCCATGATCGGATCGCCCGGAATGCCCAGCGTCAATGTCGGCACGAAAGCCGAGATCGCTGCAGAATTGTTGGCGGCCTCGGGCCCCGCAACGCCCTCGATCGCACCCTCGCCGAAGCGCTCCGGTCGACGCGAGACCCGGCGTTCAAGCGCGTAGGAGAGAAATGAAGAGATGGTCGAGCCTGTACCGGGCAGTGCGCCGAATAACGCACCGAGCGCGCCGCCCCGTACGATCGGGCCGGGCAATCTGCGCAGGTCGTCGCGGGTAGGCAGCAGTTGGCGCAGGCTGACATGGGGCGGGCTTCCTTCGCGTTCGGCAGCGCGGACGTTTCCTATGATTTCGGCCACGCCGAAAAGACCCATCGCCAGCGCAACGAGGTTGATCCCGTCCAGCAGTTCGGTCTGACCGAAGGTCAGGCGCTGCACACCGCTGTTCACATCTGTCCCGACGCATCCAAGGATCAGTCCCAGCACCACCATCGCGAACGCTTTGACCGGGCTCTTCGATCCGATGGTCGAGGCGGCCACCAGCCCCAGCACCATCATTGCGGCATAATCGGCAGCACCAAAGCTGGTCGCCGCGTTCGACAACCACCCGGCCAGTCCGATCAACACCGCGATGCCGATCATGGAACCCAGAAACGATGAGATCATCGAGGCGAAAAGTGCGACCCCTGCACGTCCCTGCCGCGCCATCGGATAACCGTCGAGCGTGGTGACCGCGGATTGCGGGGTGCCGGGCAGACGCAGCAGGATGGACGCCACCGCGCCGCCATACTGCGCGCCGTAATAGACGCCACCAAGCATGATCAACGCAGCTTCGGGGCTGATATAGTAGGTAATCGGCAGCAGCAAAGAGATCGCTGCCATCGCGCCGATGCCCGGCAGCACACCTATGAAAGTCCCGAGAACCACGCCCAGGACGCAGTAGATCAAGACATCGGGGCGCATAGCCACCGAAAATCCATGCATGAGGCCGTCGAAGGCGGTCACCCCGGAAACTCCGGCCAGACTGGCATGGTCATGCGCAGGCCGTGCTTGAAGACCAGCCATGTCAGTGCTGTCACGGCCACGGCAAGCACGCACCGCCAGATCCAGCCTGGACGCGGCGCGGGAAGGCTGGCAAGAACCACGGCGATCGCGGTTGCGACAACGATTCCCAGCGTCTGAAGTCCGAAACCGAAGACCGCGATGGCGGCGAGGATCGCGAGCATCTCGGGCAAAGCCAGAGGGCGCGCCGTCCCGCTACGACGCCACGCAGGCAGGGCGATCGCCAGTCCAAGGACCGCCAGAATTCCGCCGAGCGTGACGGGAAAGAAGCCCGGTCCCATCTGGCGAAGGCTGCCGATATCGTAATGGAGCTGCGAGTAGATCGATACGAACAGACCTGTGGCGACCATCGCGACGCCACCAAGCAGATCGTGCCAGTCACGCCGCATGCTGATCTACTGAGCTTCGACCCGGTCGATCACCGCACCCCATGTTTCGGTATCGTCGCTGATCCGCTGCGACAGATCGTCGGCCGAACCACCCTGCGCCTGCCAGCCCATGGTCAGCATCTGCTCCTGGACAGCCGGGTCCTTCAGAATCTCATTCACCTCTGCGTTCAAACGCTCGATGATCGCGGGGTCGGTCCCGGCGGGCGCGATGAAGGCATTCCACAACTCGGCGCGGAAATCATCGGGAATGTCGGCTTGTCCGGCGATCACGGGCACGTCGGGAACCTGTGCGAAGGGTTCGGACGACGTGATGCCTAGCATCTTCATCTTGCCCGCTTCGACCTGAGGAAGCGCTGCCGAGGGCGCCATGAAGCCCGCATCGATCTCGCCACCGATGATCGACGTGGTCACTTCGGCATAGCTCGCGAAGGGGACGTGCAGCATCTGGATGCCGGCGGCATCCGCGAAAAGCTCTGCCGTCAGATGCGCGCCCGAACCTTGTCCGACCGAGCCGTAGGCGATTGCATCAGGTTCGGCCTTGGCTGCATCGATAAATCCCGCGACGTCGCCGGGCGCAGCATCGGCGGCCATCGCCAGCACCAGCGGCGACGTCGCGATCAGCGTCACCGGGGCGATATCCGCTGCGACGTCATAGCCGACATCCGCCGTCAGCCGCGGCGAGGTCGTGAGCGGGCCATTGATCGTGGTGCCGAAGGCGTAGTTTTCCTTACCCGCCAGCATCTGCTGGACGCCGATCACGCCACCCGCGCCGGGCTTGTTTTCAACCACGACAGGCTGGCCCAGTTTCTCTGCCAGCGGTTCGGTGATGAGACGCGCCAGCACATCCGGGGACGATCCGGCAGGGAAGCCAACGTAGACATGAACCGGCTCTGTCGGCCATGCGTCCTGCGCCTGGGCCATCCCGGCGCCGGAGAGTACGAGGCTCATGGCCAAAGCGGTCCTGCTGTCGAAATGCTTCATCTTGCCCTTCTCAAAAACAACGCGGACGAGTGTTGCGCTGGCGCTGAAGCGAGGTCAACCCGAAGGCGGGCGGTAAACGTCCGGAAGCGGCGGCGCAGGCTGTGCTCTGATCGCCAAGAACCGGGATGACAGGGAATGTGAGTGGCGGAGAGGGTGGGATTCGAACCCACGGAACCCTTGCAGGCTCAACGGTTTTCGAGACCGCCCCGTTCGACCACTCCGGCACCTCTCCGCGCTTTCGGGTGGTGAGGCGGGGATGTATCGGGGCGGGGGTTGATGCGCAAGGGGGTAGCTGCGAAAAAGGCGGCAGTGAGGAAAGGACCCATCATGCTGCGACACTGTCTTCTGGCGGGTGCGGTCCTTGCCGTGTCCCTTCCGACATTGCCGGCCTTCGCACAGTCGGACGTTCAGGCGCGGACGACCGCCACCCAATCCAGTGCGGAAGCGGTCGTCGACCGGATGTGGCAGGTCCTGCGACTTGATGAAATGATGCCGATCCTGCGCGACGAAGCGCTGGTTCAGGCAGACGAGATGGCCGCCACGATGTTCGAGCGCGGCGGCCTGGGTGGCTGGAACGAGGCGATCGGCCGCATCCACCGTCCCGAACGTCTCAGCGCGCTGCTGCGGGATGCCATGTTGCGCGGTCTGGAGGGACGCGATCCGTCCGAGATCGCCGGTGCGCTCGGCTTCTACGAAAGCCCGCTTGGACAACGCTTCGTCGCGCTTGAAACTTCCGCCCGCTTGGCTTTGCTGGAAGACGGCGCCGAGGATGACGCAAAGGCGGCACTCGCACGTGCGGTTGCCCGCGATGCGCCGCGGATGGCGCAGATCCGCCGTCTTCTTGACGAGGCCGATCTGGTCGAACCGAACGTGGCTGGCGCGCTGAACGCGGCCTACGCCTTTTCGCGCGGATTTTCCGATGGTGGCGGCTATCCGATGCCGATGAGCGATGCGCAATTGCTGGAAGATGTGATCGCGCAGGAACCGTCGATGCGCGCCGACACGATCGAATGGCTGAGCGCGTATCTTCTTTTTGCCTACTCGCCGCTCTCCGACGAAGAGCTTGATCGCTATATCGAATGGGCATCCTCGGACGAGGGTCAGACCCTCTCGGCGCTGATGTTCTCGGCCTTCGATACGATGTTCGTCGAGGCCGCTCGTGACATGGGCCTCGCCGCAGCGCTGCAATTGGAGGGGCGGTCCCTCTGATGTCCGAAGTGCTGCTGGTCGGTCCGCCGGCGCATCCTGCGCTGGCCGAGGCTCTTGGTGTCGTCGGGCGACCCGAAACGATCCCGGCGACGCTGACTGGTGGGCTGCAGGCGGGCATTCAGCGTCACAACTGGCCGGTCCTTCACCACGACGACGGGGCGATGACCGAGGCGGTCCGGGCGCCGATGACGCCAACCCTCAACCGATACGCGTCGGTGATGGGACTTACGCCGATTGACTGGCGCGGTGACCGCATCCTGGGCGCCCTGGCGCATGGGCCGGGCGGCGTCGCATGGGATCGCCACCGCTGGCGTGCGCCACTGGCCGCCGGGATCGCGGGGGCCATCGCAGCGCTTCCCGCGGACCGCGACATCGCCGCCATCGCCGCGCGGCTGCCGCAGATCGCGGTCTGGGCGGATTCGCGTCTACGCGCCTCGCGAGAGACGAGACCCTTGATGCCGGCGCCGCGCGATGACGACGCGTGGCATCTGTCACAGGGCAGCCAGCCCTACGCCGACTTCTTCGCGGTCGAGGAATGGACCGTGTCGCATCTTCGCCATGACGGTGGCCAGTCACCCCAGATGCGGCGCGCTGCGATGATCCTTGGCGATGCCGCGGTCGTCCTTCCCTGGGACCCGGTGCGCGACAGGGTTCTGGTCATCGAGCAATTCCGCGTTGTGCCTGCGCTGCGCGACGACCCCCAGCCATGGCTGATCGAGCCCATCGCAGGGCGCATCGACGCGGGTGAGACGCCCGAAATTGCGGCCCGCCGCGAGGCGATGGAAGAGGCGGGTCTTCGGCTTGGATCGCTGATCCCGGCAATGGGCATCTACCCCAGCCCCGGCGCACTGGCCGAATACCTGTATTTGTTCGTAGCGCCTGTGGATCTTCCCGACGACGTCATCGGGATCCACGGGCTGGCAAGCGAGGCCGAAGACATTCGCAGCCATCTTCTGGACCGGTCCGAATTGACGCGGATGGCGCTGGCCGGCGAAGTACCGAATGGACCGCTGGCAACGCTGGCCCTGTGGCTGGAGGTCAGGGCGGCGGAATTGCGCGCTCAGGCCTGACCTGCTTCCCAAAGCGTGTCGAGCGCCGCGACAGGATCGTCGGCGGCCCAGATCTCCGCCCCGATGGCGATGAAATCGCAGAGCGGCGCAAGGTCTGCCATCCGGTCCGCGTCCAGCGCACCTTCGGCGACGACCGGAACCTCGATCGTCTCTGACCACCATTGGAACAGGTCCAGCTCGGGGCGCTGACCGTGGCCAAGCGCGCTGTCGCCCACCGGACCGAAGCTGACGTAATCCGCACCGGCCTCGCCCGCATTCATGCCGTCGTGACGCGACCCGCCGCAGAAGGCACCGACGATCGCGTCGGCCCCCAGTTCCTTGCGGGCATAGCGCACGCTGCGTGCGCCGTCGGTCAGATGCACCCCGTCCAGGCCATGACGGCGGGCAAGTTCGATATGATCGTCGATCACGACCGCGATGTCGCGGGCATGGGCGATCTCGCGCACCAGATCGGCGATGCGGCCGAGATCCTGTTCATCACCACCACCCGGGATGCGCAGGCAGGCGGGCGCATGTGCGTCCAGAACCGGGGTCAGCCGGGGTTCGAGTTCGGAGACGGGCAGAGCCGTGGGCAGGATCAGATAGAGCTGCGGAGCGTCAGACATCGGGTGTTCCTCTTTGTCAGCGGGATAGCGCAGCTTGCCGCCCGCTGCCAGAGCCGCTAAGGCGCGGCGCATGGATCAGCCCGCACCCCCCGTGGTCATTCTGGTGCGCCCGCAGATGGGCGAGAACATCGGCGCTGCCGCGCGCGCAATGCTGAATTTCGGCCTGACCGAGATGCGCCTGGTCGCACCGCGCGACGGCTGGCCGAACCCGAAGGCCGTTGCGATGGCATCGGGCGCGGCCGGTCAGGTTCTTGATCGCGCTCGCGTCTTTCCGACGCTGGCAGAAGCGATGGCCGGGATCGAGTTCGCCTATGCGACGACGGCGCGCGGGCGCGAGCTGACGAAACCCGTGGTCACCCCCGCCGAGGCCGCTGCGGCATCCCGCGACCGGGAGGGGCGCACGGCGATCATCTTCGGCCCCGAACGCGCGGGGCTGGAAAACGACGACGTCGCGCGGGCCAATGCGATCGTGACGGTCCCGGTCAACCCCGATTTTCCGTCGCTGAACCTGGCCCAGGCGGTGCTGCTGATGGGCTATGAATGGGGTCGCGACAGCCTGCCGCGCGAACCCGCCCCGCATGGCCGCCGTCCGAAGGGCGAGGTGATGGCCGATCGGGTGGAGCTGGAACGTCTTGGCGATCACTGGGAAGAGAAGCTGGTCGATGCCGGTTTCTTCTTCCCCCCCGACAAGGCGCCCGTGATGAAGCTGAACCTGCGCAATCTGTGGTCGCGGATGCCGCTGACCCGGTCCGATGTCCAGATCCTGCACGGCATCCTGCGCCAATTGACCCGCCGATAGGGGGGCCGTAGGCTCCGCCCCGCGAAACGAAGGACACCATCCCATGGCCAAGCGCCCGGTTTTCGAGGACGTCTCCGATCCTGCCGCAACAACGCGCCCGGTCACGTCGACCGGCATCATCGACGCCGCGCCCAAAGGGGCGCGTCGGGCGATCAAGGTATGGCTGATCGTCCTGTTCGTGATGGTCGCTTCGATGATCGCCCTTGGCGGCGCGACCCGGCTGACCGGGTCGGGGCTGTCGATCACCGAATGGGCTCCCGTCACCGGCGCGCTGCCGCCGATGGATCAGGCTGCGTGGGAGGCGGAATTCGAAGCCTATCAGCAGATCCCGCAATTCAGCGAGGTCAACCCGGACATGGATCTCGCCGGGTTCAAGCGCATCTATTGGTGGGAATGGGCGCATCGTCTGCTGGGTCGCGCGGTCGGGCTGGTCTGGGCCGTGGGCTTCGTTGTCTTCGCCGCGACCAAGCGCATCCCCGCAGGTTGGACGCCCCGGCTGCTGACGCTGGGCGGGCTTGGCGCGCTGCAGGGCGCGATCGGCTGGTGGATGGTCCATTCCGGCCTGCAGGAGGGAATGGTCCGGGTCGCGTCCTACAGGCTTGCGACGCATCTGGGGCTGGCCTTTTTCATCCTCGGGCTGATCGCGTGGTACGTGCTGCTGCTGGGTCGCAGCGAGGCTGATCTGATGCGGGCGCGCAGGGCAGGGGAGGCGAAGCTGTTTTCCATGTCCACCGGCTTGATGCATCTGGCCTTCGTCCAGATCCTGATCGGCGCATTGGTCGCGGGGATCGATGCCGGGCGCCAATATACCGGCTGGCCCACGATGGGCGGCGAGTGGATCCCAGAAGCGATCTGGGACCCGACGCTCGGCTGGCGCAATCTCTTCGAGAACCCGGCGCTGGTGCAATTCGTCCACCGGATGGTCGCGTATTTGCTGGCGATCTTCGCGGTCGTCGTCTGGCTGCGCGCCCGCCGTTCACCCCATCCGGTCACGCGTGGTGCCTTCACCGCGATGATCGCGATGGTCGTGGTGCAGGTCGCCTTGGGCATCTTCACCATCATCCACGGAGCACCGCTTGGCCTGGCGCTGATCCACCAGCTGGGCGCGGTTGCGTTGTTCGTGCTCATCATCCGCGCCCGCCACCATGCCCGATATCCTCATGAGACCTCGATCCGCGGAGTTGTGCGATGAGCGCCTATGACGATCTGATGGCCTTCCAGCGCGAGACCGAGGCGCTGTCCTCGGTCGCCGAACGTCTGGGCTGGGACCAGGAAACGGTGATGCCGCGCGGTGCCGTCGAGCAGCGGGCCGAGGAACTGGGCGCGATGGAAACCGTGCTGCATGATCGCCGCACGGATCCCCGCATCGGTGAATGGCTGGATGCAGCCAAACCGCAGACCGAGGTTGAACAGCGTGCGGTCGAGCTGATCGCGCGCGACTACGACCGCGCCAGCCGCGTTCCTTCCAAGCTGGCGTCGGAACTGGCGCGGCAGACCTCGCTGGCCCAGGGCATCTGGGCAGAGGCACGGCTGAACGACACGCCGGAGACATTCCTTCCCACGCTCGATGCGATCCTCATGCTGAAGCGCGAGGAGGCCGCGCATCTGTCAGGTGGCGGCGATCCCTACGACGCGCTGCTCGACCTGTTCGAGCCGGGTGCGAAGGCTGCGGAACTCGCCGCGCTTTTCGACGCCATGCGCCCGCGTCTGGTCGACCTGCGCGAGGCGATCCTGGGCGCCGAGAACCAGCCGCCGGCACTGCAGGGGACCTATCCGCACGACACGCAGATCCGGCTGGCGCGAGACTGTGCCACGGCCTTCGGCTATGACTGGGCGCGGGGACGCATGGACATCGCCGTGCATCCCTTCAGTTCGGGCCGCTGGCAGGATAGCCGCATAACCACGCGCGTCGTTGAGACCGACCCGTTCAACTGCATCTATTCCACCATCCACGAGACAGGCCATTCCGGCTATGAACAGGGCATCGACGAGGATTACGCTTTCACACCGTTGGGCCGGGGCGTGTCGATGGGCGTCCACGAAAGCCAGAGCCGCATCTACGAGAACCAGCTTGGCCGAGGTCGGGCCTTCACCGGCTGGCTGTTTCAGCGCATGGGCGAGGCGTTCGACGATCTGGGCGTCGCCGATGCAGACGCGTTCTATCGGATCGTGAACCGGGTCACGCCGGGTTACATCCGCACGGAATCCGATGAGGTGCAGTACAATCTTCACGTCATGTTGCGGTTCGATCTGGAACGCGATCTTGTGGCCGGCAAGCTGTCGGTGGAAGACCTCCCAGAGGCGTGGAACGCGCGCTTCCTGAAGGATTTCGGCGTTGCGGTTGATCGGCCTGCGAACGGCGTCCTTCAAGACGTTCATTGGGCGGTGGGGCTTTTCGGATATTTCCCGACCTACGCGCTTGGCAATGTCTATGCCGGCTGTCTTAACCGCGCGCTACGCGACGCTCTGCCGGATCTCGACGGGGCGCTGGCCCGGGGTGATGCATCGCCGGCGACGGAATGGCTGCGCGAGAACCTGCAGCGCCACGGCGGACTGATGGAGCCGCGCGCGCTGATCGAGCAGGCGAGCGGTGGCGAGGTTTCCCCCGAGCCGCTGCTCGATTATCTGGAAGAGAAGTTCGGCCGCATCTACGGGCTGTAGTTGGACGCTGTTGCCCGAAAAGCGTCCAACCGCGAATGCATGAGTGTGCTGCGACAGCCTTCCTTGTCGTCGGGGCATGAGCGGGCCTAACCTTCGCGAAACAGACGCGAGCGAGGGCGACTCATGACCGAAGACGACAGCCGTTTCATGGCGATGGCATTGGAAGAGGCGGAAAAGAGCCTGGCTGACGGCGGATTGCCCATTGGCGCGGTTCTGGTCCGCGGCGGAGAGGTCGTGGCCTCGGGCCACAATCAGCGTGTCCAGGAGGGTGATCCGATCGCGCATGGCGAGATGGACTGCCTGCGCAAGGCCGGGCGGCAGAAAACCTACCGTGACACGACGCTGTATACGACACTCAGCCCCTGCATGATGTGTTCGGGCACGATCCTGCAGTTCGGGATTCCCCGCGTGGTCGTCGGCGAGGCCGAGAATTTCGTCGGTGACATTCCGTTTCTGGAATCGCGCGGCGTGTCGGTGACGCTAATGGATGATGCGGGCTGCAAGGACGTGATGCACCGTTTCCTCGCGCAGCCCGGCGGACAGGCGCTGTGGCACGAAGACATCATGGAGGATTGAGGGGATGGATCGGAAGGATCAGGACTACCCTTTGTCCGAAGTGCCGATGAGCGCGCGGAAAAGCCTGCGCTCGCTGTCGATGGTTCTGCTTGGCTTCACCTTCTTCACCGCGACGATGTTCGCGGGCGGCAGGATCGGGGCTGCGTTTCCGATGTGGCCGGACCTGATCCTGATCATCGTGATCGGCAATCTGCTGTTGGGCGCCTACGTCGCGGCCATCGGCGCGATCGGGGCGCGCACCGGGTTGAACACCGCGCTGTTGTCACGCTTCGGGTTCGGACGCGTGGGCGCGCGGTTGCCCGACATCATCCTGGGCTTCACCCAGATCGGATGGTACGGCTGGGGCACGGCGACGATGGCGGTCGTGCTGCTGCGCCTGATCGGGGTCGATCCCGACGCCAATGCCGGCCTTGCCTACGCTTTGATGATCGTGTTCGGCCTTGCCTTCTGCTGGACCGCCTATATCGGCTATCGGGGGCTGGAGATCCTGTCGCTGATCTCGGTGCCGCTGATGGTTCTTCTGCTGATCGTGTCGCTGTCGATCGCGTGGGGTGACGCTGGCGGCTGGTCGGGCCTGACCGGTTTGCAGCCGACCGAGGCTCTGGGGATCGGGACCGCAATCACCATGGTTTTCGGCACGTTCGTTTCGGGCGGGACCCAGGCAACGAACTGGACCCGCTTCGCGGCCACGCCGCGTCAGGCCATCTGGGCTTCGCTCGGCGCATTTTTCATCGGGAACGGGCTGATGGTCGCGACCGGTGCCATCGGTGCTTTGGTCTATCAGCAGCCCGATGTGGTCGATGTGCTGGTAGCGCAGGGGCTAACCGTGCTGGGTATCGCGATGCTGTTTCTGAACCTGTGGACCACGCAGGACAACACGATCTACAACTTCTCGGCCGTCGGCTGCACGGGCTTCGCGACAGAGAACCGCAAGCTGGTCACGATCATCGGGGCGGTGATCGGCACCGGACTGGCGTTGATGCGGATCGATCTGTACCTGATCCCGTTCCTGCTGCTGCTCGGCACGTTCATCCCTCCGATCGGCGGCGTCATCATGGCCGATTACTGGCTGCGTCATCGGGGGCAGTACCCAAAGATCGCCGAAGCGGCACTGCCCGCCTTCAATGTCGCGGGGATCTTAGCCTACGCGCTCGGCTGCCTGGTCGCCTATGTGACGCCGGGCATTCCGCCGCTGAACGGGATCATCGCGGCCATCGTGGTTTATGCCGTCGCGGTCCGGTTGATGCCTGCAGCGCGTCCCGGCATTGGCGCAGCCTGAGACGCAGCAGGTCGCGGCCTTTTCGCCCGGCTGTGTCGTAGCTTTAGGAAAGGCGGCCTATTCGGCCGCCTTGGCCATCGGGTTGTTCGGGTGCGTCGTCCAGTTGGCATAATCGCTGCGCCGCAGCCCCGTGCGCTTGTCCAACTCGCCCGGTGCCAGTTCGCGCATGGTGATGCAATTCTCGACCGGGCAGACATCGAGGCAGAGGTTGCAGGCGACGCATTCTTCCTCGATCACCTCGAAGACGCGCCCGGGCTTCATCGCGATCGCCTGGTGGCTGGTGTCCTCGCAGGCGGCATAGCAGCGACCGCATTTGATGCACAGATCCTGGTCGATCACCGCCTTGGTGACGTAGTTCAGGTTCAACTGGTTCCAGTCGGTGACGTTCGGAACCGCACGGCCGATCAGGTCCGACAACGCCATGTCGTGGCTGTCGAGGTAGTCATGCAACCCGGTGATCATTTCCTGAACGACCTTGAAGCCGTAGGTCATCGCCGCCGTGCAGACCTGCACGTTGCCTGCGCCGAGCGCCATGAATTCAGCCGCGTCGCGCCACGTCGTCACACCCCCGATGCCGCTGATCGGTAAGCCGCGGGTTTCCACAGACCGCGCGATCTCGGCCACCATGTTCAGCGCGATCGGCTTGACCGCCGGGCCGCAATAGCCGCCATGCGCGCCCTTGCCATCAATCGTGGGCTCCGGTGCAAACAGGTCCAGATCGACCGAGGTGATGGAGTTGATCGTGTTGATCAGGCTGACCGCGTCGGCGCCACCGCGCTTGGCCGCCTCGGCCGGCTTTCTCACGTCGGTGATGTTGGGTGTCAGCTTCACGATGCAGGGCATGCGCGAATACTGCTTTACCCATCGCGTGACCATCTCGATATATTCGGGGACCTGACCGACCGCGCTGCCCATGCCGCGTTCCGACATGCCGTGGGGGCAGCCGAAGTTCAGCTCGACCCCGTCGGCACCGGTATCCTCGATCTGCTTGAGGATCGTGCGCCAGCTGTCTTCGTCGCACGGCACCATCAGGCTGATGACCAGCGCCCGATCGGGATAGTCGCGCTTGACCGCTTTGATCTCGCGCAGGTTCACCTCCAACGGACGGTCGGTGATCAACTCGATGTTGTTGATCCCCAGCACGCGACGATCCGCGCCGTGAATGACGCCGTAGCGCGGTCCGTTGACGTTCACGACCGGCGGACCCTCGGCGCCGAGCGTCTTCCAGACGACGCCGCCCCAGCCGGCCTGGAACGCGCGACGGACGTTGTATTCCTTGTCCGTCGGCGGCGCCGAGGCCAGCCAGAACGGGTTCGGGGATTTGATCCCGACGAAGTTGCTGGAAAGATCAGCCATGGTTGCCTCGCCCTCGAGTGGTGGTCGTTGCCTGCTTCGTTTCGTATGCACCTAGCGAACACGATTTGACCCAATCGGTTGTGTTCTCGGGGTCGTCGAGAAAGCGGTCGATCAAGGTCAATCGCTCTATCCCGAACTCCAACTCTTGCGCTTTCCGGATGCCGGCTTTTGAAATTGCAGCGTAACGGGACGGATCGGTCATGAGGCGATCGATTGCGCGCGCCAAATCGGCGGGCTGTGCAGCCCTGAAGATTTCGCACCCACCATCACTCAGGCGGTCAGCATAAGCGGGGTGGTCCGAAACAACGACAGGTGTACCTGATGACAGGCCTTCAAGAAGGACGTTGGGAAGACCCTCGGCATAATTGTGGCGTGACGGAACGACGACAAGATCGTGAGCGGCCATCGCAGCGCGAACCTCTCGATTCGGTCTCGACCCAAGAAATGTCACCCTGCCGCTGAGTCCGCGCTCTGATGCGGCTTGTCGCCAGCGCTGCACATCGCCGCCGCCAAAAAGATTCAGCCGAACTTCGTGATCCTTGAGTAATGCGATAGCATCGAGAAGGTCGCCTACGCCCTTCGCCTCTGAAAGAGTGCCTGCGTAGCAAATCCGCACTGGCGTGCCGGCGACGTTTGATTTCGGCGCCTCTGAGGTGGGGACCGGAACATGGTCCCATGGGATGATCATGTCCGACGGCAACCCGAGCTCGTCACGCATGGAGCGCGATGCATTTAGATTGTGGTTGCAATAACAGCGGGCGGGGCTGCTGCGCAGCACATGCGAAAGACGACGGTGACGCAAGCGTTGCCGCAATCCACCCTTTCCGAAATGGTCGGCAAACAAGGGTAAGAGCGCCGCACCAGTAACACGCGCAGCAACGAGAAAGCTGCGAATGGGACTGCACAGGATCAAGTGTGTAACCTGGAATTCTTTTAATAAATTAATCGCTAACGTTTTTGGGATTTTGTGTCCCGCGGATTTGATAGCAGTTAGATTGGGGCCAAGCAGCGTTCTTTCACTTGAGCCTGAAATGGACAGGACTGTAACACGCGCTTTTTCTGCCAGTTTGATCGTATGCAGTACCGATAGCTTTTGATCGCGGAATGTCTCTTCCCCGCCTCGTTCAAATCTTTCGTATGCCTCGGCGAAATCGCCGTACTGAACGTAGAGGATGCTCGGTATCGCGCGCACTAATTCGCCTCAGTTTTTGGCATCAAGACGACGGTGAATATCCTCCGCCGCGTCGCGCCCCTGGGCCACAGCCGTTACTGTCAGATCGTCGCCCCCTGTGGCGCAGTCGCCCCCCGCCCAGACTCCGTCGAGTGACGTACGTCCTGCGTCGGACACCGCGATCTTCCCGCCGTCCAGAGCGATATCTTCGGGCGCGCCATCCAGCCGCTGGCCGATGGCGCGAAAGACCTGATCGGCCTTCAGCCGGAACCTCTCGCCCGTCGGCGTCAGGCCATGGGGGCCGTCGGTAAGATAGGCGAACTCGATCTCGGCCACGGCGCCGTTGCCGTGAACCGCGACCGGTGCCGCGTTATGGATGATCCGCACGCCCGAGGATGTCGCATGGGCCTGCTCGTGCAGACTTGCCCCCATCCGATCCTGACCGCGGCGATAGACGATCGTCACGGTCTCCGCCCCCAGCAGGCGCGCTTGCACGGCCGCGTCGACTGCCGTCATCCCGCCGCCGATCACGACGACATCGCGGCCGATGGGCAACGTGGACAAGTCAGTCGACTGACGGAGATCGCGGATGAAGGATACGGCGTCGGTGACGTGGTCGCGATCCTCGCCCGCGGCACGCAATGCGTTGACGCCGCCAAGACCCATCCCCAGGAAGACCGCGTCAAATTTCCCGCGCAACGCATCCAGCGTGATCTGCTGGCCCAGCCTCTGACCCTCGCGCAGCTCGATGCCGCCGATGCCCATCAACCAGTCCACCTCGGCCTGCGCGAAGCCGTCGACCGTCTTGTAGCTTGCGATACCGTATTCGTTCAAACCGCCGGGCTTCTCGCGCGCCTCGAAAATCACCACGTCGTGGCCCTTGGCGGCGAGGCGGTGGGCCGCCGACAATCCCGCCGGACCTGCGCCAACCACGGCGACACGATTGCCGGTCGGTGCACCGCGCTTGAACGGGTGGGGCGCGTCCAGCATCCCGTCGGTCGCATAACGTTGCAGCGCGCCGATCTCGACCGGCTTGCCCTCGGCATCCATCCGGACGCAGGCGCCTTCGCAGAGGTTTTCGGTCGGACAGACGCGCGCGCACATGCCGCCTAATATGTTCGCGTGAAAGATCGTCATCGCAGCCGCGTCGGGCGTGCCGGTCGCGATCTGGCGGATGAACAGCGGGATGTCGATCGCGGTCGGGCAGGCGGTGATGCAGGGGGCATCGTGGCAGAAATAGCAGCGATCGGCAGCGACCCGCGCTTCGTGCGGATCAAGCGGTGGGGCGACATCCGCGAAGTTGCGGACATAGTCTTCGGGGGTCAGGCGTCCGGGCACGACGCCCGGGGTCAGCTTAGCTTGGATCATCGCATGTCCCTGGCTTGGCAACCTTCATCATCACGCTGCCACACCTCAAAATTTTTATCAAATGGTTCAAGACTGGCGCGCAGCAGTCAATCATGCCTGCCCGTCAGCCGGGCAGCCGCAGCACCGCCGACAACCCTCCGAGGTCCGACCGGTCCAATCGAAGCGCGCCACCGTTCAAGGCGGCGAGATCAGAGACGATGGCGAGGCCAAGTCCGGTGCCAGGCGGACCCTGTTCATCCAGACGCGCACCGCGCACGACGGCGCGCGCGGCATCGGTGGACTCCATGCCCGGGCCGTCATCCTCGATCACGATCTCGGTGCCGGGGCGAACGCTGATCCGCAAACGGGACCGTCCCCATTTGACCGCGTTCTCGGCGAGAT
This sequence comes from Paracoccus albicereus, assembly GCF_024359525.1. GTDB lineage: Bacteria > Pseudomonadota > Alphaproteobacteria > Rhodobacterales > Rhodobacteraceae > Paracoccus > Paracoccus albicereus. The sequence goes on from NZ_JAKZEU010000002.1 coordinate 255,791, forward strand.
TGCCGATCATCTCTTCCAGATCCTGCCGCTCTCCTGCAAATCGGGCGGAGCTGGGGCAGATGACTTCGGGCACGATTGCCTTTTCCTCCATCGGACGGCGAAGGACCATCAGGATGTCGTCTATCACCGAACCGACAGGCGTCGATTGTCCCAGCACATGCGCCTGCGCGCTGCGCGCCCGCTTCAGGTGCCAGGCGATCAGGCGGTCCATTCGCGCGATCAGGGCCTGACCGGCGTGATCCGAGGGCAGGTCGTTCGCGAGCGCCGCGAGCGGCGTTTTCAGCGAATGGGCAAGGTTTCCCAGATGCTGACGGGATCGGGCCAACAGATCCGCGTTCTGGTCCAACGCGCCATTGATCTCGGTCACCAGCGGATCAAGCTCGCTGACACCGGGGCGGGGCAGGCGCGGCATTTCGCCCGCTCGCACGCGGCGCAGATCGTCGCCCAAACGGCGCGTGCTGCCAAGGCCCGCGCCGACCTGAACGACGACCGCGATGGCAAGGCCGATTCCCAGCACCGCGAGCGAAATCGCGAGAGGCCGGCGAACCTGGGCTAGACTGCCCAGCACCTCGCGCGCGGGTGCCGTTACCAGAAATGAAAGATCGTCGTTGACGCCAGGAACCGTGAACCGTCCCGCCAGCACCCGCAGCGGTTCGCCCTGGGGTCCACGCCCGCGGCCACGTCGCAGCTCGCGTGGCGGCGCGCTGAGGGCCGCGTCGAAAAGCGACGGAGACTTGGCGATCGTCTCGCCATCCAGCCGCAACTGCCAGTACCAACCGGACAAGGGCAATGTGAACCGCGGGTCGGTCGGTGCAGTGTCCAGTTCCACCTCGCCATCGTCGACCTCGATTCCTGCAATCAGCGTGTCGGCCACCGCGCGCAGCTCGGCGTCGTATCGTTCAGACACGAACCGGTCCAGAACCGCCCCGATGGCGAGGAAGGCGGCCAGCAGCGCAGCCGTGATCCAGATCGCGGCCAGCACCAGCATGCGGCCCCTGATCGAACGCATCATCGTGGTGCCGAGCGCAAAAGGTAGCCTTCGCCGCGTCGCGTTTCGATCACCCCGTCGCCGACCTTGCGGCGCAGCCGGCCGATCACAACCTCGATCGACTTGAAATCGCGGTCGCTGTCGGCCTCGTAAAGATGCTCAGACAGTTCGGTCCGGCTCACGATCCGATCCTGGTGGTGGATCAGGTAGGTCAGGATCCGTGTCTCGAAGGCTGTCAACTTCAAGGGGGTGCCGTCGCGGGTAATGACCCCCAGTTGCGCGTCCAGCAGCAGCTTGCCCGCGCGGATCACGGGTCTGGCATGGCCGGCCGCACGCCGGATCAGGGTCTGCGCACGCAGCACCACTTCGTCCAGACGGAAGGGCTTCACCGCGTAATCGTCGGCGCCGGCGCGAAAGCCCGCGACCTTGTCGGTCCAGTCGCCGCGCGCGGTCAGGATCAGCACGGGCATTGCAATCCCCTGATCGCGCCACCGCGTCAGCACGTCGATTCCCGGAAGGCCGGGCAGCCCGAGATCGAGGATGGCCACATCATAGGTTTCGGTTGCGCCCAGATACTCGCCTGCCTCACCATCAGGGGCGGTATCGGTGACGAACCCCGCATCCTGCATCGCTGAAGCAAGCTGAGCGGCCAGGGTCTGGTCATCCTCGACGATCAGCGCCCTCATCGTTTCAGCGCCTCGATCTGGCCGGTGCCCGCGACCTCGAGAAAGCGGCCGCTGCGGGCGTCGATGCGGATCACCAGCAGGTTCTGAGCGGGCGTCAGCAGGCGAAGCTCTTCGACCAGAACCGCGCCCAGGCCGCGCTCGTGCGGGTTAGCCAGGGTCAGCCGCGCACCGATGAGCCGCCCGTGATAGCGTTCGGTCGCGATCCGCGCAGCCTCGTGCAAGGGTAACGGGCGGAAATCGTCTGCCGATGCCGGTCCGGCGGTGGCGATCAAAAGGGCAAGAAGGGCGGCGCGCATCAGGTCTTGTGACAGGACAAAGGTAAACGGAACCCAAACGGATCGTTGGCCTCCGGTTCGATCTCGTTTGGCTAGAAGCGATTCGTCAACCGGAGGCATCGGGCCGCCGGTGGGAAAGAAGAAAGGCATGACGCCATGAGCAGAACCCTGAAAAGCACCGTCGCCGGACTAGCGCTGATCGCCGCGCTTGGCAGCGCGGCAGTGGCGCAGACGGCACCCACGCAGCCCACGGCACCGCAACCGGGCGCAACGCAGCCCGAAGCTCAGCCTCCTGCGCCGGGCGCCCCTGACCGTGCGCTGCCACCTCCGCCGCCGCCCGCCGAGCCTGTCGTCGTGACCGAGGACACGCTGCCCGACGTGCTGAAGGCGCTGGATCTTCAGAACATCGATATCGACCGCGAGCGTCGCGGCAGCGAGGTCGAGGGCACGCTGCCAGACGGCACCGACATCGAGGCCAAGCTGGATGCGCGTGGTGCGCTGCGCGAGATCAGCGGCGACGACGATGCGGCCCTGCCGGCATCGGTCATCGAGGCGCTGGTTCCCCAGGCTGTCCGGGCTGCCGATCTGTTTGCCGAGTTCGCGGAGATCGATGAGATCGAGATGGCACCTGAAGACGGGCCCGTTCAGGATATGAAAATCTCCGGCCGCGACGGGCAGGGAGAGAAGTTGCGCGCCACCTTCGCCGAAGATGGCAGTCTGATGCGTTTCGGTCGCGGCGACGACGACGATCGTGGCAAGCGCGGCCCCAAGCATCGCGGGAAGCACGGCCCCGACCATGACCATCGTGACGCGCGTCGGGGCGATGACGGCCCGCGCGGAGAGGATGGACGCCGCGGTGGACCCCGCTGGCAGGATATGCGGATGGAGGCGGGTCGTGCCGATCGCCCGGCGCCGGCGACAGACGCGCCACAGGCGGCTGCTCCGGCGGCGGCAATGACGGTGTTGACCGATGCCGGCTACACCGATCTGGGAAATGTCCGGCAGGACGGCCCGCGTGTGATGGTCGATGCGACGAACGCCGCCGGCGAGCCGGTCACGGTGGAACTGGGTCCGCGCGGCGACGTGGTGCGCGAAACCGCGCGCTGAGGGCGCGGCTTACAATGAGGAAGGGGCCGCGATGCGGCCCCTTCTGCGTCTTTGCGATGTCCTCGCGTCACTGGGCCAATGCGGCATCCGTGACGTCGTGGGTCCAGGCGCCCTCCGGCTCCTTCGTGATCGCCGGGTTCTCGGGCGAGATCGCTGACAGCAACGTCGCGACGGTCTCTTCGTAAGCGGCCTCGTCCAGCGTGCCGTCCGAACCGGCGGTCAGCTTGGCGACTTCACCCATCATGTATTGCTGGTGCTCCAGCGTTTGCGCGCCGGTCTCATCGTTGTCGATGACGATCTGGGCGGCCTCGTCCGGGTTCTCCTCGGCATATTTCCAGCCCTTCATGCTGGCGCGCACGAAGCGGGCCAGCTTGTCGACCATCTCCGGATCCTCGAGGCTGGACTCGACGACGTATAGACCGTCTTCCAGCATCCCTACGCCTTCCTCGAGATAGTTGAACGTGGTCAGCTGATCAGGCGTGATGCCGGCGTCCAGCACCTGTCCGTATTCGTTGTACGTCATGACAGAGATGCAATCGGCCTGCTTCTGCAGCAGCGGATCGACGTTGAAGCCCTGCTTCAGCACGGTCACGCCGTCCTCGCCGCCTTCGGTCGGCACGCCCAGCTTCGCCATCCAGGCGTAGAACGGATATTCGTTCCCGTAGAACCAGACCCCCAACGTGTGGCCGGGAAAATCGTCCGGTGTCTCGATTCCGGTTTCCTTCAGGCAGGTCAGTTGCAAGCCGCCCTGCTTGAAGGGCTGGGCGATGTTGACCAGCGGAAGGCCCTTTTCGCGTGCGGCCAGTGCCGCGGCCATCCAGTCCACGATCACGTCGGCGCCGCCGCCCGCGATCACCTGCTCGGGCGCGATGTCGGGACCGCCGGGCTTTATGGTGACGTTGAGGTCTTCCTCTTCGTAAAAGCCCTTGTCGAGTGCGACGTAATAGCCCGCGAACTGCGCCTGCGTGACCCATTTGAGCTGCAGCGTCAGGTCGTCGGCCGCATGCGCGGCCCCCGCCAGCATCGTCGTGGTGGCCAGGCCGAGCATCATTGTCTTCATCGTCATCTCCCTGTTGCTTGTTCTTATGTGCGTCGCGACGGGTGCCAGAAGGTCACGCGTCGTTCGACAAGCGCCACTATGCCATAAAACAGCGATCCGGCGATCGCGGCCACGACAATTTCTGCCCAGACAAGCGGCAGATCAAGCTGACCCACCGCGGTCGAGATGCGGAAACCCATCCCATGCGTCGGACTGCCGAAAAACTCGGCAACGATGGCGCCGATCAGGGCGAGCGTGGTGGTGATCTTCAGACCGTTGAACAGGAACGGCATCGCGGCGGGCAAGCGCAGTTTCAGCAGCGATTGCCAGTAGCCCGCGCTCCACGTCGCCATCTGGTCGCGCTGCAGCGCGTTGGTGTCGGCGAGGCCCGCGATCATGTTCACCAAGACCGGGAAGAACACCATAACCACGACGACCGCTGCCTTGGATTGCCAGTCGAAGCCGAACCACATCACCAGGATCGGCGCGATGCCGACGATCGGCAGAGCGGCGACGAAGTTGCCGACGGGCAGCAGCCCGCGCTGCAGGAACGGGCTGCGGTCGATCAGGATCGCAACGATGACGGCAGCGCCCGCGCCCATGATCCAGCCGCTCAGCGCGCCCTTGAGGATGGTCTGCACGAAGTCGCCCCACAGCAGACGTGGGTGGTCGGCAATGCTGTCGGCGATCTGGCTCGGCGCGGGCAGGATGACCGAGGGCACATCGTAGAGCCGGACGATCATCTCCCACAGGATCAGCATCGTCAGGCCGAAGATGAGCGCGACGAGGAAGCGGGTGGCGCGGGTGTCGAACCGGGCGAGCCAGGCATTCAGTCCCCAGGTCCCCAGCCACAGAGCAAGGATCGGTACTGCGTTCGTCATCGCGCTAGCCCCATGCGGCGCAGCGTGATCCGTTCAACAAGCGCCACGGCGGCAACAAGAATTGCGGCCAAGGCGGCGGCGGTGAACAAAGCGGACCAGATCTGGATGGTCTGGCCGTAATAGCTTCCCGACAGCAGACGTGCGCCGAGGCCCGAGGTTGCGCCAGCAGGCAGTTCACCCACGATGGCGCCCACGAGGCTTGCGGCGATCGCGACCTTCAGCGACGCGAACAGATACGGCATTGCCGAGGGCAGCCGCAGCCGCCAGAAGATCTGCGCGCGGCTGGCGCTCCACGACCGCATCAGGTCAAGCTGCATCGCATCGGGCGTTCGCAGGCCTTTCACCATCCCCACGAGCACCGGAAAGAACGACAGCCAGGCCGAGATGATCGCCTTGGGCAGCAGCCCGGTCACGCCCGCGCTGGCAAAGACCACGATCACCATCGGCGCGATGGCGAGGATGGGCACGGTCTGGCTGGCCACAGCCCAGGGCATCACCGACTGGTCCATCGCGCGGTCGTGGACGATGCCGATGGCCAGCAAAATCCCCGCCGCGCTCCCGATGCCGAAGCCCGCGAGCGTCGCGGCCAGCGTCACCCAGCCGTGCCAGACGAGGCTTCTTTTCGAGGTGATGGCCTGACCGGCGAGCCCGTCCCACAGGCCGACCGCAACCTGATGCGGCGTCGGCAGGACGGGGCGGTCCTGTGTCATCGTGTCCGCGATCAGAGCCTGCGTCGAGAGCTCGGTTCCCGCCCGAGCGGCCTGATCCTGCGCCCACTGCGCATTCATCCCAATCGCGGCGAGATACCAGATCACGACGATCGCAAGCAGCACGGTCAGGATCGGCGCCGCGCGGCTCATGCGGCGGTCCAGACATATTCGATGTCGGGCAGTCGCTCGGCGTTGTCGATGCTGCGGCGCGCGGGCAGGAAACCCTCGCGTTCATAAAACCGCCGCGCCGGGCGATTGGCGGCAAAGGTCCAAAGCGTCAGCCGCTCGCGTTCCTTCCTCGCCCGGTCAAGCAGCGCCGCGCCGGTGCCGTGGCCGGTCGAGGCGACAAACAGCGATGTGACCTCATTCCCGTCGAGCGACAGGAAACCCGCGACCTCGCCGGCGCATTCCGCGATCATGGTCCCGCATTGACGCTCGCGGCATCGTGCGACGATCTCCGCCCGGGTATGGATGCGGGGCATCCAGCCGGTCGCCTCGACCCACTCGTTCACGATGGTCGCGCAGGGGATCGCATCGAAAGCACGCGCCGGACGTAATGTCAGCTCAGGCTTCATCGGCATGTCCCGCGCGCAGCCCCTCGCGCACGCGATGCGCGATGGCGATGAATTCGGGCGTGTCGCGGATGTCGAGCGGCCGCTCGCGTGGCAGGGTGCTTTCGATCACGTCGGTGATCCGGCCCGGACGTGGAGACATCACGACGATGCGGGTGGACAGATACACCGCCTCGGGGATTGAGTGGGTGACGAAGCCGATCGTCTTTCCGGTCTTGGCCCACAGGTCCAGCAGCGCTTCGTTCAGACGGTCGCGCACGATCTCGTCGAGCGCGCCGAACGGCTCGTCCATCAGCAGGATGTCGGCGTCGAAGGCCAGCGCGCGGGCGATCGAGGCGCGCTGCTGCATGCCTCCTGACAGCTGCCACGGATACTTGCCGCCGAAGCCGTCGAGTTCGACGAGGCCCAGCACACGCTCCACCCGCTCGCGCCGGTCGGCCTTGGAAAATCCCATGATCTCCAGCGGCAGCGCGATATTGCCAGCGATGGTCCGCCACGGATAAAGGCCGGGCGCCTGGAAGACGTAGCCGTAGGCGCGGGCGCGGCGCGCCTGATCCGGGGTCATGCCGTTGACCGTCAGGGAGCCCCCGGTCGGCGTCTCCAGCGCGGCGATGGCCCGCAGGAAGGTCGTCTTTCCGCAACCGGACGGGCCGATGAAGCTGACGAACTCACCGCGATTGATGGTGAGGTCCACGCCTTTGAGAGCATGGACCGGGCCGTCGGCGGTCTGGAAGGTGAGGTCGACGGCGTCCGCAGTAATGACGCTAGACTGCGTCGCAGACTGATGAGATTTGAGGCTATGAATTGGTCATCTCTCCGGAACGTCTCGGCCAGTAGTGCCACACAAGTAGCAGGCAGCCTAAGATCAACGCGGGACCGAGTAAGTAAATATAGAGACGGTCTAACATGCCGCCGGCACCGTCGCAGTTGAAGATCATTTGGCCCTCGCCCCCCGAACCCGGTTCGGGTGGAGCGAAGACAGGAGCTTTGGCGCAGAAGACCATTCCGCGCAGAATGCTTTGCAGGAAATAGAGCGAAGTTCCAAAGCCGATGAAGAGCGCAACATTGACGTGAAGCCAGCGCCTAGATGCCCACATCATCCCCCAAACAAAACCCAGAATGAGCGATAGCATAACCGCCAACGTCAGAATCATGCCAAGCGTCAAAGACAAGGGCGTTACACTCCCGTTGCCGGGATCCCTGACCGTTCCACCGGTCGCGGTGCCGTCAGTTCCTTCCACTGCGACAGCGCGCGGTTCACCGTTCCGCGCGGCTCGCGTGCCACGAATTCGCCGTGGCCCTCGCGGCTGTCCATCTTTCCCTCGGTCACCGCGACGACGCCGCGGGTGATCGTGTAGCGCGGCAGGCCCTTCACCTTCTTGCCCTCGAACACGTTGTAGTCGATCGCCGATTGCTGGCTGCCGGCGGTGATGGTCTTTTCCGCCTCGGGGTCCCAGACCACCAGATCGGCGTCGCTGCCGACCAGCACCGCGCCCTTCTTCGGATACAGGTTCAGGATCTTCGCGATGTTGGTCGAGGTGACGGCGACGAATTCGTTCGGCGTCAGACGGCCCGTGTTCACGCCCTCGGTCCAGAGCATCGGCATCCGATCCTCGAGACCCCCGGTCCCGTTCGGGATCTTGGTGAAATCGCCGATGCCATACCGCTTCTGTTCCGTGGTGAAGGCGCAATGGTCCGTGGCGACGACCGACAGGCTGCCCGCTTGCAGCCCGTTCCACAGGCTTTCCTGATGCTGCTTGTTGCGGAAGGGAGGCGACATCACCCGGCGCGCGGCGTGGTCCCAGTCGGCGTTGAAATACTCGCTTTCGTCCAGCGTCAGGTGCTGGATCAGCGGCTCGCCCCAGACTCGCTTGCCCTGCTGGCGGGCGCGGCGGATCGCCTCGTGGCTGTCCTCACACGACACGTGGACAACATACAACGGTACGCCCGCCATGTCCGCCACCATGATCGCGCGGTTCGTCGCCTCGCCCTCGACCTGCGGGGGGCGAGAATAGGCGTGGGCCTCGGGGCCGGTATTGCCCTCGGCCAGCAGGCGCGCGGACAGCTCGGCCACCACGTCGCCATTCTCGGCATGGACCATCGCGATCCCGCCCAAATCCCCGACACGGCGGAACGATGCGAACAACTCGTCATCGTTGACCATCAATGCGCCCTTGTAGGCCATGAAATGCTTGAAGCTGGTGATGCCGCGATCGACCACCGCCTTCATCTCGTCGAAGACCTGCTCACCCCACCAGGTCACCGCCATGTGGTAGGAATAGTCGCAATGCGCGCGGCCGGACTTGTTGTCCCACATCTGCAGCGCATCGAGCAGCCCCTGGCCGGGCGAGGGCAGGGCGAAATCGACCACCATCGTCGTGCCGCCCGACAGCGCGGAGCGGGTCCCCGACTCGAAGTCATCGGTCGAATAGGTACCCATGAAGGGCATCTCCAGATGCGTGTGCGGATCGATCCCGCCCGGCATCACGTAGCACCCGGTCGCGTCGAGTTCGGTATTGCCGGTCAGGTTGTCCCCGATCGCCGCGATCCGGCCATTTTCGATCAGCACGTCCGCCTTGTAGGTCAGATCCGCCGTGACGATGGTCCCGTTCCTGATGATCGTCGACATTCCTGTTCCTCTCAATATGGCTTCTAGTTCGTCACACCGTATCCGCCACTACGTAACCTAGCGATTTAAGGTCGATACCAGACATCTTCGCAAACCGGGCATTTGAAAGGGCGTAGTAATCACCAACCAAGGCATCAACAATATTCTTCTGATTTCTTTTACCTTTCTCGCGAGCCCAAGTCGGTGTGAGCCGATCAACTTGGTATGCTATCGAATTAGGAGAAAATTTGCTCGGTTTCATCAAATGACGGCTGTCCTGCGGAACCAGTCCATTCATCCTGCGTAAAACGCGGCGGGCCCATTCCGACATCGCAGGCCTTACTGTTCGCTCAGTTGTCGTCGCGGCTGGTAACGTCAACTTACTCGAAAATGTTCTGTTGACCCGGTCCACAAGACCCCAGGGATCAGCCAATGTCCATAACATCGGCGCAACGATCACCTTATTTGCACCAAACAGACTTTCATAAAACGTTTGAGTTCGATCGTACTCGTAGTAGGAAAAATCGAGCGTTGGCTCAAGACTTGGGTTGGGTGACTCGCGGTTCAAAAACTGTTCTAGGGTCGAACTATAACCGTAACGCAGATACTCTCCATAAAGCGAACTTAAGAGCGCGCGTTGTTCACGGACGGTCACCAAGATGGTAGCATTTGGAAATGCAGCATGAAGGCGATGCGCAGCAATCTCCCTATAGTACTTCTGATGAAACGCACGCCCGCCGAGTGCTTCGTCCGAAATAACAAGTGGTTTTCCTTGAGAGCGTGCTTGATGAAGTAACCCACCATATTGCTCACGAACGATATCCAGCGTGAAGGATGCGGCCGGTTGAATAAGGAAAGCCTTGTGACTGGGCTCATGGCTCGGCTCGAATATGATCTCATTCGATTTGCCGAACAATTCTCTCTGTAGCCAGGTGGTGCCGGTTTTGTGTACGCCGACGTGAATAAGCACGTCGACGCCCTCTGCCTCTGGAAGTCCCTTAAGGCTATCAATTGAAGTGACTGCAGCGAGCGCGTCGCGACTATGGGTATTCACTGATCGACCTCCGCCACCTTCAGCACCGCGTGCAGCAGCACGTCGGCCCCCGCGGATGCCCATTGTGGACTGATCTCTTCGGCCTCGTTGTGGGATAGCCCGTCCACGCACGGGCACATGATCATCACCGTTGGCGCGATGCGGTTGATCCAGCAGGCGTCGTGGCCGGCCCCGGACACGATGTCCATGTGGCTGTAGCCCAGACGTTCGGCGGCATCGCGAACGACGGTGACAAGGTTTTCATCGAAGGTCACCGGATCGAAATGGCCGACCGGCTCGATCTCGATGCCGAGGCCGAGTTCCTTCGCGATCTCAGCCGCCTCCGTTTCCAGCCTCGACCGCATCGAGGTCAGCTTGTCCAATTCCGGGCTGCGGAAGTCGATGGTGAAGACCGCCTTTCCGGGGATCACGTTGCGGCTGTTCGGATAGACGTTGGCCTGGCCGATCGCGCCGACGGCATTAGGCTGATGGTCCATCGCGATCCGGTGGACGGCCTCGGTGATCCGCGCCATGCCCAGACCCGCGTTGACGCGCATCGTCATCGGGGTCGATCCGGTATGGGCGTCCTTCCCGGTCAGCGTGACCTGTAGCCACCACAGGCCCTGGCCGTGTGTGACGACGCCGATTTCCTTCCCCTCGGCTTCCAGAATCGGACCCTGTTCGATGTGGTATTCGAACATGGCATGGATCGGTCGATTGCCGACATCCTCGGTGCCACGCCAGCCGATACGCTCCAACTCGTCGCCGAAACGCTTGCCCTCGGCGTCGGTGCGTGCGTTCGCGAAATCCTCGTCATGCATCCCGGCGAAGACCCCGGATGCCAGCATGGCGGGCGCAAAGCGCGTTCCTTCCTCGTTGGTCCAGTTGACCACCACGATGGGTCGGCGCGTCTTCAGACCCATGTCCTTGATCGAGCGCACGACCTCGAGCCCCGCCAGCACGCCGAGCACACCGTCGTACTTGCCACCTGTGGGCTGGGTGTCCAGATGGCTTCCGATCCAGACCGGGTCGAGCGACGGGTCCTCGCCCTCGAAGCGCATGAACATGTTGCCCATCCGGTCGACGGCCATGGTCATCCCTTCGGCCTCGCACCAGGACTGGAACAGGCGTCGACCTTCGGCATCGGCGTCGGTCAGGGTCTGGCGGTTGTTGCCGCCGGCCATTCCCGGGCCGATCTTGGCCATTTCCATCAGGCTGTCCCATAGCCGGTCCGGATCGGTCTTCATGTTGCCGGCCTGTGCCGTCATGCTGTCGTCCTTCCTGTCGGGCCGCCTCGTCTTCAGCGCGAGGTCGGCTGGATCTCTTTCGGCTATTTGAGTTCGACCTCGATGAAGCTCATCGGGCTATCGCCGCCATTAATGACGTTATGCTCGGTGCCCTTAGGACGCGTGTAGGCGCTGCCTGCGGCGACCTTGCTTTCGCGGGTCTCACCGCCGGGCAGGCCAAGCCGCAGATGGCAGTCGGTCAGCGTGACGATGACGTATTCCATCCCGTGGACATGCCAGCCGGTTTCGGCACCCGGTTCAAAATCATAGCGGGTGACCCTGACACGCTCGTCGTCCATCAGGACCGAAGCGACAGCCTCGGTCATGCGACGGCTTTCAGAACCCGGCCCAGCGTGCCGATCAACTCGTCGATCTGATCCTCGCTGATGATCAGCGGCGGCGACATTGCGATCGTGTCACCGGTCACGCGGATCAGGATCCCTTCTTCATAGGCACGCTTGAACACCTCGAAGCCGCGTTTGGCCGGCTCGCCATCGATCGGCGACAGTTCCACCGCACCGATCAGGCCCATGTTGCGGATGTCGATCACATTGGGATGGTCGCGCAGACCGTGCAAGGCTTCCTGCCAGTGATGCTCCAGCCTGGCTGCGCGGGTCAGCAGGCCTTCGTCTTCATACGTATCGAGCGTCGCGATCGCGGCTGCGCAGCTGACCGGGTTGCCGGAATAGGTGTAGCCGTGGAACAGTTCGATCACGTGCTCCGGACCCTGCATGAACGCGTCGTGGATCGCGGGCGTGGTCAGCACCGCGCCCATTGGGATCACGCCGTTGGTCAGACCCTTGGCGCAGGTGATCATGTCGGGCAGCACGTCGAAATGCTGGGCGGCGAAGGGGCTGCCCAGACGGCCGAAACCGGTGATGACCTCATCGAAGATCAAGAGGATGCCGTGCTTGCGGGTGATCTCGCGCAGGCGCTGCAAGTAGCCCTTCGGCGGCATCAGCACACCGGTGGACCCCGCCATCGGCTCGACGATCACGGCGGCGATCGTTTCGGCGCCATGCAACGCAACGATCCGTTCCAGATCGTCGGCCAGATGCGCCCCATGTTCGGGCTGACCACGGGTGAAGGCGTTCTCGGCCAGATGGGTGTGGGGCAGGTGGTCAACCCCGTTCAGCAGGCTGCCGAAGAAGCGGCGGTTGTTCACGATCCCGCCGACAGAGATGCCGCCGAAGCCGACGCCGTGATAACCACGCTCACGGCCGATCAGCCGGGTCCGGGCGGCATCGCCGCGCGCGCGATGGTAGGCCAACGCGATTTTCAGCGCGGTATCGACCGCTTCCGATCCCGAGTTGGTGTAGAAGACATGATCGATCCCGTCGGGCGCGACATCGACGAGGCGATTGGCCAGTTCGAAGGCCAGCGGGTGCCCCATCTGGAAGGCGGGCGCGTAGTCCATCTCGCCGACCTGGGCGCGGACAGCCTCGGTGATCTTCGGACGGCAGTGACCGGCGTTGCAGCACCAGAGCCCTGCGGTTCCATCGAGGATCGGGCGCCCGTCGGCCGACGTGTAGTGCATGTCCTTCGCCTCGACGAGCATCCGGGGCGAAGCCTTGAACTGCCGGTTCGCGGTGAAGGGCATCCAGAAGGCGCGCAGGTCATTCGGGGCGGGCTTGCGGTCAAGGGCCATGGGTTTCCTCGAGAATAATTGACCAACCGGTCAGGCTCACGCTAGCAAAGCGCCGGGCGCAGTCAAGCGGCGCCGCCTGCTGACTTTCGCACGTTTCGGTGGCAAGAGAAATCATGTCCGAAGAAGAAGCACCGCGCCTCACTCGCATCCAGCAGAAGAACCGCGACCTCATCCTCGACGGTGCGCTCGACGTGTTCTCAACACATGGTTTCCGCGGTGCGACGATCGACCAGATCGCCGAGGCCTCCGGACTTTCGAAGCCGAACGTGCTTTATTACTTTGCCTCGAAGGACGACATTTATCGCACGCTGCTGACGGCGTTGCTTGACGTTTGGCTGGCACCTATGCGTGGGCTCGATCCAAGGGGCGAGCCGATGGCCGAAATCCTGACCTATGTGCGCGCCAAGCTGGATCTGTCGCGCGACTATCCGCGCGAAAGCAGGCTTTTTGCCAACGAGGTGCTGCAAGGTGCGCCCCATCTTCAGCCGATCCTGGGCGGACAACTGCGTGACATGGTGGACGAGACGGTGGGCATCATCGGCGGCTGGATCGGCGAGGGGCGGCTGGCGCCGGTCGATCCGCATCACCTGATCTTCTCGATCTGGGCGCTGACGCAACATTACGCGGATTTCGAGGTGCAGGTGCGGGCCGTTCTGGGCGAAGATCATGATCCCTATGCCGAGGCCGAGTTGTTCCTGAACAACCTCTACCAACGCATGCTGGCGGTCTGAACCGCCGCAATATTCAGCGTCATTGCGACAGTCAAAACGTCTTGACCCGCCCGGAGGCGAACAGGGCGGGTGGCAGGACAGTCCGGTGCGCGCCGGTGGCCGGCACGAACCCTATATTTTGAAAACGATCAGCCGCCCCAGGTGCGAACCGGGCCGCAATCCATGTGAACGAAGTTCGAGCGGCTGTACTTGCCGACGCCGCCCGCGCGGCAGGATGCCGCAGCCTGATACATCTGGTTGACCGAGCGCGACTTCAGCCGCAGGTCGGCGGCCTTGCCGGTCATGTGCAGCGAGTTGCGCGCCACGCCCGACGAGGTGCGGCGCAGCATCGCGTTGGTCTGGGGCGAACGGTAGCCCGACAGCATCATGTAGGGTTCGTTCGTCTGCAGCAGCCGATGAGAGGCCGCGGCGACGTCGATCGCGCGCGGGTCGATCCCGATCGCGGTCCCCGTGCGCCAGTCGCGCATGAAGATGTTCACTTCGTTCAGCGCTTCGCGGATGTATTTGCCGTCGACCCAGTAGACGACATCGAGGTTTTCACCCGTCCGGCCGGAATACATCTTGATGCGGCGCATGTCGCCTGCGCCACGAAGGAAACCGAATGCGTTCGCCATCACGGGTGCGGCGGCAACGGATGTTGCCGCGAAAGCGCCCAAGAGGCCGCGACGGTTGATCAGAGAGATTGTCATGTTCGGATCGCCTGTCCTGCGTTCATTGAATGCGCCGGGTTTGCCCCAGTCTGTTCCGGTTACTCGGAACTGCTTAACAATATGTCAACATAGCGTGTGTCCGGAAACAGTATAGTTCCAGATGCGGCGGATACCGGCAAGAATGCGCGGAACTTCGCCGATCAGGCGTGACGTTTCGGCAACCTTTCCGGTCCGCGAATGCGGCATGATGATGCTGAGAAATGTGGCTGCACGGCACCGGGTGGTGGGGAAAAAGCGTGGCTGGAACGCCGGTTGCTTTACGCGCGACACGTGTGGTGGCAGGCCGGTATCGCGGCGATATAAGGACGGTCAAGGCGCATGAAGATGGGATGGCAGGGCTTAGGCGCGGTAAGGGCGCTCGGTTTGGTGGCGACATTGTCGCTCACGAGCGGCATGGCCTTGGCACAGGGTGGTCCCGCCCCGGCGGTTGCGCAGGTCGCGGCGAGCACCGCCGTCGCGCCTCGGCTGAGCTTCACGGCCGATGAGATGGCGCTGGCCCGTGCCGTCGCGGACGAGCCGGCGCTGGCAAACTTCTACGGCCAGAACGGCCTGAAGCCGATCTTTTCGGGTCCTGGATCCGAGGCGCGTCGCGCTGCCGTGATCGCGGCCATCGCCACGGCGCGCGATCATGGCCTGCCACCGGCGCGCTATGGTGCCGACGCTTTGCAGTCCGCCGACCCGTCGACGATCGCGGGTGAAGTGATGTTCGCCCGGGCTTTCGCGCGTTGGGCTGACGACCTCAGCGCAGGGATCCTGAAACCAGCCAGCGTCGATCCGGGAATCAAGCGCGAGGTCAAGCATCCGTCCGTCGCGCGGCTGATGCGTGAGTTTACGTCAAGCGGTGATCCGGCAGCGGTTCTCGCCGCGATCGCGCCGCGCGATCCGCGCTATATCGCGCTTCAGCGCACGCTGGCGGACCGCGGCCGTCTGACGGCACCCGAGGGGACGCCCTTGGCACCGGCAGGGTTGTGGCGCGTCGGTGCGCGCGATCCGCGGCTTGGCGATCTGCGGCTGCGTCTTTCGGCGATGGGCTTCCAGACCGCGCCGACGTCTGACACATCGCTTTATGATGACGGTCTGTCCGATGCGGTCATGCGCTTCCAGAAAGCTGCGGGCCTGCCCTCGGACGGTGTCGCCGGTCCGCGCACGATCGAGCGTCTGAACGGTGGCGCCGACCAATCCACGCGGATGATCATGGTCGCGATGGAACGGATGCGCTGGATGGCGGTCCATGACCTGAACGCGCGCCATGTCTGGGTCAACATCCCCGAATTCAACGCGCGGATCATGGATGGCGGGACGGAAGTCTTCATCACGCGTACCGTCGTGGGCAAGACCGATCCGACCATGCGCACGCCCGAATTCTCGGACGAGATGGAACATGTCGTGGTCAATCCGCGCTGGAATGTCCCGCGTTCAATCACCGTCAAGGAATACCTGCCCCGTCTCAAGGCGAACCGGAACGCGGTTGCGCATCTGGACGTGGTGGACAGTCGCGGCAACGTCATTCCGCGCGGCAACATCAACTTCGCCCAGTATAGCGAGGCGAGCTTTCCCTACCGGATGCGCCAGAAACCCAGCAGCGACAATGCGCTTGGACTGGTGAAGTTCATCTTCCCCAATCCGTGGAACATCTATCTGCACGACACGCCGACCAAGCATCTGTTCGGCGAGCGCACACGCTCTTTCTCGCACGGCTGCGTCAGGGTCGGCGATCCGTTCGATCTGGCGACGGCGCTGCTGTCCCAGCAAAGCAGCGATCCACGCGGCGTGTTTGAACGTGCGCTGGCCAGCGGTCGCGAGACATTTCTGGAACTGACCCCGCACCTGCCGGTGCACTTGGTCTATTTCACGGCCTTCCCCGATGAGAGCGGTGAAATCCGCTTCTACGGCGACGTCTACGGACGGGACGCACGGGTCTGGGACGCGCTGGCAAAGGCCGGGCTGGAATCGGACGCCAAAAGCGATTAGGTCGCATCCCGAAAGGGGTCCCGCATGGCTTTGACCGTCGGCGAATTGGCGAAGGCGCTGGACGCGCGCGCATGGGGTGACCTTGAGGCGCAGGTCTCGGGCGCGGCTGAGCCCGGCGTGGTCACGGACGGCCAGATCGCCTTGGCGATGGCCCCGAAATATGCCGAGGCGTTGAAGCCCGGTGCGGTGGCGATCCTGGCCGAAGGGATGGAGCCCGAAGCCTACGACCTGCGCGCCGCGATCATCGTGCCCCGCCCGCGGCTCGCCATGGCCGGCCTGTCGCGCGCCTTCGATCCGGGTCCTGCGATCGCGCCGGGCATTCACCCGACCGCAATCGTCGATCCATCTGCCATCATCGCGGAGGGTGCGGCGATCGGACCCTTCGTGGTCATCGCTGCCGATGTTCGGATCGGTGCCCGCGCGCGGATCGCGCCGCATGTCTCGATCGGCAAGGACAGCGTGATCGGCGAGGACGCCTTGATCCTTGACGGTGCGCGGATCCTGCACGGTGTCACGGCAGGCGACCGTCTGATCCTTCAGCCGGGCGCGGTGATCGGCGGTGATGGATTCAGCTTCGTCACACCCGAAGAGTCCGGCGTCGAGGAAATCCGCCGCACGCTGGGTGAGCGTGACGCGATCCGTCAGCAGCACTGGACGCGTATCCACAGCCTTGGCGGCGTCGAGATCGGCGACGATGTCGAGATCGGGGCCAATTCCACCGTCGATCGCGGTACGATCCGCGCGACGCGGGTCGGGTCCGGCACCAAGATCGACAACCTCGTGCAGGTGGGCCACAACGTGATCGTCGGCCGGGATTGCCTGCTGTGCGGCCATGTCGGCATTGCCGGCTCCTCGCGCATTGGTGACCGGGTCGTGCTGGCCGGAAAGGTTGGGGTCAGCGACAATGTCGAGATCGGTGACGACGTGATTGCGGGCGGGGCCACCAAGATCTTCAGCCGCGTGCCGGCGGGTCGTGTGATCCTTGGCAATCCGGCGGTGAAGATGGAGACGCAGATGGAGATCCAGAAGGCGGTACGGCGCCTGCCGCGTCTTGCGGCGCAATTTGCCGAGCTTCAGAAAACCGTCACGAAACTGTTGGATAAGGGCTGAGACGAGGCCGCGATGAGCGATGAGATGAGAACCCGAATCCGAGAGATCATTGCCGAACAGGCGATGCTGGAACCCGAGCAGGTCACCGATGATGCGACGCCCGAAGCCCTGGGCATCGACAGCCTTGGCATGGTCGAGGCGATCTTCGCGCTGGAGGAGGAATTCGACATCTCGATTCCCTTCAACGCCAATGAACCCGAGGCATCGGAATTCGACATCTCGACCATGGGTGCGATCATCGCGGCGGTCGAGCGGCTGGTGGCGGACAAGGCGGCATGAACGTACGGAACGGCGGGCAACGCCGTGTCGCGATCACGGGCATGGGCACGATCAACGCGTTGGGGCACGACGTTCCGGCGACGCTCGAGGCTCTGCGCGAAGGGCGATGCGGGATCAGCCAGCTGGACTTTCGCGACGTCGAGCGGCTGACCATCCAGATCGGTGCGCAGGTCCATGACTGGACGCCCGAGAACTACTTCAACCGTCAGCAGATCCTGCTTTACGACAAGTTCACCCAGTTCACGTTGCTGGCTGCCAAGCAGGCGGTCGACCAATCGGGGCTGGAGTTTCAGGGCGATCTGGGCCTGCAATCGGGCGTCGTGCTGGGCACGGCCGGCGGCGGGCTGAACACGTGGGACGAAAATTACCGCGTTGTCTACGAAGAGGGAAAGAACCGGGTCCATCCCTTCGTCGTCCCCAAGTTGATGAACAACGCGGCGGCTAGCCATGTCAGCATGGAATTCGGATTGCGCGGCCCGGCCTTCACCGTGGCGACGGCCTGCGCAAGTTCCAATCATGCGATGGGGCTGGCCTTCCAGATGGTGCGCTCGGGCGCCACGAAGGCGATGCTGACCGGCGGCTCCGAGGCGATGCTCTGCTTTGGTGGCGTCAAGGCGTGGGAGGGATTGCGCGTCATGTCGAAGGACGCGTGCCGACCGTTCAGCGCCAACCGCAACGGCATGGTCCAGGGTGAGGGCGCAGGCGTCTTCGTCTTCGAGGATTGGGATCACGCGCGCGAGCGCGGGGCCGAGATCCTGGCGGAAGTGGTTGGATTCGCGATGTCTTCGGATGCTGCGGACATCGTGATGCCATCGGCGCAGGGGGCCGAGCGAGCGATCACCGGGGCGATGAACGATGCCGGGCTGAAGCCCGAGGAGATCGGATACATCAACGCGCACGGGACCGGGACGGCGGCCAACGACAAGACTGAATGCGCGGCGGTCGCCCATGCCTTCGGGCATCATGCGGACCGGCTGATGATCTCGTCCACCAAGGCGATGCATGGTCATGTCATCGGGGGTACCGGGGCGATCGAGATGCTGGCCTGCATCATGGCGCTGCGCGACGGAATCATCGCGCCGACAATCGGTTACGAGGAGCCTGATCCAGAATGTGCGCTGGACGTGGTTCCGAACGAAGCGCGCGAGGCGAAGGTTGACGCGGTCCTGTCCAATGCCTTCGCCTTTGGCGGCCTGAACGCGGTCCTCGCGCTACGGAAGGCTTAATTTTCGGTTAACAAATCTCGTTGCACCAAGCGAACGGTGGCTGCGCAACAGCGCAACACCGGGGGCCGTGCTTTGCCCTGCAATTGCTGGGTTTGACGAGTCACAGCCCGTACACCGCGCGTCCACAGCCTGTACACAACCTGTACACAGGCTGCGAACGTGCGGTTAGGGGCGTGTTAAGCAATGTTGCCCGCGGGGTGTCGCGACCGCGCGTTCGGCGAATGCGCGGCACGGAGCGGGCATGTGATTCATGAACGGTCCACCCGCACTCTGTCAGGCTGCCGCCATCTCGGCAAGAGCGGGTGCGAAGCGCAGGCTGAAGCGGGCGGCAAGGGCGTCGATCTCGTGCGGGGTCTGCGGGGCTTCCACCTCGACCGCGGGGAAGAAGCCTTCGAAACCGCCGGGCGTCATCACGATCATCAGCCGACCCGCCGTCGCGCCGATGTTCTGGAACCGGTGGATCGAGCCGCGAGGCACCACGATCACGCCTCCGGCTTCAAGCTCGACGCGGCTCTCGTTGCACCAGAAGGCAAACCGGCCGTCGAGAACGCGGAAGCACTCATCTTCCCGCTCGTGGATATGCGGCGGCGGGCCTTCGCCCGGCGGGACCTCGGCCTCGAACACACCGAGGCGACCGCCGGTCTGCTCGGCGGTGATGCGAATGAGATGCGGGCCGAAGCCCATCGCCTGTTTGCCCGCGCCCGGCGCGGAATAGGCGGCATGAACGAAGCTTGTCACCTGTCTCTCCATCAGGATTGTGCGTTGCGGTGAAGGGCGTATACTTCCGTGGCAGATGGCCGATAAAGCGGGCTGACCGCGCAACATTGTCCGGATGAGCTGACGAATGAAGACGGTCGATCCGCTGCATGGCGTCGCGGCCTTTCTGGCGGTCGCCGAACACGAAAGCTTCACCATGGCGGCCGATGCGATCGGCCTGACGCGATCCACCGTCAGCGCCCAGGTGTGCGAACTGGAACATCGGCTGGGGCTGCGGCTGTTTCATCGCTCTACCCGTCTGGTCCGGTTGACCGCCGCCGGACAGGCCTATCGCGATCGTCTCGGCGATATCGCCGAACGGGTAAACCTGGCCGAATGCGCGGCCCGTGCCGAGCATCACGCGCCAGAAGGACGGCTGCGCCTGACCGCGCCACCTGACCTGTGCCATCGTTTTCTGGTGCGATGGATCGCGGAATTCCTGCTGAAGCATCCCGGCATGCGGGTCGAGCTTGACCTGTCCAACGCGCGCGAGAACCTGATCGAGCGGCGGCTGGATCTGGCGATCCGGGGGACGCTGGACGTGGAACCGAACCTGATCACCCGAAAGCTGGGCGCCTCGCCGCTGCGCATCTGCGCCTCGCCCGACTATCTCGCGCGGCGCGGGACGCCGGCGGCGCCGACCGACCTTGCGGCGCATGACATCCTGCATTTTGCCAGCCTGCGCCGCGGCCGTGTCTGGATCCTGCGCCGCGGCGCCGAACGGGCCGAAATGCCGGTCGTCCCCAGGCTTGAACTGAACGACGGATGGGCGCTGCGTGTGGCAGCCCTGTCCGGCGCGGGGATCTGCCAGCTGCCCGCGTTCATCGTCGGCGACGTGCTGCGCACGGGGGCACTGGTTCCGATCCTGACCGAATGGGACAGCGGAGATGTGCCCTTGCACGCCGTCTATCCTGACAACCGCCTGATAGCCGAGCGCGTCCGGACGTTCGTCGGCTTCATCGCCCGCAAGTCGAAGGGCGAGCCCGACCTGGTCGCCGGCCCCCAGCCGGTCCCGTCCTGAGCGTGGCGACCACGCCCCTTCCCGCAATGACGTTCAGTCTACCCCTTCCCCGCGCCGCCCCGTCGCCGCTATCGTGACGCGATGGACCAGCCTACATCCTTTCCCAGCTTCGATCACATCATCATCGGTGCGGGCAGCGCCGGCTGCGTCATGGCCAACCGGCTGTCGGCCGACCCTTCGGTCTCGGTCCTGCTGCTGGAGGCCGGGGGCAGCGACAACCGGTTCTGGGTGCATGTGCCGGTGGGCTATCTGTATGCGATGGGGGACCCTACGCTTGACTGGTGCTACCGGACCGAGCCAGAGGCGCGGCTGAACGGACGCAGGCTCAACTATCCACGCGGGCGGGTGCTGGGGGGATGCTCGTCCATCAACGGCATGATCTACATGCGCGGGCAGGCGGCCGATTACGACAACTGGCGGCAGGCTGGCAATGTCGGCTGGGGTTGGGACGACGTGCTGCCTTATTTCCGGCGCTCGGAACGGCACCATGATCCGGCGGATGACTGGCACGGCGATCAGGGCGAGATGCGGGTCGAACGCCAGCGCCTGAAATGGCCGATCCTTCAGGCTGTGGTCGAGGCGGCGCATGAGATGGGTCTTCCCGATTGCGTCGATTTCAACCGCGGCAACAACGAGGGTGTGGGCTACTTTCCCGTCACGCAGCGGCGCGGAATGCGCTGGAACGCGCGGAAGGCGTTTCTCGACCCGGCGAAGCGACGGCCGAACCTGCGCATCGAGACCGGCGCAGAGGTCGAGCGGTTGATCTTCGACGGACGGCGCTGCGTGGGCGTGGAGTTCCGGCGGCGCGGCGAGCGGTTCCGCGTCGAGGCGCGGGGCGAGGTGGTGCTATCTGCGGGGGCGATCAACTCGCCTGCCGTCCTTGAACGCTCGGGCGTCGGGCAGGGCGGGCGGCTGGCGCGGCTGGGGATCGGGGTGGTTCATGATCTGCCGGGCGTCGGCGAGAACCTGCAGGACCATCTGCAACTGCGCACCGTCTTCCGGATCAAGGGCGCGCGGACGCTGAACGACCGGGCAGGCAGCCTGTTGGGTCGCGCCGGGATCGCGCTGGAATACGCGCTGCGCCGGTCGGGACCGATGGCGATGGCACCCTCGCAGCTGGGGATCTTCGCGAAGTCGAACCCGCGGTTCCGCACGGCCAATATCGAGTATCACGTGCAGCCGCTGTCGCTGGATGCGTTCGGCGAGCCGCTGCACCGCTGGCCGGGGCTGACGATCTCGGTCTGCAATCTGCGGCCGGAAAGCCGGGGGACGTGTCACATCCACTCGACCGACCCCGAGGACGCGCCGGCGATCGCGCCGCGTTATCTGAGCGCGCAGGCGGATCGGGTGGTGGCGGTCGAAAGTATCCGGCACGCCCGCCAGCTGATGGCGACCCGGCGCATGGCCGCCTTTGCACCGGAAGAGGTCCTGCCGGGTGTCGAGGCGCAAGAGCCTGCGGCGCTGGAAGAGGCGGCGGGCCGGATCGGGACGACGATCTTTCACCCCGTCGGGACCACGGCGATGGGAACCGGGCCGCAGGCGGTGGTCGATCCGCGGCTGCGCGTGCATGGGATAGGCGGGCTGCGCGTCGTCGATTGCGGCGTGATGCCGACCATCGTGTCGGGCAACACCCATGCGCCGGCGACCATGATCGCCGAGAAGGCGGCGGCGATGATGGTCGAGGATGCGCGCGGCTAGGCGCGGGCGAGCTGGATCTGCCGGAACGCGAAGGTCGCGACGAAGATGGCGGTTAGGACCAGCACGATGGTCGGCGCGGTGGCGCTGTCGATCCAGAAGCTGAGCCAGACGCCGAGGATCGCACCCGACAGCGAGACCATGACCGCGACCGCAAGCATCCGGCCCAGCCGGCGTGGCGCGATCAGGTAGGCAATGGCCCCCGGCGCGATCAGCAGCGCGACCGACAGGATGATGCCCACGGATGACAGCATCGCCACGACCATGACCGACAGCATCGCCAGCAGGCCGTAATGCAGCGCCCGCGTGGGCAGGCCAACGACGCGGGCCTGCACCGGGTCGAAACTGAAAAGCCCGTAGTCGCGCCATGTGACGAGCAGGGCGGCAGTGACCGCCAGCCCGATGCCGCCCGCGCGCCACAATTCGGGTGCGCCGGTGCCGAGGATGTTGCCGAACAGGACGTGATCCAGATGCAGGTCGGTCGAGATCTGCGTCAGCATCACGATCCCCAGCCCGAACATGCCCGACATGACTACGCCCAGCACCGTGTCCTGCTTCACCCGGCTGTTGTCCTGCACGAAACCCGCGGTCAGCGAGCAGAACATGCCCGCGGCGAAGGCGCCAAGGATCAGTGGCAGGCCCGCGACATAGGCCAGCACGATGCCCGGCAGGACCGCGTGGCTGACCGCGTCGCCCATCAGGCTCCACCCCCGCAGGACGAGAAAGCAGGACAGCAGCGCCGAGGGAACCGCGATCAGCGCCGCGATCGCGAAAGCGTTCTGCATGAAGCCGTAGGCGAAGGGCTCGGTCAGGATCTGGATCATGGGGCGGTGTCGGGTGCCGGCGTCGCGGCGGCTGCGATCCGCGCCCGCCTGCGGGCGGCACGGATGCCGTGGGTCGGGGCGAAGACGAAGGCCAGCCCGAAGATCAGCGTCTGCAGGACGACGATGACGCCGCCGGTTGCGCCGTCGAGGAAGAACGACAGCCATGCGCCGACGGCCGAAGTCAGCGCGCCTATGGCGACGGCGAGCGCGATCAGCCGCGGGAAGCGGTCGGTCAGCAGATAGGCGGTGGCGCCGGGCGTGACGACAAGGGCGATCACCAGAAACGCGCCGACGGTCTGCATCGCGGCGACGGTCGAGGCAGCGAGCAGGGTGAAGAACAGAACCTTCAGCCGCTCGGGGTTCAGGCCGATCGTGCGGGCATGAACCTCGTCGAAGAAGACCGCCATCAGGTCGCGCCATTTCAGCAGCAGGATGAACAGAGAAACCCCGCCGATCAGCGCCAGTTGCAGCACGTCGCCGGGGCTGATGGCGAGGATGTTGCCCATCACGATGGTCTGGACGCTGATCGCCATCGGGTTCAGCGACACCATGAACAGGCCCAGCCCGAAGAAGCCGGTGAAGATCAGCCCGATCACCGCGTCCTGCTTCAACCCCGTGCGGGCGTTCAGGAACAGCATCGTCATCGCCGCGAGGCCACCCGACAGGAAGGCACCGAGGGCGAAGGGCAGGCCCAGCATCGCGGCACCCGCGACGCCGGGCACGATGGAGTGGGATAGCGCATCGCCGATGAGAGACCAGCCCTTGAGCATCAGGTAGGCGGACAGAAACCCGCAAACCCCGCCGGTCAGGGCGGATACCCAGATCGCATCGGCCATGTAGCCGTAGCGGAAGGGCAGAAGCAGGGTCTCGATCAAGTCCGGCCCTCACGGTCGGCCGTGCGGTGGCGCTCGTCGTAGAAGATGAGCGGGCGTTCATCGTCGGAAAAGACGTCGACCGCGCGCGGATCGTCGTCATCATGCAGATGTACCCCGCCGAGGACGAAGTGACGCAGCACGCCCCCGAACGCCTGTTTGAGATTGGCGGGGGTGAAGACCTCGGCCGTGGGACCGTGGGCCAGGACCGTGCCCTTGACCAGGATCACCCGGTCGCAGAATTCCGGCACCGAGCCCAGATCGTGGGTGGAGACCAGCATCACGCGGCCCTCGTCCCGCAATTCGCGCAGCAGGGCGATGATCGCTTCCTCGGTCTGGACGTCCACGCCAGTGAACGGCTCGTCCAGCAGGATCACGCGACCCTCCTGCGCCAGTGCGCGGGCGAGGAAGACGCGCTTGCGCTGCCCGCCCGACAATTCACCGATCTGGCGTTTGGTAAAATCGGTCATGTTGACGCGGGCAAGCGCGTCGGCGACCGCCTGACGATCCGCGGGTTTCGGGCGCCGCATCAGGCCCATGCGGCCGTAGCGACCCATCATCACGACATCCTCGACCAGCACGGGAAAGGACCAGTCCACTTCCTCCGCTTGCGGGACATAGGCGACGATGTTCTTCGCTAGCGCCTCCTTCACCGACAGGCCCAGCACGGTGACGCGTCCGGTCGATTGCGGGATCAGCCCCATCAGCGCCTTGAAGAGCGTCGACTTGCCGGCGCCGTTCACGCCCACCAGCGCGGTGATTGTGCCGGTTGGAATGGCAAAGCTGGCATCGGTCAACGCGGTGACGCCGTTGCGATAGGTGACCGTCAGATGCTGCGCCTCGATCCCCGTGGTTTCGCTTTGCGCGCTCACTGTGACAGGCCCTTCACGATGGTTTCGGAGGTGACACGCAGCAGGTCCAGATAGGTCGGCACCGGTCCATCCGTTTCGGACAGACTGTCCACGTAGAGGACACCGCCGTAACGCGCCCCGGTTTCGTCCGCGACGCGACGCGCCGGTTTGTCCGAGACGGTCGATTCCGAGAAGATGACCGGAATGCTTTCGGCCCGCATCTCGTCCACCACAGCCTGAACCTGTTGCGGCGTGCCCTGAGCATCGGCGTTGATCGGCCACAGAAACAGTTCCCGCAGGTCGAAGTCGCGGGCGAGATAGGAAAACGCGCCTTCTGATGTCACAAGCCAGCGCCGATCTTCGGGCAACGCGCGCGCGGCTTCGCGTAGTGGCGCGATCGCCTCGGCGATGCGGGCCTTGTAGGCTTCGGCATTGGCCGCGTAGGTTGCTTCGTTGTCCGGATCGACCTGCGACAGGGCCGTCGCGATGTTGTCGACATAGATTTCGGCCGAATCCAGCGCCATCCAGGCATGGGGATTTGGTCTGCCGTCGTAATCGCCGCCATCGATCGCGATCGGGTCGATCCCTTCGGTCAGTGTGAAGGCCGGCACGTCCTCCATCCCGTCCAGGAATTGTTCGAACCATCGTTCAAGGTTCAGGCCGTTCCACAGGATCAGGTCGGCGTCACGAGTCCGCAGGATGTCGCGGGGCGTCGGCTCGTAGCCGTGGATCTCGGCGCCGGGTCTGGTGATGCTTTCGACCGTGGCGAGATCGCCTGCCACGTTGGCGGCCATGTCGGCGAGGATGGTGAAGGTGGTGACGACCTTTGGCTTGTTCTGCGCAAGGGCAGGTTGCGCCAGCAGGGAAAGGGTCAGGGCGGTGACGAGGATACGCATGGATACTCCGATCTTGGCGCACGTTCTGCGAATCGTTCGCAACTGTCAAGAGATGAGAACCACTTGCAACTGGCGCCTTCGTTCGGCAGGGTGGCGGCCATGATCAAGGCCGATGCAAAGATCGAAACCCGCGCGAGGCTGATGGAAAAGGCGCTTCGTCGCGCGCATGTGCGGGTGACGCGTCAGCGCGCGGCGCTGCTGCGCGTGATCGCGGCCAGCGAGGATCACCCTGACGCGACCGAGCTTCATGCGCGGGCGGACGCTGCCGGGGCGGGCGTCTCGCTGGCGACGGTCTATCGGACGCTGACGACGCTGATGGCGCAGGGCGTCATCGAGAAGCTGGAATTCGAGGGTGAGCCCGCGCGCTGGGAGGCTGCGGATCAGAACCACCACGACCACATGATCGACATCGAGACGGGCGCGGTGATCGAGTTCACCAATGACCGGATCGAGGCATTGCAGGCCGAAATCGCACGCGAGATGGGTTTCGAGATCGTGCGCCATCGGCTGGATCTGTATGTGCGCCGCCTGCCGGAGACCGGGCGGTGAGCGGGCTTCTGGTCTTTGACAAGATCATCAGCGATCGTGGATCGCGATATGCAGTCTCGGGGGGGGCGGCGCGCGATCGCGATGGCGTGGCAGCGCTGCTGGATGAACTGCGGGGCCGCGGACGCTTTGCCAAGGCAACCCATCACAGCTGGGCCGCGATCCTGTCGGGCGAGCCGGCCTTTTCCGACGATGGCGAAAAGGGCGCGGGCGGGCTGATCCTGCAGATGATCGAACGCGCCGGGCTGGCCGATCACGTCGTCATCGTCACCCGCTGGTATGGGGGCAAGCATCTGGGTGGCGACCGGTTTCGACATGTCGCCGATGCGGTGCGTCACTACCTGGCCGAGATGGGGCAGCGGGCATGAAGACCCGGGTCGGGATCGCGGGCACGTCGGGTGCGATTATGGCCGAAGGCTGGCGCGCGGCCTTCGAGGCGGCTGCACCGGAATTCGATGTCGTCGCCAATGCCTCGCTGGGCTCCTCGCATCCGGCGATGCTGCCCTACCGCTTGCCGCTGCTGGAGGATGCCGGTCTGGACGTGCTGCTGGTCGACCTTTGCGTCAACGAGCAGCGCGCGCTTGGACGCAACCTCCACAGCCCGGACTGGGCACGCGACGGTTTCGCCTGGCTGCGCGGCTGGTGCGCGGATCGCGGCGTGCTGCCGGTGGTGCTGATCCTGCCGGCGCTGGGCGAGGCGGGGATGGCCGGATCGCCCGTCGCGGATGGCTGGGCCGCGATGTGCCGGGATGCCGGGCTGCCCTGGCTGGACGGCTATCGGCTGATCCGCCACGGTTGTTTCTACACCAGGCAGCCGCCGCGCCATTTCTTCCTGAACGCCAACCATCTGAACGCGCGCGGCACGCGTCTGGTCGCCGAAGCCTTGGCGCGGACATTGCCGCAATTCCTGATGCACGCGACGATCGGTGCCGCAACCGGTCCCGCGCCCGACCTGCGCTTCGTTCATGCGGGCGGTCGGCTGGAACGCCAGACCGCGCTGGTCGCAGAGCGGCTGCTGCGCCTGACGCTGGGCGAGGCTCATTCGGTCCAAACCGGGCCGGGTGAGGTGGCCGGCGTGGTGCACGACATGGCGCGCGCAAGCGGTGCGCTGTTGATGACGGGGGCGCGGGCGCGGGCCAAACGGCTCGACACGCCGCATCTGCAACCGGACGGTCCACTGCGGCTGGTCGCGTGGTCGCTGATCGAGCGGGTCCCCGCGGCCGAAGATGGGCATGTGGTGCTGTCTGTCCAACCCTCGCGTCTGCTGGCGGGTCAGGAGGATAACGACCATACAAAGCCCGACGCGGCGCCCGGGATCGAAGACCCGACGCTGGAAATCGCGGGGCTGATCATGCGCGACGAGCCGGCCGAGCGCCGGCTGATCGCCGCCCAAGGGATCACCGGCGATCTGCTGTCGCTGCTGGACTGAACCGGCCAGAGTGCCGGAAACGCAAAGTTTTTCGGGAACCGCCGTGCGATCCGCCCCGTTCAGACAGGGAATACGACCTGCGAAGGAGACATGTCATGGCCGTGAATGTGAAAGGGCTCAAAGACAACGCCCGCAAGACCTCGATTTCCGAACTGAACGCTCGACTGGCCGACGGCATCGCGCTCGGCCTGGCGATCAAACAGGCGCATTGGAACGTGAAGGGCCCGAACTTCATCGCGGTCCACGAGCTGTTCGACACCGTCTATGCCCGCCTGCAGGAGCATATCGATGTCATGGCAGAACGGGTTCAGATTCTGGACGGCGTCGCGGTCGGCACGGCGCAGAAGGTCGCCGCCGATACCACGCTGAAGGAATATCCGACGGACCTGGTCAAGGCGCAGGATCACATCAAGGCGGTGTGCGAGCGGATGCGCGACCACGGTGAAAAGCTGCGCGAGGCGATCGACACGACGGACGAAGCCGGCGATGCGGATACCGCCGACATCTTCACGGCAGCGTCGCGCACGGCCGACAAGGACCTGTGGTTCATGGAGAGCCATCTGGAATGATCGCAGGGTCGGGCAGCGCACGCAGCGCCTGAACCAGTTGCACCTGCGCGCGGGTCGGCAGCCAGTCCTGACGGACGGTCAGACCGATCGGTCGCGCAGGCCAGTCTATCGCGACACGAAGCGGCGCCACGGCGCCGCTTTCTATTTCCGCCGCCGCCTGAACACGCGACAGGCAGGCGAGAAAATCGCCCTGCGACAGCAGGCCGCGCATCAGGAGAAGTGATCCCGTCTCGATGATGCTGGCGGGCCCTTCGTCCGGCATAGCTGCAAATACGGTGTCGATCTGCGCACGTGTTGGGGTGCCGCGAGCCGGTACCGCCCAAGGCCAGGTCGCCAGCGCGTTCAGGTCGGGCGGAACCTCTTCCTGAAGCGGATGATCGGGCCGCGACAGGATCACCAGACGATCGTCGAAAAGCCTTTCCTGCACCACGTCACCGATGGGCGCCGGATCGCGCAGGGCGCCGACCATGAGATCGATGTCGCCGCGCCGCAGGCTGGCCAGCATGTCGTCATAGCGCCCGTCGATCACCGTGACCGGCAGCGTGGGGCGAAGGCGACGGAACGCGGCCAGCGCGCGCGGCAGCAGGACCGAGCGCGACAGCGGCAGCGCACCGATCACGATCCGGCCGACCTCTCGCCCGTCAAAATCGGCAAGATCCGCTTCGGCCTGTGTCAGTTCGGCCAACGCCAGCTGCGCCGCACGGGTGATCGCCTGGCAGGCGGGCGTGGGCACGACGCCGTGGCTGGTGCGCTGGAAAAGCTTGCGATCCGCCTCGCGCTCGATCTGGGCGACGGCGCGATGAACCGTCGGCTGTGACAGGCCGAGCCGGCGAGCGGCGAGCGAGAAGTTCTCGGCCTCGGCCACGGCGATCAGTGCCTGAAGTTGTGACGCGCTGACGATGCGGGCGGCCCGTGGCGAGATGTCGGACAGCGCACCATCGATCAGTGCCAATGCCCGTCGCGCGCGACGCAGCAGCAGATCGCCGCGTTCGGTGACGAAGAGCCCCTGCGGGCTGCGTTCAAAGATCGGGCCGCCCGCCTGGATCTCCAGCCCGGCAATCGCTTGGGTGACGGCGGGCTGCGAGACCAGGCCCTGCTCGGCCGCGCGGGTGATGCTGCCCGTGTCGGCGGCGGCAAGACAGACGCGAAGATGCCGCAGATTGCGAAAGGTCATTGTTCGGTCCGCCTTGTGCCGAAACCATTATAGCCGAAACTTATGCGGGTGGGAGGGTTTGCGATTTGCGGCTTGCTTCCAGGTCCCGCAGGATTGCGCCATCAATTCAGGAGGACACAGATGGCCGAGGATGCGCCGAAGACCGCGCTGGTGATTTCTGCACATGCCGCCGATTTCGTCTGGCGCTGTGGCGGTGCCATCGCCCTGCATGCCGAGATGGGCTATCAGGTGACGGTCGCCTGCCTGTCCTTCGGCGAGCGCGGCGAAAGTGCGCGCCTGTGGAAAGAGGGCAAGAGCCTCGACGAGGTCAAGGCCATCCGCCGTGGGGAAGCGGAAGCGGCGGCCAACATCCTTGGCGTTCACCGTCTCGAATGTTTCGATCTGGGTGACTACCCGCTGCATCTGGAGCGTGAGGACAAGTTCAGGCTGGTCGATCTGATCCGCGAGGTTCAGCCGCGCTTCATGCTGAGCCACAGCCAGTACGATCCCTACAACACCGACCACATGTACACGACGCAGCTGGCGCTGGAATGTCGGATGGTCGCGCAGGCCTGGGGGCACAATCCCGGCCAGAAGGTGCTGGGCGCCCCGCAGCTTTACCTATTCGAGCCGCACCAGACCGAACAGATGGGCTGGAAGCCGGACACGTTCCTCGACATCACGCCGGTCTGGGACAAGAAGCGTGCCGCGATGGAAGAGATGAACGGACAGGTTCATCTGTGGGATTACTACACCCGCGTGGCTGAACAACGCGCCAACCATTTCAAGCGCAACTCGGGCGGTCAGTCCGGCGGCCGCGATTGTCGCTACGCCGAGGGGTTCCAGTCGATCTTTCCGCGCACGGTCGACGAGTTGTGAGCGCAGGCGTTCGATTTTCGCGAAGCCCGGGTTCGTTCCGCGACGCAGTCGTTCGCGTTGACAGAACAGGCGGAAGCTGGTGGGTCGTCGGTATCGTGTTTCTTCCGAAAGGCCCCGATGATGACCTTCCTTTCCCCCTACGCGCCGCAGCTGCGTTCCGTCCTGCGGATCATGGCCGGACTGCTGTTCCTGCAGCACGGCACCACCAAGTATCTGTCGCTTCCGGTCGGACCCATGAACGGCGTTCCGATGTTCAGCATGGGCGGCATCGCCGGCCTGATCGAGCTGATCGGCGGCGCGCTCTTGGTGATCGGCCTCTTCACCCGTCCGGTCGCGTTCCTGTGCAGCGGCCTGATGGCAGCGGCCTATTTCATCGCCCACGCGCCGGGCGGGTTCTTCCCGCTGCTGAACGGCGGCGAACTGGCCGCGCTTTACTGCTTCGTCTTCCTGTATCTGGCTGCGGCCGGACCGGGCCCGTGGTCGGTCGATGCCGCCCGCGGCAAGGAGACGGCCTACACCGCCTGAAGCGCGCCGGGGCGTGCCAGTGGCGCGCCCCGGTTCGAAAAGGGAGGGTACAATGAGCGACGAACGCTGTTTCGACATCGCCCATCTGGGCCATGTCGAGATGCTGACCGACCGGTTCGAGGAAAGTCTGGATTTCTTCACCCGGATTTACGGCCTGAAACTGTCCGGGCAGGATGCCGACAGCGCTTATCTGCGGGCCTGGGACGATTACGAATATTGTTCGCTGAAGCTGACGCGCGCCGGGACGACCGGCGTCGGTCACATCGGCTACCGCGCTGCCAGCCCGGCGGCGCTGGAGCGTCGGGTCGCTGCGATCGAGACATCAGGCTACGAGGTGATCGGCTGGGTGGATGGCGATGACAGCCACGGCCGCGCGTTCCGGTTTCGCGACCCGTTCGGCCACGTCTTCGAGATCTATCACGATACCCGCTGGTATCAGCCGCAGGACGATGCCGAACGCGCCGCGCTGAAGAACACCGCCAGCGCCTTTACCGGCGCGGCACCGCGGCGGATCGACCATGTGAACCTGCTGGCCGAGGATGTGACCGAGTTCCGTCGCTTCATGGAGACCTGTCTCGGCAGCCGCGTGACCGAGATGATCCAGCTCGACAACGGTCGCATCGGCGGCTGCTGGTTCACGATCAACGACAAGAGCTACGATCTGGCCTGCACCGAGGAACACGGGCGCGGAAACGGACGCCTGCACCACGTCACCTACGCCTCCGACCAGCGCGAGGACATCCTGCGCGCGGCCGATATCTTCCTGCAGAATGGCGTCCATATCGAGACCGGACCGCATAAGCACGCGATCCAGGGGACGTTCTTCCTGTATGTCTGGGAGCCGGCCGGCAACCGCGTCGAATTGGCGAATGCGGGCGCACGCCTGATCCTCGCCCCGGACTGGAGGCCGATCGTCTGGACCGAGGCCGACCGCAGGAAGGGTCAGGCCTGGGGGCTGAAGACGATCGAGACCTTCCACACCCACGGCACCCCGCCCGTTTCAAAGGAGTGAATCATGAGCCATGTCGTCAGGCAGAAGATCGACCGCGCGGACAAGGATGTGATCGCAGCGCTGGCGCGCGCGGGCGTCGCCACCGTGCATGAGGCGCAGGGTCGCACCGGCTGTCTGGCGCGCGAACTGCGACCGATCTACGCGGGTGCTCAGATTGCGGGATCTGCCGTGACCATCTCGGTTCCGCCGGGCGACAACTGGATGCTGCATGTCGCGATCGAGCAGGTGCAGCCCGGCGACGTGCTGGTGCTGGCTCCGACCTCGCCCTGCAGCGACGGCTATTTCGGCGACCTGCTGGCGACCTCTGCCAAGGCGCGGGGCTGCGTCGGCATGGTGACCGATGGCGGCGTGCGCGACGTGCGCGACCTGACCGAGATGGCGTTTCCGGTCTGGACGAAGTGGATTTCGGCGCAGGGCACGGTCAAGGAAACGCTGGGCTCGGTCAACGTGCCGATTTCGGTGGGTGGGCAGATCATCCATCCGGGCGACGTGATCGTCGCGGATGACGACGGGGTCTGCGTGGTCGCCCGTGCCGACGCGGAAGGCGTGCTGAAGGCCGCCGAGGCGCGGATGGCAAACGAGGGCGAGAAACGGCAGAAGCTGGCCGCCGGAACGCTGGGTCTGGACATGTACGACATGCGCGGTCGGTTGGAGGCCAAGGGGCTGAAATATGTCTGACGGGTCGGGGGCGGGGGGCATTCCCTGCCTGTGGATGCGCGGAGGCACCTCGAAAGGTGCCTACTTCCTGGCCGACGATCTGCC
Organism: Paracoccus albicereus; assembly: GCF_024359525.1. Taxonomy (GTDB): domain Bacteria; phylum Pseudomonadota; class Alphaproteobacteria; order Rhodobacterales; family Rhodobacteraceae; genus Paracoccus; species Paracoccus albicereus. Next base: position 288,441 of record NZ_JAKZEU010000002.1, read on the forward strand.
GAATGATTCCGCCGAGCGCGACGATCTGCTGCTTCGCATCATGGGTTCACCCGACCCGACACAGATCGACGGGATCGGCGGGGCCGATCCGCTGACATCAAAGGTCGCGGTGCTGTCGCCGGGGACCGAGGGCGCGGATGTGGATTACCTGTTCCTGCAGGTTTTCGTCGATCGCGCGCTGGTGTCGGATGCGCAGGGTTGCGGCAACATCCTGGCGGGTGTCGGACCGGCGGCGATCGAACGTGGGCTCGTCACGGCCGACGATGGCGAGACGGCGATCCGCATCCGCATGGTCAATACCGGCGAGATCGCGGTGGCGACGGTGCAGACGCCCGGCGGACGCGTCCGATACGACGGCGAGGCGCGGATCGACGGCGTGCCGGGCGGTGCTGCGCCGATCCCGCTGATGTTTCAGGGCACCGAAGGTTCGATGTGCGGCGCGCTGCTGCCGTCCGGAAATGTCACGGACACGATCAACGGTGTGGACTGCACACTGATCGATAACGGCATGCCCTGCGTCATCGTGGCGGCCGCGGATCTGGGCCTGAGCGGGCAGGAGGATCGCGACACGATCGAGGCGATGGGCGACCTCAAGGCGCGGATCGAGCACATCCGGCTGCAGGCGGGGCCGATGATGAATTTGGGCGACGTGACCGAGAAATCGGTGCCGAAGATGACGCTGGTCTCTGCCCCGATGAAGGGTGGCGCGATCTCGACCCGCAGCCTGATCCCGCATCGCGTTCATGCGACGATTGGGGTCTTTGCGGCTATCACCGTGGCGACCGCCTGCACATTGGCCGGCTCGCCCGCAGCGCGGATCGCACGTATGCCGCGCGACGGGCGTTTCGCGGTCGAGCATCCGACCGGCGCGGCCGAGGTGCTGCTGGAACTGGACGAAGACGGTGCCGTCCAGCGCGCCGGAACGTTGCGCACGGCAAGAAAACTGTTCGACGGACTGGTCTTTCCGCGCTGAGATCGAAAAAGGGGGCTGAAGCCCCCTTGTCTTAGTCCGACTCCGCCTCGTCCGCGGATTTGGCGTTGAGGTGCCCGTAATGTTCGGCACCGATGCTGCCGTAGAGTTCGAGTTGAGTTTCGAGGAAGTCGATATGGCCTTCCTCGTCGGTGATCAGCGCCTCGAACAGGTTTTTCGATACGTAGTCGCCGACCTTCTCGCAGTGATCGCGCGCCTCGATATAGAGGTTGCGGGCGTCATGTTCGCCGGCAAGGTCCGCTTCCAGCGTTTCGTGCAAGGTCTGGCCGATCCGCAGCGGGTCGAGCTTCTGCAGGTTAGGATGTCCCTCGAGGAAGATGATGCGCTGGATCAGCCGGTCGGCGTGATGCATCTCTTCGATCGATTCGGCGCGCGACTTGTCGGCGATCTTGCCGAAGCCCCAGTCTTCCTGCAGGCGATAATGCAGCCAGTACTGGCTGACCGCCGTCAGTTCAGACCGCAGTGCGGCGTTGAGATAGTCGATGACCTTGGCGTCGCCCTTCATGCGTGGCTCCCTCTGCAGCGCTCTCGTTCCGCCGCAAGATCGGCGGCGCGACGCCGAGCCTATCGCAACGGCGCATGGTGTCCAGCAACAGCGGCATGCAGCCGCCGCAATCGGCGCGCTTGCCAAGCGCGTGATAGATCTTGCCGGGTGTGATGATGGTTTCGGGGTCGGCGCTGCGCATCCAGTCCACTGCGGCGCGGATGTCGTGATCGGATATCTGGTTACAGTGGCAGACGATCATGGACGACCCCTTTCGCACGAGGGCCAAACTACGGAAAGACTCGGGATTGTAAAGCCCGAGCGTTTCACTTTCTGCGCGGGCCTTGACCGCATCGCCGCTTGGCGCAAGAAGCGCAGGCCATGAAGCTTTCCGATTTCGATTTCGACCTGCCGTCCGACCTGATCGCGACGCGACCCGCGCGACCGCGCAGCGCGGCGCGCCTGCTGCTGGCGAAGGGTGACGACATCGTCGATCAACACGTCTTCGATCTGCCGCAGATCCTGCAACCCGGCGACCTGCTGGTACTGAACGACACCCGCGTCATCCCGGCACGTCTGACCGGCACAAGGCACCGAGCGACGGGGCAGGGCGAGGCTGCGGCGAAGATCGAGGTCACGTTGATGGAGCCCGAGGCGGGGGGCTGGCGCGCGCTGGCCAAGCCCTTGCGCAAGCTGCGGGTGGGCGAGGTGATCCGGTTTGACGCAGACCTGTCGGCAGAGGTGATCGAGATCGCCGATGGCGGGTTGAGCCTGCGCTTCGATGCCGAAGGCGACGCTTTCGATGCGGCGTTGCAGCGCGTGGGCGCGATGCCGTTGCCACCCTATATCGCGGCGCAGCGCGCGCCTGACGCCCAGGACCATACCGATTACCAGACGATCTGGGCCGAGCGCGCGGGTGCCGTCGCGGCCCCGACCGCGAGCCTGCATTTCGACGCTGCGCTGATGGACGCGCTTCGGGCGCGTGGCGTGGAATTCGTCCACGTCACCCTGCATGTGGGCGCCGGAACCTTCCTTCCGGTCAAGGTGGACGACGTCACCACCCACCGGATGCATGCCGAATGGGGCGAGGTCACGGCCGAGGCTGCGGCGCGCATCGCGACGGCGAAGGCCGAGGGTCGGCGCGTGATCCCGGTCGGAACGACGGCGCTGCGGCTGATCGAATCGGCTGCGGCCGAAACGGGCGTCATTGCGCCGTTTCAGGGAACGACCGACATCTTCATCTATCCCGGCTATCAATTCCGGGTGACCGACGGATTGATGACCAACTTCCATCTGCCGAAATCGACGTTGATGATGCTGGTCTCGGCCCTGATGGGGCAGGCGCGGATCCGCGCTATCTACGCCCATGCCGTTGCGCAGCGGTATCGCTTCTTCAGTTACGGCGATGCTTCGCTGCTGCTGCCCGAACGGCCGACGGGACTTGGCAGGGCGTCTTCCGAGGCGTAGGGCGGCAGGCAAACGCTGACCCTGGGACAGGCACTGCAATGGCAACGGTAATCCGAGGCATATGGCCGCTTCTTTTGGGCGTGCTTCTGCTGATGGTCGGCAACGGCATGCAGGGCACGCTGCTGGGTATCCGTGGCGGCATCGAGGGCATTTCCGCCTTCCAGATGTCGGTCGTCATGGCCAGCTATTACGCGGGCTTCCTGGCCGGCAGCCTGATCGTGCCCGATGTCATAAAGAGCGTCGGACATGTCAGGGTCTTCGCGGCGCTCGGCTCTGCCATCTCGGCGGTGCTGATCTTCTATGCGGTCGCACCCAACTGGCTGGCCTGGTCTGTGATGCGGGTGCTGATCGGCTTCTGCTTCTGCGGCGTCTACATCACCGCCGAAAGCTGGCTGAACGCCGCTGCGAACAACCAAACGCGCGGTCAGTCGCTGGCGGCCTACATGATCGTGCAGATGCTGGGCATCGTGATCGCGCAGGCACTGCTGAACCTGGCCGATCCGGCCGCCTTCACGCTGTTCGCGATCTCGTCGATCCTAGTGTCCCTGGCCTTCACGCCGATCCTTCTGTCGGCCCAGCCCGCGCCGCAATTCCTGACCATCAAGCGGATGTCCTTCGGCAAGCTCTACCGCGCATCGCCGCTGGGCTGCGTCGGGATCTTCCTGATGGGCGGCGTCTTCGCGGCGCTGTCGGGCATGTCCTCGGTCTGGGGGACCGAGATGGGTCTGAGCGTCGGGCAAATCGCAAGCTTCGTCGCGGCGATCTATATCGGCGGCATGGTCCTGCAATACCCGATCGGCTGGCTGTCGGACCGGTTTGACCGCCGGAAGCTGGTCCTGAGCCTGACCGCCGCGGGGGCGCTGGTGACGCTGGCGACGATCCTGCTGCCGATGAACATCTGGGGGTTCACGCTGGTCGGCGCGCTGCTGGGCGGCGTCGCGAACCCTGTCTATACCCTGCTGCTGGCCTACACGAACGATTATCTGGACCAGGAGGATATGGCGTCGGCATCGGCCGGGCTTCTGTTCATCTACGGGCTGGGGTCGATGGCCGGCCCGATCATCACCGGCTGGCTGATGGAGGTGATGGGCCCCGACGGCTACTGGGCCTATATGGGCGTGCTGATGGCGGCGCTGGCCGGCTACGCTCGCTGGCGGATGACTCGGCGCGCGGCGCTTGGTCCGTCGCAGCAGGGCAGCTTCCCGGTCGTCTCGCCCGGTGCGACCCGCTTCGCGGTAGAGGCGATGGAAGAGGCGCAGACCGATGCGGACGATCCCGCAACGGTCCGCGCGTCCGATGCGGCCACGGCTGAAGGGGACGCCGAACGCCTGTCCGGGGAAGAACAAGCGTCTTCTGGCGTCGACCCGGCAGCGTTGTCTTCTGACGAGCGGAAATCCGACTAGGGCAGCAGACGCGTTCGGCAGCCCTTGTCTGCCCCCGCGCGCCCTGTCACGATCCGGTGAGCAGGCGGGCCGAGGGGGATGGCAAGGTGACACCGGCAGAGATCAACAGCTTCTGGATCGACGAGATCGGTGAAAAGGGCTGGTACCAACAATCCGACGCGGTGGACCAGACGATCCGCAACCGTTTCATGGAGGCATGGGACGTGTCCGGTTCGCTGGCACAGGACTGGGAAGACACCCCCGAAGGCGCGCTCGCCGCACTGATCCTGACGGATCAGTTCCCGCGCAACATGTTTCGCGGCGACCCGCGCAGCTTCGAGACCGACGAACTGGCCCGTGCCATCGCCGATCGCGCCATCGCTGCCGGGCACGATCTCGCCACGCCAGAGCCGCAGCGTCAGTTCTTCTATCTGCCGTTCGAGCATTCCGAGAACCTCGACCACCAGGATCGCGCGGTGGCGCTGTTTGCAGAACGGATGCCCGGAGAGAACCTGCGCCACGCGAAGCTGCATCGTGACACGATCGCGCGTTTCGGCCGGTTTCCATGGCGCAACGAAGCGTTGGGGCGCGCGCCGACCGAGGCCGAGCAGAAGGTGATGGACGCTGGCGGCTACGGCGCGCTGGTGTCGGGGAAGCTGTCGCTTGATGCGCTGGACTGATTGATTTAACGCTGAACTATCTTTTTTCGAGCGTCAAACGGGGGATCCCATGGCCCAGAACTTCGACCTGATCGTGATCGGCGCGGGCCCCGGCGGCTATGTCGCGGCGATCCGCGCGGCGCAGCTGGGCCTGAAGGTCGCCTGTGTGGAACGCGAGCATCTGGGCGGCATCTGCCTGAACTGGGGCTGCATCCCGACCAAGGCCATGCTGCGTTCGGCCGAGGTGTTTCACCTGATGCACCGCGCCAAGGATTTCGGTTTGAAGGCCGATGGGATCGACTACGATCTGGACAAGGTGGTCGAACGGTCTCGCGGCGTGGCCAAGCAGCTGTCGGGCGGGATCGGGCACCTGTTCAAGAAGAACAAGGTCACGACGATCATGGGCGCGGCCAAGATCACCGGCAAGGGCAAGGTCAGTGTCAAGACCGATGAGGGAACCGAAGAGCTGACCGCGAAGAACATCGTCATCGCCACCGGCGCGCGGGCCCGCGAATTGCCAGGGCTGGAGCCGGACGGCAAGCGTGTCTGGAACTACAAGCACGCCTTGAAACCGCCGCACATGCCCAAGAAGCTTCTGGTGATCGGCTCTGGCGCGATCGGGATCGAATTCGCGAGCTTCTTCAACACGCTGGGCGCCAAGACGACGGTGGTCGAGGTGATGGATCGCGTGCTGCCGGTCGAGGATGCCGAGATCAGCGCCTTTGCCAAGAAGGCGTTCGAGAAGCAGGGCATGACGATCATGCAGAAGGCGACGGTAAAGTCGCTCGACCGCAAGGAAGGCGGCGTGACCGCGACGATCGAGGCCGGTGGCAAGACCGAGAAGATGGAATTCGATACGGTGATTTCAGCCGTGGGGATCGTCGGCAACGTCGAGGGTCTGGGGCTGGAAGAGCTGGGTATCAAGGTCGACCGGACCCATGTCGTCACCGACGAATATTGCCGGACGGGTGTCGAGGGGATCTATGCCATCGGCGACGTCGCCGGCGCGCCCTGGCTGGCGCACAAGGCCAGCCATGAAGGCGTGATGGTGGCCGAACTGATCAATGGCGGTCATCCGCACGCCGTGAAGCCCTCATCCATCGCCGGATGCACCTATTGCCAGCCGCAGGTGGCATCAGTCGGCCTGACCGAGGCGAAGGCCAAGGAACAGGGCTACGACATCAAAGTCGGCAAGTTCCCCTTCATCGGCAACGGCAAGGCCATCGCGCTCGGCGAGCCCGAGGGGATGATCAAGACAATCTTCGACGCCAAGACCGGCGAGTTGCTGGGCGCCCACATGGTCGGCGCCGAGGTGACAGAGCTGATCCAGGGCTACGTCGTCGCCCGCACGCTGGAAACGACAGAGGCCGAGCTGATGGAAACGGTCTTCCCGCACCCGACGCTGTCCGAGATGATGCATGAATCGGTACTGGACGCGTATGGGCGCGCCATCCACTTCTGATCGCCTGCACGCGGCCGCCTGATGAAATGCCGTGCGGGGGCTGTCAGTCCCCCGCCGGCACCAGCCGCGTGACCCCTGTCGCCGCGGCCCGCGCCAGAGCGGGGTCAAGCGACATGTCCACATATTCGCCGCGCCGCCACAATCCCGCGAGATCGTCGTAATGGCGTGACAGCGGATGGCCGGACTGGCCGGTCGAGATCACGAAGACGGACGAATCCGGGTCGGCCATGTCGTAGACGCCGCGATAGCCTGCGCCGGTGACGTTCTGATAGGGGTTCTTGCCGAAGCCCAGCAGACCGCCCAGCGCCAACGTGAAGTCCCCGCCCGAAGTCGGCTGGACCAGGTTCATCACCCAGCCCACGCCCGGCAGCTTGCCCAGCGCGGGGTGGATGTGGTGCGCCTCATGCACGTCGCCCCAGCGCCAGCTGGTCACGTCTGGACCAAAACGATCGGTCAGGTCCAAGATCGCCTGATCCAGTGCCTGCCGTGCGATGGTGGTGCAATCCTCGGTCGGCGCGCTCTGGATGACGTCGCACCAACGGCTGGCGCCGCCCGTGTCGCGGAACACGCGCTCGATGAAATCGGGCCGGATGCGAGTCAGGCTGTCGGTCAGTGCGCCGATCTGGTCGCGCACCAGACGATCCTGAAGGGCTGCCATCCAGGCAGCGTAGATCAGCGGCTCGGGCAGATGCTCGTTCATCGCACCGTCCCATTCGGCCAGCAGGCTCAGTGCATCCTGCCGCTGCCGTTCGGGCGTGCCGGGCGCCGCAGGCTCGCCCGTGAACCACAGGTTAGCCCCGACCAGCGGCAGGATCTGGCGCGCGGCGGGGCTGACGGTGTCAAGCTGCGCTGCGATCAGGCTGTCGCGGGAATGAACCTCGCGCCCGTCCATCAACCGCCGCAGACGCGACAGCGCGAGACCGTCGGGCCGTTCCGCCGTGGCGCTGGCCAGCCCCTGAGGCGCCCCCAGCGACACCGCCTGTCGATCAAGACCCCGCCAGACATTGGCCGGCGCCCAGCCTGGCGCGGGCATCCGCCCGCCTGTCTGGCTGGCCGGGTCGCGCAAGGGCAGGGCGCCCGCGCGCAGCATCGTGACCCCTTGCTGGTCGGCCAGCGCGACATTCAGCGCAGGCGCGACAATCGCGTTCAGCGCATCGGCGGCAGCATTGCGGTCCTGCGCCTCCATCAGGCCGATCAGACCGCTCATCGTCGTGTCCTCTCCGCTCGAGCCGGTCCAGCTGAGCGCGGCAGCATGTCCAAGCGGCGTAACGGCGCCCAGTCCGAAATCGTGTCCCGGCAACAACGGCCCGTTTCCGGTGTCGCGCAGGGTGATCCGCTGAGATTCGGCGTCGCGGATGCGGATCGTCTCGGTCCGGGTGTCGAACTCGGTCCAGCCGGTCGGGCTGCGATAGCGGTCGATGTTGCCCGGCTGAATCTCTTCTATCAGGATGTCGGCGTCGTCGATCCCGGCCGGTGTGACGCCCCAGGCCAGATCGTCGCTGCGCCCCGACAGGATCGTCGGAATGCCGGGGATCGTCGCCCCCATCACATCGCCGGAAGCCAGCTGCAGACGTGCGAGATACCACAGCGACGGCGCGGTCAGCGCGCCTTGGGGATCGTTGGCGAGGATCGCCCCGCCCATCGCCGTGCGGGCGCCGTCGGCGACGGTGACGCTGCCCCCCAGGCCGAGGCCCGGGCGCAGATACCCGGCCAGACCGTCATCCCAGTCCCCGGGAGCCGTGTCCTGATCCTCGGGCGCGAGCTTGGCGCCGGGAAACAGGCCGGCGTAATCGGGCATCGGTGCCTCGGTCCGGCCCAGGATCAGTTCGGGTCCATGGCCGGGATCGATCATCGACAGTCGCGCCGCCAGAACCTCATCGGCGATCGCGGTGCTGGAGGTGGCGGCGACCAGCTTGAGGATCGCCAGCGAATCCTGCGGCTGCCAGAACGCGATGTCGTCGGGGTAGAGGAAGAATTCCGGCGCACCGCGGCCAAGCGCGCCTTCGTTCACCTTCATGATCCACTGGTTGACGCCATCGGCATAGGCCGCAAGCGCGGCACGCGTGCGGTCGTCCTGCACGTCCAATGCCTCGCGGGCCGAACGCGCCAGACCCAGCCTGCGGGCCAGATCGTCCTTCGCGAAGGTCCGCGCTCCATAGATCTCTGACAGCCGCCCCTGCGCGGCGCGGCGCAGAACCGTCATCTGGAACAATCGGTCCTGCGCATGGGCGAGGCCCAGGGCAAAGAAGACGTCCGCGTCGGTCTGTCCGAAGATATGGGGCACATCCTCTGTCGAGCGAACGATCTCGACGGGGGCGGTGATGCCGTCGACGGAATGCGTCGCATTGTAGTCGGGCAGCGAGCGGATCGCGAAATACCACAGCAGCGCCACAACCAGGACGACGCCCGCGATCAGGCCCACGGTCAGCCTCAGAAGCCAGCGAAAGAGCGTCAGCATTTGGCGGTCCCTGCGGCCTTTCCGGGCAGTCGTTGTCCCCTTGCGCTTGACCCTCGCGCGCCGGGGTGGTGGGGTGAGCCATAGGCCAGCCGCGCGGGCATTTCAACGCGCAGGGCGATCGAGGGAGAGAGGTTCATGGCGCAGGTTGCATTTCTGGGACTCGGGGTGATGGGCTACCCGATGGCGGGGCATCTGGCTGCGGCTGGTCATCAAGTGACGGTCTACAATCGCACGGCCGAAAAGGCGCGGAAATGGGCCGGACAGCATGGCGGCACGTCGGCCGCGACCCCGCGCGAGGCGGTCGCTGGCGCCGAATTCGTCATGGCTTGCGTCGGCAACGACGACGATCTGCGCGCGATCTGCCTGGGCGACGACGGCGCGCTTGGCGCGATGGACAAGGGCGCGATCTTCGTCGACCACACCACGGTATCGGCCGCGGTGACGCGTGAGATGGCAACGGTCGCGGCTGACCGCGGTTTGGGTTACGTCGACGCGCCGGTTTCCGGCGGGCAGGCGGGGGCCGAAAATGGCCAGCTGTCGGTGATGTGTGGTGGCGCGCAGGCGGATTTCGACCGCGCCGCACCCATCCTTGACGCCTATGCCAAGATTTGCCGGCTGATGGGCGAGGTCGGTTCGGGCCAGATTACCAAGATGTGCAACCAGATCGCGATCGCGGGGCTGGTGCAGGGCCTGTCTGAATCGCTGGCTTTCGCGCAGAAATCCGGCATGGACGTGGAAAAGGTGGTCGAGGTCATCAGCCAGGGCGCTGCCGGAAGCTGGCAGATGGCCAACCGCCACAAAACCATGGCGGCGGGCGAATTCGAACACGGCTTCGCCGTCGACTGGATGCGCAAGGATCTGGGCATTTGCCTTGCCGCCGCCGATGAGGTCGGGGCGGCGTTGCCGGTCACTGCGCTGGTGGATCAGTTCTACAAAGAGGTCCAAGGCATGGGCGGCGGACGTTGGGACACATCCTCGCTGATCGCGCGGCTGACAAGGTGAGCGTGACGCCCGTCATCCATCGCGGCGTGGGCAAGACTCGGCCTGAATGGTACGAAGAGCGGTTCGCCGCGAATGGATGGAGCGGATCGTGGCGCAACGGGATCTTCGACTGGCACCATTATCACGAGACCACGCACGAGGTGCTGGGCTGCTATCGCGGCAGCGCCCGCGTGCAATTGGGCGGGCCGGATGGCGACGTGCATGACATCGCGGCAGGCGATGTCGTCGTGATCCCGGCTGGCTGCGCCCACAGGCGGCTCGACGCGTCGGGCGATTTCGCGGTTGTCGGCGCCTATCCCGGCGGTGCGACGCCCGACATGCAAGACGGTGCGGGCATCCCATGCCCGCTGCCGATCTGGGAACGGGACCCGGTAAAGGGCTAGGGCTTCCAGCCCAGAAAGTTCTCGATGATCCGAAGGCCCACCGCCTGCGACTTCTCGGGGTGAAACTGGGTGCCGACGATGTTGTCGCGCCCGATGACGGCCGCGATCGGACCGCCGTAATCGACATGCGCCAGCATATTTGCGGTATCGGCCGTCGCGAAGCGCCAGCTATGCACGAAATAGGCGTGATCGCCCGTCGAAACGCCTTCGAGCACCTCATGCGGATGATCAACGACCAGATCGTTCCAGCCCATATGCGGCACTTTCAGGCCGGGCGCGTCGATCGCGACGATCTCGCCCCCGATCCAGCCCAGGCCGGGTGTCGCGCGATATTCGTGGCCCAAATCGGCCAGCATCTGCATGCCGACGCAGATGCCCATGAACGGCACACCACGATCCATGACCGCCGAACGCAGCGCCTCGGCCATGCCGTCCACGTCGCCCAAAGCGGCGCGGCAGGCCGGGAAGGCGCCGTCGCCCGGCAGCACGATCCGGTCGGCCTTGGCCACAAGGTCCGCGTCCGAAGTCACGACGATCTCGGCCCCCAGCGGGCGGCCCATCCGCTGGAACGCCTTTTCCGCCGAATGCAGATTGCCGCTGTCGTAATCGACCAGCGCGACCTTCATAGCGCCCCCTTGGTCGAAGGCAGGGTGCCTTCCATCCGCGGATCGGTTTCGACCGCTTCGCGCAGCGCGCGGGCAACGGCCTTGAAGGCGGCCTCGGCAATGTGGTGGCTGTTGATCCCGTGAATCCGATCGACGTGAAGCGTGATGCCGCCGTGTGTGGACAGCGCCTGGAAGAATTCGCGCACCAGTTCGGTGTCGAATGTGCCGATCTTCTCGGTCGGGAAATCGACGTTCCAGACCAGGAATGGCCGCGCGGACAGGTCCAGCGCGGCGCGGACCAGCGCATCGTCCATCGCCAGATGGAAGCTGCCGTAGCGACGGATGCCGCGCTTGTCGCCCAGGGCCTGGACCAGTGCCTGGCCGAGGGCGATGCCGGTATCCTCGACCGTGTGGTGGTCGTCGATGTGCCGATCGCCCTTGGCCCGGACCGTCAGGTCGATCAGCGAATGCCGCGAGAGCTGGTCCAGCATGTGGTCGAAGAACCCGACCCCGGTCTGGTTGTCGTAGCGTCCGCTGCCGTCAAGGTTCAACGTGACCTCGATTTCGGTTTCGGCGGTGTTGCGGCTGATGGTCGCGTTGCGCATGGGCTGGTCCTTCGTTGCCGGGCGCTTATAGGGCGCGCGGTCCGATCATCCAAGATGGACCTGACCCTCGGGGTAACGCACGCGGGGCGGCACGCGCGTGGCCAGGAAGAAGCCCAGCGTCAGGGGGCCGACGCGACCAAGGAACATCACCACCATGATGACGCCCTGTCCGAAGCCGGTCAGGTCGAACGTGAAGTTCCGCGACAACCCGACAGTCCCGAAGGCCGAGGTCACTTCAAAACTGATGTCGAGGAAATGACCGTCCTGCGTGGCGGTCATAAGGAAGGTCGCGGTGAAAATCAGCATCGCGGCGATCGCGACCAGCGCCATCACCTTCAGCACCTCTTCCAGCCCGATGGAGCGCCCGAACGCCCAGATATGCGTGCGGCGCCGGAAGAAGGCGAGCGTTGCGAGCAGAAGCACGGCGACGGTGGTCACCTTCAGCCCGCCGCCTGTCGAGGTCGGGCCGGCGCCGACGATCATCAGCGCCATGATCAACAGCGCTGTCGCATCATGGACCGCACCGACGTCGATGGTGTTGAAGCCCGCAGTCCGGGTGATGACGCTCTGGAACCAGGCGGCGGCGAAACGCGAGCCGGGATCGTCGAAACGCCCCAGCGTCGCCGGGTTGTTCCATTCCAGAAGCGCGATCAGCAGCATGCCCGCCACGATCAGGAAGATCGTGCCCACGATCATCAGCCGCGTGTGCAGGCTCCAGCCGGTCCAGAACTTGCGCATCCGCACCTCGGAAATGACGACGTAGCCGATGCCGCCCAGAATCACGAGGCCGGGAATGACGATGTTGATCAGCGGATCGGTCGCCAGATCCACAAGGCCTGACGAGAAGGTCGAGAAACCGGCATTGTTGAAGGCAGAAACCGAGTGGAAGATCGCATGCCAGCCACCCTCGACGATACCGAAGCGCGGCACGAAGGTCAGGCTGAGAAGCAGCGCACCCGCCACCTCTGCCAGAACCACGACGCGCAGGATCGTGCGGACCAGCGCCAGCAGGCTTTCGTAACTCGTCTGATTCAGATCCTCGCGCAGATAGGTCTGGTGGATGATCCCGAAGGACATGCCGAGCGCCGAGAAGACGAGGACGGCAAAGGTCATCAGACCCAGACCGCCCAGCTGGATCAGGATCAGGACGACCAACTGGCCCCAGAATGTCAGTTCAAGCTGCGTGTCCAGAACCACAAGGCCAGTCACCGTGACGGCCGAGGTCGAGGTGAACAGCGCTTCCATCACGGTAATCGGACGGGTCGTCGTGAACGGCAGATACATCAGCGCCGCGCCGATGATGATCAGGATCAGGTACAAGGTCGCCAGCACCGCCGGCGGCGGTCTGCGGGCAAGCCAGCGCGACAGCATGCGCCGGTTGGGACGCGCGGGCCATTTCACAGCCGGTCGCCGAACGCCGTCAGATCGGGGCGCTTGCCCAGAAGCAGCAGCCGGTCGCCGGTGGAAAGCCGGAACTCGGGGTCCTGTGCGTCCATGAAGCTGGTTCCGCGCATCAGGCCCAGGACCCGCACCGGCTCTGGGATGGCCATGTCGCGCATCGTCCGGTCATGCAGCCGCTTGGGCACCAGCAGGTTCACGACACTGAAGCTGTTGCCAAGGCTGACATAGTCCTGAACGGCCGGATTGTTCAGCATCTGCGCGGTGTGTCGTCCGATCTCCAGATCGGGCAGGATGACGCGGTCGACACCCAGCTTGGACAGGATCCGGTGATGGGTGCGGTCATCGGCCTTTGCCCAGACGGTCCCGACGCCAACCAGACGCAGGTTCATCGTGGCGAGGATGCTGCCTTCCAGGTCGTTGCCAATCGAGACCATGCCCACATCGTATTGCGAGACACCGGCTTCGCGCATCGCGTCCTCGTCGCGGGCATCCATGATGACGACGTTCGACAGCGTCTCGGCCAGCATCGCGGCCCGTCGCTCGTCACGGTCGATTCCCAGGACCCGGTTGCCGAACCGCGCCAGCTCGGAGGCGACGACACCACCGAAGCTGCCCAGACCGACGACGACGAAGCTGCGTGACTCTCGACTCATGACGTCCCTTCGACAACGTCCGGCAGGTTCAACACCTGTGTAGACGGGTCGTCAAGCGCGGTCACGGTCGCAGAATCACTCGATCCGTCGCCTGCGGCGGAAATCATGTCGCTTTGGGGCGGCGGTATCGGCGGGGTAGCCATTCTGATATGTTTGTGACAACAGGGCGCCCCTATGGGCGGAAAGCCGCCCACGGCGCTGATGCCGAATGCGGAAAACCAGAAAGAAAGGACAGGGATGACCGATCAAACTGATCCTCGCAAAAAGCAGAAGGGACGCCCGGGTGACTTGAGCTCCGAGCGACGCGTCCTTCAGGGTCGCGACGACCACCCACCCGTGGACGACGGGATCGAGGCGCTGCCTGCGCCCGAGGGCCCGACCGAACTGATCCACACGCCATATGAAATCGGACAGGACAATATCGAGAAGCGCGAAGGCGCGCTTCACTTCGACGTCCACAACCCGGTCTTCATGATCTCGGCGATCTCGATCGTGCTGTTCACGGTCATCACGCTGATTTTCCCCGACAGCTCTTCGGCGCTCTACAACGGCACGCGGGACTGGCTGACCGGCAATCTCGACTGGTTCTTCCTGACGGCTGCCAACATCTTCGTCCTTCTGTGCATCGTGCTGATCGTGACGCCCCTGGGCAATGTCCGTCTGGGCGGACCCGAGGCGACGCCCGACTTCACCCTGACCGGCTGGTTCGCGATGCTGTTCGCAGCCGGCATGGGCATCGGGTTGATGTTCTACGGCGTGTCCGAGCCGATGAGCCATTTCGGGACGGCGCTCGGCGGGCCGACGCTTGAAAACGGAATGCGGACCGACTGGGCACCGCTGGGCGGTGCCGCCGGTGACGAGGCCGGTGCGCGCAGACTTGGCATGGCGGCGACCATCTTCCATTGGGGCATGCACCCGTGGGCGATCTATGCCGTGGTCGCGCTGGCGCTGGCTCTCTTCGCCTACAACAAGGGGCTGCCGCTGACGATGCGCTCGGTCTTCTACCCGATCTTCGGGGAACGGATTTGGGGCTGGCCGGGCCATATCATCGACATCCTGGCGGTGTTCGCCACGATCTTCGGTCTCGCCACATCGCTGGGCTTCGGCGCGGAGCAGGCGACCGCGGGGCTGAACTTCCTCTTCGGAATTCCGGCCACGAACACGACCAAGGTGATCCTGATCCTGTGCATCACCGGCGTCGCGACGATGTCGGTCGTGCTGGGCGTCGAGAAGGGCGTGAAGCGGCTGTCCGAGATCAACATGGTCCTCGCGATCATCCTGCTGGCCTTCGTGATCCTCGTCGGCCCGACCTGGTCGATCATCAGCGGGTTCTTCCTGAACCTCGGTGCCTATGCGGGCGACCTGATCCCACTGTCGAACCCGTTCGGCCGCGACGACGACAACTTCCGTCAGGGCTGGACCGCGTTCTACTGGGCCTGGTGGATCAGCTGGTCGCCGTTCGTGGGCATGTTCATCGCCCGCGTCTCGCGTGGTCGGACGGTGCGGCAGTTCCTGACCGCAGTTCTGATCGTGCCCTCGCTGATCTCGGTCCTGTGGATGACCGCGCTTGGTGGTACCGCCGTCACCATGACGCTGGACGGATTTGCGGGCATTCAAGACGCGGCGCTGGAACTGAAGCTGTTCCAGATGCTGAGCCAGCTTCCGCTGACCGCCATCACCAGCTTCGTGGGCATCATCCTGGTGATCGTGTTCTTCGTCACCTCGTCCGACTCGGGCTCGCTGGTGATCGACACGATCGCCGCCGGCGGCAAGGTCAACGCGCCGGTTCCGCAGCGCATCTTCTGGTGCGGGTTCGAAGGCATCGTCGCTGTCGCGCTGATGCTGGGCGGCGGACTTGGCGCGCTGCAGGCGATGGCCGTCTCGACCGGGCTGCCGTTCACGATCGTGCTTCTGGGCGCGGTCTGGGCGATCATCAAGGGCCTGCAGGGCGAGCGGCGCGAGATGCAGTAGCGCTTGGCGCGAAACCGCGAGTGAAGGCCGATCGGGCGGGACGCAGGTCCCGCCCGTTCTTGTTTTATTGGCAAAGGGGTGCGACAACCGATGCTTGGACGAACCGAGGAAGGAACGCGATGAGCGACATTGCTGCCTCCGAGCGCAGACTTGCGGCCGCGCTGGACCGGATCGACTATGTGCTTGAGAATGCGCCTCTGCGCAGCGAGGATCCTGCCGTCTCGACAGCCGAAGACAGCGCGCTTCAGGCGCAACTGGCCGAGGCTCGGTCAGAGAACGCGCGTCTCGCCGCCGACCTTCAGGCGCTGCACGATGCGCAGGGTCAGGCGATGGAGCAATCTCTGTCCGACGCGGGTGATCGGCTGACCGGCGCGGGTCGCGAAGCGGCGCGACTTGCGGCGGCCAATGAGGAGCTGGCGGCGGCCAACCGTGCCTTGATCGCGGCTCAGGGCGGCGATGCGGCGACTGCGACGCAGGCTGCACTGAACGCCGAGATCGAAAGCCTGCGCGCCGCGCGCGCGGCAGAAATCGCGCAGATGGGCGACATCATGGCCGAACTGGAGCGGCTGCTTGGATCAGGCGAGCCCGGCTCGCCCCGGTCCGCAGAGCCGGCATCGGATGAATCCGGATCGCCGGAGGAACCAATGGCGCAGGGGGATGCGACAGGCGTCGCGGCGGCATCAGATGACACGGGCCATGAACTGACGCGCGAGCCGGATCCCGCCTTCGATGCGGTCTACGGCGATGCGCCCGACGGCGATTTCGATGCCGGGGATGACGAAGCTGCGCGCGAGACACGGGGGAACCAGTAATGGTCGAAGTCGCCTTCACCATCGGTCACAAGGAATATGTGCTTTCGGCCCAGCCGGGCGAGGAAAAGCTGCTGAAACGCGCTGCCGCCGCGCTGGACACCGAAGCGCGCCAGATCCTTGAACAGGCGGGACGGATGCCGGAACAGCGGCTGCTGCTTCTGGCCGGGTTGATGCTGGCCGACCGCATGGGCGGGATGGAGGATCGTGCGGAAAAGGCCGAGCGCGAGCTGAGCCGGTTGCAATCCAATCCGCAAAAGGTCGAGGTGCCGGTTATTCCGGATGACCTGAAAGAGGCGATGGCGGAGCTTGCTGCCCGTGCCGAGGCTGCGGCGGAACGACTGGAAGATCGTCTGGGCCGCTAGGTTCGGGGCAGGGCAGGCGGGGTCATTCCGCCCGCCCCCTCGATCAGACGACGACTGCGGCACCTTCCGTCGACGGGCCGACATGCGCGCGGAACGCCGCGAACAATTCGCGGCCCATCCCTTCCGCGCTGTTTGACGGATCGAAGGGCGCGGGATCGCGCGTCTCCCAGCCTTCGGTCAGGCAGTCGATCGTGCCGTTCACCGCATCGACGCGAATGACGTCACCATCCTGGATCCTCGACAACGGACCTTCGTGCGCGGCCTCGGGCGCGATGTGGATCGCAGCCGGGACCTTGCCGGAAGCGCCCGACATCCGGCCGTCGGTCACCAGCGCGACCTTCAAACCGCGATCGAGCAGCACCGCGAGCGTCGGCGTGAGAGAGTGCAGTTCAGGCATCCCATTCGCCGCCGGACCCTGGAAACGGACCACGACGATCGTGTCTTCGGTGAACTCGCCGGCCTTGAAGGCGGCCTTGACCTGCTCCTGATCGGAAAAGACCCGCGCCTTCGCCTCGACCACATGGAGTTCCGGCTTCACGGCGCTGACCTTGATGACGCCGCGACCCAGATTGCCGTCGAGCTGCTTCAGCCCGCCTGTCGGCGCGAACGGATTGCTGGCCGGGCGCAGGATCTTGTCGTTGAGCGTGTCTTTCGCCCCCGGCTCCCAATGCACGCGATCGCCGTCCAGCTTCGGTTCGGCCGTGTATCCGTCAAGTCCGGTGCCGTTGATCGTCTTGACGTCCGCATGCAGCAGCCCGGCGTCGAGCAGCTGCCCGATCATGTAGCCGAGGCCACCGGCCGCGTGGAAATGGTTCACGTCAGCCAGCCCGTTGGGATAGACTCGCGCCATCAGCGGCACCGCGGCGGACAGGTCGTGGAAGTCCTCGATATCCAGCAGGACGCCGGCGGCCTTGGCCATGGCGGGCAGGTGGATCACCAGGTTCGTGGACCCACCCGTCGCCATCAGACCGACCATCCCGTTCACGAAGGCCTTTTCATCAAGGACCTCGCCGGCGGGCATGTAATCATTGCCGAGCCGGGTGATCGCGGCGGCGCGCTCGACGCCCGCGACCGTCAGCGCCTCGCGCAGCGGCGTGTTCGGGTTGACGAAGCTTGCACCCGGCAGGTGCAGGCCCATGAATTCCATCAGCATCTGGTTCGAATTGGCAGTGCCGTAGAAGGTGCAAGTTCCGGGCGAATGATACGAGGCCATCTCGGCCTCCATCAGCTTGTCCCGTCCGACCTCGCCCGCCGCGAATTGCTGGCGGACCTTGGCCTTCTCGTCGTTCGGAAGGCCCGAAGGCATCGGTCCTGCGGGGATGAACACGGCCGGGATGTGGCCGAAGGTGCCGGCCGCGATGATCAGGCCCGGCACGATCTTGTCGCAGACACCCAGATAAAGCGCCGCGTCGAACGTGTCGTGGGACAGCGCGACGGCCGAGGCCAGCGCGATCACGTCGCGGGAAAACAGCGACAGCTCCATCCCCGCACGGCCTTGCGTCACGCCGTCGCACATGGCCGGCACACCGCCTGCGACCTGCACCGTCGCCCCCGCAGCGTGACCCGCCCGGCGGATGACGTCGGGAAAACGTTCGAACGGCTGGTGCGCCGAAAGCATGTCGTTATAGGCGGTGACGATTCCGATATTGGGCTTCCGCGTCGTCGCCATGTCGCCCTTGTCATCCATCGCAGCATAGGCATGGGCCTGATTGCCGCAGGACAGGTGCGCCCGGCGTGGCCCTTCCTCGGCGGCGCGGGCGATCTTTTCCAGATAGGCGGGTCGCGTCTTGTGGCTGCGTTCGCGGATACGGTCGGTGACGCGCTCAATCGTGGCGTGAAGGGACATGGGGGACCTCCTCTGGCGTTGTTCCGTATGTAATCTGTTAGCGTTAACGATACAACCGCCCGGCGGGTTGGTCGGACGGCGATGCGGGAATCGGCGGCGGGGGCCGTTGACCCTGCCGGGTCCGGGCGATAAACCGGCCCAAGCCAAACCCGCAGCGGTCAGCCACCACCTGATCGCGCCCGACAGGGGGAACGATCGTGGACTATCTGCTTCAGGAATATCTGCCGATCCTGGTCTTCATCGCGATGGCCGGGGCGCTGGCGCTAATCCTGATCCTTGCCGGGCTGGTGATCGCCATTCGCAATCCGGACCCCGAGAAGGTCAGCGCCTATGAATGCGGCTTCAATGCCTTCGACGACGCACGGATGAAATTCGACGTCCGGTTCTATCTGGTGTCGATCCTGTTCATCATCTTCGACCTGGAAGTCGCCTTCCTGTTTCCGTGGGCCACAAGTTTCGCGGTCCTGTCGGACGTCGCCTTCTGGTCGATGATGGTCTTCCTGGGCGTGCTGACCGTGGGCTTTGCCTATGAATGGAAGAAAGGGGCGCTGGAATGGGCGTGAGCACGGCACGGAACGACGCCGCTCCCGACCGCGAGGTCGCGACGGCGCAATTGAACAAAGAGCTGCAGGACAAGGGTTTCCTGCTGACCTCGACCGAGGACATCATCAACTGGGCGCGCAACGGGTCGCTGCACTGGATGACCTTCGGGCTGGCTTGCTGCGCGGTCGAGATGATGCAGACCTCGATGCCCCGCTATGACCTGGAACGCTTCGGCACCGCGCCGCGCGCATCGCCGCGCCAGTCGGACCTGATGATCGTCGCCGGCACGCTGACCAACAAGATGGCGCCCGCGCTGCGCAAGGTCTACGACCAGATGCCCGAGCCGCGCTACGTGATCAGCATGGGCAGCTGTGCCAATGGCGGCGGCTATTATCACTACAGCTATTCCGTCGTGCGCGGCTGTGACCGGATCGTGCCGGTCGATATCTACGTGCCGGGCTGCCCGCCCACGGCCGAGGCGCTGCTTTACGGCATCCTGCAACTACAGCGTCGCATCCGGCGCACCGGAACGCTGGTAAGATGAGCATGGCAGAGACCGTCCCCACCACCGTTTACCCCGATCTCGACGCGCTGAGCCAGCTGGCCGACCATGTCGCCCAGCGTCGCGAAGATCAGATCGTCGAAAGCCACATCGAATTCGGCGAGCTGACCATCACCACCACCACGTCGGGGCTGATCGATCTGGTCGATTTTCTGCGCAGTGATTCCAGCTGCAAGTTCTCGACCCTCGTGGACATCACCGCGGTCGATCATCCGCAGCGCCCGCACCGGTTCGAGGTCGTCTGGCACTTCCTGTCGATGTACCAGAACCAGCGCATCCGGCTGAAGGCCAACATCCGCGAGGATGAGCTGGTGCCCTCGCTCGTCGAGATCTTCCCCTGCGCGAACTGGTTCGAGCGCGAGGTCTTCGACATGTTCGGGATCCTGTTCTCGGGTCATCCCGACCTGCGGCGCCTGCTGACCGATTACGGTTTCCGTGGCCATCCGCTGCGCAAGGACTTCCCGACGACCGGTTATGTCGAGGTCCGCTACGACGATTCCGAAAAGCGCGTCGTCTACGAACCCGTCGATCTGGTTCAGGAATATCGGCAATTCGATTTCCTCTCGCCATGGGAAGGCGCGAAATACGTGCTGCCCGGCGATGAGAAGGGCGCGCCTTCGGGCCCGGCAAAGGGTTAGTCAGATGGACGGCGACATCCGCAACAACACCTATGACGATGGCAGCCACGACAAATTGTCGGGCGAGCAGTCCATCCGCAACTTCAACATCAATTTCGGTCCCCAACACCCTGCGGCGCACGGCGTGTTGCGCATGGTGCTGGAACTGGACGGCGAGATCGTCGAACGGGCCGACCCGCATATAGGACTGCTGCATCGCGGCACCGAAAAGCTCATGGAGTCGCGCACTTATCTTCAGAACCTGCCGTATTTTGACAGGTTGGACTACGTGGCACCGATGAACCAGGAGCATGCATGGTGCCTGGCCATCGAGCGTCTGACCGAAACGGTCGTTCCGCGGCGCGCACAGCTGATCCGCGTTCTTTACAGCGAAATCGGACGCATCCTCAGCCACCTGCTGAACGTGACCACGCAGGCGATGGATGTCGGCGCCCTGACGCCGCCGCTCTGGGGCTTCGAGGAACGCGAAAAGCTGATGGTGTTCTATGAGCGCGCCTGCGGGGCGCGCCTGCACGCCGCCTATTTCCGTCCCGGCGGCGTTCATCAGGACCTGCCGCCCGACCTGCTGGACGATATCGAGGCTTGGTGTGACCCGTTCCTGGGGGTGCTCGACGACCTCGATGGGCTGTTGACCGAGAACCGGATCTTCAAGCAGCGCAACGTCGATATCGGCGTGGTCAAGGAAAAGGACATCCTCGACTGGGGCTATTCCGGGGTAATGGTGCGCGGGTCGGGTCTGGCCTGGGACCTGCGCCGCAGCCAGCCCTACGAATGCTACGACGAATTCGAGTTCGAAATCCCCGTGGGCATGAACGGTGACTGTTACGACCGTTACCTTTGCCGGATGGAGGAGATGCGCCAATCGGTCCACATCATGCGGCAGGCGATCACCAAGCTTCGGACCGAACCGCCGGGTGACGTGCTGGCCCGCGGCAAGCTGACACCGCCGTCGCGCCGCGCGATGAAAACCGACATGGAAAGCCTGATCCACCACTTCAAGCTGTACACCGAGGGCTTCAAGGTCCCCGCGGGCGAGGTCTACGCCGCCGTCGAGGCGCCCAAAGGGGAATTCGGCGTGTATTTGGTCAGCGACGGCACCAACAAGCCCTATCGCGCCAAGCTGCGTGCGCCGGGCTTCCTGCACATGCAGTCGATGGACTGGCTGTCAAAGGGCCACATGCTGGCCGACGTCTCTGCCATCATCGGCACGATGGATATCGTCTTCGGTGAGGTCGATCGCTGAGGCGCGCCTTCCGCCGCCCGCGACGACCTTGCCCGCCAACCGACCGGAAGTGAGCCATGCTGCGCCGTCTATCCCCTGAACAGCCCGACCATTTCGAATTCACTGCCGCCAACCGCGAATGGGCCGAGGCGCAGATGACCAAGTTCCCCGAGGGCCGTCAGGCCTCGGCCGTGATCCCACTGCTGTGGCGCGCTCAGGAACAGGAAGGCTGGCTCAGCCGCCCGGCGATCGAGACAGTCGCCGAGATGCTGGGCATGGCCTATATCCGGGTGCTGGAAGTGGCGACATTCTACTTCATGTTCCAGCTGCATCCCGTTGGGCAGGTTGCGAATATTCAGGTTTGTGGAACGACGACGTGTATGATCTGCGGGTCGGGCGACCTGATCCGCGTCTGCCGGGAAAAGATCGCACCGACACCGCATACCGTGTCCGCCGATGGCAAGTTCAGCTGGGAAGAGGTCGAGTGCTTGGGGGCGTGCACAAACGCGCCGATGGTCCAGATCGGCAAGGATTTCTACGAGGATCTGACGGCCGAGAAGCTGTCGAGCCTGATCGACGCCATCGGTGCCGGGCAGGTTCCGGTTCCGGGGCCGCAGAACGGTCGCTTCTCGTCCGAGCCGGTCACCGGGCTGACCGCCTTGACCGAGGTCCGCTCCGATGATGTCGAGTTGAACGCCAGTGCGGCACGTGCTGTCGAACTGCACGACACGGTCCGGCGGATCGACGGGATGGAGGTTCCGATCCTGACCAAGTGGCAGCGCAGTCCAGATCAGGAAACGCCGCCGAACGAAAACGATCCGAAGGTTCAGGAAGAGGCTGAACGCGCATCCGACCGCGCGGGCGAGAAAGGGGCCGACGAGGCTGCCACCGCCGATGAGGATCGGATCAAGGGCGAGGGTGAGCGCGAGAACGAGCATTTCGGTTCGGGTCCCGCTTTGACCACGGATTCCCAGCGTGCGCGTCGCCCTGAGAGCCTGGATAACCCGCGCGAAGATAGCCCGACCGATGACCTGAAGCGGATCAATGGCGTCGATGCCGAGGTCGAGAAAAAGCTGAACGGGATGGGAATCTGGCATTTCGACCAGATTGCCGGCTGGGGGCCGGAAGAACTCGCCTGGGTCGATCAGAACCTCGAAGGGTTCAGCGGGCGCGCCAGCAAAGATGATTGGGTCGGTCAGGCCGGAAAGCTTGGCGAGACCGAAATTTCACCATCCGATGCAAAGGATGATAAGACCAGCACATAGCAGCGTCAGGCGGGGGACATCGCATGCCGACCAATGAATGCACCAGGAATTGCTGGATCGCGGGAGCGGTCCTAGGTCTGTTCGTCTGGATCCTGACCTCTGGCGTCGGCACCATGCGTTGGTTTGAAGGTCTGTTTCTCGCGTTGATCGCGGGCGGCCTGATGGGGGCATTCCTGGTTTGGGCGCTGTGCAAGGGCCGTTCTGCAGGCGCCGATCACGGTGCCGATCGCAATCGCGCGCGCGCCTCGGCCGCAGGATCGGGCGGCGGTGCCGGGACGACGGTCTCTGGCGGCGGTTCGCCCGCGAAGGCAACGAGTGTAGCAGCGCCGGCGGTTGCGGCGGGTGTCGCGCCTGCAGCCAAGCCCGTTGCCGCGCCGGCCAGCACAACGACGGAAACATCGGAAAAGCCCCCGCAGGAAAAGCAGGCGGACAAACCCTCAGGCCAAACCTCAAGTTCGGCCAGCGAGGCTGCGACGCAAAGCGCGCCCGAGACCGTCGACGCCGGAACGACGCCCGCCGCAGCGCCGGCGAGCACTGACAGCGAAGCTGGAAGCGGCGCAACCGCACCAGCGGGTGATGGTGACGCCACTAAGCCAGCTGCCCGGGCCAGTCGCGCCAAGTTGGCTGACGGTTCCGACAACCTGAAGGAAATCAAAGGGGTCGGACCCAAGCTTGAGAAGATGCTTCATGATGAGGGCGTCACCCGCTTCGACCAGATCGCGTCCTGGTCCGATGATGATATCGACCGCTTCGCCGCGAAGATCGGCAGCATGGGAAGCCGTATCCGCAGCGACGATTGGGTCGCGCAGGCAAAGACGCTCGCTTCTGGTGCAGAGACGGAGTTCTCGCAGCGGGTCGACAAGGGTGACGTGTATTGATGGCCGAACCTCCGTCGCAGGATGCCGCGCAGATGCGGCTGGTGGCGGTGGTCATCGCCGTCGCGATGGTGCTGTGGCTCGCGGTTCAGTGGGCCGGCGCGCAATATGGCTGGGCCGGACGCTGGGCCTACCTTGCCGATCTGGCCGCGATCGGCGCTTTTGTGTGGTCGCTGCTGGTGACCTGGCGTATTTGGCGGCGCAGGAACGGCTGACGCGCGCATGTGACGACCGCCTATGAAGGACGAATGGGAATGCTGAAGGATCAGGACCGCATCTTCACCAATATCTACGGGATGGGCGAGCGCACGCTGGCGGCCGCCAAACGTCGTGGCTGTTGGGATGGCACCGCCGAGATCATTGGCCGGGGACGCGACAAGATCGTCGAACAGGTCAAGGCCTCGGGCCTGCGGGGCCGAGGCGGTGCGGGTTTCCCTACCGGCCTGAAATGGTCGTTCATGCCGAAGGAAAGCGACGGGCGTCCCGCCTATCTGGTCATCAACGCCGACGAATCCGAGCCCGCGACCTGCAAGGATCGCGAGATCATGCGCCACGATCCGCACACGCTGATCGAAGGTGCGCTGATCGCCAGCTTCGCGATGGGCGCCCATGCCTCCTACATCTACATCCGCGGCGAATTCATCCGTGAACGCGAGGCGCTGCAGGCGGCGATCGACGAATGCTACGATGCGGGCCTTCTGGGCGCGAATGCGGCCGGGTCTGGTTGGGATTTCGACCTTTATCTGACCCATGGCGCGGGGGCCTATATCTGCGGCGAGGAAACTGCGCTGCTGGAAAGCCTGGAAGGCAAGAAGGGCATGCCGCGGATGAAGCCGCCGTTCCCGGCTGGCGCAGGCCTTTATGGTTGCCCGACCACGGTGAACAACGTCGAATCGATCGCGGTGACACCGACGATCCTGCGTCGTGGCCCGGAATGGTTCGCGGGTTTCGGTCGTCCGAACAACGCGGGCACCAAGCTGTTCGGGTTGACCGGTCACGTCAACGCGCCCTGCGTCGTCGAAGAGGCCATGTCGATTCCGATGAAGGAGCTGATCGAGAAGCATGGCGGCGGCGTCCGCGGCGGCTGGAAGAACCTCAAGGCGGTAATTCCCGGCGGTGCGTCCTGCCCCGTTCTGACGGCCGAGCAGTGCGAGACCGCGATCATGGATTACGACGGCATGAAGGAGCTGAAATCCAGCTTCGGCACCGCCTGCATGATCGTGATGGACAAGGACACCGACATCATCAAGGCGATCTGGCGTCTCGCTGCCTTCTTCAAGCACGAAAGCTGCGGGCAGTGCACGCCCTGCCGCGAAGGCACCGGCTGGATGATGCGGGTCATGGATCGCCTCGTCCGTGGAGAGGCCGAGGTCGAGGAAATCGACATGCTGCTGGACGTGACCAAGCAGGTCGAGGGGCATACGATCTGCGCTCTCGGCGACGCGGCCGCATGGCCGATCCAAGGCCTGATCCGCAACTTCCGCGAGGAAATCGAGGACCGGATCAAGGCCAAGCGCACCGGCCGAATGGGGGCAATGGCGGCAGAATGAACGACGGCCACCACCTTGCGGAGCTGAATGTCGGGCGCCTGATCGCGCCGACCGACGATCCGCGTGTGGCCGAATTCATGAACGCGCTGGACCGCATCAACGGCATGGGCAAGCGGATGCCGGGCTTCGTCTGGATGATGGAGGGCTCGGGTGAGCCCGGAACCGGCAATACCGAGACCAAGATCGGCGGCGATCCGCAATTTGTCGCCAATCTGACGGTCTGGGAAGATGTCGAAAGCCTGGAAACATTCGTCTGGAAGACCGTCCACCGGCAGTTCTACGAACGCCGTCAGGAATGGTTCGAAGTGCTTGGCCAGGTGCATTTCGTCATGTGGTGGGTGCCCGCGGGCCATCGCCCGACCCTGGACGACGGGCTGGCGCGGCTGGATCATCTGCGCGATCACGGTGACAGCCATCACGCCTTTGGCTGGTCGCACCTTCAGCAGGCGCGGCTTTGGCGCACGCGGGGCTGCAACGGGGCGGTGGCGTGAGACGCGCTGCGCTGACCGGCCTGCTGCTGCTGGCGATCGCTGGCTGCGACGAGGCGGCGATGTCCGCATCGAGTGATCGCGGCACCGTCGTCGAGGCGGGTGGAACCAAGCTCCGGATCACCAAGGGCGAGACGATCGATGCGCTGGCTGACGGCCCGCTGACCATGCTGCATGTCGCCAGAGCCGACAGCAAGGCGATCGGTCCCGGCGATGAGGCCGCGGCGCGCGCGGCCTACGCCGCCTATTGCGCCGACAAGGGCGGACCGGGCGTCGGTGGCGAGGGCTATTTTTCGCAGTTCGGCGGGACGCCCGTCTGGAAATTCGGGGAGTGCGGCGCGTGAGCGGGCGTGGGCACGCGGCGTCGGCACAGCCGGTCACGGCGTGCTCACCCCTCCGTGTCGGGCCACGCCTGCCTGGTCGTGCTATGGTTTCCGGCCTTTCCAGACCGGAGAAGATGACGATGAAGCCGAGCAGAATGCTTTCTACCGCCCTGATCGCAGCCACGTTGGCCGCTGCGACGCCCGCCCTCGCGCTTGAGCCGCTGAGTCAGGAGCGCTACATCAACGACCGGCTGATCGCGGCGCGCGTTGCCGACCGGATCCGCCGCGAATGTTCCAGCATCGACGCGCGGATGATCTTTGCATTCACCCAGGCGCGCGCGCTGAAACGCTACGCACGGGACAAGGGCTACAGCGAAGACCAGATCGAAACCTTCCTCGACAGCAAGGAAGACAAGCAGCGCATCTATGGCATTGCCGAGGATTATCTGGCACGGAAGGGTGCAACGGCTGGCAACGAGGACGGCTTCTGCAAGCTGGGGCGGGACGAGATCGCGGCGGGCAGCGTGATCGGCTCGCTGTTGTCGGCGAAATGACGGTCGCGCGGCCCGACCGGGCGACAAGGTAAGGACAAGAGACGATGGCAGAGTTGCGCACGATCAAGATCGACGGTCAGGAAATCGAGGTCGATCCGAACATGACGCTGATCCAGGCCTGCGAACTGGCCGGGGTCGAGATTCCGCGCTTCTGTTACCACGAACGCCTGTCGATCGCCGGCAATTGCCGCATGTGCCTGGTCGAGGTCGTCGGCGGGCCGCCCAAGCCCGCCGCCTCCTGCGCGATGCAGGTCAAGGACCTGCGGCCTGGACCCGAAGGCGCGCCGTCCGAGATCCGTACGAACTCGCCCATGGTGAAGAAGGCGCGCGAGGGGGTGATGGAGTTCCTGCTCATCAACCATCCGCTGGACTGCCCGATCTGCGACCAAGGGGGCGAATGCGACCTGCAGGATCAGGCGATGGCCTACGGGATCGACTTTTCGCGTTACCGCGAGCCCAAGCGCGCCAGCGACGATCTGGATCTGGGTCCGCTGGTCGAAACGCACATGACGCGCTGCATCTCCTGCACGCGCTGCGTGCGCTTCACCACCGAGGTCGCTGGCATCCATCAGATGGGCCAGACCGGGCGCGGCGAGGACAGCGAGATCACCACCTATCTCTACGAGACGCTGAACTCGAACCTGCAGGGCAACATCATCGATCTGTGCCCGGTGGGCGCGCTGGTTTCCAAGCCCTATGCCTTCACCGCTCGGCCGTGGGAACTAACCAAGACCGAGACGATCGACGTGATGGACGCGATGGGTTCCAACATCCGCGTCGATACCAAGGGTCGCGACGTGATGCGGATCCTGCCGCGCAACCACGACGGCATCAACGAAGAGTGGATCAGCGACAAGACGCGTTTCGTCTGGGACGGGCTGCGCCGCCAGCGGCTGGACAAGCCCTATATCCGCGAGAACGGCAAGCTGCGCGTGGCGACCTGGCCCGAGGCTCTGGCGGCCGCTGCGACGGCAATGAAGGGCAAGAAGGTCGCGGGCCTGATCGGCGATCTGGCCCCGGTCGAGGCGATCTTCAGCCTCAAGCGGATGATCGAGGGCCTGGGCGGCAACGTCGAGTGCCGGACGGACGGCGCCAAGCTGCCCGCCGGCAATCGCGCGGCCTATGCCGGCACCGCCCGGATCGAGGATATCGACAGCGCGGCGATGATCCAGCTTGTCGGGGTGAACCCGCGTCTGACCGCGCCGGTGCTGAACGCGCGCATCCGCAAGGCGTGGATTCGCGGCGCACAGATCGGCCTCGTCGGCGATGCGGCGGATCTGACCTACGATTATCACCATGTCGGGACTGATCGCGCCGCGCTGGCCAGCCTGTCGGACCTGAAGATCGGCGACGAAACGCGCGAGAAGCCGACGCTGGTCATCGTGGGATCGGACGCGCTGCGCGGGGATGATGGCGAGGCGGCACTGGCCCATGCGATGCGGCTGGCCGAGAACAGCCAATCCGGCCTGCTGATCCTGCACGATGCGGCCAGCCGTGTCGGCGCGATGGATGTCGGTGCCGTGACCGAAGGCGGTATCGACGCCGCGCTGGATGGGGCCGAGGTGGTCTACAACCTTGGCGCCGACGAGATCGACGTGCCGCAAGGCGCCTTCGTGATTTATCAGGGCAGTCACGGGGATCGCGGCGCACATCGCGCCGACATCATCCTGCCCGGCGCCTGCTACACCGAAGAAAACGGCCTGTTCGTCAACACCGAAGGCCGCCCGCAGCTTGCCTTGCGGGCGAATTTCGCACCGGGTGAGGGCAAGGAGAACTGGGCGATCCTGCGTGCGCTGTCGGCCGAACTGGGCGCCGCGCTGCCGTGGGACAGCCTTGCGCAACTGCGTCGGGCCTTGGTCGAGGCCGTGCCACATCTGAGCCATGTCGGGCAGGTTCCGGAAAACGAATGGCGTGCGCTGGATCTTGGGACGCTGGGCGAGGGCGACTTCACCGTTCCCGAACGAGAGTTCTACCTGTCGAACCCGATCGCCCGTGCATCGCCGCTGATGGCGGAACTCGCCACGCTCGCCTCCGAGCGCGCGGCAGAGCCGATGGCGGCCGAGTGAGATGAGGGCGGGACCGTCCTTCCCACGGCCAGTCCTCGCGGCCAGCGTGCTGGTTTGCCTTGTCCTTGCGGCATGCGGAGATGAGAAACAGGGCGGCCCGTCCGATCGTCCCCCCAGCAAGCCCGATCAGCTGACCGCGCGCGTCGCGACACCCAATCCCGCCGCTGGCGAGGCGCCACTGACGCTGGCTCGCGTCTCGACCAAGTCGGGCGAGATCCTGATTCTGGAACCCGATGGTTCGGTGACCACGATGCAGCTCGATTCGCCGGCCGGTCGCGATGCGTTCCGGGTCAGTGAAACACAGATCGCCGCGCTGGAAGGAAAGGTCGATCCCGCCATCTTCGCCAAGGGCTTTCCGATGGGGCCGTCCGCACAGGACAAGGCGCTGGAGGAATTCGCGGCCCGGACCCAGCCAGCGCTGCCTGAAATGCCCGAAGGTGTCGAAATCGACCCTGAGGATTTCCTGGGCAGCCGCGTCGCCCGGCTCAACCCGGATGGTGCCGGCGATCTGGTCGAAGTGACGGCCAATCTGCGTGAAGGGGTGGACGCGGAAATCGCGTTTTCGTATGCCACCTGCGCGCTGGCAGGTTGGGCGCAGGCACAGGGCGCGCCTTACGGACGCCACGTGCGCACCCTGCAGCAGGAGGGTGGGGGCAAATTGCGGATCGGCGCTGCCTTCACGCTGTCACAGGGCAAGCCTCTTGGCTTGCGGGTGATGGAAACGGACGAGACCTTGCGCGAATGCAAGGCACGCGGCATTCCGGTCGCGTAAGGAAAGGGACAGGGCATCATGGACGGATTCTGGGCATCGCCCTTGGGCTTTTCCATCATCATGCTGGCTCAGGGCCTTGCGCTGATCGCCTTCGTGATGGGATCGCTGATCTTTCTCGTCTACGGCGACCGCAAGATCTGGGCGGCGGTCCAGATGCGCCGCGGTCCGAACGTCGTCGGTCCCTGGGGCCTGCTGCAGACCTTCGCGGACGCGCTGAAATTCGTGGTGAAGGAAATTGTCGTGCCCGCCGGGGCCGACAAGTTCGTCTTTTTCCTGGCCCCGTTCCTGTCGATGACGCTGGCGCTGTCGGCCTTCGTCGCGGTGCCCTTCGCGCCCGGCTGGGTGATGGCCAACCTGAATGTCGGCATCCTGTTCATCTTCGCCGTGTCGTCGCTGGAGGTCTACGGCGTGATCATGGGCGGTTGGGCCTCGAACTCGAAATATCCGTTCCTCGGCTCGCTGCGCTCTGCTGCGCAGATGATCTCGTACGAGGTTTCGCTGGGCCTGATTATCATCGGCGTCATCATCTCGACCGGATCGATGAACCTGACCGCCATCGTCGAGGCGCAGCGGGGCGGACTTGGCCTTCTGAACTGGTACTGGTTGCCGCACCTTCCGATGGTCGCGCTGTTCTTCATCTCGTGCCTCGCTGAAACCAACCGCCCGCCCTTCGACCTGCCGGAAGCGGAATCCGAACTGGTCGCGGGCTTCATGGTCGAATATTCGTCGACGCCCTATCTGCTGTTCATGGCTGGCGAATACATCGCGATCTGGCTGATGTGCGCGCTGATTTCGCTGCTGTTCTTCGGCGGTTGGCTGTCGCCGATCCCCGGTATTCCGGACGGCGCGTTGTGGATGTTCCTGAAGATGGTGTTCTGGTTCTGGATGTTCGCCATGGTGAAGGCGATCGTCCCGCGCTATCGCTACGACCAGCTGATGCGGGTCGGCTGGAAAGTGTTCCTGCCGCTGTCGCTGGCCTGGGTCGTGATCGTGGCATTCCTGGCCCGCTTCCAGGTGCTGGACGGGGCCTGGGCCCGCTGGACCGACGCCGCCCGTGCCGGCACCGCCACCGTGATTGGAGGATAAGACATGTCCGAACAGACCATCGCCAGCGCGCTTCGTGCAGCCAGCGAAACCGACAAGGCAGAGTTCGCGCACTATCTTGCGCAGCACGCCTTGCCAGGCGTTGGTGACGCCGAGATTCGCGCCATCGTCGCGGCTTTCGATCGGTTCGTCGCCGAGCGTCTGAGGGACAGCTGATCCATGGCCTTCGATCTTGCGCGCGCAACCAAGTATTTCCTGCTGTGGGACTTCGTGAAGGGGTTCGGGCTGGGCGTGAAGTACTTCTTCGCGCCCAAGGCCACGCTGAACTATCCGCATGAAAAGGGCCCGCTGTCGCCGCGGTTCCGCGGTGAACACGCACTGCGTCGCTATCCCTCGGGCGAAGAGCGCTGCATCGCCTGCAAGCTGTGCGAAGCGATCTGCCCGGCGCAGGCCATCACCATCGATGCCGAACCGCGTGACGACGGCAGCCGCCGGACGACACGCTACGACATCGACATGACCAAGTGCATCTATTGCGGCTTCTGTCAGGAAGCCTGCCCGGTCGATGCGATCGTCGAGGGGCCGAACTTCGAATTCGCGACTGAGTCCCGCGAAGAGCTGTTCTACGACAAGGCCAAGCTTCTGGCGAATGGTGACCGCTGGGAAGCCGAGATTGCCCGCAACCTTGCACTGGATGCGCCCTACAGATGAGCGACGGGTTTCAGAAGATGTTCGCGCAGATGCTTGCCTCGGGGCAGGAGATGGCGCGTGCCTTCAACCCTGGACTGGAAAACCTGGACACCCGCGCCTTCGAGCGGATGATCCCGACCATCCCGGCCGACATGATGGAAGTCTGGTTCGGCCGGACCTTCAACCGCGACGGGCTGGATTCGCGCACGCGACTTCTGGTCACCATCGCCGCCCTGACCGTGCAGGGTGCCCATGCCGAGCCGCAATTGCGCCTGTCGATCCGCCACGCGCTGGAAGCCGGTGCCACGCCTCGCGAGATCGCCGAAGTGATCTGGCAGATGGGGATGTTCGGTGGCGTGCCGGCGATGCAAAAGGCACTTCAGGTCGCGCAGGCGGTGTTCGACGAACAGGATGACGGAGAGACGACCGCATGATCACATTCGCCTTCTATCTGTTCGCGATCAGCGTCAGCGTTGCCGGCTTCATGGTCGTCATCTCGCGCAACCCGGTCCATTCGGTGCTGTGGCTGATCCTGGCCTTTCTGTCCTCGGCGGGCCTCTTCGTGCTGCAAGGGGCCGAGTTTGTGGCGATGCTGCTTATCATCGTCTATGTCGGCGCCGTCGCGGTGCTGTTCCTGTTCGTCGTGATGATGCTCGACATCGACTTCGCCAAGCTACGCGGGGAATTCGCCCGATATCTGCCGCTGGGCGGTCTGATCGCGCTGGTCCTGCTGGCACAGCTGGCCATCGGCTTCGGTGCGTGGGAACAGTCCGAACAGGCGGAAAGCCTGCGCTCTGCCATCGCGCCGACAACCACGCACAACACCAGCGCCATCGGCACGCTGCTTTACGATCAGTACCTGCTTCCCTTCCAGCTGTCCGGCCTCGTGCTGCTGGTCGCGATGATCGGCGCGATCGTCCTGACCCTGCGCCACCGTCGCGACATCAAGCGGCAAGACGTGTTGGAACAGATGTACCGCGATCCGGCCAAGGCGATGCAGCTGCGCGACGTGAAGCCGGGGCAGGGGCTTTAGGCGCGCTTGCGGCGCGATACAGGGAAGGGCAAGGACCGATGAGCAGAACCGTGATCGTGGCCGCCGTGGTGATCCTGTTGATCATCCTGTTCGGCCGCGGCTTCGTCGGCTGACGGGCCGAGGGGCAGAAATGAAGGGGGCGCACCGGCGCCCATGGAAGACAACCGGCACCAAGCCCGGAGGGACATGAGACGATGATCAGCGTGACACATTACCTTGTCGTGGGGGCGATCCTGTTCGTCACCGGCATTTTCGGCATCTTCGTGAACCGCAAGAACGTCATCGTCATCCTGATGTCGATCGAACTGATGCTGCTAGCCGTGAACATCAACTTCGTCGCGTTCTCGACCCATCTGGGCGATCTCGGCGGACAGATCTTCACCATGTTCGTGCTGACCGTCGCCGCCGCCGAGGCCGCGATCGGGCTGGCCATCCTCGTCGTCTTCTTCCGCAACCGCGGCACCATCGCGGTGGACGATGTCAGCGTGATGAAGGGCTGAGACCATGACCACGATCATCCTCTTCGCGCCCCTCATCGGCGCCTTGCTCGCAGGTTTCGGCTGGCGCGTGATGGGCGAGCAAGCGGCTCAGGTATTGACCACGGGGCTGCTGTTTCTCGCCTGCCTTCTGTCCTGGATCGTGTTTCTGACCTTCGACGGCGAGACGCGGCTGATCCCGCTTTTCGACTGGATCGTCTCGGGTGATTTCGTCAGCGAATGGGCGATCCGGCTCGACCGGTTGACCGCCATCATGCTGATCGTGGTGACCACCGTCTCGGCGCTCGTCCACCTGTATTCGATGGGCTACATGGCCCATGACGACAACTGGACCCATCACGAACATTACAAGGCGCGCTTCTTCGCCTATCTGTCGTTCTTTACCTTCGCGATGTTGATGCTGGTGACGGCCGACAACCTGCTGCAGATGTTCTTCGGCTGGGAGGGCGTCGGCGTCGCGTCCTACTTGCTGATCGGCTTCTACTACCGCAAGCCGTCGGCGAATGCGGCCGCGATGAAGGCGTTCATCGTCAACCGCGTGGGCGACTTCGGCTTCCTTCTGGGCATCTTCGGTCTCTTCTGGATGACCGGTTCGATCCAGTTCGACGCGATCTTCGACGAGGTTCCGGCGCTGGCACAGCAGCAGATGCACTTCCTCTGGACCGACTGGGGCGTGACCAACCTGCTGGCGGTCCTATTGTTCATCGGCGCGATGGGCAAATCGGCGCAGCTTGGCCTGCACACCTGGCTTCCGGATGCGATGGAGGGCCCGACCCCGGTCTCGGCCCTGATCCACGCGGCGACGATGGTGACGGCGGGCGTGTTTCTCGTCTGCCGCATGTCGCCGCTGTTCGAATTTGCCCCCGACGCAAAGACCTTCGTCGTCATCGTCGGCGCGACCACCGCCTTCTTCGCCGCGACGGTCGGGCTGGTCCAGAACGACATCAAGCGCGTGATCGCCTATTCGACGTGCTCGCAGTTGGGCTACATGTTCGTCGCCGCGGGCGTCGGGGTGTATTCGGTCGCGATGTTCCACCTGTTCACGCACGCCTTCTTCAAGGCGATGCTGTTCCTCGGCGCCGGATCGGTCATCCACGCGATGCACCACGAACAGGACATGCGCAATTACGGCGGCCTGCGGAAGAAGGTGCCGCTGACTTTCTACGCCATGCTGATCGGTACGCTGGCCATCACCGGCGTCGGTATTCCGCTGACCCATATCGGTTTTGCAGGCTTCCTGTCGAAGGACGCCGTGATCGAAAGCGCGTGGGCCGGCAATTCCTATGCCTTCGTGCTGCTGGTCATCGCCGCAGCCTTCACCAGCTTCTATTCCTGGCGGCTCATGTTCATGACCTTCTGGGGCAAGCCGCGCGGCGATCACCACGCCCACGATCATGCCCATGAAAGTCCGCGGGTGATGACCGTGCCGCTGGGCGTTCTCGCCGCAGGTGCGATCTTCGCCGGGATGATCTGGTATCAGCCCTTCTTTGGCAGTCATGACCGCGTGAACCAGTTCTTTGGCATCCACCACGCCGAGGAACACGCGGCAGCCGAGGGTGAGCATGCGGAAGGCGAAGCCGTTGCCGAGGGCGAGGCTGCCGATGATGGCGAGGCCATCGTGCTTGACGCGCCTGTCGAAGGCGATGCGCCGCCGACCCCGGCAGAGGCCGAAGACCATGGTCCGGGCGATGGCCCCGTAACCGTGGCAGAGTCAGAGACGCCCGCCGCGATGGGTGGCGCGATATACATGGCGCCCTACAACCACACGCTTGACGAGGCGCATCACGCGCCCATCTGGGTCCGGGTCTCGCCCTTCTTCGCAATGCTGAGCGGTTTGGCGCTGGCCTGGCTGTTCTATATCCGCAATGTCGACCTGCCGCGCAGGCTGGCCGAAGCGCAGCCCGCCCTGTACCGCTTCCTGCTGAACAAGTGGTATTTCGACGAAATCTACGACGTGGTCTTCGTCCGTCCCGCGCGGTGGATCGGCCGCACGCTGTGGTCGGGTGGCGACGGCGCGATCATCGATGGCGCGATCAACGGCGTGGCGATGGGCCTGATCCCGCGGCTCACGCGCTTTGCCGGACGCCTGCAATCCGGGTTCCTGTTCCACTACGCGTTCGCGATGGTGCTGGGAATCGTGGGTCTGCTGGTCTGGGTGATGATGCGGGGAATGTGAAGAAATGACGAACCTGCTCTCCATCACGACTTTTCTGCCGATCGTTGCTGCGATCATCCTCGCGCTGTTCCTGCGCGGCGATGACGTGGCTTCGCAGAAGAACGCCAAGTGGCTCGCGCTGATCGCGACCTCGGCCACGTTCCTGATCTCTCTCTTCGTTCTTTCGGGTTTCGATCCCTCGAACACTGACTTCCAGTTCGTCGAGGACCGGCCCTGGATCATGGGCCTGCGCTACAAGATGGGCGTGGACGGGATCTCGGTCCTGTTCGTGATGCTCACGACGTTCCTGATGCCGCTGACGATCCTGTCGACCTGGCACGTGACCGAACGCGTCAAGGAGTACATGATCGCCTTCCTGGTGCTGGAAGGTCTGATGATCGGCGTCTTCACCGCGCTCGACCTGTTCCTGTTCTACCTGTTCTTCGAGGCCGGGCTGATCCCGATGTTCCTCATCATCGGCATCTGGGGCGGGGCGAACCGGATCTACGCCTCGTTCAAGTTCTTCCTCTACACCTTCCTCGGTTCGGTCCTGATGCTGGTCGCGATGATCGCGATGTTCCGCGCGGCGGGCACGACCGACATCCCGACCATGCTGACCTTCGACTTCTCGTCCGAACCGATCGGCTTCCTCGGCTGGTCGATCCTGGGCGGGTTGCAGACGCTGTTGTTCCTGGCTTTCTTCGCATCCTTTGCGGTCAAGATGCCGATGTGGCCGGTCCATACCTGGCTGCCCGACGCGCACGTGCAGGCGCCGACCGCCGGGTCTGTCGTGCTGGCCGCGATCCTTCTGAAGATGGGCGGCTACGGCTTCCTGCGCTTCTCGCTGCCGATGTTCCCGGTCGCTTCGGACATCTTCCAGCCGGTGGTGTTCTGGATGTCGGCGATCGCCGTCGTCTACACCTCGCTGGTGGCGCTGGCACAGACCGACATGAAGAAGCTGATCGCCTATTCGTCGGTAGCCCATATGGGTTACGTCACGATGGGCATCTTCGCCGCCAATCAGGTCGGCGTCGATGGTGCGATCTTCCAGATGCTGTCGCACGGCTTCATCTCTGGCGCGCTGTTCCTGTGCGTCGGCGTGATCTACGACCGGATGCACACGCGCGAGATCGATGCCTATGGCGGTCTGGTGAACCGGATGCCGGCCTATGCGCTGGTCTTCATGTTCTTCACCATGGCCAATGTGGGCCTTCCGGGCACGTCCGGCTTCGTGGGTGAATTCCTGACGCTGATTGGCGTCTTCCGCGCCAACACCTGGGTCGCCTTCGTCGCGGCGTCGGGCGTGATCCTGTCGGCGGCCTATGCGCTCTGGCTGTATCGCCGAGTGACGCTGGGCTCGCTGATCAAGGAAAGCCTCAAGACCATCACCGACATGACCCCGCGCGAAAAGTGGATCTTCGCGCCGCTGATCGCGATGACGCTGCTTCTGGGCGTCTATCCGCGGCTGGTGACGGACGTCACCGGACCGTCGGTCGCCGCACTTCTGCAGAATTACGACAACGCCGTTCCCGAGCGGAACGATCTCGAGCCGCGCTTCGCCGAAGCCGCGGACGACGTCGAGCATTGAAAGGCCCACTCTCATGAATGCGCTGGATCTTCAGATCGTTCTGCCCGAGCTCGGCCTCGCCATCTATGCGATGATCGCGCTGCTCATCGGGGCGTACTTCGGCAAGGACGCCATCGCCCGGCCGATCCTGTGGCTGACGGTCGTCGTGCTGGTCCTGACCGCGCTGATGATCGGCAGCAACAGCGCCGAAAGCCGCAGCGCTTTTGCCACGATCTTCATCGACGACGCCTTCGCGCGGTTCGCGAAGATCACGCTGCTGCTGTCCGCAGCCGCCGTCATGGCGATGAGCGCGGATTACATGAGCCGGCACGGGCTGATGCGGTTTGAATATCCGATCCTTGTGACGCTGGCCGCCGTCGGCATGTGCGTCATGGTGTCGGCCGGTGACCTGATCACGCTGTATCTGGGGCTGGAACTGCAATCGCTCGCGCTCTACGTCATCGCCGCGATGCGCCGCGAAAGCGCCAAATCCTCGGAAGCCGGGCTGAAATACTTCGTCCTCGGCTCGTTGTCCTCGGGTCTGCTGCTCTATGGTGCCTCGCTGGTCTACGGCTTCTCGGGGACCACGATCTTCGCGGGCATCATCACCGCCGTTCAGGGCGACGGGCTGTCGATCGGCCTTCTGTTCGGTCTGGTCTTCATGCTGGTGGGCCTTGCCTTCAAGGTGTCGGCCGTCCCGTTCCACATGTGGACCCCCGACGTCTACGAAGGCGCGCCGACGCCCGTCACCGCCTTCTTCGCCACCGCACCCAAGGTCGCGGCGATGGCACTGATCGCGCGGCTGGCCTTTGACGCGTTCGGCAACGTCGCCGCGGACTGGAGCCAGATCATCGCGGCGCTGGCGGTGATGTCGATGTTCCTTGGCTCGATCGCCGGGATCGGACAGACCAACATCAAGCGCCTGATGGCCTATTCGTCCATCGCCCATATGGGTTTTGCGCTGGTCGGCCTGGCCGCCGGAACCGAATACGGCGTGCAGGCGATGCTGCTCTACATGGCAATTTACGCCGTGATGAATGTCGGCACCTTCGCCTTCATCCTGTCGATGGAGCGTGACGGGCGTCCCGTCACCGACCTGCAAAGCCTCAACCGCCTCGCCTCGTCCGAACCACTGAAATCGCTCGCGCTGCTGCTGTTGATGTTCAGCCTTGCCGGTGTGCCGCCGCTTCTCGGCTTCTTCGCCAAGTTCGGCGTGCTGAAGGCCGCGGTCGATGCCGATATGGGCTGGCTGGCGGTTGCGGGCGTCGTCGCCTCGGTCATCGGCGCGTTCTACTATCTGCGCATCGTCTATTACCTGTATTTCGGGGCCGAGAATGAGGGCGTGCAGACCCGCATGGGTCTGGCGCAATCGCTGTCGCTGGTCGTGCCGGCCGCTATCGTGACGCTGGGTGCGCTTGGCATGTTCGGCGTGGACAGCGCGGCCGGCCGCGCGGCGCAATCGCTCGTCGATGGCCGCGCGATGGCCGGCGCGGCGGCTGGCCCGGTGGTGTCGCAAGGACAAGCGCAGAGTGACTGAGGCCGCGCTTTCCGGCGCGTTGCCGCTGGACTGGCCGGCGGAGACCGGGCGCATCGTTCTAGAGGAATGCGCCTCGACCAATGCGCAGGCGCTGGCGATGGCGTCCGACGCGACCCAACCGACATGGATCCTGACCCACCGCCAGACCGAGGGGCGCGGAAGGCGGGGCCGTGGATGGCTGATGCCAGAGGGCAATTTTGCCGCCACATTGCTACTGCCGCGCCCCGGTTCGGCACTGATCGCGGCGCAATTGTCGTTTGTCGCAGCGTTGGCGGTGGATGACGCTCTGGCGCTGGTTCTTGGTCCGGCTGCTGCGCATCGCACGGCGATCAAATGGCCGAACGACAACCTTCTGGATGGCGGCAAGATCGGCGGCATCCTGCTGGAGACAAGCACGCGCGGCACCGGGATCGACGCTGTCGCCGTGGGGATCGGCGTGAACCTGGCCGCCGCGCCCGACAATGCGCAGCTTGAGGACGGCGCGATGCCCCCCGTTAGCCTCGCCGAGGCGACCGGCCTGACCGTGACACCCGAGGATTTCCTCGACCTGCTCGCCCCGGCCTTCGATCGCTGGCTGCGCCTGCACCGGGCCGAGGGGTTCACGCGCATCCGCGACGCCTGGCTGCCGCGCGCGGCCCGTCTGGGGCAGGACATCACCGCCCGGACCGGACGCGACAGCTTGACCGGCCGCTTCGAGTCGATCGACGAGACCGGTGCGATGATCCTGATGACCGATGCCGGGCGGCACGTGCTGCCGGCGGCCGACATCCATTTCGGGGCCGCCTGACATGCTGCTGTGCATCGATACCGGCAACACGAACAGCGTCTTTTCCATCTGGGACGGCGATAAGTTCCTGAGCCACTGGCGCATCAGCACCGATCACCGGCGCACGGCCGACGAATATTTCGTCTGGCTGCAGACGATGATCTCGCTAACGCATTTCGATCTCGACATCGATTCCTGCATCATCTCGTCCACCGCGCCACGCGTCGTGTTCAATCTGCGCGTGCTGTGCAACCGCTATTTCGACACCCGTCCGCTGGTCGTCGGCAAGCCCGATTGCCTGCTGCCCGCCGCCCCGCGCGTCGATCAGGGCACCACGGTCGGACCCGACCGGCTGGTCAACACCTGGGCCGCGCATCATCGTCACGGGGGCGACCTGATCGTGGTCGATTTCGGCACCGCGACGACCTTCGACGTGGCCGCTGCCGACGGCGCCTATGTCGGTGGGGTGATCGCGCCCGGCGTGAACCTGTCGCTGGAGGCGCTGCACATGGCTGCGGCCGCGCTGCCGCATGTCGATGTCACCATGCCGGCGCAGGTGGTCGGCACCAACACCGTCGCCTGTATCCAGTCGGGAATCTTCTGGGGCTATATCGGTCTGGTCCAGGGCATCGTCGACAAGATCCGGGCCGAACGCGGGGTTCCGATGAAGGTGATCGCGACAGGGGGGCTTGCGCCGCTCTTCGATCAGGGTTTCGATCTGTTCGACGCGATCGAGGATGATCTGACCGTGCACGGTCTTCGACTGATTTACGATTACAACAAGGAGGCGGGGAATGTCTGAACGCCTGATCTATCTGCCGCTCGGCGGCGCGGGCGAAATCGGCATGAACGCCTATGTCTACGGCTACGGCCCGGCAGGGCGCGAACGGCTGATCCTCGTCGATCTGGGTGTGACCTTCGGCGACATGGACAGCGCGCCGGGGATCGACCTGATCATGCCCGATCTGCGCTGGCTGCGGCAGAACCGCGACCGGCTGGACGCGATCTTCCTGACCCATGGTCACGAAGATCACATCGGCGCCACGGGCCATCTGTGGGAACAGCTGGGCGTGCCGATCTACGCTCGCGCCTTCACCGGCGCGCTGACGCGGCTGAAACTGGAAGAGATGGGCCATCCCGCCGACACGGTGCGGATCGTCAAGCCGCGTCCCGATGTGACCGAGATCGGTCCCTTCAGCGTTCAGTTCGTCCCGATCAGCCACTCGATCCCCGAAAGCTCGGCGCTGATCATCGACACCCCCGCCGGTCGGATCGTCCATACCGGCGATTTCAAGCTGGACGGCACGCCCGTCGTGGGCGAGGGCTTCGATCCGATCATGTGGCATGAAATCGCGGGCGAGGGGGACGGCGTAAAGGTCCTGACCTGCGACTCGACGAACGTGTTTTCCACCCATCCCGGCCGGTCCGAGGCGCTGCTGGCCAATCCGCTTCTGGATTTCGTGATGGCGCAGAAGCAGATGGTCGTGGCCACCACCTTTGCCAGCAATGTCGCGCGGCTGAAGACACTGGCAGAGGCCGGGGTGGCCGCGGGCCGCGAGGTCTGCCTGCTGGGTCGCGCGATGCGGCGCATGGTCTCGGTCGCCGTCGAGACCGGGGTGCTGACCGACTTTCCCGCGACGATCGGGCCGGAACGGGCTGCCGATCTGCCGCGACACAAAGTCATGCTGATCGTGACTGGCAGCCAGGGCGAACGCCGCGCGGCCAGCGCGCAACTCTCGCGTGGCCGCTATCTGGGCCTGTCGCTGGGCGACGGCGATTCCTTCCTGTTCAGTTCGCGCACCATTCCGGGCAACGAACGCCCGGTGATCCGCATCATGAACGCGCTGAGCGAGATCGGCGTCGATGTCTATGACGCCGACGACGGCACCTACCACGTGTCGGGCCATGCCAACCGGCCGGATCTGGAAGCGGTCCACGATCTGCTGAAACCGAAGATCCTGATCCCGATGCATGGCGAGCACATGCATTTGCGCGAACATGCCGGCATTGCGCGGGGCAAGGGGATCGCGTCCGAGGTCGTGGTCAACGGTTCCATGCTGGATCTGTCGGGTGACGCACCGAGGATCGTCGATCAGGTCGAGACTGGACGGATCTATCTGGACGGCACGGTGCTGATTGGCGCGATGGACGGGATCGTCCGCGACCGTATCCGCATGGCGCTGAACGGCCACGCGCTGGTCAGCGTGATCGTCGACGAAGAGGACAACGTCCTGCCCGACGCCTGGGTCGAGTTGATGGGTCTTCCAGACCGCACCCGCGGCGGTGACGATCTGGCCCGCCATATCGAGGGCGAGCTGGCCGAATTCCTGGAAAGCGCCGACGATCGCACCGTCGCCGATGACGGCAAGATGGACGAGGCTCTGCGCAAGATCACCCGTCAGGTCGCGATGGAAGAGATCGGCAAGAAACCCGAAGTCTCGGTCATCATCAGCCGGCTGATGGCCGACTAGACCGGGGGCGCGCGCGATGGTGCTGTTCCTGTCGCTCTGCCTCTTTCTGGTGATGCTGGCACAGGGGGCGGCCTTCCGCCCCGCCGACTTTTCCGCCACGCCGGAGGCGCGCCGAACCTGGCGCGCCCTGGCCGCGAAGCTGCTGGTCCTGCCGCTGGTGGCGTGGCTCTGCGGCTGGTCGTTCGGTCTGACATCCGCCGCGCAAAGCGGACTGATGCTGCTGGCACTCGCGCCGGCTGGCATGGGGTCCGTCGCCTTCGCCGCTGTCACCGGTGCCGATCTGCCCCGATTGAGGCGGCTGATCGCCTTGTCCACCGTCACGGCGATCGTCTGGCTGCCACTGGTCGCGAGCCCGACGCTGGATGTGGAGGGGGTGAGCGGCACGATCTCCGCAATGCTGCTTGTTGTTGCGCTGCCCTTCGCCTTGGGCATGGCGCTGCGCCCCTGGCTCGGCGCGGGCGCGCGCTGGCTTGCGCCCGGCGCATCGCTGTTGTCGGGCGCGATGATTCTGATCACGCTGTGGTACGGCTGGACTGCGAGCGGGTGGGAGGTGCTGCAGGCGGTGCTGGTGCTGGCGCTCGCCGCCGCACTCATGGGCACCCTCGCCGCCCGCCGCGCCGGCCCGGAGGGTCGCGCCCACGCCACCGCCTTCGCGCTGGCGCTGCTGATCGTCGAGACGGCCGTTCCGATCGGTCTGGCCGCCCGACTGTGGGGCGCGGACTTCGCCGCCGTCGCGATGCCCGCCGCGCTTTACGCGATCCTGTCCTATGCGCTCGCGATCCTGCTGATCGTCACGCGGCTTGCGCGCAGGTCTTGACCGGGCGCGCGCGACGCGGCACATCGCGCCCCCATGACCGAGCCGACCAAACCCTTCGATCCGAATCCGCCGCGCCGCAACTTCTACGGCCGCCGCCACGGCAAGACCCTGCGCCAGAGCCAGAAGGGCTATCTGTCCGAGGATCTGGGCGATCTGCGCCCGCGCGGCATCACGGAAAGCGAAAACCCCGACCGCTCGCCCATCGATCCGACGGCGATCTTCGGCGATGACCGTCCGGTCTGGCTGGAGATTGGTTTCGGCGGGGGGGAGCACATGGTCCACATGGCCGCCACCTATCCCGAGATCGGGATCATCGGCTGCGAGCCCTTCATCAATGGCGTCGCCATGCTGCTGGGCAAGATCCGTGCGGCGGGCGTCAGCAATGTCAGCGTGCATCCCGGCGATGCGCGCGACCTGATGGACGTGCTGCCCGACGGCGCGATAGACCGCGCCTTCCTGATGTATCCCGATCCGTGGCCCAAGGCGCGCCATCACAGGCGGCGCTTCGTCACGCCCGAGCATCTGATCCCGCTGGCGCGCGTGATGCGGCCCGGCGGCGAGTTCCGCATCGCCTCGGACATCCCCGATTATCTGCGCCAGTCGCGTGAAGAGGTCCCACCGGCGGGGTTTCAGATCATTGCGGATACCGACAAGCCCTGGGATGACTGGTTCAGCACCCGGTACGAGCAGAAGGCCCTTCGTGAGGGCAGGGTGCCGCACTATCTGACGCTGCGGCGAAACTAGCCGAGTGCGTTCTCCTGCTCAAAAACAATGTTGTCCCAATCGTAGTCTAGGGTCTCCTTCCTGAACCGTAGTAGCGTTTCCTTTCTGATTGCGCGCTTAGCGAAACCTTCCAAGTCGAGAAGTTCGCCCAAGACTCCTTTTTTAGGCGTGACAAAAAGAGTCAGACCGAGGGGCAGTCCGGCCGTTTCCAGTGCCTCAAGTAGATACTCAAGGTCTCTTCCGACGCCAATCGGGATGCCTGTCGCACCTGTATCCTTCATCATTTCACTGTAAGTAAGATGCTGGCTGACCTTACGGCGTCCACCGGCTAGATCGCTGAGATGGCTGATTAGCCGATTGCCATACAGCGCCGCATTCGCGGTTCTAGTCCCTATTCGACGCATCGCATCACCTTTTCGACCCGATTACCCTCCCACAGCCCATCCGGGCCGCGAAACGTCGCAAGCCCGCTTTCGGCGGACACCCCCGCGCCGGTCAGCACCATGATCCGCATCAGCGGATCAGCGGCAATAGGCCTCGGCCGTGGCGGTGAAACGCTTGTAGCGCGACCAGAAGGCGTTGTCCTGACCGGACTTCGACGTGCGCGCTTCCTGTGCCTTGTGCGGATCGCGGAAGAAGCTGGCCGCCCGGCGCTGATCGCCGCGCGACAGCGTCTGGTTCGCGACCTGCTGGATGCAGCCGCAAAGCGGCGCATTGGCGCGCGCCCGGTCCGAGCGCATGCAGGCGCTGTCGATCGGCCCGGCGACGGCCAGCGGCGTGGTCAGCGCGACGGCGGCCGCCGCGATGATGATGCGGTTGATCATGACTGTCTCCTCGGTTCCTCGGATGCCGGTCGCAGGCTTTGCGCCTGTCTGGTCCGGTCGGTCATCCTGATATAGCAGGAACGACGTCGGGTCTCAATCACGCTGCCGTGACGGAGGGCGGCATCGCTGTCGCCGTCCGATCACCGGATCTGTC
This sequence comes from Paracoccus albicereus, assembly GCF_024359525.1. Classification (GTDB taxonomy): domain Bacteria; phylum Pseudomonadota; class Alphaproteobacteria; order Rhodobacterales; family Rhodobacteraceae; genus Paracoccus; species Paracoccus albicereus. The sequence goes on from NZ_JAKZEU010000002.1 coordinate 332,120, forward strand.
GGGTCAGCCAAGCCCGACCTTTCGCCGTAGGGCCGCGAACGCTCCCAGGCCGGACACCAGCAGCGCCCCGCTCGAAATCAGCGGCACCGGCGTCACCGGGGCAACGGGCGGCGCGACTTTTTCGGTCAGTGTCAGGGTGCCCGTCATCAACCTGACCGAATCCAGGTTGCTGCCCCCGAAGGTTATGTTGAGTTTTTCGCCCGCCTTCAGAATTGCGGTGAACGTCCCGGAATAGCGGAATGCGCCGGAAAGACCCGTCGCATCGACCAGCACCTTGGGCGTCGTGTTGTTGATCGCCCATTTCAGCGAACTGGTGACCGACTTCGTCCCGTGGTTGCCGTTCAGGCTCCAGTCGAAGACGAACTCTCCGCCTTCGGTCGCCACCGCGTTGGCGATGTACGTGACCGAATAGCTGGTGTTGCGATAGCCGAAGCTTGCGCCGTTGTCCTCGATCGCCGTCAGCACGATTTCGTTGCTGCGGGTCGATGACCACGGCCCCAGCGTCGCTGCCTGGACGGGCAGGGCCATCATCGCCGCGAACAGTGCCGGTGCCGCGATCCGGGAAAATACACTCATGATCGTTCCTCTGAACGGCCGATTGCCCCGGCCCGGGCACCGAATGCTGACGGCGGATCTTGCGACCGCCATGCCCCCGACCGGGGGACCATGACCCGGAACCGGTTAAGAATGGGTTAAGCGCGACAACGCGCGACATCCGCGCGATGTGGAATGTCCTTGTGGCCCTTCCCGCGGCCCTGCGCCTCATGTAGGGCCAGCCCATGAACACCTTCCGCGCCGCCCTTCTGATGGTCCTGTCGATGGGCTTCTTCGCGCTCGAGGACATGGTCCTGAAGCTGCTGGGCGGGCGCATGCCGGTGGGGCAGGTGCTGATGATGGCCGGGACGCTGGGTCTTGCGCTCTACTGGGCGCTGATGGCCGCGCGCGGGCGTCCGCTGTGGAGCCGCGATCTTCTGCATCCCGCCGTCATGCTTCGCAATCTGGGCGAGGGCTTGGCGGCGATCACCTTCGTCACGGCGCTGGTGACGGGCGATCTGTCCTCGGCCTCGGCGATCCTGCAGGCGCTGCCGCTGACGATCACGCTGGGTGCCGCGCTGTTTCTGGCCGAGCCCGTGGGCTGGCGGCGGTGGCTGTCGATCCTGGCGGGGTTCGCGGGCGTGTTGCTGATCGTGCGGCCGGGTGCTGCGGCGTTCCAGCCCGCCTCGCTGCTCGCGGTCGTGGCGGTGCTGGCATTGACCCTGCGCGATCTGGCGACGCGGCGCATTCCGGACCGGGTTTCCTCCGACGCGCTGACTGCCAGCGCCTTCGGTGCGGTCGTGCCGGCGGGCCTGATCCTGTTCCTGATCCAGCGCCAGCCGGCGGTGATGCCGCAGCCCGCCGATCTGGCATGGCTTCTGGCCGGCTCGCTGGTCGGCTTGTCCGCGTATCTGGCGATGGTCGTCTCGATGCGGTTCGCGCCCATCGCCACCATCGCGCCGTTCCGGTATTCCCGGCTGGTCTTCGCCATGCTGGTCGGCATCGTGGTCTTTTCGGAACGCCCCGACGCGATCACCTGGCTCGGCGCAGCGGTCATCGTGGGGTCCGGCATCTACGCGATGTGGCGCGAGACGCGGCTGTCGCGCGCAGGCCGCGCGACGCAGACGCCCGCCAGCCACCGTGGCAGCGCCGGACCCGGCGGGGCCGGGCCGCGCTGACACCCCGCGACACGCAAATCCCCTTCCCGCGCGCCCGGTGCGCCTGTATAGCCCGAACCCATGACCGACCTTGATCTCATCCGCAATTTCTCGATCGTGGCCCATATCGACCACGGCAAATCCACGCTCGCCGACCGGCTGATCCAGCTGACCGGCACCGTCGCCGAACGCGACATGAAGGCGCAGCTTCTCGACGCGATGGATATCGAGCGGGAACGCGGCATCACCATCAAGGCGAACACCGTGCGCATCGCCTATCCGGCGAAGGACGGGCGCACCTACGTGCTGAACCTCATCGACACGCCCGGCCACGTGGACTTCGCCTATGAGGTCAGCCGCTCCATGCGCGCGGTCGAGGGCAGCCTTCTGGTCGTCGACGCGACGCAGGGGGTCGAGGCGCAGACGCTCGCCAACGTCTATCAGGCGATCGACGCCAACCACGAGATCGTCCCTGTCCTGAACAAGATCGACCTGCCCGCGGCCGAACCCGACCGCGTGAAGACCCAGATCGAGGACGTGATCGGCATCGACGCGTCCGAAGCCGTCCCGATCAGCGCCAAGACGGGCCTCGGCATCCCCGACGTGCTGGAGGCGATCGTCCACCGCCTGCCCGCGCCCAAGGGCGACGCGAACGCAGCACTCAAGGCGATGCTGGTCGATTCATGGTATGACAGCTATCTGGGCGTCGTCGTGATGATCCGGGTCATGGACGGCGTCATCCGCAAGGGCGATCAGGTCCGCATGATGCAGACCGGCGCCACCTACAAGCTGGACAAGCTGGCGGTGCTGACCCCCGCGATGAAGGACATCGCCGAACTTGGCCCGGGCGAGATCGGCGTCTTCACCGCATCCATCAAGCAGGTCCGCGACACCCGCGTCGGCGACACGATCACGCACGCGACCAAGCCCGCCGACCGCCCGCTGCCGGGCTTCAAGCCCGCTCAGCCCGTCGTCTTCTGCGGCCTCTTCCCCGTGGACGCCAACGACTTCGAGGCCCTGCGCGACGCGATCGAGAAGCTCGCCCTGAACGACGCCAGCTTCTCCTACGAGATGGAGACCTCGGCCGCGCTCGGTTTCGGCTTCCGCTGCGGCTTCCTTGGCCTTCTGCACCTGGAAGTGATCCGCGACCGGCTGGAACGCGAGTACGATCTGGACCTGATCACCACAGCGCCCTCGGTCGTCTTCCGCCTGCACATGCGCGATGGCGAGGTGAAGGAACTGCACAACCCCGCCGACATGCCCGACCTGACGCTGGTCGATCACATCGAAGAGCCGCGCATCAAGGCCACGATCATGGTCCCCGACGAATATCTGGGCGACGTGCTGAAACTCTGCCAGGACCGCCGCGGCATCCAGCTTGACCTGACCTATGCCGGCCAGCGGGCGATGGTGGTCTATGACCTGCCGCTGGCAGAGGTCGTCTTCGACTTCTACGACCGGCTGAAATCGGTGACTAAGGGCTATGCCAGCTTCGACTACCAGATCAGCGAATATCGCGAGGATTTCCTGGTCAAGATGTCGATCCTGGTGAACGACGAGCCGGTGGACGCGCTGGCCCTGATGGTCCACCGCGACCGGGCCGAGTCACGCGGCCGGGTGATGGTGGAAAAGCTGAAGGAGCTGATCCCCCGGCACATGTTCAAGATCCCGATCCAGGCCGCCATCGGCTCGCGCGTGATCGCGCGAGAGACGCTCAGCGCGATGCGCAAGGACGTGACCGCGAAGTGCTACGGCGGCGACGCCACGCGGAAGAAGAAGTTGCTGGAGAAGCAGAAGGCCGGCAAGAAAAAGATGCGTCAGTTCGGGAAGGTCGAGATCCCGCAGACGGCGTTCATTCAGGCGCTGAAGATGGATGGTTAGATGATTGATGGCGAAATAGTCAAGCGTGACGATGGCGATGACGATTACGCTGTGAGACTTCCCATCTCACGCGACGATTTCGGTGAGTTTCTTTCAGGCCTCATTTCTACTAAACGTCAACTAGCTTTCAATATTCAAAATCCGGTAGTCGTAGATCAGAACTTAATTCTGGGAATAGATCGCGGTATCAAAGAGCGCGTTCTTGTTCAAAATCAATCCTCACTTATCCAAGCTACTGCCGAAGTCATATGTGCAAACGGTAATAAATATACAGAAAATTCTGTAGACGAATTACTAAAAATCGCGCCCTTGGGAAAGGTTGGAACCGAGGGCCTTCGCCTAGAGTACGTTTTCGCTATTTTTTTAAAGGTGCCGACACGCCTCAGAGACAGTCCATAGAGATATTCTTTGGACGGAGCAGTCAGCGAATCAGAAGAATAGTAGGAGAACCTCAGTTCCATGAGCTGGGCTTGCGAGACCGGCAATCTTCCGGGGACGTTGTAATCTCGTATAGTGAGCGCAGTTGGGCGGAAGATATTTCAATACTATTGAAAAGGATATTTGATTCCGCTGATAGACCGGCAGATAAAGTATTATCGCTACCGGTAGCTTTTCGCTTTATTGGTGAAGAGTTCTTTCTAGTTCCGACTTCAGTCATCCTCGCCGCCTTTTACGCTTACATGACAGCTTCGCTATCAAACGCCTCTATCCTGTCAAGAGCGTCTTATCTTTCGGAACTTAAGAATGATCCCGATGGATTGATTTTTATACTTGCAAAATCGCTCTCGCCGTTGGGACTGGTTACGCAGACTGTGCTATTTTTGGCTATTGGCATTTTTTTAATAGTAGCTTTCTGCATGTTATGCTCAAAACTCGCCGGGTATACATACGTACCATATGTAATATTTGATCTTTATGTTGAGGACTCACGCATATTAAGTTCGTTAAGCAAGCAAAGTCGCCGCTCCATATTTGTCAAATTAGGATCTTTTTGCGTTGCTGTTGTTGCTAGTATCGCTGCAGCGTATGCGTTTAGATTATTGGATGGATAATAGTCTTAACAGTAACCTCTTTTGTCTAAAGTAGTCCCACACATGCGCCTGACCCTCGCCCTCTGCCTCTTCCTCCCCACCGCCGTCCTCGCCGGCCCCGAGGATCCCTCCACCTTCGATCCCGTCCAGTACGGGCCGCAGAAGGTGCTCTACGACTGGAACTACGCCACGCCCGAGGATGGGTTGCGCGCGCTCGGCTTCATCCGCAACCACATCGCAGCGATGGAGGAGTTCGGCGATCTCGAAGGTTCGGACATCGTCGTCGTGGCGCATGGCAACGACCTGCACGCCTTCGCGCGTCAGAACGCGGCGGCCTTCCCCGATGCCTATACCGCGCTGCAGGAACTGGCCGACAAGGGCGTGAAATTTCACGTCTGCCGCAACGCCGCCAAGGGTCGCGGCTATGAACCGGATGATTTCTACGACCTCATCACTGTCGTGCCCGCCGCCGTCATCGACATCGCGAAATACGGCAACGAAGGCTACAGCTACATGTATCCGGCCCTGTTCCCGCGCATGACGACCCAGGACATCGCCGAAAAATATCCCGAAATCGGCATGGCGCAGGACTGACGCCCGCGCGGCTCGGGGTTTCCCGGTTCGCTCAAATGCACGGCACTTGGCGCTCACGCGCCGTGCCTTCCCCGTGGCATGGTCGGGCCCTGTTCAATTGCGTATCAGGGAATCTGCCATGTCACATCATCCAGCCGCCGCGGCGACGCCCGCCTTCTTCCTCGACGCGCCCGATCGTTCGATGGTGGACAGCACGCTCGACGACGTTCGCGAAAGCCTGGGGATGGAGGTCGCGTATCTCTCGGAATTCCAGGGCAACCGCGCCGTCTTCCGCGCGGTCAGCGCGCCGGGCCTGGAAGCGATGATCAAGCCCAGCGACAGCATGGATCTGCGAGAGGTCTATTGTAAGCACATCATCGACGGGAACCTGCCGAACCTGATGTCCGATACCAGCCAGCATCAGATCGCGGTGGACCTGCCGATCACGCAGATGATCCCGATTGGCAGCCATCTCAGCGTGCCGGTCCGACGCGCCGATGGCAGCGTCTTCGGGATGTTCTGCTTTCTCAGCCGCACGGCCCGGCCCGATCTGGGCGCCGACGCGCTGGCGCTGGTCGAAGCCCGCGCCGCCGCCGTCTCGGCCCGCATCGCGCATCACGCCTGAATGCGGGCCGTGCCGGTCAGTCGGCGATGAAGGGCCAGATCTTGCGGCAATGATTGCCCGCCGCCGCGCTGACGCTGATCGACCCGTCCTTCGGACCCGAGCCGAAGCTCGACAGCCCCGCGCCCTCGGCCTTCTTAGCGGGATCGAGCGTGAAGGTGATCCCGACGCCCGCCTCGCGCGGCTTGGGCGAAGCGCGCCACATCCGCGTCGCGCCGTCCACCCGCATCACCCGGTCCGCAAAATCGCCGGCCGCGCACCAGTAATCCGTCTCGCGCCCCCGCGAATCGTGCGGCACCGCGATCTCGGTCGGGCTGATCTGGACCGCCACCATGCCGTTCTTCGCGGTGAAGGCGCTGGCCGGCAGGGGCGCCATCAGCGCCGCGATACCGGCCGCCAGGATGACCCCCCGGCTCATGACTTGCGCCGCCGGGTCGGGGCGCACAGGTTCGGCGCCATCCAAGCCTGCGGGCTCCACATCTTCAGCCACCCGTCGAACCAGGCGCGCTGCCAGTCCTGCATCATCTGGGTCTGTGCCTTCGACATCTCGGCCATCGCCTGACCCCGCGCCGCACCGGTGACGCTGTTCGCGGCGGAAAGCCACGCGCTCATCCATGGATTCTTCATCGCTCGCTCCTGAAATTGGTCCTGCGGACCAAATGCGGCACTCGCGCCGGGGTTCCCGTGCGCGCGCAGATGTGACCGCGGCTAGGCCGCAACAAGCGTTAAGTTTTGATGAAGAAAGCCCTAACCGCACGCTCGCAGCCTGTGTACAGGTTGTGTACATCCTGTGTACGCGCGGTGTACCGGCTGTGACACGTCAGACCCAGCAAATGCTGGCTGAAGTGAGGGTCCGCGTGTTGCGCTGTTGCGCACCACCGCACGCTGGAGTTGCCGTTCAGATTGATGAAGAAAGCGGGCAAAAAACAGCCCCCCGCGGATCGCCTCTTACCCGCGGAGGGCGTGACCGCGCCCGAAGGCGCAGACCTCGTCGGCGCAGATTACTGCGCCGTGATGACCGTCATAACCAGTTGATCGTCCACGCGAATTGGACCGTCCTCGGTGGCGCCCAGCGTGTATTCGAAGACGCCGGTCTCGCTGCCGCCGTCCTCGCCGTGAACCATCAGCATCAGCATGTCGCCCGCCGCCACGTCCTCGGTCAGGATCGCGGCAACGTCCGTCGTCTCGCCCGCGCGGATCGGCGCATGACCGACCACCGGCCCGGGCTTCATCTCGCTATCCGTGCGATGCACCACCAACCAACCATTAGCCGGCGCCGTCACCCGATCGGCGCTGACCACGCCATTGCTCACGGATTGGTCCATCGCTGCGACGGCGGGCGTCGCATCCTGGGCCAGTGAAGTGCCACCGGCGATCAGCGTGATCAGGGTCGTCGTGGCAAGAAACTTCATGTCGTCCTCCGTCCGGGGCAAGGCCAGTCGGGCCAAGACTTCAGGGATAGACACGGATCGCATGGACTGAAGTTGCGCCCCTCACGTCGCCGTGAAGAGCTGATGCCAAGAAATTTTCAACAATCAGCCGCGGCGCAGGAAATCGGCCACGGCAGCGGCCGTCTTGGCCGGCTGATCGGCGTGCAGCCAATGGCCGGCGCCTTTCACGCTTGCGAATTCTGCCTGCGGGAACAGCCGCTGAATCGCAGCCTTGCCATCGGCGGTCACATAGTCCGATGTCTCTCCGGTCAGGAACAGCGCCGGACCATCGAAACTGCCCGGCTGAAGATCGTCGCCGGGCCATCCGACCAGCCCTGCCATCCCGGCGTCGAGCGCGTCGAGGTTCAGCATCCACCGCGGCGGATCGGCCTTCAGGTCAAGCGATTGCAGCAGGAACGCGCGGATGCCCGGTTCGCCGACCGTTTCGGCAAGGCGCCGATCGGCATTCGAGCGACGTCCCTCCAGCCCGTTCAAATCCAGGTTCTTCATCGCGGACAGATATCCCGCCTGATCATGGGCATAAGCCACGGGCGCGATGTCCATCACCACCAGCCGATCGATCAGGGTCGGCTGCGTCAGCGCCAGCACCATCGCGGCCTTGCCGCCCATCGAATGCCCGACCACGTCCGCGCGTCCGCCGTTCGCCTCGATCACGCGGGCCAGATCACCCGCCATCGCGGCGTAGGAATGATCGTCGTTGTGGAAGGATTCGCCGTGGTTGCGCATGTCCACGCTGAGCGCGCGGTGGCCCTGTTCGACCAGCGTCCGCGCGATCGGACCCAGATTGCGGCCCTGACCGAACAGCCCATGGGCCAGCAGAACCGGGTGGGCGGTTTCGTCGCCGATCATCGTCGTCTTCAACATCATGGCGGCACCCTAGACCGGCTGGCGGGGTCGCGCCAGAGCCGCTATGGTCCGCCCATGACGAGGATCGCCCAAACCAGCGACGATATCCGCGACATGGCCGATGAGGTCGCGCGGCTGATGGCCGACCGCTTCGGCGGCGCGCGGCGGGGCAAGTTGCCCGGGCTCGAGGAGATGCTGCGCAGACGCGGCGGCGCCCTGCCGCGCAATCTGCGCGGGCAGGCGCGTGTGCTGGCCGAAGCCGAGATGCTGACGTCTCAGCCGCGTGTAGCAAGGCAGATGGACCTGGGCCGTCCCAGCCGGGCCTACAACGCGCTGATGGCGTATCTTCAGCCTTTGGGCAGCGTCAGTCGTTGGCAGAACCGGGCCGTGAATTTTGGCGCCTCGATCGCCTTCGGGCTTCTGGTTCTGGCGGCTCTTGTAATCTGGATGATGGTGCGGCGCGGGCATCTGTGACGCCCGCGCGGCGTTCAACGGCTCACATGCCCTCGTAAAGCGGGAACCGTGCGCAGAGCGTCGCGACTTCGGCCTTCACCTTATCTTCGACCGCCGCATTTCCGTCATCGCCATTGGCGGCCAGGCCGTCCACGACCTCGACGATCCAGCGGGCGATCTGGCGGAATTCCTCTTCGCAGAAACCGCGCGTCGTCCCGGCAGGAGTGCCGAGGCGGATCCCCGAGGTCACGAAGGGCTTTTCCGGATCGAAGGGCACGCCGTTCTTGTTACAGGTGATGTGCGCGCGGCCGAGTGCCGCTTCGGTGGCCTTACCGGTGACCCCCTTGGGGCGCAGGTCGGCGAGCATCAGGTGATTGTCGGTCCCACCGGATACGATGTCGATGCCGCCCTTCTGCAACTCATCTGCCATTGCCTTAGCGTTCTTCACGATCTGCGCGGCGTAATCCTTGAAACCGGGCTCCAGCGCCTCGCCAAAGGCCACGGCCTTGGCGGCGATCACGTGCATCAGCGGACCACCTTGAAGGCCCGGGAAGACAGCCGAATTGATCTTCTTCGCGATCGCTTCGTCGTTCGTCAGGATCATGCCGCCGCGCGGGCCGCGCAGCGACTTGTGCGTCGTCGTCGTCACGACATGCGCGTGGGGCAGGGGCGAGGGGTGGACGCCGCCGGCCACAAGACCCGCGATATGGGCCATGTCGACCATCAGCACCGCGCCGACCTCGTCCGCGATCATGCGGAACGCCGCCCAGTCCCAAACCCGGCTGTACGCGGTACCGCCCGCGACGATCAGCTTGGGCTTGTTCTGGCGTGCGCTTTCCGCGATCGCCTCCATGTCCAGAAGCTGATCCTGCTGGCGCACGCCGTAGCTGACGACGTTGAACCACTTACCCGACATGTTGACCGGCGAGCCGTGAGTCAGGTGCCCTCCCGAGTTCAGGTCGAGCCCCATGAACGTGTCACCCGGTTGCAGCAGCGCCAGAAACACCGCCTGGTTCATCTGGCTGCCGCTGTTCGGCTGGACGTTCGCGAAGTCGCAACCGAACAGCTGCTTGGCCCGATCGATGGCGAGGTTCTCTACCACGTCCACATACTGACAGCCGCCGTAATAACGCTTGCCCGGATAGCCTTCGGCATACTTGTTGGTCAGGACCGAACCCTGCGCCTCCATCACCGCGCGGCTGACGATGTTCTCCGATGCGATCAGCTCGATCTCATCGCGCTGCCGGCCCAGTTCCTGACCGATGGCGCGGGCGATGTCGGGGTCGCGGCTGGCGAGGTCTTCGGTAAAGAAGCTGTGGGTCTGCTCGTTCATCGTCTCGCTCCGGGCTGGTTTGCACTTGGCGCCCTTACTAACGATGCAGCGGCGCGGCATAAACACGAAATGCGACCCGGGCCATGGGTCCCGCGACGGGGCTTGCCTTTAGTGTTGGCAAACGGAAAGCTGCAGCCCGAAACCGGGGGAAAGATGAGCGACAGGATCCATTTCGCGGCGAGCGAGACAAGGGTGGCGCGGGCCGCACAGGACCGGCTGACCCGCCGCTATGGTCAGGCGGATCTGGATGCGGCGGATGTCATCGTGGCGCTTGGTGGCGACGGGCTGATGCTTTCGACGCTGCATGGCCCCTCCGATCTGCCGGTCTACGGCATGAATCGCGGGACGATCGGCTTTCTGATGAACGACTACGCCGAAGAAAACCTGCCCCAACGCATCGCGGCGGCAGAGACGACGGTCATCAATCCGCTGGCGATGGTCGCGGGTTCGACCGATGGCGGCGAACACCGCGCGCTTGCGATCAACGAAGTCAGCCTGCTCCGCGCCGGACCCCAGGCCGCACGGCTGCGGATCAGCGTCGACGGTCGGTTGCGGCTGGACGATCTGGCCTGCGACGGGGCCTTGCTGTGTACGCCCGCCGGCTCGACCGCCTACAATTATTCGGCGCATGGTCCGATCCTGCCCCTGGGCTCGGACGTGCTGGCACTGACCCCGATCGCGGCCTTCCGCCCGCGTCGCTGGCGGGGTGCGATCCTGCCCAAGCGCGCGGTCGTCCGCTTTGATGTGCTGGACCCCGAAAAGCGCCCGGTCATGGCCGACGCGGATTCGCGCGGGGTCGAGCGTGTCCGCTGGGTCGAGATCCGGTCCGACCCGACCGTCCGCCACCGGCTGATGTTCGATCCCGGCCACGGGATGGAGGAACGCCTGATGCAAGAGCAGTTTCTCTAGCGGGCATTGCGCCGGAATGGGGCAGGGGCTACATCCCCGCGCATGGACAATCGACCCGCCCTGCCGCCCGAAATCGCCCGCCGTCGGACCTTTGCGATCATCTCGCATCCCGACGCCGGCAAGACCACGCTGACCGAGAAATTTCTGCTGTTCGGCGGTGCGATCCAGATGGCGGGTCAGGTCCGCGCCAAGGGCGAGGCGCGCCGGACCCGATCCGACTTCATGAAGATGGAACAGGATCGCGGCATCTCGGTCTCGGCCTCGGCCATGTCGTTCGAATATGACGGACATCGCTTCAATCTGGTGGACACGCCGGGCCACAGCGATTTTTCCGAAGACACCTACCGCACGCTGACCGCGGTGGACGCTGCGATCATGGTCATCGACGGCGCCAAGGGTGTCGAAAGCCAGACCCGCAAGCTGTTCGAGGTCTGCCGCCTGCGCGACCTGCCGATCCTGACCTTCTGCAACAAGATGGACCGCGAAAGCCGCGACACGTTCGAGATCATCGACGAGATCCAGGAAAACCTTGCAATCGATGTCGCCCCCGCAAGCTGGCCGATCGGGATGGGGCGCGAGTTCATCGGCGCATACGATCTGCTGAACGACCGGCTGGAGATCATGGACCGCGCCGATCGCAACAAGGTGGCGGAATCGGTCAAGATCAGCGGTCTGGATGACCCGAAGCTGGCCGATCACATTCCGCCCGCGCAGTTGGAGAAACTGCGCGAAGAGGTCGAGATGGCGCGCGAACTGCTTCCGGCTTTCGACCGCAAGAGCTTCCTCGAAGGGCACCTGACACCGATCTGGTTCGGCTCGGCCATCAACAGCTTCGGCGTCCGCGAATTGATGAACGGCATCCGCGAATACGGCCCCGAACCACAGCCGCAGATGGCCGAAGCACGCCAGATCGCGCCCGAGGAAGAGCCGGTCACCGGTTTCGTCTTCAAGGTGCAGGCCAACATGGATCCCAAGCACCGCGACCGGGTGGCCTTCGTCCGGCTCGCCTCGGGTCATTTCGAACGCGGGATGAAGCTGACCCATGTCCGCAGCAAGAAGCCGATGGCGGTCAGCAACCCCGTCCTGTTCCTGGCTGCCGACCGCGAACTTGCGGATGAGGCGTGGGCGGGCGACATCATCGGCATTCCCAACCACGGCCAGCTGCGCATCGGCGACGCGCTGACGGAAGGCGAGGGGCTGCGCTTCACCGGCATCCCCAGCTTCGCGCCGGAGCTGCTGCAAAGTGTGCGTTCGGGCGATCCGATGAAGGCCAAGCATCTGGAAAAGGCGCTGATGCAATTCGCCGAGGAAGGCGCCGCGAAGGTCTTCAAGCCGATGATTGGCTCGGGCTTCATCGTCGGCGTCGTGGGCGCCTTGCAGTTCGAGGTTCTGGCCAGCCGGATCGAGCTGGAATACGGCATCCCGGTCCGGTTCGAGGCGTCGCAATTCACCTCGGCCCGCTGGGTCCACGGCCCCCGGGACAAGGTCGACGCATTCTCCAACGTGAACAAGCAGCATATGGCGAACGACCACGACGGCGATCTGGTCTACCTAACTCGCCTTCAATGGGACATCGACCGGGTGACGCGCGACCATCCCGATTTGACGCTGTCTGCGACGAAAGAGATGATGGCTTGACCCTGCCGCTCCACGAGCTGGCGGCGCTCGGGGCGGCAGCCTGCTGGGCGCTGACCGGCACGCTGGTCACGGGGGCGGTGCGCGAGGTCGGCCCGTTCCGTTTCAACCTTTTGCGGCACCTGCTGGTGATCCTGCTGCTCAGCGCGGTACTGTTCTTCCGCACACCCAGCGGGCTGCTGGACCATAACGCCGCGATCATCCTGATCCTGTCCGGCCTGGTCGGCATCTTCATCGGCGACACCGCGAACTTTGCCGCCGTCGGTCGGCTTGGCGCGCGCCGCGCCGGGGCGCTGTTCGCGCTGAACGCGCCGATGGCCGCGATCCTCGGCTGGACGGTGCTGGGCGAGACTCTAAGCGGACTTGCCATCATCGGCATCGTGGTGACGGTTGCCGGCGTCGCCGTCGCGATCATCGGTCGGCCGCCGGCCCATGCCCATCGTTTCGAACAGACCGAGGGTGTCATCCGCACCGGAATCCTCTTCGGATTGGGGGCGGCACTGGGCCAGGCGGTCGGCGCGCTGATCAGCCGTCCGGTGATGGAGGCGGGGATCGACCCCTACGCGGCATCGCTGCTGCGCGTCGCTGCCTCTGGCCTGTGCATGGGCGTCGTCGGTGGTGCGATGATGGCCGGCGGTCGTGATCCGGGCCCGACACGACCGATGACGACCGAGGTCATCGTCGCCGCGTTCGCGACTGCGGCGCTCGGTCTCGGGCTCGGCATGACGCTGCTGCTTTACGCGCTGTCGGGCGGCAAGGTCGGGATCGTCTCGACGCTATCGGCGACCTCGCCCGTCCTGATCCTGCCGATGTTGTGGCTGCGGACCGGACAACGGCCGACGGCTGCAAGCTGGACGGGCGCAGCCATCGCCTGCATCGGCATGGCACTGATCTTTCTGCGCGAAGGCTGACTTATTCGGCCGGCGCCGGCGGCGCCCCGGCCGCGCTAACCTTGGGCTGAAGACGCTGATCCAGCCGCAAGCCGGTCATCCGCTTGACCGCTACATAAAGGACCGGCGACAGGAAGATCGCGATCACGGTCGAGGCCGCCATCCCGCCCAGAACCGCGATGCCGATGGCGTTCTGCGCCGCCGCACCGGCGCCGGTCGCAATCGCCATCGGAAGCACGCCCAGCATGAAGGTGAAGGTGGTCATCAGGATCGGACGCAGTCGCTGGCCGACGGCTTTCAACGTCGCCTCGCGCAGCGTGAGCCCGCTTTCCAGCAAGGTCTCGGCGAACTCGACGATGAGGATCGCGTTTCGCGCGGCAAGCCCGATCGTGGTCAGGATGCCCACCTTGAAATAGACGTCGTCCTGCTGCCCCGTCAGCCAAGCGGCCACCACCGCCCCCAGCACGCCGACCGGGACCGACAGCATGACAGAGAACGGCACCGACCAGCTTTCGTACAGGGCGGCCAGCGCCAGGAACACGATCAGCATAGACAGCGCGTAAAGGATCGGCGCCTGCGCCCCCGATTGACGCTCCTGATAGGAAATCTCTGTCCAGGCGACGCCGAAACCGCCCGGGATTTCCGCGACCATCTCTTCCATCGCGTCCATTGCCTGACCGGAGCTGATGCCCGGCGCGGGCGACCCCGACAGCGATAGCGCGGGGCTGCCCTGATAGCGCGACAATCGCGGTGCGGTCGGCTGCCAGGACGTGGTCACGAAGGCAGTGAAGGGCACCATCTCTCCCGACGCGTTGCGCGCATACCACTGGCTGATATCTTCGGGTTGCATCCGCCAGTCTGCCTCGGCCTGCACGATCACGGGCCGGAGACTGCCGGCGAGGATGAAATCGTTGACCTGCGTGCCCGAAAAGACCGTGGACAGCATCGAGTTGACCGATGACAGCGAGATGCCCAGAGATTCGGCCTTTTGCTGGTCAATGTCGATCCGAAGCGAGGGCTCGGCTTCGCTGTTGCCGGTATCGACACCCTCGACCCGGCCGTCCGCCTCCGCCAATTGATCGAGCCGGTCGGCCGCGTCGATCAGCCCGTCCACGCCCGATCCGGCGTAATCGACGAGATAGCCGGAAAAGCCGCCGCTGTTGCCAAGACGGCGAACGGTCGGTGGCTGCATGAACATGATCCGACCGGCGCGGTCATTGCGGAATGCGTCGTTTGCGCGACCGGCAATGGCTTCGGCCGACCGTTCCGCCGCCGTGCGTTCTTCGAAGGGTTTCAGCTTGATGAAGATCATCGCGGCGTTCTGCCCGCCGCCGCCGAACCCCCAGCCGAGCGCGACGAAGGCGGATTCGACTGTGTCGGCCTCGTTTTCCTCCAGCCAGGCTTCGACCTTTTCAACGGCGGCCAGCGTCTGCTGGCTGGTGGAACCATCGGTGAGCGAAATCCGCGCCATCAGCGTGCCCTGATCCTCGGTCGGCAGGAACGATGATTCCAGCCGCTGATAGACCTCCCACGCGGCGAATGTCATCGCGCCCAGCAAAAGCAGGATCATCAGCGGGGCGCGGATCAGCTTCCCGACGCTGGCGGTGTAAAAGCGGCGGAGCCCCGACAGGCCGCTGTTGAATGCCCGCGCCGGCGCGATCGGCTGCCGGTCCGAGCGGCGCAGCAACTGCGCGCACAATGCCGGCGTGAGCGTGATTGCGACTCCAAGCGACAACACCATCGCGCTGATGATCGTCAGCGAGAACTGGCGATAGATGACGCCGGCCGCGCCGGGAAAGAACGCCATCGGCAGAAACACCGCTGATAGAACCACCACGATGCCGATGAGGGCGCCCGTTATCTCGCGCATCGATTGTCGTGTCGCCTCGCGCGGGTCGAGGCCCTCTTCCTCCATCAGTCGTTCGACGTTCTCGACCACCACGATCGCGTCGTCGACCAGAAGCCCGACGGACAGGACCAGAGCGAACAGAGTCAGCGTGTTGATCGAAAAGCCGGCGGCGTAAAGCACTGCGGTCGTGCCAAGCAGGACGACGGGCACCGCGATGATCGGGATCAGGGTCGCGCGGAAGCTTTGCAGGAAGACCAGCAGCACGACGATGACAAGCACCGCAGCCTCGGCCAAGGTGTGATAGACCCTCTCGATCGAAAGCTCGACGAAGGGCGTGGTGTCGAAGGCGATGCGATACTCGACGCCTTCAGGCAACGCGCCGGACAGGTTTTCCAGCGTGGCCCGCACCGCCTCGGACGTGGCCACCGCATTGGCGCCGTCTGCCAGGTTCACCCCGAATCCCGAGGCGGGAAGGCCGTAAAGGCGCGAGCCGCCGCGATAATCCTCTTGCCCGATCTCGATCCGCGCGATGTCGCCCAGTCGGACCACACCGCCATCGACGTCCGATTTCAGCAGGATCTGTCGAAAATCCTCGGTGCTGGTCAGCTGGCTCTGCGCGGTCACCGTCGCGGTGAATTGCTGTCCCGTCACGGTCGGCTGCTCGCCCAGCGAGCCGACCGAAACGGTGGTGTTTTGCGCCCGGACCGCGTCCAGCACATCCGAGGGTGTCAGCTGGAAGCGCACCAGCGACAACGGATCCAGCCAGATCCTCATCGCGTAGCTTGAGCCGAAGATGTTCAAACCGCCGACGCCAGCGGTTCTTTGGACCGGCCCCTGAACCGTCTGTGTCAAAATGTCGCCAAGCTGCGCCGTCGTATAGCGCCCGTCGGTCGAGATCAGCGCGCCCACCATCAGGATCGAGGAGCTTGACCGGGTGACGCTGACGCCTTGCTGACGAACGGCGTCGGGCAGGTTGCGTTCGACCTGGGCGACCTGGCTTTGCACCGTGTCCTGTGCGGCCACCGGGTCGGTATCGGCGGTAAAGGTCAGCGTGATGCTGGCGCCGCCCTGGCGCGAGCTGGATTCCATGTAGACGACACCGTCGATCCCGGTCAGCCCGTCCTCGATCACCTGCGTGACCGAGCTTTCCACCGCCTCCGCCGTGGCACCCGGAGAGCTGGCGCTGATCCGGATCGTGGGTGGGGCGATGTCGGGATACTGGTTGACGGCCAACTGCGTCAGTGAGGCGATGCCCGCGAGCATGGTCAGGATCGACAGGACCCAGGCAAAGACCGGACGATCGACGAAGAAGCCGCCCATCCGATCAGCCGCCGCTTGGCCGGGGTGACGCCGTGGTGCGTTCCTCGACAGCGGCTTCGGTCACGGCGGGTTGCGCGGCCGCGGCAGCGCCGGGCGCCTGCGATGCGTCGGCGTCGGTCGCTGACGATGTCTGGGTGGGGGCTTGGCCTTCGGCTGCATCCTCTGCCGCGTCCTCGATCACGCCTTCCTCGCTGATCGTAACCGGGACGGTGGTGATTTCGGCCCCGTCGCGGAGATTCTCAAGCCCGTCGACGATTACCTTGGCACCTTCTTCGATGCCCGCCGTCACCATCCACGCATTCTGGAACGTGCCGGCTTCCGTCAGGGTCGTGTCGACGGCCCGCCCGTCACGCGCAACGAAAGCGGTCAGCGTGCCATCGGCGGACCGGCTTGTGGCGCGCTGCGGGACGAGCAGTGCGCGCGTTGTGCCAAGCGTCAGCGCGACGCGCAGGAACTGTCCCGGAAGGATGCGGCGGTCGGAATTGTCGAAACGAAAGCGGATCTGCGTCGTCCCTGTTGTGGTCGAGACCGATAATCCCGGCGTCACCAGCGTTCCGGTGCCGGAATGGACGCTGCCATCTTCCAGCGTCAGCTCGGCCGCCAACTGTTCGCTGCGGGACAGCGCACCATCCTGAATCCGTGCGCGATTGCGCAGGATCGAGGCAGAGCTTTCCTGCACGTCGACATAGATCGGGTCCAGGCGCACGACGGTGGTCAGCAGGTCGGACTGGTTCGCGGTCACGATGTCACCGATCGTCACAAGGGGAAGGTCGGGGATGCCGTCGATCGGGCTTCGAACGCGGGTCTGTTCAAGATCCAGCTGCGTGACCTGAAGATTTGCGCGCGCCGAGCTTAGCGTGGCCTGCGCATTGGCCAGCGTGACCTGCGCCGTCTCGATGCTGGCCCGCGTGGTGCCGACACCTTCCAGCTGGTTGGCGCGTTCCAGCGCGGCCTCTGCGGCGCTCACGGCCGCTTCGGCCTCGGCCACGCCTGCCGATGCGGAATCAAGCGAGGCTTCGAACGTGTCGTCCTCGATCGTGAACAACACGTCGCCAGCCTCGACCGCGCGGCCGGGCTCATAATCGATGCTTTCGATGACGCCGCTGACACGCGGCCTGATCGACGCGCTTTGATAGGCAACCGCACGGCCGGGCAGGGTGACGACATAAGGGACATCGGCGGATTCGACCGTGATGGTACCGACCTCCGTCGGTCCCGCCGGCGCAAAGCCTCCGGGCCCGCCCTGCGCCGCGACCTCGCCCGCGATGAGCGTCGTCAAAAGGGCTGCCGCCCGTGCGATCCGTCCGTGCATCCCGCCTGCTTTTCATCCGATTTTCAGAAACCCGGTTGCGCAGGATGGTAGCGGCGGCACTCGGACAAGCAAAGCGCAAACCCCCCGTTGCGGGCGGTCACTTTAACGCGACGGCGCAATAGCGCCTTCCGACGCTATCGATGAGGGATGATGTGGGTGAGAGGCTGGACAACGACCCAAGCGGGGCTCGTTACGGCTGCTTCCTTCCGGACCTGACCGGGTTGGCGAGGCGCCTGCCCGCGCCAACCTCTCACCGCCCAGATAAGCGCCTGAGAATTGGGATGCAACCCCGCCGCAGTCAGAGAGCCAGACGAAACCGCGCGAAGCCTTCATCACTTATTCCGGCATAGTCCATCCGCGCCCGTTCTTCATGTCCCAGACGGGTCATGTGATCCCTGGCATCAGGGTGCGTTTCGAACATGGCCGTCGCGCCGAGATTGCGGAACTGCCAAGGCCTGCAGATCGGCAGGTCAACGATCCGACGTTGTCGAAGATAACGACGCAGGACGGCGCGGGTCGGCCTCTCATCGCGCAGGGCGATCCGGCCACGCGCGACCAGCGGCGCGAAAAGTCCGCAGGCGGCGAGGCGAAAGCTGTTCGTGGCAAGCAGGAAGCGGCTGTCATCCGCGATTGGGTCGCCGCGGTGGCGCACATTGGCGATGCGATGGCTGTCCGCGTCGATCAACGCGCCAGAAGCGGCATGGCGGGGGCTGAGACAGGTCGATCTCCCATGTCAGGCCGTCGATCACGTCGAAATTGTAGCTTGGGAAGGCGTCGTCGATCAGCGGGGCATCCGTCTGGCCCGGAGTGATGCGTCGAAAGATGCTCGCCGATCGTTCCAGCCACGCAATCAGATCTGCGCCGCGCATCTCGACCGCGCAGATGCGGTTCGGAAACAGGTAGAGATCGGCAAGGTTGCGTTCGGTCAGCCTGCCTGCCGCGACGCAGGTGTAGTGATCGGGACCGCCGCGTCCCCCGGCTCGGAACGGCGCAGAGGCGGACAGGATCGGCAGCTTCGCCCATTCGGTGTCTCGCAGGGCGCGACGGACGTGCCAACGCTGCGCCTTGGCGACCAGATGCAGTCCGGGATCGTCGCCGATCAGCGAGAAGAAGCTGGTCATTGCGGACCGCGACCGTGCGATGCGTCGCCGCAGGTGACGACGTGTCGCCGCGTGGTGACGCTTGGCCGCATCGCTGATCACCGCTGCGGCGGGAATATCGGGGCCAACCGGCTCGGCCCGCGATGAGAAACCCTCGATCGTCCAGCGCCCGAATGCATCACGCCGCAGATCGAGGTCAATGACGCCCAGATGCGAGCCGCCAAAGCCCGCCATCACCGCAGGCTTGCCAGCCAGCGCCCCACGGGTGGGATCGACACCCGGCGTCGCTGGGAAAAGCGGGTCTGGAAACACCTGATGGGTGTGGCCCGTGATAACGGCGTCGATTCCCGGCAACGCGGCCAGCGCGGTCGCCGCGTTTTCCATTCCGGGCGTGGCCTCCGCCTCGCCGATGCCGGTATGAGCCAGCGCCACGACCAGATCAGCGCCCGCAGCGCGGATCAGCGGAACCTCTGCCGCGGCTGCCTCGACAATGTCGGCGCAGGCCATGTCGCGATGCAACTGGCGGTCCCATTCCACCGTCTGCGGCGGGACGAGGCCGATCACCCCGATGCGGAGCGTCTGGCGGCTGCCGTCCAGCGCCTCTATCTCGCGATCCAGGATCAGCGACCTCGGCGGCGCGCGATGGCGTGACAGGCAGACATTGGCCAACGTGAAGGGGAAGCGCGCGCCTTCGATCGCACGCATCAGAAAGCCGACACCATAGCTGAAATCGTGATTGCCAAGGGTCGCTGCGTCATAGCCCATCGCGTTCATTGCGGCGATGGCTGGATGTGGTTTGCGCGGCCCAACGCCGTCGACATAGGCGACGAAATCGCCCAATGGACTGCCCTGCAGGAAATCCCCGTTGTCGAACAGCAGCGTGTTCGGGTGGTTTCTGCCCCGGCACGCGATCAGCGAGGCGGTCCGCGCAAGCCCTATCCCCGGATTGGGCCGGTCAGCCAGATAATCGAAGGGAAGTACGTGCATGTGCAGGTCGGTCGTGGCGAGGATGCGAAGCGCGAAGCGGCTCGCAGCCTCCGCTTCATCCTGGTAGTCCAGCCCGCAATTGCCGTCCGCCATACACGATCGTCCTGATAAGGCCATTCCTCAGACGGCCCCGCACTCGTTCTCAACTACCAGTTGTAGAAAGGGAAAATGCGTCCGGCAAGGCAAATCGCTGAATAAAGAGCAATTTGTCTTCGTCTGCGGTTGATCCAAGCAGGGGCCATGACATAAACAGCGGTCCGGATGGCGGAACGCCAGCCCGAGAGAAATTGTCCGACGGCAGAGAGGAAGCATGAAGTTTTCCACCCGCGTCGATACCGACCGCAGCGCGCCCGAGTTGTTTGCCGCGATCAGCGATTTTGACCGGATTGCGAAGATGCTGATTTCGCGTGGCGTTGCGGTCGAGCCGATCGCGCCAGATCAGGATCCAGGCACCGGCATGGCCTGGTTCGTCACGTTCGACTGGCGTGGACGCGAGCGTCGGCTGCGCATGGACGTCACGCGTTTCGACCGGCCCGAAAAGCTGACGATCGCCGGCTCGTCAGAGCCTTTCGATCTGATCATCGACATGACCGTGGTCGCTCTCAGCCGTGAGCGTGCGCGTCTGATTTTCGAGACCGACGTAAGGCCGCGAAACATCCGGGCGCGTCTGATGCTGCAGACGGCAAAACTGGGCAAGACGCAACTGGATGAACGCTATCGCAAGCGGATCGATTCATTCGTTGAAAACCTGCTTGTGCCTGTCGCGTGACTAGGCCTGCGCCTGCGTGATCCGCAGTGGATCGGCCGGATAGACGCCCAGAATGTCCAGGCTCGATGTGAACCAGCCGAGTTCGTCCAGCGCAAGGCGCACATTCTCGTCCTCGGGGTGGCCCTCGATGTCGGCATAGAACTGGGTCGCCGTGAAGACGCCATCGACCATGTAACTTTCCAGCTTGGTCATGTTGACGCCGTTGGTCGCGAACCCGCCCATCGCCTTGTAAAGCGCGGCGGGAATGTTGCGGACGCGGAAGACGAAGCTGGTCATCATCCGTTCGGAACGCCGGGTCAGGTCGGCCTCGCGCGACATGACAAGGAAGCGGGTCGTGTTGTTGTCGCGGTCCTCGATCTCGTCGGCCAGACGATCGAGCCCGTAGATTTCCCCAGCCAAAGGTGCGGCAAGCGCTGCAAGCGCGGGATTGCCCGTCTCGGCGACCTGCTTGGCCGAACCGGCCGTGTCGGCGCCCGTGATGCCGTGGATACCATGCTGACGCAGGAAGCCGCGGCACTGACCCAGAAGGACGGTGTGGCTCATCGCTTCGCGGACGGTCTCAAGCGACGTGCCGGGCACCGCGAGAAGGCTGATGTGAACGCGCACAAAGGCCTCGTCCACGATCCGCAAACCGGATTCCGGTAACAGGTGATGGATGTCCGCCACGCGTCCGTAGGTCGAGTTTTCGACGGGAAGCATGGCCAGATCGGCGTCTCCCGCACGGACGGCCTCGATCACATCTTCGAAGGTGCGGCAGGGCAGGGCGTCCATGGCCGGGCGCGCCTGACGGCACGCCTGGTGACTGTAGGCGCCGGGTTCGCCTTGAAAAGCGATGCGATTGTTGGCCATCGGCAGGCTCCGTTCGGGACGCGCGCGGTCAGGACCGGCCGACGTCGTCAATCAGGATCGGCGGCTAAGTATACCTTGATCCCGGAAAGCGAAAGCGGATAGATAGCCACGCACAAATCCAGCCACGCTATCCGACGGGACCGCCGCCATGTTCGACACGATGACCATCACCAAGATCGCCGGAGCGCTGATCGGCGCACTGCTTTTCCTGATGCTGGCCAATTGGGCTGCTAGCGGCGTCTATCACGTCGGTGCACCGGGCGGCCACGGCGAAGAGGGCGAGGAGCACGCTCAGGCCTATACCATCCCGGTCCCCGAGAGCACGGGCGGTGGGGAAGCCGAAGCCGAGGAAGAGATCGACTTCGCGGCGCTGATGGAACAAGCCGACGTCGCCGCAGGCGAAAAGGACTTTGGCAAGTGCAAGGCCTGCCACAAGCTTGACGGCACCGACGGCACCGGTCCGCACCTGAACGGCGTCGTCGGTCGCGCGGTCGCTTCAGTGGCCGGCTTCTCGTATTCCACCGCCATGGTTGATCACGTCGCCGACGCGCCCGAGTGGACGCCCGAGGCGCTGCAGGAATTCCTAGCGAACCCGAAGGGCGTTGTGAGCGGCACCAAGATGTCGTTCGCCGGTCTGAAGGACCCGCAGGATCGCGCCGACCTGATCGCGTATCTGGCGACCCAGTAAGCGCCAGCCGGAATTTAGTATGACGAAGGGCGTGGCCATCGGCCGCGCCCTTTTCCGTTTCGCGTTCACGAAATCGCTGCTTGATCCCTCGCCGCGCCACATCCTAGCGTGACCCGATATTTGCCGGAGGAACGACCTTGCGCCTGTCTCGACTTCTCGCGCCGCTGCTTGCAACCGCTGCCTTGACGATGCCCCTTGCCGCGCAGGAGACGCCGCCCGCCGAACCGTCGCCAGATGCCGCAAACGACGCTGCGGCTGACGCATCCAGCGGTGTCGACGAAAGCGTCGCGGGTGAGGAAAATCTGATCCGGTCACATGGCGTCTCGACCTTCGGGGATCTGGCTCTTCCGGCGGATTTCGAGCATCTTCCCTACGTCAATCCGGATGCGCCAAAAGGGGGCGAGATCGCGCAGTCGATCCCGAACAGTACCGGCTTTGACAATTACAACCCCTTCACGTTCCGCGGCCGCGGCGCTGCACTGTCCTCGATCATGCTGGAATCCACCCTGACCGGCACCGCGGACGAGATCGGCGCAGCTTATTGCCTGCTGTGCTCGACGCTCGAATACCCGGAAAGCCGGGACTGGGTGATCTTCAACCTGAGGCCCGAGGCCGCTTTTTCGGACGGTACGCCGCTGACCGCGCATGATGTTCTGTTCAGCTATGAACAGCTTCGCGACAAGGGCCTGTCATCCTTCCGCGTGGTCATCGCGCAGCAGGTGATGAAGGCCGAGGTTCTGGATGATCACCGCATCAAGTTCTACTTCACGCCCGATTATCCGCGCCGCGACGTGATCCAGTCGGTCGGCAGTCTGCCGGTTTTCAGCCGCGACGATTTCTCGGACAACGAGCGCGATCTGGAACAGCCGATGCAAGAGCCGTTTATCGGTTCGGGACCCTATGTCTTCGACCGTGCGGACGTGAACAAGATGGTCAGCTACAAACGCAACCCGGACTATTGGGGTGCCGATCTGCCGATCAATCGCGGCCGGTTCAATTTCGACCGCATCCGTTACGAATACTTCGCCGATTATGATGCTGCGTTCGAGGCATTCAAGGCAGGCGAATACACCTTCCGGCATGAGGTCAGCAGCATCATCTGGGCGACGCGCTACGATTTCCCCGCGCTCGACCGGGGCTGGGCGGTCAAGGAAACCTTCCCTGATGGCACCATCGCCAGCGGACAGGCCTGGGTTCTGAACCTGCGCAGACCGGACTTTCAGGACATCCGCGTGCGCGAGGCGATCGGCCTGATGTTCAATTTCGAATGGTCCAATCAGGCGCTGTTCTATGGTCTTTACAGCCGGGTCGACAGCTTCTGGGACAACAGCGAACTGGCCGCGACGGGCACGCCCAGCCCCGAGGAACTGGCGCTGCTGGAACCGGTGGCGGGGGATCTGCCCGATGGAATTCTGACCGACGAGGCGGTGACGTCCCCCGAAAGCGGCGAACGGCAGCTGGACCGACCGAACCTGCGTCGGGCAGCGGAACTGCTGAACGAAGCAGGCTGGACCACAGGCAACGACGGGATGCGCCGCAACAGCGAGGGCCGCGTCCTCAAGCTTGAAATCCTGAACGACAGCCAGACTTTCGACCGGGTGATCAACCCCTTCGTCGAAAACCTGCGCGCGCTTGGCATCGATGCCCGGAACACCCGTGTGGACAACGCCGAGTACGAAAACCGCGCGCGCAGCCACGACTTCGACATCATCAGTGATCATCTGGGTCAGGACCCGATCCCCGGCGCGGGACTGCAGCAGTACTTTGGCTCGGCCAATGTGGGCGATGTCTTCAACGTCATGGGCCTTGCCAACCCGGCCATCGACGCGCTGATCCGCAATGTCGAAGCGGCAGAGTCCAATGACGAGTTGACCTTCGCGACGCGCGCACTGGACCGGGCGCTGCGCAGCCTGCGCTTCTGGGTGCCGCAATGGTACAACGCCAATCGCCTTGTCGCCTATTACGACATGTACGAGCACCCCGAAACGCTGCCACCCTATGCATTAGGCGAGCTGGATTTCTGGTGGTTCAATCAGGAAAAGTACGACGCGCTGAAGGCCGAAGGCGCCCTTCGCTGAGGGTTTGCGCTCGCACCCGGCCGATGGCTGGTTTAGGGTTCGCGCGACATTTCCGAGGGAGAAAGCCATGGCCGATCTGAACGATGCCGATCCGGCAAAGCTTGCCGCCGCCCGTGCGGCTGTCGCGCTGGTCGAGGACGGCATGAAGCTGGGGCTCGGCACCGGGTCGACCGCGTCGGTCATGGTCCAAGTCCTGGCCGAGCGTGTGAAGGCTGAAGGCCTGCGCCTGCGCTGCGCCGCGACCTCACAGGCGACGGCGGATCTGGCGACCTCGCTTGGTCTCTCGATCGAGACACTGGACCAGATCGGGCGGCTGGACATGACCATCGACGGCGCCGATGAAATCGATCCTGACCTGAACCTGATCAAGGGTGGCGGCGGCGCGCATCTGCGCGAGAAGATCGTGGCATCCAGCAGCGACCGGATGGTCGTCATCGCCGATGGTGGCAAGGTCGTCGAGCGGCTGGGCCTGTTCCATCTTCCGGTCGAGGTGCTGGAATTCGGGCTTCAAGGCACGACCGCGCGCATCAAGGCGGCCCTGGACGAGATCGGGCTGGATGGCCGCCCGATCCTTCTGCGCAAACGCGATGACCAGCCCTTCATCACCGATGAGGGCAACCTGATCCTGGATCTTTCGCTCGAGGCGATCCCGGATGCCGCCCTCGTCAACCGCACGCTGAACGCGCTGCCGGGGGTGGTCGAGAACGGTCTGTTCATCGGACTCTGCGATCAGGCGTTCGTCGGACGCGACGATGGCACCGTCGTCGAACTGCACCACGACGATATCGAGGACGAGATAGAGCCGCTGTTCGGATCGACGGGCGAGGCCAACTGATGGCCGAGCCGGAGTTCGACTGCGACCTTTTCGTGATCGGCGGCGGCTCGGGCGGGGTCCGTGCCGCGCGGATCGCGGCGACCCATGGCGCCCGGGTGATGCTGGCAGAGGAAAGCCGCATGGGCGGGACCTGCGTTATCCGCGGCTGCGTGCCCAAGAAGCTGATGGTTTTCGCCTCCGCCCATCCCCTCGCCGCGGCCGAGGCTCGCGCCTACGGTTGGTCTGCCGATCTTGGCCCCTTCGACTGGCCGCGATTTCACGGTACGCTGATGACGGAGCTCGACCGGCTTGAAGCTGCGTATACCCGCAATGCCGAAAACGCCGGCGTCACCATCCATCATCAGCGCGCGCGTATCGTCGATCATCATACCATTGCCCTGGCCGACGGCCGGCAATTCAGCACCAAGACCATCCTGATCGCGGTCGGCGGGCGTCCTTTCGTGCCGGATGTGGAGGGTGCCGAGCTTGCGATGATCTCGGACGATCTGTTCCTGATGGAGCAGCTGCCAAAATCGATCCTTCTGGTCGGCGCAGGCTTCATTGCCTGCGAATTCGCGACGATCCTTGCGGGGCTTGGGGTCGAAACCTCATTGGCCTACCGCCGGGACGAACCGCTTCTGCGCGGTTTCGATGGCGAGTTGCGAGAGATGGCAACCGAGCAGCTGCGCGCACTTGGCGTGAACGTGATGCTGGGAACCGAGCCGAAGTCCTTGGCAAAAGCGGATGACGGTATCGCCGTCGTGTTCAACGACGGTCACGAAAGGCGCTACGACGCGGTTCTCTACGCGACAGGTCGCGCGCCCTATACCGGCGATCTGGGTTTGGAGAAGACGGGCGTTCATCGCGACGGCAGGGGCGCGATTGTGGTCGACGAATGGTCGCAAAGTGCCGTCCCCTCGATCTTCGCGGTGGGCGACGTGACCGACAGGGTGAACTTGACGCCGGTCGCGATACGCGAAGCACATGCCTTCGCCGACACGATGTTCGGGGGGCGGCCGCGCAAGGTCGATCACGATCTGGTGGCCAGCGCGGTCTATCTGCGCCCGTTCGAGGTCGCCACGATTGGCCTGACCGAGGAAGAGGCGCACGATCGCGGCCCCGTCGACGTCTACGCCGCGACCTTCCGGCCGATGCGTTCGGCCTTTGCCGGTTCCAATGTTCGGGCGCTGTTCAAGCTGCTGGTCGATCCGGAAACCGACCGTGTGCTGGGCTGTCATCTGTTCGCGCCCGATGCGGGCGAGCTGATCCAGCTCGTCGCGATCCCGATCACGATGGGCGCGACCAAGGCCGATTTCGACGCCACGATGGCGGTTCACCCGACCATTGCGGAAGAACTGGTGACGATGCGCGAACCCGCGCGGCGACACCGGCCCGACGCCGTGTCCGAACGGGCGACGGCTTGACATTCGGGGCCTCGGCCCCAGTTTTCAGACAGGTAACAGGACAGGCAGCGAAGGGCGGATGTATGGCTAATCAGGGCCCCTGGGGGGGTGGCGGTAACAGCGGCAACGGTGGCGGTGATGATGACAAGGGTGGCGACGGCCGCCCGCCGCAGCAACCCTGGGGAGGGCAGCGAAACGAGCCGCCCAAGCGGCCGCGGCGCCCGCAGCAGGGCGATCAGCAGATGCCCGAGATCGAGGATCTGATGAAGAAGGGCCAGGAACGCCTGCGCGTCCTGATGGGCGGCGGCGGTGGCAACCGCCCGCGCGGGCCCGGCGGCAGCGGTCCGAACCTCAGCATGAACCGTTCCACGCTTGGCATTGCCGGGCTCGTGCTGCTTGCGTTGTGGGCCTTTGCCAGCTTCTACACGGTGCGCCCTGAAGAGCGCAGCGTCGAGTTCCTGTTCGGTGACGCCGTCGGGATCGGCGAACCGGGCCTGAACTTCGCGCCCTGGCCCTTCGTTACCGCCGAGATCGTGCAGGTTACTGGCGAACGCGTGACCGAGATCGGCACCGGACGTGGCGGGGAACAGGACAGTGGCCTGATGCTGACCCGCGACCAGAACATCGTGGACATGGAATATCAGGTGGTCTGGAACATCAATGATCCGGCCAAATACCTGTTCAACCTGGCCGATCCGCCCGACACGATCCGCGCGGTGGCTGAATCCGCGATGCGTGACATCATCGCGCGCACGGAATTGGCGCCAATCCTTAACCGCGATCGGGGTGCCATTGCCGAGGATCTGAAGGATCTGGTGCAGCAGACGCTGGACGCCTACGAGTCCGGGATCAACGTCGTCCGGGTCAACCTTGACCGTGCAGACCCGCCGTCGGAGGTCATCGACGCCTTCCGCGAGGTTCAGGCTGCCCAGCAAGAGCGTGACCGGCTTGAGAAAGAGGCTGATGCCTACGCCAACCGCGTTCTGGCTGCCGCGCGCGGTGAAGCCGCCGCAACGCTGGAACAGGCCGAGGGTTATCGCGCGCAGTCCGTGAACCTCGCCCAGGGTGAGGCCGCACGCTTCAACTCGGTCTACGACGAATACGTCAAGGCACCGGAAGTCACGCGCAGGCGGATGTATCTTGAGACGATGGAGAAGGTTCTGGGTGACGTGAACAAGGTGCTGATCGATCAGGGTGACACCGGGCAGGGCGTCTTGCCTTATCTGCCGCTCGATCAGTTGCGTGGCAACACGGGCCAGCAGGGCGCAAGCCGGTCGCAATCGCAGGCCGGTAGCGCGTCCAATATGTCCGGTGCAACCAACACCAGCCTTGGCCAGCCGACGCGTCCGGTCCCGACCGGAACGTCCAACAACGCAACCTCGCAGGGAGGGACGAACTGATGGCACGCAGCAGTTTTCGATCGGCCCTGCTGATCCCCGCCCTGATCGTCGTTGCGGTCGTCGCCATGTCGTCGGTCTATATCGTGGACGAGCGCGAGAAGGGTCTGGTCCTGCGCCTTGGTCGCGTCGTCGCGGTCAAGGAAGAACCCGGACTTGGCTTCAAGGTCCCGTTCCTCGACGATGTCGTGAAATACGACGACCGGATCCTGGGCCTGCCCACCACGCCGCTGGAGGTCACGCCGCTCGACGACCGTCGTCTGGTCGTCGATGCCTTCGCCCGCTGGCGGATCGTCGATGTGGTCCGGTTCCGGCAGGCAGTCGGCACTGGCGGGTATGAGGCCGCGCTTGGCCGACTTGATCCCGTCGTTCGGACGGCCATCCGCGAAGTGCTGGGTTCGGTTCCCTCGACCACGGTTCTGTCTGATGACCGGACCGCGCTGATGAACCAGATCCGCGACGAGGCGCGCCGCAATTCTCAGGGTCTGGGCGTCGAGATCATCGACGTGCGCCTGACGCGGACCGACCTTCCCGAGCAGAACCTGAACGCGACCTACGCCCGGATGCGCGCCGAACGTCAGCGTGAGGCTGCGGACGAAATCGCCCGTGGTGGCGAAGCGGCGCAACGCGTTCGAGCGGCAGCCGACCGGACGGTGGTCGAGCTGACATCCGAAGCGACGAAGCGCGCGGACGTGATCCGAGGTGAGGCGGATGCAGAGCGTAACGCCATCTACGCCAGCGCCTTCGGCCGCGATCCGGAGTTCTTTGCCTTCACCCGGTCGATGACGAGCTATGAGCGTGCCCTGCGCGGCGACACGTCGAGCATCGTTCTGAAGCCCGAGGGCGAATTCTTCAGCTACCTGCAAAGCGATGGGTCGGAGAACGCGACACCCGCGCCTGCGCCCGCGTCGGAAGAAATTCCGGCGGAAACCTCGGACGCCAGTGGCGCCCCGGTTCCCACCGACCCCGAGGCGATCCTTGAGAACGAGCCGCTGGTCGAGCCGACGGTAACGGATCGCGAGGGTAACCGTCTGGGCGAGGCGGCCGGGGTCAAGCTGACGCCGATTCCGGAAAGCCTCGCAGCCCCGCCGGAGCAACCGTCCGCTGTGATGCCGCCCGCCGAAGGCGCGGAGGCCGCGCCGGCAGCCGTCGGGGCCGAAGACGCGACCGGTGCAGCGCAGAGCGATGAAACGGCTGTGCCCGCTGACGGCGATGCCAGCCAGTCCGCGGCGGAACCTGAAGCGTCGGCGTCGGACGCCTCCTCTGTCGAGGCTGCTCCGGCAGAGGGCGAAGCGGCAGCAGAGCCGACCGAACCCGCACCGGATGACGGTGCTGCCGAAACGGCAGAGCCGGAGACGGCCGAGCCCCCCGCGAACTGAACTTCCGGCGGCGTCCCATTGGGGCGCCGCTTTTCTTTCGAAACAAAAGTCACGATCAGTTCATGGTCCGCGATCGTGGTTTATTTGCAACGTAGGCCCATATCCGGTTCACATCATCTCGCTTTCCGTCAGGCGGAATCCGAAGAACACAGGAGCATCTCCGACATGAAACCGATCTTCTCGCGCCAACTCGTGACGGCCTCGGCGCTCGCCATCGCGATGGGCCTTGGCTACGCCGGCGCGCAGCAGAGCCCGACCCCCGCCGATCCGATGCCGCAGGGTCAGACGCAGGACCAGAGCCAGAACGCAGACGACAATCCGGGCGAACTGTCGCCCGAGGCGCAGCAAGAGGCGCGGCAGGCCGCGAACAACAACCAGCCGCTCAGCGCCGAGACGCCCGTTTCGCCGGGAATGCCTGACAGCTTCGCGACGCTGGTCGAAAAGGTCGCGCCTGCCGTCGTCAACATCACCACGACCTCGGTCGTCTCTCGGCCCGCATCGCAGGACGGCGGGCCCAGCTTCCCCGAAGGAAGTCCCTTCTCGGACCTGTTCCGGGATTTCGGATTTGGGCCGCAGGGACCGGAGGGGGGCCCCCGTGCCCCGATGGGTCCGCAGCGGTCTAACGCCCTCGGCTCGGGCTTCGTGATTTCGGCCGAAGGCTTCATCGTCACCAACAACCACGTCATCGACGGTGCTGACGAGATCGAGATCGAATTCTATTCGGGTGAACGCCTGCCGGCCGAGGTGATCGGGACCGATCCGAACACCGACATCGCCGTGCTCAAGGTCGACAGCCCCGATCCGCTGCCCTTCGTGGAATTCGGCGATTCCGACAGTGCCCGTGTGGGGGACTGGGTTCTCGCACTCGGCAACCCGCTGGGGCAGGGCTTCTCGGCCTCGACCGGCATCGTATCGGCCCGCAATCGCGAGCTTTCGGGCACCTATGATGATTATCTGCAGACCGATGCGGCGATCAACCGCGGCAACTCGGGCGGCCCGCTCTTCGACATGAATGGCCGCGTCGTCGGCGTGAACACCGCGATCCTGTCGCCCAGCGGCGGCAGCATCGGGATCGGCTTCTCGATGGCCTCGAACGTCGTCTCGAGCGTGGTCGATCAGTTGCGCGAATACGGTGAAACCCGGCGCGGCTGGCTGGGCGTCAAGATCCAGGACGTGACGCCGGACATGGCCGAAGCCATGGGCCTTGCCGCCGAGAACGGCGCGATGGTCACGGATGTGCCCGAAGGTCCCGCTCGGGATGCCGGGATGGAAGCCGGCGACGTGATCACCAGCTTCGATGGTGGTGAGGTCGAGGACACGCGCTCGCTGGTGCGCCGAGTGGCCGATGCCCCTGCGGGCGAAGCCGTCGAGGTCATCGTCCAGCGCAACGGCGAACCGATGACGCTGAGCGTGACGCTGGGTCGCCGCGAGTTGGCCGAGGGGAACGGCACTGCCAGCGTCGGCTCGTCGGAAGACCCAGAGACCCAGTCGAACGTGCTCGGGATGCAGCTTTCCCCGCTGAGCCCCGAACTGGCGGCGGAACTGGGCGTCAGTCGCGACATGCAGGGTCTGGTCGTCCAAGCTGTCGATCCCGAAGGTGACGCCGCCGAAAAGGGCATTGCCGCCGGTGACATCATCACCGAGGCCGGCCAGCAGCCGGTGACGTCGATGAGCGACATGGAAGACCGAATCTCTGAAGCCCGCGACGCAGGCCGCAAGTCGATCCTGGTGCTGATCCGCCGTGCCGGCGAACCGCGTTTCGTCGCCCTTCCGATCGCTGAAAGCTGATCCGACGCGGTAAAGGCAAGACGTGAACGAAGGGGCGGGATTTCCCGCCCCTTTTCAATGCGCGCGTGATGACCTATCTGCGCGGTCTGAACCGAAGGAAGGCATCATGGCGCGGATCACCTATATCGAGCACGACGGAACCAAGCACGAGGTCGACGTCAAACCCGGCATGACGGTGATGGAGGGCGCGCGAGACAACGGCATTCCCGGTATCGACGCCGATTGCGGTGGCGCCTGTGCCTGTTCGACCTGCCATGTGTATGTCGATCCTGCCTGGGTCGATCGGTTGCCGCCGCGGGATCCGATGGAACAGGACATGCTGGACTTTGCCTACGAGCCCGATCCGGAACGGTCGCGGCTGACCTGCCAGCTCAAGGTGACGGATGCGCTGGACGGATTGGTGGTGCAGATGCCCGAACGTCAGATCTGACGTTCGGCCCCGGACCTAGACGACCGGAATCGTTCCGTTCAAGGCCGCGGCAGACTGATCGCCGACCATGCGCGAGACGTAGTCGCGGAACGAACGCTTCGACAGTTCGAGCGGCTCTTCGGTCGGAACCCATCCCTGCAGGTGATCGTCAGCGGCCATGCGCGCCAACCCATAGACAAAGGCGCGTGCGGCGAGCATCAGGACGTCGATATCAGCGTCCCTGCTGATCCGGCCGCTGTCGCGCGCCCGTTCGATCAGTCCCAGAACCAGCCGCCGGATCGACTCGGCATAGCGGGACAGGCGGGGTTCGTTGTCGAGGTCTATATAGCGACGATCGTAGATGACCCTGAAGGCCGCCAGATCGTCGAACGCCCAGTCCAGATAAGCCTCACCCAAGGCGGTGATCTGCGCGACCGGATCATCCACGGGGGCGCTGGTAATGCGACGGGTCGTCCAGTCGATCATCTTGATCAGCGCGACCTCGGCCACCGCGATCATCAATTCATGCTCGTCTTCGACGATGTCGCGCGCGATATCCAGTTCCAGCCCGGCTGAATCCGCGATCTGTGCCAGACTGGGCAGGCTCGCGCCATTGGCGCGCCCGTCGGTCAGGCGGACCAGAGCGGCGGTCAGCTTGTCGTGGTTCGGCATCACATCCTCGATGGTGCGCGACATTCAGGCTCGCACCGCCATTACCGAACGAAACGCGGCTTCGTTTTTCAAGCCGTTTTTACGGAAGGGCTGCGATAATATACCGGGTCTTGTAAATGTATGGCCGGCCGGACACAGCCTCTGACCGCGAATGGGCCAGAGGCATCAGGTCAGGCTTCGGCGCGGGCCTGGCGCTTGCGCTCGTGCGGGTCCAGATGACGCTTGCGCAGGCGAATGCTGCGCGGTGTGACCTCGACCAGTTCATCGTCGTCGATATAGGCGATCGCGGCCTCCAGGCTCAGGCGAACCGGCGGGGTCAGGCGAACCGCTTCGTCCGTGCCCGAGGCGCGGACGTTCGTCAGCTTCTTGCCCTTGAGCGGGTTCACCTCGAGGTCGTTATCGCGCGAATGTTCGCCGATGATCATGCCCTCGTAGACCTGTTCCTGCGCGCCGATGAACAGCTTGCCGCGCTCTTCCAGGTTCCAGAGCGCGTAGGCGACCGAGACGCCGTTCTCCATGCTGATCAGAACGCCCTGGCGGCGACCCTGGATCGCCCCCTTGTAGGGTGCCCAGTCGTGGAAGATGCGGTTCAGAACGCCGTTGCCGCGCGTGTCTGTCATGAATTCGCCCTGATAACCGATCAGGCCGCGCGACGGGACATGGGCGACGATACGCGTCTTGCCCGCACCTGCAGGCCGCATTTCGACCAGATCGCCCCGGCGGTTGCCGGTCAGCTTGTCGATGACGGTGCCGGAATATTCATCGTCGACATCGACGATGACTTCTTCGATCGGCTCCATCCGCTCGCCGCCTTCCTCGCGGAAGATCACACGGGGGCGGGAGATCGACAGCTCGAACCCTTCGCGGCGCATGTTCTCGATCAGCACGCCCATCTGCAATTCGCCGCGGCCAGACACAACAAAGGCCTCACCGCCGGGGGTGTCCTCGATGCGGATGGCGACATTGGATTCCGCCTCGCGCATCAGGCGCTCACGGATGACGCGGGACTGGACCTTCGAACCATCACGGCCCGCCAGAGGGCTGTCGTTGATCCCGAACGTGACCGAGATCGTCGGCGGATCGATCGGCTGGGCATCAAGCGCGGTGTCCACTTCCGGCGCGCAGATCGTGTCGGCCACAGTCGCCTTGGCCATCCCCGACAGCGTGACGATGTCGCCCGCGACTGCTTCATCGATTGGTGTCTGGTTCAGGCCGCGGAATGCCAGCACCTTGGTGATGCGGAACTGTTCCACCCGCTCGCCGGTACGCGACAATGCCTTGACCGTGTCACCGGCCTTGGCGCGCCCTGCCTCGACCCGGCCGGTCAGCAGCCGTCCCAGGAACGGGTCGGCGGTCAGCGTCGTGGCGAGCATCTGGAATGGCTGGTCATCGCGCGACACCTGGGCAGGCGGTGCCACATGCCGCAGGATCAGGTCGAACAGCGCCGACAGGTCCTTGCGCGGTCCGTCGAGCTCCTCGTCTGCCCATCCACCGATTCCCGAGGCATAGACATGCGGGAAGTCCAGTTGTTCATCGCTGGCACCGAGGTTGGCAAACAGGTCGAACACGTCGTTCAGCGCCTGATCCGGTTCAGCCGCCGGTTTATCGACCTTGTTCAGCACGACGATCGGCTTCAGGCCAAGTGCGAGCGCCTTCGATGTCACGAATTTCGTTTGCGGCATCGGGCCTTCGGCGGCATCGACCAGCAGGCACACGCCATCGACCATCGACAAGATCCGCTCGACCTCTCCGCCGAAATCGGCGTGTCCGGGCGTATCGACGATGTTGATGCGCGTGCCTTTCCACTCGACCGAGGTGGCCTTGGCAAGGATGGTGATCCCGCGCTCACGTTCGATGTCGTTGTTGTCCATCGCGCGCTCGGCGACGGCCTGATTTTCGCGGAACGAACCAGACTGCTTCAGCAGCTGGTCGACGAGCGTCGTCTTGCCATGGTCAACATGGGCGATGATGGCGATGTTGCGGATATCCATGGCGGCAGCCGTCCTGTCCTTCGGGTCGGCTGCCCCCTAACGCAGCAGGGCCGGGATTGCCAGCGGCGAATCCCGGCCCGGTGATGCGCAACGCTAAGTCGCTGTGTCTGTCAGAGCACGAAGCCCACGATCGCCAGCACGATGACGACAAGACCGACGAGGTAGATGATGCTGTTCATGACATTTCCTTCCGTTGAAAGCGGCTCGCGTCAGCGAAGGCCAAGGATGGACAGAATGAACAGGACGACGACGATCAGGCCGACGATATAGATAATGGAGTTCATGAGGCGATCCTTTCCCGGTTCCGCGGGCTGCTGATTTCTGTCCAACGACTGACCCGCCGCATGGTTCCATCGCGTTGTCCGCATTGCCTATTTTTCCAGTGGCCCGGTCAGGACGCAGCTTCCCCGGTGCCGTCGCGACGTTCTTCCGCCAACCAGCCCAGGCCGTCCGAAGTCATGCCGGTGGGATTGTACTCGGCGCTGATCCAGCCCCGATAGTCTGACGCACGCACTGCTTGAAAAAAGCCCGGAAAGTCGATCGGACCAGGTCCGGGTTCGGCGCGCGCCGGAAACGAACCGATCTGGATATGGCGGATCAAGGGACGGTGTGCAGCGAAGGTCGACAGAACGTCACCGGTGATAGCGTGGGCATGGAACGTGTCGAACTGCAACGACAGGTTTTGCGCCCCCACCTGATCGATGATGCCCGCGGCCTGGTCATAGTCACACAGAAAATAGCCCGGCATCGTGTCGCGGTTGATCGGCTCGATCGTCAGGCTCGCATGCGGCGCGCGGGCTGTCGCCCAACGCAGATTCTCGATCATACAGTCGCGGGCCGCGTCGCCTTCGGCCCGCCCCGCCATGATGTGGATATGGCGAACGCGCAGTGCCTCGGCCACGCGCAGGCTGCGGTCGAAATCGCGGCGAAAGCGTTCGATCCGGTCGGGTTCTGCCGCAAAGCCCCGAGGTCCGCCGGCCCAGTTGGGCGGCGGGCAGTTGATCAGCACCACATCGGTCCCTGCGGTCAGCGCGGCCCGACTGATATCCTTGACCGTCAGATCGTAGGGAAACAGAATTTCGACCCCGTCGAACCCGGCGCGCTTGGCGGCCGAGAAACGCTGCAACATCGGCATTTCCGTGAAGAGCAGCGTCACGTTCGCGCAGAACCGCATCTACGTCTCCAGCGCGAAGAAGCGCCCGCCGGAAACAACACCCATCCGTCCATCGGGGCCCGCCTCGGCACGTTCCGCCAATCGATAGAACGTCTTGCGGTCGATCAGCGCCTCCATCCCGCCGCGAACATGGACGTAGGGACGCGGCTCTCCGTCCTTGCCGGTGGCGACGCGGATCGCATGGTCGGGGCCGGCGATCACGGTGTCGCCGACATTGGTGCTGAAGGTGATCGCGTCATCGGCGAAATCAGCGTCGATGGCCAGAAACGGCGCATCCTCGACCCGGATGCCGACCTTCTCCACCGGCGTGACCAGGTAATGCCGGTCGCCTTCACGCTTCAGGATGGTCGAGAACAGCCGGACCATCGCCGGGCGGCCGATCGGCGTGCCTTCATGCCACCAACTGCCATCGGCCCGGATCTCCAGATCCATCTCGCCGCAATAGGGAGGATTCCACTGATCGACCGGCGGCAATCCGCCCGCCTTGCGTCCAGCCTGTGCCGCCATTTCGGCCAGACCTGCCGCACTCACGCTATTGTCAGTCCCGTCTGCCATTCGCTGTGGTCGCCCTGCCTGCAAGCCCCTATGGTGACATCAGGGCAGATGAGAGGCAATGTCATGAACACCGACGAGCGGCTTGTCAGCGAGATCACCGCACTGGGCGAGACACTGGCCGGCGCGCGCGCCAGCATCGAGCGGCGATTCGTCGGTCAGCATGCCGTGGTTGAGCAGGTCCTCGCCTCGATCCTGTCGGGCGGTCACGCTCTGCTGGTGGGCCAGCCCGGCCTTGGCAAGACGATGCTTGTGGACACCTTGGGGACGGTCCTGGGGCTGGGCACACAGCGCATCCAGTTCACGCCTGACCTGATGCCCGCCGACATCCTGGGGTCCGAGGTCCTTGACGTGGCGCCCGATGGCAGCCGCGCCTTCCGCTTCATCGAAGGGCCGGTCTTCACCCAGCTTCTGATGGCCGACGAGATCAACCGCGCCAGCCCGCGGACGCAATCGGCGCTGCTGCAGGCGATGCAGGAACACGAGGTCACGATTGGCGGCCAGCACCGTCCGCTGGGCCGGCCGTTCCACGTGCTGGCGACGCAGAACCCGATCGAGCAGGAGGGTACCTATCCGCTACCCGAGGCGCAGCTAGACCGCTTCCTGCTGCAGATCGACGTCGATTACCCCGACCGCGATACCGAACGCGACATCCTTCTGGCGACGACCGGAATTGACGCCGGTGCCGCGCATGCCGTCTTTGACGGGGCGGGCCTGATCGCCGCGCAGCGGCTGATCCGTCAGATGCCGGTGGGCGAAACGGTCGTGGACGCGATCCTCGATCTGGTGCGCGCCGCGCGTCCCGGTTCGGGTGAAAGCGCGCCCTGGCTGGGCGACAGCCTGGTCTGGGGTCCCGGCCCGCGCGCCGCACAGGCGTTGATGCTTGTCACCCGTGCTCGCGCCGCGATGGAGGGACGCTTTGCGCCCACGCTATCCGATGTCGAAGCAATGGCCGCGCCGGTGCTGCGCCACCGCATGGCGCTGTCCTTCGCCGCCCGCGCACGCGGTGAAACGATTGAAGGCGTGATCGAACGGCTCCTGTCCGACCGGATCGGGGTCAGCCGCGCCGCATGATGGCAAGCCCGGCCGACCTCCGCACCCGTGCCCAATCCGCGGCCGCGGCGCTGCCCGCGCTGGTCTTGTCAGCCGAACGCCTGGCAGCGATGATCGCGCCTGGCGCGCACGGCCTGCGTCGTGGTGGGGCTGGCGAGGATTTCTGGCAGTATCGCCCGGCCGGACAGGGTGATACGGCGCGGTCCATCGACTGGCGCCGCTCGGCCCGGTCGGACCAGCAGTTTGTCCGCGACCGCGAGGCGCAGACCGCGCAGGCGGTTCAGATCTGGGTCAGCGCCGGGCGCGGCATGGATTTCGCCGGATCGGGTAGCGGTCCGCGCGACGAACGTCCGACCAAGCGCGAACGGGCGCAGGTCCTCGGCCTCGCGCTCGCCATGCTTCTGCTTCGCGGGGGCGAAAAGGTGGCGCTGGCGGGGTCGCCGCCGCGCGCTGGACGGGTTCAGGGCGACCGGATCGCAGAGGCACTGGCCCTGCAGCCGCTGGTCGAGGATGACGACGATATCCCGCCCGCGCAGTCGCTGCGCCCCAACCAGCGGGTGATCCTGCTGGGCGATTTTCTGGGCGACGTCGACCCACTGACGGACTACATCGCCCAAGCCGCGGCCATGGGTGTTCGCGGCGCCGCGCTGCAGGTGCTTGACCCCGATGAAGAAGTATTCCCCTTCGCCGGGGCGGTTCTGTTTCAGTCGGCGACCGGCAGAATGCGGCACGACACCCGCGATGCCGGTGGTCTGCGTGACGCCTATCTGTCGCGTCTTGCTGAACGCCGCGCGCTGCTGACCGACACGGCCCGCGCCGCAGGTTGGCATTTCGGTACCCATGACACGGCCACACCGCCGGCCTCGGCGCTGATGTGGCTCTACCGGATGCTGGAGGGCTAGGGCGATGCTGATCCTCGGGCCCCTGGGTTTTGCCACGCCTTGGCTGCTGGCGGCGCTGGCCGCGCAGCCGGTCCTGTGGCTGATCCTGCGCGCGATGCCGCCTGCCCCGAAGCGCCTGGCATTTCCGGGCGTGCGCCTGCTGCAGGGTCTGCGCGATCGCAATCCAGTGGCGCAACGCACGCCGTGGTGGCTGCTGCTGCTGCGGATCCTGGCCGTCGGCTTGCTGATCCTTGCCTTCGCGGGTCCGCTGTGGAAGCCCGTCGTGACCGCGCCTGCCAGCGGTCCGCTGCTGGTGATCGTCGATTCAGGATGGGCGGCGGCGCCCGACTGGTCCGCGCGGCAGGCCCGGGCCGAGCGGGCGCTGAACGATGCGGCTGCCGCCGGGCGGCCGACAGCGCTGTTGATGGCGGACGGGCAGGGCGCGGATGGGCCGCTTGCCTTCGAGGCCGCCGACCGGCTGATCGCGGGACTGAATGGCGCCGCACCACAGGCATGGACCTCACGTCTGCCCGACGATCCCGCTGGTGCCTTGGTCGATGTTCCCGAAGGTCCGCTTTCGACCTTGTGGGTCGCGGACGGGCTCGACGGTGAAAACCGCGCCGCATGGCTGTCGGCCCTCAGTGAGCGCGGTCCCGTGACTGTTGTTCCGCCCGGACGACCGATCACCGCGCTGAGCCTTGCCGAAGGTGACACGCCATCGCTGACGCTGCACGGCACCGACGCGTTGCCGCGCGCAATCCTGGCCATCGGGCCGGACCCTCAAGGGATCGAGCGTGAACTGGCCAAGCTGACCCCAGGCGATCCCGTGACCGAAGGCGGCATCACCCGCCATCCCGTCGCGATCGACCTGCCGCCGGAGTTACGCAACCGCATCACCCGCTTCCAGATCGAGGGCGAGGCACATGCCGGTGGCGTCGTGCTGGCCGATGATCGCGTACGGCGGCGCAAGGTCGGACTTGTCGGCGATCAGGACAGCGCGGCCGAAGGCCAGCAATTGCTGTCGCCGCTGCATTATCTGCGCCAGGCGCTGGAACCGACATCCGACGTGGTCGAAGGTGGTCTGGGCGACGTGCTGAACACCGCACCCGACGTGATCGTGCTGGCGGATCAGATCGGGATGCCCGAAACCGACCAGCTTGCCGCCTGGGTCGAGGATGGCGGCATGCTGATCCGCTTCGCCGGACCGCGCATGGCGGCATCGGATCGGCTTGCCGATGATCCGCTACTGCCGGTCCGTCTGCGTCCCGGTGGGCGCGATATCGGTGGCGCGCTGAGCTGGGGCGATCCACGCGGGCTGGCCGAATTTTCGGGTGACGGCCTGTTCGCCGGTCTTGCAGCGCCCGAGGACGTGGCGATCCGCGCACAGCTGATGGCAGAACCTGCGCCCGACCTGTCGAGCCGGACCATCGCCTCGCTGACAGACAACACGCCGCTGATCACGCG
This sequence comes from Paracoccus albicereus, assembly GCF_024359525.1. Taxonomy (GTDB): domain Bacteria; phylum Pseudomonadota; class Alphaproteobacteria; order Rhodobacterales; family Rhodobacteraceae; genus Paracoccus; species Paracoccus albicereus. The sequence continues at coordinate 371,364 of NZ_JAKZEU010000002.1, forward strand.
GGCCGAGCGCGGGCAGGGTCAGGTGGTCCTTTTCCACGTCACCGCCAATGCCGAATGGTCGAACCTCCCGATCTCGGGCCTTTTCGTCGAGATGCTGGACCGGCTCGTCGCCAGCGCTCGAGCCAGCGTTCCCGATGAGGCACAGGCAACCGATCGCGAGCAATCTTTCTGGACGCCCGAGTTGGTTCTGGATGGCTACGGTCGCACGCAAAATGCCGATGATCTGGCTCCCGTCTTGGGCGGCGATCTGGCGCTTGGCCCGGGGCCGGGCCAGCCTGCGGGCCTCTATCGCGCTGGCGAACGGCAGCAGGCGCTGAACGCTGGGGGCCCGCTGGTCCTGGCGACGTGGCCCGGTGCCGTGATCGAGGAGGCGGCTTCCGCACCCGGACGGGATCTCAAGCCGCCGCTGATCGTTATCGCGGTGCTGCTGCTGGCGCTTGATGCTTTGGCCTCTGCGTTGTTGGCGCGCGGAATGCGCGTACGGCGCGGTGCGACCGCCGCGATGGTGGTTGGTGCCCTGATCCTGATGATGCCTGCACCGGGCGCACAGGCTCAAGCGACGCCGACCGAGATCGACGAGGAAACGATCCGGGCCGCCGATGAGGTCGCACTGGCCTACGTGCTGACCGGCGAGGAGGACGTAGACCTTCTTTCCGAACAGGGCCTGTCAGGACTTGCGCGGGTGATGTCGCTACGCACATCGGTCGAGCCGGGTGCGCCTGTCGCGATCGATCTCGACACCGCCGATCTGTCGGTGCTGACCTTTCTCTACTGGCCGGTGACCGAAGGTCAGCCCACTCCTTCGCCGCAGGCCTATGTGCGGCTGAACCATTTCCTGCGCTCGGGCGGAATGATCCTCTTCGACACGCGCGATGGTGATCTTGCCGGTGTCGGCGGTCCAGATATGAGCGGTACCTTGCAGGCCTTGGCCGCACCGCTGGACGTCCCGCCGCTGGCGCCGATCCCCGACGATCACGTCCTGACCCGCAGCTTCTATCTGCTCGAGGATTTTCCCGGCCGCTGGCAGGGCAATCCCGTCTGGGCCGAAGCGCCGCCAGCAGGCGCCGAACGGTTGGAAGGGCAGCCCTTCCGCACGCTGAACGATGGCGTCAGTCCGGTCGTGATCGGGGCGAATTCCTGGGCCGCGGCCTGGGCGCTGGATGAAAGCGGCGTGCCTGTTCTACCCGTCGGTCGCGGGTTCGAGGGCGAGCGGCAACGCGAGATGGCGTTCCGCTTTGGCATCAACCTGATCATGTATGTGCTGACGGGTAACTACAAATCCGACCAGGTTCACGTGCCCGCGTTGCTTGATCGCCTGCGCGAGGAAAGCGGAGAGATCGAGGTGATGCCATGACCGGCAGCCTTCGCTTCGATCCGATGCTGCCGTGGTGGATGATCGGCGCGCTGACCGCGGTCGCGTTGCTGGTCGCGGGCTTCGCGCTTTGGCGTAAGCTCAAGGGCTGGGCATGGCGGGGGCTGGCCGGACTTGCCGCCGCGGCCGCTCTGGCCGGACCTGCGCTGGAACTGGCGACGCGCGCCGGTCTGTCCGACATCGTGATCCTGCTCGACGATCGCAGCGCTAGCCAGTCTTTGCCAGGTCGCTCCGATCAGACAGACGAGGCCATCGCTGCGCTGGAGCGTGAGATTGCTGCGCTGCCCAATACCGAATTGCGCCGCGTGACGGTCGGCGATGCCGAGGAAGGCACGCTTCTGGGCGACGCGCTGGAACGCGCGATTGCGGCTGAACCGGAAAATCGCGTCGCCGGCATCGTCGCCGTGACCGACGGCCAGGCGCACGATCCGGCCTTGATCCCGCAGGACGCCCCTGCGCCGGTCCATACCCTGCTGACCGGACGGGCAGAGGATTGGGACCGGCGGTTAGCGATCGAAGAGGCGCCGGCCTTCGGTCTGATCGATCAGACCGTGATCCTGCGCGTTCGGATCGAGGATCAGGGTGCGGTCCCCGACGACGTTGCCGGGCGGCCGGCCAGCTTGCGCATCTCGGTCGATGGAGAGGACGAGCAGGTTCTCGCGGTGCCGCCCGGCGTGCCGCTGGACGTGCCGATCACCTTGACCCATGCGGGGCAGAACGTCGTGCAAATCGGCTTTGACGCCCCCGAAACGGACGGCGAGCCGGAATTGACCGACCGCAACAACGCCGCCGCCGTGACCATCACCGGGGTGCGCGACAGGCTGCGCGTGCTGCTGGTCTCGGGAGAGCCGCACGCGGGCGAGCGAACCTGGCGCAACCTGCTGAAATCGGACGCGGCGGTGGATTTGATTCACTTCACCATCCTGCGTCCGCCAGACAAGTCCGATGGCGTTCCGGTTACCGAATTGTCGTTGATCGCCTTTCCGACCCGCGAATTGTTCATGGAGCGGATCGACGATTTCGACTTGATCATCTTCGACCGCTACCGCGTCCGGGGCATCCTGCCGCCGACGTATTTCGACAACATCGCCCGTTATGTCGAGGATGGCGGTGCGGTGCTGGTCGCGGCGGGTCCCGAGATGGCGAGCGTGGAAAGCCTGAACCTGTCGCCGCTGGGGCGGATCCTGCCGGCGCAGCCGACCGGTCGGGTGGTGGACGCGCCGTTCCTGCCCGAACTGACGGATCAAGGGCGGCGGCACCCTGTCACCGCCGATCTGCCGGGCGCACCGCCGCCTCCGGACGCAGAGGTTCAGGATGCACCGACCTGGGGCCGCTGGCTGCGCATGGCCGAGGTTGATCCCCGTGAGGGCGAGGTGGTGATGACCGGCGCCGACGGTTTGCCGCTGCTGGTTCTGGACCGCGTGGGCGAGGGTCGTGTGGCGCAGTTGACCTCGGATCAGGTCTGGCTTTGGGGCCGTGGTTTCGAAGGTGGCGGCCCACAGTTAGAATTGCTGCGCCGCATCGCGCATTGGTCGATGAAGGAGCCGGAGCTGGAGGAAGAGGCGCTGGAGGCTGATGTCGGCGCGGGGCTGACCGTCCGGCTGACGCGGCGTACGATGCAGGACAGCGCCGGCCCGTTGGAGATCACCGGCCCTGACGATTACAGCCTGACTTTGCCGATGGAGGAAGCGGCGCCGGGACGCTTCACCGCCGACTGGACCGCGCCCGAACCCGGCCTTTATCGCCTGCGTGACGGCGAAACGATCAACCGCGTCCTTGCCCTTGGTCCAGCGGCGCCGCGAGAGTTCGAGACGACCGTGGCCAGCGACGCGACGCTCGGGCCGCTGTCGGAGGCGACCGGCGGCGCGGTGCTGCGGCTTTCTGAAGGCATCCCCTCTGTCCGTTCGGTGCGAGAGGGGCGGCAGGCTTTCGGTCGCGGCGTCGGCGGTGACTGGATCGGGATCACTCCGCGCGAGGCGTCGACCGTCACCGGCCTCTCGCGGCGGCCGATCCTGCCCGGCTGGGCGTGGCTGGCGCTGATCGCAGGTCTGATCCTCGCAGGGTGGCTCAGCGAAGGTCGGCGCATCGCGCGCGGCTGAGGCGCTGACTGCGGTTCGGGCAGCTTGCCAAGCGGGGAAGCCGTTGCTAACCCGTCATAAACATGGTCGCAAGGAAGCCAGATGGCCGATACCCAGCCGGAATCCACCCCCGTCTCCGAGGCCGATCTGAGCCTCATCAAGCGGATCATCCCCCACCGCTACCCGTTCCTGCTGATCGACAAGGTGCGCGACATCGTGCCCTACGAGGGGGCCGTCGGGATCAAGAACGTCACCGCCAACGAGCCGCACTTTCAGGGACATTTCCCGGATATGCCGATCATGCCGGGCGTGACCATTGTCGAGGCGATGGCGCAGACCTCGGCCATCGTCGTCGGCGTGTCGCTGGGGATCATCGATCAGCCGCTGAACACGTTCTTCATGACCATCGACAACTGCAAGTTCCGTCGCATGGTCGTCCCCGGCGATGTGCTTGAGCTGCATTGCACGGTCAAGCGTCCGGGCGGTCGCGTCTGGAAGTTCGAAGGCAAGGCGCTGGTCGACGGCCAGCTGTGCTGCACGGCGGAATACGCGGCGATGATGGACCTGAAGGCCGATGGCTGAACCGAGGATTCACCCGAGCGCGGTGATCGAGAGCGGGGCGGAGATCGGGGCCGATTGCGAGATCGGCCCTTTCTGCGTCGTCGGTCCGCAGGTCAGGCTTGCGCCCCGGGTGATCCTGAAGTCCCACGTCGTCGTCACAGGTCACACGACGATCGGCGAAGAGACGGTGGTGTTTCCCTTTGCCACGATCGGCGAGATCCCGCAGGACCTGAAGTTCCGCGGCGAGGATGTCCGGCTGGAAATCGGCGCAAGAAACCGCATCCGCGAATACGTCACGATGAATCCGGGGACCGGGGGTGGCGGCGGCGTGACGCGCGTGGGCGACGACGGGCTTTACATGGCCGGCAGCCATGTCGCCCATGATTGCCAGATCGGCGACCGGGTGATCCTCGTCAACAACGCTTCGGTCGCGGGGCATTGCCATCTGGGCGACGACGTGATCGTCGGGGGGTTGTCGGGCGTCCATCAATGGGTGCGGATCGGACGCGGGGCGATGATCGGCGCCGTCACGATGGTGACCGCCGACGTGATCCCCTTCGGTCTTGTTCAGGGTCCGCGCGGGCATCTGGACGGGTTGAACCTGGTCGGACTGCGCAGGCGCGGCGCATCGCGAACGGAAATCGCCGGGCTGCGCGATCTGGTCGGCGCGCTTGGCAAGGGTTCGTTTCGCGAATCCGCCCGCGAACGCGCGGCCGAGCAGAGGCAGTTGACCGAAATGGAGCGTGAAGTGCTGGATTTCATCCTCGGCCCGTCCGACCGCTCGTTCCTGACGCCGCGGCCTGCATGACCCGGACAGCGATCATCGCAGGGCAGGGACGCCTTGCCCTCATCCTCGCCCACAGGATGCCCGACGCGCCGGTTTTCGCGCTGGAGGGTTTTGCGCCCGAGATGAAGGCAGGCAGCTTCCGGCTTGAACGGCTGATCCCGTTTCTGGACCATCTGGCCGAAATCGGCGTGACGCGCGTCCTCTTTGCCGGCGCTGTGCAACGCCCGAAGCTCGACCCCGAAGCCTTCGATCCGGCAACCGCGCAACTGGTGCCCCGGATGCTGACTGCGATCCGGTCGGGTGATGACGCGGCGCTGCGTGCGTTGCTGGACATCTTCGAGGAAAGCGGCCTTGGCGTCGTTGGTGTTCAGGATGTCGCACCCGACCTGATCCCCGCCATGGGTGTCCTTTGCGGCGAGCCGGATGCGCAGCACAAGACCGATGCCGCGCGCGCATCCGAGATCCTTGAAAGCACCGGGCCGCTCGATATCGGACAGGGGGTCGTTGTTGCGCGTGGTCTGTGTCTGGCGCTTGAAACGCTGCCGGGGACCGAAGCGATGCTGGACTTCGTGGCCCGCCACGGTTCGGGCGGCGGCGTATTCTACAAGGCGCCGAAGGCCGGGCAGGACCGGCGCGTCGACCTGCCCACGATCGGACCGGACACGATCGATCAGGCCGTCGCGGCGCGACTGGCCGGGATTGCCTGGCAGGCCGGTGGCGTCATCTTGCTGGATCGCGACGAGACGATTCGCCGCGCCGAGGCGGCCGGCCTGTTCCTGTGGGCGCGTTGAGGTTCTTCCTGATCGCCGGTGAGCCGTCTGGCGACGCGCTTGGCGCGGCGCTGATGAGCGGATTGAAAGAGTTGCGGCCGGACGCTGCCTTCGACGGGATCGGTGGCCCCGCGATGGAGGGCGAGGGCCTGCGCAGCCGCTTTCCGATGCAGGAACTGTCGCTGATGGGGCTGTGGGAGATCGCGCCCAAGTACCTCCACCTGAAGCGGCGGATCGCCGAGACCGCCAGGGCGGTGGCGGCCGCCGAGCCTGATGCACTGATCACCATCGACAGCCCCGATTTCTGCCTGCGGGTCGCTCGCGCCGCCCGCGCGATCAAGCCCAACCTGCGCACCATCCATTACGTCGCCCCATCAGTCTGGGCCTGGCGGCCCGGACGCGCGGCGAAGATGGCACAGGTGATCGATCACGTTCTGGCCCTTTTGCCTTTCGAGCCGCCGTTCATGGAGGCGGCGGGGATGACCTGCGATTTCGTCGGCCATCCCGTCGTGTCGATGCCGGTCGCGACCCCTTCGGAAGCACGGGCATTCCGGTCCGAGAACGGCATCGGCGATGCGCCGCTGGTCCTGTGTCTGCCCGGCTCGCGTCGCGGAGAGGTTGCGCGGCTTGGTCCACGCTTCGGCGCGACGCTTGACCGCGTCGCCAGAGAGATCCCTGACTTGCGCGTCGCCATCCCGACGGTCGCGCATGTTGCGGCCGATGTCTGCGCGATGGTCGCCAACTGGCCGACCAGTCCTATCGTCGTCGAGAACGCACAGGCGCGTCGCGGGGCTTTCGCGGCGGGCGACGCGGCGCTGGCGGCATCCGGCACCGTCAGCCTCGATCTGGCAGCGAACGATGTGCCGATGGTGATCGGCTACGACATGGCGCCGCTCAGCCGGATCATCATCGGCGCGATGGTGAAGACGCCGACGGTGACGTTGGTCAATTTGGTCAGCGAGACCCGCGCCGTGCCCGAATTCATTGCGCGTCGTTGCCGGCCCGACCTGATGGCGCCACCTTTACTTGAACTGTTGCAGGACGGCGCCGGACGCGCTGCACAGGTCGCTGCAATGAAGGTGACCATGGACCGGCTTGGCCGAAACGGCGAGCCACCTGGATTGCGCGCCGCGAAATCGGTTCTGGCTGCGATCGAAGAGCACCGAGAGATCGATCAATCTTTGATGCGCGGCTGATACACAGCGAATTTGCGCAATTTACTGATATTGCAGGGATAAGCTGGAGCGGGTGAAGGGAATCGAACCCTCGTATTCAGCTTGGGAAGCTGCTGCTCTACCATTGAGCTACACCCGCGTCGGAAATGGCCTATCCGATTGGCCTGTCAGGCGTCAAGGCTGGTTGCGCGCAGGCCGGGCGGGTGCATAAGAACCGTCATGCTGTTTCCCCGAATCCGATTGCCGCAGGGCTTTCACAATCCGACCATCGCGCTGACCCTGACGCTTGCCGGATTGGGTGGCGCCGTGGCTCATCGGCTGAACCTTCCGCTGGGCTGGCTGATGGGGTCGCTGTTGACCGTCGCCGCCCTGGCGCTGTCGGGATGGCGGCCGATGGGTCATCCTGTTCAGGTCTGGCCGATGCTGCGGACCTTCTTCGTGCCGGTGATCGGCGTCGCCATCGGCGCGAACTTCACCCCTGCGATCCTGCGTGAGATCCCGGAATGGTGGACGTCGCTGCTGGCGCTGGTCCTGTTTGTGCCCGCCGTTCATTTCCTCTGCTTTCGACTCACCGAAAAGGTCGGCTCTCTGGACCGCGTGACGGCCTTTTTCGGGACATTGCCGGGCGGTCTGATCGAGGCGGTCGAAATGGGGGCGGAGCGCGGCGCCGACATCCGTATCCTGACCGTCCTACAATTCCTGCGCCTGATCCTGGTGATCGTCTTCGTGCCTTTGGGTTTCACGCTGCTGACCGGACATGCCGTCGGCTCGGCCGGTGGGGCGGTAATGGGCGGGGGCGGCGCGCACGGGCCGGGTCAGTTGTTGATCCTGCTTCTGGCCGGACTCGTCGGAACGCTGGCCGCGCTGAGGCTGTCCTTTCCCGCACCATGGATCACCGGGCCGATCCTGTTGTCCGGCGCGCTTCATCTGACCGGCGTGGTTGAGGGTGCGCCACCAAGTTGGCTGATCGCGGCCACGCAGGTCGTGATCGGAACGGCGCTTGGCGTCCGCTTCGCGGGCATGTCGCGACAGGATCTATGGGCGGGCTTCCGGTTATCCGTGATGAATACCGGCCTGGTGCTGGTGCTGGCGGCCGCTGTCGCAGCGGCCCTGTCGGCGACGGTCGAATTGCCTCCACAGGCCGTCTTTTTGGCCTTCGCGCCAGGCGGGCTGGCAGAGATGTCGCTGATCGCGCTGTCGCTGAACATGGGGGTCGTCTATGTCAGCGCACATCACGTTGTCCGGATCTTGCTGTCGGTGATGATGGCCCGCTTCATGGCTCGGCGGCTTCTGCCGCGCGATTGAACCGGACTAGATCAGCCCCATTTCGGCCAGTTGCGCCGCGACCTTGGCGGGCAGAGGCTCTTCGCGTTCGCGACCCTTTGGCAGGTCCAGCGGCGCCTCGTCTCCCTTGAGATAACGCCAGCCCTGAAACGGGCGGCGCGGTACGGCGGTGGTGCGGATCAGGTCGCGGTCAAGGATCAGTGCGCAGCGGCGAATACCGTCGTCGCCCATACGCTCGTCCAGGCGCAGGATGCGCTGCCGCGCCATCATCACACCCTTGAAGACCCAATAGATCGAGCCGCCATCCAGCAACTCGCCTTCGCGTTTAGGCCACATCCGGGTGATGTGCCGGGCCGGGTCGGCACCGAAGCGCTGCGCCTGAACGGCCGCAAGCTCGTCCGGCGAATCGCAGCCGACGCAAAGCTTCATCATGTTGAGGGGTGCAGGCGCCATGACCGATATCTAGTTTCGGGATGGGGCCAAGACAACGGTAAGCGGCGGCCAAATCTAGCGTTCGGTCAGCTTCAGTTCGATCCGGCGGTTCTTTGCCCGCGCCTCGGGCGTGTCGGCGGGATCGACCGGGCGCGTGTCGGCAAAGCCCGTGGCCGCGACCCGCGCGCGAGGGAAGTCCAGATCATCGATCATGTAGCGGACCACTGCCAGCGCACGGGCCTGGCTAAGCTCCCAGTTGTCGCGATAGCGGCCGGTCCCGGACAACGGCACGTCGTCGGTGTGACCGTCGACACGGATGATCCAGTCGATATCATCCGGGATGTCCGAAGCAATACCGGACAGCATGTCCGCGACGCTGGCGATCTGGCTGCGTCCGGCATCGGACAGGCTGGCCTCGCCCGGCTGGAACAACACTTCGCTGTCGAAGACAAAACGGTCGCCGACGACCTGAACGCCTTGGCGACCCTGAAGGATCTGCGACAGGCGACCGAAGAATTCGGAACGGTAGCGCGCCAGATCGCGGGCCTCTGCCTCGGCGGCGCCACGGGCTTCCTCTTCGAGGGCAAGCCTGCGCTGGCGTTCCTCGGCCGTGCGCAGCAGCGCGGCGTTCAGCTGTTGGCCCAGTTCGGCGACCTTCAGTTCGGCCTCCTGCTGTTCGTCGCCCGCCGTCTCAAGCACCGCCTGCAACGATCCCAGCTGCGCCGTCAGCGAGGCGACCTGTTCGTTCAGCAGCGCGACCCGGCGCTGGCTGGCCGCCGACATCTCCTCCTGCTGGGCCAATTCTTCGCGCGCGGTCGCGAGCAGGGCAGCATCCCGTTGCGCTTCGGTGGCGCGCTCGGTCGTGGCGGTTTCGGCTTCGGCGCGAAGATCGTCCCGCGCGCTTTCGGCCGCAGCCAGCAAGGTCAGCGTCTCCTCGGCTTTCCTGCGGCTTTCCTCCAGCGCCAGCGTCATCGCGGTCAGTTCGCTGTCGGCTTTTTCAAGCCGTTCGCGCAGCGCCCTTGCTGCCTCGGCCTCGGTCAATCGCGCCGCTTCCGCTTCAGAAAGTGCGGCTTGCGCGTCGGTCAATCGTCCTTCGGTCGCGGCCAGCGCCTCCTGTGCCTCGGCAGCCTGCGCGGCCAGGGCTCGCTGATCGGCGGCGGCGCCCGAGCCTTGGGCACGCAGGTCGGCGATCAGGGCCTGCAGCGCCTCGCGCCGGGCCGCCGCGAGACGCGCGGCTTCCGCCTGCGCATCGATCTCGGCGCGCGCCGAGGCGACGGCGAGCTCCGCGGCCGAGGCGCGATCCTCTGCCGCGTCGAGCCGGGCCTGTGTGTCGGCAAGCGTCGTTGCCGCGGCCGACCTGTCATCCTCTCGCGCCGCCAGCAGCGCCGCCACCTCGGCCTCGAAATCCGTCAGCCGGGAACGCGCTTCGCTCAGTTCCTGATTGCGCGCGGCAAGCTGGGACTGGCTGGCTTCCAGATCCTGGTTCATCCGCGCGATCCGCGCGGCACGGTCCCGTGCTTCCTGTTCGGCGGTGGCGAGGTTCTGGTCCAGTTCATCCGCCCGCGCGCGTTCGGACGTCAGGTCGGCCTCCAGCCTCGTCTCGCGATCTTCCGAAGCGGTCAGCGCCGCGCTCAGGCTTGCCACCTGATCGCCAAGCCGGGACAGCCGTGCCTCTTGCGTCTCGATCGCGGTGGCCTGCGCGGCGATCTGTTCGGTCTGAGTCGCGATCGTCGTGTCCTGATCGGTGATCTGGTCGCGAAGCACCGATTGCATGATGGTAAAGATTGTCAGAACGAAAGTCAGAACCAGCAGAAGTGTCGTCATCGCGTCGACGAAACCCGGCCAGATGTTGGTCGCGAACCGGTTGCTGCCTCGGTTCAGTGCCATCTCAGCGGCCGCCGTTCTTGGGATGACCCTCGGGGTTGTCCAGCAGGTCATCGCGGAACGGATCGCCGAAACGATGCGCCCGCACGGCGCGAGTCAGAACCAAGATATCCGCGCGCAGATCGGCCAACATCTCCGCACGCCCATCGTTCAGATCTGTGGCGATGCGGTTCAGCGCGCTCTCGATCCCGGCAAGGTCCGTGGCACGGTTAGGCGCCGCAGCCGATTGGTCCTCGGCCAGGCGCAGCATCCGGTCCTGCCCCATAACGACGCGTTCCTGCCCGTCAGCCATGCGGTTGATCGCCTGGGTCAGACCGACCGCGCGCGCCACCGTCGCCTCGCGTTCCGATTCGACCTGACGCGCCAGCGCCTCGATCGCCTCTGCCATGACCACGACACGTTCGTCCGCCATCGCCGCCGCCTCGTCGCGCAAGGCGTCCCGCTCGGCGTGAAACAACTGCAACCGCTCCATCTGCGTCGCCAGATGCTCGATGAAGCCACCCATCGCCGCCTGATCCATACCGTCGCCATCCGACGCGGCAAGGCTGACGCGGGTGAAGCCCGACATCCATTCTTCCAGTTCGCGATAGAAGCGGTTCTGGCCGTGGGTCGCGAACAGTTCCAGCAGGCCCACGACGAGCGAACCGGCAAGTCCCAGAAGCGAGGATGAGAACGCGGTGGACATGCCGCCCAATTGCGTCTCCAACCCGGTCATCATCCGGCTGAAGACCTCGATCCCGCTTTCGCCTTCGGTCGGCGCAAGGGCGCGGATCGTCTCGACCACGGCAGGGATGGTGGTCGCAAGACCGTAGAAGGTCCCCAGAAGGCCAAGGAAGATCAGCAGATTGGCCAGATAGCGCGTGATGTCGCGCAATTCCTCGATCCGGGTGGCGACGGATTCCAGGATGGATCGGGCCGACCCGGTCGAAATGACGCCGCCGACGGGACCGCGTGCGCCCAGCATCGCGGCAAGTGGTGCCAGAAGGCGCGGGGCGGTGTCGCCATCCGCTTCGCTTCGTGCCGCGACGCCCTTTTCGGCGGCGGCACGCCTGCGCGCGGCGAAACGCTCGATCCAGCTGACCGAATTGATTAGCTGCCAGACCTGCCAGAAGCAGGCCAGAACGCCCAGCACGAAGACGGCGAGGATCAGTCCGTTCAGCCAGCGGTTGGCCAGAAAGATCGGCAGGATGCGTCCGTAGGCCAGCCAGCCGCCCGCGACGACCAGGGCCAGCACAACCAGCATCATCACGACCTGCCGCACCGGCTGCGTGAAGCGCGGCTGCTCGGCGATCGCGGCGCTGGCAGCGCGCGCGGCGACGATGCGGGGCGGCCGCTTGGTCCGTGTTGCCGGATCGGCCGGGCCGTGGGGCCGCGCGGCGCCCATCTCGTCGTTCGGGGGATCGGTCGGCGTGCTCAAGCGATGGGTCCCTCCGCTCCTGCGAACCATTCACGGCGAAGTGTAGGAGGGCGGCGCATCCTTGCCAAGCGCAGCCTTCGTCGGGATCAGCCCTGCCGGGTCCCGGTCGCGGCGCCGGCGTCGCCCAGAAGGCGCCGCACATCGTCCGACAAGCCGTCCATCACGCGGTCGGCCACGCCGATCTGCGCCAGATGTCGTGCCGTGTTGAACAGATATTCCGCGTTGGCGCCGCGCAATCCATGCGCGCGAGAGATGATGTCGGCCTGTTCCTTCGCGCACAGACGGCCTGCGTATTGATCGTGGTCGCGCCGCATCACGTAGGTCAGCGCCGAAACGCTGCGTCCGTCCGACAGAGCGACATCCACGATCGTTTCGACATAAGCGTTGTGCGTCATTTCACGGTCCAGAAGATAGGCGCGAACCTCATCGTGCTGGCCATCCGGGATCCGCAGCGCCAGACCGGTGCAATGGGCGTCCGGTTCGGCATCCAGCGCGAGGACCAGGCCCGGGGTCTCGGGCGTGCCGCGATACTGGATCGACCGCATGCAGAAGCTGCGCGAGTAACCGTCCAGACGCGCCACGACCGTCTCGGCAGGGTCGAAGCCGGGATCCCACATCAGGGAGCCGTATCCGAATACCCAGGAAACCGTCTGCATGCCTTCGCCCTTTCGCACGCCTCCAAATTACGCCAGCATGTCCGCCGTTCCAAGGGCTGCGGGGCTGACTTTCTTGCGAAGACTTCTGTCTGTGCTGATTATTCTTGCGATCCTCGTGGTCGCTGCCTGGCTCGGTGGCGAAACCTGGCTGGCGCGCCAGATCGCGCGCGGGGTCGAGGATGATCCATCAGTGGCTGCTGCGGAAGTCACGCCGCTGCGCGAGCCGTCGCGCTTCGGCGTCAGAGTCGAAAAGCCGCTGATCGAAGGGCAGGGTGGGGAGCTGACGCTCGGGTCGATCGACCTTTGGGCGGCGCCATGGCGTCCGCAGAAGATATGGGCACGGCCTTCGACCGAGGCCGAGATCACGCTTCCGGAGCGTGTGGTCGAGGTGGAACTGCCCGATGCCAAGGGTTACGTCCACTACGCACCGCTAAGCGGCTTCGCGCTGCACGACGCTTCGATCTCCCTCACCAGCCTGTCGCTCGATGGTCAGCCGGCGCTTGGTCCTGCTTCGATCCGCGCCGAGCTGAGCTCGCGAGGCGCCGGGGCGCCGCGCGGCGCCATGGCCGCCTACGACATAACCATGGAGATTGCTAACGCGCAGCCCGCAGCACTGACGATGCTCGGTCTTGCGGTGCCGCCGATCCTGACGCAGGCCGTCTCGGCCGAGGGTAAGGCGCGTCTCTATTTGACAGATGCACCCGCACGCGGGTTCTGGCTTGGTGATGAGGCGACCCGGCAACCTGTCGCGCCCGTGGCCGTGCAAAGCCAGGGGCTCACGCTGCGCTTCGGGGAACTTCAGGCGATCCTGCGCGGCGACCTGCGGTCCGGACCGACCGGTCTGACCGATGGCACGCTGCTGATAGACACCTCCGATGCCGAGGGTTTTCTGGGAACCGCCGCGGATGCCGGCTTGATACCGCCGATGGCGGTGGGGCTGGCTGGCGGCGTGCTGAACGGGCTGGCAAGCGCGGCTGAAGCCGATGAGGGCGATCCGCCTGTGCCCGACGGCGCGATCCGGCTTCGTATCGACTTTGCGGATGGTGAGACCAGGCTTGCCGGGCAGGTGCTGGGTCCGGCCCCCGCATTTCCGGGCGCTGTCGCGGTCCTACCGCGCTGACCCTTTATCCCCGCCACCGCTTCGGCTAGACGGACGGCCGGCATGTCACGCACCAGAAGAAGGAAGTCAGGATGGCCAATGTCGTGGTGGTCGGCGCGCAATGGGGCGACGAGGGCAAGGGCAAGATCGTCGACTGGCTGAGCGAGCGCGCCGACGTGATTGCGCGGTTTCAGGGCGGCCACAATGCGGGCCATACGCTGGTCATCGGTGGCGAGGTCTTCAAGCTGAATGCGCTGCCTTCGGGCGTGGTGCGCGGCGGCAAGCTGTCCGTCATCGGCAACGGTGTCGTGCTGGACCCCTGGCATCTGGTCAAGGAGATCGCGGCGATCCGCGAACAGGGTGTCGAGATCACGCCCGAAACGCTGATGGTGGCGGAAAACACGCCGCTGATCCTGCCTTTCCACGGTGAACTGGACCGCGCGCGCGAGGCGCAGAATTCCGTCGCGCGGATCGGCACCACCGGTCGCGGCATCGGTCCCTGCTACGAGGACAAGGTCGGGCGTCGGGTGATCCGCGTCGCCGATCTGGGCGACAACGACACGCTCGAGCTTCGCGTCGATCGCGCACTTGTCCATCACAACGCGCTTCGCGCGGGACTGGGCCTCGACCCGATCAATCGCGATGCCTTGCTGGAAAGCCTGCGCGCCATCGCGCCGGAGATCCTGCAATACGCGGCCCCCGTCTGGAAGGCCATGAACGAGGCGCGGCGCGCGGGAAAGCGCATCCTGTTCGAGGGCGCGCAGGGCAGCCTGCTTGACGCCGATTTCGGCACCTACCCCTATGTCACCTCATCGAATGTGATCGCGGGGCAAGCAGCGACCGGCACCGGTATGGGACCGGGTGCGATCGACTTCGTCCTGGGGATCGTGAAGGCCTACACCACACGTGTGGGCGAAGGGCCGTTCCCGACCGAGCTGCATGATGACGACGGCCAGAGGCTGGGCGAACGCGGCCGCGAATTCGGCACCGTCACCGGGCGCAAGCGCCGCTGCGGCTGGTTCGACGCGGTGCTGGTGCGGCAAACCTGCGCGATTTCCGGCGTGAACGGCATTGCGCTGACCAAGCTCGACGTGCTGGACGGGTTCGAGACCCTGCGTATCTGCACAGGCTATGAAATCGACGGCGAGACCTACGATTATCTGCCGACCGCCGCAGCCGTGCAGGCCAAGGTCCGCCCTGTCTATGAAGAAATGCCGGGCTGGCAGGAATCGACCGCCGGCGCACGAAGCTGGGCCGATCTGCCCGCCGAGGCGATCAAATATGTCCGCCGGATCGAAGAGTTGATCCAATGCCCGGTCGCGATGCTCTCGACCAGTCCGGAGCGCGACGATACGATCCTGGTCACCGATCCGTTCGAGGACTAGGCGATGGACCTCAAGACCCGCAAGCGCCTGTCGCTGATCATCCTGGTTCTGGGCCTGCCGGGATACGTCGTCATCGCCTGGATGCTTCTGGCCTGGCTTGGCGACCGCTTCGGCCGATTGTCCTGGTGGGCGGAACTGTTGGTGATCGTCGTTCTTGGCGTGATCTGGATCCTGCCCTTCAAGCGGGTTTTTACCGGCGTCGGCAAGGACGAGGGGTGAGCGAGCCGGTCCTGCGGACGCAGGGCGGAGTCACGCTGATCGGCGGTGGATCGGTGACCCGCGAAGATCTGGCGGAAGCGCTGGCGATCGCGCCGCATCTTGTCGCGGCCGACAGCGGCGCCGATCAGGCCTTGGCGATGGGGTATCGTCCCGAAGCGGTCATCGGCGATTTCGACTCGCTCGGCAATGATACGCGCGGGGCCTTGCCGGGCGATGCGCTCCATCACGTCGCCGAACAGGACAGCACCGATTTCCAGAAATGCCTCTCGCGGATTAGGGCACGCTTCGTGCTGGCGGTGGGCTTTGATGGACGCCGGCTGGACCATACGCTGGCCGCGCTGAACGTGATGGTGCGGATGCCAGCCCCGACGACGATCATGCTGGCGGCCGAGGATGTGGTCTTCGTTTGTCCCCCCACGCTGGCGCTGGATCTGCCGGACGGGACGCGCTTTTCGCTGTTTCCGATGGGGCAGGCACAAGGCACCAGCGAGGGGTTGGAATGGCCGATCGCGGGGATCTCCTTCGCGCCGTCGGGCCCGGGGGGCACATCCAATCGTGTGACCGGCCCGGTCCGGCTGACGATGGAGGGGCCGATGCTGGTCATGGTTCCGCGCGAGACGCTTCGCCACGTGCTGGTCGGTCTGCGCCTCTGGTGACGATCACGCCATCGCGCGTGCGGTTGTCCCGCGTCGGCCGATGGCGTATCTGCTGGCGTGAACCCCGGAGGTCCCGATGACCCACAATCCCATCCGTCCCTGGCGCAATATCGAACGGCGCAAATCGCGCCAGATCATGGTCGGCAATGTGCCGGTCGGGGGCGACGCCCCGATCTCGGTCCAGACGATGACCAACACCGACGGCCACGACGTCAAGGCGACGCTGGCACAGGTGATCGCAGCGGCTGATGCCGGCGCCGACATCGTGCGCATCAGTGCGCCGGATCAGGACACGACGCGCGCACTGCGCGAGATCTGCCGCGAAAGCCCGGTCCCGATCGTCGCCGACATTCATTTCCACTACAAGCGCGCGATCGAGGCGGCCGAAGCGGGCGCCGCCTGCCTGCGCATCAATCCCGGCAATATCGGCGACGCTGCGCGCGTCCGCGAAGTCATCAAGGCCGCGAAGGACCATGGCTGTTCCATCCGGATCGGCGTGAATGCCGGCTCGCTGGAGCGTCACCTGCTGGAAAAGTATGGCGAGCCGTGCCCCGATGCGATGGTCGAAAGCGGCCTCGACCACATCAAGATCCTGGAAGACAACGACTTCCACGAATTCAAAATTAGCGTGAAGGCGAGCGACGTGTTCCTTGCCGCGGCCGCCTATCAGCAACTGGCCGATGCGACGGACGCGCCGATCCATCTGGGCATCACCGAAGCCGGCGGCTTCGTCGGCGGCACGGTGAAATCGGCGATCGGTCTGGGCAACCTGCTCTGGTCGGGCATCGGCGACACGATCCGCGTGTCCTTGTCGGCCGACCCGGTGCAAGAGGTCAAGGTCGGGTTCGAGATCCTGAAGTCACTGGGCCTGCGCACGCGCGGAGTGCAGATCATCTCCTGCCCATCCTGCGCCCGGCAGGGTTTCGACGTCATCAAGACGGTCGAGGTTCTGGAAGAACGGCTGGAACACATCAAGACGCCGATGTCGCTGTCGATCATCGGCTGCGTCGTGAATGGCCCCGGCGAGGCGCTGATGACCGATATCGGCTTCACCGGTGGCGGCGCAGGTGCGGGCATGGTCTATCTGGCCGGCCGGCAGTCCCACAAGATGACCAACGACCAGATGATCGATCACATCGTCGGACTGGTCGAGGAACGCGCCGCGAAACTGGAAGCCGAAGCGATCGAGGCGGCAGAATAGGGCGTCAGCCCTCCTGCCGCGCGCGGATTTCGTTCACGGTCGCGGTCAGACCCGCCTGCGGAACGCCGCGCAGCAATTCGTCGCCGACGACGAAGGTCGGCGTGCCCTGAATTGCCATTTTCTCGGCCAACTGATGGTTCTTGCGAAGCACCTCACTGACCGCTTCGGTGTTCATCGCCGCGACCACTGCCTCTGCATCGACACCGATATCAACCGCGATGGCCTTCAGATTTTCCAGTGTCGCGGGTTCGCGCAGTGTGATCAGCGCGTCGTGGGCCTTCATGTAGGCCTCGTCGCCCGCTTCCTGCTTGACCGCCACTGCAAACCGCGCCGAACTGTCGCTGTCCTGTCCCAGGATCGGAAATTCCTTCATCACCAGACGGATGTTGCCGTCAGCCTCGACCAGATCGTGGACCTCCTGGTTGAAGCGTCGGCAGACCCCGCAGCGATAGTCGATGAACT
Source organism: Paracoccus albicereus (assembly GCF_024359525.1). Lineage (GTDB taxonomy): Bacteria > Pseudomonadota > Alphaproteobacteria > Rhodobacterales > Rhodobacteraceae > Paracoccus > Paracoccus albicereus. The sequence continues at coordinate 388,802 of NZ_JAKZEU010000002.1, forward strand.
CGACCACGGTCAGGTCGCCGTCCGGATTGCCACCGACCCAACTGTGATCGTCAGAGAAGATCTCGTCCTGGAACTGGCTGACCAGAAGCTTGTCGTTCTCGGCCGCGTTCTCGGCGTTGCGCGATTCCAGAACGCCGATCGACTCGATCAGCACCTCGGGATTGGCCATCAGGTATTCCCGCACCGCCTCGCCAAAGGCAGCCTTCTCGTCATCGGACATCGCGTCGATATCAAAGGCCATCGCCGGAGCGGCGCTGAGCAGAAGGGCGGCGATCAGGGCTTTCATCAGGCATCCTTTCGTGGTCGCCGCGCAGCTTAGCGGCGCGGGTCGCGATGGCAAGGACACGGCTGCGTGATTGGCGCAAAACGGTGGAGCCTGCCCTGCGCCCTTGCTAGACAGGAAAAAAAACGAAGGGCAGCAGATGCGGCAATCGAGGCGCGGGCAGGTCGACCCGTTCATCGTCATGGACGTGATGGAGGCTGCGGCGAAAGCCGAGGCCGGCGGTCGTCATATCATCCACATGGAGGTCGGTCAGCCCGGCACCCCGGCGCCAGAGGGCGCGCGCCGTGCGCTGGCCCGCGCATTGGAACAGCCGCTTGGCTACACTGTCGCACTTGGCATGCCGCGGCTGCGGCAAGGGATCGCGGGGCTTTACCGGCGCTGGTACGGCGTCGATCTAGACCCGGCACGGGTCGTGGTGACGACCGGTTCGTCCGGCGCATTCATTCTGGCCTTTTCGGCGCTGTTCGATGCGGGCGACAAGGTCGCGATCGGGGCGCCGGGCTATCCGAGCTACCGTCAGATCATGCGCGCGATGTCGTTGGAACCCGTGACGATCGAGACGCGCCCGGAAGATCGCTACCAGCCGCGTCCCGACGCGATTCCCGACGACGTCCACGGAATGATGCTCGCCTCACCCGGCAATCCGTCCGGCACGATGCTGTCGCTCGACGCACTCCGCGCCCTGCTGGATCGAGCGGCTGACAAGGGCGTGTCGGTGATTTCGGACGAGATCTATCACGGCCTCAGCTATGGTGAGCGGGCCCATTCCGCGCTGGAAGTCAGTGACGACGTCTTCGTCATCAATTCCTTCAGCAAGTACTTTTCCATGACCGGGTGGCGGATCGGATGGATGGTCGTTCCTGAAAGCCATCTGCGCACGGTCGAGCGGCTGGCGCAGAACTTCTTCATCTGCCCACCCCATGCGAGCCAGGTCGCCGCGCTTGCCGCGCTGGACTGCGAGGATGAGGCTCAGGCCAACCTGGCGGTCTATGCGAAAAACCGCGCCTTGATGCTGGAAGGATTGCCCAAAGCAGGCTTCACCAGGATCGCGCCGCCGGACGGGGCCTTCTACGTCTATGCCGACGTCTCGGACCTCACCGACGACAGCGCGGCCTTCGCCGCCGAGATCCTCGACAAGGCCGGCGTCGCGGTAACGCCGGGCCTCGATTTCGACGCCGCGCGCGGCGGCCGTACGCTGCGTTTTTCCTACGCCCGCGCAACCGAAGACATCGCCGAGGGATTGCGGCGTCTACAGGACTTCATGGCCGGGCGATGAGACCGGGACTGATCGCGGCGCTGCTTGGGCTGATCCTGCTGCTGTCGGCTGCGGCTCGGGCGGATGCACCAGCCGCGCAGATCGACATGGGCGGTTCTGCCATCGTGATGGGCGCTTCGCCCAACCCTGTCGCGCGACTGGTCGGTCGCGATGTTGCCCGCCCCTTCACATTGCGTCTGTCGGTCAGCCGTCCGATCCCTTACCGGGTCTTTCTTCTGGACGGACCGCCCCGGCTTGTCGTGGACCTCGACGGGCTCGATCTTGGCGGGCATCCGGCAAGCACGCTGTTCGGCGCCGACCATCTTCCGGGCTTTCGCTGGGGGCGGATGCGCAACGGCTGGACGCGCATCGTGGCCGAACTGCCCGGTCCCTACCGCGTCGATCGTGCCAGCCTGCGCGCGGCCGCTGCCCGTCCGCTGATCGAGATCGCGCTTGAGCCCGTCGCGCCCGAAGCCTTCGCACCCCGCATCGGTGCGGCTGGCGACGCGCTGCGCGATCTGCCTGCGCCAGCCGACACGCCCGAGCCGCCGCCCGATGATCGCCGCCTTCGGGTCGTGCTTGATCCAGGCCATGGTGGAATCGACCCTGGTGCGATTTCGGACGGTCAGACCGAGGCCGATCTGGTGCTGGAGTTTGCGCAGGGCCTCGCCTCGGCCCTGCGCGCGCGTGGCATCGATGTCAGCCTGACCCGCGAGGACGACAGTTTCGTCGGGTTGGAGGCGCGAATGACGGCGGCGCGGCAAGCAGGCGCGGACCTGTTCGTCTCGTTGCATGCCGACGCGCTGCCGGTCGGGCAGGCGGCCGGCGCCGCCGTCTATATCTGGAGCGGGACGGACGACGACTCCGCAGCGCGGCAACTGGCGCTGCGCCATGACCGCGACGATCTTCTGAGCGGGATCGACCTTGGCGGACGCGATGATGCGCTGGCGACGGCCCTGATGGGGGTTGCGCGGACCGACACCCAACCGCGGTCCAAGAACTTTGCCAAGTTTCTGACCTCCCGCATGGCGCTGGAAGGGATCGTGATGCACCGCCGCCCGGTCCAAGGCGCCCGTTTTTCGGTCCTGAAGGCGCCCGATTTCCCGTCGGTCCTGCTGGAGCTGGGGTTTCTGACCGACAGCGGCGACCGGGCGCGGCTGACCGATCCGGGCTGGCGCGCGCGGATGACCCGAACGATCGCCGACGCCATCGCCGCTTGGGCCAACGACGATTCTGCACGTCGCGCCCTTCTGCGGCGCTGAGGCGCCGAATTCCCGCAACTCACCCAAGGTTGCTTTGACGCGTCGGGCCTTGGCCGGTATAGACGGCGGGCAAAAGACGAGGGGCATCCGGTGCTGCGCGCGATCCTATCCTTCTTCGGGACCATCTTCTCGGCCCTGACGAACGCGGCCGTTGTTGTCGCGCTGACCATCGGCGCCATCTTCTGGATGTATTCCTATGATCTGCCCAGCCATGAGACGCTGGCGCAGTATTCACCCAAGACGATCAGCCGCATCTATTCGGGTGAAGGTCGCCTGATCGACGAATTTGCCGAGGAACGCCGGATCTTCGTACCGATTGAGGAAATTCCCGATCTGGTGAAAGAAGCGTTCATCAGCGCCGAAGACCAGAACTTCTACCACCATCCGGGATACGATCCGCGCGGCATCGCAGCGGCCATCGTGCAGGCGGTACGCTCGGGCGGCGAGCAAGTGCGCGGCGCGTCCACCATCACCCAGCAGGTGATGAAGAACTTCCTGCTGTCGAGCGACCGGAACGTCGAGCGCAAGGTAAAGGAACTGATCCTCGCCACGCGGCTGGAACAGACACTGGGCAAGGACGAGATTCTGGAGTTGTATCTCAACGAGATCTTTCTGGGGCAGAACAGCTTCGGGGTGGCGGCCGCCGCTCAGACCTATTTCAACAAGCCGCTGTCGGACCTTGCACCGCACGAAGCGGCCATGCTGGCTGCGATGCCGCAGGCACCGAGCCGCTATCACCCCGTTCGCGCGAAAGAGCGCGTGACGGAACGGCGCAACTACGTGCTGCGCGAGATGTGGCAAAACGGCTTTATCGAAAAGGCGACGTACGAGGCCGAGGCGAAGCTGCCGTTGCGGTCTGTTCAGAATGGGGATTTCCCCGCGTTTTCGGACCATCTGCCGCCGCGCGATTACTTCACCGACGAAATCCGCCGCCAACTGTCCCGGGAATTCGGCGAAGAGGAATTCTTCGGCGGTGGCCTGACCATTCGCGCAACGGTCGAGCCAGAGCTGCAGACCATCGCAGCCGAGGCGTTGCGCGAGGCACTGGAGGATTACGATCGCGGCATCGGCGTCTGGCGCGGTACCGGCGTCACCGTGCCCGCCGAGGTTCTGGACGACCAGATGGAATGGCGCGAGGCGCTGTATCAGGCCGAGGTGCCGCGCGACGTTCCGGGCTGGTATCCGGCGGTCGTGCTCTCGCTGGGCGAGGGCAGCGCGCGCATCGGCATCGAGGGGATCGAGGAAGACAGCGACGGCCACTGGGTTCCCGCCCAGGATGTGCAATGGGCAAGGAAGCGCAACAGCGACGGCAGCCTCGGCCCGCGCGCTCAGGTCGCTGGCGATCTGGTCCAGCCGGGCGATGTCGTCCTGGTCCGCGCGATGACCAGCGACAGCGACGGCAGCTTCATCCGCTGGACGCTGCGGCAGGTGCCGCAGATCCAGGGCGGCTTCATGGCGATGGACGTGAACACCGGCCGCGTCATGGCGATGCAGGGCGGATTTTCCTACCAGTCCTCGGTCTTCAACCGCGCGACACAGGCCCTGCGCCAGCCGGGGTCGAGCTTCAAGCCGTTCGTCTATGCGGCCGCGCTCGACAACAACTACACGCCCGCGACGATCGTGGTGGACGAACCGATCCGCATCAACACCCCCGCGGGCCTGTGGGAGCCGAAGAATTCGAGTGGGCAGACCTATGGTCCGACGCCCCTGCGGACCGGGATCGAGATGTCGCGCAACCTGATGACGATCCGTATCGCGCAGGACATCGGCATGGATCTGGTGGCGCAATATGCCGAGAAGTTCGGCGTCTACGACCAGTTGCAGCCGTTCCTGGCCAACGCGCTCGGCGCGCAGGAAACCACGTTGTTCAAGATGGTCGCGGCGTACGCAATGTTCGCCAATGGCGGCGAGCGGGTCGAGCCGACGCTGGTCGACCGCGTGCAAGACCGTCGCGGGCGCACGATCTATCGCCACGACAAGCGGGTCTGCGAGACCTGCGGCCAGCAGGCGCTACCCGCCGGCGAAGGCCCGGTGATCGACAGCAACCGCGAGCGGGTGATGGATGCCGTCACCGCCTATCAGCTGACCTCGATGATGGAAGGCGTGGTCAAGCGCGGCTCGGGCTCAGGCGTGAACTTGCCGGTGCCGATCGCGGGCAAGACCGGGACCACGAACGACGCCAAGGACGTCTGGTTCATCGGTTACTCCAGCAACATCGTCGCGGGCTGCTATCTGGGCTATGATCAGCCGCGCACGCTTGGCCGGAACGCTTTCGGCGGCACGCTGTGCGTGCCCGTGTTCAACGCCTTCATGAAGAAGGCGGTCGAGAAATACGGGGGCACCGACTTCGCTGTCCCGCCGGGTGGGCACTGGGTCAAGATCGACCGTTTCACCGGCCAGCGACTGAGCGATGATGCCAGCGGCGCCAACGTGATCGCAGAATATTTCCGCGACGGAACCGACCCCGACTGGCTGTCGCCCTATGTCGTTGCTGGCTTTGGCGATACGAATGTTACTCTGCCCTGGCAGGCGGACGGTTCGTCCAACGCGTCTGTTTCGGTCACGACATCGACAGGCCAGCAGAAGGTGATCCCGAAACAGGCAGACTTCGGGACCCTGTCATCTGGCGGGCTTTACTAAGCGGTAACCGCGCTCTCACGGCTTGTCGCTGTCCTCATTCATGGATCTGGCGATCGGTTTGATCGACAACCTGATGACCCAGAGGATGATCAGCGCAAGGATCGTCGCCATCGTCGCCAGAACGATGTCGCCGGTCCCGCAGCAAAGGCCGATTGCCCCGCACAACCACATCGACGCGCCCGTGGTGACGCCGCGGACATTCGTGCCGTTGATGATGATCGACCCTGCGGCAAGGAAAGCGACACCTGCGGTGACGGCTTCGATCAGGCGCAACGGGTCGAAGCGCAGCGGTGCGTCCGGATCGGCGTGGAAGCTCGTCAACTCCATGGCCACCAGCGTGAAAAGCGATGCTGCGAGCGAGATCAGCATGTGCGTTCGCAACCCGGCGTCGCGGTGCTTCACCTCACGCTCCCACCCGATAAGCGCCCCCATCAGCATCGCCGCGACCATCCGACCGGCGGCGGTCGCAAGTGACATGGAATCCAGCGGATCGATCAGCGTATCGAGAAAGTCGGACGGCATGGGAACTCCGAAGAGGGCGGTTCGGCGACGGCTATCAGGCGACGTCTAGCCTCGCAACGCGCGGCCTTGTGACAGGGTGGCTTGCACGTTATCTAGCCGTTTCCACGCCATTCAAGGAAATCCGTCGATGCGCGCAGAAACGCAGGCCACGATCGAGGCGATCCGCAAGTCCCTGACCTTGCTGGGTCAGCGGATGGACTGGCAGACCGCACCGCACCGCCTGGAAGAGCTTAACGCGATGATCGAGGACGGCGATCTGTGGTCCGATCCGACCCGGGCGCAAAAGCTGATGCGCGATCGTCAGGCATTGGCAGACGCGGTCGATACCTATCGCCGCATCGAGGCCGATCTGGATGCCAACGCCGAGATGGTCGAGCTTGCAGGCGAGGAAGGCGACGCCGAGCTGGTCGCCGAGGCAGAGGCGAACCTGAAGGCGCTGGCCGCCGATGCAGCGCAGAAAGAGCTTGAGGCGCTGCTGAACGGCGAGGCCGACGGCAACGACACATTTCTGGAAATCAACGCGGGCGCGGGCGGCACGGAAAGCTGTGACTGGGCATCGATGCTGGCACGGATGTATGTCCGCTGGGCCGAAAAGAAGGGCTTCGACGTCGAACTCGTCGCCGAAAGCGCGGGTGAAGAGGCTGGAATCCGCAGTGCCGCCTACAAGATCAGCGGACACAACGCCTATGGCTGGCTGAAGTCGGAAAGCGGCGTCCATCGGCTGGTCCGGATCAGCCCCTATGACAGCGCGGCGCGGCGCCATACCTCGTTCTCATCGGTCTGGGTCTATCCGGTCGTCGACGACAACATCGAGATCACCGTACCGGACAACGAGATCCGAATCGACACCTACCGCTCATCGGGCGCGGGCGGGCAGCACGTCAACACCACCGACTCGGCCGTGCGGATCACACACCTGCCGACCGGGATCGTCGTGACGTCTTCGGAAAAGTCGCAGCACCAGAACCGCGCCAACGCGATGGCGGCGCTGAAATCGCGGCTGTATCAGATGGAGCTGGACCGGCGGAACGCCGAGATCAGCGCCCAGCATGATGCCAAGGGTGATGCCGGCTGGGGCAATCAGATCCGGTCCTACGTACTGCAGCCCTATCAAATGGTGAAGGACCTGCGCACCAGCCATGAGACCAGCGATACGCAGGGCGTGCTGGATGGCGATCTCGACGCCTTCATGGCCGCGACGCTGGCGCTGGACGTGGCCGGGAAAAGCCGGGCCGACGCGCAGGCGGGCGACTGATCGACTGGCTGCACGGGATCATGCTAGACTGATCTTCCAGCCATAGGGAGTTTCGGTCATGCGTCTGTCCCTTCTGCTTTTCGTTCTGGCGTTTGCGCCCTTGTCGGCCGCTGCGGATAGTGCCACGGCCCGTTGCGACATCTACCCGCCCGGTGAGGACAAGGCATCGCGATCGGGCGATTGCACCTTTTCGCAGGCTCAGGGCCGCGTGACCATTGCGCTGGATGACGGAACGAGCTTCGACCTGGCACCCGAGCCCGGCTATCCAGGGAATTTTCTCGATCCCTCGGGGCGGCGCGTCTTTCGCCAAAGCGGGCTGGGCGACCAAGGCCTGATCTTTCGGCTGCCTGATCGATCGATTTACGTCTACTGGCAGCGCGGCGCGGCCGACTCCGATTCCCAAAACCCGACCGCGCCGTTCACCACCGACGATTACGACGCGTCGGCTTTGGTCCCCTGTGGTGCACCGGGGCAGCCCAGGGGGCAATGTCCCGCCGGTGCGGCGAGGATGGAGGACGGGCAGGCGTCGATCACGGTCGAAGGGCCCGACGGCGAACAGTTCACGATGAACTTCATGAAGGATGCGGCGACGGGCGAGCCCTATGTCAACGCGACCAACCGCGAAGCCGAGGCAGCGCTGCAAGGAGACACTTGGATCGTGATCATCGACGGAACTGTCGAATACGAGGTTCCGCTGGCGCTGATCGAAGGGGGCTGAGGCCGACCTTCATTGCCTTGCCGCAAAAGAAACTCCCGCAGCCGACGCTGCGGGAGTGTGTTATCCTGCGACTGCGATCAGGGTTGCAGCTCCAAGAGCTCACGCTTCTTGGTCGCGTGCCGCTGTGCCAGCTTGCGCCCTTCGCGGCCGGTCAGAAGACGCCGAGCACCGGCAGGCCGGCGCTGCAGAGTGTGCTGACCCAGTTCGGGAAAGATCGCCACAAGTTCGCGCAGCGCATTGGTGTCGAGCGATTTCAGCGCTTGGGGCCCGGCATAGAGGCTCTCCGATTCCGCGCCGTTCGAGACAACGACTTCGTGCGTGTCGAACATGAAATGAACATACTCGACCTCTTGCAGGTCGGTGGCGTAATCGACACCGTCCAGGCTGAGCAACTGCTTTGCCGCGACCAGCACCTCCGACGTGCCGAACATATTGATCGCGATCTTCGAATTGACGAGGATGCGATGCTGGGGCGAAACGAGAAGTTCTCGCTCGGGCTTGCCGTGACCTAGGGCGCCCGCAGCGATCCGGATCGGCCGGATGCCGGGATTCGCCGCCAGCATCCGTGTGGTCAGCTTGCGCGAGCCGATCCAGCGGATCGGCTGCAGGCCGCGGTCCTTGGTCACGACCATATCGCCGGCCTTCAACTCGTCAACCGCACGGGGACCATCGGCCGTCGCGATCATCGTTCCAGCCGTGAAGCAGGGCAGTGCGTCATCGACGGTGATCGTGCCGGTGCCGTCAGCGTCCAGTGTGATGATGGCGGTGTTGAGCGCCGTCTGTACGCCTGCGGCGATCCCTGCGGTCAAAGGGTTCCCGGAGAGCGCGCCCAAATCAAGGTTCAAGGTCTGCGGCGGTGTCAGCGGCGGAACCCCGGGAATTCTTACCGTAAGGCCCAGCTGCGGCGAAGCGATACCGTTTTGGACCAGCGGCTCATCTGTCACCATGTAGAATACGCCATTGTCACCTTGAATCAGATCGCCCTGAACCGGGTCCAGGGTCACGGTAATTCCGGCAAGTACGATGGGATTGAGGTTCGCGAGTACGACATCGCCGAGATAGGTCCCCGGCACGTTGGCTTGACTTGGGTCAGTGCCGCCATCGGTGCCGTCAGAGTCGACCAATGTTAGCGGATCACCCTGATTGACTGTGACGCCCGTGCCCTGATCGCCAGGAACGTCATAGTCGTCGAACTCGTCGCTATTACCGAATGTGTTGAGCAAATAATTCGTATTCGTATCGACAACCGGATCGCCGTCGACGTCCAGAGTAATAAATCCGGTGGGCAGAGCGGTATAATAGGGCATCGTCGAGCCTCTCGCTGGAGTGAAGGAATGCAAGCGACCAAGCAGCAATCTTCAACACCGCGGCGACATCGCGGAACCGCCTCAAAAGGTCAGACGCTGAACATCGAGGACCAATCTACGCATTCCATGTTAGCCGAAATGACTTATAAGGCAAATAAAACAAAATCAGTTGACGTACTCCGACCGGCCCCCCTCTGAATGAAGCGCGTGCGCCGGCGGAAATCCAAGGCAAATGCAATCGGAAGCCGAAAACTATTAACCGACACAGGCTGTTGTAAGAGCTTGCTAATACAAGCGCCTGTGCAAGTCCGATACCGTCACGCTTTTCCGTTGCGGAAGGCATCATACCGCGCGCGGGTCTCGTCATTCATCGGATAGAGGCCAGGGAGCGCATGACCGGCCTCGACTTCGCCCATGATCCAGCCTTCCATCCGTTCCTGCTCGACGGATTCTGCAGTCACCTCCTCGACCATCGCAGCGGGAATCAGGACGGCGCCGTCGTCGTCGATGACGATCATGTCGCCCGGGAATACAGCAACGCCACCGCAGCCGATGGGCTGTTCCCACGCCACGAACGTCAGCCCCGCGACCGAAGGCGGGGCAGCGACGCCGCTGCACCAGACGGGTAGGTCGGTGCCAAGAACCCCGGCCACGTCCCGCACGACACCATCGGTCACCAGCGCGGCGACGCCGCGCTTGTGCATCCGAGCGCAAAGGATGTCGCCGAAGATGCCAGCGTCGCTGACGCCCATCGCGTCCACCACGGCGACGCAGCCCTCGGGCATCGCCTCGATCGCGGCTCTGGTCGAGATCGGCGAGGCCCAGCTGGCGGGGGTCGCCAGATCCTCGCGCGCGGGAACGAAGCGAAGGGTGAAGGCACGACCGACAATGCGGGGCTGGCCGGGCCGCAGCGGACGTGCGCCGCGCAGCCAGACATTGCGCAAACCCTTCTTCAGCAAGACCGTCGTCAGGGTGGCCGTGGTGACACCCCCAAGCGCGTTGCGCAGACGGGTTTCGGCGTCCTGATCGGTCTCGGTCGGGTTGGTCATGGGGCTAATCTCCTCTGCTCGGGCGGCATCCTTACCGCTTCCGATGGCCTTGCCAATACTCCCATCTGTTTCACGTCCGTCCGCTTTGCTATGCTGCAGGTGCAAACAGCCTTAGGGGCACGATCTGGAAGAGAAACGCATCAATCTGGCGCTGCAGGGCGGTGGCGCGCACGGCGCCTTTGCCTGGGGCGTGCTGGACCGTTTGCTGGACGAGCGCTGGCTGCGGATCGACGGGATCAGCGGCACCTCTGCCGGGGCGCTGAATGGAGCAGCGTTGAAGGCGGGTCTGGCGATCGGCGGTATCCCGGGTCGTCTGGCGGCACGAGACAACCTGGACCATATCTGGGCCGAAGTCGGACGCGTCAGCGACAACCGCATGGTTCGCTGGATGCATTCGCTGATGCCCGTGCCACGCGGACTGGACCGACTGACCGAACTGTTCTCGCCCTTTGCCTGGATGGATGGGCTGACCCGTATCTTCAGCCCCTACGATTACGGTCCGCTTTACAGCAATCCGCTGGACCCGATCCTCCGCGCCCTTCCGCATCCACGGTTTGCGGCCAGCCGCGGGCCGCGTTTCTTCGTGACGGCAACCAATGTCAGGACGGGACGGGTCCGCATCTTCGCCAACGACGAGATCACCTGCGAGGCGCTTCTCGCCTCCGCCTGCCTGCCTACACTGTTTCGCGCGGTCGAAACCGACGATCCTGCGACGGGCAAACGTGAAGCCTACTGGGACGGCGGCTATTCGGGCAATCCTGCGCTGTTTCCTTTGTTCGATCAGGACCTGCCGCGCGACATCGTCATCGTGAACATCAATCCGATGATGCGCAGCGAGGTCCCGAAGACGCCCGCCGACATCCAGGACCGGATGAACGAGATCAGCTTCAACTCATCGCTCCTGCGTGAGTTGAGGGCCATCAACTTCGTCAAGCGCCTCTACGCCGAAGACCGGCTGCAAGGGCGTCCGATGAAGAACGTGCTGGTCCACATGATCCTTGACGACACGCTGATGAATTCGCTTACCGCGCGCACCAAGCTGATGCCTGATCCGGGGCTGCTTTCGCGGATGAAGGCGGCAGGGCAGGCGGCGGCAGAGCAATTCCTGACCGATCACGCCGATGCTTTAAACGATCACGACACTGTCGATTTGCCGTCGATGTTTTCCTGAAGCGACAGGTCGGGGCGGCCCGGATAGACGAGTCCGGCACTGATGATCAGCTTGGCCGCGTCCTCGACTGTCATGTTCAGGAAATGAACGTCACTTTCAGGAATGAAGAGCAGAAAGCCCGAGGTTGGGTTGGGCGTTGTCGGAAGAAACACAGCCATCATGTCGCCTGGCACCTGCCGGCCGACTTCGCCCTTGGCAGGGCCCGCGACAAAGCCCACGGCCCAGAGCCCACGCCGCGGATACTCGATCAGGCAGGCGCGATCGAACCGAGCTTCCTTTTCCGACAGGACCGTCTCGGCGATCTGCTTCAGCCCGCCATAGATGCTGCGGACGATCGGCATGCGGTCGACGATCTGTTCGCCGAGGCGCAGCAGGGATCGGCCCACATATCCCTTCGCGAGCCAGCCGATCACCACCGTGAACAGCAGGAAGAAGACGACGCCGACGCCGCGAAGATTGATGCCGATATAATGTTCGGGGCGGAAACGGTAGGGCACCATCGGCAGCACCCAGCTGTCGATCCAACCGGTCAGCGTCCAGATCAGCCAGACGGTGATGCCGATGGGCGCGATGACGACCAGACCGGCCAGAAAAGACGATCGAAGGGCAGCGAAAGGCCCCTGTTTGCGGGGTGTTGGCAGCGGCAGGCCAGGTTGATCGCTACGATCCTTCATCCGTCAAGGAGATGACCGAACTGCTAGGCAGGTCAAGTGCCTAGCGGGGGGTGCGGGCAGGGCTTTCGCCGCTGCCCGTCCATTGTCAGGTGATTGCGCCCTTCAGCGCCTCGGCCTTGTCGGTCTGCTCCCAGCTGAACGCCGTTGCGCCGGCCAGCGCATAGGGCTCGCGCCCGAAATGGCCATAGCTCGCGGTCGGGCGATAGATCGGGTGAAGCAGGTCCAGGTCGCGAATGATCGCGAAGGGGCGCAGGTCAAAGACCTCGCGCACGGCGGCCACGATCTTTTCGACCGGGACGGTTTCCGTGCCGAAGGTGTTGAGGCTGATGGATGTCGGTTGCGCGACGCCGATCGCATAACTGATCTGGATCTCGCAGCGCTGTGCCAATCCGGCCGCGACGATGTTCTTGGCAACCCAGCGACCCGCATAGGCGGCCGAGCGGTCGACCTTGGACGGGTCCTTGCCGGAAAACGCGCCGCCGCCGTGTCGCGCCATGCCGCCATAGCTGTCGACGATGATCTTGCGACCGGTCAGGCCGCAATCGCCGACCGGACCGCCGATGACGAACTTGCCCGTCGGGTTGATGTAGACCTTGGTGTCGCCGCTCATCCAGTTGTCGGGCAGGACCGGCTTGATGATCTCTTCGCGAACGGCTTCTTCCAGATCGTTCAGCGAAATGTCCGGGCTGTGCTGAGTGGACAGGACCACCGCGTCCACGGCGACCGGTTTGCCATCCTCGCCATAGCGCAGCGTCACCTGTGATTTCGCATCAGGCCGCAGCCACGACAGGGTGCCGTCGCGGCGGACTTTCGATTGCTGCTCGACCAGGCGATGGGCATAGGTGATCGGTGCGGGCATCAGGACGTCGGTCTCGTCGCTGGCATAGCCGAACATCAGGCCCTGATCGCCAGCGCCCTGATCTTCAAGCGCTTCGCGATCGACGCCCTGATTGATCTCGGGCGATTGCTTGCCGATGATGTTGATGACCGAGCAGGTCGCGCCGTCGAAGCCGACCTCGCTGCTGGTATAGCCGATGTCGTTGATGACATCGCGTACGATCCGCTCGAGATCGACCCAGGCGGTGGTGGTGATCTCGCCCGAGATGATCGCCACGCCGGTCTTGACCATCGTCTCGCAGGCAACGCGCGCCCGCGCGTCGTCCTTGAGGATCGCGTCGAGGATCGCGTCCGAGATCTGGTCGGCAATCTTGTCAGGATGGCCCTCGGACACGGATTCCGAGGTGAACAGCGAATATTCGGTCATGAGATCAGTACCGGTAATGGTCGGATTTGAAGGGACCCTGCGGCGTGACGCCGATATAGGCGGCCTGCTCGTCGGAAAGCTCGGTCAGCCGGGCACCGACCTTTTCCAGATGCAGGCGGGCCACCTTTTCATCCAGCGCCTTGGGCAGGATGTAGACGCCCGGGGCGTAGTCACCGCCCTTGGTCCACAGCTCGATCTGCGCCAGAACCTGATTGGTGAAGGATGCCGACATCACGAACGAGGGGTGGCCGGTGGCGTTGCCGAGGTTCAGCAGACGACCCTGGGACAGCAGGATGATGCGGTTGCCCGAAGGCATCTCGATCATATCCACCTGGTCCTTGATGTTCGTCCATTTGTGGTTCTTGAGTGCGGCGACCTGAATTTCATTGTCGAAATGGCCGATGTTGCCGACGATCGCCATGTCCTTCATCTCGCGCATGTGGTCCAGGCGGATCACGTCGCGATTGCCGGTCGTGGTGATGAAAATGTCGGCGCTGTCGGCGACATCTTCCAGACGCACGACTTCGTAGCCGTCCATCGCGGCCTGAAGTGCGCAAATTGGGTCGACCTCTGTCACCTTTACGCGGGCGCCCGCGCCGCGCAGGCTGGCTGCGCTGCCCTTGCCGACATCGCCGTAACCGCAGACGACGGCCACCTTGCCGGCCATCATCGTGTCGGTAGCGCGACGGATGCCGTCGACGAGGCTTTCCTTGCAGCCGTACTTGTTGTCGAATTTCGACTTGGTGACGCTGTCGTTCACGTTGATCGCGGGGAAGGGCAGCAGGCCCTTCTTGTGAAGGTCGTAGAGGCGATGAACTCCGGTGGTGGTTTCCTCGCTGACGCCGCGGATCGCATCGCGCTGACGAGTGAACCAACCGGGCGTCTCATCCAGGCGCGCGCGGATCTGGGCGAAAAGCGCCTCTTCTTCCTCGCTTTCGGGATTGCCGATCAAGTCGGTCTCGCCGGCCTCGACGCGTGCGCCAAGCAGGATATAAAGCGTCGCGTCACCGCCATCGTCGAGGATCATGTTGGCGACGCCACCCTGATCGCCCTCGTCCGCGAAGCGGAAGATCTGGTCGGTATAGGACCAGTATTCCGGCAGCGTTTCACCCTTGATCGCGAAGACCGGCACGCCGGAAGCAGCGATGGCGGCAGCGGCGTGATCCTGCGTCGAATAAATGTTGCACGACGCCCAGCGGACCTCGGCCCCAAGCGCGATCAGCGTCTCGATCAGCACAGCAGTCTGAACCGTCATGTGCAGGCTGCCAGCGATGCGCGCACCTTTCAGCGGCTGTGCCTCGCCATATTCGGCACGCAGGGCCATCAGACCCGGCATCTCGGTTTCGGCGATGTCGAGTTCCTTGCGGCCGTAATCGGCAAGGCCGATGTCGCGAATGATGTGATCGGTCACGGGTGTCGTCCTGTCGAAGGAAAATTCTTGGTCGAACGCGGTGTCTCACGCGGTCACGGCGGGATCAACCCCAATGGGCGGGCGTGGGAACCGCCTCAGGCGGTCCCGTGCTGCTGCGCGATCTGTCGGGCCAGTTCCTGATCGGGTTCTTCGGCCTTGGCCGGCGTCTCTTTCGGGGAGACGAGGGTGTAGATCGTCGGCACCACGAACAGCGTGAAAAGCGTCCCGACCGTGATGCCCGAGAAGATTACGAGGCCCATCGAAAAGCGGGCGGCGGCGCCCGCGCCTTCGGCGATCATCAGCGGCACCACGCCGATCGCGGTTGCGATCGTCGTCATCAGGATCGGGCGCAGACGCAGGCGCGCGGATTCGACGATCGCCTCGTTGCGGGACATGCCGCGTTCGCGTCGCTGCTGGTTTGCGAATTCAGTCAGCAGGATCCCGTGCTTCGAGATGAGGCCGATCAGCGTGATCATCCCGACCTGCGTGTAGATGTTCAGCGTCGCGACCCCGAGATTGAGGGGAACGATCACGCCGAAGATCGAAAGCGGCACGGTCATCAGGATGATGATCGGATCGCGGAAGCTTTCGAACTGCGCGGCGAGCACGAGGTAGATCACGACGATGGCCAGCCCGAAGGCCACCATGATGCCGGCGCCCTCGCTCTTCTCAAGCCGAGACTGCCCGGAATAATCGATGAAGAACCCGTCGGGCAGGACACTTTGCGCAATACGCTCGATCTCTGCCAGACCGTCGCCGGTGGAGGTTCCAGGGATCGGCAACGCCGAGATCGTGGCCGAGTTCAGCTGGTTGAACTGCTCGATGATCGTTGGCGACGCTTCGGTCTCGATCTCGATGACGGCGGACAGCGGCAGCATCTCACCATCGGTCGAGCGGATGAAGAAGTCGCCCAGCCGTTCGGGGTCGTTTCGATACTCGTCCGGCACCTGCATGATGACATCGTAGCTGTTCGAGTCGCGGTCGAACTGGGCAATCGAGTTCCCGCCGACCAGCAGCGCAAGCGTCTGACCGATCTGCTGTGCCGGCAGGTTCAGTGCCGCTGCGCGGTCACGGTCGATGCGGACGCTGACCTGCCGCGTGTCGTAGCTGAGCGAGTTCTGCACCACGATGAACCGGCCCGAGGCCTGTGCTTGCTGGCGGATCTCCTCGGCGACCTCATAGACGCGTGCGGAATCGCCCGTCGACTGGATCGCAACGGTGATCGGCAGACCGCCGCCGGTGCCGGGCAGGGTGGGCGGCGCGAAGACGAACGCTTCGACGCCGGTGATGCTGGCGAGACGGCCCTGAATATCCTGCTGGATCTCGGCCTGGCTGCGTTCGCGCTCGCCCCAGTCCTTCAGCGCCCACAGCGCGATGGCAGAGTTCGTCGCGCCGCCGAAGCCCACGATCGAGAAGCTCGCCCGAACTTCGGGGATATCGTCCGTCGCCGCGCGGATCGCGTCGGTATAGGTTCTGGTGTAGTCGGTCGTCGCGTAGGACGGCGCATTGATGAACGAGAATAGCGCCCCGACGTCTTCCTCGGGTGCAAGTTCGCTGGTGGTCTTGGTGAACAGAAAACCGGTCGCGGCGACCAGCACCACGATCATCAGGATCGTCACCGGACGATAGTCGAGCGAGGTCGAGACCCTACGGGCATACCAGTTTTCGAACCGCGTGAAGTTCCGATCGATGAACTTCTGGAACCGGGAATGTCCGCCCGATGTCAGGACCCGTCCCGCCATCATCGGCGAGATGGTCAAAGCGACGAGGCCGGAGATCCCGACCGCACCCGCCAGTGTGACCGCGAATTCGCGGAACAGCTGCCCGGTCAGACCGCCGGTGAAGAACAGCGGCATGAAGACGGCGATCAGCGTCAGCGACATCGCGACGATCGAAACGAACAGCTCCTTCATCGACACGAAGGCAGCCTGCATCGGTCGCACGCCATCCTCGATGTGCCGCTGGATATTCTCGACCACGATGATCGCGTCGTCGACGACCAGGCCGATGGACAGAACCATCGCGAGCAGCGTCAGCAGGTTGATCGAATAGCCCATCAGGAACAGCAGGAACATCGTCCCGACGAGCGACAGCGGGATGGCGACCAGCGGCATCAGCACCGAGCGGAATGACCCCATGAAAAGCAGGATCACCACGGTGACGATCACCGTCGCCTCGACGATCGTGGTCAGAACCTCGCGGATGGAGGATGAGATCTGCTCTGTCGCATCGTACATCAATGTCAGGTCCATCCCATCGGGAAGGCTGGCTTGAATGATGGGCAGTTCGGCGTTGACGTTGGCAGCGGTGTCCAGCGGGTTGGCGTTCGGGCTGGGGAAGATTCCGATAAAGGTGCCCGGCTGGCCGTTGAATTCGACGATCGTGTCTTCGGATTCGGATGCGAGCTCGATCTCGGCCACGTCGCGCAGGCGCACGACCTCGTCGCCTTCGCCGCTGATGGGCAGGGCGCCGAAGGCTTCAGGCGTCTGAAGCGTCGATTCCAGCGTGATCGGATAGGCGACGTACTGGTTGCGCGTCTTGCCGGGCGCCGAGAGGAAATTCGACTGCGTGATCGCGGCCATCGCCTCGGCCGCGGTGAGACCACGACCGGCCAGCCTGACCGGATCGATCCAGACCCGCATCGCGTAGGTCGCACCGCCCAGGATTTCGGCCTCGGCCACACCGTCGATCGTCGACATGCGCGGTCGGATGACCCGCTCAATATACTCGGTGACCTGTTCCGAGGTCATGTTCGGGTTCTGCAGCGCCAAATACATCGTGGCGAAGGTCATCCCTGTGCCCTTGACCACGGAGGGGTCTTCGGCTTCGGTCGGAAGCTGCGAGCGGACCTCCTGCACCTTCGACATCACTTCGGTCAGAGCGTTGTCCGGGTCTGCACCAAGGCGCATGTTGACCGTGACGACCGACGCCGAGGGGCGAGACTGCGTGGTCACGTAGTCCACGCCCTCCGCGGTTGCGACGGCGCGCGCGATGGGCGAGGTCACGAAGCCCTGGATCAATTCCGGCGAAGCGCCGGGATAGACCGTGGTGACGGTGACGACGGTTTCATCGACTTCTGGGTATTCGCGGGTCTGAAGGCTGACTGCGCCAAGAAGGCCCAAGAGGATCAGCATCAGCCCGACGACGGTCGACAGTACCGGGCGCTTGATGAAGATGTCTGACGGACTCATGGCTGGCTCGATGCCGAAGTGGTGTCCGGCGTTCCGGCTTCGGCTGCACCGGCCGTCTCTTCGCCACCTTGTGCCGTCGTTTCTTCTGCGGCTGCTTCGGGGACTGCTTGTCCCTCGGGTTCAGCTGCCTCGGTTGTTGTCGCCTCCGTCGCCGGTGTGTCCCCTGCGGCGGGCTCGTCACCGGGCTGCACGCTGTCGTCGATGACGACCGGGCCGCCATTCGTCAGGCGGTTCTGACCGGCGGTGATGACACGGGCGCCGGCCTCCAGCCCCTTGCGGATCTCGACAGCCCCTTCGTGCCGACGGCCCGCCTCGACAAAGATCTGCGCCGCGACCATCTGTTCGGGATCATCCTCGGATGGACGGGCGACATAGACGTGATCGCCGTAAAGACTGGTGATCAGAGCCGTTTGCGGGACGGCGATGACGTTTTCTTCGACCGGCAACTGAACCTCGATCCGGACGAACTGGCCCGGAGTCAGGCGACCGTCGGCGTTGCCGATCTCACCCTGCAGGGACACCATACGGCTCGCCGCATCGACGCGGGGATCGATGCCTGTGATCTCGCCTGTCAGGCCCTCGTTCAGGCCTTCGGCCCGGACCGTGATCGTCTGCCCGATTTCCAGCTCATTCAGGCGCTGTTCGGGCAGCGAGAAATCGACCCGCATGTTGTCGAGATCCTGCAGGGTCGCGATCGGCGTTCCGGGTGACACGTACTGTCCCAGATCAATCCGCGCGATCCCGACGGTCCCGGAAAACGGCGCGACAAGCTGGCGCTGATCCAGAACCGCTTCGGCGCGCGCAAGCTGTGCTTCGGCGGCGCGGGCCGCGGCTTCCGAGTTTTCGAGGCTGCTCGACGCCGTCACGCCACGGTCGCGCAAGGCTGTCGTGCGGTCGAGGTTCGAACGCTCAAGCTCGAACTGCGTGCGAGCCGCGGCGACATCGGCCTGCTGCGCGGTGTCGTCAAGTTGCAGCAGAACGTCGCCCTGTTCCACGCGCTGGTTCGAGCGGAAATTGATCTCGCGCACGATCCCGGCGCTTTCGACGGCCAGATCGACGCCCTGAGCCGCGTTTACCGTGCCGATCGCCTCGATGCCCGGCTGCCATTCCGTCGGTTCAACCGTCACCGTCGATACAGCCGAAGGCTGCACGGGCATGTTGGCGAAGACGTCCGCGATCATCTTGTCGCGGAACAGATTGAAACCGACCAATCCGCCGACCACGAGGACAAGCAGGACGACGGCGATGATGAGACGTTTGATCATGGCGTATCCCCACGCGTGCGGGAGGCGCGGCAGTCACGCAACCGTGGCGCCTTCAAGCACATTCGATGGTGCAGGGCAAGATTGTGAAACCTCGTCCGCGCCTCGTTTTACCCGCGCGCAGCACGCAAGCAACGATTGCCGTTGCGTCAGGCAAAGAGCGGGCGGTGCGGTGCTGCCGAGAAAGAGGTCGCCGTGTCCGCGAAGGCTACCTTCCAGACACGGCGGTCACTGTCCCAACCGCCGCTCCAGCCTGTCCATCAGCCGGTTGATTTCTGCCACGTCGGCTGCGGTAAGGCTGGGACCGGGCGCTCGGGTGGCGGGGCTCTCGATAGCGCCGCGACGCATCAGGATGTGTTTGCGCACCGCCAGACCCGCGCCCGGCTGATGTTCAAGCCGGACGATGGGAAGGTAGGCGTCGAACAGATCCTCTGCTTCCTCGACGCGGCCGTCGCGGTGCAGGGCAACCGTCCGGACCAGCGCTTCGGGATAGGCAAAGCCGGTCATCGCGCCATCTGCCCCGCGGGCAAGCTCTAGCGGCAGGAACAGGCCGCCGTTCCCGCACAGGATCGACAGGCGCTCTCGCTGGTTGTCCTGCTCCATCCTTCGCAAGGCGGTGATCTTGTTCAGACCCGGCCAGTCCTCGTGCTTCAGCATGACCATCTGCGGCAGATCGTCCGACAGACGCCGGATCAGCGCGGGCGAGACTGGCAGACCGGTGACCAGCGGAAAATCCTGGTAGCACAGCGGCACGTCGGGCAGGGCACCGGCGACAGCGTGGATGTAGCCCTCGATCCGGTCCTCGCGCGCAGGCCCGGGGGCAGGGGCGACCATCAGCCCCACGGCTCCGCGATCCATCGCGTAGCGACCGAGATCGGAAAGGTTGGCAAGACCGGCGTCAGAGACGCCGACGACGACCGGCAGGTCGCCGACCCTTTGCATGACCAGATCGATGATGCCGCGACGCTCTTCCGGCGTCATCTTGTTCGCCTCACCCATGATCCCGAGGATGGTCATCCCGTCGACGCCGTGGGACAGGTAGAAGTCGATCAGGCGCCGCAGGCTTTCGGTGTCGATGGCGCCGTCTTGCGTGAAGGGCGTCGCGGCAATGATGAAAACGCCGTGCGTATCGCGGGTGATCTGTGGCATGTGAAATTCCTTGAGGTTCAGTCGGTTTGCTGGCTCAGCGACAGGCCGAGGGCCATCGCGGTCGCGGCCTGTGTCGGATCGATGACGGGGATCGAAAGTTCGCGTTCCAGCGGGGCCCGGTGGCGGGCCATCCCAGCGCAGCCTAAGATCAGAACGCCGGCGCCATCGTCGTCACGCAGCCGCGTGCCGACCTCGACCAGCCGGGCAAAGGTGCCGTCGTTCCGGGCGCTGTCATCCACGCTGATGTTCAGGGCGCGTTCGCCGGCCAGCCGCCCCTCGACCCCCATGCGGCGAAGATAGCGAATGTGGCGCGGGATGCTGGCATCGGCGATGGCGATGACACCGAACCGGTCGGCGCGGGTCATTGCGGTCAGCACGCCCGATTCCTGGATGCCCAAGACAGGAATGCGGGATAGCGAACGGCAGAGATCGATACCTGGGTCCGAATAGCAGGCGATGATGAAGACGCTCGCATCGGTGCGGGCTTCGACCATCCGGCCCAGGGGCAGGGCGACCCCGTCCACGTCGCGCTGGCTTTCGATCCCGAACGGGCCTTCGGTCAGCGTCACGCATTCAATCGCAGGCCCACCTGTCAGCCGAAAGCCTGCCAAAGCCTGATCCAGACCGTCGGTCACGGCCTGGTTCGAGTTCGGGTTGATGACGACGATCGGACCGCTCATGTCCGGCGCCCTCGTGCGATGTCGGCGCCGAAGTTCAGCGTGGGATCGAGTTCCGGCGTATGGCTGCCCGGATATCCGGTGAAGTCGGCCGGTGCCCGCTTGATGAAGCGACCGCGTCCGGGTTTTGCGACCAGCTCGCCCGCATCGACGATCCGTTCGCCGCGCGACAGGACGGTCACCGGCCAGCCGGTCAGTTCCATCCCCTCGAACGGCGTGTAGTCCATGTTGTCGTGCTGGTCGGCCAGCGTCACGGTGCGAGTCTTTGTCGGGTCCCAGATCGCGATGTCGCCGTCGGATCCGATGGCGATCGTGCCTTTGGTCGGGTGCATCCCGAACAGCTTGGCCTGGTTGGTCGCCGTCAGCGCGACGAACTGGTTGATCGTCAGCCGGCCCTTGGCTACCCCTTCCGAAAACAGCATCGGCAAACGCAGCGCGATCCCCGGCATTCCGTTCGCGATGACCTTGAAGGGCGCGTCCGGCCCCTTGGCCAATTTGCCGCTGTCGTCGAACCGGTAGGGCGCGTGGTCCGAGGAGAAGACCGAGAAGGTCCCGACCTGCAGATGCCGCCACAGCGCATCCTGCGTGGCCCTGTCGCGGAGCGGCGGCGAACACATGAACTTCGCCCCCTCCATCCCAGGCCGGTCCAGATCGTCGCGGGTCAACATCAGATATTGGGCGCATGTCTCACCAAAGATCTTGGCGCCTTCCAGCCTGGCGCGTGCGACCAGATCGGCGCCTTCTGGCGTCGAGACGTGGACGATCATCAACGGTGCATCGACGAAGCGGGCCAGGGTGATCGCGCGGTTGATCGCCTCGGCCTCGGCTGCGGCCGGATGGCTGATCGCATGATAGCGGGGCGCGGTATGTCCGCCCGCCATCAGCCGGTCGGTAATCCAACGGATGATGCCGGAGTTTTCGGCATGCACCATCGTCAGCGCGCCGTGATCGCGTGCCGTCGAGAGGATGTCGAGAAACTGACCGTCATCGATCTTCATCAGATCGTAGGTCATGAAGACCTTGAACGAGGTGACGCCACGCGCGAAGGCCGCGGGCAGTTCGTCACGCAAAGCGTTTTCGGTCGGGTCGGCGATGATCAGGTGATAGCCATAATCGATGACCGACGCGCCTTCGGCCCGGCTGTCGTAAAGATCCAGTGTCTCGGTCACGCCCATTCCGCGATGTTGTGCGGCGAAAGGCACGAAGCTGGAATTGCCCCCGAAGGCCGCCGAGATCGAACCGCTGCGGTAATCGTCAGCGGTCATGCCGCCGGTCGCGCTTTCCTGCGCGATGTGGCAATGCGCCTCGATCCCGCCGGGCAGGACCAGCTTGCCGGCCGCGTCGATTGTGTCGGCGCCCTGAAGGCCGGTGCCGAGCGCCGCGATCTTGCCGCCGGTGATGCCGATATCGGCTGCGAAGGTGTCGGATGCGGTGGCGATGGTGCCGCCCGTGATGACAAGATCAAACTGCATCGGAGCCTGCTTTCGTTCGGGGGTCTGGTATCGTGTGACGGTCGGTCTCGACAAGCCGTGCGTAACGGTCGGCGAACAGGCGCGCCAAGGGCAGATCGTCGCCCCATTCGACGCGCAGCGTGTCCTCGTCGATCAGTCCGTCGCGGGCGTGAAGGTGCAGCGCTTCGCCGACCAGCAGCTCACGTTCGGCGGAAAATGACAGGCTGACCATCTTGCGGCATTCCAGCGCGACAGGGGCCGCCGCGAGGCGCGGGGGCGCGACACGCGCCGAAGCCGCAAGCGACAGCCCGAGCGTGTCGGGCTCTCCGATGTCGGCCGGATAGGGTGCGGCTGTCTCGACCATCGGTGCGGCAAGATCGGGCGTCAGGATGTTGACCACGAACTCCCCGGTGTCACGGATGTTGCGGGTCGTATCCTTCGGCTCTCCGCCCTCGCGGTTCTCCAGGCCCAGCACGATCAGCGCCGGGTCCTGCCCGAAGACGTTGAAGAAAGAGTAGGGTGCCGCGTTGACGATGCCGGACTTGCTTTCGGTCGTCACCCAGGCGATCGGGCGAGGAATGACGACGGCGCAGAGCAGCTTGTAGCGGCTTCGCGGATCCAGCGCGGCAAGGTCGATCGAGCTCATGCCGGGCGCACCACGCCTGTCTGGCTGGTGATCAGACCATAATGTTCGATCCGGCGATGCCGCTCGAAATCGAAGATCGTCTCCTTGCCGAAATTGCACAGGTCCATGTCGCAGGCATGGACCAGCAACTCGTCGCCCTCGGTTTCCGCCCGCGCGACGACATAGCCGTTCGGATCGACGATGATCGAGCCTCCCATCAGCGGATGCCCGTCCTCGTCCCCGGCCTTGGCCACGCCGACCACCCAGGTCGCATTCTGATAGGCGGCTGCGGTCATCGACAATTCGGAATGATAGAGCCGCTGCTCCAGACCCTCGCTGCCCATCTGACTGTTCACGGACGGCGTGTTGTAGCCCAGCACGACCAACTCCACCCCCTGCAAACCCATGACGCGGTAGGCTTCGGGCCAGCGTCGGTCGTTGCAGATCAACATGCCGACGATGGCGTCCTGCGTGCGCCAGACCGGAAAGCCGGTATCGCCCGGCTCGAAGTAGCGCTTCTCCAGATGCTGGAAGGCACGGTCGTGGTCGTAATCGGAATGGCCGGGCAGGTGGGTTTTGCGATATTTGCCGATGATCTTGGCCTGCCTGTCGGTCAGGATCTGGGTGTTGAAATGATGCCCGTCCGGCGTCTTTTCCGCGTAGCCGATGCTGATGGCGATACCCAGTTCGCGTGCCCGGTCGAACAGCGGCCGGGTGGCTTCGTTCGGCATCTCGTCCTCGAACCAGGTGTCGACCTCGGCCTGATCATCCATGTACCAGCGCGGGAAGAAGGTCGTCAGTGCCAGTTCAGGAAACACGACGAGCGTGCAGCCTTTCGCTGCCGCCTGTTCCAGCAGCGCGACCATCCGCGCGACGATGACCTCTCGACTGTCGGATTTCTGGTTGGGACCCATCTGGGCGGCGCCGATGACGATCTGTCGCATGGTGTTTCCTTAAATGGCGATCTTGCGCTGGAATCGGCTCATCAGACGGACGACGGGCCACAGCAGGATCAGGTAGATCAGCGCCGCCAGCGTGATGGGCGAGGCGTTGTAGGTGACGGAGCGGGCCATGTCGGCCGAGTAGAGCAGCTCTGCCAATGAGACGACCGAGGCGAGCGAGGTCATCTTGACCACCTCGACACTGTTGGAGATCAGGTCAGGCAGCACGTTGCGCAGCGCCTGCGGCAGCACGACATGGATCAGCGTCTGCGACTGCGTCAGCCCCGTCGAGCGCGCGGCTTCGGACTGACCTGCGGGGACCGAGATCAGG
This sequence comes from Paracoccus albicereus, assembly GCF_024359525.1. GTDB lineage: Bacteria > Pseudomonadota > Alphaproteobacteria > Rhodobacterales > Rhodobacteraceae > Paracoccus > Paracoccus albicereus. The sequence goes on from NZ_JAKZEU010000002.1 coordinate 413,240, forward strand.
CCCGCGCGAATGATCTCGCCGTAATAGGCCGAGTTGTTCAGCAGGAAAGCGATGACCACGGCCAGAAAGGGTGGCAGTTGCAAGCCGGTGAAGGGCAGGCCGGAATAGACGAAGATCAGCAGAACCAGCGGCGGCAGCGCACGGAACAGATCGATCAGCGCGACAGTCGGCCATCGCAGCCAGCGCGATTGCGAGGTCGACGCGAGCGCAGCCAGCAGCCCGCCCAGCAGGCCCAGCGGGATCACCGCCAAACAGAGCAGCGCCGTCATCCCGAGCCCGCGCAGAAGCAGCGGCCAAGCCTTTGCCATCACCTCGACATTGAAGAACTGAAGGATCAGCTGGTCCATTCAGGTTCTCCACGCGAAGCGCGCTTCAAGGCGGCGCGAGGCGATGACGAGCGGCAGGAACAGCAGAACGTAAAGCGCCGAGGCCAGCAGCAGCGGCGAGGCATTGCCCGAGAAACTCTGCGCCGTCGTCGCCTGGTTCAGGATGTCCGGCACCCCGATCACTGAACCGAGCGCAGTCATCTTGGTGATCGCGATGGCGCGGTTGGTCAGCGGTGGGATCACCATGCGAACCGCCTGCGGAAGCACCACCCAGACCAGCGTCTGCGAAAAGCCCATTCCGGTCGAGCGCGCGGCCTCCCACTGGCCTTTAGGGGTCGCGGTGATGCCCGCCCAGACGATTTCCTCGGTGAAGGCGGCAAGCGTGAGCGTAAGGATGACGAACAGAACCGCGAAGGCCGACAGCGTGAAGCCCACATTCGGCAGACCGAAATAGCCCATCAGGATCAGGACCAGCGGCGGCAGCGATCGGAAGACGTCTGCGAAGACCACGATCAGCAACGAGAGCGGCGCGATCCTATAAGCGCGCAGGCAGGCCAGAGCGGTTCCCAGAAGGATGCCCGCGACGACGATCAGCAGCGACAGCTCGACCGTCACCCAGACCCCGCCCAAGATCGAGGGCAGATAGCGGGCCAGCACCTCGCCGTTCAGGAATGTCTCCGCGAAGCGGTCCCAAGCCGACATCGGATCAGGCCGAATAGCGGGCGAGGAAGGCGCGCGTGCTTTCCTCGCTGGGTTGGGTGAAGAATTGTTCGGGCGGCGCATCCTCGACGATGCGGCCGTCCGCCATGAACACCACACGATCAGCGGCTTCACGCGCGAAGGCCATCTCGTGGCTGACGACCAGCATCGTCATGTGCAGGTCCTTCAGCTCGCGCATGACGGCGATCACCTCACCGACCAATTCGGGGTCGAGGGCACTGGTCGGTTCGTCAAACAGCATCACCACGGGCTGCAAGGCGATGGCACGCGCGATGGCGACGCGCTGCTGCTGACCGCCGGACAGTTGGCCGGGATAGTGGTCGGCGCGGTTGGCCAGACCGACGCGATCCAGCGCCGACGTCGCGCGTTCGTCCGCTTCGTCGCGGCCAAGTTTCAGCACCTTGCGCAGTGCCAGCGTGACATTCCGCCGCGCATCCAGATGCGGGTAGAGGTTGAAGGACTGAAACACCATACCGATCCGGCGCCGGATTTTGTCGAGATCGACGCCGCGCGCGCAGATGTCCTGGCCTTCCAGAAAGATAGACCCCGCGCTCGGCTCCTCCAGACGGTTGCAGCAACGAAGCATGGTGGACTTGCCGGACCCCGATCGTCCCAGCACGAACACCATCTGCCCCCGCTCGACAGTCAGGTCGATCTCGCGCAGGACTTCGACGGTGCCGAAGGACTTGTGCAGTCCGGAAAGCTGCAGCGTGGGCGGCTTGGTTCCGCCCACACGATCGGTTGCGTTCATCTCCGACATCACCGGATCAGCCACAGGACGGTTCGTGATCGTCCTCGACATAGCTTGTCGTGCCGGGTTCGCCCCAGCCGGGCCGGGGGGTGACTGCGGCTGCGCCTTCCTCGGGCGTCACGCCGAACCATTTTTCGGAGAGGGCGACCATGGTGCCGTCGGTCTTCATGCATTCGATCGCGGCTTCGACCTTGCGGCGCAGGTCGTCGCTATCCTTACGGAAGGGCATCGCCCAGACCAGTCCGGTCTTGTGGAGATAGCTGAGCTTGACTGCCGGGTTCTGCTTGGCGGTCCATGCCATTACGGTGTTGCCCGCAACGGTCGCATCGGCCCGACCGGACAGCACGGCCTGAACCGCGTCGGTCGCGGTGCCGTAGCTTTCCACGGTCCAGCCGATCTCTGGCGCCATCTCACGCGCCCAACTGTCGTAGGCCGAGCCCTTGTTGACCGAAACGGTCTTGCCTGACAGCTGCGACAGGTCGGTAATGTCCTCGCCATCCGCAGGGACGAGGAACTGGAAATCGGTGTCCAGATAGCCCTCGGTGAACAGATAGGCCTGATCGCGCTCCTCGTTCAGCGTGACCGGCGCGACGACGAAATCGTAAGTTCCGGCCTGCATTCCGGGCAGAACGCCCGAGAACTGCGTGGCGACGATCTCGATGTCTGCGCCAAGGCGCTTGCCGATTTCGGCCGTCAGATCGACATTGAAGCCTTCGATGCCGCCGCTCATGTTCGGCATGGCATGGGGCGCGAAAGTTCCGTCCAGCGCGACGGTGTAGCTGGTATCCTGAGCCTGCGCGATGCCGGCTGTCAGGATCAGCGCGAGGGCGGTGGCCGTCCTGCGGGTGGTGTTCATGTCATCTCTCCTGTCGGGTTGCCGGGCCGCCTTCTTCGCGCGGTCGCCGGGTCGATGAAGTGGATGCTGACGACCACCCGATCACGGCGCAATATTGACGTTTATCAAAAATTCCGCCCTTAGTATAATAACGCATTATACTCTTGTGGATTTAGATGTTCACACTGCGCCAGCTAGAGACGTTTCGCGAGGTCATGCGACAGCGCACCACGGTGGGTGCCGCAGAGGCATTGAAGATCTCGCAACCCGCGGTCAGCAACGCGCTGAAACAGATGGAAGAGCGTGCTGGCCTCGTCCTGTTCGAGAGGCTTGGAAACCGTCTGGTTCCGACACCGGACGCCGAGGAGATCTTTCGCGACACCGAGGCGATCTTCAAACTATACGGCGCCTTCAATCACCGGATCGAGGCCAGAAAACGCAGCGAACTCGGCAGCTTGCGGATCGTCGCGACACCGCCCGTGGCGAATGGCCTGATCCCCGGAATGGTCTCGCGGTTCCTTGCACAGCGTCCTTCCGTGCATCTCAACATCGACATGCGGCGGATGAGCGGCGTCCTTGAATCGGTCGAGGCGCGTATGGCCGACATCGGCTTCGGGCTGAACCCGATGCCGCGCGACGGGCTTGAGATCAGGGTGATCGGTCAGGTGCCGCTGCTATGCTGTTTTCGACCCGGTCACAGGCTTGAACAGCATGACAGGATCGGTGGTCGGGCGCTGCGCGGCGAAAAGATGATCGTCTACGAACCGGGCAGTCCGATTGATCAGCTTGCCGCAAATCTCATCACGACTGAAATGCGTGACAGGGCGGCGGCCGAGGTCCGCTACTCGTCTCTCGCCTGTCTGATGGCGGAAGCGGGCATGGGCATCGCCATCGCCGATTCGCTGACGGCCGTGTCGGGTGAACGATATCGTCTGTCGCACCGTCCGCTTGACCCGCCCCTTACGGCCCCAGTCTGCGTGGTCTTGCGCGCGGGTGAACCGATGAAACGCGTTCAGGCCGCGTTCCTGTCGGAGATCGAGCGCGCCATCGCCATTCCGGGCCTTGCCGGGACTGCGTCGACGTAACGCGAGGGCGAGACTAGAGCCTTGCGCTGACCCATCGGCTTGACATTCGACCCATCGGCCGAAGGGTGCATCCACGAAGAACTGAGAAAGGAAGGCGTCATGACCCAGAAGATGCGGATCGGGATCATCGGGTTTGGTGCGATGGCCCAAAGTCTGGTTCAGCAGCTCTCCAAGCGAGACGCCATCCATATCGCTGATTGTCTGATCCGCTCGACGTCAACCCGTCCGGTCCCGGGCGGGATCGTGCGTCACGACGATATCAGCGGCCTCATCGCCGCCGCGCCGGATCTGGTCGTGGAATGTGCCGGGCATCGAAGCGTCGCCGATCATGTGCCCCGGCTTTTGCGGGCAGGGATCGACGTCACCATCGTGTCCATCGGGGCCCTTGCCGATGCTGCGATCCGCGAAGAGTTGCAGCGAGCGGCGGAAGAAGGCGGCGCGCGCCTGGTTGCCGTTGCTGGCGCGATCGGCGGCCTCGACGCGCTGCGCGCCGCCGCGTTGGCGGGTCTTGATGCCGTCACCTATACAGGTCGCAAGCCGCCGGGTGCCTGGACGGGAACGCCTGCTGAAGAGGTCGTCGCGCTTGATACGTTGCGCGAGCCTGCGACCTTCTACGAAGGATCGGCAGCCGAGGCTGCGCGTGATTACCCGAAGAACGCCAACGTGACCGCAGCCGTGGCTCTGGCAGGCATCGGCTTCGACAGGACGCGGGTCAGGCTGATTGCGGATCCGACGACCCGCACGAACAGCCATCAGCTGGAGGTGCAAGGCGCCTTCGGTCGCTTCGCCATCACCATCGAGAACAATCCGCTGCCCGAAAATCCGAAGACGTCGTGGCTCGCGGCGCTGAGCGTCGCAGAGGCGGTCATCCGGCGCGCGGGCAAGCTGGAACTGTAGGAAGCGAAAACGCGCGAGCGGGTGTCGCTTCGCAGCGTCGCCGCCGTCCTGGCCAATCCTTACGCGTTCCTTACGCGTCCTGACCGCATCGCGCATAGCTTCCTTACGCGTCCCTCTGTGATCGTCATGCGACACAAATCGAAGGTGACGCATGTCCGACATCATTTATCTTACGCTCGGCGTAGGCGGTTTTCTGGCCTTCATGGCCGCAACCCGCGCGCTGATGCGCTTGTGACGGAGGATCCGGTGTTCGATCTGATCCTCGGCCTCGCCGTGGCGGCGGGGCTTCTTGGCTATCTGCTCCTGGCGCTGATGCGCCCCGACCGGTTCTGAGGGGGTTACGATGCCGACAAGCTATCTTGTTCTTATCCTCTACTGCGCTGCAACCGTTGGCTTGGCCATGCTGCTGGCCGGCTACATGCACCGAGTCTTCAGCGGTGAACGCGTCTGGCTGAGCCCGATCCTTGGCCCGGTTGAACGCGGCTGCCTTGCCGCTGCCGGCCCCGCTGCAACACGGCCGCAGGGCTGGGCGGCCTACGCGATGGCCGTCCTGATGTTCAATCTGGCAGGCTTCGTCTTTCTGTACGCGGTCCTTCGCCTTCAAGGTGCGCTGACCTGGAACCCGGAAGCGATCGGGCCAATGTCGCCTGATCTTGCCTTCAATACCGCGATCAGTTTCGTCACAAACACCAACTGGCAGGCCTATTCGGGCGAGGTGCAGTTAAGCTACCTGGCGCAGATGGTCGGGCTGACGGTGCAGAACTTCGTCTCGGCCGCGACGGGGATGGCAGTCGCCGTGGCCGTGATTCGCGGCTTCGTCGCCGGAGGTGACGGGCGGGTCGGAAATTTCTGGACCGATCTGGTTCGCGCGACCCTCTACGTCCTGCTTCCCATCTCGATCCTCGCGGCAATCGTGCTGATCTGGCAGGGTGTTCCGCAATCGCTGGGGGCCTACATCCGGGCAACAACGCTGGAAGGCGCGTCCCAGGTCATCGCACAGGGTCCCGCGGCCAGCCAGATCGCGATCAAGCAGCTGGGCACCAATGGCGGCGGCTTCTTCGGGGTCAACTCGGCCCATCCCCTCGAAAACCCGACGATCCTGTCGAACATGGTGCAGTCGGTCTTGATCCTGCTGATCCCGGTCTCCTTCTGCTTTCTCTTCGGGCGCATGGTGGGCGATCGCCGTCAGGGCTGGGCGGTGTTCGCCGCGATGGGCGCGCTGTTCGTCGCCGGGCTTCTTCTGATCCATGGATTCGAGCAGGCCGGCAATCCGATGCTGACCGAAGCGACCGGGATCTCTGGCGCGAACATGGAGGGCAAGGAAGTCCGCTTCGGCGCGACCCTGTCTGCACTCTGGGCGCAGGCGACGACCGCGGCGTCGAACGGATCGGTCAACGCGATGCATGACAGCTTCATGCCGCTGTCGGGCCTTGTGATGTTGCTGAACATGCAGATCGGCGAGGTGATCTTTGGCGGCGTCGGCGCAGGCTTTTACGGGATGCTGCTCTACATCGTGCTCGCGGTGTTCCTGGCCGGCTTGATGGTCGGTCGCACGCCGGAATATCTGGGCAAGAAGATCGAAGGGCGCGAGGTGACGCTTGCGGTGCTGGCGTTCCTGTCGATGCCGCTTGGCATCCTGATCTTCGGCGCGCTCTCGGCGGTCGTTCCGGCGGGTCTGGCCGCGGTGCAGGATGCCGGGCCGCATGGCCTGTCCGAAATCCTCTATGCCTACAGTTCGGCCACGGGCAACAACGGCTCGGCCTTCGGCGGCTTCGGGGCGGCGGCGCCGTTCCACACGACGCTTCAAGGGATCGCCATGCTGCTGGGCCGATATGCGATCATCGTCCCTATGCTGGCGGTTGCCGGCTCTCTGGCGACGAAGCGCGCGGCGCCTGCGACCGCGGGCACCTTCCCGACGCATGGGCCGCTTTTCGTGATCCTTCTTATCGTCACGGTCCTCATCTTGGGCGCGCTGACCTTCTTCCCGGCCCTCGTCCTGGGCCCCATCGCCGAGCATGTATCGATGCTGGGCGGGCAAAGCTTCTGAGGCTTAACCATGAGTAAATCCACCCTCCCGTTGCCGTCGATGACGGCCCTTGCCCCGGCAGCGGCCCGACAGGCGCTGGCCAAGCTTGCGCCGCATACTTTGATCCGGAACCCGGTGATCTTCGCAACTGCCGGCGTCGCAATGATGGTGACGTTGTTGGGGCTGCGCGATCTGGCACTTGGCGTGTCCGGTGCAGGCGTCGCCGTCCAGATTGCCTTCTGGCTTTGGGCGGCGGTCCTGATCGCGAATTTCGCCGAGAGCCTCGCCGAGGGGCGCGGCCGCGCCCGCGCCGACAGCCTTCGGGCCACCAAGTCCGAGACGATGGTCCGCGTCCTGCCGACCCCCGACAGCCCGCATGAAGAGGCTGCACCGGTCGCGTCCGCCAATCTGAAGCAGGGACAGATCGTGCTCGTCTCGGCCGGCGACATCATTCCCGCCGATGCGGAGGTCATACAGGGCGTCGCCTCGGTCGACGAAAGCGCCATCACCGGGGAGAGCACCCCGGTGATCCGCGAATCCGGCGGCGATTTCAGCTCGGTCACGGGCGGCACGCGGATCGTGTCGGACTGGCTGGTGCTGCGCGTCACCGCCGAACCCGGGCGCAGCTTCCTCGACCGCATGATCGCGCTGGTCGAGGGGGCGGAACATGGCCGCACCCCGAACGAGATCGCACTGAACATCCTGCTGGCCGGGCTGACGCTGATCTTCCTTTTCGTCGTCGTCACGCTGGAACCCTTCGCCCGCTATTCCGGCACGTCGATTCCCGTCGTATTCTTGGCCGCGCTGTTCGTGACACTGATCCCGACGACGATTGGGGGTCTGCTCTCGGCTATCGGCATCGCCGGCATGGACCGTCTGGCCCGCGCCAACGTGGTCGCCAAATCCGGCCGCGCGGTCGAGGCGGCGGGTGACGTGGACGTGCTGCTCTTGGACAAGACCGGCACGATCACCTTCGGCAACCGCATGGCGGACGCGCTGATCCCAGCGCAGGGTGTCACCGCTGCTGCATTGGCGCGCGCCGCTCTGGCGGCCAGCCGCGCCGACGATACGCCAGAGGGAAAATCCATCGTCGAGATCGCCCGGAGGCAGCCCGGCTCTGCCGAGGATCTGCCGACGGTTGGCGGAGCGATCCCCTTTTCGGCACAGACCCGCCTTTCCGGGGTCGATCTCTCGGACGGAACGCAACTGCGCAAGGGCTCGGTCGACGCGATCCTGCGCCATACCGGTGGGGCCATGGACACCACTCTCGCGACCAGCGTGGATCAGATCGCCCGGTCGGGCGGGACGCCGCTGCTGGTGTCGGAGGGCAGCCGCATCCTTGGGGCGGTGCACCTGAAGGACATCATCAAGCCTGGGGTCCGCGAACGCTTTGCTGAACTTCGCGCGATGGGCATCCGCACGGTGATGATCACGGGCGACAACCCTCTGACCGCCGCCGCGATCGCGGCCGAGGCCGGCGTGGACGACTTCCTGGCCGAGGCCACGCCCGAGAACAAGCTGGAGCTGATCCGCGCCGAGCAGGCCAAGGGCCAGCTGGTTGCCATGTGCGGCGACGGCTCGAACGACGCGCCGGCGCTGGCGCAGGCCGACGTGGGCGTGGCGATGAACTCGGGCACCTCCGCCGCCAAGGAGGCCGCGAACCTGATCGACCTGGACAGCGACCCGACCAAGCTGATCGAGGTCGTGCTGGTCGGAAAGCAGCTGCTGATCAGCCGGGGCGCGCTGACCACGTTCAGCATCGCCAACGACGTGGCGAAATACTTCGCCATCCTGCCCGCTCTGTTCATCGCAGCCTATCCCGGTCTTGCCGTGCTGAACGTGATGGGGCTGAAAGCGCCCAAAGCGCTATTCTGTCTGCGGTGATCTTCAACGCAGTGGTGATCCTGGCACTGATCCCGCTGGCGCTGCGGGGCGTGAAATACGCGCCCGCCAGCGCTGCGGCCCTGCTGCGTCGCAACCTGACCCTATACGGTCTCGGGGGGCTGATCGTCCCCTTCATCGGCATCAAGGTCATCGATCTGGCCGTGACTGCCCTTGGTCTCGCCTGAAGGAGGCGATCATGAACGAACACATTCGTCCCGCAATCACGACACTCGGCCTGATGATCGCCTTGACAGGGCTTGCCTATCCGCTGGCCATGACCGGCCTGGGACAGGCGCTGATGCCGGAACAGGCGAATTCTAGTCTGCTGTCCCGCGATGAGCATGTCGTCGGATCGGCGATCGTCGGTCAGGCTTTTGACGCTCCCGGCTACCTGCATCCGCGTCCATCGGCTGTCGACTACGATGCGGCCGCTGCCGGTGCCTCGAATCTCGCGCCGACGAGCGCCTCGTTGCTGGCTGATCAGGCGGAGCGCGCTGAAGCGTTCCGCACCGAGAACGGGGCAAGCCGTGTGCCGGTCGATGCCGTCACCACGTCGGGCAGCGGGCTCGATCCGCACATTTCGCCGCAAAACGCCGCTGCTCAGGTCGGGCGCATTGCCCAGGCTCGCGGCGTGGCAGAGCCGGAGATCCAGCGCCTGATCGCCCAACATGTCGAGCCGCGCTGGCTTGGCATCTTCGGTGAGCCTCGGGTCAACGTGCTGCTGACCAACCTCGCCCTTGACGCGGCTTTCCCGCTGGCACCCACTGCCCCCTCAAGCTGAGGCTCAACCATGACCGCGACCGACCTGCGCCCTGAACCCGAAGCCCTGCTTGCAGAGGCTGGACGCGAAGGGCGCGGTCGCCTGAAAGTCTTTCTGGGCGCGGCGCCTGGTGTCGGCAAGACCTTCGCCATGCTGGAAGCCGCCAGACGCCGTGCGGCCGAAGGGGTGGACGTGGTCGCGGCCGTGGTGGAAACGCATGGCCGGGCCGAGACCGAGACCCTGCTGCAGGGGCTGGAGCTTTTGCCCAAGCGCGCCCAGTTCTATCGCGACCGCATCCTGCACGAGATGGATTTGGACGCACTGCTTGAACGCCGGCCCGAACTGGCGTTGATCGACGAACTCGCCCATTCCAACATCCCCGGCAGCCGCCACGAAAAGCGGTGGCAGGACGTCGAGGAAGTGCTGGCAGCGGGCATCGACGTTCTGACCACGCTGAACGTCCAGCATCTGGAAACGCTGAACGACCGCGTCGCCCGCATCTCGGGCGTGCGCGTGCGCGAGACGGTGCCGGACGCGGTGCTGGAGCGCGCGGATGAGGTGGAGCTGATCGATCTTCCGACCGAAGAGCTGATCGAGCGGCTGCGCGCCGGCAAGGTCTATGTGCAGGACCAGATCGCGCGCGCGGTGCAGAATTTCTTTTCCAAAGGAAACCTGACAGCCCTGCGCGAGATGGCGATGCGCGCCGCGGCCGACCGCGTCGATGCGCAGTTGCAGGAACATATGCGCGCCAACGCCATCGGCGGTCCTTGGCCTGCGCAGGAGCGCATCCTCGTCGCGCTGACCGAAAGCCCCGTGGCACGGACGCTGGTCCGAACCGCAAAGCGCATGGCGGACCGGGCGCGGGTCGAATGGGTCGCAGTCACGGTCATGTCGGTCGATGCGCCGCCCATGCCCGAGCCTGACCGCGACGCGCTGGCGCAGGCGCTGCGCCTCGCCGAACGGCTCGGGGCCGAGGTGGCGACGCTGCAAGCGGCAGGGCCCGTGGCGGCCGAGATCCTCGATTATGCGGCGCGACGCAACGTCAGCCGCATCCTGCTGGGCCGGTCACGTCCCCGACCGTTCTGGCGCCGCATCGGGCAGGAAGACGTCGCCCGCGCGGTGACCGATACGGGCCGCGACTTCGAGGTGACTGTCGTATCAGAGACCGCGCGCGAGCAGGCGCCCCCGCCCGCCCGACGATGGCCCTTGGACCGCGACCCGCGCGCCTACGGAAAGGCTACGGTCATCGTCCTCGCGACCGCCTTGGCTGCACTGGTGGCGGATCGGGTCTTTCCCGTTCCCTCGCTGTCGCTGATCTTCATGACGGGGGTCATCGCAGTCGCGGTCAGACAGGGTCTGTGGCCATCGCTCTACGCCTCCTGCGTCAGCTTCCTGATCTACAACTTCTTCTTCACCGATCCGCGCAACACGTTCTTTGTCATTCGTCAGGACCAGATCCTGACGCTTGTCCTGTTTCTGATAGCGTCGATGCTGACCGGAAACCTCGCAGCGCGCCTGCGGGACCGCGCGCTTTCACAACGCGAGATCGCTCAGCGGACGAATCTGCTTTACGATTTCGCGCGACAGATCGCCGGTGCTGCGTCTTCGGCAGAGGTTCTGCGTTCCGCCGCCACGCATGTTAGCGCGGCTCTCGGCTGCGAGACGGTGCTGATGCGTCCCGACGCAGCAGGCAATCCGAAAATCGATGTGGCCGAACCGCCGCGAGAGGATCTGGCACTGCGCGATGCCTCGGCCGCCGAATATGCCTGGCGCCGGGGCGAAGAGGCCGGGCGTGGTTCCGGGACGCTCCCGGCAAGCCAATGGCTGTTCCTGCCGGTCGGGCGCGGCGAACGGCGACTGGCGGTTCTGGGGATCTCGTTTCCTGACGGCCACGCGATCGCACCGGCCGACAGACGTCTTCTGGACGCAATGACCGATCAGCTTGGGATCGCCCTGGAACGCATCAGCCTTCAGGGTGACCTGGAAAAGGCGCTTGTCGCGTCCGAAGCCGAGCGGCTGCGCGCTGCGCTTCTTTCCTCTGTCAGCCACGATCTTCGCACACCGCTCGTGTCCATCATCGGGGCTGCCTCCACGCTGGCCGACCCGGCGCTGAGCCTTCCGGATGGCGCGCGCGGCGCGATGGCCGAGACGATCCTGGAAGAGGGAGAGCGGCTCGATCGCTATATCCAGAACCTTCTGGACATGACCCGGCTTGGCCACGGGGCGTTGCGACCCATGCGGATGGTCGTCGATCTTCGCGAGATTGCGGGCAGCGCCCGTCATCGCTTGCGGGGCGCCTTGCGGGACCACCGGGTCACCATCGGCTTACCTTCCAGCCTGCCACCGGTTCTGGCCGACCCGCTTCTGATCGAACAGGTGTTGATGAACCTGCTGGACAACGCCGCGAAATACGCCCCCGAGGGCAGCGAGATCATCGTTTCGGGCGGGGTCAAGGGAAGCGCGATGGAGCTGTCCGTCAGCGATGCGGGACCCGGTATCCCGGCAGAGGCGCGAAGCCGTGTCTTCGACATGTTCTATCGGCTGGCCGAGGCGGACGGCCAACGCGCCGGGACCGGTCTTGGCCTTGCCATCGCCCGCGGTATAGTCGAGGCACATGGAGGACGCATCGCCGCCGCCCCTGCACAGGCGGATGGCACCGGAACCCGGATCACGCTAGCCCTGCCGCTGGCAGACCAGAAGGGGACCGGATGACGACATCGCCAGCGCGCGTCCTGATCATCGACGACGAGGCGCCGATTCGACGCTTCCTGCGCGTCGCGCTCGAGGCCGAGGGGCATCACGTCACCGAAGCTTCGACAGGCCGTGCAGGGATCGATGCTGCGGCGCTGACAACGCCAGAGGCGGTCATCCTGGATCTCGGCCTGCCTGATCTGGACGGTCGAGAGGTTCTGCGCCGTCTTCGTGAATGGAGCCAGGTGCCGGTCCTGGTCCTGTCGGTCCGCGCCGACGAGGCTGAAAAGGTCGCGCTGTTGGACGCGGGTGCACAGGACTACGTGACAAAGCCCTTCGGCATTGGCGAATTGCTTGCCCGCTTGCGGGGTCTTCTGCGCGACCGGGCGGCGTCCGAACCGGATGGCGCCAGACTGCAGATCGCGGATCTGACCATCGATGCTGCCCATCGCAGCGTTGCGAAGGATGGTGCCCCGGTCCATCTGACCCGGAAGGAATTCGATCTTCTCTGGCTTCTGGCCTCGAATGCGGGACGACTTGTCACGCAGGGTGCGGCGCTGGAGCATGTCTGGGGCCCTGCGCATCGCGAAGACAGCCAATATCTGCGGGTCTTCATAAGACAGTTGCGCACGAAGATCGGCGATGATGCCGGTGATCCCCGGTATATCTTTACCGAAGCGGGCGTGGGTTACCGGTTCGCTGATAAATAAGCGACCGGGCTTCCTAAAATAGATCGGGGCCAGAGAAATCTCTGGCCCCAAAACGTGGCGGTGGACGCTCCGCCTATTCGGCGGGGACGTTGCTTGGCATCGGGTAGGCTGCCGGTCGCTCGCGTTCGTTGCGGGCGTGGTGACGGCGGATCATCGGACGCAGGACGGCCAGGGCCATGATGGCTGCGAAGGCATCGAGGCAGGCCATCGTGTAGAGGACGGTGTGCCAGCCTCCCGTCGCCTCCATGACGATGTTCCCGACCGGGACCAGCAGTGCGGCGATCCCTTTGGCGGTGTAGAGCACTCCGTAGATCTTGCCGATATGCTTGGTGCCGAACACGTCGCCAGCGGTCGCCGAGAACAGCGAGTAGACCTCGCCCCAGGCGATGAAGACGACGCCGGACAGCAGGACGAAAGCCAGCGGATGATGCCCCAGATGGGCCAGCGCAAAGATGCCGACGCCTTCAAGGGTAAAGGCGACGAACATCGTCGGCTCGCGACCGATCTTGTCCGAAATCCAACCGAAAAGCGGACGCGACAGACCGTTCATCACACGGTCCAGCATCAGCGCCAAGGGCAGCGCAGCCATACCGAAGAAGACGATCTTGTCCGCGACGCCCAGATCCTCGGCCATCGGCCCAAGCTGCGCCACGGCCATCAGGCCACCGGTCACCGTCGCGGTGAACATCGCCAGCATGACCCAGAAGACCGGCGTCTGCAGCGCCTCGCCGAGCGTGTAATCCCTGCGGCTCTGCAGGACGGTCGTCGAGTAGTTAACCTCGTCGCCACGCGGCGCCTTCAGGAACCATGACAGTGCGAAGATCGCCACGCCCTGGATCAGCGCGAAGGTGAAGAAGGTGGACTGGTAGCCCGACCGTTCAATCATCCCCGCGATCGGCATGATCGTCAGGATCGTTCCCGCACCATAGCCGCCCGCGGTCAGACCGACCGCAAGACCGCGGCGATCAGGAAACCATTTCAATGCGTTGTTGACGCAGCTTGCATAGACGCAGGCGACACCAGCGCCGCCAACGGCGCCGCCGACATAGAACATCGTCAGCGACTGTGCCTGCGAGTTGATCATCCACGCGCAGGCAATGAGAATCCCGCCCAGCGAGACGATCCGCGCGGGGCCGTGCTTGTCGATGAAGTGACCGACCAGCGGGGTGCTCCAGGTCTGCATGAGCACGAAGATGGTAAAGGCTGTCTGGATCGCGGCACGCGACCAGTCATGACTTTCCTGAATGGCAGGAACGAACAGGGTCCAGGAATACTGGACGTTGGATGCGGCGACCATGCAGGCCACACCGGCGGCAAGCTGTAGCCATCGGTTGACTTGAGGTTCAGACGAGCGGCTTGAAAGCGCCGAAGATGGATTCGACACGGTTAATATCCTCCACAGGGTCCGCGACGGCGCAGGGCCCATCGCGAAGCCGATCTCCTCCGATCGGCCTAGGCTTCTGAATTTTGGGGTGAATGAGAGGCAACCATGTCCGGCCGCAAGACAGATGAACGCCACAAGGCCGTCACTTGTCAACGACGGAATGACGGTCGATTTCACGTCACGAGAACGGCGTGTTCAAATGCGAGATATGGCGTTGTTTTCAATGATGACGCGAGTGGCCGCATTCCGCCGCAACCGTCCGTGTGGTTGGCGGCACGGTGCGGATAAGCGATCCTTGGTGCCGAATCGGTTTGGGCGCAACTTTTCGAAACGAGGGGTGCGACCTTGAGGACTGATATTTGTTGCCTCGAGCGACAGTCCAACTAAGTCGCAGCCAGGGAAGACGTTCCAAGACAACTCTTCGCAATTCACGACGAATCGCCACCGGATCATCGCTATACTTATAGTCGCTCGACAACATAATCCTACTGTCAACAAATTATAAAAAACATCGGCATTGATTTGCCGGTGCGGGGCCGATATTTTGCAAGTCGATGTTCCGGCGTGAATTTGTTTTTTTGAATGTCATTACCGGGTGGGACGATGGGGACGACGACGGTTGCGTTTGTAGACGATCATCCGGTGCTTCTATCGGGAGTTTGCCAGCTGTTTGCGGGAAGCGGCGAGTTCAAAGTGGTGGCGGTCGGCAAGTCCGCGGTGGATGTCGTCGACATCGCCGCTAACTCCAAACCCGACGTGCTTGTTCTCGACCTCAATATGCCCGGACGCGTTCTCGAAGCGATCGCCGCCGTCGCGGGTCAGGGTAACCGGACCAAGCTACTGGCGTTCACGGCCTCGACTTGTATCGACACCGCGATGGCCACCCTCGATGCAGGGGTTCAGGGCTACGTCCTGAAAGGCAGCAGCATCGAGGAGCTGACAGAGGCGATCCGTCAGGTCCAGGCGGGCGAGACCTATGTGACGCCCAGCCTGGCGGCAAAGCTCATGGATCGTCTCAGGAAGGCGTCGCGCCCGAAATCGGCGGCCGATGTCAGTTTCAGCCGGCGCGAGGAAGAGGTTCTGAGATTTCTTCTGCGCGGCTGCACCAACAAGGAGATCGCCGACGCTCTGTCGATCAGCGACAAGACCGTGAAGCACTACATGACCGTCCTGATACAGAAGCTGCAGGTCCGCAACCGGGTCGAGGTCGTGCTTGCCGTCAAGGAACTGGCGAACGCGGGTGTGATTTCCGGAGCGGCTCGATTGAACTGACCTGTCAGTGGGCGGAAACGCCCGCACCCAGCGGCATCGTCGCGCGCAGCACCGCATCTTCCCCGCTTGTGTCGAATGTGACCTTCCCGCCAAGAGCGTCGATGCGGCGACGCATTCCCTGAAGGCCCAATCCGCCGGGCGAGCCCCCGAAGGCGCGCGATGCGGGTCGCTCGGCAAGTCCGCTGCGGATCTCGATGGCAATGAGATTGTCGCATTCACGCACGGACAGCACGGGCCGGCGTTCGGAGGCATGGCGGAACGCGTTGGTCAGGCCTTCCTGAACGATCCTGTAGAGGCAGACCTTGTGCGGAAGATCGAGGCTGGTCGTCAGTTGATCCATCCGCACATCGACGTCCTGTGCGACCAGGCCGCGATGGCGCGTGACGGCGAGTTCGACGACATCGGGAGGTTCGAGTTCATCGAGCTCGGGCAGGATCAGGCCACTCGAGATCTTTCGCAATTCGCCAAGTGCCTGTCCGGTCAGCGTCGCCCGATCAGGACCTTCAGGCAATGCGTCGGAGCTTCGTCCCTCCATAAGCGACATCAGGCTCAGAAGCTGGACCGGTCCGTCATGCAGTTCGGCGCCCACGAGATTGAGCACCTGTTCGTTGGCTTCGACTGCGTCGAGGCGCGCCTGGTCGGCAGCCTCGTGAAGCCTGCGGTTCTGAACCACCAGTTGGCGCTCGATCGCCAACTGGCGGCGCACCCGGTCACTCTGCCAGAAGCTTAG
This sequence comes from Paracoccus albicereus, assembly GCF_024359525.1. Taxonomy (GTDB): domain Bacteria; phylum Pseudomonadota; class Alphaproteobacteria; order Rhodobacterales; family Rhodobacteraceae; genus Paracoccus; species Paracoccus albicereus. Next base: position 429,311 of record NZ_JAKZEU010000002.1, read on the forward strand.
CGCGAGAAGCGAAAGGACGCCCAGCGTCGCCAGACCCATCGCCGTCCAGATCATCCTTTCGACGAATGCCCTGTCTTTGATGATCTGCGTCGCGTTCTGGTAGATTTCGCCCACCGCGATCGTCTCACGCGTCAGCGGATCGTGGATCGGCGCGTAGATCTCCAGATGCGGAAAGCCTTGCCCCGTTTCGAGCGGCGCGGGATCAAGGTCCAGGCGGGTGACCGTCTCACCTGCAAAGGCGCGGCGCGTGTCGGCCCCGTCATGATCTTCGACCGCATGATGGCCGTCGCTGGAATAGAGAAGGGTTCCGTCAGGCATCCAGATCCGCAGCAGACCCAGCGTCTCTGCCTGTGCTGGATCCAGAAGCGCGCTGTCGATGATCCGCATCTCTTCATAGGGTCCGTCCGGGCGACTTAGTCGAGCTAGGGCATAGGGTGCCAGAAGGCCGTCAATATAGGCGCTTCCAACGGTGCTGTAGGCGTCGATCTGAAGCGAGCGATACTTCTGGATCGTGAAAAAGCCGAGACCGATCATGATCGCGATGGCCAGCGCGGAAAGGCCAGCCGCCAGCCAGCGCGCCTCCATCTTCGGAATCGAGGGATCGGGTGCGGCGGCACCGCCCGCCGGATCGGGAGAATCAGGTCCTGATGGCATCGGCGCGTCCCGAAGGGCTCCTCGTCCCGAGGTTGAGCGACGCGCGACCCGGCAAGACCCGAGATATCCCGACCGCGGTGGTCGCGCGCCAGCTTGCGTTACAAGGTGTTGACGCCACAATTTCTCCCTCCCCTGACCGATTGGTATCAGTCCTTGTTCTCGGAATCATCCGACCAAGGTCTCGGGGAGGGTCGCGACCTTGATCCCCGCAACTTGCCGGACCATGGACCGTGGCCGCGACGGCCCGCAGGTGAGACGATGATCGGCATGGGGGCTATACCCCCGATATATCAACATTTTTTTGCCAGCTCGGGCGAAGCCGGACGTTTGTCCGGTCTGACCACTCGTCCGCCGTGGGGAGAACAAGTCATGGTCACGCTGATCCGTCACGATCTCGAATTCATCCTTGAACAAATCAAGATCGCCGAGGCGCATTCCGCCGGCACGCCGTTGACCGATCTGGTCGATAGCCCGCTGTTTCCCTACGGCCTGCGAACGGTCGATGGCAGCATGAACAACCTTGTCGAGGGCCGAGAGCAATGGGGCGCCGCGGGTGAACCGTTTGCGCGCCTGACCACTCCGGTCTGGAAGAACGAAGGCGACGACGCGATCACCTTCGGCACGGGAACGCCGGGCGAAACGACGTTCAGCAACAACGATTACGCAAGCGGCGGCACGGTGGTCGACGCTGACCCGCGCTTGATCTCGAACCTCGTGGTCGACCAGACGCTTGACAACCCGGCGGCCATCGCTGTCGCCCTGCGCCTTGCGGGAACACCGCCCGAGGATCTGCTGCCCGCGGTCGAGGCGATCCGGGCGGCCCATGACGCGGCGAAAGCCGCGCCGGATGACGTTGCTGCAGCCGATGCGTTGGCTGCACTGCTCGACGCCAACGGCATCCAGATGGACGGACCGAGCATCCTCATCGAGAACCGCGCGCCGGACGAGGGGCTTTCGGCCTCGTACAATTCATGGTTCACGCTTTTCGGGCAATTCTTCGATCACGGGCTCGATCTCGTGAAGAAGGGTGGCAACGGAACGGTCTACATGCCGCTTCAGCCCGACGATCCGCTCTACAATCCGAACTCGCCGCACACGAACTTCATGCCGATGACCCGTGTCACCACCGGTGACGGCGCGGCCAACGTGACGACCCCTTGGGTCGACCAGAACCAGACCTACACCTCGCATCCATCGCACCATGTCTTCCTGCGCGAATACGTCATGCAGGACGGCCGCCCGGTCGCCACCGGCAAGCTGCTTGAAGGTGACCGCGGCCTGGCAACCTGGGGCGACGTGAAGGAGCAGGCGCGAGAAATGCTCGGGATCGAGCTGACCGACGCCGATGTCTTCGCCGTCCCGCTTCTGCGGACCGACGTCTACGGCAAGTTCATCCCGGACGCGAACGGCTTTGCGCAGGTGATCGTCGGCCTTGGCGCGGACGGCATCCCGAACACGGCCGACGACCAGGTGATTTCGGGAACGCCTAACGCGCCTGCATCGCTCACCAACGCGATCCGTACGTCGAATGCCTTTCTAGACGACATCGCGCATCACGCCGTGCCCGATCTCTACGACACCAACGGTGACCGCATTTCTGACACGCCTAAAGCGCCGGACGCGGATACCGAGGCCGGGACCCCCGCCACCCCGCAGCCCGTCGGGACCTACGACAACGAACTGCTCGACGCCCATTACATCACCGGCGACGGCCGCGGGAACGAGAACATCGGTCTGAGCGCGGTCCATCACGTCTTCCACGCCGAGCACAACCGCCTTGTCGATGCGATGAAGGCGACCATTCTTGCGACGAACGATCCTGCGTTCATCGCCGAATGGCAGGATGCAAGCGGCAACTGGCAGGGTGAGCGGTTGTTCCAGGCGGCTCGCTTCTCGACCGAGATGCAGTACCAGCACCTCGTGTTCGAGGAGTTCGCCCGCAAGGTGCAGCCCGACATTGACGTGTTCATGGTGCAGCCCAACGTCGAGATCAATCCCGCGATCTTCGCCGAGTTCGCCCATGTCATCTATCGCTTCGGCCATTCGATGCTGAACGAGACGGTCGATAGGATCGGAGCCGACGGCACCGACAGCAGCATGTCGCTCTTCGACGCCTTCCTCAATCCGCTGGCCTTCGGATCGGACACGGTCGACCACCACGACGCGGCGGGTGCGATCATCCGCGGCATGACCGGGCAGGTCGGCAACGAGATCGACGAATTCGTCACGAACGTGCTGCGCAACCAGCTTGTGGGCATCCCGCTTGACCTGGCGGCGATCAACATCGCTCGGGGGCGCGATACCGGAACGCCGAGCCTCAATCAGGCACGCGCCGAATTCAGCGACATGGCGGGTGGCGACACGCAGCTGACCCCGTACGCAAGCTGGTCGGACTTTGCCGCGAACCTTCAGAACCCCGAATCCATCGTGAACTTCATCGCGGCGTACGGGACGCATCCGCTGCTTGAGGCAGCAGACACGATCGAGGCCAAGCGCGACGTCGCGATGGCGATCGTCTTTGGCGGAACGGGGGGCACGAGCGAGACGCCCGCGACGCTGGTCAATGCGTCCTTCGAGGGTGACTCGCTTGCCAGCGGCGAACCCGGCGTCATCACCAACGCTCTTGGCAACTACAAGATCGAGGCACCGACCGGCTGGGAGATCACCGGGGGCACGGGCGGGCTCTACGCGCCCACCGCGGCTATCTCGAACCCCGACGGACAGACGGGCGACAACGTCGTATGGCTTCAGCAGAACGCCATGCTGTCGCAGGACACCGGCATCGTCCTTGCCGCGAGCGAAGAATATCGCCTGATATTCGATATCGGTGATCGGACCGACCAAGCCTGGCCCGGCGGCGAAGCGCGTCTTGTCACGGCCGGCGGTGTGGTCCTTGCGAGCGTTCAGCTTTCAGCGCCCGCAGACGGGCAATGGGCCGAGGTGGTCCTGAGCACCGGTCCGCTTGCCGCCGAGCATGCAGGCGAGACGCTTCGGATCGAGATCCAGCAGACCGGGGGTTCGACCAACCAGATCCTGGTGGACGGAGTGGAGATCGATGTGCTGCGCCCGGTTCCGGCGGTCGCCGACCGGCTCGACTTCCTGAATGCGCGCGGCGACTACGCCGACAAGGGCGGGCTGGACGAGGTCGACCTGTGGGTCGGCGGTCTGGCCGAGAAGAAGATGCCCTTCGGCGGAATGCTGGGGTCGACCTTCGCATTCATCTTCGAGATGCAGATGGAGAACCTTCAGCACGCCGACCGGTTCTACTATCTGTCGCGGGTGCAAGGTCTCAACCTGCTGACCGAACTTGAGAACAATTCTCTTGCCAAGATGGCGATGCGGAACACCGATCTCGGCGAGAGCGGCTTCGCGATGCCGGGCGACGTGTTCTCCAGCCCCGACCACGTGATGTATGTCGATGCCGCGAAGCAGGCCGCCTTTGGTCATGTTGATCCGGTGCATGACAATCCGTACCTGGAGGCGATTTCCTCGCTGGTGGAGCGTGACGGCAACTTCATCCGCTACAACGGCGCGGATCATGTCGTCATCGCCGGGACCGAAACCGCCGATCACATCGTGGCGGGCGGCGGCGACGACGCCGTCTGGGGCTTCGGCGGCGACGACCGGCTCGAGGCCGGCTACGGCGTCGACAAGGTCATGGGCGGTGACGGTGACGACATCATCACCAATGCCGGAACCGATATCGGCGAAACGGACATGCTGCATGGCGACGCGGGCAACGACGTCATCCACGGCGGATCGGGCCTTGCCCTGATCTTCGGCGGCTCTGGACAGGACTTCCTGATGACCGGCCCTGACGGGTCGGAAATCCGAGCCGGCACCGACAACGACTTCCTTCTGGGCGGCACCGGTGCTGACGCGATGTTCGGTAACGATGGCGACGACTGGGTCGAAGGCGGCGAGGGCTTCGAATACATCGCAGGCGACAATGGCGACATCTTCTTCAATTCGACGGTGATCGGCCACGATGTTCTGAACGGCAATTCCGGCGATACCGATTACGACGCCGACTCGGGAGACGACATCATGGTCGGCGGCGAGGGTATCCAGAAGTTCATCGGGATGTGGGGCCATGACTGGGTGACCTATCAGGGTCAGCAGACGCCCGCCGACGCCGACATGAGCACGCCCGTCTTTCCGACGCTTCCGCTCGAGGTCCTGCGCGACCGCTTCAGCGAGGTCGAGGGCCTGTCCGGGTGGCGCGGCAACGACATCCTGCGCGGCGACGATCGGTTCGACGACGGCGAGGCGGTGGCGGGCGACCCGACCCCCGAGGGTAACTTCATCAACAACGAACTTGACGAGGCGGGGATCGCGCGGATTGCGGGTCTCGATCAGCTGATCAAGTCCGAGATGATGCGCCAGGGCGCGTATTGGGCCGACAGCTCTGGCGATGTGAAGTCGATCTTCACCGGCGGCAACATCCTGCTTGGTGGCGGCGGCAGCGACCTGATCGAGGGGCGCGGCGGCGACGACGTGATCGACGGCGACGGCTGGCTGAATGTCCGGATCGGCATCCGGAACGCCGAAGGCCAGATCTACGCCTGGTCCGAAGGGATGAGCGGCAAGGTCTACGCCGTCGAGAATTTCGACACGGCGACCGGAATGCCGACCGATGCGGCCGCGGCCCTTTTCGGCGGGCGGACGCTGGATACGCTGATGCTCGACCGATCGCTGAACCCCGGCCAGCTCGAGATCATCCGCCAGATCCTTTGGGACGATAGCGGAGAGGATGTCGCCCTGTTCTGGGATGACGCGGCAAACTACGACATCACGACCAACGACGACGGCAGTCTGACGGTCGAACACATCAACCCGCAGGCAGGCGTGGTCGATCCGCTGACGGGCAATGCCCGCATCTCGGACGGTGTGGACCGCCTCTACAACATCGAGACGCTGCGCTTCGCGGATGGCGACGTTTCGGCCGCCAGCTTCCAGCAGACTCCCGCATCCGGCCAGCCCATTATCGTCGATACTACGCCCACGAACGGTCAGGTATCACCGATCGAGGGGCAGATCCTGACGCTGGATCTGAGCGCGATCCAGGATCCGAACGGGTTGGGTGCGTTCAGCATCCAGTGGCAGTATCTCAACGGCGCGACGTGGACCGACATCCCGGGTGCGACCGGCGAGGCTTTCACGCCGAATGATCCGAACTTCATCCAGCAGCTTTTCGGCGACATCAGCGAGATCGGCCGGCAGCTGCGGGTCGAGGTGAGCTTCATCGATGGCCTCGGTGCGACCGAGACCGTCTACTCCGCCCCCACGCTGGCGGTCGCGGAGCGTAGTGGTGTGACGCTGACCGGGACGCTTTTCACCAACAACACGCTGAACGGTGGCGACGGGGACGACATCCTCAACGGTGTCAGCCCGTTGATCTTCGGGGGCAATGATACGCTCAATGGTGGTGCCGGCGATGACATTCTCAATGGCCTCGGCGGAAACGACGTTCTGAACGGGGGCGATGGTCAGGATCAATTGGACGGCGGTGCTGGAAATGACGTGCTGAACGGCGGCGCGGGCGACGATCTCGTCATCGGTGGCGCAGGCACGGACACCATCGTCCAGGGCTCTGCAGATGGTCGCGACTTCGTGGAAGGCGGTGGCGGAACCGACACCTACCGCCTGAACGGCACCACCGAGGCCGAGACGTTCACGGTCTACGCCATGTCCGGCGGCCAGAACGCGGGTCTCGCGGCAAGCCTTGGCACGTCGTTCCAGGCATCGACCGAGATCGTCATCACCCGCACCGTCGGCGGTATCACCACGGTGGTTGCCGAGTTGGACAACATCGAGGAGATTCAGATCAATACGCTGGCCGTCTCAGCCAATGACGGCAATGGCGTCCCGAACGGCGGCGTGAGCGGTGGCGACACGGTCCAGATCGTCGGTAATTTCGACCCGACGAGCCTGGCCTATAGCACGATCACGATCGATGGCTCGGACGCTGACGACAGCGTGGATATCACGCAGCTCCAATCGGCGCACCGGATCGTCTTCCGCTCGAACGGGGGCAACGACACGGTCGTCGGCCCGCGGCGCGAGCAGGACGTGATCTCTCTTGCCGGGGTTGGTGCAGCCACCGTCGAGGATCTTGGCGACGGACGCGTCCGGCTGAGCGACGATGCGTCGAGCGTGATCGTATCGGCTCCCGACCAGCAGCTCGGAACGGACGACCCGGAAGATGATGACGACCAGCCCGGGACCGATCACGAGGAGCCGGAGGTCGAGGACGAGGAGGATCACGAAGAGGCCGCGGCCCCGCCCGCAATCCCCGGCGCCATTCTTGGCACCACGGCCGGTGGCGCGCTGTTCGGCGAGGCGGGATCCGACAAGATCATGGGGATGGACGCCCGCGACATGATCTTCTCGGGCGATGGTGCGGACACCGTCTTCGCCGGTGGCGGCAACGATCTGGTCTTCGGGGACGGCGGCGACGACCGCATCTTCGCCGAGGACGGCGATGACTATGTCGAGGCCGGGGCCGGCAACGACTTCGTCGTCGGCGGTGCCGGGAACGACCACTTCGCAGCCACTGCGGGCGATGGCGATGACGTCTATTACGGTGACGACGTGTCTGGCGGAACGAAAAGCGACACGATCGACATGTCGCGCATCCTTTCGGACATTACCGCCGATCTGGGTAGCGGCAGCCTTGGCCGCGGCCATGTGCAAAGCGCCCAGACCGGCAACGATGTCCTCTGGAGCGTCGAGAACTTCATCGGCGGGGCAGGTGACGACGTCGTCACGGCGGGACGTGCGGTGAACATGATGGACGGCGGCGCCGGGGGCGACGTCTATCGTTTCCTCAGCGCCGAGGATGCGGACGGCGACACGATCGGCAGCTTCGAGCCGGGCGACCGCATCGACCTTTCGCAGATCGACGCGAATGGCGCGGCGTCCGGACAGGGCAGCTTCACTCTCGTCTCGGATGCCTTCACCGGAACCGGTCAGCTTCTGGTCCGGCACGAGACGCGGGAAGACGGCGAATACACCATCGTCGAGGGCAACACCTCGGGCGACGATGCGCCGGACTTCAGCCTGTCGATCGTGGGGCACCGCAACCTGAACGACGACAGCTTCCACCTCTGAACCATGAAACGGTCAGGCCCGGCGATCCCCGCCGGGCCTGACCTCCATCTGTCAAGGGTTCAGCCAGAGGTAGCTCAAGACCTCGCAGCCAACGGAAACGAGTATGTCGGTAAAGAGAAAGAAGTCGCGGAAGACAGCGCTCGCAGCGCTTGGTCGGGCGCGAGGCCTGGTGATCTTCCTGTTCGTGATCTCGGGCATCATCAGCGTTCTGGCGCTGACGGGATCCTTCTACATGCTTCAGATCTACGATCGCGCGCTGGTAAGCGGAAGCCTTCCGACGCTGGCCGCGATTTCGGTTCTGGCGATCGGGCTCTATATCTTCCAGGGCATGTTCGACATCATCCGCGCCCAGGTGCTCGTGCGCATCGGTGCCCGGGTCGACGGACGGCTCGCGCCGCTCGCGCACGAAGTCGTGGTGGACATGCCGCGGCTTGGCTATTCGACGTCCGAAGCGCTCGAACGCGGGCGCGACGTCGACACGCTGCGAAACTTTTTCGGCTCGCAAGCTCCCGTCGCGATCTTCGATTTCCCGTGGATGCCGCTCTTTCTGGCGTTCGTCTACATTCTTCACCCAACTCTTGGCGCGCTGACCATTGCCGGGGCCTTCGTCCTGACGGTTCTGGCTGTGATCGCCGAGTTGCGGACGCGGCACTGGAACAAGGCATCGATCGCCGCCTCCGTCGAGCGCAACGCCATCGCCGATTCCAATGCGCGCAACGCCGAGGTGCTGAAGGCGATGGGCTTCGCGTCACGCGCCGTCGATCGCTTTGCTGCGGCCAACGAAAAGAACCTCGATCTTCAGACCCGGACCAGCGACATCTCGGGCACCTTCGGGGCGATCTCGCGGGTGCTGCGGATGCTGCTGCAGTCGGCCATCCTTGGGCTGGCGGCCTATCTGACCATTCTGGGCGAGCTATCGGCAGGGGCAATTATCGCTGCCACGATCGCCGCATCACGAGCCATGGCACCGATCGACCTTGCCATTGGCAACTGGAAACACATCGTCTCTGCCCGCAGCGCGTGGCAGCGTGTGCGCGATACGGTCGAGGTGCTGGATCGAAAGCCGGTCCCTATGAAGCTTCCGACACCGCAACGGACGCTGAAGGTCGAGGGTATCACAGTGGCCGCCCCCGTCAGCGGGCGTGTCCTTCTGAGCGACGTGACCTTCGAGGTCGCGGCCGGGCAGGCGGTCGGGATCATCGGGCCGAGCGGTGGGGGCAAATCGACGCTTGCGCGGGCGCTGACGGGCATCTGGCCGGTGCTGCGGGGGTCGGTCCGGCTGGACGATGCAGAGCTTGTCCAGTGGAGCGACGACGAGCGCGGTTCGCATATCGGCTATCTGCCACAGGATGTGGCGCTGCTGGATGCGACGGTCGAGGAGAATATCGCCCGGCTGGATCCATCCCCTGAATCCGCCGCGATCGTAGAGGCCGCACGGGCGGCCGCTGTGCACGAGATGATCGTCCGGCTTCCCGACGGGTACCGCACCCATCTCGGTCCTATGGGCACCGCCATTTCAGGCGGGCAGCGCCAACGACTGGGATTGGCGCGGGCGCTCTACGGCAATCCGTTTCTCGTGGTTCTCGACGAGCCGAACGCCAATCTCGACCCAGAGGGCGAGGCAGCCCTGACTGCTGCCATCGAGAGCGTGAAGAAGCGGAACGGCGTCGCTATCGTCATTGCCCACCGGCCCGCGGCACTCCAGGCCTGCGACCTAATCGGCGTGATCCAGCGTGGCAAGCTGATGGCCTTCGGTCCGAAAGAAGAAGTCCTGAACGCGAAGGTGGCTTCGTCCCGCGCGGCCGAGCAGCCGGAAAAGTTGCCGCGCCAAGCCGAAATTCAGATCGCACGGGAAAATCCGGCGGCCCACCTGCGACGGGCCGGAGTGGGCGCGCGTGCCGATGCAGGGGGCTTCCAATGATCAAGATCAAGGGATTTCGGCCAAGGGACGACGCCTCCGATCCCGCCGATCCTCTGGGCCTTAAAGACGAAGGGCGCGGTGGCGCGAAGGTTCTGTCGGGTTTCGTCATCGGGATGAGTGCGCTGGCCCTTTACCTGAAGTCGTTCCTGTGGCCGTCTGCAGAGACCGTACAGGCCGCGGAAGCCGGCGTGCCAGCATCGTCTGACGAGGACGTGTCGGCCGCCGTCGGTCGCTCTGTCGTTGTACCTTCGCATCGCCGATCCATTGCGCCGGACGCAGAAGCGACACCGGACCCGGGCGAACCCACGCCCAAGAACGGCGCAGCCCTGTCCATGGCCTCTTTCGGCTTTGTCGATCTCGGCGTCATCGTACCGCCGGATGTCGTCAAGATGAGCATCGGCTTGCCGCAATTCGCCGCGAATACGCCATTGCCGCCATTCTTCTTCGAGGAACCCGCAGGGCAGGGGTCGTCGTCGCGCGCACCTTCCTCGTCGCGGATGCCTTCGGTCGGTTCGGAGACGGAGGACACGCCCCCAACCGACCCTTCGCCAACCGACCCCGAGCCATTCGAGCCGACGCCAAGTGAGCCGAATACGGGCGAGCCTAAGCCTGACCGACCTGAACCGGTCGACCCTGTGACGGACGACGATGGTGAAAGGGAAACCGACGAGCCTGACGAGGCAGACCGGAACCGCGCGCCTCGGAACACCGGACCGATCTATCTCGGAGACGTTGGCAGCGGGGCGACCCTTGCCATCGCCCTGTCGCACCTGCTCGCCAACACCGTCGATCCGGACGGCGACATGCTGACGGTCACGGACCTTGGCAGCGGAAAGGGGATCTGGCTGAGCAAGGACTTCGGGTGGCGCTACCTCGCTGACCCCGATGAACTTGGCGAGGTCACCGTAACCTACACGATCAGCGATGGCGTCCATGAGGTTCAGCAGATTGCCTATCTCAACGTTGTCGAAAACGAGTTCGACGGCAGCGAGGATGACGATCTGATTGTGGCGACCGACGGGCGCGACGTGATCAGGGCCGGTGGTGGCGACGACAATATCGTCGCGAGCGGCGGGCGCGATATCATCCGTGGTGACGCGGGCGACGATCTGATCGCAGGCGGCGCGGGTGCCGACACCATCTGGGGTGGCGACGGTGATGACGTGATCGCAGGCGGCGCCGGCGACGACTGGATGTCCGGAGGGGGCGGGAACGACCGTCTTTACGGCGAAGAAGGCGACGACGTTCTGTCCGGCGATGCCGGTGATGACCATCTGGATGGCGGAGAAGGGGCGGATGTTATCGACGGCGGCGAGGGTGCCGACACCCTTCTGGGTCAGCGCGGCGACGACATTCTGCGTGGGGGAAAGGGAACCGACCACCTCGACGGAGGCAATGGCGACGATCTCCTGTCAGGGGGCGAGGGCGCCGATACGGTGCGTGGCGGCGCAGGTCACGACCACGTTGTCGCCGATGACGATGCCGCTGCCGACGTCTATGCCGGCGATGGGGGCTACGACACGCTCGACTACTCGGCCGCAACGGCGCCGGTCGTCATCGACATCGCGAACGCCGTCGCCGTCGGCGAAAGCGTCGGCTCCGACACCTTCGCCGGGTTCGAGCATTACGTCGGCAGCACCGGAGCCGATACGTTTCAGGGCGGTGCAGGAGAGGCGACCGTAACCGGGAACGGCGGAGCGGACGAATACTGCTTCGACCAGGGCGACTTCGTCGAGATACCCCCGTCGCAATACCGGATCGCCGACTTCGGCTTCGACGACATGATCTCGATCACCGGGGGCGGACACGAAAAGCAAATCCGCAAGGCCCAGAAATCGCTTGAGGATCGGATCGAGGACTTCTTTGAAGACGTCACCGAGGATGCAAGCGCAGACGAGCCGCGTTTGCGGTTCTCGCACGACTGGACGGATGATTATCGCTTCACCTTGATCGAGGTGGACTTCGACCACGATCGCATCACCGACCTTGAAATCCGTCTCGATGGCGAACTCCGCCTCGTTACCGAATACGCCTGATGACCAAGGGGATCTGATATGGCTTTTGCATCGACAGCCGAGACCGCCACGGCGCGCGGGCATGATTTCGACCGGTTCGGCGGCCGCATCCTCGCTGGGCTGGTGCTGGCGGTGGGCCTTCTGGGCGGTATCGGTGGCTGGGCCTTCACCGCCATGCTTACCGGGGCCGTCATTGCGGTCGGTACCGTGAAGGTCGACCAGAACCTCAAGGAGGTTCAGCATCGTGATGGGGGCATCATTGCCGAAATCGCGGTAGAGGAAGGCGAAGAGGTGTCGGCGGGACAGGTGCTGTTCCGGCTGGACGACGCTCAATCCCGGTCCGAATTGTCGATCCTGTCCGCGCAACTGGCCGACGCCAAGGCGCTGCGCGCGCGGCTCATCGCGGATCGCGACGGGGGTGTCGAGATCGACTTTCCCGCGCGTCTGAGCCTTGACGAGACCAGCCATCGTGACCTGATCGAGGCAGAGGCGCGCCTGCACGCAGGCAACATCGCCAACCGCGAGAACCAGCGCCAGCAGCTTGTCCTTGGCATCGAACAGGTCGAGAAGGAGATCGTCGCGCTTGAAGTCCAGCGCACGGCGCTGACGGATGAACTCGACCTAGTGGAGGGCAGCCACGCCCGACTGATCGACCTTCTCGGGAAAGGCCTCGTGGAAGCGCCGCGCATCGAGGAGATTGAGCGTGAGCGGGTCCAGCTTCGCGGACGGCTAGGCGAACTGGACGCGAATATCGCGCGGTCTGCCTCGCGCATTGGCGAGATCCGCATGCGCATCCTGTCCATCGACGAAGTCGCCCGGACCGAGGCGCAACGGGAACTGGTCGTCGTCGAATCCCGCATCCAGGAACTCATCGATCGCATCGCCGCCGTCGAGGATCGCCTGGGTCGGACTGACATCCGCGCACCGATCGCCGGCCAGATTCACGAGATCTCCGTCTTCACCGAAGGCGGGGTCATCACGCCGGCCGAGGTTCTCGCGACAATCGTTCCTGCCGGCGCGCAGCTTCGCACCGAGATCCAGCTGCCCACCGCCTCAATCGATCAGGTTTTCGTTGGACAAGAGGCACGCGTCAGATTCTCGTCCTTCAACCACCGGACGACGCCCGAGGTTCTTGGCCGCATCACCTATGTCTCACCTGCCACGGTGACGGGTCGGGCCGACGGGCAGCCGCACTACATCGGCCATGTGGAGCTTCTTCCCGGTGAGGCGGATCGGCTCGGCGACCTCGTCCTGCTCCCCGGGATGCAGGCGGAGGTCTATCTGACAACGCAGGAACAGTCCGCCGCCGCCTATTTCGCGCGTCCCCTTATCGACCAGTTCGAACGGGCGTTCCGCGAGGAGTAACTGAGGAGCGATGCGACGTCGGTAGGGCATGGGCCGATCAGGGACGACGCGAGCGAGAGTTAGACCGTTCGCTAGGGTCGCGAACCTATACACGGACCCGGGCACGGAGTCGGTCCGGCGTTGGACCTCGGCCCGAGATGGATAGCGGGGATGGCGGAGGCGGTGGGATTCGAACCCACGGTGGGGTTGCCCCCACGTCGGTTTTCAAGACCGGTGCATTCAACCACTCTGCCACGCCTCCGAGAGGATGCGCATAGACGGACTGACGCGGCCTTGCAAGCCGTCAGCGGCGGATCGAGACCGCGTTGGTGGCTCCGGTCACGACGACCTCGGTCATCCGGGCAAGTGTCTGGTTCGGTAGCGTAAGCGCGGTGGTGATCGTGTCCACCTCGGGGCGGGCCGGCAGGCGGGCGGCAACGCTGTCGGGCGGGGGTGGTGCCGCGACGAAGCGCAGACGCAGGACACCGTCGGGTCCGGGGCGCAGACGATCAGTCGGGTCGGGGTTTTCCGGCACAAGCTCGGCGTCCCAATAGCCCTTCGTCGGCGTGATGCCGGTCACGATCAAAAGCCGTCCTTCGTTCAGCAGCTCCCATCGTGCACCGGTGATCTGCGCGATGCCTTGCCGGGGGTCCGTCGACGCCGCCTCGTATCCGCCTTCGGGCTCCAACGTCTGCGTCCGACCGCCGCCGCCGAGCCAGCCGAGCGGGTTCCAGCCACTGTCACGTGAGCCAATGCCGCAGCCGGCGACAGCGACCACGGCCAGAAGCGAAGCAATCGTGCGGATTGTCGTCATTTCATCATCCCGTTCATGCGGCTTTGATAGGCGATACGGCCGGCCCGCGAAAGCCTCTTTGACCTTGATCGCCGCGCAGGTTAACCCGGTCCCGAAGAGGATAAGCCATGGCCACCGCAGCATTCGAAGACATCGCCGAGACGTTCGATTTTCTCGACGATTGGGAAGATCGCTACCGCCACGTGATCGAATTGGGCAAGGCGATGCCCCCGATGGACGCGGCGCTTCAGGTGCCGGCGACGCGGGTCGAGGGCTGTGCGAGCCAGGTCTGGATCATGCCGGTGATCGAGGATGGGCGATTTGATTTTCACGGCGACAGCGATGCGATGATCGTGCGCGGACTGATCGCGATCCTGCATGCGCTATATTCCGGCGTTCCGGTCGCAGAGGTGCCCGCTATCGATGCGCAGGCCGAGATGAAACGGCTCGGGCTGGACGAACACCTGTCCGCGCAACGCTCGAATGGTCTGCGCGCGATGGTCGAGCGGATCAGGCAGCTTTCCGCCGCCGCAGCGTGATCCAGCCACCGCCCAGCACGCGCGTGTCGTCAGCGGCGTAGAAGACGCAGGCCTGACCCGGGCTGACGCCTTCCTCGGGCGACAGCAGTTCGACCTCGGCGCGGCCGTCTCCGGTCGGACGGATGATCGCCGGCCGCGGCGGACGGGTCGAGCGGATGCGGACCTGCGCGTGGATCTCGCCCTCGAAAGCCGCGTCACCCAACCAGTTGACCTCGGTCACGGGAACGATCCGCGTGGCAAGCGCCGATTTCGGTCCGACGACGACCTGGCGGGCGTCGGGATCAAGCCGCACGACATAAAGCGGATCGGACAATCCGCCTATGCCAAGCCCGCGGCGCTGGCCGATCGTGTAATGGATCACGCCGCGATGACGACCCAGGACCTGTCCGTCCATGTCCACGATATCGCCGGCATCCGCCGAGCCGGGTCGCAGCTTTTCGATCACGGAGGCGTAATCGCCGTTCGGAACGAAGCAGATGTCCTGGCTGTCAGGCTTGTCCGCGACGGAAAGCCCGTATCGCGCGGCCAGAGCCCGCGTGTCGCCCTTGCTTTCCAGATGGCCCAGCGGAAAGCGCAGGAAATCCAGTTGTTCCTGCGTGGTCGAGAACAGGAAATAGCTTTGGTCGCGTGCGCTGTCGGCCGCCATGTGCAGTTCGGCACGGGAAGAGCCGTCGACGCGGCGGATATAGTGCCCGGTCGCCATGCAATCGGCGTCGAGTTCGCGCGCGGTCTGCAGCAAGTCGCGGAATTTCACCCGCTCGTTGCACCGGATGCAGGGAACCGGCGTCGCGCCGGCCAGATAGGCGTCGGCGAATTCGTCGATCACGGATTCGCGGAATTTGTTTTCGTAATCTAGGACGTAATGCGGAAAGCCCATCCGCTCGGCGACGCGACGGGCATCGTGGATATCCTGGCCGGCGCAGCAGGCACCTTTCTTGGCCAGCGCAGCACCATGATCGTAAAGCTGCAGGGTGACGCCGATCACGTCATAGCCTTCGTCCTTCAGCATCGCGGCAACGACCGAGCTATCGACGCCGCCCGACATGGCGACAACCACCCGCGTGTCGGCAGGCGCCTTGGCAAAGCCGAGGCTGTTCAATGCGATGTCGGGCGCGCGGGCGCTGGTCTGGTCGAGCGGCATGTTCAAGGGACTGTCCGAAACGGCCTGCATGGCCAAGAATTGCAACGAATTGCGTCGAAATATAGGCAATTTCGCCGCATTCTCAAGCCGGGACCTAACCCGCGCTTAATCGCTTTGCGGCACCTTGCCAGGAACCAGAAAAGGACTTGGCAGATGTTTGTGAAGAAGACCAGCGGACCCAGGACCGCGACGCTGCCGGACGGCTCGATCCTGACGGTCGCCGACCTGCCGCCCAGCGACACGCGGTGGGTGGCAAACCGCAAGGCGGTCGTGGTGAACGCGGTCCGCCACGGTCTGATCGTCCGTGAGGATGCGATCGCCCGCTATGACCTGTCCGAGGAAGAATTCGATGGCTGGGTCGCTGCGGTCGACCAGCACGGAAAGGCCGCTCTGAAAGTCACGAAGCTGCAGAAATATCGTGAGCGATGAATTGTAAAGGCATGATTCTCAGCTAGAAGTAACGTGATGTTAACCATTTCGCCTGAAGGTTGCGTCAGGGACCAGGTCTGTAAAAGGGAATCACGATGCGGATCCTTCTTGTCGAGGACGAACCCAGCACCGCTCGCGCGATCGAGCTGATGCTGACCGCCGCGAACTACAATGTCTTTCTGACCGACATGGGTGAGGAGGGGATCGATCTCGCAAAGCTCTACGATTACGACCTGATCCTTCTGGACCTGGACTTGCCGGACATGAACGGGATGGAGGTGCTGCGCCATATCCGCCTATCACGCATCGATACGCCGATTCTGATCCTGACCGGCTCGGACGATACCGAAAGCAAATTACGTGGCTTCGGCTTCGGGGCGGACGACTACATGACCAAGCCCTTCGTGCGGGAGGAGCTGGTGGCGCGGATCCAGGCCATCATCCGCCGCTCGAAAGGTCACAGCCAGGCCGTCATTCGCACTGGCGAATTGATGGTCAACCTCGACGCACGCTCGGTCGAGGCGAATGGAAAGACGGTGAATCTGACCGGCAAGGAATATCAGATCCTCGAGCTGCTGAGCCTGCGCAAGGGCACGACGCTCACCAAGGAAATGTTCCTGAATCATCTCTATGGCGGGATGGATGAGCCGGAGCTGAAGATCATAGACGTTTTCATCTGCAAGCTGCGCAAGAAATTGTCCGAGGCCCTCGGCGGCGACAGCTACATCGAGACGGTCTGGGGCCGCGGCTACGTGCTTCGCGATCCCGCGCCCGTCGCTGACGAACGCATGGTGGTGGGCGGCTGATCGCCTGGAAGGCGCGGCGACGGTAATCACCGCGTCCGTCTCCGAAACCTCGCACTTCCGACGACCGAGGCGAGCGCCGCAGCCCGAAGACCAGTGGACATCCGGCTTCCGCGCCCGCTATCACCCTTGCATCCGGTCTCACCCTGGCTCCGAGGGCACAAGATCGGATGCAAGGGCATTTTGCGGTGCGGGGTTGCGTCTCAGAGGCGACGGCCGATCCCTCCCGCCAGCCACAAGGGTGCGGCGAGGCGAGCTTGAATGGCAAAAAAGCCGACATCACCAGCGGCAAGCGAGGCCGACGAAGGCGTGATCGACTCTCGGGACGAATCCGATGCGATTCCTGACGCCGTCGATTCGGATACGAAGCCAGAGGCTCTGACACCCGAGGCCGCGGGCACCGAAATTGCTGCCCTGTCGAAAAGCTTGGCCGCTGCGGACCAAGACTATCACGGCCGCGATGCGCCAACGATCGACGACGCGACCTATGATGCGATGAAGGCGCGTCTGCGCGCGCTCGAAGCGGTCTTTCCGGAACTTGCGTCAACAGACAGTCCGACGGGCAAGGTGGGTTCGGCGCCGGCCGAAGGGTTCGGCAAGGTTCGTCACAGCCAGCGGATGCTGTCGCTTGCCAACGCCTTCGATTCTGACGACGTCGCCGATTTCACCCAGCGGATTCGAAGCTTTCTGGGGCTGAAAGACGATGAGGCGTTGGCCTTCACCGCCGAACCGAAGATCGACGGGCTTTCGCTCGCCCTGCGCTATGAGGGTGGTGAACTGGTCCACGCGGCGACGCGCGGCGACGGGACGACCGGCGAGAACGTCACCCAGAACGCGCTGACCATCGACGACATTCCGAAGACCCTGCCGAAGGGTGCACCCGATCTGATCGAGGTCCGGGGCGAGGTCTACATGACCCATGCCGACTTCACGGCGCTGAACGCGGCAGAGGGTGGGCGCACCTTCGCCAATCCGCGAAACGCTGCCGCCGGATCGCTGCGACAACTGAACCCGATGATCACCGCCGCCCGTCCCTTGCGCTTCTTCGCCTATGCGTGGGGAGCATTGTCCGAGCCGCTGGCCGAGACCCAGTCTGGCGCGATCGAACGCCTTGCCGAATTGGGTTTTTCGACGAATCCACTGACCCGGCTCTGTCACGGGACCAATGAACTGCTGTCGGCGTGGGCGGATATCGAGCAACAGCGTGCGACCCTCGACTATGACATCGACGGCGTCGTCTACAAGGTCGACCGGCTGGACTGGCAGGCGCGGCTCGGGATGCGGTCGACGACGCCGCGTTGGGCACTCGCCCACAAGTTTCCGGCCGAGACGGCATGGACCCGGCTGGAACGGATCGAGATCCAGGTCGGCCGCACCGGCGCGCTGTCGCCAGTGGCTCGCCTGAAGCCCGTGACGGTGGGTGGCGTCGTCGTGTCGAACGCGACGCTGCATAACGAAGATTACATCGCCGGGCGGGACAGTGCCGGCAATCCGATCCGCGAGGGCCGTGACATCCGCGAAGGCGATTGGGTCAAGCTTTACCGCGCCGGCGACGTGATCCCGAAGATCGCGGACGTCGATTTGTCGCGCCGCCCCAAGGACAGCGCGCCCTACGCCTTTCCTCATGTCTGCCCGGAATGCGGATCGGATGCGATCCGCGAGCCGGGCGATTCCGTGCGCCGCTGCTCTGGCGGGCTGATCTGCCCTGCGCAGGCGGTCGAGAAGCTGAAGCATTTCGTGAGCCGCGCCGCGTTCGACATCGAGGGTTTGGGCGCCAGACAGATCGAGATGTTCTTTGCCGATCCGGTCCTGCCGATCCGTGAACCGGCCGACATCTTCACGCTGGCCGACCGCGACGCGAAGCTGTCTGAACGTCTGCAGGACCGCGACGGCTTTGGCGAGAAGTCGGCGGGCAACCTGTTCCGCTCGATCGACGAAAGGCGGACGATCCCGCTGGCCCGGTTGATCTTTTCGCTGGGCATCCGCCATGTGGGCGAGGTCGCGGCCACGACGCTGGCGCGACATTTCGGGACATGGCCGGATTTCGTCGCGGCTGTCGACGGCGCGGCGGCCGAGCCCGCCTTTGAGGCCACCGACGACAAGACGCGTCGTGCGGCTGGTGACGCCAGCCCGCATTGGTCCGAACTCCTCGCCATCGACGGGATCGGTCCGGTGTTGGTCCAGGCCCTCGTGACCGCCTTCAGCCAGACACGAGAGCGCGAGGTGATCGACCGTCTGCTGGATCAGTTGACCGTAGAGCCGGCCGAACAGCCCGCAGATCAGGACAGCGAGATCAGCGGCAAGACACTGGTCTTCACCGGCACGCTGGAGCGGATGACACGAGCAGAAGCCAAGGCTCGGGCCGAGGCGATGGGCGCCAAGGTCGCGGGATCGGTCAGTGCCAAGACCGACCTGGTGATCGCCGGACCGGGCGCGGGGTCGAAGGCCAAAAAGGCCGAAGAGCTGGGCGTCACGGTCATCGACGAGGACGAATGGCTGCGGATCGCGGGACGGTAGGCGCCCCGCCACGAGGCAGACCCCCGGCACTGTTCCCGCTTTTTGCGGAGATCGACACGTTGCCGGGCGTTGGCCCGAAAGCGCGCGAGGCCTTTGCACAGATGGGCATCGTCCGCCCGCGCGACCTGATCCTGACCCTGCCTTCAAGCGGCATCACGCGGCGCAGTCTGTCACGCCTTGTCGATGCGCGCCCGCCAGAGATCGTCACCGTCACGGTGACGATCACGCGTCACGACGCGCCGACTGCGCGCGGCAGACCCTGGCGTGTCATATGCAGCGACGGGGCAGCGGATCTGACGCTGGTCTTCTTTCATCCCCGGCGCGACTGGATCGAGGCTCAGTTGCCGCACGGCCAGCGGCGCGTCATCAGCGGCCGGATCGAGTTGTTCGACGGTTTGGCGCAAATGGTTCACCCCGATCATATTCTGCGCCTCGACGATCCCCCGCCGAGGGCATTCGAGCCGATCTACCCACTGTCTGCGGGGCTGACACAACGCGTGGTCGCAAAAGCAGCTGGGGCTGCGCTGACCCGTCTGCCCGACGCGTCCGAATGGATCGACCCGCAGGTGCTTTCCGCGCAGGGATGGCCCGACTGGACGACGGCTCTGCGCACGGCGCATGATCCGCAGTCACCCGCGGATTTGATGGCGACATCACCGGCCCGCGCGCGCTTGGCCTATGACGAATTCCTTGCCCATCAGATGACGCTGTCGCTGATCCGAAGGGATCGCCGGCGCGCCAGTGGTCGCGCGACGGCTGGAGATGGCCGGCTGCGAGATAAGGCTTTGGCCGCGCTGCCTTGGCCGATGACCGGGGCGCAGAGCCGTGCGATCGATGAGATCGCCGCCGACATGGCCTCAACCCATCGAATGTCGCGGCTTCTGCAGGGCGATGTCGGTTCGGGCAAGACGCTGGTCGCGCTGCTGTCCGCCCTGATTGCCGTGGAGGCGGGCGGGCAGGCGGTGCTGATGGCCCCGACCGAAATCCTCGCGCGTCAGCATGCCCGCGCGTTGGAACCGCCGGCCCGGGCTGCCGGTGTCCGGTTGGCCGCACTGACCGGGCGCGACAGGGGCGAGGGACGCGAACAGGTACTGGCCGATCTTGCGCAAGGGACGATCGCCATCCTCGTCGGAACACATGCGGTGTTCCAGAAGGGGGTCGAGTTCGCGGACCTGCGTCTTGCGATCATCGACGAACAGCACCGTTTCGGAGTCGCCCAACGGCTGGAACTGTCGGCCAAGGGACAGGCGCCGGACATGCTGGTCATGACGGCCACGCCGATCCCACGCTCGCTGGCATTGACGCAATACGGTGATCTTGACGTATCGATCCTGGATGAAAAGCCCCCCGGGCGCCAGCCGATCACGACGGTGATGATTTCGGACGAACGTCTGGACGAGGTGACGGCGCGGCTGGAGGCTGCCCTTGCGCAAGGCGCGCGGGCCTATTGGGTGTGCCCCTTGGTCGGCGAAAGCGAGCAGGTCGATCTGACCGCTGCCGAGGCCCGCTTTCAATATCTACGCGCGCGCTTTGGTGACACGGTCCGCCTTGTTCACGGCCAGATGCCGGGACCCGAGCGTGATGCGGCGATGGCGGATTTCGCCGCGGGTCATGCCCGCGTTCTGGTCGCGACGACTGTGATCGAGGTCGGCGTGGATGTTCCCGAGGCGACGATCATGGTGATCGAACGCGCGGAAAGTTTCGGTCTGGCTCAGCTGCATCAGCTTCGCGGGCGGGTCGGCCGTGGATCAGGAGCCTCGACCTGCGTGCTGATGTATCATCCCCCGCTGAGCGAGGGCGGCGCGCGCCGCCTGCAGACCCTGCGAGAGACCGAAGATGGCTTCCGCATCGCGGAAGCCGACCTGCAGATGCGGGGCGCAGGAGACGTCATCGGTACCGCGCAGTCCGGCCTTCCTCGCTTTCGGATCGGCGATCTGGAGCGGCAGGCGGGATTGATGGCGATGGCGCGCCAGGATGCGCGGGCGCTGCTGGAACGCGATCCCGCACTGGACAGTGAACGGGGGCGCGCGGTCCGGATGCTGCTGTGGCTGATGGAACAGGACAAGGCCGTCAGACTGATCGGAGCGGGCTGACGCTGTTGAGAATCGTTAAGATGTTCCTAAAAAGTTCTTTACAGCTTGCAGGCCTTATGGAAGAACAAAGTGGAAACAAACGTTCCCCAGCAGGAGGCTTCCATGACCACGACCGAATTCCTGTCGGACCTGATCGGAGTGTCGGCCATCGGGCTGACCATGACCGTCGTCCTGTGGCTTCCTGCCATTCTGTAGATTTCGGACACTGCCCCGCGTTGCAACTCGGCGTCACGCCTGTCGCCGTTGGTCCCCTGCACGCGCATCTGGCCGGCCCTGACGGGTCGGCCTTTTTTCATCCCTCACGCGCCGCGTCGATCGCGGCAAGGGTCGCGTCCCAGGCCAGCAGGATCGAAGCATGACGGTTAGGATAATCGCGCGCGGGCAGCAGAGCCTCCAGCTCTGCGAAGGGTGCAGCGGGGGGCGACGCTGCATCGGTCAGCATCGCGCTGAGCGCGTCGCGACCTGCCGCTATCTCATCGCGGGTTCGGCCCAGCACCGTGCCACCCAGCACGGCGGCCGACGCCTGACCCAGGGCGCAGGCCCGCACCTCCTGCGCGAAATCGTCGACCCGTTCGCCCGCCATCGTGACATCGACCTGCACGGTCGAGCCGCATTGGGGCGAACGCTTCGAGGCCGTGCCATCGGGTGCCTTTAATCGTCCCTGATGGGGGATCGAGGCGG
Organism: Paracoccus albicereus; assembly: GCF_024359525.1. Classification (GTDB taxonomy): domain Bacteria; phylum Pseudomonadota; class Alphaproteobacteria; order Rhodobacterales; family Rhodobacteraceae; genus Paracoccus; species Paracoccus albicereus. Next base: position 451,354 of record NZ_JAKZEU010000002.1, read on the forward strand.
TCAGCCCGAGAATTCTGCGGGAGTAGAGCTGCATCAGATCGGCGTCGGACATGGCATTCCCCCTCGGTCCTGCCGTAGATAGGAACGCCAAGGCCGAAAGGAAACCCGATGTTCGATCCCGCAGGACTAAACTATGACGGCAACGGCCTGATCCCGGCCATCGCGCAGGATGAAACCGGCGACGTCCTGATGATGGCGTGGATGAACGCCGAAGCGGTCAGCCGCACGCTTGAGACTGGACGCGTGACCTATTGGTCGCGCTCACGTCAGAGCTTCTGGATCAAGGGCGAGACGAGCGGACACGTCCAGGAACTGGTCGAGATGCGCGTCGATTGCGACAGCGACTGCCTGCTGTTGATCGTTCGGCAAACCGGTCCAGCCTGCCACACCGGCCGGCGCAGTTGCTTCTATACCGCGGTGCGCGACGGCGAGACGGTCGAGATCATGGCGCCGATCGCCTGAATTCAAAGGCCGACCATCGCCTTGATGTCGGCTGGCGTCGCGCCGTCTTCCCGCAAGTGCCGGATCGCGCGGGCATCGTCGCGCTTTGCAAGTCTGTGACCGGCATCATCGCGGATCAACCGATGATGATGATAGCGCGGCGTCGGCAGACCCAGCAGGCGCTGCAGCAGAACGTGGATCCAGGTCGAGTCGAACAGGTCCTTGCCCCGCGTCACGAGATCGATTTCCTGCGCCGCGTCGTCCACCACGACGGCAAGATGGTAGGACGTACCCATTCCACGCCGCGCCAGGATCACATCACCGATCCCCCCCAGAAACTCCTCGCGCGTCATGCCATGATCCTCGACGGGCAGGATCGCCTCGTCCCGAAACGACAGCCGGTCAAGGCCGAGCGCGTCGAAGGCTCGCGCGACGTCCAGTCGGATCACGTCGTCGGGCTGCGCGTCGGACATCGGCCGGCCGCGGCAGGTTCCGGGGTAGATCAGCCCATCAGGGCCGGCGGGCAGGGCGTCTTCCTGCGGCGCGCTCAGCGCGGCGCGGATGTCCCCGCGCCTGCAGCGGCAGGGATAGGTCAGTGGTGCCAGGCGATCCAGCGCGGCGTGATAGGCCGCCATGCGGTCGGACTGGCGCATCACCGGACGCGGCCAGTCCAGGCCAAGCCATGCAAGATCCTCGAAAATTGCAGTCTCGAATTCGCTGCGACAGCGTTCGCGGTCGATATCCTCGATCCGCAGCAGGAATTCGCCCGTCGAAGCAAAATGATGCGCGGTCAACGCGGCGTAGGCATGGCCCAGATGCAGAAAACCCGTGGGCGAGGGTGCAAAGCGCGTCCGCGTCACGCCCGCCCCCTCAGCCCTGTTGAGACAGCCATTGCCGGAAGTCATCCTTGGCGCGATCGGTATAGGCGGGGTAACGGTCCTTGCGTCCCCGCCGCCCACCACGCGCATCGTCTAGCGGCGGGAACAGCCCGAAATTCACGTTCATCGGCTGGAAGGTCTTCGCCTCGGCGCCGCCGGTGATGTGGTGGATCAGCGCGCCCATCGCGGTCGTCCCGGACGGAGGCGCGAGGTCCGCACCCTTCGCCTGCGCCGCGGCCATCCGTCCGGCGAGCAACCCCATCGCGGCGCTTTCCACGTAACCTTCGACGCCGGTCACCTGACCCGCGAAGCGCAAGGCGGGGCGCTTGCGCAGTCGCATTCGGTCATCCAGCAGCGTGGGCGAATTCAGGAACGAATTGCGGTGGATCCCGCCCAATCGGGCGAAGCTCGCATCTTGCAGGCCGGGGATCATCCGGAACACTTCGGTTTGCGCACCGTACTTCATCTTGGTCTGAAAGCCGACGATGTTGTATAGCGTTCCAAAAGCGTTATCACGGCGAAGTTGAACCACGGCGTAAGCTTTTTCGTCTGGCTTGTGGGCGTTGGTCAGACCAACCGGCTTCATCGGGCCATGTCGCAAAGTCTCGCGCCCACGCTCGGCCATGACCTCGATCGGCAGGCATCCGTCGAAATAGCCTGCGGTTTCACCTTCGCGGAACTCGGTCTTGTCGGCGGCCAGCAGCGCGTCGATGAACGCCTCATACTCATCACGGCTCATCGGACAATTGATGTAGGCGCGCTGTTCAGCCTCGGTCTCGCCCTTGTCGTAGCGGCTCTGTTCCCATGCGATGGACATGTCGATCGTATCAGCGTGGACGATCGGCGCGATGGCGTCGAAGAAGGCCAGCGCATCGGTGCCGGTGACCGCGCGGATGGACTGTGCCAACCGGTCGGAGGTGAGCGGACCGGTCGCCACGATCCAGTTGCCGCTTTCGGGCAGATCGGCAATCTCTTCGCCCGTGATCTCGATCAGCGGATGCGCCTGCAGGGCTGCCGTCACGGCTTGCGAAAAGGCCTCGCGATCCACGGCCAACGCGCCGCCGGCAGGCAGGCGGTGACGGTCGGCCATGGCCATGATCAGCCCGTCGGCCGCCCGCATCTCCCAATGCAGTTGACCGACGGCGTTCATGCGATCGTCGTCAGAGCGGAAGCTGTTCGAGCAGACCATCTCGGCACAATCGCCGGTCTTGTGGGCGAAGGTCGCGACCTTGGGCCGCATTTCGTGAAGCACGACGGGCACGCCCGCGTTGGCCGCCTGCCAGGCGGCTTCCGATCCGGCAAGACCTGCGCCGATGATATGGACGGGTTCCATGCGGCTCTCCGCTGGCGAATGACAAGGGCGCTTGCTATCAACGAGGCGCATCTGGCGCAAGGGAAGCCCATGCCCAAGCCGAAGGCCGAGCAGTTCCTGATCGACGATCTGGTCATCGACATCCCGGTTTGGGGACTGACCGGATATCTGCGGGAGCGGTTGGACGGCGGGCTTTACGAAGGGCCCGAGCGTGCTCTGGTCCGGAAATTTGTCCGCGCCGACGATCGTGTGCTGGACCTGGGGGCCGGGGCCGGGGTCGTCGCGATGATTGCCGCCCGCATCGTTGGGGCGGAAAAGGTCGTCGCGTCGAGGCGAACCCCGAGATGCGCCAGACCATCAAGCGCAATTTCCGCCGGAACGGGATGCACGCGATCAAGCTGATCTCGGCCGCTGTGATGGGGCGCGCCTGCAAGGATGACAGTATCACCTTTCACGTCCATCCGGGGTTCTGGAGCGCTTCGATCAGACGCAACGAAACGCTGAAGGCGCGCGAGGTCAGCGTGCCGGTCCCCGGCCTTGTCCGTCGGGCCGGGGCGAGCGTCGTCCTGATGGATGTGGAGGGCGCAGAAGAACAGATCCTGGCCGAGAAGGTCCCGGACTGCGTTCGGTTGGTCATCGTCAAGTTGCATCCCAACCTTTACGGCCAGGATGTCATCGACCGGATCGTGAAACGGCTGGTCAGACAGGGTTTCGAGATCGCCGAGCGCCTGAAGGGTAGGGCGGTGATGGCGTTTGTGCGTGACGTCGTCGTGCTGCCGGTCTCGAAAACGGAAAAGGGCGGCGCATGATGCGCCGCCCTGTCAGTTCCGACCGGTATCTTGCCGGTGGGTAAGGATTACTCCTCGGTGTTTTCGTCGGCTTCGTCGCCCTCGGCCGGTGCTGCCGCATCTTCGGTCGCGTCGCTGTCGCCCGCCTCGTCCTCTTCGGATTTCAGCGCCGACGGTGCCGCGATATTCGCAATTGCGAAGTTCCGATCGATGGTCGGCTTCGAACCCTCGGGCAAGGTCACGTCATGGACGTGGATGCCGTCCCCGACTTCCAGGCCCGACAGATCGACCGTGATGCTTTCGGGAATGTCGCCGGCAGTCACGATCAGCTCGATCTCGGGACGAACGGTCACCAGCGTGCCGCCCTTACGCAGGCCGGGGCAGTTTTCATGCCCGACGAACTCGACCGGGATGAAGAGGTTGACCTTCGAAGTCCGACGCAGACGCATGAAGTCGATATGCGACGGCAGGTCCTTGACGATGTCCTTCTGCACGCCGCGGCAAATGACGCGGACGTCGGTCTCGCCGTCGACCTTCAGGTTCCACAACGTGGACATGAAGCGACCGGCGCGCAGCTTGGTCAGCAGGTCGTTGAATTCGAATGCGATCGGCATGGGGTCCTTGCCGTCGCCATATACGATGCCGGGCACCTTGCCTTCGCGGCGAGCTTGGCGGGCGGCCCCCTTGCCTGTCCCCGCGCGTGCCTCGGCCATCAGATTCGGGATCTCTTTGGCCATGATACTATTCCTGTTCGTTCACGATTGACGGCCATCCTCCAAGGGTGCATGGCCGAAGCCGCGCCTATAGCCTGCGCGCGCTGGAATGCAAAGGGTGAAAATGGGAATCGCGCGCGACCTGTATATCAGCCGCCGGCCGGTCGCGGGGCTGGCAGCGATCGGTATCTTCTGGGGCAGTTTTGCCGCCTGGTTGCCAGAGATCAAGACACGCGCGGGCGTGTCCGACGCGGAATTCGGCGTGCTGATGATGCTGTCTGCGGTGGGTGGCATGTCGGCGATGATGGCAGCGCCCTGGCTGCGTCGCCGGATCGGTCCCACCATCCTGCCGCTGAGCGGGCTCATCTTCGCAATCGTCGCCTCCAGCCCCGCACTGGTTCACGGACGTACGGGGCTGGCTGCTGCGCTGCTGGTGATCGGCGCGTCGATGTCGCTGTGTGACATCCTGTCGAACATCCGCATCTCGGATATCGAGGCGCGCGAGGGTCGCTCGCTGATGAACCTCAATCATGCCATCTATTCGCTGGCGCTGGCAGCGTCGGCCGCGATCATGGGGATCTTCCGCGCAGTGGGCGTGCCGCACGCTTTGGCCGCTGGTCTCATCGTGCTGGTGATTCTGGGGTTGGTGATCGTGATGCGCGGCGCGCGACCCCTTCGCGACACGGCCGAGCGAGAGGCCGAGCCATCGGGTATAGGCGCACCGTGGCTGATCGTGCTGCCCGGCGCCGCGATCCTATGGCTGAGCTTCGTGGTCGAGAACGGGGTCGAAAGCTGGGGCGCGATCCATATCGAGCGCACGCTGGAGGTCGCGGGCGGGCTTGGCTCATTCGGACCCGCCATGTTCGGACTTGCAATGGGGCTCGCCCGCCTGGCCGGGCAGGGGCTGACGCAAACGCTGGGCGAGGTCCGCCTGATCGCGTTTTCGGTGTGTATGGCGGCGATCGGGACGGTGGCGCTGGCACTGGCGCCCGTGATCGGCATCGCCATCTTCGGTGCCGCAGCGGCCGGACTTGGCGTCGCGGTGGTCGTGCCGACCGCCAACAGCCTGATCGCGCGCACGGTCCCTGCTGGACAGCGGGCCAGCGCGATCGCGCGAGCGTGGATGATGGGCTTCACCGGCTTCTTCATCGGCCCGCCGTTGATGGGTCTGATCAGCGAGGCGGCGGGCCTGCGGGCAGCCTTCGGCCTGCTGGCCTGCGCGGTGGTGCTGATGCTGCCCTGTCTGTGGCTGTTGGCGCGTCGCCTGCGCGGCCGTCCCGCAACGGCGCAGCGCGCCTAGCTGTAATTGTTCAGAAATCCGTTCGGAACTAGAACGTTGTGGCGGCCGATATTGCGCACATCACGCTCGCCGCAAAGGGCCATCGAGATGTCGAGTTCCTTGCGGATGATCTCCAGCGCCTTGGTCACGCCGGCCTGACCCATCGCACCCAGCCCGTGGATGAATGCGCGTCCGATCCAGGTCGAATGTGCGCCTAGCGCAAGCGCCTTCAGAACGTCCTGACCCGAGCGAATTCCGCCGTCCAGATGAACCTCTGTGCGGTCGCCGACAGCCTCGACGATCTCGGGCAGCATCCGGATCGAGCTGAGCGCGCCGTCCAGTTGCCGCCCGCCATGGTTGCTGACCACGATGGCGTCGGCGCCGAAATCGGCGGCGCGGCGGGCATCGTCGGCATCGAGGATGCCTTTCAGGATCAGCTTGCCGCCCCACATGTCACGGATCGCCGCAACCTTGTCCCAGTCCAGACGCTCGTCGAACTGCTGGTCGGTCCATTCCATCAGGCTCGCCGTATCACCGACATCCTTGGCGTGTCCCACGATGTTGCCGAAGAAGCGGCGGTTGGTCTGCAGCATCTCCAGCCCCCACCGCCATTTTGTGGCGAGGTTCATCATCGTCGGCAGCGTCATCTTGGGCGGCGCGCTGAGACCGTTCTTGAGGTCCTTGTGCCGTTGACCGAGGATCTGCAGATCCAGGGTCAGGACCAGTGCGCTGCACTTGGCGACGCGCGCGCGTTCGATGATCGCGGCCAGAAAATCCTGATCCTTCATCACGTAAAGCTGGAACATGAAGGGCTTGGTGGTGTGTTCGGCCACGTCCTCGATCGAACAGATCGACATCGTGGATAGGCAGAAGGGTACACCGAATTCCTCGGCCGCGCGTGCCGCCTTGATCTCGCCATCCGCGTGCTGCATGCCGGTCAACCCGACCGGCGCAAGCGCCACCGGCATCGCGGCGGGCATCCCGATGATCTCGGTCGCCGTGGTGCGGTTCGACATGTCCACCGCGACCTTCTGGCGCAGACGGATCGCTGCGAAATCGGTCGTGTTCTCGCGGAAGGTCTGTTCCGTATAGCTACCCGATTCAGCGTAGTCGTAGAACATCCGGGGCGTGCGGGCGCGATGCAGTCGCTTGAGGTCGTCGATGGACGTGATGACCGGCATGGGTGGCTCCGTCGTTGTTCAGCTGTTGTCCGCGGTGTCGATCTGATCGCGGAATTCGGGTTCGATCACGGGCCGCCGAAGGGCGTTGGCGCGATCGCGAAGGCCCGAGCCGCGCCGTTCAAGATCGTCCTCGACCGGCTCCGGTGCGGAACTCGCGCCCGCGGCATGGTCGGGCAAGACCGGCTCTGCCAGGATCTCGTCGGTCGGCAACAGCCGAGGATAGGCCTGATCGTCGGCAGCGCAGGCTGCAAGCAAAAGGGTCAGAGGCAAGGCTGTGCGCATCATCAGCCGACATTATCCGCGCGCCTCAGGGTTCACAACGGGGCTGCTGGCGTCCTAGATGGGGCATGGCCCGCACCCGAGGTTCCCGCGCCGACATTACCGGCCCCCTGATCCGCGAACATGCCCGGCGCTTGATCGCGCGTCACGGCTATGCGGCGGTTTCCATGCGAAAGCTTGCCGACGCCGTCGGCGTGCAGGTCGGCACGCTTTACGGGCACATCCCTGACAAGCAGGCGCTGCTGATGGATCTTATGCGCTCGCATATGGAAACGCTGCTGGACGACTGGCGCGACGATCCGCAGGCAACCCCGGTGCGCCGACTTGAGCGGTTCGTCCGCTTTCACATCGCCTACAGTCTGGATCACAGCGACGGCGTCTTTCTGTCCTACATGGAATTGCGCAACCTGGAACCGGACAATTTTCACGCCATCGGGTTGCTGAGGCGTCGCTACGAAGACTCGCTGGAACGCATCCTGAAGGACGGCGTCGCCGCGGGCACGATGACGATCGCGGACAGCCGCCTGACGACGATGGCGCTGATCGCGATGCTGACCGGGGTGACAAACTGGTACCGCGCCGGCGGTCGGCTGGATCGTGACCGATTATCAGATGTTTATTGGGGCCTCGTCCAAGGCTCCGTCGGCGTCACATGACCTTGCGGACGAGCCATGAAATGATAATCAGTCCTTCCACTTGGAGGGCGTCTCATGCAGGCAGACCGGCATCAGGATCAGCACCGGCGGCTTGAAACGCTGGGGTCGTTCGCGATCCTCGATACCGAACCCGAAGGCGCCTACGACGATATCGCGCGGCTGGCTGCGGTAATCTGCGAGACGCCCGTCGGCCTTGTCAGCCTCGTGGCCGAGGACCGCCAATGGTTCAAGGCCAAGGTCGGCCTCTGCGTCGATCAGACGACGCTGGATCAATCGATCTGTTCACACGCGATCCTGCAGCAGGGCTTTCTTGAAGTGCCCGATACGCAGGAAGATCCGCGAACGCGGGATAATCCGCTTTGCATCGGCGAAGATGCCTTCCGCTTTTACGCGGGTGCGCAGCTTGTGGCGGCGGACGGTATGCCGCTGGGAACGTTGTGCGTGCTGGACAGGCGGCCGCGTCAGCTGACCGAGATGCAGAAGGACGCGATGCAGGTTCTGGCGCGGCAGGTGATGACGCAGCTTGAACTGCGGCGCGCGCTGCGCAACGCCGAAATCCTGCGGCGAGAGGTCGATCACAGGGTCAAGAATTCGCTGCAATCGCTATCCTCGCTGACCCGGATCGAGCGTCGTGACAGCGATACGCCGGAAGTGATCGCCGCACTCGACCTTATGGCGAACCGTCTGGATGCCGTGTCCACGCTTCACGAAATCCTGCATCAGGCGGATGCGGGGTCTAACGTCGATCTCGCCGGTTACGTCATCCGGGTCTGCGATCGGCTGACGCCGCTGATGCCCGGCAACGTCCAGGCCAAAAGCAGCGGGGTCGCGGTCGAGGTCGCGACCGATCAGGCTGTCGCTGTGGGAATGCTGGTGAACGAATTGGTGGCCAATTCGCTGAAACACGCCTTTCCTGACGAGCGAGATGGTCGCATCACCATCGACATGACCCGTCTCGATGACGGACGGGTTCAGGTGGATTATTGCGACGACGGGATCGGCTGGGGCGACGGCCCGACGCGCCGCGGCGGGCTTGGAATGCGGATCATCGAGCTGGCCTGCGAAGAACTGGGCTGCGAGCTAGAGACCGGGGACGCGGTCGATGGCGGTGCGACAGCGCGTATCGCCTTCGATCCGCGTCGGCGGGACTGAGCGCGACCCTTGCTCAGGCCGCAACCCGGTCCGATACTCGCGCCATGAGTCTGCCACCCGGTTTCCTCGACGAATTGCGCGCACGCGTGCCGATCAGCCGTGTCATCGGCCGACGCGTGGTCTGGGATCGCCACAAGTCAAATCAGGCCAAGGGCGACTGGTGGGCGCCGTGCCCCTTCCATCAGGAAAAGACCGCGAGCTTTCATTGCGATGATCAGAAGGGGTTCTATTACTGCTTCGGCTGCCAGGCGAAGGGGGACGTGATCGGGTTCCTGCGGGAACTCGACGGGATGGATTTCATGGGCGCGGTCAAGGCCGTCGCGGCCGAAGCGGGAATGTCGGTCCCGGAACCCGACCCACGGGCGCGCGCCGCCCAAGACCGCAACGCGCAACTCGCCGAAGTGACCGACGCGGCGAACCGCTGGTTCCGTTTGCAGCTGCAATCCGCGGGTGCGGCCGCGGCGCGGGACTATCTGACGCGTCGCGGCCTCGATCAGGCGGCGCTGGACCGGTTCGAGATCGGCTTTGCTCCTGACGGCAGGCAGGGCCTGCGCGCCGCGTTGCGCGACAAGGGGCTGGCGGATGCGCTGATCGCCGAATCCGGCATGACCATTGCGCCGGACGACGGCGGGCAACCCTTCGACCGCTTCCGGGGACGGATCATGTTTCCGATCCGCGATTCGCGCGAGCGGGTGATCGGTTTCGGCGGGCGGGCAATGGATCCGAATGCCCGCGCCAAATATCTCAACAGCCCTGAGACGCCTCTCTTCGACAAGGGGCGCAACCTTTACAACGTCGGGCCGGCACGCGCGGCGGTCGCCAAGGGCGCGTCACTTCTGGTGGCCGAAGGCTACATGGACGTCATCGCGCTGGACCGGGCCGGTTTCGGCGGGGCCGTCGCCCCGCTTGGAACCGCGATCACCGAAGAGCAATTGCGGCTCATGTGGCGGATCGCGCCCGAGCCGGTCGTGATGCTTGATGGGGATGCGGCGGGCCAGCGTGCGGCGATGCGCCTGATCGATCTGGCGCTGCCGATGACCGGGCCGGGTCAGGCGCTGCGCTTTGCCGTTCTGCCGCCGGGGCTGGACCCCGATGACCTGGTCCGCGACCGCGGTCAGGCGGCCATGGCCGAGGTGATCGCGGGCGCTCGTCCGCTGGTCGACTTGCTGTGGCAGCGCGAGACCGAGGGAAAGGTCTTCGACAGCCCCGAACGCAAGGCCGCGCTGGACAGCGCCCTGCGGGCGGCGATCGGACGCATCCCGGATGAGAGCACACGCGCGCATTATGCCGAGGCCATCCGCGATAAACGGCGAGAGCTTTTCGGTCAGGCGGGTCGAGCCTCCAACCGCGAAAGCTGGCAGGCTCAGCCCCGCAAGGGCGGACGGCGGGCGCCCGAGGCGAGTGCGACGGCACCGGCGCGCGCCTCGGTCTTCGTCGGACGCGACGCCGGCGACACGTTGCTGGAAGGCGCGGCGCTATTGCTGTGCGCAACGCATCCGGCCCTGGTGGCCGAGGTTGAAACGCGGCTGGAGAGGCTTGCGCCGCAAGATGCAGGACGGGCCGCGCTGGTGCATGACCTCCTGGCGGGCACCGACAGTGCTGCAGGCCGTGGCGCGATCGAGGCGCTGCGCGCCGATCCGCATCTTGGCCTGATCCCGGCCGAAGGCGAGCAGGCGGGTGCGATCCTTCTGAACGTGCTGGACCGCCTGGAATCGGCGCGCGCCGCACGGCTGGAACTGCCGCGCGCCGAAGCCGAGATCAGTGGAGAGACTGACGAAGGGCTGACCTGGCGGATGTCCCAACTGGCCCGCGCGCGCGAGGCGGCCAATCATCCGCGTCTGTCGGATACACGCGACCTTGGCGAGGATCGCGAGGCGCTGTCGCTGCAACTGAACGAATGGGTCGCCGGCCAGATCTGGCGCAAGCCGGGGCGGTGATTATTCCGCAGCCTGAGGCGGGGCGGTTTCGCTGCCGTCCTTCAGCTTGAAGCCGCGCTCAAGCTGATCGAACGGCGCGACCGGGTAGTCGCCGGAAAAGCAAGCATCGCAATATTGCGGACAATCGCCGTTGCGGCCCTTGGCTTCACCCACCGCGCGATAAAGACCATCCAGCGTGACGAATGACAGTGAATCGACTCCGATCCAGTCGCGCATCTGTTCCGGGGTCATCTGCGCTGCCAGAAGCTTTTCGCGCTCCGGCGTGTCGACGCCGTAGAAACAGGGCCATGCGGTCGGCGGCGATGCGATGCGGAAATGAACCTCCGCCGCGCCGGCATCGATGATCATGTCCTTGATCTTGCGGCTGGTCGTGCCCCGGACCACGGAATCGTCGACCAGCACCACGCGCTTTCCGGCAATCAGCGCACGGTTGACGTTCAGCTTCAGACGCACGCCCATGTTGCGGATCTGCTCGGTCGGCTCGATGAAAGTCCGGCCCATATACTGGTTGCGGATGATCCCCATGCCGTAGGGGATGCCCGATTCCTGCGCATAGCCGATGGCCGCCGGCGTCCCGCTGTCTGGCACCGGACACACCAGATCCGCCTCGACCGGCGCTTCGCGGGCGAGTTCGACGCCGATCTGGCGCCGGGTCTCATAGACCGAACGCCCGCCGATGATGGAATCGGGGCGCGAAAAATACACATGCTCGAAGATGCAGAACCGCGATTTGGTCTGCTGGAAGGGACGGGAGCTTTCGACCTCGCCCTTGGTGATCACCACCATCTCGCCCGGCTCGATCTCTCGCACGAACTCGGCGCCGATGATGTCCAGCGCGCAGGTCTCGGAGGCGAGCGCATAGGCACCTTCGCCCAGCTTGCCCAGAACCAACGGACGCACGCCCAGCGGGTCGCGCACACCGATCAGCTTGGTCCGGGTCATCGCGATGACGCTGAAGGCGCCTTCGACCCGGCGAAGCGCATCCTTCATCCGTTCCGGGATGTTGCGCTGGATCGAGCGCGCCATCAGATGGATGATGCATTCGCTGTCGGACGAGGACTGGAAGATCGAGCCGCGCTCGATCAGCTCGCGGCGAAGTGCAGCGGCGTTCGTGATGTTTCCGTTATGGGCGATCGCGCAACCGCCCATGTGGAACTCACCGAAGAAAGGCTGCACGTCACGGATCGCGGTGCTGGCCTTGGTGCCGGCCGTGGAATAGCGCACATGCCCGATCGCCAACGCGCCGGGCAGGGTCCCCATCACGTCGGCCTTGGTGAAATTGTCGCGAACATAGCCGAAGCGGTGCGCGCTGTTGAAACCGTGTTCCGCGTCGTGGGCGACGATGCCGCCAGCCTCCTGTCCGCGATGCTGCAAGGCGTGGAGGCCAAGCGCCACGAAGCTGGACGCGTCGGCGACGCCGGTGACACCGAACACGCCGCACTCTTCATGCAGGCGGTCGGAATCGAACGGGTGGGCCAGAAACGGCTGAGTTTCGGTCATCACGGATGTCTGCGATTGTGGCGGCAAGCTGGACCCGTATCTAGGACGTCGGGGCGCAAAAGTCACCACCCCTCTGCTGCGGTGCAGAGATTTTCCGTCACCTTGCCGTCATATCAGTTCGCCGGAGCCTCGGTCGCGGGGGCAGGCGCCGCGTCCGTGGTCCCTGCAGGAGGCGTTGCCTGGCCGGCATCGATCTCGGCCCCGGTGAGGCCGCAGCTGCGCACCAACTGCTCATAGCGGCCGACGATCCAGCCCGGCGCATCGTCCGGAATCTGTTCATCCATCTGGCCGCGCATCCTGGCGAAGACCTGCGCCGAGCGCGAGTTCTCGACCATCGCGACATCCTGGCTGGTCATCACGCGGTCATAGACGATGAAGGCGATCGCAACGAGCAGGATGCCCCGGGCGACCCCGAACAGGAAGCCGATACCCTGGTCGATCCCGCCAAGCGCCGAACGCTGCACGACCGAGGAGAACAGCGGGGTGATGATCGAGAAGACGACCAGCGCCAGCGCGAAGACGACCGCGAAGGCCGCGATGGTGGCCAATTCGCAACTGTCGCCCAGAAAGCGGTCGAGGACCGGCACTTGCGCGATCATCGGACGAACGGTTGGCGCGAACAGGAAGGCGAGGATGGCCGCGCCGATCCAGCCGAGGATCGCCAGCGATTCGCGCACGAAGCCGCGGCTCCACGCCAAGATCGCTGACAGGATGATGACCGCCGCGACGACCGCGTCGATGATGGTGAAACCGTCCATAGATCCCCGTCCGCGCCGAGTTTTATGTCATTGGGGCAAGATCAGCCGGCGCCGAACAGATCACCCACGAAGCCTGTCAGGTCGGTCACCGGCACCAGCCGCAAGCCGCCCTTGCCCTCGAGCTTTTGGCCGTCGGGTAAAATCGCCTGTGAAAAACCAAGTTTTTGCGCCTCTTTCAACCTGTTTTCCGCTTGAGCGACGGGTCGTAGCGCCCCGGAGAGAGAGATTTCGCCGAAGAGGACGCTTTCCGCAGGCAGCGCCGTATCCTCGCGCGCGGAGAGCAGAGCCGCTGCGATGGCGAGGTCGGCGGCAGGTTCCGACAGGCGCATTCCGCCTGCGACGTTCATGAAGACGTCGAGCCCAGCGAAGGGGATCGCGCATCGGCTTTCGAGCACCGCGAGGATCGTCGAGACGCGCCCCGAATCGAGCCCGACGACGGTCCGGCGCGGACTTGCCAGCGTCGATGGTGCGACCAGCGCCTGGATCTCGGTCAGCATCGGACGGGTGCCCTCGATCCCGGCGAAGACCGCGCTGCCGGGAACCGGCTGACCGCGTTCGCTGAGAAATAGGGCGGAAGGGTTCGGTACCTCGGCCAGACCTGCGCCGGTCATTTCAAAGACGCCGATCTCGTCGGCCGGGCCGAAGCGGTTCTTGACCGCGCGCAGGATGCGGAACTGGTGGCCCCGCTCTCCCTCGAAATACAGCACCGTATCGACCATGTGCTCGACCACGCGCGGGCCGGCGATCTGGCCCTCCTTGGTGACGTGGCCGACCAGGATCACCGCGACGCCTCGGCGCTTGGCGAAGGTCACCAACTCATGCGCGGCCGCACGGACTTGGGTCACCGAACCCGGCGCGGCCTCGACCTGATCAGACCACAGGGTCTGGATCGAATCGATCACCGCAACGTCGGGGCGTTCGGCGTCGAGCGTGGTCAGAATGTCACGCAGGCTCGTCTCGGCCCCCAGCCGGACCTTGGCGTCCGACAGGCCGAGCCGCTCGGCCCGCATGCGGATCTGCGCGCTCGCCTCTTCGCCTGACAGATAGATCGCGTCGAGCCCGCTGCGTGCAAAGGCTGCGGCGCCCTGCAGCAGAAGGGTCGATTTGCCGATCCCGGGATCACCGCCGACCAGGATGGCCGAGCCGGGCACCAGGCCCCCGCCCAGCACCCGATCAAGCTCGCTCAGCCCGGACTGGCTACGGCTTGGCGGTGGCTCTGAACTGGTCAGCCCGCTCAACGCGACGGGTCGCCCCTTCGCGGCGCCGAGCGCACGGCCTGGGCCCTGGCTCAGCGGTGCTTCCTCGACGATCGTGTTCCACGCCCCGCAGGCATCGCAGCGTCCGGCCCATTTCTTGTGGACGGCGCCGCAGGCGGTGCAGGTGAAGGCGGTGACGGGCTTGGCCATGAGCGTCGGGATATGGATATTCGGGTGAAGAAGAAAGGGCTCACGCCATTGTCGGCTTGATCTTTCGGGGGGGCGCGGTCAGGGTCTGCGCGATTTCTGGACCTGTCCCGACATGCCTTCTCCTGCACCCTTTTCCCGCTACGAATTCCTGATCGCCTGGCGCTATCTGCGTGCGCGCCGGTCCGAAGGCGGGGTCAGCGTGATGACCTGGATCAGCCTGATCGGCATCGCGCTTGGCGTGATGGCGCTGATCGCCACGCTCGCCGTGCGCGCGGGTTTCCGCACCGAATTCGTCGACACGATCCTTGGCGCGAACGCGCATAGCAGCGTCTACATGGCGCCGACCAGCTTCACCAACGATCTGACCGGCGAGACCTATACCCAGTCCGGCCGGATCGAGGATTACGACGCCCTGGCTGCCCGCATCGCTGACATTCCCGGGGTCACCCGCGCGAACGCGCTGGTCCGGGGGCAGGTGATGGTGACCTCTGGCGACCGGTCCAACGTGGCCGAGGTCTATGGCGTGACACCCGAGGCGCTGGAAGCGATCCCGCGCATCACCGATCCCGAAACATCGGCCGGCAACATCGCGGACTTCCCCGAAGGCATCGCGATCGGCGAAGGGATCGCGCGCGAACTGGCGGTGGGCATCGGCGACACGGTTCGCCTGATCTCGCCCAACGGGGCGAGGACCGCGATGGGCACGACGCCGCGGGTCAGTTCATTCGAGGTGACCTATATCTTCAGCGCCGGGCGTTACGACATCGACCGCACGCGCATCTACATGCCGTTCACCGAGGCGCAGTCCTACTTCAACCGCGAGGGGGCAGCGGACGAGATCGAAGTCTATGTGGCCGAGCCGGAACGGGTCGAGACGCTGACCCCGGCGTTGCTGCAGGCCGCGGGGCAGGGCGCTTTGGTGTGGAACTGGAAGGACGCCTCGTCCTCGTTCCTGTCTGCGCTGGATATCGAGGATGACGTGATGTTCGTGATCCTGTCGGTGCTGGTGCTGATCGCGGCGATGAACATCACCTCGGGTCTGGTGATGCTGGTCAAGAACAAGGGCCGTGACATCGGCATCTTGCGCACGATGGGTCTGACCGAAGGTGCTGTTCTGCGGGTGTTTTTCCTCTGCGGGGCCTTCACGGGGATCCTGGGCACGCTGGCCGGCGTAGTGCTGGGTGTGGCGCTGGCGCTGAATGTCGAGAACATCATGTCGCTGCTGAACGCAGCCACGGCGGGTGGGGCGTGGCAGGCCGAAGTGCGCGGCATCTACAAGCTGCCGGCGGAACTTCGGGCCTGGGACGTGGGGCGCGCCGTCGCGCTGTCGCTGGTCCTGTCCTTCCTCGTCACGCTGTTCCCCGCACGGCGCGCGGCACGGATGAGCCCGGTCGAGGCGCTGCGCTATGAGTGAGGTGCTGCGGCTTTCCGGTGTCGGCAAGACCTATGCCAAGGACGGTCCCTCGCCGGTCGAGGTCCTGTCGGGGATCGATCTGAACGTCGTGCGGGGCGAGGTCGTGGCGCTGGTCGCGCCGTCGGGTGCGGGCAAGTCGACGCTGCTGCATATCGCGGGGCTTCTGGACACCGCCGATGCCGGACAGGTCTGGCTGAACGGGCGCGACATGACGCAGGCGAGCGACCGCGCGCGCACCGATGCGCGCCGGGCCGATGTCGGATTTGTCTATCAGTTCCATCACTTGCTGCCGGAGTTTTCTGCGGCCGAGAACATCATCCTGCCGCAATTGGCCAATGCGGTCCCGCGCCGGCAGGCCGCGGACCGGGCTGCCGATCTGCTGGATAGGGTCGGCCTGTCGGCGCGCGCGAACCACCGCCCGGCGGAGCTATCCGGGGGCGAACAGCAGCGGGTCGCCTTCTGTCGGGCCCTGGCCAACCAACCCTCGCTGTTGCTGGCGGACGAGCCGACGGGAAACCTTGATCCCGACACCTCGGATCGGGTGTTCGAGGTGCTGATGGGTCTGGTTCGAGAGACCGGACTGGCGGCGCTGATCGCCACCCATAACCATGAGCTGGCCGGGCGGATGGACCGCCTCATCCGTTTGGGTGAGGAACATTAACCTTTCGACCGCGTACCGAGCGTGCGGTAGGCGCGCAACGGCGCAACAGCCTGACAGTCTTTTCGACCAGCATTTGCAGGGTTTGGCGCTGTGACATCCGTACACCGCGCGTACACAGGCTGTACACAACCTGTACACAGGCTGCGCGCGTGCGGTTAGGGGTTGATTAACGGCCGTTGCCTGGTCGGCGCGGTGCATGGGACAGGGGGCAGGGGTGAAGACAGCGTTCACGGGAATGGTGATGGCGGCGACGCTGGCGGGCTCGGCGGCCGCGGACCCGTTCGAGAATTTCGGCACCGCGATGAAATACGCCCTGCCGCTGGCCGGGGCTGTCTGTGCCGCCGACCAGGGACGGCTGGAGGATTACGCGGTTCGCGGCCTGATCCAAGTCGTCGTCGTCCGCGGCCTGAAAAGCTGGTTCGACGGCACACCCATCGGCACCCGACCGGTCCGCGCAACCGAAGTCGGGCGCGGGTTTCCGTCCGGCCATACCGCAGCCGCGGCCTTCGGCGCAGCCGATCTGGCGGGCAAGTGCTTTCCCGACGACGTCGCGGCGGGAGCCGCAGCCTACGGCGCCGCCGGCCTGACCGGCGTAAGCCGCATCCATGCCGGTCAGCACACGGCGCAGCAGGTCTGGGCAGGCGGGCTGATCGGATTCAGCTTCGGCGCGGCGGATTTCGGGATCGGGACCGAGGGGGCGAGCTTCAGTGTGGGGATGCGGTTTTGAGGCTCGTGAAAGCGTGTAGAATCTTCCTTCGGCCTGAGTAAGGCGTGGCGAACGACAACGCGCTTGCTCGGGCTTCCCGCCGTTCCGCGCGATCCGCTTTCATGACATGACTTGGCCGAGCAGCTAGCTGAAGCGGCTGTCTGCCTCTATCACCGCCGCCACCCGCTCCTGCAGGTCCCAGATATACGGGTCGTGGATCCCTGCCTCTTCCAGTCCCCGTGCAGTCCTCAGCAGGTATTCCGCCCCAGAACCGGCGGCGCCGTTCGCGGTGGCGAGGCGGAGGGCCTGATCCTCTATCGGCAGGTCGGCCACGTCGATATCGACCGGATCCGCGTAGAAGGTCAGGGCTTCGCTGCGGCCTTCGGCGGTCTCGATCGTGATCCAGCGCGCGTTGGCCGATAGTTCATGCGCGACCAGTTCGCGGGCCAGGATCGCGCGCATCGAGTCAGCCTCGGTCCCGGCAGCGATGTCCAGAACCACGCCCTCGCAGGTACCGCCCGAGGCGAGCGCCAACATCAATCCGGGCTGGTCATGCGAGCCGCGGAAGTAGTCGAGCGGGATCGAGAAACTGCGGTGCCATCCGATCGCGGTCGCGCGACGGCGGCGGCCGACGGCGAAGTCGGGATTCCAGATCAGCGAGCCGTAGGCGAAGATGGGGATCGGCCGCGCGCGACCGTCGATCAGCGTGGCGGCGAGGCGGTCGAGATCGGCCTCATCCAGCAGCCGCCAGTCCGGGTTGTGGCGCGGCGCATCTGTCGGACGGGTGACGCGGCGAACGTGGTCCTCGGTCAGGCGCATGACGCGCGGCGATTTCGCGTCATACATCAAGATCCTCCACGAACCTCGCGTTTTCCTGGATATATTCGAAGCGCAGCTCTGGCTTCTTGCCCATCAGACGCTCGACCAGATCGCCGGTTTCGCCTGCCTCATCCTCGTCGATGCTGACCCGGATCAGCTTGCGCGTCGCCGGATTCATCGTCGTGTCCTTCAGGTCCTTGGCGTCCATCTCGCCCAGACCCTTGAAGCGCTGCATGTCGATCTTTCCCTTGCCGCCCAAGCCCTTGGCCATCAGACGTTCCTTTTCGGCGTCGTCGGCGACATAGACGCGATGCGCGCCTTGGGTCAGCCGGTAGAGCGGCGGGCAGGCCAGATACAGATGGCCACGATCAACCAGCGGACGCATCTGGGTGAAGAAGAACGTCATCAGCAGGCTGGCGATATGGGCACCGTCGACATCGGCATCGGTCATGATGATGATCTTGTCATAGCGCAGATCGTCGATGTTGAACTTGCCTCCCATTCCGACGCCAAGTGCCTGACACAGATCGGATAATTCGGCGTTCTGACCCATTTTCGAGGACGCTGCGCCCAGCACGTTCAGGATCTTGCCGCGCAGCGGCAGCAGGGCTTGTGTCTTGCGGTCGCGCGCGGCCTTGGCGGAACCGCCCGCGCTGTCACCCTCGACGATGAAGATCTCGGTCCCGTCACGCGCTGTGGCGCTGCAATCGACCAGCTTGCCGGGAAGGCGCAGCTTGCGGGTCGCGGTCTTGCGGGCGGTTTCCTTTTCGGCGCGGCGGCGCAGGCGTTCTTCGGCGCGCAGGACGAGAAAGTCGAGAATCGCGCCCGCGGATTTCGTGTCTGCCGCCAGCCAGGTGTCGAAATGGTCGCGCACGGCATTTTCGACCAGCCGCGCGGCTTCGGTCGTCGCCAGCCGGTCTTTGGTCTGGCCGACGAATTCGGGTTCGCGGATGAAGCAGCTGACCAGAGCGCAGCCACCGGTCAGAAGGTCGTCACGGGTGATCTGGGCCGCCTTGCGGTTGCTGATGCGCTCGCCATAGGCGCGGATGCCCTTGAGGATCGCGGACCAGAATCCGGCCTCGTGTGTGCCGCCCTCGGGGGTCGGGACGGTGTTGCAGTAGGACTGGATGAAGCCGTCGCGGGCGGGGGTCCAGTTGATCGCCCAATCGACCTTGCCAGGCACGCCGAAGCGCGGCTGGAAGTCGACGCTGCCGGCGAAGGGCCGGTCGGCATAGGTGGTCGCGCCGGAGAGCGTTTCGGACAGGTAATCGGCGAGGCCGCCGGGGAAGTGGAACGTGGCTTCGCGGGGGGTCTCGCCATCATCGATCTCGGATTTCCAGCGGATCTCGACGCCCGAGAACAGGTAGGCCTTGGACTTCACCATCTTCAGAAGCCGTGCAGGCTTGAAGCGGTGATGGCCAAAGATCTCTTCGTCGGCATGGAAGGTGACGGTCGTTCCGCGACGATTCGGGGCGGCGCCGATCTGTGCGACCGGACCCTGCGGGATGCCGCGGGAGAAGCGCTGTTCGAACAGCTCGCGGTTGCGAGCGACCTGGACGATCAGCGTGTCGCTGAGCGCGTTGACGACCGAGGCGCCGACGCCGTGCAGACCGCCCGAGGTCTGGTAGGCGTCGCCCGAGAACTTTCCCCCGGCATGGAGCGTGCAGAGGATCACCTCGAGCGCGGATTTGCCCGGGAATTTCGGATGCGGGTCGATCGGGATGCCGCGGCCGTTGTCGCGGATGGTGACGGCGTGATCGGCGTGCAGCTCGACCTCGATGCGGGTGGCGTGGCCTGCGACCGCCTCGTCCATCGCGTTGTCGAGGATCTCGGCGACGAGATGATGCAGCGCGCGTTCATCGGTGCCGCCGATATACATGCCGGGCCGCTTGCGCACCGGTTCCAGCCCCTCGAGCACCTCGATCGAGGCGGCGGAATAGCTGTCGCCGCCGGAATCGGGCGTAGGGAAAAGATCATCGGCCATGGCGCTGCTCGTCTTGTTGCTTAGTGCGACTATCTCACGGCCGAGGGTCGCCGCGCAAGCATTGGTGGTGCCGCGACCAGGGCGCGCTAGGGGTTGCGCACGATCGCATCAGTTCGGTTCAGGCGGGTTCCGCCTGACGCATCGCCCACATCGTCTGGAAGGCGGGACGCTTCTGGCAGTCCTGCAGCCATGCGATGAGCGAGGGGAACCGGGCCATCAGCGCGTCGTGGCCCTGCGCATAGCGGATTACCTCGGCCACGTTGATGTCTGCGACGGTGAAGCGGTTGCCGACCATCTGCCCACCGCGCGACAGGTGATCCTCCAGCACCTGAAGAGGTCGCATCAGGCGTTCGGCGGCGTTGGCGACCAAGGCGCGGTCCTCGGACCCGCGGCTGTCACCGAGAAACAGGACGGTCAGCGCATCGGGCTCGATCGCGGTCGCGGCGAAGAACGACCATTGCATCATCAGCGCATCTTCGGCCGCGTCGGCGGGACCGAGCGGAAGACCATGCTTGCGGGCAAGATACAGCGTGCAGGCCATCGATTCCGACAGGACCAGCCCGTCATCCTCGATCACCGGGATCGCGCCTGCGGGCGACAGCGCCAGAAAGGCGGGCGTGCGCGTGTTCAGCGGGGCGTCGCGCGCCATCGGATCGGCAAGCCGATAGGCCTGGATCACCGGCTCCTGACGGTAGTCGAGCCCGATTTCGTGGCAGAGCCAGATCAGTCGCGACGCGCGCGAGCGGGTGACACCGTGAATGACCAGCATGAGGACTCCGAAACCTTGCGGCGCCCATAAAGCACGGCTTGAACCTGACGGAAAGGGCGGCCGCCCGTGCGATCACCCGCCCTTGATCGATCGGATCATCAAGGACGAAAGAGCGCGACCTATTGCTGAATGACCGAGCAGGAATTGGCGCGGGCTGCCATCTGGTCGCACAGCGCCTGCGCGGTCGAGCGGCTCATCCCCGCCATCCGCGGCTCCCAACCGCGCGCAGTGTCGGCGACGCTGCGATGGGCGCGGGCGACGGCATCGCCCCCTTGCAGCACGGTCTGCATCAGCAGCTTGTCGGCCTCGGTCTTGGACTTGATCGGGCCGAGGGTGATGCCCCAGCCGGTCCCGCCCGATTTTGCGCGCGAGACGAGTTCGGTCGGTTCAGGCTCACCTCGGTCGCCTTCGCCCATGGCGGCGAGGATGACGGTATCCGAGCGCGGCGCCGGCGCAGTCGACGAGGCGAGCGCCATGACCCGCGACGCAGCCGCGGCAACCGGCGCGGCGGACGCGACGGCGGCAGGTGCAACCTCGGCCGTGGTGGCCGGCTGGGCGATGGGTGCCGAGGCCGTTTCGTCCGTCTCGTCAAGCGACGCCGTGCTGGCCGAGCCGCTGCGCGGCGAGGGGACGGGGCGGGCGGAGGATTGCAGGACACCACCGGCGATGCTGCCAGAGGGAGCTGCGGCCGGTGCGCTGGCCGCCATCTCGACGGCCGCGTCGACGGCGGACGGCTCGACCGCCTGGGCGGTTCCGGCGCGCCGTGCGGGACGGGCGCTGGATGCAAGCGACATCCGCGCATCGGCGGGAACGGATGCCGCCGGATCAGGCGTCGCCGCAGCGGCGGGCGTCGCGATGGCCTGGGCCACCGCAGCGGCAAGCTGGTCGGGCCGGACGGTGGATGCGGCGGCGCTGGCGCGGCGCGGAGGCTCGGACCGAGTCAGGACCATCCGCTCGGCCCGCGGGGCGGTCGCGATCGGCTTGGGTTCGACCTGGGCGCGGCGCACGACCTTCTGGGCCAGAAGCTGCGGCGGCTCGGGGCGAACTTCGCGGACGCGAGCCGGGACGCGGCCAAAGCCCGCATCCAGCAATTGCGCCATCACCTGGTTGCGCTGCGCGGTCGAGGTGCCGCCGAAGACGGTCGCCACGATGCGCTTGTTGCCGCGATGGGCCGATGCGGTCAGGTTGAAGCCCGCCGCGCGGGTATAGCCGGTCTTGATCCCGTCAGCGCCGGGATAGGCGTCGAGGAAGCGCTTGTTCGTCGAGGACACGGTGGTCACGCCGGCATCGGCGCTGCGGCGCGAGAACAGGTTGTAATATTGAGGGAAATCATAGAACAGGCGGCGGCCCAGGATCGACATGTCCTCGGCCGTGGAATAGTGCCCGTCCTGCGTCAGGCCGTTGGCATTGCGGAAATTCGTGTTGCGCATGCCGAGCGCTTTGGCGGTCGCCGTCATTTGCGCCGCAAAAGCCTCTTCCGAGCCGGCGATGCCTTCGCCGATGGCGGTTGCGGCGTCGTTCGCGGATTTGATCGCGGCGGCCCGCAGGAGGTAGCGCAATTCGATCTGCTGACCTGCGCGCAGCCCGAGTTTCGATGGCGGTTCAGCGGCCGCATTGCTGCTGACCGTGAAGCGGCTGTCCAGCCGGACCTGTCCACGTTCGACCGCTGCGAAGGCGAGGTAGAGCGTCATCATCTTGGTGAGCGAGGCCGGATGCAGCCGCGTCGTCGCGTTCTGGGCGTAGACCGGCTTGCCGGTTCGCGCGTCCATCACGTAGGCGGCGAAGGGTGCCGCGACACCTTGCGCGGGAGCCATGGCGGTCCCGACAGCCAGCATCAATATCATCGCCCACAGCCGGGCGGCATCAGGAAATTTGGTCACTGCCTCGATCTCTTCTGCCTCGGGGGCGCGTCTTTTGTCGCACGCCCTTCTTAATTATTCGACAATAGCACGGGGATCGTCACGACGAAACCACGGATTTGTCAATTCCGGCCTTTTGAGACGGGCCACGGACGCAACCCTCTGCGTCCGGGTCGGGGGTTTCAAGATCGGCAAAAGCAACTATATTCGGTCGCGACAGGCCCTGACATGCGCGCCGGACGAAGGGCGCGCCGACAAACCCGCGCGAAGCTTTTCATGACCCACTGGATGACCGACAACGACACCGACCGCGAGTCCGATCTTGCGGTCAAGCCGCGTGAGAAGACGCAGCGGCCGCCGATGTATAAGGTCCTGATGCTGAACGACGATTTCACGCCGATGGAATTCGTCGTTCACGTGCTGGAGCGGCTGTTCGGCATGACCCACGCCCAGGCGATCGAGATCATGCTGACCGTACACAAGCGCGGACTGGCCGTCGTGGGCGTGTTTTCGCACGAGGTCGCCGAAACCAAGGTGGCGCAGGTGATGGAACTGGCGCGTCGCCAGCAGCATCCGCTGCAATGCACCATGGAAAAAGAGTAGCCGTTTGGGCACAGGTCGTCTCGATCTGGCATTCGCCGAGGGTGCGCCCGAGGGCCGGCTTCTGGTGATCGGCGCCAAGGCGGGCGACGATCTGTCGATGCTCGCGCCTGCGCGAACGACGATTGTGCAGCCTCAATTTGCCGACCATCGGGCGCTTGGCGCACGCGGGTTCCACATGGCGACGGAGGCAGCCGGCCCCGCGGATGCGGCGCTGGTCGTTCTTCCCCGCGCCAAGGCGCTGGCGCGTGCGCGGATCGCGGATGCGGCATCGCATCTGCCTGAGGGCGCCGATCTTTGGATCGACGGGCAGCGCACCGATGGGGTTGAATCGATCCTGCGCGATCTGCGCGCGCTGACCGAAATTCACGATCTTCACAGCAAGGCGCATGGCAAGATCTTCCGGGTCCGCACGGGCCCTTGGCTTCCCGCCGATTGGACCGGGCAGGACAGCTATCCCGCCCCCGGATTTCGGGCACCGCCGGGCGCGTTCTCGGCCGACGGTGTCGATCCGGCCTCGGCCGCCCTGGCCGCCGCGCTGCCGTCGAAGATGCCCACATGGGTCGTCGATCTGGGTGCCGGCTGGGGTTGGCTGTCCGCGCGGGTGCTTGCGAAACCCGGGGTCGAGGTGCTTCATCTGATCGAGGCCGATCACGCCGCGGTGGAGGCCGCGCGGGCGAACGTCACCGATCCGCGGGCGCGGTTCCACTGGGCGGATGCGCGCGACGTGGCGCTGCCCGATCCGGTGAACGGCGTGGTGATGAACCCGCCCTTTCACGAGGGGCGCGCGGCCGATCCATCGCTGGGTCGGGCCTTCATCGCGACCGCCGCGCGACTGCTGACGCAGGCGGGCACGCTGTGGATGGTTGCGAACCGTCACCTTCCCTACGAAGCGACGTTGTCCGAGCATTTCGCGCGCGTGACCGAAACCGGCGGCGATGCGCGCTTCAAGATCATCGAGGCGACCGGGGCGCGGCGCGATGCGCGCAGCCGGTCCGGCAGAAAGGTCCGCGCATGAGCCTGTCGATCCGGGGCAAGACCGCCATCGTCACGGGGGCCGGACGGGGCATCGGTCTGGCGATTGCGAAGGACTTCGTCGATCGCGGCGCGAACGTCATGTTCGCCGACAGCGACGAGGCTCTGCTTGAGGCCCAGGTGTCGGAGGCGGCCGAGGGCAATGACCAGATCCGCAGTTTCGCCGCCGACATGAGCCGCAAGCTTGCGATGGCCAACCTGCTTTCGGCCACGATCGACGCGTTCGATCGCGTGGACATCCTGGTGAACGCGCACCGCGTCGTGAAGCGGTCCGATCCGCTGGACACGGATGTCGACACCCTGGAGGAGATGCTGCGCCAGAACATGATGTCGGCGCTGCGGATGTCGCAACTGGTGGCCCGCCGCATGATCCGGCAGGCCGATGAGAACCAGGGCAATGACGAGGCGGGCGCGATCGTGAACCTCTCGACGTTGGCCGGGACGCGTCCGGTGCCTGACCTGCTGGGCTATTCGATCGCCTGCGCGGCGCTGGATCATGCGACGCGCGGTCTGGCGCTGGCCTTGGCGCCCCACAAGATCCGGGTCAACGGTGTACGCTTCAGCAGCGTCATGTCCCACGAGATGAAGGGCGCGCTGCGCGAAGAGCCCTCGATCCGCGACAGCATCATCGCGGGTACCCCGCTGGGACGCATCGCCGCCGCTGACGAGCTTGCGGATACGGTGACCTATCTGGTGTCGCCCGGTGCGGGGTTCGTCACCGGGCAGATCCTGACGGTGGATGGCGGGCGCAGCATCGCCGACAGCGTCACCGCCTCGCTTCTCTGACCGCTCACGCTTCTTCGGGATAGGCTTCGCGGCAGGCGCTGACGACAGCCTGGGCGCGATCCGACAGTGCCGCTTTGCGCGCGGCAAGATTGTCGCGCTTGCGCGCCTCGGCCGCCGGATCGATCGGGACGCGGTAACGCTCCGTATCAACGTAATCGCGCCAGCAGGGGGAATAGCCCACGCGCACCTTGCCCTCGTCGTCGCGATAATAGTCGCGGCATTGGGTCAGCCGGTCGCGCACCACCTGCCGTTCCTCCCATGCGTAACCGCGGGCGATGTTGCCTTCGACTTCGGCCAGAAGGCTGCTGACGGTGCGGTATTCGTCGGTGTTGCGGGCGATGCAGCGTTCCTGCGGGGTGCCGCACGCGGCGAGGGCAAGCGGTATCAGCGCTGCGGCGAAAGCGATGTTGCGGGGCATGAAGCGGACCTTTACCAGTTTCCGCGATGCTAGCCGCGGGGCCGCGGTGCAGGCAAATCAAGATTGAAGGAACGGTCATGGACGATCAGCGCAGGCAGGCGGCAGACTGGTTTCACCTTTTGCGTGACCGGATCGTGGCGGCGTTCGAGGAGCTGGAGGATCGCGCGGCGGGCGCAGCCGAGGCCGGGCGTTTCACCGTCACGCCCACAGAGCGCGCGGAAAACGGCGGCGGCGGGTTGATGTCGGTGATGCGCGGTGGCCGCGTCTTTGAGAAGGTCGGCGTGAACTGGTCCGAGGTTCACGGCACGCTCGCCCCCCGCGCGCAGGCCGCGATGGCAGCCCGCGGCGTCCCGGGAATGGAAGACGACCCGCGCTTCTGGGCCAGCGGCATCAGCCTTGTCGCGCATATGCAGAACCCGCACGCGCCTGCGGTCCACATGAACACGCGCATGTTCTGGACGCCGGGGGCATGGTGGTTCGGCGGCGGCACCGATCTGAACCCCTGCATCGAATACGCCGAGGATACCGCGCATTTCCACGACACGCTGGCTGCCGCCTGCGCGCCCCACGGCACCGACTACTACGACCGTTTCAAGGCTTGGGCTGACGAGTATTTCTTCATTCCGCATCGGGGCCGGGCGCGCGGCGTCGGCGGTATCTTCTATGACGATCTGAACAGCGGCGATTGGGAGGCCGATTTCGCCTTTACCCGCTCGGTTGGAGAGGCCTTTTTGCCGGCCTTCCTGCCCTTGGCAGAAGCGCGGATGTCCCAGACCTGGGACGAGGCGGATCGCGAAGCGCAGCTTGTCCATCGCGGTCTCTATGCGGAATACAATCTCGTCTACGATCGCGGGACGAAGTTCGGGCTCGAGACAGGGCATAATGCCGACGCCGTGCTGATGAGCCTTCCGCCGCTGGCGAAATGGCCGTGACGGAGCGGGGTTCGTCGCGCTAACATGACCATCGCGCCGCCGCGTGACGCGTTCGGCGAAGGGAGAGACGTGATGAGCATTCCCAAGAACACGATCTGCCTCTGGTTCGACAAGGACGCGGAAGAGGCTGCGAATTTTTACGCCGACACATTTCCTGACAGCAGCGTGACCGGCGTCGACCGAGCGCCTTCGGACTTTCCCGGCGGAAAGCAGGGCGACGTTCTTGTCGTCAGGTTCACGGTTTGCGGCATCCCCTGCATGGGGTTGAATGCCGGCCCGAACTTTCCGCAAAGCGAAGCCTTTTCGTTCCAGATCGCGACCGATGACCAGGCCGAGACAGACCGACTGTGGGACGCCATCGTCGGGAACGGCGGGCGAGAAAGCGAATGCGGCTGGTGCAAGGACAAGTGGGGCCTGAACTGGCAGATCACGCCACGCACGCTGACCGAGGCCCTGGCCGCGGGCGGTGACGAGGCGAGGCGCGCCTTCGAAGCGATGATGACGATGGGCAAGATCGACGTCGCCACGATCGACGCGGCGCGACGGGGCTGATCAGGCGCGACGGTCCTTGGAACTGCCCATGACCACGTGGGTGGTGATCGTCGCGATGTGGGGAAACGCGCCCAGGACGTCTGTGTGCAACTGCTTGTAGGCCGCCAGATCGCGACATTCGACGCGCAGCAGATATTCGATCGTTCCGGTGATGTTGTGACATTCCGTCACCTGCGGCGCAGCCTCGCAGGCACGCTCGAACGCGCGCTGCGCCTCATTGGTGTGACGTGACAGGCCGATCGTGACATAGGCGACGAAGCCGATCCCGCGCGCACCGGGGCTGATCACCGCGCGATAGCCGGCAATCACGCCGCGTCTTTCCAGATCCTGGACGCGGCGAAGGCAGGCTGAGGGTGACAGCCCGACCCGCGCCGCCAGATCGACGTTCGATATCCGGCCGTCGCTGGACAGCACGCGCAATATCTGTTCGCTGATCTGATCCGCAACGCTCATGGATTGCGGAGATAGAAGGTAGGGCGCGCAAAATGCAAGAAAATTGCGAGCGGGGCGAGTTATTCATTGTGCATGGATCAGAACCTGCTTTTCGCCCTTGTCGGCTTTGCCTTCGTTTCGACCGCTACGCCGGGGCCGAACAACATGATGCTTCTGGCGTCGGGTGTGAATTTCGGCGTCACGAGGACGGTGCCGCACCTGTTGGGCATCTCGCTGGGGCTTGGCGCGATGGTGGTCGCGGTTGGCTTGGGCGTCACCACGCTGTTTGCGCGTTGGCCGCTGCTCGAAGAACTGCTGAAATGGCTGAGCCTCGGCTACATGATCTGGTTGGCGGCAAAGATCGCACGGTCAGGCAGGCCCGAGGCGAAGGCGGCGGGGGCGAAGCCGATGACCTTCCTGCAGGCAGCGGCGTTTCAATGGGTGAACCCAAAGGCCTGGGCGATGGCGCTTGGCGCGCTGTCGGCTTATGCCGCGGGCGTCGGCGGATCGGCGGTCGTGGCGCTGACCTTCATCGTGGTCGGGCTGCCGGTGATCTTTCTTTGGGCGGCGATGGGGCAGGGTCTGCGCGGCTATCTGGCGGATGAGCGTCGGCTGCGGATCTTCAACTGGACGATGGCGGCGCTGCTGGTCCTGAGCATGCTGCCGGTGGTCTTCCACTAGATCGCGACGGCGAGCAGCCAGCCGACGCCCAGCGTGATCAGCGCCATGCCGACGAGCTGTCGCGGCGCGGCGCGCTGTCGGAATATCCGGCCAGAGACCAGTTGTGCGAAGGGCACCTCGATCAGCGCGAGCGTCCGGACGTTGGCTGCCGAAGTCAGCGCAAAACCCCAGAACCAGAATAGCGACGCGAAGGCCCCGAGCGCCCCGGCCGCGAGCGATTGCCGCCAGTCGCGGGCGATGCCCGACAGGGCAGGGCGGTCTCTCCAGGCGAGCCAGGCCAATGCGACGCAGGTCTGGATGGCGAGGCCCATCGCCAGGATCGTCAGCGCACGGATGAACTGGCTGCCGTCGGGCAGGGCGAGGATCGCGCCGCGAAACCCGATCGCGGACAGCCCGAACAAGGCGCCTGCAGCAAGGCCGTGGGCGACGCTGCGCAGGCCCGCCCGGCTCCAGTCCGTGCCGGAGACGAGCAGGACGCCCGCCACCGCGGTGACGATCGCGCCGAGCCGCGCCCAGCCCAGTGGTTCGGACAGCGCGAGCGTGCCGATCAGGGCGAGCGTCACCGGTTCGGTCTTCGACAGGGCGGTCGCGATGCCGAACCCGCGTCCGGCCATGGCCATCAGCAGGAATCCGGTCGCGAAGATCTGGGACAATCCGCCCATCGCAGCCCAACCGAGCGACGTGGCGCCGGGTATCGGGATGGGTGCCAGCCATGAGGCTGCGACAAGCACGGCAAGGGCGAAGGGCAGGCCGAAGATGAAGCGAACGGCGGTCGCGCCGGCCGTGCCGATGCGCGCGGTCAACCCCGCCTGCGCCGCGTTCCGCCCGGTCTGCGCGGTCGCGGCAATCAGCGTGGTGACGATCCAGAGCACGGGTCAGCCGTTCCGCAGCGTCTCGATCATCAGCGCGACGTTGTCGGGATCGGCGTCCGGCGTGATGCCGTGGCCCAGATTGAAGATGTGCGGCCCGCCCGAGAATGCCTTGCGGATGCGGCGCACGTCCGCGACCAGATCGGGTCCGCCCGCCACCATGTGACGCGGATCGAGATTGCCCTGCACGCAGCCGTCGAGTTGCACATGGGTCGCGGCCCATTCGGCGGACACGCCGTTGTCCAGCGCCACGCAATCGGCGCCGGTGGCTTTGGCGAAGCCGACATAGCGCTCGCCCGCCTGGCGCGGGAAGGCGATGACCGGGATGTCCGGGTGACGGTCCTTCAGCGCGGCGATGATGCGGGCGGCGGGGGCAAGGGCGAAATCGTCGAAGTCGCGGCCCTTCAGGCTGCCTGCCCAGCTGTCGAACAGCTTGACGACCTCGGCTCCCGCATCGATCTGGGCCGAGAGGTATTCCACCGTCGCTTCGGTGATGCAGTCGATCAGAGCCGTAAATGCGGTGCGGTCGGCTTCCATGAAGGCATGGGCCGGGCCCTGATCCGGCGTACCGCGCCCAGCGATCATGTAGGTGGCGACGGTCCACGGCGCCCCGGCAAACCCGATCAGCGTCGTTTCGGCCGGCAGTTCGCGCGACAGGATACGTATCGTCTCGTAAATCGGGGACAGCGTCTCGTGAACGTCGCTGGCCGGTTTCAGCGCCGCGACGCCCGCAGCATCGGTGATGGTGGAAAGCCGAGGTCCTTCGCCGGTCACGAACCACAGATCCGCGCCAAGCGCCTGCGGCACCAGCAGGATGTCCGCAAAAAGGATGGCGGCGTCGAACCCGAAGCGGCGGATCGGCTGCAACGTCACTTCGGCCGCGAGATCGGGATTGTAGCAGAGCGACAGGAAATCGCCCGCCTGCGCCCGCGTCGCCTTGTACTCCGGAAGGTATCGGCCGGCCTGCCGCATCATCCAGATCGGGGGTGTGGGCAGCGTCTCGCCTTTCAGCGCGCGCAGGATGGTCTTGGTCATGGCATGAACTCCTCGGGCGTCGTTCGACGCGACCGGGCGGGCGTTGTCAAGCAGCGGTCGCGAAGTTAAGGCAGGCGCATGAATACGATCCCCAATCCCGAACAGCCGCTGCGGATCGGCACCCGCGGCTCGGTCCTCGCGCTGGCGCAGGCCCATGAAACCCGTGACCGCCTGATGGCGGCGCATGGACTGCCCGAAGACGCCTTTCGTATCGTGCCGATCAAGACCACCGGGGACCGCGTTCAGGATCGCGCGCTGCGCGAGATCGGTGGCAAGGGTCTGTTCACCCGCGAGATCGAGGATGCGCTGCTGGATCAGGTGATCGATATTGCGGTCCATTCGATGAAGGACATGCCGGTCCTGCAGCCCGACGATCTGGTGATCGACTGCTACCTGCCGCGCGAAGATGTGCGCGACGCCTTCGTCAGCCTGACCTGCGGCGCCATCGATGAACTGCCCCAGGGTGCCGTCGTCGGATCGTCCAGCCTGCGGCGTCGCGCCCAGGTGGCGCACAGGCGGCCCGACATTCATCTGGTCGAATTTCGCGGCAATGTGCAGACGCGCCTGCTGAAGCTGCGCGACGGCGTGGCACAGGCGACGTTCCTCGCGATGGCGGGCCTGAACCGTCTGGGCATGGACGAGATCGCGATGAACCCCGTTTCGGTCGACGTCATGCTGCCCGCAGTCGCCCAGGGCGCAATCGGGGTCGAGCGGCGCAAGGATGACGAGCGGGTGGCAGGCATGCTGGCCGCGATCCACGACACACAGACCGGGCTGCAGCTGGCTGCGGAACGGGCCTACCTGTCGCGGCTGGACGGGTCTTGCGAGACACCCATCGCCGGACTTGCCGAACTTAGCGGGGACATGCTTTGGCTGCGCGGTCAGATCATCCGGCCCGACGGCAGCGAGGCGATAGCCGGGGAACGGCGCGGCCCTGTCTCCGATGGCGCAGCGATGGGCCGAGACCTTGCCGACGAACTGCTGAGCCAGGCATCAGCCGATTTCTTCGCAGAGGCAGGCTGAGGCGTCGCTCAGGCGACTACGAATCATCACCCTCGAATCACGGACCGTGCTCTTTGATTCGCCGCGCCATGGCCCTATATCTGGCCATTGTTCCGTCGATTCGCGACGCCTCGCGCGAATCAGCCGCACGAAGCCGATGCGCCAACAAGGAGCCGTCATGGCAGCCAAGGACGACGACGACGATCGCAAATCCGCCGACAAGGACGACAACGCCCACTCGCTCGACATGAGTCAGGCGGCGGTCAAGAAGATGATCGCCGAAGCCCGCGAGCGGGGCTACATCACCTATGACCAGCTGAACACGGTGTTGCCGCCCGACCAGGTGTCGAGCGAGCAGATCGAGGACGTCATGTCGATGCTGTCGGAAATGGGCATCAACGTCATCGAGGACGAGGCCGAGGAACAGGAAGCGGGCGCGGTGACGACCACGCAGACGACCGGCCGTGAGGTCGCCGTCGCGCAGTCCGAGACCGAGAAGCTGGACCGGACCGATGACCCGGTTCGCATGTACCTGCGCGAGATGGGCAGCGTCGAACTGCTGAGCCGCGAGGGCGAGATTGCCATTGCCAAGCGGATCGAGGCGGGGCGGAACACGATGATCGCCGGGCTTTGCGAAAGCCCGCTGACCTTCAAGGCGATCACGATGTGGCGGCAGGAGCTTCTCGACGAAGACATTCTGCTGCGCGACGTGATCGATCTGGAAACGACCTTCGGCAATTCGCTTGAGGAAGACGGCGACGAGGAGGATCTGACCGAGACGGCGACCGAGCAGAAATCCTCGGACAGCGAGACCGAGGTCGATGCCGACGGCAATCCGATCCAGCGCGACGACGACGAGGATGAAGACGACGGTGCGAACCTGTCGCTGGCAGCGATGGAAGCGACGCTGAAACCGCAGGTGCTGGAGACGCTGGAGGTCATCGCCCGCGACTATGAACAGCTTGCCCACATGCAGGATCAACGCATGTCGGCCACACTGAACGAAGACGGCACGTTCAACGCGAAGGACGAGCTGGCCTACCAGAAGCTGCGCAGCGAGATCGTGGCGCTGGTGAACGAGCTGCATCTGCACAACAACCGCATCGAGGCGCTGGTCGACCAGCTTTACGGCATCAACCGCCGCATCGTGACGATCGACTCGGGAATGGTGAAGCTGGCCGATGCTGCCCGCATCAATCGCCGCGAGTTCATCGACGCCTACCGTGGGGCGGAGCTTGACCCGACCTGGGTGGACCGGATGTCGGACAATGCCGGGCGGGGCTGGCAGGCGCTGTTCGACCGGTCGCGCGATCAGGTCGAGGCGCTGCGTGCCGACATGGCCATGGTCGGCCAGCATGTCGGCGTCGATATCGACGAATTCCGCCGGATCGTGAACCAGGTCCAGCGCGGCGAGAAGGAAGCGCGGCAGGCCAAGAAGGAGATGGTTGAGGCGAACCTGCGTCTGGTCATCTCGATCGCCAAGAAATACACCAACCGTGGTCTGCAGTTCCTTGATCTAATTCAAGAAGGCAACATCGGCCTGATGAAGGCCGTGGACAAGTTCGAGTATCGTCGCGGCTACAAGTTCTCGACCTACGCGACATGGTGGATCCGGCAGGCCATCACGCGGTCCATCGCGGACCAGGCGCGGACGATCCGAATTCCGGTCCACATGATCGAGACGATCAACAAGCTGGTCCGGACCGGTCGCCAGATGCTGCACGAGATCGGCCGCGAACCGACACCGGAAGAGCTGGCCGAGAAACTCCAGATGCCGCTGGAGAAGGTCCGCAAGGTGATGAAGATCGCGAAGGAGCCGATCAGCCTCGAGACCCCGATCGGGGACGAGGAGGACAGTCAGCTTGGCGATTTCATCGAGGACAAGAACGCCGTTCTGCCGCTGGACAGCGCCATTCAGGAAAACTTGAAGGAAACCACGACGCGAGTACTTGCAAGTTTGACTCCACGGGAGGAACGTGTCCTACGAATGCGGTTCGGGATCGGGATGAACACCGATCACACCCTGGAGGAGGTCGGGCAGCAATTCAGCGTAACCCGCGAACGGATTCGTCAGATCGAGGCGAAGGCGCTGCGGAAACTGAAGCACCCGTCAAGAAGCAGAAAGTTGAGGTCCTTCCTTGATCAGTGACGCCGGACTGGACGACACGATCTATCACTTCCTCTACCGCAGCAACGCGAGCGCGGAGCTGGGGCAGGACCAGATCGACGCCATCGTCGACGAAGCGCGTCAGCGCAACGCCGAGATGGCGTTGACCGGCTGTCTTCATTACGAAGATGGCCTGTTCTTCCAATGGCTTGAAGGACCTAAATCGAAACTGGACGAGGTCATCGCGATGATCCGACGCGACCCCCGGCACGAGGACATGACCGATCTGGCCTATGGTCCCTCTCGGGGACGGCAGTTCGGCGACTGGACCATGCGGTCGACCAATCGCGATGAAGCGTCGCTGCTGGAATGGTTTGCCAACCACGAAGTCTCAACCATCGATCGTGGGGCCTATGCCGGCTCGATCGGTGCGTTTCTGATGGCGATGAACTGAGCCGGTTCGGGCTGCCCGCCCGTCCGGTCATGCACCATGAGCGATATTGCGAACCGACCCGCCCCATTGGACAGTCTGACACCCTCTGACCAGGAACTCTATCACTACGTCTACCGCAGCACGGCGGCGGATGACCTTGGTCGGGCAGAGATCGACGCGATCGTGCGCCGGTCGGGGCACCGCAATGAGGTTTTCGGCCTGACGGGCTGTCTGCATCATGAAGACGGGCTGTTCTTCCAATGGCTGGAAGGACCGCGCTACCAGCTTGACCAGATCGTCAACAAGATCAGGCGCGATCCGCGACACCAGGATATCGAGGATCTGAGCTACGGCCCGCTGACGCGGCGCATCTTCGGCAGCTGGACCATGCGCTCGACCGACCGCAGCGACGGCTCGCTGACACAATGGCTCACGGATGCCGACGTATCGACCTACGACCGTCGTGGTTATGCAAGCAGCGTCGGCGCGTTCCTGAAATCGTTCGCCGCCTGAACATCGACGATAAGCAACAAAAAAGGCCGCCGTGGATGCTACGGCGGCCTTTCAAATAAGGTGATCGATGCGATCAGGCGGCGCGCTGCTTGCGACGCAGGAACGACAGACCGCCCAGAGCGCCGACCAGCATGATACCAGCCGCGGGCAGCGGAACCGGCGCCGGGGTGACGCGCACGCTGTCGATGTCGAAGCCGCCGGTCTTGCCGCCGGTGTTCGGACCGGTGTGCACGAATTTCAGCGCATCGAAGGGGCCACCCGCGAAGGTGAAGGTCGATGTCGCGTTGGCGTTGCTGATCGGAGCTTCATTGACCAGAACCCAGGAAGCCGGGTTGCCGAGCATACCGACATAGACCAGCGCCTGCTCGACATAGCTGGGGCGGTTGTTGAAGGTCACTTCGGTCGTCGCGCCGGGCGAAACGAAGCTGGTGCCGAACGTGAAGACGACTTCGTCGTTGTAGCCAATCTCGAAGAACTTGCCGTCGTTGGCGCCAAGTGCGTTCAGACCGTTGCTGCGGCCATCGGCCGTGCCACGCTGAGCAGCGCCGGCGTCGTTGTTATAGGTGACTGCGGTTGCGTAACCATCGTTGAAGCCGCCGGGGCCGACGGTGACGGTCGCGGCCGATGCCGCACCCGCGGTGACGAGCGCAGCCAATGCTGCGCCGATCGACAGAACCTTTTTCATACTCGCTCCAATTCAACTAAGTCCCCGAAGGGAAGGGATCCAGATTTGCTGCTAGCAGCCCCTGACCGAACGATCAAGAAAGCCACCGACAAATTCACAAAATTTAGTTAAAATGCCGTTGGCCAACCACATGACGTTGTTTTTCGGGCATCAGTTCCCGTGCTTTTCGATCCAGGCTGCAAACTTGGTGATGAAATCGCCCATGAATTTGCGCGTCTGATCGTTCTTCACACTGCCATCATCGCCGAAACGCTCATCGTTCCACTGGACGTACAGCTCGGGGCTGTGCTGGACGACCAGATCCACGGACAGCGCGGCAAGCCGCGTATGTCCTTGCGCAACCGCCGTGCCTGTCGCGCCCGGAGTGACGCCGGTGATCGCGCACGGTTTTCCGGCCCAGCAACCTTCGCCCTTGGGTCTCGATCCCCAATCAAGCGCATCCTTGATGATGCCCGGGAAGAAGCGGTTATACTCCGGCGTGACGATCAGGACAGCGTCGCTCGCCTCGACCTTCTGTTTCAGGCCGGTGACCGACGCAGGAGGATTGTCCCACAAATCCTGATCGTAGTGTGGCAGATCGGATAGATCGACATAGTCAAAGCGCATGCGATCGGCTGCAATACCCTCCAGGGCCTGGGCGAACTTCCGGTTTAGTGACCCTTTGCGCAAAGATCCGATGAGGACGGCGATCGTGGCAGGCATGTGGTCTTCCTTTCTTATGCGTGTCGTCAGCCCAACGCCGGACACCACTGCGGGTTGCGCGGGGCCTCAAACATCGGCACAAACAGAGAACGTAGTAGAACGGGGCGACAATGTCGGACGATTGGCAAGGGCAGATGGGGCTGTGGCTGAGTGACGTCACGCTGCTTCAGCGTGGCCTGCTTTTGGTCTTGGCGATTGTCGTATTGTTGCTTGTGCTGCGCTGGCGCAATGCGAGTCTTTTGTCCACGGCAGAGGCTGAACACACGGCCCTGCGTCATCAATACGAGCGTCAGAGCGAGGAACTTGAACGGCACGCTGCGCGGATTGCGGCGCTGGAACCAGACTTGCAGCGAGAAGCGCAAGCGGCACGCGATCATGCCCTCCGCGCAGGACAGTTGGACGCGCGGCTTGAGGCACGCGAGGCGCGCCTGGTCGAGATGACCGAAGAACGCGACGGGCTGACCGATGCGCTTCATCAGGCGCGCCAGCAGGCCGGGCGGCTGGAGGGCGATCTGGGACGGATGCGGCTGGCTGCGGAAAAGGACCGCGAGGCGGCCGCCAAGGAAATCGCCACCCTGCGCGAATTGCGCGAAGAGATGACCGGCCAATTCCGGTTGATGGCTCAGGAAACGCTGCGCGTGCAGGGCGCCGACATGCATCGGGTCCAAGGCGAGCAATTGAACGCGCTGCTGCATCCCTTCCGCGAGCAGGTCCATCGCTTCCAGACGGAATTGCAGGGCCGGAACAAGGTTCTGGACGAAGAAGGTGCGCGACTGCGTGAACAGATCGAGGGTCTGCATCGGCGGTCCGAGCAGATCAGCCGCGAGGCCGTCGAGCTGACCCGCGCGCTGAAAGGTGAAAAACAGCGGCAGGGGGCCTGGGGCGAAATGATCCTGTCGCGCATCCTCGAGGAATCGGGGCTGGCCGAAGGGACCCATTATGATCTGCAAAGCAGCTTCAGGGATGAGGACGGCAAGCAATGGCGCCCGGACGTGGTGGTGCGCATGCCGCGCGCCAAGGTTCTGGTCATCGACAGCAAGGTCTCGCTGAATGCGTACGAGCAATCGGTCAATGCCGTCGAGGATGGCGACCGCGCGGCGGCGCTGAAACGTCATGTCGCGGCGGTGAAGGCGCATGTCATGGCGCTGTCGGACAAGGGCTATCACGCGATGGACGACGCCTCGGTCGATTACGTGCTGATGTTCATCCCGATCGAGGGTGCATTCTCGGAGGCGCTTCGGGTCGATCCGGACCTTGCCTCATTCGCGCTGGACCGCCGGGTGGGGCTGGCGACGCCGACCACGTTGATGCTGACATTGCGCACGGTCGAGCATATCTGGGCAGTCGAACGGCGCGAAAGCAACGCCATGGCCATCGCGAACCGGGCCGGCGCGCTTTACGACAAGGTCGCGGGCTTCGTCGACAGCATGGAAAGCGTTGGCAAGGCACTCGATCAGGCTGGCCGTGCGCATGGCGAGGCGATGAACCGGCTGACGCGAGGGTCGGGCAATGTGATCCGGCAGGTCGAGATGCTGCGCGAACTGGGCGCGCGGGCGCAAAAGCAGATCGGCGTGGATCACGATGGCGGCGGCGAGGCCTTGCCCACGCCGGAGGACGCTCGCGGGCGGGACGCGGCAGAGTGAGAACGACCTTCATTGTCGAGACAACGGGTCCAGCGTGTCACGAGATCACCGGTGAAGTCGCGACTTGGCTGAAGCGGAGCGACGCGGCGGATGGCGTTTTGACTTTGATGATCCGGCACACGTCGGCAAGCCTGCTGATCCAGGAGAACGCCGATCCGGACGTGCAAGCTGACCTGCTGGACTGGCTGGACCGGGTCGCACCGCCTGCGGATGACCCATCGATGTCGTGGCTGCGCCATGTCAGCGAGGGTCCGGACGACATGCCCGCGCACCTGAAAGCGTCGGTCCTGCCGACAAGCATCCAGATCCCGATTGCGGACGGCGTCATGCAGTTGGGCCGCTGGCAGGGGATCTATCTGGTCGAGCATCGCGATGCGCCCCATCGACGCCAGGTCTCTGCAGTATTTCTAGGCGACCGGTCGACCCGCAAAAGCCGTTGATTTTCAGCCACAGCCCTATGCCACCGCATGTGGTAGCCATCCGTTAGAGCTACCCAACCTCTCGGCATCGCCCTATGGTGCTGCGCGAAGGGGCGATGAGGGGAACAAGATGCGCTGTCCGTTTTGCGGAAACACCGACACGCAGGTGAAGGATTCCCGCCCGGCTGAAGACAATGTCGCGATCCGACGCCGCCGCTTTTGCCCTGCCTGCAGCGGGCGCTTCACCACCTACGAACGCGTTCAGCTGCGCGATCTGGTCGTCGTGAAGTCGAACGGCAAGCGCGAGGATTTCGACCGCGACAAGATGGCCCGCTCGATCCGGATCGCGATGCAGAAACGCCCGGTGGAACCAGAGCGGATCGAGCAGATGATTTCGGGGATCGTGCGGCGGCTGGAAAGCACGGGCGAAACCGATATCAATTCCAAGATGATCGGTGAGATCGTGATGGAAGCGCTGTCACGGATCGACAACGTCGCCTATGTCCGGTTCGCCAGCGTCTACAAGAATTTTCAGGACGCCGACGATTTCGACAAGTTCGTCTCTGAACTGCGTCCGGCGCTGGACGAGGAGTGAGCGGGGCGCCCGACGTCCGCATCGACGCGCGCCACATGAAGCACGCGCTGGTGCTGGCGCGGCGTGGTCTTGGCAACACCTGGCCCAACCCGGCGGTCGGATGCGTCGTGATCCGCGACGGACGTGTCGTCGGTCGCGGCTGGACGCAGCCGGGTGGTCGTCCCCATGCCGAACGGGTGGCACTGGATCAGGCCGGCGCGCTGGCCCGTGACGCGACGGCCTATGTGACGCTTGAACCCTGTGCCCATCACGGGCGCACGCCGCCCTGCGCCGAGGCTTTGATTGCGGCAGGGGTCGCGCGCGTCGTCAGCGCGACCGAGGATCCTGATCCGCGCGTGGCAGGCCGTGGGCTTGCGCTGCTGCGTGATGCCGGCATCGCTGTGACGGCCGGAATATGCGAGGCTGAAGCGCGCGGGCTTCAGTCGGGGTTCCTGTCGCGCATCCAGCGGGGGCGACCCTGGCTGACGCTGAAGCTTGCCACCAGTTTCGACGGGCGCATCGCAACCTCCACCGGTGAAAGCCAATGGATCACCGGGGCCGAGGCACGGCGGCACGTCCATGCGCTTCGGCTGATCCATGACGCGGTGATGGTCGGCGGCGGTACAGCGCGCGATGATCATCCGTCGCTGAACGTACGCGGCTTCGGTGACGTGCGGCAGCCTGTGCGTGTCGTGCTGTCTTCGCGGGAACTTCCCCACCTGCCGCCAGAAGGGGCAGGGGTGGGGCCTCTTTGGCAGGTCGCTGGCGAGCCGTCAGCGGTGATGGCTGACCTTGGGCAGCGGGGTCTGACTCGTGTCCTGCTGGAAGGTGGCGGACAGACCGCTGCCGCATTCCTGAAAGCGGATCTTGTGGATGAACTGGTCGGCTACAGCGCCGGGATAATGCTGGGCGGCGACGGGCGTGCCGCCGTGGGTTCGCTTGGGCTGTCCGCACTGGCGGACGCCCCGCGGTTCGACCTGGTCGAGACGCGCCGCATCGGTGGCGATCTCTTCCATCGCTGGCGACGCATCCGCAACTGATCAGCGCCGCCACAGCCAGGCCTGTCCGGCCATGAGCCCCTGAGCCTTGGCCAGAATCTTC
The DNA here is from genome assembly GCF_024359525.1 of Paracoccus albicereus. Taxonomy (GTDB): domain Bacteria; phylum Pseudomonadota; class Alphaproteobacteria; order Rhodobacterales; family Rhodobacteraceae; genus Paracoccus; species Paracoccus albicereus. Next base: position 490,365 of record NZ_JAKZEU010000002.1, read on the forward strand.
AAGCCCGGGCCGGCGCGCGTCATCGCTGGATCGGCAAGACGGCGGATCGCGGCTTCGGGCGGGCAGGGCAGGCCTGCCACGGGATCGTGGTAGCGCGGGTAGGCGATCAGCACGGCGTGGGTGAGCGCAGCAAGGCTGGGTCGTGCTTTGCGTCGGTCCGGCACCGGTCCCAGATCACGTGTCAGACCCCAGCCGGCGTAAAAGGGCGCACCAAGTGTCGTGACCGGAACGCCGCGGATCAGAGCTTCGAACCCAAAGGTCGAGGTGATGGTCCAGACCTCGTCCACCGCGTCGAGCAGCGCCAGCGGATCGGCCTCGCGCGCGACCGCGTCTGCGAGAGTGGCCAGATCGCTGTGCGCGACAGTGCCGGGGCGCAGCCCGGCCTCCACGTCCGGGTGCGGCTTGTAGATGATCCGCGCGCCAGGATTGTCTTGGCGCACGCGTTCCAGAAGCGCGAGATTGGTACGCTCGGCTCCGGCGCCGAGACGGATCGAGGCGTCATCCTCGACCTGTCCCGGCACGAGGATCAGGGGGCCACGACCGGTAGGGACCGCCGCAGCACGGCGGATTAGATTGTATTTCGTCAGGCGCGACGCACGGATCGTGTCGATCAGCGCCTCGGCGCGCGCCTCGCCACCATCCGGAGGGCCATCGGCGATCAGGCGCTCCAACCGGCTCTCGCGGGTCGGATCGTAGTAGATGCCGAGTTCGTCCGCGACGAGCGACAATGGCGGCGTCAATTCTGCCCCCAACCCGCGAGAGCGCAGAAAACCATCCTCGAGCCGGCGCGCCTGCGGCGTTTGCTCAGCACGATTGGCCCAGGCAAGCGTCACCCCGGGTGTGGCACGGTCGGTGAAGCGAACGCCGCTGCCGTCGCCGAAGAAGCGCGCGATCGAAGAGCGCTTCCACAATCGGACGCCGTAGGCCAAGTGACCACGGTGATCGTCACGCCACGCACGCGCCTCTGCCTCGATCTGGTCGATCGCCCCGGACAGATCAGTCAGACGATCGGCGCAGGGATCATACCAGACCGGAGCAAGCATATGGCTGGCTGCGAAAAGGCTCGTCGCCGAAGCCTGACCACGGAGGCGGGGAAGGGGGCTTCGGTCGTCGGTCAGACCCCACCCCGCGTAGAAGGGCTGGCCGAACACGCGGGGGCGATGACCGGCCAGCAGCGCCTCGTATCCCAGTTGGGAGCTGAACGTGTACACCGCGTCCGCGTTCTCGACCATCCGCCACGGGGACACCGGCCCAGTCAGCAGGACGTCATCGGTCCGAAGATCCGTTTCGGACAGATGACCAGCGCGCAGGTTTTGCGCCGTTTCAGGATGCGAGCGAACCACAATTCGAGCGCCAGGGTTTTCGTCGCGGGCGATGGCAAGCATGGCCCGAAACTCTGACACACCAGCGCCGCGCAGCGAGGCATCGCCGCGTGTCTGATCGATCACCAGCGCGTAACCCGGACGCGGCGGTTCAAGTGCCGGATCGTGAGCGTTGTATTTTGACAGGTCCGCCGCGCGCAATCGTGTGAGAAGCGCGGCCGCTTGGGTCGATAACACCTCTGCCTGGGGGACCAGTTTTTCGATCAACGACGGTGTTGCCGGGTCGAAATGAAGTCCAATCGGATCGATGAGTAGGCCGATCGGTCCGCGCCGAGCGACCGGATGGCGTGCGCGTCCCGGCAGCACGGAGCGAAGGAAGGCATCCTCGACCGTCACGATGGATGCACCGCGTTGCCGAGCGATGGCGCGCCCGCGCCACGCGGTTGGCGAGGCTCCCCAGATTCCGACATGATCGCCGGGACCGGGCAGGCCGGTGGTAACGCGCCAGCCCGCGAGCGAAAGCATGCGCTGCAGACGCGGCTGAAGCCAGAAACCACCGTTGTAAACGAATAGCCGCCGGGTTTCCCCGGCGGCTTCGTTAGTCCCGTCCGTCTGGATCAGTTCAGGCCCGCGGTATTGGCGATAGAAGCCGCCGAATTCGCGCTGCCGGTGATGGCGGAAATCGTCTTCTGCCACTGAACGTAGGGCGCTTCGGTCACGTAGACGGTGTCTTCGTCGCGGATCAGGAAGTCGCGCGCCAGGAACAGACCGTTCGGTCGCGTCAGATCCAGCACATAGGCCATGCGCTGCGTGCCGTAGACCGGCTGACCCAGAACCGCGCTGGCGACGGAGTCAGGCTCGTCGCGCAGGATGAAGACGCCCGTCGGATCGGCGAGGTTCGTGGACAGGCCGCCGACCATCGCGATTGCCTCGATGGCAGAGATCATCTCGTTGCCGAGCGGCACCTTCGTTTGTCCGCCGAGAGCGCCGAGCGCGGTGAAGCTGCGCTGATCTTCCTCGACCAGGATGATGTCGCCGGGGCGCAACGCGATGTCGTTCTGCGACCCGGTATAGAGATCGGTGAGCCAGACCTTGCCGGACTCGTTTCCGCGCTTCACGGTCACGACGGCGATTTCCGGTTCGATCACCACACCGCCCGCGCGGGCCAGCATCGACGACAGCGTTCGCGTCGGCCGCTCGATCGGATAGACACCCTGTGCCCCGACCCGACCCACGACCGACACCGTGGCGCCATCGCCCGCAGCGCGAACCACCGTCACCTGCGGATCGGGCGTCTGGCTGCTAAGCCGCGTCGTGATGGCCTGACGCAGCGATTCCGGCGTTGCGCCCGCGGCCTGGATCCGACCCGCATAGGGCACGAAGATGAAGCCGTCGCTGTCGACCTGAATCTGCTGCAATTGCGTTGCGCTTTGGCCAAGGCCGGCGAGCAGCCCGTCATCGACGTTTTCCCAGATGCCGATCCCCAGCGTGTCGCCTGCGCGGATCGTGTCGGCACCGACCTGACCGGCCCCCTGGAAGGTGGACGAAAAGCCATAGGACGGCGCGAAGTTCGCGGTCCGGTTCACGTGATCATTGACATAGATGACGTGGGCGTTGCCGCCGCGTTCGACGGCGCCGGAATAGATTTCGTTCTTGTTGGGGCCTGATCGTGGCAGGCTGCAGGCCGCGAGCAGCGTCATCGCAACCAGCAGTACCGTTCGCGCAGTCGCGCGGCAGGGGGAAAAAGTCACCTCGTAAGCTCCTCGTCCGTCCGAGATTCCCCGTTTTTGGTGCGGGGTTTCGCAAAGTCTAGCGTGCGAGGCGCCTCAGTGCCACAAATAATGCGCTTTACTTGACTTGATCGGCAAGCTGTTGTCGCAACGCCGCACGTCCCGCCGCGAGGCTTTCGTACGGGTCCTCATCAGCCAGCACCATGTCGCAGACGACGCGAAGCGCGTGTCCGCGCGACCGCTGAGCGTAATATCCGCCTGGCACCTGGCTGCTTTGCAGCAGGAAGTCGCGAAAATCTCGATAGGCGGCCCGGTCGGGCAACTTCGGGTGGCGCATGAAATCGCCAAGGCTCTGGTCCGAGACCAGTTCCGGCTTCGAATAGACCGCCCGACCCAAAGCCTTGACCGGCAAGCCGCGCCACAAGGCTTGCTGCGCGGCAGTCGAGTTCACCGTCACCACCGAACGGCATTGTCCCATCGTCTGCGACAGACGACCGCCCAGCACCCAGTGGACGCGATCCGCGATGCCCAGCCTTTCGGCAGTGCGAAAGATCGCCGCGCGGATATCCGAGCGTCCATCCTCGAGCGGATGCGCCTTGAAGACAATGTGGTGATAGCAAGGTGCATTCTGCGCAAATTCCTTCAGGCAAAGATCGGTGAAATCCTCGATCCGCTTGAAGTCGGAATGCGCCTGGAAGCTCGCATCATGTTCCAGCTGCATCAGCACCAGGACAAAGGGCCACCCACCGCGCTGCAGGCGGCGCTCAGCCAGCCGCCGCTGGACCGACTGAAGCGGAGTGACAAGCAGGCGGCGCAGGTTGAGCCTGAATTCGCGCCTGACGGTGATCGCGCGATGACTGCGAAACCGCGGATAGCGCCGGTTCGCCGCAAGGATCAGAAAATGGTAGAATGCGCCGTAAAACTTGTGCTGGCGAGTGTCGCCCCAGTGGGTCGGGGGACGTTCGAGCCCTTCTTCTGCATGACGAAGGGTTCGACGCATCTCGTCGATCGACATCCGGGTCAGCGCGGAATGTCCGTTCGAGCCGCCACGCTCATACGAAATCCAGTAGGGGCGAAGATAACCTTCCTCAAAAACATGCAGCCTGAGACCTCTGACAGCGGCGGCTTTTCGCGCCGCTGCGTGAACCGGACGAACGTCGCCATAAAGGACGATGTCGGTCACGCCCTTCTCGTCGATGATCCGCTTCAGGTGATCGGGCCAGTCCTCGACGGGGCCCGCATGAGGAATGAAGCGGTTCCGGTCCGACCAGAAGAATTCGTCGCCTGCATTGAAGCCCGCGCGCCACACGCTTGATCCTGCAGCCCGTAGAAGGCGAGCAAGCTGGTCGAAGAACGGACCATGCGGGCCCTGAAGGAAAAGAAAGCACTTTTCGCCGGGCTTCGGCGAATAAGAATGAGGCAGGACGATTCGCTGCTCAAGTGACATGGCTGCTCCGACTCCAAGTCATTGCCTTTGCAGACTTAACTGGTGACGGACGCCATTCCAGAAATAGCGCGTTTTGATCGCTAAAGTTTTGTCTTCTGTGGCGTTGATGCTGCAACCTGAAAGCCGCACCGTCAATACTTGCACGGACCCGGGCGATGGCCTAGGTCACGCCAGACACAAAAATCCAAGGCTGCGAAGCATGTTCACCGGCATCATCACCGATATCGGAAGAGTTGTGACGACCGAGACGCGCGGCGACATGCGGGCGCGGATCGGCTGTGGCTACGACATGGCGGGTGTGGATCTTGGTGCATCGATCGCCTGCGACGGGGTGTGTCTGACTGTGGTCGACAAGGGCGCCGACTGGTTCGACGTGGACATCTCGGCCGAGACGCTGGCCAAGACGAATATCGGCGAAGGCTGGCGCGCCGGGACGCGCGTCAATCTGGAACGTGCGCTGCGTGTGGGCGACGAACTGGGCGGCCACATCGTGTCCGGTCATGTCGATGGCGTCGCGCGGATCGAGGTGATGGAGCCCGAGGGCGACAGTCTGCGAGTCCGTTTTGTTGCGCCCGATGCGCTAGCCCGTTTCATCGCCGCCAAGGGCTCTGTGGCGCTGAACGGCACATCGCTGACCGTCAATGAGGTCGAGGGCAGCCGTTTCGGCGTCAACCTGATCCCGCACACGCGGGAGGTGACGAACTGGGGCGAGCGGACGACAGGCGATGCGGTCAACCTCGAGATCGATACGCTCGCCCGGTATGTTGCCCGTCTGGCAGAGGCAGGCTGATGATGGCGGGGATCGGACATAACCGGGGACCGGTCACCGAAGGCGCTGCGTGGCGTTCGCATTGCTGGACCCATGCGCGCCGCGAGTTGCTGGGCCCGCGTCTGCCGGTCGAGATCGTGCGGACAAGGGTCGCGAGGGCCCGCGCCCTTGGTCTGGACTACAAGACCTATGCCGGCATCCGTTCGACGACCGGGCGCGATCTGGTCGCGTTCCTGTTTTCATCGAATGGTCTCGGGGTCTTCCGTAACGGGCAGCCGCTGCCCAGCACTCGGGAAGCCCAAATTCAGATGCTGGATGCCTCGCGGCATCTGGGCTGTGCGCCGGGCCTCGACACCGTGTCGCTCGGTCGGACGATCGGCGCCGTCTCAGCCAGACGGCTTCCCGCCTTCGGCGCGAAGTGGACCGAGATGCGCGACGGGATGAAGGCATGGCTGCGTGATCAGAAATTGCCGGGCGACGCCGTGCTGATGATCGGCGAGACCGACCACGAGCGCGAATTGATGGCTGCAGGCGGTCTGGCGGGCTTTCTCACCGGGCAGCACTATTTCGAAGGACAGCGCCATGGATTTTGAGAAGCCGGGCCCGGTTGAGCGCGACTGGTCCGACGTGATCTCGGGCACGGAAGAGATCATCGAGGCCGCGCGCAACGGACGCATGTTCATCCTGGTCGATCACGAGGACCGGGAGAACGAAGGCGATCTGGTCATTCCGGCGCAGATGGCGACGCCAGACGCCATCAACTTCATGGCCACGCATGGCAGGGGTCTGATCTGCCTGTCGCTCCCCGGCTCGCGCATCGACGCGCTTGGCCTGCCGCTGATGAGTCCCAAGAATTCCAGCCGACACGAGACGGCTTTCACCATGTCGATCGAGGCGCGCGAAGGTGTCACGACCGGCATCAGCGCCCACGACAGAGCCCGCACCGTCGCCGTCGCGATCGATCCGCTGAAGGGTGCCGCCGATATCGCGACGCCGGGCCACGTCTTTCCGCTGCGTGCCCGCGACGGCGGTGTTCTTGTTCGCGCCGGCCATACAGAGGCCGCCGTCGACATCGCCCGGCTGGCCGGGCTGAACCCGTCGGGCGTGATCTGCGAGATCATGAACGAAGACGGCACCATGGCCCGTCTGCCCGATCTGGTGACTTTTGCGCAGAAGCACGGGTTGAAGATCGGCACGATCAGCGACCTGATCGCCTATCGTCGCCGCCACGATAACCTGATCGCAGAACGCGCGCAGCGCGCCGTCACGAGCCGTTTCGGTGGCGAATGGATGATGCGCATCTTCGCGGATGAAACGCAGGGCGCCGAACACATCGTTCTGTCGAAGGGCGATCTGGCGGCCCCCGGACCGGTGCTGGTGCGGATGCACGCCCTCGATCCGATGCACGACGTTTTGGGCATCGGTCGCGAAGGGGCCGGCGATCTGTCGGCCGCAATGACCGAGATCGAGCGTGAGGGTAGGGGCGTCGTCGTCCTGATCCGCGACCTTGACCGCAACCTGCCCGCCAGCGACGAGGTCAGTCCGCAGAAACTTCGGCAATATGGTCTGGGCGCGCAGATCCTGTCGGCGCTTGGGCTTTCGGACTTGATCCTGCTGACCAATTCGGCGCCTGTCCGCGTCGTCGGACTGGACGCTTACGGGCTTTCCATCCACTCGACCCGTCCCATCCCCATCGACTGATCGCCATGGCCGACCTCACAGAACATACCGAACTTCCGTTGCCGCATTTCGATGCACCTGTACGCCTGTTGATCGTAGTGGCGCCTTATTACCGCGCCATCGCCAGCGATCTTGTTGCCGGCGCCCGCGCTGCAGCGGACAAAGCCGGCGCGACGGTCGATCTGGTCGAAGTTCCCGGAGCGCTGGAGATCCCGACGGCGATCGGTATGGCAGCCCGGTTGTCGAACTATGATGGTTTCGTGGCACTGGGCTGTGTGATCCGGGGCGAAACGACGCATTACGAAACGGTCTGCAACGATTCATCGCGCGGGTTGACGTTGCTGGGTCTGCAGGGTGTTGCCATCGGTAACGGCATCCTGACGGTCGAGAATGTCGAGCAGGCCGAGGTTCGCGCCGATCCACAGCAGCAGAACAAGGGTGGTGGTGCGGCGATGGCCGCATTGCACCTGATTGCCTTGGCCCGGAAATGGGGCGGCAGCGCGCGCAGCCAGGAGGGCGGCGCAAGTGAACAACGCGATCCCATTCGGCTGGCCGGTGCGCTGGACGGGTTGGGTCGGGCATGAGTTCGGGTCCTGAAAGCCGGCAGGCTGAACGCCGCGCCCGCAGCTCTGCCGCGCGTCTCTACGCCGTCCAGGCGTTGTTCCAGATGGAGGCCTCAGGCCAGTCCGCCGATCGTGTGCAGCGCGAATTCCGCGATTACCGCATCGCCACCGAATACGAGGGCGTGGTCTCGCCCGAAGCAGACGATGCGCTGTTTCAGCGGCTCGTCGATGATGCAGTAACGTGGCAATCTCGTGTCGATCAGGCGACGGACCGTGCGTTGGTCGCGAAATGGCCCATCGATCGGATCGACCCGGTTCTTCGTGCGCTGTTCCGCGCAAGCGGCGCCGAGCTGGTTGCGAAGGGCACCCCGGCGCGTGTCGTCATCACCGAATATGTGCGACTTGCCGAGGCCTTCTTCCCTGATGGTCGCGAGCCGCGTTTCGTCAACGCGGTACTTGACCATGTGGCGCGAGAGTTGCGCCCGGATGAGTTTTCCTGATCTTCTGGCGATACAAAGCCAAAGGGGCGTGTTAATTACGTCACACAGGCGGCTTTCCAGCGGGCGTTAACGACTGCCTCATTTGCAGGCACTTCAGTGTTGTTCGAGCAAACATTTCATTATTGAAATGCCGTAGCGTAGTGTTCATGCCTGTTAAGAAGTTGTTAAGCCTTGTCTTTGCGCAACCTGAGATTGGTTCCATCGCACGCGATCACAATTTTCGACGCGCCGCTTTCCGCCGGTGATGCGTCAATGCCACAGGACCTTGCCGACGCATGTTCGGATAAGATCGTGACACCTTCTTAAACCCGACGCCCGCCGACGCTAGTTTCATTCTCGCAGACATGCTCGGGATGTCTTCAGGCATTCCGGCCCCTCACGGGTTAACGAGATCAAGAGGATCACTATGAAAAACATTACCCTCCTCACCAGCACGGCCGCGATCCTTGCCGCCCTTTCGGTTCCCGCCTTCGCGCAGACCGAAATCGCCACCGGCGCTAACGCGACCGGCGTCAGCGCGATCGACGACCGCATCACGGACATCGAGGATGACGTTCAGGACGACTTCGACCGTCAGAACGACCCCGACCGCTTCGGCCCCGCCGATCGCCGTCAGGGCCTGTTCGGTAACATGTCGCTGACCTATTCGGGCGACACGAGCAACAACGACGCCAACGTGGACGAGCAGGACCTGTCGATCGCTGGCCGCCTGTCGTACAACCAGGGCGTCTTCTCGCAGACGGTTGGCCTGGTCATCGACTATAGCGAAACCGACGGCGACACGACCGAAGAAGACGTCGCAGCGATCTATGACGCGCAGTACTACTTCAACGATCGTCTGTACGGTTTCGGCCTCGGCCGGATCGAGACCGACGGTGTTGCCGCTGCCGGCGAGAAAGACCGCGACGCGTTCCTGGGCTTCGGTCCTGGCTACCGCATCATCAACACCCCCGACACCGCATGGCGGATGCAGGCGGGCGTTGGCGTTCGCTACACCCGTAACGTTGGCGAAGACTCGGACACCGAAGTCGGCTACATCGTTTCGTCGCGCTTCTACCACCGCTTCAATGACGTGCTGTTCCTCACGAACGACACCGACTACCTGACCTCGGATTCCAACGACACCATCTCGAACTCGCTGGGTCTGGGCTTCAAGGTCACCGAAGCGCTGGCAACGAAGATCAGCTACGACACCGACTACGACAAGCCCGATGGAAGTGGTTCGACCACCGACAACTCGCTGGGCGTCTCGGTCGTCTACGGCTTCTGATCACGTTCCCTCGTATCGAAGTCTCTCTGGGGGCGGTCTTCGGACCGCCCCTTTTCCATTTCTTTAAGCAGCGCGACGCAAGCAAAAGGCCGCCCCGAAGGACGGCCTGAGTGGCGGGAACCGCAGCAACCGCGGCGGCATCAGATTTCCCGAAAGCCTGGATTACCAGGTGGGTGCCGGTTAACGAAGCCAGGGCCCCGACAGAGCCAGCCCCCTCGGAAAAGTTATAGGCCAGTGGAAAAAAGGCCGCTTCGCGAGAAGAGCAGAAACCCGCCGCGACCAGAGGTAAGCGTCACCCTCGCGCAAATCAAGCGCCTCGCTGACTTGAAGAGTGTTTCCGTTTCGTTCAGGCTGCACGCATGAATGAACCAGTCGCCGACATTCTTCCCACGATGGCGGGCCAGCGCCTTGCGCGGGGCGCCGCTCGACTTTTGCGCAGCATGAACCACGCTGTCATGACCGAGTTCGTGCCGACGCGTGGACTTCGGGTTGACTTGATGAGCATCGGGCCCAAGGGAGAAATCTGGATCGTCGAATGCAAGAGCTGTCGGGCAGACTTTGCCGGCGATCGCAAATGGCAGGGCTACTTGGAATGGTGCGATCGGTATTTCTGGGCGGTGGATTGTGATTTCCCGACCGACTTGCTGCCGGACGATGCCGGCCTGATCTTGGCCGACGCCTATGGTGCGGAAATCCAGCGCATGGCTGGCGAAACACGCATGGCAGGGGCCCGACGCAACCGACTGACCCGCAATTTCGCACGGGTCGCCGCATTGAGGCTTCATGGCGTCGCGGATCCGGCGACGCTGACGGACGGAGCGTTCTAGCGACGGGATTTTCCGGGCTTGCCGCCGTCCTTTTTTCCACCGCCGGACTGGCTTGCGACTGCATCCGCTGCGGCCAGCAGTTCTTCGGCGATTTCGGTTGCTTCTTCGGGGTCGAAGTCCAGCGGAAGCTCGACGCCATCCGCCTCGATATAGATGCGGACCATTCCCTGATCGGTCGGTCCGATCTGCAGATTGGCGGCGATGTCGCTTTGTTTGTTGATGCTCATGGGCGTGAACCTTTTTTCCTTGTCCTAGCCCGCGCGCGATGACCCGGCAAGTCAGGCTTGCATCATCGGCGACTGCGGTCTAGATAGCGCATCCGTGCCGCCTTAGCTCAGTTGGTTAGAGCGCTAGATTGTGGATCTAGAGGTCCCCCGTTCGAGCCGGGGAGGCGGTACCACTTCCATCTAACCCAGAATGTCGCTCACGAGGCGTCTGAATAGCCGCATTCCGACGGGGATCAGCGCATCCGGAAAGTCGTAGTCGGGATTGTGCAGGGCAGGGATCTCGCCCGATCCAAGGAGCGCCATGGCTGAACGGGTCCCCGCGAGCCCGAAGCGGCCGAAATCTTCGGACGCGCGCATTGGCAAGTCACTTGAGTCATGCACTATGCCCTCGGCTTCAAAGGCCTTGCGGAAGATTTGCGTCGCTTCGTCATCATTGCTGCAGGCCAAAAAGATGTCGTGCTGCGACAGCGATACAGTCAGCTCCCGGGCGTGTCGCGCGATCGCCGCCTGTGCATCAATCAACAGCCCATCCATGCCGGAATCATCGCGGCTGCGCAGGGTCACCCACAATTCGGCATCGCCGGGTGCAATACCGAAGGCAGGCGCACCTAGGTGAGCATGCGTGATCGTTGCCAAACGAAACTCAGCATCCGCCACGTCCGCACCCCGTGAGAGGGCCGTGAGGGCAGGGATGAGCGCTGCAAGGGCGGGGGCAGGTGAAAGGCCGGTTTCCGGCATCGAGGCATGGGCGGTTCGCCCTTGCAACCCGATCCGCAATCCGCGCGAGGCGCAGTTCATCGCGCCCGGCGCGATGCGGGCGTGACCCAGCGGGACACCCGGCATGTTGTGGATCGAAAACGCGAAGTCGGGCGCTATTTCCAGGTAACGGGGATCGTCTATCACGGCGGCCGCGCCGGAACCATCTTCCTCGGCTGGCTGAAACAGCAGGACGACGCGTCCTTTTGCTGGACGTTCTTCGCCCAGCATCGCAGCCAAGCCGCACAGGATCGCCGTATGACCGTCATGGCCGCACAGATGAGCCTTTCCGTCGATCAGACTGCGATGATCAGGTTGTCCAGTTTCGATGATCGGCAAAGCGTCGAGTTCAGCGCGCAGCATCACCGTGGGTCCCGGGTCTTCGCCATCGAAGATCGCGGCCACGCCGTGCCCGCCAAACCCGGTGATGACACTGTCAGGATGACAGGTTCCCAACCAGCCCACGACGCGCCGGGCCGTCTCGACTTCCTGGCCTGAAAGTTCGGGAAATCGGTGCAGCTCGCGCCGAAGCGATTTCAGTGCGTCGAAAAGGCGCGGTTCGTTCGTCGGACGGTCAATCACTTTTCCAGCTTAATTCTTGTTCGCATTGGGAACAATGGGCCCGGACGGAGGTTGATACGCGAAGCCTTACAACGCAGTGAAAGGAGTCCCTGCAATGGCAACCTCGAACTACAGCACCGAACAAGCCAAGCGTGACGCACAGGCAGCAGCCAACGAAGCCGCAGACGATCTGCGCGATGGTGCGCGCCGCATGGGCGACGCGGCCAAGGAGACCGTCAACGACCTCACCAACAACGACTCGGTCAATCGTCTGAAAGAGCGTGGCTCGGATCTGGTCGACGCCGCCAAGGAAACAGGACGTGAATACGCGGACCGCGCGCGTGAAACCGGTCGCGAATATGCAGACCGTGCGCGTTCGGAAGCCAATCGTCTGTACGATGAGGGGCAGCGTCGCGCTACCGAAGTCGCTCATTACGCCGAAGAACGCTATGACGAGGTTTCTGACATGGTTCGCCGGAAGCCTGGACAAGCTCTGGGGATCGCCGCAGGCGTTGGCTTCCTCGTCGGGTTGATCCTGGCGCGTCGCTAAGGCGGTTTGGATGTTTGACTTCGTTCGCAACGTCAAGCTGTCGCTGAGCGAAACTGTCCGCCGGACTGCCTTCAAGGTGGCCGGCGGCGCAGTCATCGTCGTGGGCGCCGGTTTCCTGCTGGCCTCACTCTGGAGCTATCTCGCGGTGGAAAGAGGCTGGGGCTCTACCCTCGCGTCACTTAGCATCGGCGGAGCCTTCGTGATTATCGGACTGATCGCCATGATGATCGGTGGTCGGCGCAAACATCCGATGCCAACGACCGATGACCTGCGCCATGAAGTCGAGGCTCGGGTGAATCTTGCAGCAGATGCGGCCATTGGTCGCGCGCGGGATGAGGCGACGAAATTCATCGGTCACGCCGAGGATAGGGTGAATTCGCTGCTGGATACTGCGAGTTATCGCGCCGGTCGTGTCGTGGGGGATGCAGAACGGACCGTTTATGGGATGGCGCGCGATGCATACAGCGCGGCAACGAACGCAACGCGCAGCGCGGGCTTTACTCGCGAGAACGTTGAGGCTGCACAGGACACAGTACGCGATTACGCCGACAAGGCTCAGCGAGCCGCGGACACCAATGCCGGTAGCATGGCAAAATTGCTTGGAGCGTTTGCTGTCGGCGTGACGGTGGCGTCCAAACTGCAGGATTGGCGTCACGGTGATGAATTGTCAGACGACGAGATCGCCGATCTTTACGATGCAGAGCTTAGAGAAGACTTTATCTGACCGATCATAACACCTGTAGAAAGGCCCCGCGAAATGCGGGGCCTTTTTCGTTGGAATGCTTACGACGCGGCTTGTTTGCGCCGCATCAAGATCAACCCGGCGAAGATCAACACGATCGCGAAACCGATCTCGTCGGTGACGGGAAGTGCCGCGATCAAGGTCATCGCCCCAGCAGCCGCCAGGATTCGCATCCAGATCGGCAGCGGTCGATCCAGCCACCCGATTACCGCAATTCCCCACAACGCGATCGCGGCAACGCATTTGAGGATGATATAGGCGACTGCGGCAGGATAGCCGATGGAGGCCGCCAGCGGCCCCCCATCCTGCAGCATCAACGCCGGCGTATAGACCGCCATGTAGGGAATGACGAAGCCGGCAGCGGCGACCTTCACCGCCTCGAAGCTGATCTTCAGACCGTTCTCTTTCGCGATAGGCGCCGCCGCGAAGCAGGCAAGGGCAACAGGCGGCGTCAGGTCCGCGAGGATGCCGAAGTAGAAGACGAACATGTGGCTGACGATCAGCGGCACGCCGAGATCCAGAAGGGCAGGTGCCGCGATGGTCGAGGTGATGATGTAGTTGGGGATTGTCGGAATACCCATCCCCAACACGATGCAGGTGATCATCGTCAACACCAGCGACAGCAACAGGCTGTTTTCGCCAACGCTCACGATATACAGGCCGAACGTGTTCGCCGCGCCGGTCAAGGTCATCGTACCGATGATGACGCCGACCAAGGCACAGGCGACCCCGACGGGCAGGGCTGTCTTGGCGCCTTCGGCCAAGCTTTCAATCACTTGCCAGGCCGTGGCGCGGCCACCGACGCGGATCGTGTTCCAGATCATCAACGCGATGACGCCCCACCACAGGGCGTTGTGCCCGTATTCCAGCATGCTCGCGGCGACGAGTGCGAGGCCGATCCAGAAGATGACCCGCAATATGCCTTCTGGCAGGCCGATCGCGGTCGACGCGCCGAGGATCAGGAACATCGTCAGCGCCAAACCGATCGTGCCGGCGAAAAGCGGCGTGTACCCCGAGAAAAGCAGGTAGACCAGCACCGCGAGGGGCAGGATCAGATACCAGCCTTCGCGAAGTGCGCGAAGCGGCGAGGGCAGATCCTCGACCGCCATGCCGCGCAGGTTCATGCGTCCGGCCTCCAGATGCACCATCCAGAAAGTCGAAGCGAAATAGAGGATCGCGGGAATGATCGCGGCGCGGACGACCTCGATATACTCGACGCCCAGGGTCTCGGCCATGATGAAGGCTACGGCCCCCATCACCGGCGGCATGATCTGCCCCCCCATCGACGCTGTGGACTCGACACCGCCAGCGAAGGCCGCGCGATAGCCGAAGCTTTTCATCAGCGGGATTGTGAATTGTCCGGTCGTCACGACATTGGCGACGCCGGACCCCGAGATCGTCCCCATCAACCCCGATGACACGACGCTGACCTTTGCCGCGCCGCCCATCCGGTGGCCGACAAGGCCAAGCGACACGTCGGTGAACAGCTTGATCATGCCCGCCTTTTCCAGAAAGGCGCCGAACAGGATGAAGAGGAAGATATAGGTCGCGCTGACATAAAGCGGTGTGCCGTAGATTCCTTCGGTTCCGAAGGACATCTGCTCGATCACCTGCGCGAAATCGTAACCGCGCGTGACCATGGGCCCGGGCGCATATTGGCCGAACAGCGCATAAAGCAGAAAAAGCCCGGCCACGGCGGGCAGGGCAGGGCCCATGACGACCCAGGCCGCGGCGAAGGTGGTGACAAGCGCGATGACCCCGATCACAACGTCGATCTGATTCAGCGAGCCCGAGCGCAGCATCAGCGGCACGTACTGGTTCCATTGATAGAACGCGACGACGACGCCCAGTGCGGCCATCGCCCAGGCGGCCGCTTTCCATGCACCCGTCCGATGACGCAGGGCGGCCAAAAGCGGGAAACAGAGAAGCATCAGGAAGCCCAGGTGCAGCGCGCGCTGGATCTGGCTCGACAGCGTGACGATATGGGCCGCGATGGCGATCTGGTAGAGCGAAAAGGCGACCGCGATCCAGAAGAGGGCGCGCCCCTCGAAACCGGGGGGGAAGCTCTCCGTCAGCGGATCGTGCAGTCCGAGGTCTTCGTCACCCGCAGGTGCGGAATGGTTCGCCGGCATCGGCTGGCCGGCGGGGGCAGGGTGGTGATGATCGGTCATGGTCGTGGCCCGGACGGGCGATGGGGCCAGCGATCTGCCGGCCCCGCCGCTGGGTTCATTCTGCGCTCACGCCGACTTCGTCGTAGTATTTCTGCGCGCCGGGATGAACGGGGATCGGCATGCCCTGCAACGCGTTTGCGACATCGATCTCGGACGTGGCCGCATGAGCCGCAGCCAGTTCGTCGAGGTTTTCGTACATCAGCTTGGTCATCTGGTAGGCCAGATCGTCGCTGACTTCGGTGCTGGAGACGAGGAAGTTGATCACGGCGACCGTTGCGACGTCCTCATCCTGACCGTCATAAGTGCCAGCCGGGATGGTGCCCGCGACGTAGGGATCACCCAGTGTTTCCGCGACCTCTGCCGGAACCGACACAACGCTGATCGGAATGGCGGTTGAAAGGTCTTTCAGCGATGCGACGCCAAGGCCCGCCGATTGCAGCGTCGCATCAAGCTGACGATTTTTCATCAGTTCGACCGATTCCGCGAAGGGCAGGTACTCGACCTGTCCCAGATCGTCGTAGCTCATCCCGGCGGCGGCAAGGATGGCGCGCGCGTTCAGCTCGGTGCCCGATTTCGGCGCGCCGACGGACAAGGCCTTGCCCTTGAGATCCTCAAGCGTCTTGATCCCCGATTCCTCGCTGGCGACGATCTGAATATAGTTGGGATACATGGCCGAGATGCCGCGCAGGTTCTCCAGCGGCTGAGGAAAGCCCGCTTCGGCGTCACCTTCGGCCGCAAGCTTGACGGAGTCGCCAAGCGCGATGCCAATCTCGCCCTTTCCTTGCGACAGCAGGTTCAGGTTTTCCACGCTGGCCTTGGTCGATTGGACCTGGACCTTCGCACCTTCGATCCCGTCGGTGTAGATCTTCGACAGCGCCCCGCCGACCGGATAATAGACCCCGGAGGTCCCGCCGGTCAGAATGTTGATGAATTCCTGCGCGTGTCCGACGACCGGCGCCGACGCCAAGGCAAAGCCGGCGGCGATGCCGGCAAATCTGATGCGGATTGTCATGAAGGTCCTCCCCAGGATCTGACGTTTCTTGGTGTCGTCAGGTTAGGAGGGAAGGGCGAGGGCGTCAAAAGGGAAAAACCCTGACGTACCAAGCTTGGGGCAGGGCGGAAGGCCGCCCTGCGCCGATCAATCAGGCATTCGCTTCGCGAATCTTGTTGGCGGCGTCCTTGTCGTAGCCGACGCCCTTCTGGTCAAACAGCTGATCAAGTTCGCCTGAAAGCGTCATCTCGGTGATGATGTCGCAGCCACCGACGAATTCACCTTTGACGTAAAGCTGCGGGATCGTCGGCCAGTCCGAGAAATCCTTGACGCCCTGACGGATCGATTCATCAGCCAGAACATTTACATCGCGAAAGTCGACGCCCATGTAGTTCAGCACGCCCGCCACGCGGCTGGAAAACCCGCATTGCGGCATTTCCTTGGTGCCCTTCATGAACAGGACGACGTCGGCGGCGTCGATCGTCTCCCTGATCTGGGCCTGTGCGGAATCTGTGGTTGTTTCGCTCATCTGAGTGATCCTCTGGGTCAGTCGGGGGCCTTGGTCGTCAGCGCAAGCGCATGGAGGTCGCCGCGCGATCCGGCCATCTTTTCCTTCAATGCGGCATAGACGGCGCGCTGCTGTTGCACGCGGTTCAGGCCACGGAAACTTTCATCGACGACCTCGGCAGCGTAATGGTTCCCGTCGCCGGCAAGATCGGTGATGGTGACCCGTGCTTGCGGGAACGCGGCGCGGATCAATGTCTCGATCTCATGGGCTTCGATGGCCATCATCTCTCCTTGGCGTCGTGTGGGAAAGATGTAGGGGATGGCCTGAAGGGTCGCAAGGGTAAGCAGCTAACCCACATCCAGTTCGCCGGTAATCCGTATTATGGAACATATCTGCTGTATCTGCGCGACAGCGTTGGACCCTCGTCCTATTCCGGTTAGCGTGGTGGCCATTCGAGCACGGAGAATGATGGATGGCTGTGACACCTTCGGTTTGCGATTTCGGCGCGCCGATCCGCGACTTTACCTTACCAGGTACGGACGGACGCGACTACACGCTTGCGGACCTGCGCGGCCGCCATGGCACGCTCGTCATGTTCATCTGCAACCACTGTCCTTACGTTCAGGCCGTCATGGACCGGATGGTCCGGGACGCCAAGGACTTGCAACAGGCAGGCATCGGCGTCGTCGCGATCTCGTCGAACGATGTTGACGACTATCCGCAGGACGGTCCGGATCAGATGCGTGCTGAAGCGCAGAGACACGGATTCAGCTTTCCTTATCTCTATGACGAAACGCAGGAGGTTGCGCGTGCCTATGGTGCTGAGTGCACGCCAGATTTCTTTGGCTACAACGCGGACGGCGAACTTCAATATCGCGGCAGGCTCGACGCGTCCGGCCGCAAGCCGGCTGACCCTGACGCCCGACGCGAGCTATACGAAGCGATGATGCAGATCGCCAGAACCGGCCAAGGACCGCGCGAACAGACGCCGTCGATGGGATGTTCAATCAAATGGAAAGCGGTCTAGCGGTTCGACGGGCGGCTTGACAGCCTGCGCCTCATGCCGGATTGCTCGGGCTTCCGCGCCAAAAGGCCGTCACGGAAAGACTTGCCATGGATTTGCGTCAACTGACCCCTGCCCTTGCGGTTTCGCCGCAACTGTCGCTATCGGACATCCCTGAACTGTCCAAAGCCGGCTTCCGGGTGCTGATCAACAACCGACCGGATGACGAGATCGGTCCGGACATCGATCATGAGGCGATGGGACAAGCCGCCAAGGCCCATGGGATGCGGTATCATTATCTGCCCTTCACGCCCGGCCAGATCACGCCACGACTGATCGCGGACTTTTCCGAGGCGATGGCAGGTCGGGGTCCGCACATCGCCTATTGTCGGTCGGGACATCGCTGCACGGTGCTGTGGGCCCTGACCCAGGCAGGCAAGCGCCCCGAGGCCGAGATCCTCGAAACCGCAACGCAGGCGGGATACGATCTCGAACCGATCCGACCGCTGATCGCTTCGCTCGCCAGCAAGCGCTAGGACTATCCTACGCCGGAACGTCGAGCGCGCGCTTGACGTTGGCCGTCCATCCCAGAAGACGCTGGTCGTCCGCCGCAATCGCCGGGCGTTTCATCACGCTGGGTTTTGCGCCCATCATCGCAACCGGATCTTCGGCCCGTTCTTCCTCGCTCATCCCGCGCCAAGTCAGGCTTGCGCGGTTTATGATCTTGTCGCCCCATTCCGTGACAAGCCGGGCCCGTTCAGCCTCGCTCAGCGGGTCTTTCTGAACGTCGCGGAAATCCACGTTCCAGCCATGGCCTTCCAAGGCTTCGATGGCTTTCTGGCATGTCGAACAATGCGAAAGCCCGTACATCTGAAGCGTTTTAGACATCAGATGATCGGCACGAAAGGAACGCAGGCGCCAAGCGCAAGGACGGCTGCGATAAGCGGCAGAATACGGGTCATGTCACATCCTTCTGGTTTCACGCCATTATGGCGGGACGGGCTCGATGCGCGCAAGTCAAGGATGGGTCAATGCAATCGTCTGCGGATACGGCGCAACGCCCACCAGACGCCAAGAACGGCGAGCGGGGTCACCAACGCGGTCAGCATCGCCTTGTCGATACCAACCGTATGGCTCAGCGGGTATAGCGCGTAGGACAGAAGACCGACCGCGTAATAGCTGATCGCAACAACCGAGAGTCCTTCGACCGTGTGCTGCAGCCGCAATTGCAGGTCGGCGCGACGGTCCATGCTGGTCAGCAAGGCCTGGTTCTGGGCCGACCGTTCGACATCGACACGGGTGCGCAGCAGTTCGCCCGCCCTGCCCGCGCGTTCCAGCATCGTGCGGATCCGCGCTTCGGCCGAGGTGACGGTCCGCATCGCGGGTTCATAGCGGCGGCGCATGAACTCGCTGAGCATCTGACGCCCCGCAAATCGCGTTTCGCGCAAGGCTTCGATCCGGTCATGGACCAAGGCACGATAGGCCTGACTGGCACCGAAGCGAAAGGAATGGCCCATCGCCTCGGCCTCGAGTTCGGTCGAGATCGACAGAAGCTCGTCCAGCACCGCCTCGGGTTGGCTCTCGGGATCGCTCATCGTGTCGATGACGGCGGTCAGCCGCGGCTCCAGTCGGTTCAGCCGCTGGCTGAGACTGCGGACCCGCTGGAAGCCCAACATGGACATCGCCCGATAGACCTCCAGCTCCAGCAGGCGCTGGACGATCCGTCCGACGCGGGCGGGCGATGCCCCCTTTCGAACGAAGACGGCGAACCGCATCCAGCCATTCGCATCGATGCGGAAATCGCCCGCGACCAGCGCCGCTTCCTGGACGACCCAGACGGCGGCGAGGCTGTCGGCAGCGAACCAGTCGTCCAGAGGGTCCATGACGTCATCCGGGTTGTCCGGCAGTTCCGCCACGTGGACGAGGACCGAGGCGATGCGCTTGCCCGGCGCCCTGCCCTGCCATTCCTCCGCGAAGATCGCGGCGGCCTGCGGGTCGAAGGGGCGCGCCGCCTTGCCGGGGTTCGTGGCCGCGTAAGCCATGAATTCGGTGTGACTTTCCCAGCGAAGGTCATAGCGGCCAAGCTGGCCCGCGTAGTGGCTGTCGGCCGGATCGGGGCGCTTGCCGCCGTGACGCTGGACGAGTTCGGCGAGATGCGCGTGGTCGGCGGCGCGATCGCGGTTGGCGGCGTCGCGCGGTTCCTTGAACGCGACGAAGGCGACCGTGCAGGGCACCGGCAATTGCGGCGACGGTCGCGCGTGAAGTTCGTTCACGAGGGCGTAGCGCAGGGGATGGTCGATCTCGGATTCGATCATGGTCTTGGATGTGCCACGAGCGACGAAACCGCGCCACAGATTTCACGCCGCTTTTCGTGATCGGCGCGCGATTGCACAGCGCTGCGCCAGCGTTCAGACTTGCGACGCGGGATTGAAAAGACACGATTAAACGACGGGAACGCAGACGATGAACCGACGCCAGCTTCTGACCTCCGGTGCGGGCGCGCTGATCCTTGGCGCGATCGCAGGCTGCGCGCCGAGCAAGTTCAAAAGCTATGACGGGCCGCCCGTGACGCAAATCGTGGTCAACAAGGGCGCCCGCCAGATGTTCCTGCTAAGCGGCCCTACCGTGTTGAAATCATACCGTTTCGGACTTGGCTGGGCGCCGGTCGGCGACAAGTTCTTCGAGGGTGACGGACGCACGCCCGAGGGCAATTACTTCATCGACCGCCGCAACCCGAACAGCGAGTATCACCTGTCGATCGGGATCTCGTATCCCACGCCGCAGGAGGTGGCCGAAGCCGCTTTGGTCGGGCGCAGCGCGGGGAGCGACATCTTCATTCATGGGCGCGGGCCGGAGGGTAACCGCAAGGTCGGGTCCAATTGGGATTGGACCGCAGGCTGCATCACGGTCAGCGACAAGGAGATGGAAGACATCTACGCGATGGTCCGTGACGGAACCCCGATCCAGATCAATCCGTAGGCGCGCTTCGTTAATCAATCTGAACGGCAACGGCAGCGTACGGTGGGGCGCAACAGCGCAACACCTTTGGCCGCGTTCCAGCCAGCGTTTGCTGGGTCTGGCGCTGTGACATCCGTACACCGCGCGTACACAGGCTGTACACAACCTGTACACAGGCTGCGCGCGTGCGGTTCAGGAAGCGTTAAGGGTTTCGGCTGCGCCGAAATGCCTCCGGCGGGGATATTTGTGTAAAGAAGAAAAGGGCCTGGCGCCTCGCCGACCTGACCCGAGGGTATTGCGCGGCGAAGCGTCGGCCCCGCCGCGCCCGTCCTCAGCCGCGACGTGCGAGGAAGACGTGGAGTCCGCCGCCGATGGCCGCGCCGATCAGCCAGCCAAAGCCCGAAAGCCCTCCCAGGGCCGGAATCCAGACCGTCGCGATCGAGAAGACGGCCGCGACCGCCACCGCGATGATCGCGTTGCGGTTCCAGCCGTCCTCATAGAAGTAGCGACCCTCGGGGCGGTCCGAGAACAGCGACTTCACGTCGAGATGGCCGCGCTGAACCAGATAATAGTCGGCGACCAGGATGCCGTAGAGCGGCGCGAGGATCGCCCCCAGCGTGTCGACGAACTTGGCGATGCCGATCTGAGAGATCAGGCTGAGCCACAGCGCGCCGATCACGAAGGCGATCGCGGCGGTGATGATGCCGCCGGTTTTGGCCGAGATCTTCGAGGGCGACAGATTCGAGATGTCGTAGGCCGCCGGGATGAAGTTCGCGACGAGGTTGATGCCGACTGTCGCCGCGAAGAAGGTCACAGCCGCGATCAGCGTCAGCAGCAGGTTGTCCACCCGCTCGATGATCTGCGTGGGATCGGTCAGACGCTCACCATACAGCACCACGGTTCCCGCCGTGATGAAGAGCGCGATGAACGAGAAAAACGCCATCGAGACCGGCAGGCCCCAGAAGTTGCCGCTGCGCATCTGCCCTTCGGATTTGACGAAGCGTGAGAAGTCGCCGAAGTTGATCACCACCGCCGCGAAATAGGCGACCATCGTGCCCACGACCGCGACGAAGCCGCCGATCGTGGAATAGCCGCTGTCGCCTTCGCCCTGGAAGATCGTGCCCATCGCACCCCAGAGCCCGTTTCCGGCCCGCCACCAGATCGCCAGGGCCAAGAGGATCATGACCACATAGACGAAGGGTCCGGCCCAGTTCAGGAACCGGCCGACCCAGTCGATGCCCTTGAGGAACATGCCGACCTGGAACAGTGTGACGAGGATATAGGCGATCCAGTCCACGCTGCCGAGGCCGAGGAAGCCGCCCGCCGCGGCCTCCAGCCCGAAGATGCCACGGATCGCCAGTGCGACGGCGGTCGAGGCGAAGTAGGTCTGGACGCCGAACCAGAAGATCGCGACGACACCGCGGATCAGCGCCGGGAAACGCGCGCCGCGCACCCCCATCCCCGCCCGCGCCATGACCGCATAGGGGATGCCGTAGCGCACGGAGGGGCGGCCCGAAAGGTTCACCAGCGCCATGACGATCAGGCCGGCCAGCACGATCGCGGTGAAGGTCAGCCAGCCGTTTAGCCCGTAGCCCAGAAACAGCGATGCGGCGAGCGTGTAGCCGAACAGGCTCTGGATGTCGTTGTTCCAGACGTTGAATATCTCGAACGATCCCCAGCGGCGGCGCTCGACCGGGATCGGGGCCAGATCCTCGTTCCAGAGCGACGGATCGCCTGTCGTGCCGCCGAGATCCTCGGCTTGCGCCTGTGCAATATGGGCCATCATGCTCTCCTTTACGAACAGGCCGATTGTGGCGCGAGTGTCCGCCCGGATCCTGCACCGCTCAAGCAGAGGTTTTTGGGAAGGTTGGGATTTTTCGCGCCTGTGGCGAAAAAGCAGGCAGTGCGCCCGGTGCCTTAGCGGTCGGCGAAGGCGCCGCGCGTGCGATTGGCGAAGGCGACGAGCGACAGCATCACCGGAACCTCGACCAGCACACCGACGATCGTCGCGAGCGCCGCGCCGGAATTGAGCCCGAAGAGCGAGATGGCGACGGCGACGGCCAGTTCGAAGAAGTTCGACGTGCCGATCATCGCGCAGGGGGCGGCGATGCGGTGCGGGACGCGGGCGGCCCATGCCACGCCATAGGCCAGCGCGAAGATGGCGTAGGACTGGATCAGGATCGGTACGGCGATCATCGCGATGATCAGTGGGCGGTCGAGGATCACCCGGCCCTGCAGCGCGAAGAGAATGGCCACCGTGGCGATCAGCCCAATCATCGAGAAGGGTTTGACCCTGGCCGAGAAGGCGTCGATCCGCTGGGTGGTCTGCAGGTGGCGGCGGGTCAGCCATCCGGCGATCAGCGGGAGAACGATGAAGAGGATGGTGGAGAGGACCAGAACCTCCCACGGTACAACGATGTCTGTGACGCCCAGCAGGACCGCCACGATCGGCGCGAAGGCCGCGACCATGATCAGGTCGTTGACCGAGACCTGGACCAGCGTATAGGCGGCGTCGCCGCGCACCAGCTGGCTCCACACGAAGACCATCGCGGTGCAGGGGGCGGCGCCCAGCAGGATCAGGCCGGCGATGTATTGCTGCGCGTCGACAGGATCAATCCAGGGTGCGAAGACATGGTCGAAGAACAGGACGGCAAGAGCCGCCATGGTAAAGGGCTTGATCGCCCAATTGACCGCGAGCGTGATCAGCAGGCCACGTGGCTGGCGAGCGGTGTCGCGCACGGCAGCGAAATCGACGCCCACCATCATCGGATAGACCATCGCCCAGATCAGCGCGGCGACGATCAGGTTGATGCCCGCGATCTCTGCCCCGGCGATGGCGCGGGTCAGCCCCGGCGCGATCAGCCCCATTAAGATGCCCAGAACGATGGCCCCCGCGATCCAGAGCGAGAGCCAGCGTTCGAACATGCCGAGCGCGGGCGGGGTTGAAGCGGCGCTGACGCTCATGCGTCCGAGCGCGCGTCGGCGCGGTTGCCGATCGATTGCAGGCGATCGCGAAGCGCCATCCGGTCGAGCGAGGCGATGGGCAGGGCGACGAAGGCCGCAAGACGGTTTGCCAGTGCGCCGTAGGTCTGCTGGAACGCCAGCGCGCGTTCGCTGTCGGACCCGGTGACGGCGGCGGGATCAGGCAGGCCCCAATGCGCAGTGACGGGGTGACCGGGCCAGACCGGGCAGACCTCGTTCGCGGCGTTGTCGCAGACGGTGAAGACGAAATCCATCTGCGGGGCATCGTGCCGCGCGAATTCGTCCCAGCTTTTCGACCAGATGGCGGACAGATCGTGGCCGCGGCGCGACAGCAGATCCAGCGTCAGCGGATGCGGCGCGTCCTTGGGCATGGAGCCGGCGGAATAGGCGTGAAACCGCCCCTGGCCGAGATCGTTCAGGATCGCCTCTGCCAGAAGCGAGCGGGCGGAATTGCCGGTGCACAGGAACAGCACGTTGTAGGCAGGGTCTTGCATGGCACTCCTTTCAACAGGCGCAGGCGATATCGTCGAGGATCGGCTGGCACAGATCCGCCCGGCCCCCGCAGCAATCCTGCAGCAGGAAGGCCAGCAGCGTGCGCAACCCATCCATGTCGGCGGAATAGACGATCTGGCGTCCGGTGCGCGTGCCGCGGATCAGCCCGGCCTGCGACAGGATGTTGAGATTGGCAGACAGCGTGTTCTGCCGGACATCGAGCGTGTCGGCGATCCGGCCAGCGGGCATCCCCTCGGGGCCTGCCTGAACCAGAAGGCGCAGGACGGCGAGCCGGGTCGGCTGGCCCAAGGCGGCGAAGGTCGTGGAGGCATCCGATATATCCATGATTCGTGAATAATGGATATATATGGATCGCGCAAGTCTGGAATGCGAAAGGGCGGGTCTGACGACCCGCCCCCTGCCCTGCGCCCTACCCCGATCAGTCGATCAGCGGCAGCAGCTTGTTCAGCGAATCCTTGGCATCGCCGTAGAACATGCGCGTGTTCTCCTTGAAGAACAGCGGGTTCTCGATCCCGGAATAGCCGGTCCCCTGCCCGCGCTTGCTGACGAAGACGTTCTTGGCCTTCCAGACCTCCAGCACCGGCATCCCGGCGATGGGGCTGTTCGGATCGTCCTGCGCGGCGGGGTTCACGATGTCGTTCGAACCGATGACGATGACCACGTCGGTCGAGGGGAAGTCCTCGTTGATCTCGTCCATCTCCAGCACGATGTCGTAGGGCACCTTCGCCTCGGCCAGCAGAACGTTCATGTGGCCGGGTAGACGGCCCGCGACGGGGTGGATGGCGAAGCGTACTTCCTTGCCCGCGGCGCGCAGCTTGCGCACCAGCTCGCTAACCGCGCCCTGGGCCTGGGCCACCGCCATGCCATAGCCCGGCACGATGATGACGCTGTCGGCTTCGTTCAGCGCGTTGGCCACGCCGCCTTCGTCGATGGCGACCTGTTCGCCCTCGATTTCTGCAGCGGGACCCTGCTCGCCGCCGAAGCCGCCGAGGATCACGCTGACGAAGTTTCGGTTCATCGCCTTGCACATGATGTAGCTGAGGATCGCACCCGACGAGCCGACCAGCGCGCCGGTCACGATCAGCAGATCGTTCGACAGGGTGAAGCCGATCGCGGCTGCAGCCCAGCCCGAATAGGAGTTCAGCATCGACACGACGACCGGCATGTCCGCCCCGCCGATCCCCATGATCAGGTGCCAGCCGATGAAGCCCGCGGCGACCGCGATCAGCAGCAGCCAGAACATCGCCGGACCCAGATCCGCGACGTAGAGGATGCCGAGGATCAGCGACAGCGCGGCAGCACCCGCGTTCAGCATCTGCCCGCCCGGCAGCTTCCTCGGCTTTCCGTCAACGCGTCCGGCGAGTTTGCCAAAAGCGACGATGGAGCCGGTGAAGGTCACCGCACCGATGAACACGCCAAGAAAGACCTCGATCTGCAGCATGTTGATTTCGGCTGCGGTCTTGTGGGTCAGAACCTCGGCGAAGCCGCGGAAGGTGTGTGCCGTGCCCTCGGCCATCGCGCGCATCACGCGGCCCAGTTCAAGCTGGGCGTTGAAGCCGACGAACACCGCCGCCAGACCGACGAGGCTGTGCATCGCGGCGACGAGCTGCGGCATTTCGGTCATCTGCACGCGCTTGGCGACGACGTAACCGATCGCCCCGCCGATCGCGATCATGATGACCGAGACCAGCCAGTTGCCCGAGCCGGGGCCGAAAAGGGTGGCCAGGACCGCAAGGGCCATGCCGACGATGCCGTACCAGATCGCGCGCTTGGCGCTTTCCTGGCCCGACAGGCCGCCGAGCGACAGGATGAAGAGGATGGCTGCGACGACATAGGCCGCAGTAGTGAAGCCGTATTCCATGTGTCCCGCCCCCTTACGATTTCTGGAACATGGCGAGCATGCGCCGGGTGACGAGGAAGCCACCGAAGATGTTGACGCCGGCCATCAGGACCGCAAGCGCCCCGAGCAGGACCACCAGCCACGAGCCCGAGCCGATCTGCATCAGCGCGCCCAGGATGATGATCGAGGAGATCGCGTTGGTGATCGCCATCAGCGGTGTATGCAGCGAGTGGGCGACGTTCCAGATCACCTTGAAGCCGACGAAGCAGGCCAGCACGAAGACGATGAAATGCGCCATGAAGCTGGGCGGCGCGATCATGCCGATCAGAAGCAGCAGGACGCCACCCACGGCCAGCATCATGATCTGGCTTTGGGTTTCCTTCTTGAACGCTGCGACCTCTGCGGCGCGACGCTCTTCCGGGGTCGGTTCCTTCTTCTTCTCGCGCGGCTTGGCGGCGATGGCCGCGACCTTGGGCTTGGGCGGCGGATAGGTGATCTCGCCACCGTGGGTGACGGTCGCGCCGCGGATGACGTCGTCATCCATGTTGTGGTTGACCTGGCCGTCCTTCTCGGGCGTCAGGTCGGCCATGAAGTGCCGGATGTTGTTGCCGTAAAGCTCTGACGCCTGCGCCCCCATCCGGCTGGCGAAATCGGTATAGCCGATGATGATGACGCCGTTGTCGCTGACGATGCGCTGGTCGGCCTGGGTCAGTTCGCAGTTGCCGCCCTTTTCGGCGGCAAGGTCCACGATGACGCTGCCGGGCTTCATCGCCTCGACCATGTCCTTGGTCCACAGGACCGGCGCGTCACGACCCGGGATCAGCGCGGTGGTGATGACCACGTCCATCTGGGGCGCCAGCTCGCGGAATTTCTCCAGCTGCTTCTCACGGAATTCGGGGCTGGACGGGGCCGCGTAGCCGCCCGTCTCGGCACCGTCGGTCGTGGTATCCTCGAAATCGAGGAAGACGAACTCGGCGCCCATCGATTCGATCTGCTCGGCCACTTCGGGGCGAACGTCAAAGGCGTAGACCTGTGCACCAAGGCTGGTCGCGGTTCCGATCGCGGCCAGACCGGCGACGCCCGCGCCGACGACGAGAACCTTGGCCGGCGGCACCTTGCCCGCCGCCGTCACCTGACCGGTGAAGAAACGACCGAAATTGTTCGCCGCCTCGATCACCGAACGGTAGCCGGCGATGTTGGCCATCGACGACAGCGCGTCCATCTTCTGCGCGCGGCTGATCCGGGGCACCATGTCCATCGCGATTGCGTTGATGCCCTGATCCTTGGCCACCTCCAGCAGCTCTGCGCTTTGGCCGGGATAGAAGAACGAGATCAGCGTCTGGCCCTGGCGCATCCGGCGAATCTCGTCACC
Source organism: Paracoccus albicereus (assembly GCF_024359525.1). Lineage (GTDB taxonomy): Bacteria > Pseudomonadota > Alphaproteobacteria > Rhodobacterales > Rhodobacteraceae > Paracoccus > Paracoccus albicereus. The sequence goes on from NZ_JAKZEU010000002.1 coordinate 517,647, forward strand.
CGAGGGCTGGCGGACGCGCGCGACGATGTCGGCTTCGTCGACCAGAGTGCCGGAATCGTCGGCGATTTCGACGCCTGCGGCGCGATAATCTTCATCGGAAAAGCCCGATTTCGCGCCTGCGCCCGTCTCGACGACGACGTCGTAGCCGAGCTTTTGCAGATGCGCTGCCGAGGATGGCGTTATGGCAACGCGTGCCTCGCCCTCGGCTGTTTCCTTCAATGCGCCAATCTTCATCCTGGCCCCCCTGTTACGTCGCGTCGCGCTTCCTTAGCATCGCGCAACAATCTTTCACAAGGCCGTGACGGCCAAGACTATTCGTTATCCGCCGCCGCCAGCCATTCGTCGTAGTCGCTGACAAGCAATCTTTCGGGTGCCTCGTCCTCGTCGATGCGGGCGAAGCGACCGATGGGGGCGGCGAAGATGTTGTCGGTCAGATCGTCGTTCACCGTCGAGACCTCGCCGATGAGGCAGGGTCCGCCCTCGGCCCAAAATTCGTGCCAGTCGCCCGGACGCAGCGTGACCGATTCGCCGGGCTCGAGGCGCAGGATGCCGCCCGCCTCGATCCAGCGCGAGGTGCCGTCGCAATCGACCGTGACCCCGCGCGAGCGATCCATCCGGCCCGCCTCATCAGAGCCGACCAGCCGGATCGCCAGCGTCGCGCCCCAGCGGTTGATGATGTCTTCGGTCTTGAGCCCGTGGGTGTGCATCGGGCAGATCTGCCGGTCCTGAGAGATCAGCAGCTTTTCGGCGTAGACCCTGCCGCCGCCGCCGGCGAGTTCCGCCAGCGACCCGTTGCGCAAGGTGAAGAGAAACAGGCCCAGCCTGTCGTAATCGCCCTGACCGTAATCGGTGATGTCCCAGCCGAGTCGCGCATCGACGATCGCGGGCGTCGCCCTGTCGCGGAATTCGTCAGGCGTCCAGTGGGCGAAGGGCGGCAGGCGGAAGCCCGCGCGGTCGATGAACTCCGCCGCCTCGGCGCGGATGCGGTTGATGCGCGAACGTTGCATCGTCTGGTCCTGTCCCTGTTGCCGGTCATTCTTCTCAGCAAGACGCCGCGCGAGTCGGGCCCGCGCGGCGTGATCGTATCAGATGGTCTTCGGTGCGCCGCTGATCAGTTTGCGGGCGCAGGCTCGGTCGTTGCCGGCTCGTCCGCGGCGGGCGCGTCGGTTGCCGGTTCAGTGGTCGCCGGTTCGGTCGTGGCGGGCTCCGTCGTTGCGGGTTCCGTCGTGGCCGGCTCGGGGGTGGTCGCCTCGTCAATGGCTTCTTCGGTCGCGGCGGCAGCGTCCGAAGCGGCTTCGCCAGCTGCGTCGGCTGCGTCGGCCGCAGCGTCAGCTGCGGAATCGGCGGCGTCGGCAGCCGCATCGCCAGCAGCGTCGACGGCTTCGCCCGCATCGGTCGCGGCTTCGTCAGCGGCGGCTTCGGCGTTGTCGGCTGCGGCCTCCGCGTCGGCGGCAGCTTCGTCCGCCGCATCTTCGGTCGTCGTATCGGCAACCGGATCGGTCGTCGTGTCGGTGGTGGCGTCGGCCGCCGCTTCGTCAGCAGGCGCTTCGGTCGTCACGGTCGTGTCGCCATCCTCGACCGTCACGTCGTCGCCGGTCATGAAACGCTGGAGGACGAAATAGGCGAGCGCCAGGGCGACGAGGACACCGATGATCAGCGGGAGCGGCGATGCGCGACGCTCGACCGGGGCCACATAGGTTTCGTTGCGGACGGCCGGATCACGGTCGACGGCTGGGTCGCGGTCGACGGGATCGGTGCGTTTTGGATCGTTGGGATCATAGCTCATCTGGGTCTCCTTCAGATTGTCCGTCACTTTTATCCGGCCGGCTTGCGACCCGGCGTGTGCCGCATTAACACTTTCGTGAAATACAAGTTCCCGTACCACAACCATTTTTCGGCCGGATCGGCAAGATGTCGCATATGCAAGAAGACCCAACTGTTTTTCTGAACGATTATCGCCCCTACCCCTTCGCCTTGGACCGCGTTCGGCTGTCCTTCACGCTTGCGCCACGCGGGACGGTTGTGCGTTCGGACCTGTCGTTCACCCCGCGCGAGCAGGGTGCCGATCTGGCGCTGGATGGTGGCGAGGGGTTGCGACTGAAGCGGCTTGCCATCGATGGCCGCGAGATCGCGACAGGGGATTACACCCGAGAGGGCGAGGCACTGGTGATCGCGGGCGCGGCGCTGCCCGACGGCGCCTTCACGCTGTCGGCGGAGGTCGAGATCGATCCGGCCGACAACACCGCGTTCGAGGGGCTGTATCTGTCGGGCGGCATCTTCTGCACGCAATGCGAGGCGCAGGGGTTCCGCCACATCACCTTCTATCCCGACCGACCCGACGTGATGTCGGTCTTCGAAGTCGAGATTCTGTCCGACAAGCCGGTCCTGCTGTCGAACGGCAACCCGGCCGAAACCGTGGCGGGACGTGCCGTCTGGTCCGACCCCTGGCCCAAGCCCGCCTACCTGTTCGCGTTGGTCGCAGGCGACCTGCGCGCGGTGTCCGGCACGTTCACCACGATGTCGGGCCGTGCCGTCGATCTGAACGTCTGGGTCCGGCCCGGCGACGAGGATCGGGCGGGCTTCGCGCTGACAAGCCTGGTCAAGTCGATGGAATGGGACGAGCGGGTTTATGGCCGCGAATACGATCTGGACGTGTTCAACATCGTCGCGGTCGACGACTTCAACATGGGCGCGATGGAGAACAAGGGGTTGAACATCTTCAACTCGAAACTGGTCCTCGCCAGCCCCGAGACCGCGACCGACGCCGATTACGAGCGGATCGAGGGGGTGATCGCGCATGAATACTTCCACAACTGGACCGGCAATCGGATCACCTGCCGCGACTGGTTCCAGCTGTGCCTGAAGGAAGGGCTGACGGTGTTCCGCGACCAGCAGTTCACCTCGGACCTGCGCTCTGCCCCGGTCAAGCGGATCGAGGATGTTCAGGCGTTGCGCACGCGTCAGTTCCGCGAGGATGCCGGACCGCTGGCGCATCCTCCGCGCCCCGACCGCTATCAGGAGATCAACAATTTCTACACCGCGACCGTCTATGAAAAGGGCGCGGAGGTGATCGGGATGCTGAAGCGCCTCGTCGGGGATGACGGCTATCGCGATGCACTGGATCTGTATTTCGACCGTCACGACGGCGATGCGGCGACGATCGAGGACTGGCTGAAGGTCTTCGAGGATGCGACCGGCCGCGATCTGTCGCAATTCTCGCGTTGGTATACCGATGCGGGGACCCCGCAGGTCACGATGACCGAGACTTGGACGGATGGCGCGCTGACGCTGAGCTTCACGCAGAAGACCGATCCGACGCCGGGTCAACTGGTCAAACCGCCGCGTGTCATCCCGATCGCCGTCGGCCTGATCGGTCCGAACGGGGACGAGGTTCGTCCGACCGAAGTGCTGGAAATGACCGAAGCGGAGCAGAGCTTCACCTTCGACGGGCTTGGCGCGCGGCCTGTCGTCTCGGCGTTGCGGGGCTTTTCCGCACCGATCATCCTGGAGCGCGATCTGGACACCGAAACCCGCGCCTTCCTGCTGGCCCATGACACCGATCCGTTCGCCCGCTGGGAGGCCGGACGTGGCTTGGCGTTGCGCGCCCTGAGCGCGGCTGCGATGGGCGAAGAGGATGAAAACGCCGACGCCTTCATCGACGCGATCGGCCGACTGATCGCCGAAGACGACACCGATGCCGCGTTCCGGGCGCTGTGCCTGCGACTTCCGGGTGAGGAAGAGATCGCGACGCGTCTGGCCGCCGCCGGCCAGATCCCCGACCCCGATGCGATCCACGCCGCGCGCGAGCGGCTGTCGCTGCGCCTTGCGGTCACGCATGAGGCGCTGCTGGCAGGTATCTTCGACGCGATGGAGACCCCGGGCGACTATTCGCCAGACGCCGACGGTGCGGGACGACGTTCGCTGCGGCTTGCCGCGCTGGGCCTGCTGACCCGCGTCGACGGCGGGCTGCGCGCCCAGGCACTGGAACGCGAGGCCGGCAACATGACGGAACGCATGGGTGCGCTGGCTGTCCTCGTCTCACTTGGTCAGGCGGATGAGGCGCTTGCCCGGCTTCGCGCCGATTTCGGCGACAACCGGCTGGTCATGGACAAGTGGTTCACGGTGCAGCCGATGGCCGCACCGCCCGCTGACGCGGTCCGCATTGCGCGGACCCTGTCCGAGGATGCGGCCTTCGACTGGACGAACCCCAACCGCTTCCGGGCGCTGATCGGCGGGCTTTCCGCCAACCACGCGGGCTTCCATGCGGCCGACGGATCGGGCTACGATTTCGTGGCCGACTGGCTGATCCGGATGGATGGCAAGAATCCGCAGATCGCCGCGCGGATGTCCACCGCCTTCGAGACCTGGAACCGCTATGACGCGGATCGGCAACAAAAAGCGCGCGCCGCGCTGGAACAGATCGCCGCTGTCACGGGTTTGTCGCGAAATATGGCCGAGATGGTCGGGCGGATGTTGTCGGTGGCGAACTGACGTCTTGCCGCCCGCACATCAACCGGGATAATTCGACACATGGACGCCAAGACCGAGATGCACGCCCGGCTCGACCCGCTGATCGCGGAGCGGGCGCCCTGGTTTTTCTCGGGCAAGCCGCAGCACGCGCTGTTCCGCAGCGTGATGATGTGGCTGCTGCATTATCCGCAGACGATCAGGCTTGCGGCCGAGTTCCGCGATCTGCCGACGGCCGAGATTCTGCGCCGGATGGAGGCGATGATCGTCCGCGATGTCCGCGTGCAGGGGCTGGAGAACATCCCCGCGACCGGCCCCGCGCTGATCGTGTCGAACCATCCGACCGGGATTGCGGACGGGATCATCATGCACGCGCTGATCAGTCAGGTGCGCGACGACCTTTTCATTTATGCCAACCATGACATGGTGCGCGTGCTGCCGCAGATGCAGGATCTGATCGCCCCGGTCGAATGGCGGCTGGAAAAGCGCAGCCACGCCAAGACGCGGGCAACGATGGATTACACCCGCACTGCGCTGGAATCGGGACGGATCGGGCTGATCTTCCCGTCGGGGCGGCTGGCCAAGCGTCGCGGTCTGAGCCTGCACGAACGTCCGTGGATGGCCAGCGCCGTGATGATCGCACGCAAGTTCGACGCGCCGGTCATCCCGCTGCATATTCGCGCGCGCAACTCGGCCCTGTTCTACCTGCTGGATGCGATCCACCCATCCCTGCGCGACGTGACCCTGTTCCACGAAGTGCTGAACAAGGATGGCCACACCTATCGCGTCACCGTGGGCGAACCGATGGACCCGGCCACCCTGCCCCGCAATTCCGAGGACAGCATCGCGGTCCTGCGCGAGGCCGCGCTGGCGCTGCCCGAGCCGGAACCGGACGCCCCAAGGCTGACGCGGGCGCATGGGCGGCATCGGCTTGTGCGGGGTGTCAGGAAGACGGCGTGAGCCGGTTCTGATGCCGATCGCCTTTTGCGATGACAAAGGGACGAAAGCGTTCTCGTAAGACCCTAGACCGCCATGTCATCCCGATGCACGATGACGGCGCGGCCCGGATGGCCGAGGATCGCCTTGATCTCGCTGGTGCGGTGACCGGCGACCTGTCGGGCTTCGGCAGCGGAATAGCGCACCAATCCCTGCGCCAGCGTCTCACCCGCCGGGCCGGTGATCGCGACGGGATCGCCACGGCCGAAGGTGCCCATCACGGAGACGACGCCGGCTGGAAGCAGCGACTTGCCGGACCGCAGCGCGGCGACGGCGCCGGCGTCGATCGCCAGCGTGCCCTGCGGCTTCATCGCGGCGATCCAGCGTTTGCGGGCAAGCTGGGGATCGGCCTCTGGCAGAAACCAGCTGGTCCGCGCGCCGCCCGCTACCGCCGAGAGCGGGTTCAGGACCGAGCCTTCGGCGATGGCCATCGCGCAGCCGCCTGCGACGGCGGTGCGGGCGGCCATCAGCTTGGTGGTCATGCCACCCTTAGACAGGCCGGAGACGGGGCCCGATCCCATCGCCTCGATCTCGGGCGTGATCCGCTCGATCACCGGCAGGTGCAGCGCCTCGGGGTCGGTCTTGGGATTGGCGGTGTAAAGTCCATCCACGTCGGACAGCAGCAGCAGCTGATCGGCGCCGCAGGTCACGGCAATCTGGGCGGCCAGCCGGTCGTTGTCGCCGTAGCGGATCTCGTCGGTCGCGACGGTGTCGTTCTCATTCACGATGGGCACGACGCCCAGCGACAGCAGCGTCTGCATCGTCGCGCGGCTGTTCAGGTATCGGCGGCGGTCGGCGCTGTCCTCCAGCGTCAGCAGAACCTGCGCGGTGGTGACGCCGTGGGGGGCCAGGGCCTCCTCGTAGGCGCGGGCGAGGCGGATCTGGCCGACGGCGGCTGCGGCCTGCGCCTGTTCCAGCGACAGCGTGCCTGCGGGCAGGCCCAGCACGCGACGGCCAAGCGCGATCGAGCCCGACGACACCAACACCACATCGGACCCGCGCTGACGCCACAACGCCACGTCATCGCAAAGCGCGCGCAGCCAAGCGCCGTTCAGACCCTCTGCGCCGACCAGCAGCGCCGAGCCGATCTTGACCACAAGTCGCCGCGCCTCGGCGAGCGCGGGCGCTAGGGCCGCCATGGCTCGGGCGTATCGGCGGGGGCGTCGACCGCGCGGCCTTCGGCGATCCGCGACCAGAGCGCGCGCAGCACATCCTGCACGCCGCTGCCCGAAAAGCCGGACATGGTCAGGACCGGGCCACCGATCGCGGCTTCCAGCGCGTCCTTGCGCTCGGCCAGAGTTTCGTCGTCCAGCGCATCGATCTTGTTCAGCGCGGTCACCCGCGGCTTGTCCATCAGCACCGGCGAATAGGCCGCAAGCTCGGTCAGGACGGTGCGCGCGTCGCTCGCTACATCCTCTGACGTGCCGTCGATCAGATGGAGCAGAACGCGCGAGCGTTCGACATGACCCAGGAAACGGTCGCCGCTCCCCCTGCCCTCGCTCGCGCCCTCGATCAAGCCAGGAATGTCGGCCATGACGAATTCGCGCCCGTCGATGCCGACGACGCCGAGGTTCGGATGCAGTGTGGTGAAGGGATAATCGGCGATCTTGGGCCGCGCATTCGACGTGGCGGCCAGAAAGGTGGATTTGCCGGCATTGGGTAGCCCGACCAGACCCGCATCCGCGATCAGTTTCAGGCGCAGCCACAGCGTCCGCTCCACCCCCGGATGGCCGGGATTGGCATTGCGCGGCGCGCGGTTGGTCGAGGACTTGAAGCGCAGGTTGCCCCAGCCCCCGTTGCCGCCCTCTGCCAGCAGGACCCGCTGGCCGGCTTCGGTCAGGTCGGCCACGACCGTCTCTTCATCCTCTTCAAGAATCTCGGTGCCGACCGGGACGCGCAGCACGATGTCGTCGCCGGACTTGCCGGTCATCTGGCTGCCCATGCCGTGCTGGCCGTTCTTGGCGAAGAAGTGCTGCTGATAGCGAAAGTCGATCAGCGTGTTCAGACCTTCCACCGCCTCGGCCCAGACATCGCCCCCGCAGCCGCCGTCGCCGCCGTCGGGACCGCCATATTCGATGAACTTCTCGCGCCGGAACGAGGCGCAGCCCGCACCGCCGGAACCCGACCTGATATGGACTCGCGCGAGGTCGAGGAATTTCATCGCCATTCTCCTTTGCGGTCGCGATACGCGCTTGCACCCGAACGATCAAGCCAAGCCCTATCATCACGGATTCGTGAGCGTGACGGTGCCGACCCGAATATCTAGATCGGTATGGAAGCGAAAGGAAACGACATGCCCATCCTTACTTACTTCACCCTCATCGTGGCGATCGCGCTGGAGGTTGTAGGGACCAGCTTCCTTCAGCGCAGCGAGCAGTTCACGCGGCTTCTGCCGACGCTGATGATGGCGGTCTGCTATGCGGGGTCGTTCTTCTTTCTGTCGCAGGTTCTGCGGGTGATGCCTCTGGGCGTCGCCTACGCGATCTGGAGCGGACTTGGCATCGTCTTCGTCTCGATGATCGGACTTCTGGTTTTCGGGCAGCGGCTGGACGCGGCGGCCATCATCGGCCTGACCCTGATCGTCGTCGGTGTCGTCGTGGTCAACCTGTTCTCGACGAGTGTCAGGCACTGAAGCCCTTATAATCCTGCCCGGGGCCGCTAGATAAAGGGCAAGGAGGCCGCGCGATGATCCATTTCGACAATTCCTATGCCCGACTGCCCGACGGCTTTTTTGCACGGGTTCAGCCCACGCCAGTCAGCGCGCCGCGCCTGCTGGCGCTGAATGCGCCACTGGCAGAGCGACTGGGTTTGGACGTGGATTGGCTGGCCGGTTCGGACGGCGTCGCGATGCTGGCCGGCAATGCGCTGCCAGAGGGCGCCGAGCCGATCGCACAGGCCTATGCCGGTCACCAGTTCGGCGGCTTCGTGCCGCAGCTGGGCGACGGCCGTGCCGTGCTACTGGGCGAGGTGGTTGCACCGGACGGGCATCGGTTCGATCTGCAGCTGAAGGGTTCAGGGCAGACGCCGTTCTCTCGTCGCGGCGACGGGCGCGCTTGGCTGGGCCCGGTCCTGCGCGAATATGTCGTCAGCGAATTCATGGCCGCGATGGATGTCCCCACCACGCGCGCCCTGGCGGCGGTCGAGACGGGCGAGCGTGTGCAACGTGAGCAGGCCTATCCCGGCGCGGTCCTGACCCGCGTCGCATCGAGCCACATCCGCGTCGGCACGTTCCAGTATTTTGCGGTGCGCGGCAATGTCGAGGCGCTGCAGGCGCTGACCGATCATGTCATCGCCCGGCATTACCCGGACGCCGACGGCCCGCTGGGTCTTCTTCAGGGCGTAATCGCGCGGCAGGCCGCGACCATCGCGCAGTGGATGGCGCTGGGTTTCATCCACGGCGTGATGAACACCGACAACATGGCTGTCTCGGGTGAAACGATCGATTACGGCCCCTGTGCCTTCATGGACGGCTATCACCCGCAGACTGTGTTCTCCTCGATCGACCAGCATGGACGCTATGCCTGGGCCGAACAGCCGCAGATTGCCGTCTGGAACCTGGCCCAGCTCGCGACCTGCCTTATCCCCCTGATGGGAGAGCGTGAGGCAGCGATCGAGGCGGCGACAAAGGCGGTACATACTTTCCCCGACCTCTATCAGGCAGAATGGCGTCGCCGTTTCGGGTCCAAGCTGGGGATCGAAGCGACCGAGGCCGATCAGGGGCTGATCGAACGGCTGTTGACGCTGATGGCGACCGAACGCGCCGATTTCACCCGCGTCTTCACCGGGCTGGCTGATGGGTCAGCGCGGGACGAGTTCACTGACCGCGAGGCTTTCGATGCCTGGCACGCGGACTGGCGTGAGCGGGCGCCGGAACCCGACGCCGCGATGATGGCGCGGGCCAACCCGCGTCGGATCCCGCGCAACCACCGGATCGAGCAGGCCATCGAAGCAGCAGTGTCAGGCGACCTCGCGCCGTTCCAGCGGCTTTTCGAGGCCGTCACCCATCCGCGCGAGGACTGTGAACATTGGGACGATCTTGCGCGCGCGCCCAAACCGGACGAGGTTGTTCCGCGAACCTTCTGCGGCACGTGACCCTGGCCGTATGCTGATTGCCAGCTATAACCTTCACAAATGCCGTGGCATCACCGGGCCTCATGCGCCCGAGCGCAATCTGGCGGTGATCCGCGACCTGGCGCCCGACGTGATCGCGCTGCAGGAAGTCGATTTCCGCCACGGCGCCCGTCCCGAGGCCTTGCCCCGCGACCTGATAGAGACCCAGACCGGCCTGGTGCCCGCCGCGTTTCTGGGCACCGGTGAGAACTCGCTGGGCTGGCACGGTCAGACCATCCTGCTTCGTCCCGATCTTGCCGCCGCCTCGAGCGTTCGTCGTCTGCCGCTGCCGGGGATCGAGCCGCGTGGGGCGATCGCGTTGCGTCTGCCGGGCCTGACGATCGTGGCGATGCATCTGGGTCTGGCCCGGTCGTCGCGGCGGGCGCAGCTGGAACGGATCGTCGGACGGGTCAGCCGCTTCGGTGCCGAGCCGGTCGTCCTGATGGGTGATTTCAACGAGTGGCACGACGAGCGGGGGCTCGAGGCGCTGACCGGCTTTCGCGTCATCGCACCCGGCCGAACCTGGCCCGCGCCCATGCCCCGCCTGCGGCTGGACCGGATGGCGCTGGACCGCACGATCACGATCCGCGACAGCGGCGTCCACGACGGAGAGGTGGCGCGCCTGGCTTCGGACCACCTTCCGATCTGGGCCGATATCGCCCTGCCCTGACGCGCCCTGCCGCCCGTGGCCAGATTGCGGCTTTCTTCACGGCGATGTTAGCGGTAATCATCCCCGCGAAACCCAAGGGGAGAGCCGAGCCATGAGCACCATCATCGACATCTTCGCACGCGAGATCCTCGACAGCCGGGGCAATCCCACGGTCGAGGTCGACGTCACGCTCGAGGACGGAAGCCAGGGTCGGGCCGCGGTGCCCTCGGGCGCATCGACCGGCGCACACGAGGCGGTCGAGCTGCGCGACGGCGACAAGGGGCGATACCTGGGCAAGGGCGTCCAGAACGCGGTCGATGCGGTCAACGGAGAACTGGCCGAGAACCTGATGGGCGAGGACGCGACCGAACAGCGGGCCATCGACCAGCTGATGCGCGATCTGGACGGCACGCCGAACAAGGGCCGGCTGGGCGCCAACGCGATCCTGGGCGTCAGCCTTGCGGTGGCCAAGGCGGCGGCCGACAGCGTGACGATGCCGCTTTACCGTTATGTCGGCGGTGTCGGCGCGCATGTCCTGCCCGTGCCGATGATGAACATCATCAATGGCGGCGAACATGCCGACAACCCGATCGATATTCAGGAATTCATGATCATGCCGGTCAGCGCGGACAATATTCGCGAGGCAGTCCGCATGGGATCCGAGGTCTTTCACACGCTGAAGAAGGAATTGTCGGCAGCGGGTCTGGCCACCGGCGTCGGCGACGAGGGCGGCTTTGCACCCAACCTATCCAGCACCCGCGACGCGCTGGATTTCATCCTCAAGGCGGTCGAGAAGGCGGGCTACAAGCCGGGCGACGACATCATGCTGGCACTGGATTGCGCCTCGACCGAATATTTCAAGGGCGGCAAGTACGAGATGACCGGCGAAGGCAAGGTCCTGTCGTCGGAAGAGAACGTCGATTATCTTGCCGCCTTGGTGGCCGACTACCCGATCCTGTCGATCGAGGACGGCTGCGCCGAGGATGACTGGGACGGGTGGGCAATGCTGACAGAAAAGCTGGGCGGCAAGGTTCAGCTGGTCGGCGACGACCTGTTCGTGACCAACCCCGAGCGGCTGGCGGACGGGATCGCGCGCGGCTGCGGCAACTCGCTGCTGGTCAAGGTGAACCAGATCGGCACCCTGTCCGAAACGCTAGATGCGGTGCGGATGGCCGATCGTGCCGGATACACCTCTGTCATGTCGCATCGTTCGGGCGAGACCGAGGATTCGACCATCGCCGACCTCGCCGTCGCGACCAATTGCGGCCAGATCAAGACTGGCAGTCTGGCGCGTTCGGACCGGCTGGCGAAATACAACCAGCTGATTCGGATCGAGGAGATGCTGGGCGCCAATGCCGTTTACGCGGGCCGCTCGATCCTGCGCTGACGCCCTAGCAGTAGGCCAGCCTGACGCCATGGCGTCGGGCCTGCCGCTTACGCCACCATGTCATCCTGCGGCGGCGCATCGTGCAGCCGCCGCAATTCGGTCAGAGCGCGCCTAAGCGTGGCGTGCGGCATGTGTCCTGCCAGACCGATACGCACCGCATTGGCGAATGAACCGGCCAACGTGATGCTGCCGGCCGAGGCCGCGAATTCATCGGCAGGCCGGACGAGGATGCCGCGATCCGCCGCCGCCTGCGCGTAGACGGACGGCCGCCACCGCGCAGGCAGCGGCAACCACAGGAACGGCAGTTCCGCCAGCGAAACAAGGCCTGTTCCCGCCATCACCTCGGTCGCGATGTTTCGCCTGGCCTCGAAGTCGGCAAGGATCGCCCGGCAGAGGTCTTCGGTTGCCGGATCGCGAAGAAGCTCTGTCACCGCGACGGTCAGCGGCCGGGCCACACCGAAATGGCTGTGCTGGGCGGCGAGGCGCGCCTGCCCGCCCATGCCCGTGGGACAGATGATCGCCCCGAAGCGAAGCCCCGCTGACAGAAGCTTGGCAAGACCGACCAGCTGCCAGACCCGTTCCGGCGCCAGTTCGCGCAGCGGCGGCGGCCCGTCCGCGCCGCGAAGGGCGCCAGGGCGGGTGGTATAGCTTTCATCCTCGATCACCTGCAGATCGTGACGACGGGCGACATCGATGATGGCGGCGCGGCGCTCTGCATTCATGCGCCCGGTGGTCGGGTTCTGTGCCGATGGCGTCAGGAAGACGACACGCGCGCCGGTCTGTCGGGCGGCACGGTCCAGTTCGTCGGGCAGCATCCCCTGCCCGTCCTGCGCGACCGGTGCCACCTCGGCCCGAAGCAGCCGTGCAGCGTGACGCAGCCCGGGATAGCACAACGCCTCGCACAGAATTCGCGGACGCTCGCCCGCCAGACACATCGACAGGATCAGCAGGATCGCGCTTTGGCAGCCATGGGTCAGAACGATGTCGGGGGGTCCGAACTCACCCGCTGCACGCGGCCCGATCCAGTCGGTCAGGGCGGCTGTGCAATCGCGATCGCCGCTGACGGGGGTGTAGTCCAGCAATTCCTCGCCCGACTGGTCGGCCATGCGCCGGAACGCCTGACGGATCGCGCCGGCCTGACCCAGATCGGGCAATTTGGGGCTGCGCAGGTCGATCGCGACCTCGTCCGCGCGCAGCGGGCGGTCACGCCCGCGTTCGTTCCGATCATCGATCAGCGGCTGCAGCGGCGCCTGCCGCGCCCCCTGCGCCGCCACGAAGCTGCCGCGCCCGACATGGCTTTCGACGATGCCCTCGGCCGCGACGACCTGATAGGCGCGGGCGACCGTACCGGGCGTCACCTGCAGACGCCACGCCAGATCGCGCATCGGCGGCAACCTGTCACCGGGTGCAAGCTCGCCCGCCCGGATCGCCTGCCGGATCATGTGCGCCAAGGCCCGGAACTTGGGACCGACGCCGTCCTGAAAGGCGTCATCGGCAAAGGTTGGCTGCCAGTTTGTATCGGTCACAATTCTGCTCTTCCAGTCCATTCTGCCCGATTGTATCGTCATATCCGGGTGGAGGCCAAGATTGTTTCGATACATTTTGCCGACCCCTGATCGCTTGGCGATCGCGCCCCTTCCCCGGGGCGTCGCCGGACGCGATCTCTCCCAGCCGGTTCCCCCCGGCGACCAACTGGCCGGGGCGCAAGGCCCCGGCTTTTTCGGCCGCTGCCGGCGACCGCGCATTTTTCCGTGCCTGCCCGAATAGACCCCTAGACGCAGGGGGGCGCGCAGATAAACTGCGGCGCCATGCAGGGCGGAAACCAAAGGGTCATGAGGGGCCCGACGCCCCTTCGGAGGGAGATACGCATGAAGAATTCCACATCCTTGGACCGCCGCGGCTTTCTGACGCGCGCCTCGGTCGGCGGTGCCGCCGCGGCCGCAGGAACCGTGCTGGCCGCACCCGCGATCGCGCAGGAACAGCCGACGATCAACTGGCGTCTGGCTTCGTCCTTCCCGCCGTCGCTGGACACGATCTATGGCGGTGCTGTGGAAATGTCCGAGCGGCTGAGCGAAGCGACCGACGGCAAGTTCACCATTCAGGTCTTCGCGGCCGGTGAGCTTGTCCCCGGCCTGGGCGCGATCGACGCGGCCACCGACGGAACCGTCGAAGTGGCCCATTCGGTCGGCTACTACAACTGGGGCAAGGACCCGGCTTTCGCTTGCGGCGCAGATCTGCCCTTCACCTTCTCGGCCCGCGCGAAGGCGGCGTATCAGTATCAGGGCGGCGGCATCGATCGCTACAACGAGTTCCTGGACCAGTACAATCTGGTCTCGTTCCCCGGCGGGAACACCGGCGTGCAGATGGGCGGCTGGTATCGCAAGGAAATCAACACGGTCGCCGATCTTCAGGGCCTGAAGATGCGCATCTCGGGCCTTGCCGGCCGCGTGATGGAAAAGCTGGGCGTGGTGCCGCAGCAGATCGCCGGCGGCGATATCTACGCCTCGCTGGAAAAGGGCACGATCGACGCCGCGGAATGGGTCGGTCCCTACGATGACAGCAAGCTGGGCTTCCAGAAGGTCGCGCCCTACTACTACTATCCCGGCTTCTGGGAGGGTGGCCCGACGGTCGGCTTCTTCATCAACAAGGCGCAGTGGAACGAGCTGCCCGAGACCTATCAGTCGCTGGTCCGCACCTGCTGCCAGGCAGTCGATTCCAACATGCTCGCGAAATACGACATGAAGAACCCGACCGCGCTGATGGAACTGGCCAACAACGGCGCGCAGCTGCGTCCGTTCAGCGAAGAGATCCTGACCGCGGCCTTCCAGGCGGCGAACGAAGTCTATGGCGAGCTGTCCAACGAGAACGAGCACTTCAAAACCCAGTACGAAGCGATGCTTCAGTTCCGCAACGACTGGTACCTGTATGCGCAGACCGCCGAATACACGTTCGACACGTTCATGATGATCCAGCAACGGCAGGGCAATCTTGCGGTCGGTGGTGCCGAGGGTGGCGCCGCCCCTGCAGCCGAGGGTGCCGCGACCGAAGCACCGGCCGACGGCGCGGCGGCGCCGGCGCCCGCCAGCAACTGAGGTTGGCGGTCGGGCGGGGTTATCCCCGCCCGATTGGCTTGGTTACGCATGATACGAAAAAGGCCGCTGCGATGTTTCGCAGCGGCCTTTTGCCATCTTGTCGTCGGTGATTGTCAGTTGCCGCCCAGCCCCGGTGGCAGACCACCCAATCCGTTGCCGAGACCACCGCCCGTCGCCGGCGCTGCAGGTTGCGGCGTTGCATCAGATGCAGGCTGTTCCGCTTGGGGCTGCGGTGCCGAGGGGGTCGCGCCGCCACCGAAATCAGGTGCGCCCAGACCGCCTAGGCTGCCGAACCCGCCCGATGTCCCGCTGGGAGTGGCCGCACCCTGTCCATCGGCCGCCGGTGTCGTGGCACCGCTTGGGGCGGCAGGCGCGCCGAAGGGCAAGCCGAGCCCACCAAGCCCACCACCGAGGCCGCCGCCCAGCCCGCCAGTGCCGCCACCGGGTCCACCCGGAATCTGCAGCGGCGCCGTCGGCGCAGAGACCGGCGTCTTGTAATGCGTGACAAGGCCCGGGAAAGCGATGACAACACCGATCATGACGACCTGAAGGCCTACGAACTTCACGGCGCCGCGATAGATTTCAAGCGTGCTGATCGGTTCGATCACCTTGCCCGAGACATGATCGGTGTAGCGTTTGCGGGCCGCAATCGAGCGCAGGTAGAACAGCGCGAAGCCGACAGGTGGCGTCAGGAAGCTGGTCTGCAGCACCATCCCCAGAATGACGCCGAACCAGATCATGTCGATCCCGAGCGCGTTCACCGCCGGGACCAGAAGCGGCACGATGACGAAGGCGATTTCGAAGAAGTCGAGGAAGAAGCCAAGGATGAAGATCAGCAAGGCGACGGTCAGCAGAAAGCCCAGTTCGCCGCCCGGAACGGCCAGCAGCAGGTCCTTGACCCAGACCTGTCCGTTGATCGCGTAGAAAGTCAGCGAAAAGACCGTCGCGCCGATCAGGATGAACATGACGAAGGATGACAGTCGGGTGGTGCCGACCAGCGCGCCCCGCACGACGTCGTAGTTCAGGCGTCGCTTCATCGCGGCAAGGATCAGCGCACCGACCGCCCCCATCGCCCCACCCTCTGTCGGGGTGGCGATGCCCAGAAAGATCGTGCCAAGCACGAGGAAGATCAGGCTCAGCGGCGGGATCAGCACGAAGATCACCTGCCGCGCCAAATGCGACAGCATGTTCAACCGCATCGCCCTATCGGCCAGAGCCATCGCGAACAGCACCGCTCCCGCGATGACCGCCCCCCAGATGCCGGCATTGCGCACGCCGTCGGCCTGCATGAACATCCGCGCCGCGAAGAACACCGCCACCGCGATAGCCAAAGCGACCAGAAGCGATGTCACGCCACGGCCCAGCGTCCGAGCCTCTTTCGGCAGCGCGGGCATCGCGTTGGGACGGATCATCGTGGTGATGAAGACATACAGCATGTAGCTGCCGGTCAGCATCAGCGCCGGGTAAAGCGCGCCCTTGTACATGTCGCCGACGGAACGACCGAGTTGATCCGCCAGCACGATCAGAACGAGGCTCGGCGGCACGATCTGCGCCAGCGTGCCCGAGGCCGCGATCACACCGGTGGCGATCGGGCGGTCGTATTCATAGCGCAGCATGATCGGCAGCGAAATCAGGCCCATCGCCATGACCGACGCCGCGACCACCCCGGTCGTGGCCGCCAGCAGCGCACCCACGACGATCACGGCGTAGGCAAGACCGCCACGGACCGGACCGAACAGCTGGCCGATGGTTTCCAGAAGGTCTTCGGCCATGCCGGATTTTTCCAGGACGATGCCCATGAAGGTGAAGAACGGGATCGCTAAGAAAATGTCGTTCTTCATGATCCCCCATAACCGTTCGGGCAAAGCCGAAAGCAGGTTGAAGTGGAGATTGATCTGCCCGTTCGAAATCGGCGTCAGCTCGACCCCGATCAGGTAGAACAGAAGTCCGTTGGCGGCGAGCGCGAAGGCGATCGGGTAGCCGAACAGCAGAAACAGCACCATCGAGAAGAACATGATGGGTGCAAGATTGTGGGCGATCAGTTCGATCATCGCGGCGCGTCCCCATCATTGCGGCCCGGCTGGTGGTCCAGCGTCACGCCCGCCGCCTCCTCGGCCATGCGTTCATGGCTGTCGCGATGATCGACATTGTCGGGAATGATCCCTCGCATCACCGCGATCTTCTTGATCGCCTCGGACAGGCCCTGAAGAAACAGCAGGCCAAACCCGATGAGCAGCATCAGCTTGGCTGGCCACAAGATCAGGCCGCCCGCATTCATCGACATCTCTTTCAGGCGGATCGAGCGCATCACCCAGGGGTAGGTCAGCCACAGGATCAGCGCGGTGATCGGCAACAGGAACAGCAGCGTCCCGATCAGGTCGATCCAGTGCTGAACCCGGCGCGACCACATGCTGTAGACGATGTCGATCCGGATATGTTCGTTTTCCAGCAGCGTATAGGCCGCAGCCAGCAGGAAAGCGGTTCCGTAAAGGTACCATTGCAGTTCCAGCCAGGCATTCGACGACACGCTGAACACCTTGCGGATGACGGCGTTGATCGCGCTCACGAGAATGGCGACCAGGATCAGCCAAGATATCCATCGCCCGATGAACGAATTGACGCGGTCGATACCCCGCGAAAGGGCCAAAAGGCCTCCCATCGTGTTCCCCCCATGACGGCGCGGGCCGTTTGCCTGCGCATTCCGTCGCCGGTCGGCGCGGATTTTTGCGCGGTTTTGCGCGATGGCGGGATGCGGGTCAAGTTTCTTCCAGATCACGTCGCCGCGCGGCCCCGTGACGCCACGTCAGTGCGGGATCGGCAAGGTCCGGCCGACGACAGGATAATCTTCAGCATAATCTCCAACGGGCGTGGCAACGGGTGTCCGGATCGCTGTCCGGTGACCACGCGATACGCGCCTTGGTTACGCGTCGGCAGCCGATTGCGCGCCTTTACCCTGCCCGCAATATGAACCATCGTTGCGCATTCCGGCGAAAAGCCGACCGATCCGCACAACACCAACACGGAGGATCTTTTCCATGAAACGGTTTCTTCTGACGACCGCCCTGGCCGCCTCGCTGGCCCTGCCCGTCCACGCCGCGACACCCGCAGAGGGTGAGACGCTGGCCGAGAACCAGACGCTCGATTTCTGGATTCTCGATGCGGTCAAGACGCTCGACCCGCACAAGAACACCGATGTCGACGGTGCCCATGTGCTGCGCCAGCTGTTCGAGGGCTTGATGAACGAGGACGAGGCAGGCGCGATGGTGCCGGGCATCGCCGAAAGCTACGAAATGAGCGACGACGGGCTGACCTACACGTTCAAGCTGCGCGACACGGCGAAATGGTCGAACGGGGATCCGGTCACTGCCGAGGACTTCGTCTATAGTTGGCAGCGCGCGGTGAACCCCGAGACGGCGTCCGAATACGCCTGGTTCATGGAGCTGATGAACATCGTCAACGCGACGCAGGTCGTCGCAGGCGAGGTGCCGCCCGAAGAGCTGGGCGTCCGGGCGGTGGATGAGCACACGCTGGAAGTGACGCTGTCGACGCCGACCCCCTACTTCATCAAAACGCTGAGCCATGGCACGACCTTCCCGGTCCACCGCGCGACGGTCGAGGAGTTCGGCGACAACTGGACCCAGCCCGGCAACTTCGTCAGCAACGGTGCCTATGTGCTGGACAGCCACGATCTGGGCGTGAAGGTCACGCTGTCTAAGAACGAGAATTACTGGAACAACGCCGAAACGGTGATGACGCCGCTGAACTTCATCACCATCAACGACCAGAACGTGGCGCTGACGCGCTATCAGGCTGGGGAACTCGACTGGTTCGACCGCGTCCCCGCCGGTCAGTTCCCGAACCTGCAGGAACAGTATCCCGATCAGGCGGTGGCGATCCCGCAGGCCTGCTCCTACGCCTACCTCTTCAACATGTCCGACAAGGGCCCCGAAGCGTTGAAGGACCTGAAGGTGCGGCAGGCGTTGGCCTATGCCGTCGACCGCGACATCATCACCGACAAGATCCTGCAGGGCGGCCAGAAGCCTGCCTATTTCTGGACCCACTGGGCCATCGAGGGCTTCGAGGCACCCGAGATCGAGATGGCCGGTTGGACTCAGCCCGAGCGGATCGAGAAGGCCAAGGCGCTTCTGGAAGAAGCGGGATACGGTCCCGACAACCCGCTGAGCCTGACGATCCAGTACAACACGTCGGAAGACCACAAGAAGCTTGCCGTCGCGGTGCAGCAATTCTGGAAGGCGATCGGCGTGAACGCGACGCTCGCGAACTACGAATGGAAGGTCCATACCGACCGGCTGCAGAACCAGGATTTCGAGGTCGCCCGCTACGCGTGGTGCGGCGATTATAACGAGGCCTCGACCTTCCTCGATTACTTCCGCACCGACGGCTACAACAACGGCAAGTGGTCGAATGCGGACTACGACGCCCTGCTGGCCGAGGCGAAGACCGCCGAGAACACCACCGAGCTTTACAAGGAAGCCGAGCAGGTGCTGAACGCGGATATGCCGTTCGTGCCCGTCTACCACTACTCGAACGCCATGATGGTGAATGCAGACCTGCGCGGGATCCCCTATGACAACGTCATGTACAACTGGTACGCCAAGGACCTGTATCGCGTCGCCGAGTAGGCCGTGACCCATCGCCGGAAGGGGTCGGGCCCCTTCCGGCACACCCGACCCAGCCCCCTGAGCAAGGTCTGATCGATGTTCGGATACATCCTGAGACGTCTGGCCGTGGCCGTGCCGACGCTGCTTTTGCTGATCGTCTTCTCGTTCCTGCTGATGCACGCCGCACCCGGCGGGCCGTTTACCGGCGAGCGGTCGCTGCCGCCGCAGGTGCTGGCCAACCTGGAAGCGAAATACGGCCTCGACCAGCCGCTGATCGTCCAGCTTTGGAACTACCTCAAGGGAGTCGTGCTGCAGTTCGATTTCGGTCCCAGCTTCGTCTATCCCGACCGCACCGTGAACGGGTTGATCGCCGACGGCTTTCCGGTGACGCTGACCTACGGCCTGCTGTCCTTCGTGCTGGCGGCACTGGTCGGCATCACCCTCGGCGTCGCGGCGGCGATCCGGCACAATTCCTGGCTGGATTACCTGGCCGTCGGGACCAGCATCGGGGCGCAGGTGCTGCCGAACTTCGTCATGGCACCGATCCTTGTCCTGGTCCTGACGCTGTGGCTGGGCTGGCTGCCCGGGGGCGGGTGGAGCTTCAATGACCCCAGCTACTGGATCATGCCAGTCATCGCGCTTGGCACCAGCTACATGGCGTCGATCGCGCGGATCACGCGATCCTCGATGCTCGAGGTGCTGGGCAGCAATCACATCCGCACCGCGCGCGCCAAGGGTATGCCGGAACGCCGCGTGATCCTGCGCCACGCGCTGAAGCCTGCGCTGCTGCCCGTCATCAGCTATCTGGGACCGGTCTTCGTATCGATGATCACAGGCTCGGTCGTGATCGACATCTATTTCTCGACCGGGGGGATCGGACGCTCGTTTGTCGATTCCGCTCTGAACCGCGACTATGCGGTGATGATGGGGATCACGATCCTCGTCGGTGCGCTGACGGTCCTTTTCAACCTTATCGTCGACATCCTCTACGCGTGGATCGACCCGAAGATCCGGTACTGACATGGTCATCGAACAGGACAAGATGCGATCGCTGGCCGACACGATGGCGCAGGCCGAGGTGAAGGGCCGCAGCCCGTGGGCCGACGCGAGGAAGCGGTTCGTCCGAAACAAGGCCGCGATGGCGGGTTTGGTGATCCTGGTGCTGGTCACGCTGTTCGCGGCTTTCGGCGACTATGCCGCGGCCTGGTCGAACGAGGAACTCGACTACAACGTCATGGGTCAGGTGCGCGAGCTTGGCGCGCCCTCGATCGCCACCGGGCATTATTTCGGCACCGACGATCTGGGCCGCGATCTTTACGCGCGCACGGTCCAGGGCACGCGGATCAGCCTGATGGTCGGCATCGTCGGTGCGGCGATCGCGGTAATCGTCGGCACGCTTTACGGCGCGACGGCAGGCTATGTCGGCGGGCGCACCGACCAGATCATGATGCGGCTGGTCGATATCCTGATGTCGATCCCCTACATGTTCGTGCTGATCCTGCTGCTGGTCGTGTTCGGCCGGTCGATCGGGATGCTGTTTCTGGGTATCGGCCTGATTTCGTGGCTGGATATGAGCCGGATCGTGCGCGGCCAGACCCTGACCCTTAAGAACCGCGAATTCATCGAGGCGGCGCAGGCGACTGGCGTCTCGTCTTGGCGCATCATCATGCGCCATATCGTGCCGAACCTGCTGGGCGTCGTCGCGGTCTATGCCACGCTGCTGGTGCCGCTGATGATCCTGACCGAGAGCTTCATCAGCTTCCTCGGCCTCGGCGTTCAGGAACCGCTAACCTCGTGGGGTGCGCTGATTTCCGAGGGCGCGGCGACCATGAACTACGGCACGCTGTGGCAGCTCGCCTTCCCGCTGTTTTTCTTCTGCATCACGCTCTTCGGCTTCTTCTTCGTGGGTGACGGCCTGCGTGACGCGCTAGACCCGAAGGATCGCTGACATGGTGCTTCTGAACATCAACGATCTGCACGTCCGCTTCGACACCAATGATGGCGTTGTCCACGCGGTCAACGGCGTCGACCTGACGCTGGAACCCGGCGAGACGCTGGGCATCGTCGGCGAAAGCGGCTCTGGCAAATCCCAGCTGGCCTTTGCCGTGATGGGGCTGCTGGCTGCAAACGGCCGCGCCGAGGGCTCGGCGCGCTTCGACGGCACCGAAATCCTGAACGCCAAGCCCCGTGTCCTGAACAAGGTCCGGGCCGAGAAGATCGCGATGGTCTTTCAGGACCCGATGACCTCGCTGAACCCCTACATGCGGGTGGCCGACCAGATGGCCGAGGTGCTGGTCCTGCACAAGGGCATGTCCAAGCGCGACGCGGTGACGGAATCGGTGCGGATGCTGGACGCCGTGAAGATCCCGGATGCGAAGGGTCGCGTGCGCCTTTACCCGCACGAATTTTCGGGTGGGATGCGCCAGCGGGTGATGATCGCGATGGCACTGCTGTGCCGCCCGCAACTGTTAATCGCGGATGAGCCGACGACCGCGTTGGACGTGACGGTTCAGGCTCAGATCATGCAGCTTCTGGCCGATCTACAGACGGAATTCGGCATGGCCATGATCCTGATCACCCACGATCTGGGGGTCGTTGCCGGCTCCTGCGAGCGTGTCGCCGTGATGTATGGCGGTCGCATCCGGGAACAGGCGCCGGTTGCACCGCTGTTCGCGGACCCCGCCCATCCCTACACGCAGGGATTGCTGGCTGCGATCCCGCGTATCGACGAGACCGAAGCCGAACTGCGCGCCATTCCCGGCGCGCCCCCCAATATGACGCATCCGCCCGCGAGCTGCGCCTATGCGCCGCGCTGCCCCTATCGGCTGGCGGAATGCGAAACCGAGCGTCCGCCGCTGGAAGGCTTCGCGCCGGATCGCAAGCGAGCCTGCTTCGCGGCGCTGGACGACATCCGCGCGCACCGTCACAGAGTTTCTATCACGGCTGACGAGGCAGCGACGGCGGGACCGCTGGAGGACGAACCCGACGACGCCCTGCCCGACGCGGCAGTCGCCGGTGTCGGGGCGGCGGCGGCAACGCATGAGGTGAAGCAATGAGCCGGCCGCTACTGGACGTGCGCGACCTGCGGGTGAGCTTTCCTGTCCGGCGCGCGGGCGCGATGCCCTGGACGCCACCGCAGGACCTTCACGCCGTCGGCGGGGTCGATTTCACGCTGAAACCCGGTGAGACGCTGGGCATCGTTGGTGAATCAGGCTCTGGCAAATCGACGCTGGCGCGCGCGCTGATCGGGCTGGTCCCGGCGACGGGCCGGGCGGAATGGGTGGACGGTGCGGATCTGGTCGACCTGTCGCCGCGCCAGATGATGAAGTACCGCGCCGACATCCAGATGGTGTTCCAGGACCCGCTGGCCAGCCTCAACCCCCGCATGAACGTGGGACAGATCATCGCGGAACCGCTGACCACCCATCGCCCGGGCCTGAGCCGGTCCGAGGTCAAGGCGCGGGTGAAGGAAATGATGGAACGGGTCGGCCTGCTACCGAATCAGATCAACCGCTATCCGCACGAATTTTCAGGCGGCCAGTGCCAGCGCATCGGGATCGCGCGCGCACTGATCGTAGCGCCGAAGCTGATCATCTGCGACGAGCCGGTCTCCGCGCTCGACGTCTCGATCCAGGCGCAGGTCATCAATCTACTGATCCGTCTTCAGAAAGACCTCGGCCTCGCGCTGATCTTCATCGCGCACGACCTGTCGGTGGTGAAGCATATCAGCGACCGCGTCTTGGTGATGTATCTGGGCAAGGTGATGGAGATCGCGCCGAAGGACGCGCTGTTCAATGCGTCCCAGCATCCCTACACGCAAGCGCTGCTTTCCGCTGTGCCGATCCCCGACCCTGCGCGTGAGGCTGACAAGGCTGTCGTTCCCCTGACGGGCGACCTGCCCTCGCCGATGAACCCGCCGTCGGGTTGCGTCTTTCGTACGCGCTGTCCACGCGCGCAGGCTTTGTGCGCTGAGGCGGTGCCGCCGCTGGAAGGCACCGATCGCCGAACGGCCTGCCACTTCCCCGGTCCCCTGACCGAGGCCGAAATCGCCGCCGCCCGCACTGAGCCCGCCTGAGATGCCGCCCGCCCAGCAGCCGCGTTACGGCCAAAGATGGGCGGCGCTGAAGAACCTGCCAGCGTTCTTAGCGATGATCTGGCGCGCGAGCCCGGGTTTGATGCTGGCGACGATCGCGCTGCGGATCATCCGCGCGGTTCTGCCGGTGACGATGCTGTGGATCGGCAAGCTGATCATCGACGAGGTGGTCCGGCTTACCGCGCTAGAGACCCGACCCGAGACGCTGGCTGATTGGTGGCAGGCGGGGCTGACCGGGCCGCTGGGCTGGTATCTGGCCGCCGAGCTGGGTCTGGCGCTGGCATCCGACCTGTTGGGCCGGCTTGTCAGTTACCTGAATGCGCTGATGCAGGAACGGCTGGTGATCTCGCTATCGGTGCGGGTGATGGACCATGCCGCCGAACTCGACCTCGAGGATTTCGAGGATGCCGAGTTTCAGGACAAGCTCGACCGGGCGCGGCGGTTGACGATCGGCAATGTGCCGTTGCTGACGCAGGTCATGGGGCTGATGCAGGATCTGGTGACGGTCGTCAGCTTCGCCGGCGGGTTGATCCTGTTCAATCCGTGGCTGGTCCTGTTGTTGCTGATCGCGCTCATCCCGGCTTTCCTGGGTGAAACGCACTTCAACGCGCTGCTTTACGAAATGAACTACCGCCGCACGCCCGAGCGGCGCGAGCGGGATTATCTGCGGCAGGTCGGCGCCAGCGCGGAGTCCGCCAAGGAGGTGAAGGTCTTCGGCTTGAACACGTTCCTGCGCGACCGCTTCGTCGCGTTGTCGCAGGACTTTTATGCCGAGAACCGCATGATCCTGGGGCGCCAGCTGCTTTGGATGGCGCTCCTGACGGCGCTGGCCACGCTGTCCTACTACGGAACTTATCTCTGGATCATCGGGGCCACGCTGACCGGCGCCCTGTCGATTGGCGATCTGACGTTCCTGTCTGGCAGCTTTCTGCGGCTTCGCGGTTTGCTGGAAGGCGTGCTGACCAGCTTTTCCAGCATGGCGGCACAGGCATTGCGGCTGGACGATCTGTTCGAATTCTTCAGCGAGCGCCCCGAGATCGCGTCGCCCGCGGATCCACTGCCGGTCCCCGTCCCCATCCGCCAAGGCTTCGTCTTCGAGAATGTGGGCTTCCGCTATCAGAACGCCGAACGCTGGGCGGTTCGCAACCTCAGCTTCACATTGGCGGCGGGTGAGACGCTGGCGCTGGTGGGTGAAAACGGCGCTGGGAAAACGACGCTGGTGAAGCTGCTGGCGCGGCTCTACGACCCTGACGAGGGACGCATTCTTCTGGATGGGCGCGATCTGCGCGATTACGATCTGGACGACCTGCGCGCGGCGATGGGCGTGATTTTTCAGGATTTCGTACGCTACGCCATGTCGGCAGGCGACAATATCGCCGTCGGACGGATCGGTGCCGCGTCCGACCGTGACCGGATCGAGTCGGCGGCGCGCCAGTCCGGCGCCGATCAGGTGATCGGGCGTCTGCCGGAACGCTACGACCAGATGGTCGGCAAGCGCTTCGCGCATGGCGTCGATCTGTCAGGGGGCGAGTGGCAGAAGCTCGCCATCGCCCGCGCCTACATGCGCGACGCGCAGGTCTTGATCCTGGACGAGCCGACGGCGGCGTTGGACGCGCGATCCGAGTTCGAGGTGTTTCGACAATTCAAGACGCTCTCTGCCGGTCGCACGGCCGTGCTGATCTCGCATCGCTTCAGCAGCGTGCGGATGGCCGACCGGATCCTCGTGCTGGCCGACGGCCGGGTCGAGGCGCAGGGGACACATGACGAACTTCTTGCCCAGCCCGGCCGCTACCGCGACCTGTTCGAATTGCAGGCGGCGGGCTATCGCTGACGGCGCCGGCGCGTCGCGCTGAGCCGCGGCATGTTTAATAAGAAGAAGAGGCTGGTACCCGAGGTCGGACTCGAACCGACAAGCCTTGCGGCGGGGGATTTTGAATCCCCTGCGTCTACCATTCCGCCACTCGGGCCCCTGATGCGCGCATAACCGTTCCAGGCGCGCGCGGCAAGATGTCAGGCGCGTCCAAGTTTCTGCAGCCGCGCATCGCGAAGGCGGGCGAAATCCGCGCCCGCGTGATAGGACGACCGCGTCAAGGGCGTCGCCGAGACCATCAGGAAACCCTTGCCGTAAGCCGACTTTTCGTAGCCGGCGAATTCTTCCGGCGTAACGAAGCGATCGACGCGGTGATGCTTGGGCGTCGGCTGAAGATATTGACCGATGGTCATGAAATCGATGTCGGCCGCACGCATGTCATCCATGACCTGCAGCACACCCTGCCGATCCTCACCCAGGCCCACCATGATTCCGGATTTGGTGAACATCCCGGGGTCGAGTTCCTTGACCTTCTGCAGCAGCCGCAGCGAATGGAAATAGCGCGCACCGGGCCGCACCGTCGGGTAGAGGCCGGGCACGGTTTCAAGGTTGTGGTTGAACACATCAGGCCGCGCTTCGACCACGGTCTCGAGTGCGCCGGGTTTCGACTTCAGAAAGTCGGGGGTCAGCACCTCGATCGTGCTGTCCGGGCTGCGATGGCGGATTGCGCGGATGGTCTGCGCGAAATGATCGGCGCCGCCATCGTCCAGATCGTCACGATCGACCGAGGTGATGACGACATGGTTCAGGCCCAGTTTCTGGACCGCGTGGGCCACCCTGCCCGGCTCGAACACGTCGAGCGCATCCGGACGGCCCGTGATAACGTTGCAGAACGAACAGCCGCGCGTGCAGACCTGACCCATGATCATCATCGTGGCGTGGCCCTGGCTCCAGCATTCGCCGACATTCGGGCAGCCGGCCTCTTCGCACACGGTGGAAAGACGATTTTTGCGCAGGATGTCTCGGGTTTGGCGATACCCTTCAGAGGTCGGGGCTTTGACCCGGATCCAGTCTGGCTTCTTTGGCTGCACCTGATCGACGCGATGCGCCTTTTCCGGATGGCGCAGGCGGGGTGGCGTTTGCTGATCCATAATCGGACTTTCGGCTTGGGTCCTGATCTAGATAGACCTGCGCGCAGGCCGGATCAACGTCCGACCCACGGAACCGGCGGCGTGGAAGCCCTGTTAAAAGCCAGGACATGGCAGGTTTGCGGAGACGACATGGCGAGCAAGGGCGACACGATCAAGGTCAACGATTCGATGCAGAAGGATTATTCCTACAAGCTCGAAGCAGGGACGGGACGTCTGTCGCACGATGGCTTCAAGCCACACTTCACACCTAAGGAGATGCTGGAGCTTGGTGTCTTTGAAGGAAAGTATCTCAACGACTGTCAGGATGAATTCCCAAAAAGCTGGTTCGAGAATGCCAAACTGTCGGACAAACCTGACCCCGACCTGAACTACTTCGGCATCAAGAGCCGTCAGCCGTTGTCGCGCTGGATAGAGAAAGGCTGGATCATCGAGCCCGATCCGCGTGGATGGTTCCAGTGGTACTGCCGCTATTATCTTGGACGGCGGATCGAGGGCGTCGACGACAAGCAGGTTCAGCGTTGGAAGAGCTTTGCCCGCCATCAAGGGCAGGTAAAGAAGAATTGCGACGCCAACGATCTGTCCTGCCGACCCAAACAGCGGCAGGCGCTGTTGCAGTGGTCCTATGACTGCATGATCTGACGCGGTGCAGCAGCCGGGATAAAGGGGCCTCCCGGCTGCAAGGGGAGATCAGCCGATCAGCCGCGATCCGCGACCATAGGTGTCGGCGTAGTGTCGTTCCAGACGCATCAGCGCCAGCCGCAGCACGATCTTTCCGGATCGTGCGGACCAGCCTAGGCGTCGCTCGGTCATCTCGATCCCTTCGAGAAAGCAGCAGACTCGCAGAACAATGTCGCCCATGCCGGGCCCGAGTTCGCGCAGCGCCGCACCGACCCGGTCCCGCGCCGATTCCGATCCGCCCCGAAAGCCGCCGGGTCGGTGCGATACGTCAACGTCCGCGGTCATGAACCCATCCCAGTTCTGCGTGACCCGGGGTCCCATTTGCGCCAGTTCGAAGTCTTCCCGCAGCCGTTCGCCCGCCGCGACCATGCCGGGGGTGAGAAATGCCTCGCCATTGGGTTCGCGCCGGCGAGCCAAGATCAACAGCGGGCTTTCGGCGATGTTGACTCGGACGCGCCGGCGACTGTTGTCTTCCGGGTCGCGGATGGTGCGTTCTTCCATCACGCGATGGCGCGTTGCCTCCACAGGACCCTGATCGTCTGGAACAGAGTTGGTCGATACCGCTTTGGCCGCCGCGAAATCGTCCGTTCGGGGCACGCCCCGTCCGGGGCCGCTCATCATGTCGCGCAAAGCGTCGCGTCCCGCCGGCACGATCGCATACGAAAGAAGCTTGCCATGGCCGACCTGCGCGACCCATCCGCGCAGCGCCATCACCTCGGCCAGACGCCGTTCAATGATCGCGGTGCGGATACCGTCGCGGGTGACGATGCCGTTATCCATGCCGTCGGCAACGACCAGCAGCGAGCCCGGCTCTGCGAGACGGCGCAGGGCTCGTTGGATCTGCAGTCCGTCGAGCTGGTTTGCGCCCCCCTTGCGGTCCAGCGCCCGATCGACAAGCGGATCGTCGCGACGCGACTCGAACTTTCGAATGCGACGAAGGATGGTAGAGGCATGGCAGCCAAGCTCTCGGGCCAGCGACCTGATCGTCTCGCCCTTCTCGACATGGCGCAGGTAGAGGGCTGCATCGGCTGGCAGATCGGTACCAGGCGCGGCAGGTGTATCCCGGGGGGCGGCCACGTGGCTTTCGACAGCAGCATCGAAGGCGAAGTCACCGGTCAGAAGCGTCATATCTGGTCCTTTGTCCTCTGGATTGGTTCTGGCAGGAACATCCATGGGTTGCATTTCGGTGAACGGATGAACGGGGTCAAATCTGAACATAGACGCAACAATTCCTAAGAAACCCTAAAGATTCCTTCCCTTACCGCGCGGTGCAGATACCCCTGCGGCAACACCCGCTCTGGTTGAGTCATGGTTCGTAAACCAATCCAGACGAAGGACGCCACCATGACCATGATGCCGAATGTGATCGCGTTCCGCCCGCGCCCCGCCCAGACCCCGCTTCGGCGTCCGAGCATGCTGATCCGCGCCGCAAAGCTCGGTCAGTCGGCCTGGAAGCGCGAGCGCGACCTCAAGCGTCTTCTCCGCTCTGACGACTGCCCCGCGCCGGGGGTGTCGTTGCCCCGTCTGCGGGCGGAGGAAGAGCGGCTGAATGCCGCGCGGATCGATGGCCTGGCCGAATATGACCTGACCCGCCACGTCAATCTGATGATCGCCATCCTCGCTGAAATGCGGGCAGCTTTCGCCGCCGCGCCGATCCCGGTTCCGTTGCCGCTCAGCGACCTCGGAACAGCGATCCCAGCACGCCTCTGATCAAAGCCTTGCCCGTCCGCGTTCCCAGCTGACGGGCAAGACTTTTCGTGAACGCTTCGGTCGCGGTGTCGCTGCGTGACGATGATCGGCGCGTCTTCTCGGGCGTGATCTCGATCTTGGGATCGTAGCGACGCGCACGTTTGTAGCTGCGGTCCATCTGCCATAGATCCTCGTCATTACCGGCCGCACCGGCTGAGGCGCTGGCTTCCGCGGCGGATTTGGCGCGTGCAGCAAGGATCTCCTGCGCGGATTCGCGATCGATGCGCGTGTCGTACTTGATGCCCATCGGAGAATTCGCGATCAACGCGGCCCTTTCGGCGTCGGTAATCGGACCAAGCTGACTGAAGGGCGGTCTGATCAATGTCCGCTCGACCATCCCCGGCACGCCCTTGGCTTCCAGAAAGGATGTCACGGCCTCGCCGGTGCCGACCGACTGGATCGCCTCGGCCGTGTCGAAGGCCGGATTCGGACGGTAGTTTTCCGCCGCCAGCCGCAGAGCCTTCTGATCCTTCGCGGTGAAGGCGCGCAGCGCGTGCTGGACGCGGTTGCCCAGCTGCCCCAGCACATCTTCGGGCACGTCGGTCGGGTTCTGGCTGATGAACCAGACGCTGACACCTTTTGATCGGATCAGGCGCGCGACCTGTTCCACCTTCGACACCAGCGCCGCCGGTGCGCCGTCGAACAGCAGATGCGCCTCATCGAAGAAGAAGGCGATCCGCGGCTTGTCGGGATCGCCGATTTCGGGCAGCTGCTCGAAGAGTTCGCTGAGCAGCCACAGCAGGAAGGTCGCGTAGAGCCGCGGTGCATTCATCAACCTGTCAGCGGCGAGAATATTGACGACGCCCTTTCCCGTCGCATCGACCCGCATGATGTCGGACAATTCCAGGGCCGGCTCGCCGAAAAGCGCATCGCCGCCCTGATTTTCCAGAACAAGCAACGCGCGCTGGATCGCACCGACGCTTGCCGTACTGACATTGCCGTAGCGCAAAGACAGGTCCGTCGCGTTCTGACCGACCCAGACCAGCATCGCCTGAAGGTCCTTCAGATCGGCGAGCAACAGTCCCTGTTCGTCCGCGACGCGAAAGGCGATGTTCATCACCCCCTCCTGCGCATCGGTCAGGTCCATCAGGCGCGACAGCAGCAGCGGCCCCATTTCCGCCGGAGTCGTCCGGACCGAATGGCCCTTTTCCGCCCATACATCCCAGAACGTCACCGGAAAGGTCTGGTAGTCGAGCGTCAGTCCTATCTGCTCGGCGCGTGTCTGGAACGGCTGATGCAGTTTCGACTCGGCGCTGCCGGGCTTTGCGAGACCCGCCAGATCGCCCTTCACGTCGGCCAGAAACACCGGCACCCCCGCCAGCGAAAAGCTCTCCGCCAAGGTCTGCAACGTCACGGTCTTACCGGTTCCGGTGGCTCCAGCAATCAGGCCGTGGCGGTTGGCGTATTCCAGCAGCAACTGTTCGGGGCTTGCGTAATTCTCGCCACCTCCGCCCACAAAGACCGTCCCCGCCTCGTGATCCAGAACCTGCGCCATCGTCCCTCCCGGTCGCGCGTTGCGCGCGTTTTTCCGCACGCTCCGACAATACTAAGTTAACCTTTCCATGCCAGTATCAGTTTTGTCCGGGGCTGAGTGGTTGCAGGCCCGGGACCTTCCTCCCTGTTGGACTGCCGCGCCCTCGGGCGCGGCTTTTTTCATGTCCGGGTCGTCGGCGTGACCGGGTTCAAAATGTGATCGATGCGCGACCCCACGGCTGTTGACGGATCACAAGGCCGCGACTAGCGTGCCCTCAATGATGACCGGCCAGTCCGGCAGGGAGAGGACGCGCGGCGTCAAGCATGCGCTGACAGGGGGTCGCGGAAACAGCCGCGACCCTTTTCTTTCATGAACCGTTTGATATCGCCTTCGCACGGATCCGTGTGTCGTGGAACAGCGGGCACGCGGCGTGCGTTCGGCGCAGATCGCCGCCGGTCGAATGGGCGGCGGTTGTGCCTGACAAGCCTTGCGCGCTGTGCTAGGCCCTCGGGCAAGGTTTTGAAGAAAAGGAAAGAAACGACCATGGCTCTGAAACCTTCCCTCGCCCTCGTGGCGGCGATGATGGCGATCACGGCGCCAGCCTTCGCGCAGGACAGCACAGCGTCCGCCAATGATGCCGCGACCGAAGCCGCGCCCGAGACTGGCACCCTTCCCCCTGCAGCCGATACGCCCAGCGACACCGACGCGGCAACCGAGCAGCCGACCGACGCGGGCACGGCGGTTACCGAAACCGAAGAAGCCGAAGGGGAAGAGCCGAATGCAGCCGATGCTGCGTCCGATTCGGCGCAGGCCGCAGGCGAGGCGACGGAAGCTGCACCGGCGACGAGCGATGCTACTGCCACGGATGCTGCACCAGAAGCCTCTGCTACGGACACTCCCGCTACCGGCGATGGCGCACCGGCCGATGAAGCAGCGACCACGGCTGACCCCAATGCAGAGCCGCAAGTCGGCTCTTACTATGTCAAGTCCACGCATGAGGACTGGCTGATCCGCTGCATCAGGGCTGGCGAAGGCGTCGATCCATGCGAGCTTTACCAGTTGATGCAGGATGACAGCGGCAATTCTGTGGCCGAAGTCACGATGATCCCGCTGGAAGGCGGCGAGGTCGCTGTCGGCGCAACGGTCGTCGTTCCGCTAGAGACCGATCTGCTGTTCGGCCTGCAGTTCCAGGTCGATCAGGGTCGCGGACAGGCCTATCCGTTCAACTTTTGTGCGCCTGTCGGTTGCGTCGCGCGCGTCGGCTTCCCGGACGCCGAGCTGAACGCGCTCAAGCGCGGCAATGTCGCCAACGTGGCGCTGCTGCCCTTCGGTGGTGACCCGGAAAACCCGGTCCAGCTGCAGTTGTCGCTTACCGGCTTCACCGCGGGACTGGCAGCGCTGGAAGAACTGGCCGTGCCCGAGCCAGACGACGCTGGGACGACCAGCGATGCGGCGGCCGACACGGCGACAGAAGCCGATACGCCTGAAAGTGACGCGGCGAACGATGCCGATGCCGCAACCGAAGAGACTGCGCCGGCGAACTGATCTTTCGCGACGCTTAGGTGGAAAAGGCCGCGCCAGGTTGGCGCGGCCTTTTTTGTTTCCGCAGCTATTCTGCGGCGGCGAGCAGCGACGCATTGCCGCCCGATGCCGTGGTATCGATACACAGATGTCGTTCGAGCACCGCATGAGCGAATATTTCAGCACTGGTGACCAGCGGTAGAATAGCCCCCTGTCGCGCCGCCAGCGCCCGCCTGTAAGATCGGGCCTGATCCTCGGGCCCGTCGAATGCGACGAGTGCAAAACCTGAAAGGGCTTTCAGCGCGTTGGCAGCCAGATGACCCTGAACCTCAGCCGCTTCGCAGCCTGCCTGTCGCGCAAGGGCGGCCTGCGCTGCGGTGTCGGGTCCAAGGCACAAGACATTGCCGCGCGCGTGCATCGTCAGCCGGTTCGATTCCCCGGTCGGTCCGGGCAGCAGCATCGTTTCGCGCGGAGTGTCGCTGTCGGTCAGGGTTGCGTCCAGTGCCGTCTGAACATCGTCCGCGTTCGCGTCTCCGGCAGATGCACCGTCACGGCTCCGCACGCTATCCACTGCATAGAACCGCGGAACATAATGCGGGCCGCCTGCCTTGGGGCCGGTGCCGGACAATCCTTCGCCGCCAAATGGCTGGCTGCCGACGATGGCGCCGATCTGGTTTCGATTGACGTAAAGATTGCCGACACGCAGCCGACGATCGACATGATCCACCCTATCGTCGATCCGCGTGTGCAGCCCGAAGGTCAGCCCATAGCCGGATGCGTTGATCGCGGTGATGAGCCGGTCTATCTGGTCCGCCTTGAAGGTGGCGATGTGCAGCACCGGCCCGAAGATCTCTTTCTCGATATCGTCGATTCCGCTGACCCGGATCGTCACCGGCGCGATGAAGTGCCCCCGCGAGGGAGCCTTCAGTCGATGCAGGATGCGCCCGTCGCTGCGGGCCGCCGCGACGTGATCGGCGATGCCCTTGTGCGCCTGTTCGCTGATGACGGGACCGACGTCTGTGTCGATGAACCACGGATCGCCGAGCCGCAATTCGTCCATCGCACCGTGCAGCATGTTCAGCAGCTTGTCCGCGATATCGTCCTGAACGTAGAGGATGCGCAGCGCGGAACAGCGCTGCCCTGCCGATTGAAACGCGCTGGCCAGAACGTCGCGCACCGCTTGTTCGGGCAGCGCGGTCGAATCCACGATCATGGCGTTCAGACCGCCTGTCTCGGCGATCAACGGCGCGTCGGGCGAAAGGTTTTCAGCCATCGCGCGGTTGATCGCCTGCGCGGTCGCCAGGCTGCCGGTAAAGCAGACGCCATTGATGCGTGCGTCGCTGGTCAGTGCTGTGCCGACCACCCTGCCCTCGCCCGGAAGCAGTTGCAGCGCGCTGCGCGGAACGCCTGCCTCGTGCAGCAACTGTGCCGCGCGCCAGGCGGTCAGGCTGGTCGTCTCGGCGGGTTTCGCCAGGACCGCATTGCCTGCGGCAAGCGCCGCCGCAATCTGGCCGGTGAAGATGGCGAGCGGGAAATTCCACGGCGAGATGCAGGTGAAGATTCCGCGCGGTGCATCTGCCGTCGAGAAGCCGGCGTAGTAGCGCAGGAAATCCACCGCTTCGCGCAGCTCGGCGACACAATCGGGCAGCGACTTCCCAGCCTCGCGCGCGATCAGCGCAAACAACTCGGCGTGGTGTTCTTCGTAAAGGTCGGCCGCCCGGCGCAAGGTGGCGGCGCGCTCATCGGGCGGCGCGTCCCAAGGCACCGCTGACGCCAACGCCGTCTCGACATCGTCGGGAGCACTCTGGATCACACGACCGACCAGGTCATCAGGTCGTGCGGGGTTGAGAACATCTTCGCCCACTCCGCCAACGACGGCATCTGCGATGAGCGGCCCACCGTTCCACTGGTGCCTCAGCCAAGGCTTCCGCGCGGTCTCCAATTCTTCCAGCACCGCCGGGTCGCGGAGGTCGAAGCCACGGGAATTCACCCGCTCGGGTTCGAAGAGCGCGCCGGGTTGCCGAACTCCGCGCGGTTTGGTCTCGGCGACCGCCTCCCATTGCGCGAAGGGATCGGGGGCTACCTCTTCAGGTGAAACATCCTCGTCGACGATGCGGTTCACGAAGCTGCTGTTGGCGCCGTTCTCCAGCAGGCGACGCACCAGATAGGCCAGCAGATCCTCATGCGCGCCGACCGGTGCGTAGATACGACAGCGGGTGTTGTGCCGCTTGTGCAGGATGTCGTGCAGCGCCTCGCCCATGCCGTGCAGTCGCTGAAACTCCCAATCCCGATCGTCGCCGGCCAGTTCCAGCACGGCGGCGGTGGAATGCGCGTTGTGCGTCGCGAATTGCGGATAGATACGCGGGCTGGCCAGAAGCTTCTTGGCACAGCAGATCCAGGCAACGTCGGTTGCCGGCTTGTGGGTCCAGACCGGGAACCCCGGCAACCCCTCGACCTGCGCGCGCTTGATCTCGGTATCCCAGTAGGCACCTTTGACCAGACGCACCATCACCCTGCGGTCGAGACCTTGGGCCAGTGCGTCGAGCCAGTCGATCACCGCCGCCGCCCGCTTTCCATAGGCCTGAACGACCACGCCGAACCCATCCCATCCTTCCAGTGAGGGATCGGACAACACGGCCTCGATGACATCCAAGGATAGTTCCAGCCGATCGGCCTCTTCAGCGTCGATGTTGAGGCCCATACCCGCCTGCTTCGCCATCCGCGCCAATCCCAGAACCACCGGGACCAGTTCGGCCATGACCCGGTCGCGTTGCGGTTCCTCGTATCGGGGATGAAGGGCGGACAGTTTGATCGAGATACCGGGATTGTCGCGAATGTCGGGCTTGTTGGTCTGCCGGGCCAAGGCCCGGATCGCGTCCTCGTAGGCCTTAAGGTAGGCGCGTGCGTCGGCTTCGGTCCGCGCCGCCTCGCCCAGCATGTCGAAGCTGTAGGTGAACCCTTGCGCAACGCGGTCGCGACCGCGCTTGATTGCGGCCTGCGCGGTCTCTCCCAGAACGAACTGCTGTCCCATCTCGCGCATGGCCCGATGAACGGCTGTGCGGATCACCGGCTCACCCAGCCGTTTCACGGCATTGCGCAGATGCCCGGCGATTCCGGGGCTCTCATTACCGCGCAGCACCCGGCCTGTCAGCATCAACGCCCAGGTCGATGCGTTGACCAGAGAGGATGAGGACTTGCCCATGTGCTGTCCCCATTCGGACGGGGCGATCTTGTCCTCGATCAGGTCGTCCATCGTCTCGGCGTCGGGCACCCTCAGCAACGCCTCGGCCAGGCACATCAGCGCCACGCCTTCATCGGTCGATAGCCCGTATTCCGCCAGAAAGACCTCCATCAGACCCGGATCGTCGCCCGCGCGAATGTCACGAACCAGCGCAGCGGTCGCCGCATCGATGCGGGCGCGTGCGGCGGCGTCGGGCGCGTGATCGGCGACAAGCGCGGCGATGGCCTGTCGATCATCGGACAGATGCGCGATCCGGATAGCATCTCGATGGGGGGCAAGGTCAGTCATGGCACTCTCCTGCATCCGCTTGCAGCAAGGCTAATCGGTCGGCCTTGCGGTTGCACGGGGGGATTTGCATCGCTATTTCGGGCAGGACTTCGCCCTGTACGAGAGAGAGCCGCCCATGATCCTGATCGCCACGCTGCTGATCGGCGCGTTCGTCGGCTGGCGCAAAGCCGCCCGCCTGCAGGGCGACAGGCTGGACCGTCTGCAATACGCGGCCGTCCACGCGATGATCTTTGCGGTGATCGGGCTGTTCGTCACCTTGATGATCGACCGGATGGCCTGATGTTCGCGCCCTTTCTCGACGCACTTCGTCGCGAGGGGGTGCCTGTCAGCCTGCGCGAATATCTCGATCTCCTTGGCGGGGTCGCGGCGGGTGTGACGGACGAGACGACAGAGGGCTTCTATCATTTCGCCCGCACCGCACTGGTCAAGGACGAGCGCCATCTGGACCGTTTCGATCGCGCGTTTTCGGCCGCCTTCGCAGGGCTTGAAGCGGTATCGATCGAAACCCTGTTCGAGACTGTCGAACTGCCAGAGGATTGGCTGAGGAAGCTCGCCGAGAAGACGCTGACCGACGCCGAGAAGGCCGAAATCGAGGGCAGCGGCAGTTTCGAAGCGCTGATGGACAAGCTGCGCGAACGGCTGGCCGAACAGCAGGGGCGCCACCAGGGCGGCAACAAGTGGATCGGGACAGCGGGGACATCGCCTTTCGGCGCTTATGGCTACAATCCCGAAGGCGTGCGGATCGGACAGAACGAAAGCCGCCATCGCCGTGCGGTCAAAGTCTGGGACAAGCGCGAGTTCCGTGATTTCGACGATGCTGTCGAGCTGGGTACCCGTAACATCAAGGTCGCGCTGAAGCGGCTGCGCCATTGGGCGCGCCACGGCGCTGCAGAGGAACTGGACCTACCCGCAACCATCCGGGCGACGGCTGATCACGGCTATATCGATGTCCAGACCCGGCCTGAGCGGCGCAACGCGGTCAAGGTCCTGATTTTTCTCGACGTGGGCGGCAGCATGGACGACCGTTCCCGCCTGATGGACGAGCTGTTCAGCGCCGCGCGTGCCGAGTTCAAGCACATGGAGCATTTCTACTTTCACAACTGCCTTTACGAAGGCGTGTGGCGTGACAATCGCCGCCGCTGGACGGAGACCGTCCCCACCTGGGATCTGCTTCACCGCTACGGGCGAGACTACAAATGCATCTTCGTGGGCGATGCCAGCATGTCACCTTACGAGATCGCGGCACCGGGCGGCGCGAACGAGCATTGGAACGAAGAGCCGGGCGCATTGTGGCTTTCCCGCGCCTGTGAAACCTGGCCGGATCACGTCTGGCTGAACCCGGTACCCGAGGCTCACTGGGGATACACCCGATCGATCGGCATGATCCGCGACATCTTCCCTGAACGGATGATGCCGCTGACGCTGGACGGGCTGACACGCGCGATGCGGGTGCTGGGGTGACGCACGACCTGCTGTCTCTGCTGCCCACATGGGGACCATGGCTGATCGCGCTCGCGGCCTTCATGTCCTGCCTGTCGCTGCCCATCCCGACATCGGTGCTGCTGCTCAGCGCCGGGGCGCTGTCCGGCACGGGACACCTTCACCTCCCCGCGCTGGTCGTCGCGGCGGTGATCGGCGCGACGCTGGGCGATCTGTTGGCGTTTTCGATTGCGAAGCGCGTCGAGCCGTTCATCGACCGGCCCGGTACGCGCCGCGCAGCACTGTTGGGTCGGGCACGTGCTTTCATCACACGTCGCGGCATGATGGCCGTCTTCCTGTCCCGCTGGCTGATCACACCCCTGGGCCCCGCGACCAACTACGTCGCCGGCATGGCGGGCCTTCCGCTGCCCCGTTTCGCGCTCGCCAGCATTTCGGGAGAGGTGCTGTGGGCGGTCATTCATCTCGGCGCCGGGCACCTGTTCGGGCGTCAGTTCCGCGACGCCGAAGGTGCGGCGATCAAGGCGCTGGCCGTAGCCGCCATCTTGGGTCTGATTCTTTGGGGGTTACGGGTCTTGTGGCACCGACGCGGCCGGCCCGCGCCATGAAGCCTGTTGCACGATTGACGGTGACAGCCGGAGACCCCAGCTTTGTGCCATGCTGAAGCTGACGCCGATCCTGCTGATCCTCGCCTATGCCGCCGCGATGTGGTTCTTTTCGGCTTGGCGGCTCAAGCGGGAATTGAACGAACGGTCGACGCCGCTGAACCATCCACGCCTGAAGCCGATGCTGGAAAGGCTGGGCCGCGCAATGGATCTGCCGCCGGTCGAGGCGCATATCTACGAGATCGAGCCGGTGAACGGATTGGCCGCGCCCGACGGGCGCATCTTCCTGACCCGTGGTTTCATCCGCAAGCTCGATGCGTGCGAGGTAACGGCCGAGGAACTGGCGTCAGTCGTGGCCCATGAGCTGGGCCATGTCGCGCACGGCCACGCGCGTCGCCGAATGGTTGATTTCGCGGGCCAGAACGTGATCCGTGCGGTCTTGGCCGGTGTGCTGGGTCGCATGATCCCTTTTGTCGGCCCTTGGATCGCGAATATCGCGGCGGCCGCCCTGTCCGCGCGCCTGTCACGACAGGACGAGTTCGAGGCCGATGCGTTCGCGACCGCATTGATGGTCAAGGCGGGGTTGGGTGCAGAGCCACAGAAAAGCCTGTTTCGCAAGCTCGACCAGCTGACCTCTCGCGCGGGGGGCGCGCCCGCCTGGCTGATGTTGCATCCGCGGACGGACCAGCGCATCGCCGCGATCGAGGCGAATGTCGCCCGCTGGAAGCCACGTTGAACACGCTGCTGCGTGCGTCGCGAACGGTGACATTCGGGACTTTCCGGGGCTGAGAACCCTGCCTATCCTGCAATGCATGGTTGCAAGGCCTCGCATGTCCCTCCCTTTTCGCCGGCAGGTGTTGTACATCCCCGGCTACGACCCCTTTCCGCCGCGCCGTTACCGCGAGCTTTATCGGCGCGAAGGTGTCGCGCAGGCCGCGATCAGCGCCTACCGGATTGCGATGGCAAAGCGCGAGCAGGCAGGACCAGGTTTCGGATGGGCCGCCGAAACCGTCATCAACGGTCAAGCTGCCCGCGGGGAAGTCGAGGTGCTGGTCTGGGACGACATCGTGCAACGCTCCATGGGACGCGGCATCATCGCCACCTATGGCCAACTTGTTCAAACGGCATGGGCGTATATCGGATCGGGCGCCCTGTTTCGACTGATGCGCCTGCGTCGTGGGCCGGTTCTGGCCGCTCTTTATCCCATCATCGTGCTGACGCTGCAGCTGCTGGCAGCGATCGCTGCGGGTCTGCTGTGCGGTTGGCTTGTCTCGCGGGTCGCTGGTTGGTGGGCGGGCCTGCCCGCCGGTGCCGGGGTCGTCTGGGCAGTCCTGGTCCTGTGGCAGCGTCATGACAACCGCTTCTTCGCCCATTACCTGATGCATGATTACGCCTTCACCGCTGCTGAAAATGGCGCCTATCCACGGGCACTGGCTCAACGGGTCGAGCGATTCCGTGACCGGATCGCCGACGCCCTGCAGGGTGACTGGGACGAGGTTCTGGTGATCGGCCATTCCTCGGGGGCCTATCTGGCGGTCTCGGCGCTGTCGGCGCTGCCCGCAGACCACGACACCGATGCGCCAGCGCTGTCGCTGATGACATTGGGCCATGTCGTGCCGATGGCCTCGTTCCTGCCCCGCGCGGACAGGTTGCGCGCGGATCTCGCCGCATTGTCGCGGCGCGAGGATCTGTTCTGGCTGGATGTCACCGCGCCGGGCGACGCCTGCTGTTTCGCGTTGTGCGATCCGGTCGCGGTGTCCGGCGTTGCACCTGTCGATCAGCGCTGGCCGCTGGTGATTTCCGCGGCCTTCACCCAGACCCTGTCGTCTGAACGTCAGGCCGCGCTGCGCAACCGGTGGTTCAAGCTTCATTTCCAGTATCTCTGCGCTTTCGACCGGCCCGGCGATTACGATTATTTCGCCATCACTGCAGGCCCGCAGACGCTGGCGCAGCGCTTTGCCGGCCGCGCTCACTCGCCCGGCCGCATCACACTTCCAGCGGGCCGGGCCGCATGATCCCGCCGAAGCCCGAAAGCTCCGAAGGCCGCGCGGGCGTGCTGCGATTTGCCCGCGCGTTCAGGCGTGACCTGCTATCCGCGCTGCCCGCGCGACTATATCGCGCGTGGATGGCCGAGTACCGCGCACCGCTGATCCACAGCTTCTTCTGCAACCACCCCGACCTGATCCGCACCATCCTGCGCGACCGGCCGCGCGATTTTCCCAAATCTGACCGCCTGCGCGAAGGGCTCGCGCCGCTGCTCGGTCAGTCGGTCTTCGTCACTAACGGCCCGCAATGGGAAAAGCAGCGACGCATCATCGATCCCGCCTTCGAAGGCGGGCGCCTGCGCGAGGTGTTCGACGCGATGTGGGATGCGACCGACGCCGCGATTGCACGCCTTCCCGAAGGTGAAGGCGACATCGAGCCGCAGGTGAACCACTTGGCAGCGGATATCATGTTCCGGACGCTGTTCTCGATCCCGATCGGCAATGGTCTGGCCGACCGCGTCTATCGCGCCTTCCGCGACCATCAGGACTCCCAGCCAATCGTCAATCCCGCCGCGCTGCTGCCTTGGCCACGCTGGCTGCCGCGCCCTCATTCGCGCCGGACCCGGGCCAGTGCCGAGCAGATCCGCGGGCTGATCACCGCCCTGGTCGCGGTCCGCGCCCGCGCAATCAGCGACGGCACGGCGCCCGACGATCTGGCGACGAAGATCATGACCACGCCCGATCCGCTGACCGGGCGCCGCTTTACCCAAGAAGAGGTCGTCGATCAGGTGGCGATCTTCTTTCTCGCCGGGCACGAAACCGGCGCCGCCGCTCTGTCCTGGACGCTGTGGCTGCTGGCCGCCCATCCCGAATGGCAGGAACGGGTGGCCGAGGAGGGCCGTGAGCTACCACACGATTTCGCGGCGCTGTCACGGCTGAAGATCACGCGCGCCTGTTTCCGCGAGGCGATGCGGCTTTATCCGCCGGTGCCGATGATGGTCCGCGAGGCGACGCAGGTCGAGACGTTCCGCGACCGTCAGGTGCCGATAGGCGCGCAGCTCGTGATCTCTCCCTGGCACCTGCATCGCCATGAACGGCTCTGGCACGATCCCGACACCTTCGATCCGAACCGCTTTCTGGACAGTTCCAGCGTCCCCGCCACGCGCGACGCCTATATTCCCTTCTCGACCGGTGCGCGCGCTTGCCCCGGTGCCGGATTCGCGATGATGGAGGGGGTGCTGGCCACCGCGCGCATCACCGCCGCTTTTCGAATGGAACCGGGAGAGAAGGTGCCGGTGCCACAAGCTCGTCTGACCGTTCGCGGCCGGGATGGTATCACCATTCGTCTGACAGATCGTGGGAAACCATCATGACCCGGAAGATCGTTCACGATACCTGTTCCGCCCTGCCTGGCGCGGAATGGTCCGACCCCTGGGGCGGCGGGCACGATTGCTGGAAGGTCGGCGGCAAGATCTTTGCAGTGACCGGTTCGGTGAACGCGGCCGTCGCGGTCAAGACAGAAGGGATCGATCAGGCCGAGATGCTGATCGCGGCCGGGCCCGCGCGCAGGGCGTCCTATTTCCATCGCAGTTGGGTCGAGTTGCCGCTGGATACGCCCGCTGACGAATTGCAGCATCGCATTCGCGCCAGCTACGGGCTGATCCGCGCGACCCTGCCGAAGAAGGTGCAGGCTGCGCTGGATCCAGTCTAGCGAAACAGCACCAGTGATCCGGGCGACCAGGCCACGCGGGTGCGCGTGCCGACGTCCTGAACCTCGCGACCGAAGACGTTGCGCATCGAGATGCGGACCGGTCGCGCGTTGCCGTCGCCGCGCGCCGAGCCGTCCAGCCGCAAATCGTAATAGGTCATATCACCGTAATAGACGACTTCGTCGATCGTAGCCCCGGTCTCACGTTCCTGGCTGCGGGTCGCGCTGGCGCTGAGCAGGGTCATCGTTTCGGGCCGGAAGCCGACCATCGGCCGCTCGTCACCCGATGTCAGCCGGCTGATCTGCTTCGGCGGCAGCACGACCTCGCCCAGGCCCGAGACATCGACGGTGACGTTGCCCTCGGCGTCCTCACCCGTGACGTCGGCCGGGAGGAAGTTCATAACGCCGATGAAATCCGCGACGCGCCGGTCGGCGGGTCTGGCATAGAGGGCCTCGGGCCCGTCCAGCTGGGCGATCCGGCCCTCGAACATCACGGCGATGCGGTCGGACATGACCAACGCCTCTTCCTGATCGTGCGTCACCAGCACGAAGGTGATGCCGACCTGACGCTGCAGCTTGATCAGTTCGACCTGCATCTGCTCGCGCATCTTGCGGTCGAGCGCCGACAGCGGTTCGTCCAGCAGCAGAACCTTGGGCTTCAGGATCAGCGCGCGCGCCAATGCCACCCGCTGTCGCTGGCCACCCGAAAGCGCATGGGCTGCGCGCTTGCCGTAGCCCTTGAGGCCGACCATCTGCAGCGCCTCTTCCACCAGCGCGTCCTTTTCGGACTTGCTGCGCGAATCGCGGCGCAGTCCGAAGGCGACGTTCTGCGCGACCGTCAGGTGCGGGAAGATCGCGTAGGACTGGAAGACCATGTTGGTCGGGCGCTTGTTCGCCGGCACATCCTCCATCCGCTTGCCGTCGATCAGGACGGCGCCGGACGAGATATCCTCGAACCCCGCGATCACCCGCAGCAGCGTCGTCTTGCCGCAACCCGACGGACCGAGGAGCGAGAAGAACTCGCCCTCGCGGATGGTCAGGTCGATGTCACGCAGCGCGTGATAATCGCCGTAATGCTTATTCAGGCCGGTGCATTCGATCATCGGCTTGCGGTCTTCGGTCACACCAATCCTCCGGTGCCGGTTGCGCCGATGCGGGCATTGCCCCGGCGGCGGAAATA
This sequence comes from Paracoccus albicereus, assembly GCF_024359525.1. GTDB lineage: Bacteria > Pseudomonadota > Alphaproteobacteria > Rhodobacterales > Rhodobacteraceae > Paracoccus > Paracoccus albicereus. Next base: position 559,890 of record NZ_JAKZEU010000002.1, read on the forward strand.
TTCACCCAAGGCGAGCAGAACGATCGACAACGCAACCAGCACGGTCCCAAGCGCCATGATGACCGGGATCGCCTTCGGAAAGCGAAGTTGGCTGAAGATGTAGGTGGGCAGGGTCGGCTCGTTTCCAGCCAGGAAGAAGGCGATGATGAATTCGTCCAGACTGATCGTGAAGGAAATCAGCAGCGCGCTGATGATGCCCGGCATGACCAGCGGCAGGATCACCAGCCTGAACGCGCCCCACCGCGTCTCGCCCAGATCGAAGGCCGCTTCTTCCAGCGACTTGTCGAGGCTTGAAAAGGCCGTCGTCAGCACCGCGATGGCATAGGGCGTACACATCAGCACGTGGCCCAGGATCACGGTCAGGATCGACAGCTCGATCCCCGCACCCAGCAGCACGACCAGCAAGGACATCGCCACGATGATCTCGGGCAGGACCATCGGCAGCATGATGAAGCCCATGATCGGCCCCTTGCCGGGAAAGGCGAAGCGGGTGCTGGCGCGGGCCGCGAAGATGCCGAGGCAGGTCGCGAGGATCGAGGACGAGACCGCGATCGTCAGTGAATTGGTCAGCGCCCGGCGCAGGGTCGGGTTGCCCCACATTTCCTGGAACCATTGCGTCGTGAAGCCCTTCAGCGGAAAGGCGATGATCGTGCCGGCGTTGAAGGCGAACAGCGGCAGCAGGATGATCGGTGCGTAGAGGAACAGCAGGTACAGCACCGCATAGGCGCGCAGGCCGCCCCCGTTCATCCGGCCCTTCATTGCCGCACCTTCAGGTAGCGCAGGTTGACCAAGAGGAAGATGCCCGCGATCACCGCCACCGCAAGCATCGCGCTCACCGACATGGCCGATCCCAAGGGCCGGTTGTTCAGCCCCAGCATCTGCACCTGGATGAAGTTCGCCACCATCGGGATGCGGCCACCGCCGATCAGTTCGGGCGTCACATAATCGCCGACCGTCGGAATGAAGACGATCAGCACCGCCGCGATGACGCCCGGCATCGCGAGCGGCAGCGTGACCCTCCAGAAGGTCATCAGCCGCGATTCCCCCAGGTCACGCCCGGCTTCCAGCAGCGAGCGGTCGATCTTTTCCAGCGCCACGAAGATCGGCAGGATCGCGAAGGGCGCATAGGCGTGGGCCAGCGTCATCACGATGGCACCCACGGTGCGCAGCATCGTCACCGGCTCATCGATGATGCCGAGCCCCGTCAGCGTCGAGTTGATGACGCCGTTCTGCTCCATGATAACCTTCCACAGGAAGACCCTGATCAGGTAGCTGGTCCAGAACGGGATGGTGATCAGGAACAGCCACAACGCCTTGCGGTCGGGCCGGACCACGAAACTGAGGTAATAGGCGACGGGGAAGGCCAGCAGTACTGTCGCCAGCGTGACCAGGCCCGACACCCAGAGCGAGCGGACCATAATCGCGCGGAAGATAGGGTCGACCGCAAGCTGACGATAGTTTTCCAGCGTGAAGCCCTGTTCCAGATCGGAATAGCCGGTCTTGAGCAGGAAGAAGGAATAGAAGAGCAGCGTCAGCAGCGGCGCGGCGAGGATCAGCAGCGAATACAGCAGGGGCGGCGCGATCAGCGTCGCGCCCTGAACGGCCTCTGATCGGCGGCTGGCGGCCATGCGGTCCCTCATTGCCCTTGTTCCGTCGATTTTTTCCACACTGCCGCGCTCGATGAAAGCGAAAATCCGATCGAGGCTCGCGCCTCAGACCCACCAGCGCCCGGTCAGGGCCAGCCGCGCCAGCGCCGCACGGCGCCGGAACGGAGAGATCGTGGGAGCTGGCTCCAACGGGTCTTGAAGGCCATCCGCAACAGAGGTCAGGAAGGCGCGCGTAGCTGCGGGGGCAGCAAGCGCAGGGGCTGCGCGGCGCGGGACGAGGCGCCGCGCATCGGCGGCGGCATCCAGCGATAACAACGCCGAACGGGCGAGTTCACGCGCGGCCGCTGGTGCGATCTGCGGAACGAGACCCATGTTCCATGCCTGCAATTGCGGCAGTGCGCCCAGCCATGAAGCGAGCCCCATCCCAAGCGCTTGCCGGGACACAGCAGCGTAGGCGTCGGCATCCGCGCCCAGGGCCGACGCAGCGAGATGCATCAGGCTGCCTGCGGTCGCGTTCACATAATCCTCGACCTGCGCAGGATCATCGAAAGGCTGGCGATCGCAATCACGCTTGCGTCCCTCGGCCAGCGGCACCATCGCTTCGGCCTTGTCGCCCCAGGCATCGTGGAGCGGGCTCAACAGATCGTGCGAGGGAGGCTGATCGCCCTGTCCCATCGCGCGCAGGCGGTCGATCCACCATTGCAGACGCATCTCGGCCAGAAGCGGATCAGCCGATTGCAGCGGCGCGCGGGCGAGTTCGAGGTTCAGCGCATAAAGTGTGACCAGCTTCGACCGGTCAGCGGGCGCCGCTGCCATCATGCAGCCGAAACGGTGTGGGTCCTGCGTCCGCAGGCTCTCTGCGCAGGTCTCCAGACTCATGCGGGGGTCGCGCCGTCGCGGACCAGTTTCCACACGATCGCGTCGATCAGCGCGTCGAAGCTGGCATCGACGATGTTGGGCGACACGCCGACCGTCGACCAGATCCGGCCCTGGCGATCCGCGCTGTCGATGGTGACACGGGTCGTGGCCTCGATCCCGCCCTGGGTGATCCGCACGCGGAAATCGACCAGATGCATGTCGTCGATCGCCTCTTGATACGGACCAAGATCCTTGGCCAGAGCCCGCCACAGCGCGTTGACGGGGCCGAGGTCGCCGCCATCCGGGCCGAGGCTTTCGCTGACTGACAGCGTACGCTGCGACCCCACCCGGACCACCACGACGGCCTCGGAGACCGAGACCCGCCCACCCTTCGCATTCTCGCGCCGTTCTACGGTGACGCGGTAGCGATCCACGTCGAAGAACCGCGGCAGCAGGCCGAGCTCGCGTCGGGCGAGGATTTCAAAACTCGCCTGCGCGCCGTCGTAGGCATAGCCCTGATCCTCGCGCAGCTTGACCCGATCAAGGATGCGCGCCAGCGCCGGATCACCCGCCGCGACCTCGATTCCCGCGCCCGCCAGCCGCGCGCGTAAATTCGACTGCCCGGCCTGGTTCGACATCGGAATGACGCGAGCATTGCCGACCAGTGCGGGATCGACATGTTCGTAGGTCGCCGGGTTCTTCAGGATCGCGCTGGCATGCAGCCCCGCCTTGTGGGTGAAGGCCGACGCACCGACGTAAGGCGCATTGCGGCGCGGCAGACGGTTCAGGATTTCGTCGAGGCGCAGCGACAGCCGGGTCAGGCCCGCCAGATCGCCCTGCGCGACGCCGGTTTCGAAACAGCTGGTATAAGGCTCCTTCAGCAGCAGCGTCGGGATCAGGCTGACCAGATCGGCGTTGCCGCAGCGTTCGCCCAGACCATTCAGCGTGCCTTGGATCTGACGCGCGCCGGCGTCGATTGCGGCCAGCGATCCGGCGATCGCGTTGCCGGTATCGTCGTGGCAATGGATGCCCAGCCGGTCGCCGGGGATGCCGGACGCGATCACCTCGGACACGATGAGTCCGATCTCGGCCGGCATGGTACCGCCGTTGGTGTCGCAGAGCACGATCCACCGCGCGCCCGCATCATGGGCGGCTTTCAGGCAGGACAGCGCATAATCGCGGTCGGCCTTCCAGCCGTCGAAGAGATGTTCGGCGTCGAACAACGCCTCACGGCCCTGCGCGACGATATGGGCGACAGACTCGCGGATGTTGGCGAGGTTTTCGTCCAGCGTGATGCCAAGCGCCTCGGTGACGTGAAAGACATGCGTCTTGCCGACGAGGCAGATCGCGGGCGTGCCGGCGTTGAGAACACCCGCCAGAACCTCGTCATTCGCGGCCGAGCGCCCTGCCCGCTTGGTCATCCCGAAGGCGGTCAGCGTGGCGCGAGTCTGAGGGGCGTCGGCGAAGAAATCGCTGTCCGTCGGGTTCGCGCCTGGCCAGCCGCCCTCGATGTAGTCCACGCCCAAATCGTCGAGCATCCGCGCGATCTCGGCCTTCTCGGCGGCCGAGAAATCGACGCCCTGGGTCTGCTGCCCGTCGCGGAGCGTGGTGTCGTAGAGGGTAAGGCGGACGCTCACTCGATGGCCTTGATCGCTTCAGGGTCAAAGTTGGAAGACCGCTGCCACGCGATATTATCAGAAGCTGTGTCCATCAACTTGACACCTGCAGCCTCAAGCAACGCTCTGATCTCATCGGCCTTTTTGTAGTCACCTGCTTTGCGCGCAGCGCGTCTTTCCAATGCAATCCGCATTATGATTGCACCGAGTTCTTCGTCGTCTGTCGACCATGCACCCAGTTGATCAGTCAGCAGACCCATCATCTGCGCAGAGGCAAGGAGACGTTCCGCATCGCCGCGCCCCGCCAGATCGTGCAACGCGGCCAATGCGCCCGCGGTGTTCAGATCGTCCGCCAAGGCCTCGATCAAGGCCGACGAAGGCTGCCCCGCTTCTGCACCGCGAGTCACATCACGCCATTTGCGCAGCGTCGCCTCGGCCTCCTGCCGCTTGGCTTCGGTCCAGTCCATCGGCTTGCGGTAATGCGTCATCAGGAACACGAAGCGGATTACCTCGCCCGGCACGCCCTGATCCAACAGGTTGCGGACGGTGAAGAAGTTGCCCAGCGATTTGGACATCTTCTTGCCCTCGACCTGCAGCATCTCGTTGTGCAGCCAGACATTGGCGAAACTGGCCTGCGGATGGGCGCAGCAGCTTTGGGCGATCTCATTCTCATGGTGCGGAAATTGCAGGTCGATGCCGCCACCGTGGATGTCGAAGCTGTCGCCCAGCAGCTCGGCCGACATTGCCGAGCATTCGATGTGCCAGCCGGGACGTCCCCGGCCCCACGGGCTGTCCCAGCCCGGAAGATCATCGCTCGACGGTTTCCACAGCACGAAATCCATCGGGTCGCGCTTGAACGGCGCAACCTCCACCCGAGCGCCCGCGATCATGTCGTCGACCGAGCGGCCCGAGAGCTTGCCGTAATCGGGATAGCTGCGCACGTCGAAGAGGACATGACCCTTGGCGGCATAGGCATGACCGCCCGCGATCAGGGTCTCGATCATGGCGATCATCTGCGGAATATAGCCGGTCGCGCGCGGTTCGTGATCGGGTCGCAGCGCACCGAGCGCATCCATGTCGGCGTGATACCACGCGATCGTTTCCTCGGTCCGCTCGGCGATCAAGGCCTCGAGCGGCAGGGGACTTCCCGCTTCCTTGCGGCGCTGTGCCTCGGCGTTGATCTTGTCGTCAACGTCAGTGAAGTTCCGCACGTAAGTGACCGCATCATCGCCATAAACGTGCCGCAACAGCCGAACGAGAACGTCGAAGACCAGAACCGGCCGGGCATTGCCCAGATGCGCGCGATCATAGACGGTCGGACCGCACAAATAGAGCCGCACGTCGGTCGGATCGATCGGCGTAAAATCCTCTTTCCGCCGCGTCCTGGTGTTGGTCAGCCTGATCCGGGTCATCCGCGCCCCCTTGGTCCGGTCGCCCGATTACACCCTTGGTGCAAAGCTTTCCACCCAATCGATCAGGCGCGGTAGGGAATGATGATGCAGGTCGTAGCCAGCGGTGATCGTCGCGCGCGCGGCGGCGCGAAGACGATCCGCGTCGGGGTCGCCCGCGAGACCGCGGACAAGCGTCGCGACCAGCCTGTGCTGGTCGAAGAACGGGACCAGTCGCCCGTTCTCGCCATCGCGAATGAATTCGCGGACCGGCTCGGTGTCGGAGGCGACGATCAGCGCACCCGCAGACATGGCTTCGGTCAAAGACCATGACAGAACAAAGGGATAGGTCAGGTAGCAGTGGACACGGGCCACTTGCAGCGTGGACAGGTAGGTCGCGTAAGGCACGCGACCCAGCAGATGCACGCGGGACCAATCGATGCGCTGGCCCAGTTCGGCGCGCATCTTGGCGGTCCAGTTCTCTGCATCGGGGGGGCTGGAGCCGTAGCTGGTGCCGTCGGCGCCGATCAGCACCACCTGCGCATCGGGCCGTGAGGCCAGCACGTCGGGCAGCGCGCGCATTAAGACATGGAAGCCGCGATAGGGTTCGAGCGAGCGGCTGACATAGGTCAGCACCTCATCGCCCGCACGCAGGATGCGACCATTCGGCAACGCCAGCGTCGCCTGCGGGTCTGGCACGACGCGTTCGGTGTCGATGCCGTCGTGGATCACGGTAATCTTGCCGCGCAGTTCGGGAGGGAAGCTGTCGGCCTGGTAGCGCGTGGGCGACAGCGCAGCGTCCGCCTGGACGATGCCCTGGATCAGATGCGACTGACGCGCCACGGTCAACATCCGCGAATCGTCGGTGCCGCGACTGACTTCCGGGTCGAAACCGACATCGTGACCGCGGGTCCGGTACATCAGTTCGGCGTAGATCAGCAGCCGCGCGTCGGGCCAGATTTCCTTTAGAAACAACGTCTCACCCCAACCGGTATGGCCGATGATCACGTCGGGCACAAAGCCGTGGCGGTCGCGCATCGCGCGCGCGCCGCGGGCGGCGAGGTATCCCCGCTCGGCATGGGTCGCGTAGGATTTGCCGAGCATGCTGGTGGTCTGGACCGCGCTCGGCGCGGCGTAGCGGAGCGTTCGGACGGGGCTGGGGCGGTCGTTCTTTTCGTCGGTCAGGGCGACCACCTCGTGTCCCCGCTTTTCCAGCGCGGGGGCGAGATGCGGGAACTGGCCCGGAAAGTTCTGATGGACGAAAAGGACACGCATGACCCTGTTTTGACTTGCGAAAAGCGTCTGCGCAACGGCTGCGTGCGTTGCGTGCGCATGCTTCGCAACATTCAACTCGACGTGATGAGGTTTCGCCCAGCAATCGCAGCCCCGGAGGGGTCACAGCCCGTACACCGGGCGTACACAGGCTGTACACAACCTGTACACAGCCCCCGCGCGGTGATCGTGCCGATGGCGCAACGAAATGGCGGCGTCACATCGTGACGACGATCTTGCCCTTGGCGCGTCCTGATTCGAGATGGGTAAAGGCGTCCGCGATCCGATCGAACGGATAGACCTTGTCGATGATCGGCGTAAGCTTTCCGTCCTGGATCAGCCCGGCAAGCTCTGCCAGTTCCGTGCCGCTTGGATGCATGAAAAGGAAGCGGTAGCGCACGCCGTGACGGCGCGCGGCCTTGCGCAGCGGAAATGAGATCAGCCAGAACAAGGCCGCCAGCCTACGTCCGCGACCCAGATCCTTCAACGCTGTCTGCGGCTCGGGCAGTGCGGCGACCGAAACGACCGTGCCGCCGGGTTTCACGACAGCAAAGGAATCGACGAGCGTCTCGGCCCCGATCAGGTCGAAGACGCCATCGACGTCGTGCAGATGATCCTGAAACCGTTCGGTCGTGTAGCCGATGACCTGATCCGCACCCAGCCGTTCGACCAGCCCGCGACCGCGCTGCGAGGCCGTTGTTGCGACATGGGCGCCAAGCCATTTGGCGATCTGAATGGCGAAGGTGCCGACCCCTCCCGCACCGCCGGGGATGAAGACTCGACTGTCCGGCCCGAGGTGCAGTTCGTCGCGAAGCGCCTGTAATGCGGTCAGTCCGGCCAGAGGTACCGCAGCGGCCATCGCGAAATCGACATCGTCGGGCATTCGAGCGACGACATCCTCGGGCAGGACCGCGTATTCGGCGAAGGCGCCCATCGCTTCTTTGGGGACCCGCGCGAAGACGCGATCGCCCGGCGCGAAACGGGTGACATCGTCGCCCACCGCCTCGACCTCGCCTGCCAGTTCGTTGCCCATGACCGCGGGCAGCCTGTAGCGTTGGATGATCCGCAGTTTGCCTTCGCGGATCTTGAAATCAACGGGGTTCAGGCCCGCTGCGCGAACGCGGACCAGAAGCTGACCCGGTCCGACCTTAGGCATTGGGACATCGGTCAGCCCCGCGACCTCGGGGCCGCCGTAACGGGACATGACATAGGCTCGCATGCCCTACCCGCCCGGGTTCAGGGCCGCGGCAAGCAATGCGCGCGTGTAGTCGCTTTGCGGGTCGTCGTAGATCTGGGTGGTGGTGCCCTGTTCCACCACCTCGCCGGCCCGCATGACCATGATCTGGTGCGACATGGCTCGCACCACGCGCAGGTCGTGGCTGATGAACAGGAAGGCCAGACCGTATTTTTCCTGCAGCCCGCGCAGCAGATCGACGATCTGCACCTGCACGGTCATGTCGAGCGCACTGGTCGGTTCGTCCAGCACCACGGCTTTGGGGCGCAGGATCATCGCGCGGGCGATGGCGATGCGTTGGCGCTGACCGCCGGAAAACTCATGCGGGTAGCGATGCATGGTCTCGGGTCGCAGACCCACCTCGGCCATGATCTCGGCCACCATCTCGCGGCGGTTCCGGCCTTTCTCGACCCCGTGGACGGTCAGGCCCTCGGCGATGATCTGTTCGACCGTCATCCGCGGAGAAAGGCTGCCGTAGGGGTCCTGGAAGACAATCTGCATGTCGCGGCGCAGGCGGCGCAGCTCTCGTCCCGTCCAGCGGGCGATGTCCTGGCCCATGAACAGGATCGGACCGTCGCTTTCGATCAGTCGCATGATGGCCAGCGCGAGTGTGGTCTTGCCCGACCCGGATTCACCGACGATGCCCAGCGTTTCACCGGCGCGGACGCTGAGCGTGGCGCCGTTCACCGCCTTGGCGTGGCCCACCGTCTTGCGCAGCAGGCCGCGCTGGATCGGGAACCAGACCTTCAGATCGCGGGTCTCGACCAGCGTTTCGGCATCCTGGGGCACCGGCAGCGCGCTGCCGGTCGGTTCCGCCGCCAGCAGCTTGCGGGTGTAGTCGTGGCGCGGATTGGCGAAGATCGCCTCTGTCGGACCCTGTTCGACGATCTCGCCGTCCTTCATCACGCAGACCCGGTCGGCAATGTGGCGGACGATGCCCAGATCATGGCTGATGAACAGCATCGACAGGCCTTCGTCGCGCTTGAGTTCCGCCAGCAGGTCAAGGATCTGCGCCTGGATCGTCACGTCGAGCGCGGTCGTCGGTTCATCCGCGATCAACAGGTCCGGGCCGTTTGCAAGCGCCATCGCGATCATCACGCGTTGCCGTTGCCCGCCTGACAGCTGGTGCGGATAATCCGCCAGCCGGGTTTCGGGATCGCGGATGCCGACGCGGGTCAGAAGCTCGATGATCCGCGCGCGGGCGGGCTTGCCGCTGATTCCCTGGTGCAGCGCAAGGCTTTCGGCCAACTGCCGTTCCAGCGTGTGCAGCGGGTTCAGCGAGGTCATCGGCTCTTGGAAGATGAAGCTGATGTCGTTGCCACGGATGTCGCGCAGAACCTTGTCGGGGGCGTCGATCAACTGCCGCCCCTTGTAGACGACCGAGCCTTCGACACGGGCGGAATCGCCCAGCAGCCGCACGGTGGACAGTGCGGTAACAGACTTGCCGGACCCGGATTCGCCCACGATCGCGACGGTCTCGCCGTGGCCGATATGGAAGCTGACGCCCTTGACCGCAGGGATGGTTTGCCCGTCCTGACGGAAGCTGATCCGAAGGTCGTCGACGCCCAGAACGGCATCCGTGGGCGCCGCGGTGTTGGTCGCGATCTCTTCGGCCTCCCCCGGCATCCCGCGAGAGGGATCGCGATCCTCGGCCACCGCAGCGGCGCTGGCGGGACCAGGCATGATCGGATGCAGCTCGGCCTCGTCCTCGCCGGTCTGACCGCGCTGATCGGGATGCGTGCCGCTCATGCGAAGGTCTTTCGCGGGTCGAAGGCGTCGCGGATGCCCTCGAAAATGAAGATCAGCAAGGACAGCATGATCGCGAAGGTGAAGAAGGCGGTGAAGGCCAGCCACGGGGCCTGCAGGTTCTGCTTGGCCTGAAGCGCCATTTCACCCAGCGACGCCGCGCCCGCAGGCAGGCCGTAGCCCAGATAATCCAGTGCCGCGAGGCCCGAGATCGTGCCGGTGACGACGAAAGGCAGCATGGTCAGCGTGGCCACCATGGCATTCGGCAGGATGTGGCGGAACATGATCGTCCGGTCGGTGACGCCGAGCGCGCGGGCAGCGCGAACATATTCGAAGTTGCGGGCCCGCAGGAACTCGGCCCGGACGACGCCCACCAGCGCGGGCCAGCCGAAGAGGATCGTCACGAAGACCAGCAGCCAGAACGATCGCCCGAGGATCGCGAAGAGGATGATGATCACGTAGAGCGAGGGGGTGGAGCCCCAGATTTCCAGCAGGCGCTGGAAGATCAGGTCGGTCTTGCCGCCGAAATAGCCCTGGATGGCGCCGGCGGCGATGCCCACGGCGGAGGCGACGACGGTCACGATCAGGGTGAACAGGATCGAGGTGCGGAAGCCGTAGATCACGCGGGCCAGCACGTCGCGGGCCGTGTCGTCGGTGCCGAGCCAGTGGTCCGCGTCCGGCGCGCTTGGGGCTGTGCCGACATTGTTGATCGTCTTGTAATGGTAGGGGACGGGCGGCCAGATCATCCAGCCGGTTTCCACCGGCTGACCCTCGACCGTGCCCGAGGATTTCGCTTCGGCCATGAAGGTTTCGGGATCGTCCCAGCAGGCCTGCGATCCGCCGGTCACGATCAGGCACTGGACAGCCTCGTCGCGGTAGATCGCCTCGGTCCCGAAATCGCCACCGAAGGCGGTCTCGGGGTAGAAGTTGTAGGCGGGGAAGAAATATTCGCCGCGGAAGTTGACCACGATCGGTTTGTCGTTGGCGATCAGTTCCGCGAACATCGAAAGCACGAACAGGATCGAGAAGATCACCAGCGACCAGAAAGCGCGGCCGTTGCGGCGGAAGTTGCGCCAGCGACGCTTGTTCAGTTCGGACAGGGCCATCAGCCGGCCCTCGATTCAAAGTCGATGCGCGGATCGACGAAGACATACATCATGTCGGACAGGATCCCGACGACCAGCGACATCAGCCCGAAGACATAGAGCGTGCCGAAGATCACCGGATAGTCGCGCTGGACCGCGGCCTCGAAGCCAAGGCGACCGAGGCCGTCGAGCGAGAAGATCGTCTCGATCAGGATGCTCGCGCCGAAGAAGACACCGAGGAACATCGCCGGAAAGCCCGCGATCACGATCAGCATCGCGTTGCGGAAGACATGGGCGTAAAGCACGCGGCGTTCCGTCAGGCCCTTGGCGCGGGCGGTCATCACGTATTGCTTGTTGATCTCGTCGAGGAAGCTGTTCTTCGTCAGCAGCGTCAGCGTTGCGAAGCTGGAGATGGTCGAGGCGATCACCGGAAGCGTGATGTGCCAGGCGTAGTCCTTGATCTGGCCCCAGGTGGACAGGTCGGCGAAATTGTCGCTGGTCAGGCCGCGAAGCGGGAAGATCCGCCAGTAGGACCCGCCGGCAAACAGCACCATCAACAGCACCGCGAACAGGAAGGCGGGGATGGCGTAGCCCATGATGATGACGCCCGAGGTCCAGGTGTCGAAGCGGGTGCCGTCCTTGACCGCCTTGCGGATGCCGAGCGGGATCGAGATCAGATAGGCCAGCAGCGTGGACCACAGGCCGAGCGTGATGGAGACCGGCATCTTCTCGATCACCAGATCCACGACTGAGATCGAGCGGAACCAGCTTCGCCCGAAATCGAAGGTCAGGTAGTTGCCCATCATCGACAGGAAGCGTTCCAGCGGCGGCTTGTCGAAGCCGAATTCGCGTTCAAGCTGGGCAATGAATTCCGGCGGCAAGCCACGCGCGCCTTCGTAGCCCTGCGCCTCGACCGCCGAGCCGGTGTCGTTGCCTCCACCCGAGATGTTGGCAAAGACGTCGCCCTGCCCCTGCACCTGCGCCGCGATCTGTTCGATCGGGCCACCGGGGACGAATTGCGTCAGGGTAAAGTTGACGACCATGATCCCGATCAGCGTCGGGATGATCAGCAACAACCGCCGCAGGATATAGGCGCCCATTCTCCCCTGCCCTTTGCCCGTCTTCGGACCTTACGCCGGCCCCTTTGCATTTGGGTCGTTTTCAGGCTTTGGGGGCCGAAAAGCAAGCGGCTCGACGGGTGCGAGGGCTACCCGGCCGGTGGCTGTGCAGCCGAAGCTTGCGGCAGCACAATGGTGAAGCGGCTGCCCTGCCCGCGTTCGCTGTGGATGCGAAGCCTGCCGCGATGGCGTGCGACGATATGCTTCACGATGGCGAGACCAAGGCCGGTGCCCCCCTTCTCGCGCGAGCGGTGCGTGTCGACGCGGTAGAAGCGTTCCGTCAGGCGCGGCAGGTGGATCGCGTCGATCCCTTCGCCCCGGTCCGCGATCTCGATCGAATAGGCCGGACCACGCAGCATCGGTTCATGCGTGATCTCGCGCAGCGCGATGCCGACCCACCCGCCGGACCCGCCATACTTGATCGCGTTTTCGATGATGTTCTGAAAGACCTGCGTCAGTTGATCCTGATCGCCGGGTATCCAAGCCGGAGCGTCCCCGGTATCGAGCTCGATCCGCACGCCGGCCTTTTCGGCGGCAGGTCCCAGCGTGGTCGCAACGCCGCCCAGCAGCACAGCCAGATCGACGCGCGCGACCGGTCGCAGTCGCTCGCCGCTTTCGACCCGGCTGAGCGAGAGCAGGTCGGACACGAGCCGGTTCATCCGGTGCGTTTCGCGCTCCATGATGTCCAGAAAGCGATCGCGCGCGGCAGCATCGTTGCGAGCAGGGCCGCGAAGCGTCTCGATGAAGCCGATCAGCGCGGTCAGGGGCGTGCGCAATTCGTGGCTGACATTGGCTACGAAATCGCGGCGGATCTGTTCGGCGCCCTCGACCGGAGCGGTATCGATCAGGGTGACGAGCGCGCCGCCCCCCAACGTCGCGGGCAAGGGCGCCACGGTGACATCGAAGTAAGGCTCACGACCCGAACTGCCCGCCCCGATGGCGGCCCGCATCGTCAGCGCGCCACCGTTCCCGCCGGGCCCGGGATCGGAAGCGCTTGCTGCCAGGTGACCCGGCGCGAGAACACGGTCGATGGCCTGATTGACGCCGGGATTGCGCAACAGCGTGACGAAGGGACGATCCAGAGGGTCAGGGCCCAAAAGGCGTCGCGCAGCGTCGTTCGCGGCAATCACGCGGGCACGACGATCAACGGCCACGACCGCGACCGGAAGTGCGCGGACCATCGCATCGATCTGGCGCGCGACGTCCATCGCCTGCCCCCGCGCGCGGAACTAGCCGACCGGGCGCAATGTCTCGCGGAAGCGGCGCGCCCTTTCCCGATAGCCTTTCGCGGTCTGCAGGATCGCGGCACGACCTGCATCGTCAAGCTCGCGCACCACGCGCCCCGGTGCACCCATGACCAGCGCTCCCGCTGGAATTTCCTTTCCCTCGGCGATCAGGGCTCCGGCACCGATCAGCGCACCTTCACCGATCACCGCGCCGTTCAGGATCGTCGCGCCCATGCCGATCAGCGCGCCATCCCGGATCGTGCAGCCGTGCAGCATCGCCTTGTGGCCGATCGTGCAGTTTTCGCCGATGGTCAGCGGAAAGCCCGGATCCGTATGGCAGCAGACCAGATCCTGGACGTTCGAGCCGCGCCCTACGCGGATCTCCTCGTTGTCGCCGCGCAGCACCGATGACCACCACACGCTGGCTTCATCCTCGATCACGATGCGGCCCATCAATTGCGCGTCGGGCGCGACCCAGGCATCCTTGCCGAGCCGCGGTGTGATGCCGTCAAGTTCCCAGATCATCCTGCTGCCTTTCGGTTGTCATCAGGCTTTGCACGAAGGGGCCGAGGCCGGTCTGGCGGTCGCGCCGCAGCCGTTCGGCGTTCAGGATCGTGCGCAGCCGAGCCTCGGTCTCGTCGAGATCATCGTTGACGAGGACGTAATCGTATTCGGCCCAGTGGCTGATCTCATCCCGAGCCTTTTCCATCCGGTTCGCGATCACGTCGGCCGCATCCTGCCCGCGTGCGCGCAGACGGCGTTCCAGTTCCGCCATCGATGGCGGCAGCACGAAGATCGACACGACCTGACGACCCAGGGCCGACGCGCGGATCTGCTGGCCGCCCTGCCAGTCGACGTCGAAAAGCGTGTCGCGACCCTCGCGCATCGCCGCTTCGACCGGACCACGAGGGCTGCCATAGAGGTTGCCAAATACCTCTGCGTGTTCCAGCATCTGTCCTTGAGCGACGAGATCGCGGAACGTCACGGAATCGGTGAAATGGTAATGATGGCCGTCGATCTCGCCCGCACGCGGCGACCGTGTCGTCGCCGAAACCGAGAAACGAAGCCCGTCGTCCCAATCCATCAGACGTCGGGCGAGCGTGGATTTGCCCGCGCCCGAAGGCGAGGATAGAATGATGAGAAGCCCGTTTCGATCCATGCTTGGAGCGCGTCTTTCCTCTGGCCTGCGGGCCGATAGGGACCCTGCCGCCTGACATGGCGCAAGGGTCACGGAGCGTCAAGGCGCGGGTCGTCATTCAAGTTGACGTCGCGTCAACTACTTAACCAATCGTTAGGAATCTTCTCGGTGGCTGAACCCAATTTGACGTATGGTTCGTTGGTAGTGACGGTATCCAGTTTCGGCAGCGCGTGATGAGTAACTCGATGGACAGGGGTGGAAGGGACGGAGCCCAATCGACCGGGCAAGTTCTACAGATGCACGACTTCGGCCCAGAACAGCCGTCACGGATCGTTACGGAGCTGCGAGACTATTGGAACAGTCTTCGGCAGGGCCGTGCGGTCCCGAACCGGTCTGACGTCGATCCGCGCGGGATCCGGCGGGCGCTGGATTATGCCTTCATCATTGAGCGGATTGCGCCGGGTGCAGCGCGTTTCCGCTTGGCCGGCCGTCATCTGATCGATCTGATGGGAATGGAAGTGCGGGGGATGCCCGTCTGCTCGTTTCTGAACCCGGCGTCGCGCGGCCAGTTGTCGGATGTGCTGGAAACCGTCTTCAAGGCGCCCCAGATCGCCGACCTGCATCTGCAGGCAGGATCGGATTACGCACGCCCGCATCTGAAGGCACGGATGCTGTTCCTGCCGTTGAAGTCCGATCTCGGTGACGTCACGCGCGCGCTTGGCTGTCTGATTTCGGAAGGTGATATCGGCATCGCGCCGCGTCGCTTCGATCTGGCCCATGCCGAGGTAAATGCGATCTTCGATGGCGCGAAGCCGATGCAGCCCTCACCCTCGGCCCGTGGCTTTGGTGAGGAAGCGCAGGGCTGGCGCGGCAACAAGGCGACGCGCGAGCGGACCCAAGCGCAAGCGACGCCCGCAGCATCCGCCGAGACACCGGAAGAACGCCGCGCCCGTTTCAAGGTCATCGGCCGGGACTCCTGACGATCCGTGTCAGCGGTTTTCGGACCGCGACGACCAGTAGCGTCAGCGCGCCGGGACGACGCGCACTGCACCACCTTCGGCCGACAACGCGATTTCTCCACGCGCGAGCCGTAGTGCGTCTTCGCCGAACACCTCGGCGCGCCAGCCTTGAAGTGCCGGCAGATTGCGCTCTCCAGAAGCGATGGCGTCCAGATCGGAACTGGCGGCAATCAGCTTGGCGGCAACACCGACTTCTTCCGACTTGGCCTTGAGAAGGACGCGCAGAAGGTCTGCCAACGCCCCATTGCCTGCCCTGCCCTGCACCTGCTCGGGCATCTTGGGGAGGTCGCGCGTCTCCAGTCCCACCTTGACAGCGGCGAGGATACCGGTGGCGATCTCCCCCCGCCGCGCATCGCGCAGCAGCAGCCTCGATTTACCCAGATCAGCCTCGGAAGTGGGCTTGGTTGAGGCCAGCTCGATCATCGCATCGTCCTTGAACACGCGCGAGCGCGGGACGTCGCGCTCTTGCGCGAATCGTTCACGGAACTGCGCGAGTTCGCGCAGGATGGCCAGAAAGCGCGGTCCGTTCGAGCGCGTGCGGACGCGCAGCCACGCCTCTTCTGGGCGGGTGATGTAGGTTTCGGGATCTTCCAGGACCGCCATCTCTTCGGCCAGCCAGGACCGACGGCCAGATCGCGACAATTCGCGATCGAGATGTTCGTAGATGGCGCGCAGATGCGTCACGTCGGCCAGGGCGTAGGTCTTCTGTGCATCGCTCAGCGGGCGGCGGGACCAGTCGGTAAAGCGAGACGACTTGTCGAGATTGGCGCGTGCGATCTTCCGCACCAGCGTCTCGTAGCCGACCTGCTCGCCAAAGCCGCAAACCATCGCAGCCACCTGCGTGTCGAACAACGGCGCGGGGATCAGGCCTTCGTCATGGAAGAAGATTTCCAGATCCTGGCGCGCGGCGTGGAACACCTTGACCGTGTCCCGATGCCGGAACAGATCGTAGAGCGGCGCCAGCGACAATTCTTTTGCCAGCGGATCGACGAGGACTGCAGGCCCGCCCTGCGATTTCGGCGCGTCGGCAGGCGGCAGCGCCAGCTGGATCAGGCAAAGCTTTGAGTAATAGGTCCGCTCGCGCAGGAATTCCGTATCCACGGTGACGTAGGGCGCCTGCTTCGCCTGTTCGCAGAAGGCGGCCAGGTCCCCGGTCGTGGTGATGGTCGTGATCGTGTCGGTCATGATGGGCCTGTGATGCTGGGCGGGTCATCCGCCGGTGAAGTGCAGATAGGATTGACGCGCTGTCTTGGAAAGCGTGGTCGGCGCGGAACGCCGGGTCACAAGGGTGGAATATCGCCCTTTTCACGCTCTGCATGAAACACGGCCACGAAATCATCAAGCCGTGCCCCAGCGATTGCACCGCGCAGACCGGCCATCAGCTGCTGGTAGTAGTGCAGATTGTGCCATGTCAGCAACATGCCCGAGATCATCTCGCCCGCGCGGAACACGTGGTGAAGGTAGGCCCGTGAATAGCGGCTGCAGGCGGGACACGTACAGGATTCGTCCAGCGGACGCGGATCGTCGGCGTGGCGGGCATTCTTGATGTTGACCTGTCCGCGCGCGGTCCAGGCCTGACCGGTCCGCCCCGAACGCGAGGGCAGAACGCAGTCCATCATGTCGACTCCGCGCTGGACGGCGCCGACGATGTCGTCGGGCTTTCCGACGCCCATAAGGTAGCGCGGCTGGTCGTCGGGCAGCAGGCCAGGTGCATAGTCGAGCACGTCGAACATCGCCGCCTGACCCTCGCCCACCGCAAGGCCGCCGATGGCGTAGCCGTCGAAACCGATGCTGCGCAGAGCCTCGGCACTCTCTTCGCGCAGCTCGCGGTTGATCCCGCCCTGCATGATTCCGAACAGCGCATGCCCCGACCGGTCGCCAAACGCATCGCGCGAGCGCTGCGCCCAGCGCATCGACAGCCGCATGGATGCGGCAACCTGATCATCGGTCGCGGGCAGCGCGGGACATTCGTCGAAGGCCATGACGATGTCGCTGCCTAGCAGCCGCTGGATTTCCATGCTGCGCTCGGGCGTCAGGTGGTGGCGGCTGCCATCGATGTGGCTGGCGAAGGTCACGCCATCCTCTGTCAGCTTGCGCAGGCTCGCGAGACTCATCACCTGAAATCCGCCCGAGTCGGTCAGGATCGGCCGATCCCAGTTCATGAAGCGGTGCAGTCCGCCCAGCCGGTCGATGCGTTCCGCGCCTGGGCGCAGCATCAGGTGATAGGTGTTTCCAAGAAGGATATCGGCGCCGGTCTCGGCCACGCTTTCGGGCATCATCGCCTTGACAGTCGCGGCGGTGCCGACCGGCATGAAGGCAGGCGTGCGGATGTCCCCGCGCCGCGTGGTCAACGTGCCCGTGCGGGCGGCGCCGTCGCGTGCGGCGATCTGGAACGGGAAGCTGGGCATGTGTGATCCGGAACCGGGAAGGCGGACTTCTAGCGCGGCGGCCGCGTGCCCGCAACGCCACTGGACCCGACTGGCGGGCACGCCTATATAATCAGTCGGAATTGAAAGGTCCTGCCCATGTCCGAGCCGCTGATGGAAGGCGCACCGCTGATCCGCCCTTCAAGCACAGATCACCCGCTGTACGAGCAGGTCGTCGAAGCCTGCAAGACGGTCTATGACCCGGAAATCCCGGTGAACATCTATGATCTGGGCCTGATCTACACGATCGAGATCGACCCCGAGAATGCGGTTGCCGTGACGATGACGCTGACCGCGCCAGGCTGCCCCGTCGCGGGTGAGATGCCGGGCTGGGTCGCTGACGCGATCGAGCCGCTGCCGGGCGTGAAACAGGTCGATGTCGCGATGACCTTCGAGCCGCAATGGGGCATGGACATGATGTCCGACGAAGCGCGGCTGGAACTGGGCTTCATGTAAGCGAAGACGCGGCCGGGGAAGCCCCCGCCCGCGTCGCATGCTGCGATGTAATCGCAATCAGATCTGAATATTGTCGAGCGCCTGCTGCGCTGTGAAGGCGGCGAAACGGCCTGCGATGTCGGGTCGGAAGAACAGCGTCACCGCGCCGTCAGCCATCACCTTCGCGCTAAGCAGCCAGGCCTCGGCCGGGACGTCGGCCAGCTTGATCGGGTTTGCGAAGGCGCTTTCGATCGCTGCCTTGATGCCCGCAACAGTATCGCCCGTGCCGATCCCCGCGAAGTTGTCGGCGTGAATGCGCGCCGTCCCCGATTGTCGCACACGCAGCGCGAGCGCGGTATTCGCGTTCGGGGCGGGCGTTGCCTCGAACCGGATCGGAATTTCGACCCACCAGTTCGGGTCGGGGATGAACCAATGGCCCGATGCAACCTCGCCCGCGATGCGGAAGGTGATGCTCCGGTTGATGCTGCGCCAGAAATCGTAGCCGGTGGCCGACACGCCGACGATGCTGACCGACTGGATGTCGACGCGTGAATCGGTGACGCGCTTTCGAAACGCCTGATCGAAGGCCGACAGCACCCTGGCGCGCGACAGGGTGGCAATCGCAGGGTCCTGCCTGGCGTTTTCTTCCCAGAAGACGACGCCGTTCTGGAAATCGCTGAACCATTGCGCCGGACGCTGCTTGATCATCATCTCGTCGCTGGTCGGATAGCCAAGACCGCCGCGTTCCCAGCCCTGTCCGGCCCAGACCCCGCGGATGCCGCCGCGCACTTCCATCGGGCCGGTCTGCGGATGCCAGTAGATGCTGCCGTTGCCGGAGAAATGGTTGAACCGGCCCACCGTATCCGGGGTCGTCGTCTCATCGGTCACCGGCAGGAACAGGTCGCTGTCCGGCCCGCCCTTGGCGTTGTATTTGGCGCGG
This sequence comes from Paracoccus albicereus, assembly GCF_024359525.1. Taxonomy (GTDB): domain Bacteria; phylum Pseudomonadota; class Alphaproteobacteria; order Rhodobacterales; family Rhodobacteraceae; genus Paracoccus; species Paracoccus albicereus. The sequence goes on from NZ_JAKZEU010000002.1 coordinate 578,998, forward strand.
ATGTCGCCGTGGACCTCATGTGCACCGGTCGCCGGAGAATAATAGATGTCACAACCAGCGTAGCGGCGACGATGCCCACCCCTGACCGCCTCGCACGGACCCTGCGCCGCGCCGGTGAAGGCCGCGCCGAGCGCCTTGGCCTTGGCCTCGATATTGGCGCAGGGGTCGTTCTGGTTCAGCAGCGCGTTGCTGATCGTCAGCGTCACGTCGGCCCAGTCCCCGCCTTCATCGGTGTTGTTCACGCGCTTGGCGAGCGTGGCCGACCCATTGGCCGCGATGGACCCTGACACGCTGGCCGTCCCGTCGAGATCGGAACTGTTGGTCGAGGTGCCTTCGAACAGCTTGAGGTTGCCGCTTACACTGACGGCGCCGCCAGCTGCACGGGTGAAGGTATAGCGCGCCTCGACCCGGACCTCGCCGCCGCAGCGGCCGATGTTGAGGATTTCGCGCGTCGGCGTCGAATCGTCCAGCTGGATCACGCCGGACACGCTGCGGTTGGCGAACTCGTCGCTTTGCGGCCAGTTCTCATCATCCTTGATCCGCATGGCGAGCGTGTAGTTGATCAGGTTCGTCACGATTTCCCTCCGGGGATATGCGTTTGCAGTGCCCTCTGCATCGGTCCGCGCCGTCAAAGCGGCGTGAGACGGATCGGGGCTTGACGTGAAAAGCGGCGCCTCTTTCTTGAAAACGTCATGCCCGCCGACCGGCACGGGGCCTTGAGCCGCACGGAGCAGAGCCCTATCTTAATCATGAGGATTAAGACGAAGGACCTCGCCATGTTCGGGATTCCCGGCAAGTCGCCAGTCACCATCACTCCCGCCGCCGAGCGGCAGATCGTCCGGCTTATGGCCGGAAAGGACAGCGCGGGGCTGCGCATCGGTCTGAAGAAGGGCGGCTGCGCGGGGATGGAATACACGATGGAACTGGCCGAGGCGGCGGACAAGGCCGACGAGGTCGTGGAACAGGGTGACGCGCGGGTGCTGATCGCCCCCATGGCGCAGATGTTCCTGTTCGGAACAGAGATCGACTATGAGAACGGTCTGCTGGAATCGGGCTTCCGCTTTCGCAATCCCAACGTCACGGACAGCTGTGGATGCGGTGAATCGGTTCGGTTCGAGCCGCTCGAAGGCTCGCGCGCCGAAGGCGTCTGAGGTGCAGCGCATACTGGCGGCTTGATCCATCCCCTGCCCCGGCCTAAGCCTGCGGCACCAACAGGGGGACGATGATGACTGCACGCAAGCTTGCCGCCGGAAACTGGAAAATGAACGGCGACCGCGCCGCGCTGGCGGAAGTCGATGCGCTGCTGCACGGTCTGAGCGAAGGATGCGACGTTCTGATCTGTCCGCCCGCCGTGCTGATCGCCGCGATGGCCGATCGCGTGCAAGGACGCATCGCGGTCGGTGGGCAGGATTGTCATGCGAAACCGTCAGGCGCGCATACAGGCGACATCGCGGCCGCGCAGTTGCGCGACGCGGGCGCAAGCCATGTCATCCTGGGCCATTCCGAACGCCGGGCCGATCACCGCGAGACGGATGCGGACGTGGCGGCGAAAGCCATCGCTGCGCATGATGCAGGCTTGGTGACGGTAATCTGCGTGGGCGAGACAGATGCACAGCGCGACGCGGGCGAGACGCTGAACGTCATCGCCACTCAGCTTGCGGGGTCGGTGCCCGATTGCGCAACCGCCAACAACACGGTCGTGGCCTATGAGCCGGTCTGGGCCATCGGCACGGGCCGCACGCCGACAAACGACCAGATCGCCGAGGTTCATGCGATGATGCGTCGGACCCTGGCAGACCGCTTCGATGACGGCGCGGATGTGAGCCTGCTGTACGGCGGCAGCGTCAAGCCGGGCAACGCGACAGAAATCTTCGCGATCGCCGATGTGGATGGCGCGCTGGTCGGCGGCGCAAGCCTGAAGGCCGCGGATTTCGGCCCCATCGTCGCGGCTTTGTCTGACAGCTAGGCAAGCCAGTCGCGCGCCAGCGCAGGCAGATCGTCGAAATGATGCAGCAGCGCCTCGGGCGCGAGACGCTCGATGGCCGTCCCTTCGGGGCCGAAGCTGACAAGCGCCACCTTCACCCCCGCCGCGCTGGCGGTCTTGCGATCGGTCTCGGTATCGCCGACCAGGAACGACCGCGACACCTTTCCGCCGGCACGCTCGACCGTCGTCTTGTAGGTGCGGGGATCCGGCTTGCGGTGCGGCAGCGTGTCTGCGGCGATCATCGATGCGAACGCGTCACGGATGTTCAGCGCCCTGAGCAGGCTTTCGGCCAATGCCTCTGGCTTGTTGGTGCAGACGGCAAGGATGTGACCGTCATCGGCAAGTTGCTTCAGGGCGTTCTCGACCCCGGGGTAAAGCTTCGTGTGGGCCATGATGTTCTGGCCGTAATGGTCCAGCAGACAATCGAAATCCTCGTCCTCCGCCCCCGGTGGCAGCAAGCGGTCCGACGGCATCCGACCATAACCCGCCCGCAGCATCGCACGCCCGCCGTGAAAGGCGATCAGCGCATCGTCCTGCGGGTGAAGCAGATCGCCCAGATCCCGGGCCCGAAAGCAGGCATTTGCCGCCGCGATCAGATCGGCAGAGGTGTCGGCCAGCGTGCCGTCCAGATCGAAAACAACAGTACCCGTCATGGCGTAACCAAGCGTAAGAATGTGTGAACGTGCAGGGCCTTTTGTGCCGCGCGCCGCTTGAGTAGAACGCGCCGAACGAAAACACAAACGGGGACGGTGATGAGCGAACAACCCACCACGGGGCCCATTGCGCTGATCGTGCTGGCAGCAGGCCAGGGCAGCAGGATGCAGTCGGACCTGCCGAAGGTGCTGCACCCTCTGGGCGGGATGCCCCTGGTGGCCCATGCATTGGCCGCGGGCCGCACGCTGGAGCCGGAAACGGTGATCGTCGTCGCGGGCCACGGGGCCGAGGCGGTCCGGCGTTCCGTCGGCAAGCTGGACCCCGAGGCGAAGATCGCGCTGCAGACCGAACAGTTGGGCACCGGACACGCCGTCCAGCAGACGATCCCGCAGCTGGAAGGGTTCTCTGGCAAGGTCATGGTGCTTTACGGCGACACGCCCTTTATCGGCGCCGAAACGCTCGCCGCGCTGATCAAGGCACCCGCCGATGTCGCGGTGCTGGGGTTTGAGGCTGCCGATCCGGGCCGCTACGGACGCCTGATCGTCGAAGGCGACGAGCTGCAGCGGATCGTGGAATACAAGGACGCGACCGAGGCGGAGCGCGCCATCGCCCTTTGCAATTCCGGCGTGATGGCGCTGGACGCGGACCTGTTGCGCAGCCTGATCGCGCGGCTCGGCAACGACAACGCCTCAGGCGAATATTACCTCACCGATCTGGTGGCGCTTGCACGCGCCGAAGGACAGCGCGCGCGTGTCGTGATCTGCGACGAGGCAGAGACGCTCGGCATCAACACCCGTGCGGAACTCGCAGCGGCCGAAGCCGCATTCCAGACGCGTGCACGGGCGCAGGCACTGGCCGACGGAGTTACGCTGGCCGATCCGGCGACGGTCTGGTTCGCGCTGGACACCGCGATCGGCCGTGACGCGGTTGTGGGCCAGAATGTCGTCTTCGGACCCGGCGTGACCGTGGAAAGCGGTGCCGAGATCTTGCCCTTCTGCCATCTGGAAGGCTGCCATATCAGCGCCGGCGCGACCGTCGGTCCTTTCGCCCGGCTGCGGCCCGGCGCGGAACTGGGCGGCGACGTCCATGTCGGCAATTTCGTCGAGATCAAGAACAGCGTCCTGGACGAGGGCGTGAAGGTCGGCCACCTGACCTATCTGGGCGACGCACATGTCGGCGAGCGCACGAATATCGGCGCGGGCACCATCACCTGCAATTATGACGGTGTGATGAAGCACCGGACCGAGATCGGCGTCGACGCCTTCATCGGCAGCGACACGATGCTGGTCGCCCCCGTGCGCGTCGGTGACCGCGCGATGACCGGGTCGGGCAGCACGATCACCGACAATGTCCCCGACGACGCACTGGCGATTGGCCGGGCGCGCCAGGTGACGAAGCCGGGGCTGGCCAGCCGTCTCATGGCCGCGCTCCGCCAGAAGAAACGGGAGCATTAGGCATGTGCGGCATCATCGGGATCCTCGGCCAGCACGAGGTCGCGCCGCAACTGGTCGAAGCGCTGAAGCGGCTGGAATATCGCGGCTACGACAGCGCGGGCATCGCCACGATCGATGGTGCCGGCAAGCTTGACCGGCGCCGCGCGGTGGGAAAGCTGGTCAATCTCAGCGACCGGCTGGTTCATGAGCCGCTGACCGGGCTTGCCGGGATCGGCCATACCCGCTGGGCCACCCACGGCGCGGCGACCGAGGGGAACGCCCACCCGCATCGCTACGGACGCGTTGCAGTCGTCCACAACGGCATCATCGAGAACTTCCGTGACCTGCGCGAGGATCTGGTCGCATCTGGCATCTCGCCGCAGACCGAGACCGATACCGAGACGGTGGCGCTGCTGGCCGGTCGCTTGATGGACGAGGGGATGACACCGCTCGACGCCGCGCGCGCGACGCTGGCGCGGCTAAGGGGCGCTTTTGCCCTGGCGTTCCTCTTCGACGGCGAGGGTGATCTGATGGTCGCGGCACGTCGCGGCAGTCCGCTGGCGATCGGCCACGGTGAGGGCGAGATGTATCTCGGCTCGGACGCGGTTGCGCTGGCGCCTTTCACCGACAAGATCACCTATCTTGAGGATGGCGACCATGCCGTCCTGACCCGCCAGGGCGTGCAGGTCTTCGACGCCGAGGGCCGGCTTGCCAACCGCGATGCCACCCGGATCGACGTGGGCGAGACCGCGATCGACAAGGGCGGTTATCGGCACTTCATGGCCAAGGAGATCGCGCAGCAACCCGCCGTGCTGGGCGACGTGCTGAGCCATTACGTCAAGGGCGACCGGATCGTGCTGCCGGAATTCGCCGGTGGCGCGGCGCTGGACTTCGCCGATGTCGACCGGATCGTGCTGGTTGGCTGCGGCACCGCCTATCTGGCCGGACACGTGGCAAAATACTGGTTTGAAAGCCTCGCCGGCCTGCCCTGCGATCTGGATGTCGCGTCGGAGTTCCGATACCGCGAGCCGCCCCTGTCGGACCGCAGCTGGGGCCTGTTCATCAGCCAGTCGGGCGAAACGGCGGATACGCTGGCCGCGCTTCACTATGCGCAGGGCCGGGTCGCGCGGACGCTGGGGATCGTGAACGTCGGAACCTCGGCCATCGCGCGCGAGGCGGATCTGGCACTGCCGACGCTGGCGGGGATAGAGGTCTGCGTGGCCTCCTCCAAGGCCTTCACCTGCCAGCTTGGCGTGCTCGCGGTCCTGGCGATCAAGGCCGCCCATGATCGGGGGCGGATCGACGATGCGCAGATGGCTGCGCATCTGGCCGATCTGCGCGCGATCCCGGGACTGCTGAACCAGGCGCTGGCGGTCAGCGACGATTGCAAGCGCATCGCCGACTGGCTCGCCGAGGCGCAGGACGTGCTGTATCTGGGCCGCGGTCCGCTTTATCCGGTGGCGCTGGAAGGTGCGTTGAAACTCAAGGAACTCAGCTACATCCATGCGGAAGGTTATGCATCGGGTGAGCTGAAGCATGGTCCAATCGCGCTGATCGACCGCAACGTGCCGGTGGTGGTCGTGGCGCCGCGCGACGCGCTGTTCGAGAAGACGGTCTCGAACATGCAGGAGGTGATGGCGCGGCACGGCCAAGTGGTGCTGATTTCTGACGCCGAAGGGATCGCCGAGGCTGGGGATGGCGTACGGCACAGCCTGACCATGCCGGCGGGCGGAGGGCTGTTCAGGCCCATCACCTACGCGGTGCCGATGCAGTATCTCGCCTATCACACCGCCGTCGCCAAGGGCACCGACGTGGACCAGCCGCGCAACCTCGCGAAATCGGTCACGGTCGAATAACGCGCTCTTGCGCGACTCGGGGGCTGCGCGCTATGCCCCGAACTGCTTCGGTTCCGGGTTCGCCCGGATGAAAAGGGAACGCGGTGCGGGCCATTGGTCCCAATGCCGCGACTGCCCCCGCAACTGTAAGCGGCGAGCGATGCCCATCATGCCACTGTCCCATTCGGGGCGGGAAGGCGGGCAAAGCGGCGACCCGCGAGTCAGGAGACCTGCCGAGGTCGATCACCCAATCCGCATGCGAGGGGCATGCGAGATGCGGATCTTCCGTCGTGGTGGCATCCCCGTCCGGGGCGGCCAAGTCCTTCCCGGATCACTACTGATCGCCCCATTCCCGGGGCCCACGGAAGGACCGACCGATGAATCTGCGCCGCGCGCTCGCCGCCAGCACCGCCCTTGTCACGATCACAGCAACTCTCAGCGCCCTTCCCGCCCTTGCGCAGGACGCGATCACCGTCAGCGGACAGCCCTATGTCCTGCCCGAAATCACCCTGATCGCCAACCAGTCGCCCGAGGAACTGGGCCGCACCGGCGCCACGGTCGAAGTGGCGACACGCGAGGATATCGAGCGCGAAGGCAGCATCTCTGTCAGCGACTATCTGAACACCTTGCCGGGCGTCTCGGCGACCAGCAATGGCGGCTTCGGCACGCTGTCCTATGTCCGCCTGCGCGGCCTGCCCACCCAATATGTTCGCGTGACGATCGACGGGATCGACGTGTCGGATCCGTCGGCACCGCAGTTCAATTTCAATTTCGGCGGGCTGATGACCGGCGACGTGGGCCGGATCGAGGTGCTGAAAGGCCCCCAATCCGCACTCTACGGCTCGGAAGCCATCGGCGGCGTGATCGCGATCAGCACCCTCGGCGCCGTCGATCCTGGGACGCATCAGCGCGCGAATCTGGAATACGGCAGCTACGCGACCCGCCGCGCCGCCTACACACTGACCAATGCCGGTGATCGCCACGCCGTCGCGCTGAGCCTGCAGGCGTTGGAAACCAACGGATTTTCTGCCGCTGATGAAAACGATGGCAACACCGAAGCGGACGGCGCCAGCGCGCGGCGCGTCAGCCTCAGCGGACGGTTTGACGCGACCGAAACGCTGACCCTGGGCGTAGCGGGTTTCTGGCAGAAGACCGAGGTTGAGACCGACACGACGTTCCCAAGTCTTCAGGACGCAGACGATTTCAGCAACGGCATCTCGCGCGGGCTGCGCGCCTATGCCGAGCTTGAGACCGGCGCTGTCGAGCACACGTTCTCTGCCGCATTGAGCCAGACCGACCGGGAGGAGAACTATGGCGGCTTCGCTTCTCGCCCCGAGGGCGAACGGCGCGAAGTTGATTACAAGGGCGTCGCCGACGTGAATGACCGCGTCACGCTTGCCTGGGGCGGCACCCATAGCCGCGAAGAATACGCGTCGGGCGGTGTGACGAACGACTACATCAACAATGCGGCCTTCTCGGAAGTGCGCTTTGCCGCCGCGCCCGATCTGGATGTCGCGCTGTCGGCCCGACACGATCACAACAGCCAGTTCGGCAGCGAGACGACGGGTCGTCTCGCCGTAGCTTGGCGCGCGACACCGGAATGGACCATTCGCGGTCAATACGGCACCGGCTACCGTGCCCCGTCGCTGTATGAGCTTTACGACAGCTTCAGTGGCAATGAGAACCTGCAACCCGAAACGTCACGCGGCGCCGAAATCGGTGCGGAATACGCGCTGCCGAATGGCGGCCATATCCGCGGAACCCTTTTCGAGAACAGAATCACGGATCTGATCGACTACAGCTTCACGACGTTCGCCTATGTCCAGATCCCGGGTGAGACGAAGACGCGCGGGGTCGAACTGGCGGGCGAGACGCCGCTGACGGATCGACTGACGCTGGCGGGCAATTTCACCTATACCGACGCCGACAATGCGGCGGGCGAGCCGCTGGCGCGGGTCCCGGCCCGGGCGCTGAACTTGCAACTCGATGGCGACATCACCGAGCGTTCGCGTTTCGGCGTCAGTCTGCGCCATGCATCCGGCACGTTTGACGGCGGATCGGAACTGCCCACCTACACGGTCGTCGACACCCAGATCGAATACGACATTACCGATCAGGCGACGGGCTATCTGCGGATCGAGAACCTTCTGGACGAGGAATATCAGGTGATCCGGGGCTACGGCACCTCGGACCGGGCGATCTATGCGGGGCTGCGTGCGAATTTCTGACGCCATCCGCGGCGCGGCGGCGGTTCTGGTCGCCGCCGCCATGCCTGCATTCGCTGACGGAAGCCCGACCCCATCAGGCGAGCCGGCGCCGCGACGGGTCGTCTCGATGAACCTGTGCCTTGACCAGATCGCGATGCGCTTGGCGGCGCCGGGGCAGCTATTGTCCGTCAGCGCGTTGACCGCCGATCCCGACATGTCGCCGCTGGCCGACCGGACCGCCCCCTACCGGCTGAATCACGGTCGGGCCGAGGAAATCTACCTGATGCGTCCGGATCTGGTCATCGCGGGCTCCTGGATCTCGCCCGCGACGTTGTCGATGATGCGGAATCTCGGCATCCGGGTCGAGGTTTTGCCGCCCGCGGACAGTCTCGAAGCGATCGGCGAACAGATCGACCGGATCGGCGACATGCTGGGTCGTGAGGATCAGGCGCAATGGCTGCGCCGCGATTTCGAGAGCCGGCTGGCCGCTCTGCGCCAGCCGCCCGAGCGTGGCGAGGCCGCGATCTATTACGCCAACGGCTACACGTCGGGCGGCAAGACCCTGGCGGGCGCGATCCTGCGCGCCGCGGGCTATGACAACATCGCAACCGAATACGGCATCGACGACACCCGCGTCCTGCCATTGGAAAAGCTGGTCATGGCCGATCCCGACCGGGTCGTCAGCGGAAGCCACATGCCTGGACGCTCGCAGGGCGAAGCCATCATGGCACATCCCGCGCTGATCGCTGTCGCGCCCGACGCGCGGGCCGAGACCGACCGCGACTGGGTCTGCGGCACGCCCGACGTGCTGGATGCGATCGCCGGACTGGAATGAGACTGATCGCCGCCCTGTCACTGCTGGTGGCGTTGCTGTTTCTGGTCTCGCTGAGCCTCGGCCCGGCAGAGGTCGGGTCGCTGCGCGGCCTGCAGGCCCTGCTCTTCGGCGGCGACGGTCCCTTGCCCATCGTGATGCGCGAAATTCGACTGCCGCGTGCGATCCTGGGGCTGCTGATCGGCGGCGGTCTGGGCCTCGCCGGGGCTGCGCTGCAGGGCTATCTGCGCAATCCCCTGGCCGAGCCGCAATTGATCGGCGTGTCCGGAATGGGCGCCCTGGGCGCGGTCATCGCAATCCAGACGGGTCTTTCGACCGCCTTCGCGCTGGGTCTGCCGCTGGCCGCGCTGGCGGGCGCGGCGCTTGGCGTCGCGGCGCTGATGGCGCTGGCCGGGCCACGGGGCGGGTCGGTGACGCTGATCCTCGCGGGGGTCGCCATCGCCTCGCTGGCGGGTGCGGGCATCGCGCTCGTGCTGAACCTGTCGCCCAACCCCTACGCCGCGGCCGAGATCATGTTCTGGCTGATGGGTTCGCTTGCCGACCGCTCGATGAGCCATGTCTGGCTGGCGCTGCCGCTGATGGTTTTGGGTTCGGCGCTGGTTCTGGCGACCGGACGGGCCCTTGACGCGCTGACGCTGGGCGAACAGGCCGCCGCGGCGCTCGGCGTCTCGCCTGCGCGCCTGCGCTGGCAACTGGTCGCGGGTGTCGCACTGATCGTGGGGCCAGCGACGGCTGTCGCGGGCGCCATCGGTTTCGTCGGCCTCGTCGTGCCCCACATCCTGCGTCCGTGGGTCGGGGCGCGACCGTCGCGGCTTCTCCCAGCGTCCGCCCTGGGCGGGGCGGCGATGCTGCTGGCAGCCGATATCGCGGTCCGACTGATCGTCCCGGAACGCGACCTGAAGCTGGGCGTGCTGACCGCCATCGTCGGCGCACCGCTGTTCCTGCACCTGATCTGGAAAACGCGCGCGGGGGGACGGCTGTGAGCCTGCTGTCGTTGTCGCGGCTGAGCGTCACGCGACGCAGGCGTCCGGTCCTGCGCGATGTGTCGCTGGACGTCGCGGCGGGCGAGTTCGTGGGCCTGATCGGCCCGAATGGGGCCGGAAAATCGACGCTGATGGAAGCCGCGCTTGGGCTGATTCCCTGCGAGGGCAGATCCAGCCTGGCCGATCTGTCCGCCGCCGAACGCGCGCGCCACGCCGCCTATCTGCCGCAATCGCGCGAGATCGCCTGGCCGGTCAGCGTCGAGGTACTGATCGCACTCGGCCGCATCCCCTGGCCCGGGGCCAGCAACGCGCAGGACCGCGCCGCCGTGGATGCCGCCATTTCGCGGATGGGGCTGGAGCCGTTCCGCCACCGCACCGCGAACAGGCTATCGGGGGGCGAACAGGCGCGTGGGCTGATCGCCCGCGTGCTGGCGCAGGAAACGCCGCTGCTGATCGCGGACGAGCCCATCGCGGGTCTGGACCCCGCGCATCAGCTGTCCTGCCTGTCGCTGCTGCGCGATCTGGCGACCGAGGGACGGGGTGTCCTGGTGTCGGTCCACGATCTTGGAATGGCGGCGCGGTTCTGTTCGCGGCTGGTCCTGCTGTCGGGCGGGGCCGTTCTGGCCGACGGCACGCCGGACGAGGTTCTGAGCGACGACAACCTCGCCCGTGGCTTCGGCATCCGGGTGCAGCGAATCGAGACGCCGGAGGGTACGGCGATCGTTCCCGCAGCCCCGCTTTAAAGCAGCGAAAGGATGCGCGCGGCCTCTTCGCGGCAGGGGGTCAGCGCGGCGCGATCCTCACCAGGATAGAATCGTGCGCGGGTCGCCGTGGGCATCGGCCGCGGCTCGGCGATGACGACGCGCGGTGCGGTGCGCCCGGTCTCAGCCTGCCAGCTGCGCGCCAGTGCGATCTGCCCGGTCTTGGTCGCGCCGTAATTGCCGAAGAACTTTCGACCGCCCTGGGGATCGTCAAAGAACATGGCCGTCCCCTTGCGCGCGATCAGCAAGGGTTCAAGCAAGGCGATCAGCCCGCGCGTCGCTTGCAGGTTGATGTCCAGCGCCTTCTGCCAGTCCTTGCCGTCGATATGCGGTGCGGGCGACAGCGGCCCCGCGTGGATCGCCGCGTGCACCCACAGGTCCAGTCCACCCCAACGCGACCCGATCGAGCCTGCCAGGCTGCGCATCGCTTCGGGGTTCGCCACATCCATCGGCGCCAGCGTGGCCGTGCCGCCGGCGGCAACGATCCGGTCATCCAGTTCTTCCAGCGCGCCGGTCGTGCGGGCCACCGCAACGATATGCCATTCGGCCGAGGCCAGTGCTTCGGACAGTGCCGCCCCAAGCCCGCGCGAGGCGCCGGTGACCAGCGCGATCTTTGGTTCCTGTTCGCTCATGGCGTCCCATTGCCACCCCGGCCCCGACGCTTCAAGCGGCGATAAACTGAGCCAGACGGCTAAATGTCTTGACGGTGACAACAAGCCGTGCAAACACTTTCCCTCATGGCTAACCTTGACCGTCTCTTCAACGCCCTGTCCGATCCGACCCGGCGCGCCATCCTACAGGACCTGCGCCGTGGCCCCGCGACCGCCGGTGCCCTTGGCGCCGCGCATCCGATGGCCCTGCCAAGCTTCATGAAGCATCTTGGCGTGCTGGAACGCGCGGGCCTGATCGAGACCGAGAAGCAGGGCCGCACACGGTCATGCCGATTGGCGCCCGGCGCGCTGGTGCCGGTATCGGCCTGGCTCGCCGACCAGCGGCTGCTGTGGGAAGAGCGGACAGAAAGACTTGCCGCATTCGTTGAAAACCATGAGGAAAGACGATGAAAACGCAGACGAAAGTGGACGGAAACGACCTGATCCTGATACGCCACATCGCGGCCAGTCCCGAGGCGATCTGGGATGCGCTGACCGATGCCGAAAAACTCAAGCAATGGTTCGTGCCGAAGCCCTGGACGATCACCGAAGCGGTGATCGAGCCGCGACCCGGCGGCCGCTTCCTCACCAAGATGGTGGGACCCAACGGCGAGAACGAGGATTGCGGCCCGTCAGAAGGCTGTGTGCTGGAAGCTGATGCGCCATCGCGAATCGTCTGGACCGACGCGCTATCGGGCGGCTACCGGCCCAACGAGACACCGTTCATGACCGCGATCATGACAATGGAGGCAGACGGCAACGGAACGCTTTACACCGCGCGGGCATTGCACCGCACCCCGGAAGATCGTCAGAAGCACGAAGAGATGGGCTTCGCCGAGGGTTGGGGCACGGTCGCCGAGCAACTAGCCGCAATGGTCGAACGATAGGGCGGCGGTCCGGCCGCCGCCGCTATTAAAGACCGAAGGTGACGTGGCCATCCGCGTCGATGGTCCAGGCGGGGTTCCACGCGATTTCCCAGGCATGGCCATCGGGATCAGCGACGTAGCCACGGAAGCCGCCATGCATGGGCGCATCGGCCGCCCGCAGGATCGTACCGCCCGCGGCGACAAGGCGGTCCATCAGCGGCGCGACGTCCGACCTGTCCGTGACGTTGTGCGCCAGGGCGAAGCCGCCCGTCCCGTTCGGCGGGCGCTGCATATCGTCGGAAAGGCCCCTGCCCTGCCAGATCCCGAGCATCAGGCCGTTCATCTGGTAGAAGGCGATCTCGTCGTTCTGGAAGACCGGCGTCCAGCCGAACCCGTCGCCGTAAAACTTCAGCGAGCGTGTAAGATCCGCAATGCTGAGCGTGATGACCGAAATCTGCTGTTGCATATCCAAAACCCATGCTGGCGCGCGGGACATCCGCGCGCTTTTCGGTCTTGGGCCATGGCAGAGCGATCTCATTCTGCCGCGGAAGGACCCGTCGGGATAGACGGGGGCCGGGCCAACCGCACCGACCTCACCTGTTTCAGACAAGGTCGATGCTAGCGCGGGCCTTCGACGCCCGCAAGTTCAGCGGCTGTCGACCGGCACGTAGTCGCGCTTGTCCGATCCGACATAAAGCTGACGCGGACGGCCGATCTTGTTCTGCGGATCGGCGATCATTTCCTTCCACTGTGCGATCCAGCCCACCGTGCGCGACAGCGCGAAGATCGGGGTGAACATCGCGGTCGGGAAGCCCATCGCGGACAGAATGATGCCCGAATAGAAATCGACGTTGGGATACAGCTTTTTCTCGATGAAGAAATCGTCTTCCAGCGCGATCCGCTCGAGTTCCTTGGCGACCTTGAGGGTTTCATTGTTCTCGATCCCCAGCAGATCCAGCACCTCGTCCGCCGATTCCTTCATCACCTTCGCGCGCGGGTCGAAGTTCTTGTAGACCCGGTGGCCGAAGCCCATCAGGCGGAACGGATCATCCTTGTCCTTCGCGCGCTTGATGTATTCGGGGATCTGGTCGACGGACCCGATTTCCTGCAGCATCTCAAGCGCGGCCTGATTGGCACCGCCATGCGCGGGGCCCCACAGGCAGGCGATCCCCGCGGCGATGCAGGCGAACGGGTTGGCGCCCGAAGAGCCTGCCAGGCGCACCGTCGAAGTCGACGCGTTTTGTTCGTGATCCGCGTGCAGCGTGAAGATCCGGTCCATCGCGCGCGACAGTTCGGGCTTGATCTCGTATTTCTCGGCCGGGACCGAGAAGCACATGTTCAGGAAGTTGCTTGCGTAATCGAGATCGTTCTGCGGATAGACGAACGGTTGGCCGATCGAATACTTGTAGGCCATCGCAGCGATCGTCGGCAGCTTGGCGATCAGGCGGATCGCCGCGACTTCGCGCTGATGCGGATCGGAAATGTCGGTGCTGTCGTGGTAGAAGGCTGACATCGCGCCGACCACGCCCACCATGGTCGCCATCGGATGCGCATCGCGACGGAAGCCACGGAAGAAATTGTTCATCTGCTCGTGCACCATCGTGTGGCGCGTCACGAGGTTTTCGAACTTCTCCAGCTCATCGGCATTGGGCAGTTCGCCGTAAAGCAGCAGATAGCACACTTCCAGATAGTGGGATTCTGCCGCCAACTGCTCGATCGGATAGCCGCGATACCACAGTTCGCCCTTGTCACCATCGATGAAGGTGATCTCGGATTCGCAGCTTGCCGTCGAGGTGAAGCCCGGATCGTAGGTGAAGACGTCGGCCGCGCCGTAAAGCTTGCGGATATCGAGCACGTCCGGCCCGGCGGTCGGCGACATCACCGGCAGGTCGTAGTCCTGACCGTGAATCGTCAGTTTGGCTGAATTGCTGGTGGACATGGACTTCCCTTCTCAGCTGGCGGCGGTCCGCTGTCCGGACCGTCCGCAACGTGGTGCGCAGGTCTAGCCTGCCGTCTTCGTCTGGTCGCGCAGCCGGGCGAGCGTCTCGTCGCGGCCAAGCGCCATCATCATGTCGAACACGCTGGGCGTGGAGGTTCGGCCGGCCAAGGCCGCCCTGAGCGGTGCTGCGATCTTGCCCAGACCGACCCCCTTGTCGGAGGCCACGGCCTGTGCGCTCGCTTCCAACTCTTCTCGGCTCCAGCTAACATTCTGCACTGCGGCAGTCAATGTGCCGAGCATGTCGAGACCCGCCGGATCAAGCGCTTTCAGCGCCTTTTCATCGACCTCGACCGGCCTCTCGATCATCGCGAAACGCGCCTGATCCAGAAGCTGCGGTAGGGTCTTCGCCTTCTCGCGCAGAACCTCGGACGACGCTACGATCCGGTCGCGTTGAAGATCGGAAAGCACGGGCTGTCCGCTTGCCTGCAGGAAATCGTCAAGCGCCGCCATCAGGCGATTGCTGTCCATGCCGCCGATATGGTGGCTGCTGACATGTTCGAGCTTCTTGAAGTCGAGCCGCGCAGGCGCCCGGCCCACGCCGGACAGGTCGAACCAGTCGCGCGCCTGGGCGTCGTCGAACAGCTCGTCGTCGCCATGGCTCCACCCCAGACGGGCGAGATAGTTGCGCATCGCCTCGGGCGGATAACCGAGCGCCGCGAATTCGTGCAGGCCGACGGCACCGTGACGCTTTGAAAGCTTCTTGCCATCTTCGCCGTGGATCAGCGGGATATGGGCAAAGCTCGGCAACGGCCAGTCCATCGCCTGATAGACCTGGATCTGTCGCGCAGTGTTGGTCAGGTGATCGTCGCCGCGAATGACATGGGTCACGCCCATGTCGTGATCGTCGACCACGACCGCCAGCATATAGGTGGGCGTGCCGTCGCTCCGCAGCAGGATCAGGTCGTCCAGCTGGTCGTTGGCCACCGTGACATCGCCCTGCACCGCGTCGTGGATCACCGTCTCGCCGTCCCGAGGCGCGCGCAGGCGGATCGCAAAGGGTGCATCTGGAAAGCTGTCGGGATCCGCATCGCGCCAAGGGCTGACGAAGGGCTCGCGCGGATGCGCCTCTCGCCAGGCGGCGATCTCGTCGGTGGTGGAGAAGCAGCGATAGGCGCCGCCCCGCGCCAGCATCTCGCGGGCGACCTCGGCGTGGCGGTCGCGCCGCTCGAACTGGCTCACCGGCTCGCCGTCCCAGTCAAGGCCGAGCCAGGTCAGCCCCTGCAGGATCGCCTCGGTCGCCTCGGGCGTCGAGCGGGCACGATCGGTATCCTCGATCCGCAGCAGGAACTTGCCACCACGGCCACGCGCGTAGAGCCAGTTGAAGAGCGCGGTCCGCGCGCCGCCGATATGCAGATAGCCGGTCGGCGAAGGCGCGAAGCGGGTGACGATCGTCTCGGTCTCGGACATGGGGGACTTTCGGTCAGGGCTGGCTGGGTTGTCGTTAACGGTTTCGAAAGGATCGCCGTGGCAGAACGGCGGATGAATACCCAGTCGGTCGGGAAAGGACAAGGAAGAGCCGATGACCGCGCTGTCCGATCCGCCCGCGACAGGCGTCCTCGCCAAGCCTCGGCGGTTCTGGCGCTTTCGCGATGGCGCGACCGGCACGACGTCACGCCAAGGTGCGATGCCGCAACCGGCAGCCGTCCGGGCGGGACTGTTTCCCTGGCTGCCGGTCCTGCTGGCCGCGGGTATCGCGCTCTGGTTCGCGCGACCGTTCGTGCCGACCTTCGTGTCGCTCTGTGCTACGGCTGGTGTCATGGTGATCGCCGCGATGGTCAGCCTGCGGGCACGATCCCACGCGCTGGCGGGCGAACCCGGCTGGCAGGTTGCGGATGCTGTCCGGCTTGGCGCTTGGGCGGCGCTGGTCGTCGCAGCGGGCCTTGGCCTTGCACAATTACGGGCTACGCAAGTGTCGGCCCCGGTATTGGGCTTTCGCTATTACGGCCCCATCGAAGGTCGCGTGGTCGAAATCGACCGCTCTGCCCGTGATCGGATGCGGCTGACGCTTGACCGGGTCCGGTTGCGTGACATGGCCCCCGACCGCACGCCGGCATTGGTTCGCGTTTCGCTCATGGACATGGCGGCGGACACCGGCGCGGTCGTCGGCCAACGCGTCATGCTGACCGGGCATCTGGGACCGCCACCGGGGCCAGCGTCCCCGGGCAGTTTCGATTTCCGGTCGATGGCGTGGTTTCAGGGGCTTGGCGCGGTCGGCTATGTCCGAACCCCGATTCTGCCCGTGGCCGCACCCGAGGGTGGGATCTGGGTCATGGACCGCACCCGCATGGGCGTGGCAGCAGCGATGCGGGACTCGATCGGCGGGCAGCGCGGGGCCGTGGCGGCTGCGCTGATGACGGGCGACCGGTCTGGCATCGCCGAGGCCACGAACGAGATCATGCGCGCCTCCAACCTCTACCACATCATCTCGATTTCGGGATTGCATATGGGGATGCTGGCGGGGTTCGTCTATAACGGCTTGCGCCTTGCGCTGGTGGGCGCCGTCGCGGCCGGGCTGGCGCTGCGCTGGCCGGTCCACAAGATCGCGGCGACAGTCGCGCTGGCGGCCGCGGCCGGCTATCTGTGGCTGTCAGGCGGCGGCGTCGCGACCGAGCGCGCCTTCGTCATGGTCGCGGTGATGCTGTGCGCGATCCTCGCCGACCGACGCGCGATCTCCTTGCGCAGCATTGCCATCGCGGCCCTGATCATCCTCGCGTATAGCCCCGAGGCGGTGACCTCTCCCGGCTTCCAGATGAGCTTTGCCGCAACAGTGGCGCTGGTCCTCTGCTACGGGCCGTGGCGCCAGGTCGGTCCGAAGCTGCCGTTCTGGCTGCGGCCCGTCGCGATGCTGATCATCTCATCGATGGTGGCCGGGCTTGCGACCTCGCCCATCGCCGCCGCACTTTTCAGCCGCATGGCGCATTACGGGCTTCTTGCGAACCTGCTGGTCGTGCCGGTGATGGGTTCGCTGGTGATGCCGATGGGGGTCATCGCGGCGCTGTTGGCGCCGATCGGCCTTGCCGGTCCGGCGCTTTGGGTGATGGGCCTCGGCACCGGCTGGATGCTGTGGATCGCCGAATGGATCGCCGGTCTGAACGGCGCCGTCAGTGCGGTGCCGCTGCCACCGTGGCAGGTGGTTCCGCTGATGGGGTTCGGCGCGACCGTCGCCATCCTGTCCTGGCGACGCGGGATGATGCGAACGCGCAGCGCGTCCCTTGCAGGCGCCAGCGTGGGACTGGCGATGCTGATCGCTGCGTTCGGGCTGTGGTTGACGACCAGCCGGCCGCAGATCCTGATCGCGCCGGAAGGCGAGGGGGTCGGGCTTATGACCGCCGAGGGGCGCAGCCTGTCGAAACCGTCCGGCGGCTCGTTCGTCGTGGACACGTGGCTGTCCGAGGATGGCGACATGGCCACGCAGGAACAGGCCGCAGCCCGGCCGGCCTGGAGCGGGGACAGGCGCGACCGTCTGGCCGAACTGCCAGACGGCTGGCGTTTGATGCACTTCACCGGGAAGGGTTCAGGCGAACGCGCGGCACAGCAATGCCACGCGCAGACGATCCTGGTCGCGACAGAAGCCATCCCGGATCTGCCCCAAGGTGCAGCCTGCCTGATCTTCGATCAGAAAAGCCTGCGCCGCACCGGTGCGGTCGCGGTCGAGATACGGGACGGACGCCCGATGCTGCTCACCGTGACCGAAACCGCCGGCGCCGCACCCTGGGTCGCAGCACAGGCGCGCAGACCGTCCCGCAAGTGACGCGGGACGCGCGGTCAGGCGACCTCGGCGAAGACCTTGACCAGTGCCTGTTCCAGCTTCTCCAGCATCTCGTCCATCTGCGCTTCGGTCAGAATGAAGGGCGGACAAAGCACGATCGACTGACCCAGCGGACGACAGATCAGACCCAGATCGGTGCAGGTGTTGGCAATCCGCTCGCTGACCGACAGCGAGCCGTCGAAAGGCTGCTTCGTCGCCTTGTCCTTCACCGCCTCCAGCGCCCACATGAAGCCGATGCCGCGCAATTCGCCAATGTGATCGCTGCGCTCCATGATCGCGCGCAGACCGGCCTCCATCTTCGGCGCCAGGTCGCGGACGTTCTGCGCCAGCCCCTCGTTCATCACCACGTCGATCGCCTTCAGCGCGATCGCGCAGCCGACCGGATGGCCCGACGCGGTGAAGCCATGCGGGAACTCCTCGATCTTCTCGACTGCGGCCTGGACCCGATCGGCCAGCTCGGGACCAAGGATGATCGCGCCCATCGGGAACAGCCCAGCAGTCAGGTTCTTCGAGCTGATGATCGCGTCCGGCATGTAGTCGTAGGTCTGACAGCCCCAGGTATTGCCCGTTCGCCCAAAGCCGCAGATCACCTCGTCCGAGATCATCGGAATGCCGTGCTTGCGCAGGATCGGCATGATCGCCTGGAAATAGCCCTCGCTGGGCGGGATCACGCCGCCCGCGCCCATCACCGGCTCGGCGAAGAAACCCGCGATCGTATCAGGGCCCTCGCGCTCGATCGTCTCGTCGAGCTCACGCGCCAGACGCTGGGTGAACTGCTCCTTGGTCTCACCCTCTTCGGCGAAGCGCCAGTAATGCGGGCAGGTCAGGTGGATGAAGCCCGGCAGCGGCAGACCGAAGACCGAATTGTAGGGCTTGCCCGTCATGCTCGCGGAGACGGTAGTGACGCCGTGATAGGCGTTCCAGCGCGTCAGGATCTTGCGCTTTTCGGGCTTGCCTTCAGAGGCATGCAGGAACCACAGCATCTTGACCATGCTGTCGTTCGCCTCGGAGCCGGAATTGGTATAGAAGACGCGCCCACGCTCGAAAGGGGAGACCTCGACGAGCTTTTCGGACAGCATGACGGTCTGGTCCGACATCCGCCCGAAGAAGGCGTGATAGCCCGGAAAGCGGTCGTATTGCGCCTTCGCAGCCTCGGCTAAGCCCTTGTGGTCGAAGCCGGCGACCATGTTCCACAGCCCCGAATTGGCATCGAGGTAACGCCGGCCGTTCGTGTCGATGACGTAGGGACCCTCGCCATGGGTCAGCACCACCGCGCCACGCTGATGGACGCTCGGCAGGTCGGTGAACCCGTAGAGCGAATATTCGTCGGCACGCGCTTCCCAGCTTTGCGGTTTGTTCATCGGCAGGGTCCTCATCTGAATGGCGCGGGCAGGCTAGCCGTGCCCCCACCGCTCCGCAATGCCAGACGTAGGGATGGCTTCAACGCTGGTCCGGGAATGTTAGGATCGGATGTGCGATTGGGGGAGGAACCGATGCGACATATCCTGACCGGCGCCCTGACGGCGCTGATACTGGCGTCCAGCGGGGCCAGCGCAGCCGAGACGCTGGCGGTGTTTCCCGTCAAGCTGCTCGACACGTCGAACGAGGCGCGCGATCAACGGGCCGACCATGCCAGCCGCCAGACGATGATGGCCGAGATCTTGGCCGAGGGTCTGCCAGGTGAAAAGACGATGATCGCGCCCGAGACGGTGGCGCAGGTCTGTCCGCAGGCGACGCCCGACTGCCTCTTCGGTGTCGCGCGTGATGCTGGCGCCGATCAGGCCCTGTTCGTCAGCCTTCAAAAGGCCAGCAGCCTGATCATCACCATGTATGTCTCCATCGTCGAGCTCGATGACGGGGCGCTGGTGAAATATGGCGATCTCAGTTTTCGCGGCGATACCGATCAATCCTGGCAGCGCGCGGCCGAATACGTCGTCAAGGAAATGGCGGCAGGTGCCTTCGACCGCGCGACACCGAAGTGACCCCCCCCCCCGCGGACACCGCCGTGCCGCGACGATCTTTCCAAGATGGCCCGGATAGGCTAACAGGCGGCCTTCCCTTGCGATGAGCTGCCCATGACCAGCCCGACCCCGAAACGCCTGTTCATCAAGACCTATGGTTGCCAGATGAACGTCTATGACAGCCAGCGCATGGCCGAGGCGATGGCGGCGGACGGCTATGTGCTGACCGAGGATCAGGCGCAGGCCGACATGGTGCTGCTGAACACCTGCCATATCCGCGAGAAGGCGGCCGAGAAGCTTTATTCCGATCTTGGTCGACTGAAGCCCCTGAAAGCCGAGCGTCCCGACCTGAAGATCGGCGTGGCGGGCTGCGTCGCGCAGGCCGAGGGCGAGGAGATCACGCGCCGGATGCCGCTGGTCGATCTGGTCGTCGGACCGCAGGCCTATCATCGCCTGCCCGCGATGGCGCGGGGCGAGGCGCCTGCCGTCGTCACCGAATTTCCAGCCGAAGACAAGTTCGACCACCTGCCCGCGCGGGCCGCGACCCGCCGGACGCCAACGGCCTTCCTGACCGTGCAGGAAGGCTGCGACAAGTTCTGCGCCTTCTGCGTCGTGCCCTATACTCGTGGGGCCGAGGTCAGCCGCCCTGCCCCGCGTATCCTGACCGAAGCACGCGATCTGGTCGCTCGCGGCGTGCGCGAAATCACGCTGCTGGGCCAGAACGTCAACGGCTGGCACGGCGAAGGCGCGGATGGCCGCGAATGGGGTCTGGGACGCCTGATCCGGGCGCTGGCCGAGATCGACGGGCTGGACCGGATCCGCTATGCGACCAGCCATCCGAACGACATGGCCGACGACCTGATCGAAGCACATGGGGCGGAACCGAAGCTGATGCCCTATCTGCATCTGCCGGTTCAGTCGGGCAGCGACCGGGTGCTGAAAGCGATGAACCGCAAGCATACGGCCGAACAGTATCTGCGCCTGATCGACCGGATCCGCGCGGCACGGCCCGACATTCTGCTGACCAGCGACTTCATCGCCGGCTTCCCGGGTGAGACCGACGACGATCACCGCGCGACGCTGGACCTGATCGAACGGGTGGGCTTCGCCACTGCGTTCAGCTTCAAATACTCGCCGCGTCCCGGCACCCCCGCCGCAGACCGGGCCGAGGTCGAGCCTTCGGTCGCCGACGCTCGCCTGCACGAATTGCAGGCGCTGCTGTCACGCCAGCAGCGCGAGGCGCAGGAATCGATGGTCGGGCGCGAGGTCGGCGTGCTGTTCGAGAAACCGGGTCGCGAGCCAGGACAGATGGTCGGCAAGTCCGACTACCTGCATTCGGTCTTCGTAGATGCGCCGCAGGCGAAGGTCGGTGATCTTGTACGCGTTCGCATCCTCGCCAGCGCACCGAATTCGCTACAGGGCCAGTTGCTCCAATAAAACGCGGCGATGGCTTAGAACGGCACGTCGTCGGCGCTGCCAGGCACCTGCACGTATGCCGCCTTCACGTTCTTGAAGCCGACATCGAAACGGATCGTCAGCGTATCCTCGGCAATGCCCATGATCTCGCCCGTGCCGAATTTCGGATGCTCTACGGTGTCGCCGACGGTAAATTTCGACGCGGGTTCGGCGTCGATGATGACCGGCGTGCGATGGGCGGGTGCCTTGCGCTCGGCCGCACGGGACTGCATCCGCTTCCAGCCGGGTGAATTGTAGACGTCGGCCTTGGCCGCACGGTCGTGCATCTCGGTCCCGGCATTGGCGCCGGCAAAGGCCATCGCTGCGCCGTAGCCGCCGCCGTAGAGGCCCGGCGGCGTCAGCACCTCGACATGATCTTCCGGCAGCTCGTCCACGAAGCGCGAGGGCATCGAACTTTGCCATTGCCCGTACATGCGCCGGTTGCCTGCGAAACTGATCGTCGCCAGTCGTTCAGCACGCGTGATGCCGACATAGGCGAGTCGCCGTTCCTCCTCGAGCCCCTTGGTGCCGTTCTCGTCCATGCTGCGCTGGCTGGGAAAAAGCCCGTCTTCCCATCCCGGAAGGAACACGACCGGGAACTCCAGACCCTTCGCTGCGTGCAGTGTCATGATGCTGACCTCTTCGGTCGTTTCGCCCTCGTCACGGTCCATGATCAGGGCGACATGCTCCAGAAAGCCCTGAAGGTTGTCGAACTCTTCCAGCGCCTTGACCAGTTCCTTGAGGTTGTCGAGCCGGCCCGGCGCATCCGGCGACTTGTCGTTCTGCCACATCGCGGTATAGCCGGATTCGTCCAGCACTCGCTCGGCCAGTTCGACATGGTTGGTGTCGTCCAGCGCCTCGGCGTGGAAGCGACCAATCAGGGCGACAAAGTCGCGCAGGCTGTTCGCGCCCCTGCCGGACAGCAGACCGTCGTCGACCGCGATCTTCGCCCCTTCCAGCAGCGTCACCCCCGCCTTGCGCGCGGCACCCTGCACCGTCTGGATTGCCTTGTCGCCAAGGCCACGCTTGGGGGTGTTCACGATCCGCTCGAACGCCAGATCGTCGGCGGGGCTGACCACCAGACGGAAATAGGCCATCGCGTCGCGGATTTCGGCGCGTTCATAGAAGCGCGGTCCCCCGATCACGCGATAGGGCAGACCGATCGTCATGAAGCGATCCTCGAACGCCCGCATCTGATGGGACGCCCGCACGAGAATCGCGATATCATTCAAGCTGGTGCGACCGACACTGGCCCTGTGGCCGCCTTGGAACGCCTCGATCTCCTCCCCGATCCAGCGCGCCTCGGCCTCGCTGTCCCAGTGGCCGATCAGGCGAACCGGCGCGCCCTGATCCGTTTCATCGGTCCAGAGTGTCTTGCCAAGACGCCCGGCATTCGCTGCGATCAGACCGGACGCAGCGGCGAGGATATGCGGCGTAGACCGGTAGTTCTGTTCAAGCCGGATCACCTGCGCGCCGGGAAAGTCCTTCTCGAACCGCAGGATGTTGCCAACCTCGGCCCCGCGCCAGCCATAGATCGACTGATCGTCGTCGCCCACGCAGCAGATGTTCTGGTGCGCCTGCGCCAGCAAACGCAGCCACATGTACTGGGCGACGTTCGTGTCCTGATATTCGTCCACGAGGATATAGCGGAAGCGGTCCTGCCACTGTTTCAAGACGTCGGGATGCGCCTGAAACAGCGTCACGCAATGCATCAGCAGATCGCCGAAATCGACCGCGTTCAGCGTCAGCAGCCGATCCTGGTAGGCGGTGTAGAGCTTGCCGCCCTGCCCGTCGAACGCCTGCGCCTCACCCTTCGGCAGCTTGGCGGGCGTCAGGCAACGGTTTTTCCAGCCGTCGATCAGATGCGCCAATTGCCGGGCGGGCCAGCGCTTTTCGTCGATGTTCTCGGCCGCAATCAACTGTTTCAGCAGCCGGATCTGGTCGTCGGTGTCGAGGATGGTGAAGCTGGGCTTCAGATGCAGTTCGCCGTTGCCGATCAGTTCGGCATGGCGGCGCAGGATCTTCACGCTGATCGAGTGAAAGGTCCCGAGCCATGGCATCCCCTCGACCGTCTCGCCCAGCAGGCGGCCGATCCGCTCTTTCATCTCGCGCGCGGCCTTGTTGGTGAAGGTCACGGCAAGGATCTGGCCCGGCCGCGCCCGGCCCAGCGTCAGCAGATGAGCGATCCGCGTCGTCAGCGCGCGGGTCTTGCCGGTCCCGGCGCCTGCCAGCATCAGCACCGGACCGTCCAGCGCCTCGACCGCCGCGCGCTGCGCCGCATTCAACCCATCCATATAGGGTTGGGGTCGGGCCGCGACGGCACGCTGCGACAGCGGCACCGCAGCAGCCTCAAAAGCATCGGTATCGTCGAAATGGCTCATGGATGCATCCTAGCCGCGCAGACGCGGCATGAAAAGCAAATGTTCCTGACTTGTTCCCGCGCGGCGCACGCCGTCAGGATCAGACCCGCATCCCCGCGAACAGCGCGGGATCCAGACTATGCTGTTCGAAAGTCGGACCTTCGGTCAGGACGCTGACCGCGTCATGGGAATGCAATGATTCCTGGTGACTGGCGATGACGCGAAAATCGCCGAAGCGCGGATCGTCCTGAAATTCGCGGGCAAATGCGCGGACCGCGTCCTCGACGAAGATCGGCTGCGAGGCGTTCAGTTCGGCGAAGGCCTGTTCGTCTTCGCGCTTGACCATCACCTGCGTCTCGGTCGGCACGGCACGACGGCACAGATCGATCAGATCCTCGAACCAGACCTTTTCCGTTCCCAGCATCACCGCCGCGATCCGTGCAACTGAGCGCTGCGAATGCGGCGTCGCCAGCCGGCCGCGCGATTCTCGCGCATGTTCTGACAATTCCAGTGAACACGGGCAGGTCGAGGAATACACATAGTCCAGATGCGCAATGCGCAAGCGCTGGCCCTGCCGTTCGACCACCTCCTGCGCGATGTCATAATACTGCCAGCCCGACAGGCCCGAGCGGAGCGAGTTGACCCGCATCGGATAGCTGAGGCGCATCAGGATGCGGGCGTCCAGACTGTCGTGATCCGACTTGTAGTCGGCCAAGGCGGCTTCCAGCACCTTCACGCTGAACTCATGTTCGGCATGTGCATAGAAGGACCGCATGATCCGCGACATGTTGATGCCCTTGCGATCGGCTTCCAGGCTGACGGTCCCGGTCACGCTGGTTTCCAGCGTCAGCTCGCCACCCTCGCGGGTGCGGTAGCGGATCGGCAGGCGAAAGTTGGAAATGCCGACATGCTGGATCGGCGCGCGCGCACCGACGATCAGGCTCGCAGGGCCGTTTTGCAGATCCGGAAGACTGGCCCGGTACTGGTCATCGACCCGAAAATCGCCGTCATAATCGCGGGCGAGAAACGGATAGGCCGGGGTCAGCGGGCGCGTCTCGGTCATCGGGGCGGCTCCTGTCGGGACTCGTGACGGGTATATAGGCATCGGCCGCGTGAATCCAACTCGTTAGGTCAATCCGCGCGGCCCACGCTCTGGCTTCTACTGAAGCGCGCTCTGCAGATCGTCGATCAGATCGCCCGGATGCTCCAGGCCCACGGACAGACGGACGAGGCCCGGTGTGATGCCCAGTGCCGCGCGCGCTTCTTCGGACAGACGCTGGTGGGTCGTCGTCGCCGGATGGGTGATGATCGATTTCGCGTCGCCGAGATTGTTCGAGATCGAAATCAGCTTCAGCCGGTTCAGCGCTGCGAAGGCGGCATCCTTGCCCCCTTCCAGCTCGAACGCGATCATCGTCCCGCCCGACCCCATCTGTTCCATCGCCAAAGCATGCTGTGCGTGATCGGCCAGACCCGGATAGATGGACCGCGTCAGCCGATTGTGACCCTGCAGCGCGCCTGCGATCGTGGCCGCACCCTCGGCCTGGGCGCGCACGCGCAGGTCCATCGTCGTCAATCCGTTCAGCATCAGCCAGGAATGGAAAGGGCTGATCGCGCCGCCGGTGTGCTTCAGGTAAGGCTCCAGCACCGTGCGGATGTAGTCGCGCGTTCCGCAAACGACGCCGGCCAACGCACGCCCACCGCCATCGATATGCTTGGTCGCAGAATAGACGACGACATCGGCGCCCAGTTCCACAGCACGCGAGAAGACCGGGGTCGCGAAGACGTTGTCGCAGACGACTATCGCACCGGCAGCATGGGCCAGGTCGGCGACGGCCTTGATATCGATCACTTCCAGCGTCGGGTTCGAGACGGTCTCGAAGAACACCGCCTTGGTTCCGGGCCGGATCGCGTCCTGCCACTGGTTCAGATCGGTGCCGTCGACATAGGTGATCTCGACCCCGAACTTGGACAGCAAATCAAGGACATAGAGGCAGGACCCGAACAGTGCGCGCGCCGCGACGACGTGATCGCCAGGTGCGCAGAGCGAGAACATCGCGCCATTGACGGCGGCCATACCGCTGGCCGTGGCAAAGGCGTCCTCGGTGCCTTCCAGTGCCGCCATCCGATCCTCGAACATGCGACTGGTCGGGTTGCCGTAGCGGGCATAGATGAACTCGTCGGGACCGGTTTCGATGAAGCGGGCCTCGGCCTGTTCGGCGCTGTCATAGACGAAGCCCTGGGTCAGGAAGATCGCCTCTGCCATCTCGCCGTACTGGCTGCGGCGAATGCCGTCATGCACGGCGCGTGTGCGCGGGTGACGATCGCTGCCGCCATCTTTGGCCATCGGAACCTCCATCTCGCTTGGGCCGGGCCTTAGTCCTTCGCTGACACGGGCGCAAGATCGCACATCATTTCGGCGTCTTCCCGTCGGACCCGCGGCGCACCAGCCGGCAGGCCAGCTCGACCCGCCGGGCGGGCGCGTGCGGGTCGGCAATCGTATCGCACAAAAGATCCAACGCAGTGGCCCCGACCGCGCGCATCGGGATCGCGATGGTGCTGAGCGGCGGGTCCATCAGTTCGGCCTGCGGAAGACCATCGATGGACATGATCGAAACGTCGTCCGGGATGCGCAGACCAGCGCCCGCCAGCGCCGCATACGCCCCCATGGCCAGCGCGTCACCCGAGGCGAGGATCGCGGTGAAATCGCGCCGGCCCAGCCGCCGCGCCACCGTCTGCGTCGCCAGATCGGCGCGCCAATCCGCTACCTCGCAGACCAGCGCCGGGTCGTGATCGGCACCCATCGCGTCACGCCAGCCGTCCAACCGCCGTGCGATCGTTCGCCTGCCCGGGCAAGTCAGGAACAGAATCCGCCGATGCCCAAGCGCGCGCAGATGCTGCGTCGCCAGCGCGGCGGCCGATCGGTTGCAGGGCGCGGCCGAGGACAGCCGCATCATCGGATCGTCGCCGTTGACCAGAACGACGGGCTTTTCGGCGGCGAAGGCACGATCGAGGATTTCCGGATCGTCCAGGGTCAACAGCAACAGGCCAGCGATATCGGCGGCACCCTGCCCTTCGTCCAGCAGGCGCGCAACCTCGGCCGGGCCCTCGGTCTGGCGTGTCTCGACCTCCATTCCCAGCACTGCGCAACGGTCGCGGATGCCCTGCAGGACATGAAGCGTGAACTGGCTTCGCGCGAAATCCACCATCGCCGGGCCCGACGCCGCCAGCAGCACCCGTCGTCCGGCCTGCGATGAGGGCAGCGGATAGTTTAACTCTACGGCGACCGCGTGGATGCGCCTGGACAGGTCTGCCTCGACATAGCCGCGCCGCGACAGCGCCCGGGACACCGTCGCGGTCGAGACGCCGCAGCGCTCTGCGATATCCGTCAGCCGGACACGGGGGGAGATGCGGGCTCGCTTGCCATCGGGACGCATGGGTCGAATGTGCAAAAGATTTACATGTTGTGCAATCGGCGCGTGCGGCGCTTTCCTGCGGTCGGGACTAAGCGCGGGGAGGCGCTTGATGAGGGATCGAAGCGCCATCGAGGCCGCGTTGGAAACGCTCGTTTCGGGATTTGAGAGCCTGCGCCATGACGGGCGGTTCGATGAGCCTAACCTCGATGGGTCCAGCGGCGATTACATCAGCTTCGACGCGTGGGAATGGCCGCAGGGCGTCGGTCTTTACGGTCTGGCGCAGCTTTGGCTGGCACGCGGCAAGGACCCCGCGCTTGGGCGGCGCCTGACCGAATGGTACGATCGTGCGCTGGACCGCAGACTGCCGGGCCTGAACGTCAATACAACCGCCCCTATGCTGGCCCTGTCGATCCTGTGGCGCGAGACCCGCGATCCGCGGCATGGCGCCGTGCTGGAGGACTGGGCCGAGCGCGTGATGCAGGACGCGCCGCGCACCCCGTTCGGTGGCTTTCAGCATGATGTTTCGGACAAGCTGAACGCGGGCGAGTTGTGGGACGACACGCTGTTCATGATGGCGCTGTTTCTGGCAAGTTACGGACAGGCCTCGGGCCGCCGGGATCTGGTGGACGAGGCCGTTCGGCAGTTTCTGGTCCACGCTCAGTTTCTGACGGACCGCGAAACGGGGCTGTGGTTTCACGGCTGGACCTTCGAAGGGCGGCACAACTTCGCCCGTGCCCGGTGGGCGCGGGGCAATGCCTGGGTGACCGCCTGCCTGATCGACCTGCCCGAACTGGCCGAGATCGAACCGGGCGCGCGGTCCCATCTGACCGCGCTGTTGCGGGATCAGGCGGCCGCATTGCTGCCGTTGCAGGCCCCAAGCGGTGCCTGGCACACGCTTCTGGACGATGCCGCCAGCTATGAGGAAACCAGTGCCACGGCGGGTTTTGCGTACGGTCTGCTGAAAGCCGCACGTCTCGGCGTCGGCGACGCGACATGGCGTGACGCGGGCCTGCGCGCTGTCGATGCAGTTCTGCGTCAGATCGGACCTGACGGGGTGGTCGGCGGCGTCAGCTATGGCACGCGGATGGGCCACGATCTGCAATTCTACCGCGACATCCCCATCCAGCCCACGGGCTACGGGCAGTCGCTGGCGATCCTCGCACTGGTCGAGGCGCTGAAGGTGAAGGAGACCACATGATGGACGTGCGATACGGCGCCGGACCGGGCGAGATCGATCACATGGGCACCGACAGGCTGCGGGCCGAATTCATGGTCGAGGGGCTGTTCCGGCCGGGCGAGTTGCGGATGACGTACACACATCTGGATCGGATGATCGTCGGCGGCGCGGTGCCGACGGACCAACCACTTCGCTTCGTCGACGGGGCCGATGTCGGAACCGAACTGTTTTTCACCGCACGCGAGGCCGGGATCGCCAATCTTGGTGGACCGGGATGGGCCGAAGTCGACGGACAGCGGATGACCGTGGCGGGACGCGATTGCCTTTATATCGGGCGCGGCAGCCGCTCGGTCACGCTGGGCAGCGACGATCCGGCCAAACCGGCCAGGTTCTATCTGAATTCGGTCCCCGCCGGCGCTGATCACCCGACGCGCGTGGTCACCCGCGCCGAAAGCAAGCAGATCAGTTTCGGCGAGCGTGACCGCGGCAATTACCGCGAGCTGCGCATGTACATCCATCCGGAGGTCGGGCCGTCCTGCCTGCTGCTGATGGGCATAACCGACGTGCCGCAGGGCCAAATCTGGAACACCCAGCCCCCGCATCTGCACGAGCGGCGGATGGAGGCCTATTGCTACACCGACCTCGCGCCCGAGGATCGCGTGTTCCACTTCATGGGTCGGCCCGACAATACCCGCCATCTGGTCGTGCAGAATGGCGATGTCGTCCTGTCGCCCGCTTGGTCGATCCACATGGGCGCGGGGACCGGACCCTATGCCTTCGTCTGGGGCATGACCGGCGAGAATCAGGCCTATGGCGATGTCGATCCCGTGCCGGTGAGCGCGCTTCGATGAGCACCGCATTCGCCCCCGCCGCCGCACTGTCGCCCGGTCAGGCGCTGCGGTTCTGGACCGTCTCGGCGATCAGCGAGGAACGGTTCGATACGCTCGACCAACCGCTGCACGGGGAAATGGACCCGTTCTTCTTCCTGACCAAGGACCAGAACTTCATCCCGCACGAATATCCGTGCCGCACTGAATTCGCCGCCCGCTACCGCGACCGCGAGCCCGCGCCCTGGGGCGATGCCACGCAGGCGCGCAACTGGCTGCCCTTTGGCCAGGATTTCCTCGACCTGTCGGGCTTCTGGTTCCGGCCGACGCGGATCGCGGCCCATGCCACTGGCGGGGTGATCGCCGCAGAACCCGGCCGTGCGCGGTTGCGGCTGGTCACCTGCGGCGGCGCTGTCATGCGGATCAATGGCGCTCAGGTCGCGTGGTGCGCGCCCTATATCCGCAACTACGCCACCGCGATGGAGTTCGAGGCCGAGCTGGTTGCGGGTGAGAACCGGATCGAGGTCTTCTTCGACGACCTGGCAGAGCGCGACACCCGCTTCTTCATCCGCCTCGACTGGCTGGAGGGGCCAGAGGTTCAAGCCGCCCTGCCCTTCCCCGGCATCCCGGGCGAAACCGTTCGCCATGTCGAATCGATGCTGGACCAGGTGCATTTCGATCGCCCCGCCTATGCCGGCGGCGCGGTGTCCCTGGTCTGGCCGATTGCGCCCCAGGCGGACGCCGACCTCTCGATCCGGGTCGAGGGCGATTTCATGTCGCACGAACGGATGGACCGGCGCCTTGCCTTGCCCGCCGGGTCTGAGCGGCTGGTGCTCGGTCAGGCCGAGGACTTCCCGGCCGATTTCCGCCATTTCCACGTCACATTGACCACGCAGGGTTTCACCGCGACCCGCACCCTGGGGGTCGAGATTGCCCATCCCGCCGGACCCGCCCCAACCGAGTCGCGCGCCCGACAGGACGAGGCGTTGAGGGCCGTCGCCGAAAAGGCCGAACCCGACACCGTCTGCGCGCTGGCGCGCCTGGCCTGCGGCCTTCCCGCCGACGACATGATCCTGCGTGTGTTGCCGACGATCGAAGAGTGCTGGGACTGCGCCGATTTCGCGCTGGTTCCGCTGCTATGGTCGCGGATGCGCTTTGCGGACGGGTTGGCGCCCGACACGCTGCCAAGGATCGACGAAACGATCCTGGCCTACCGCTACTGGATGGATGAGCCTGGCAACGATGTGCAGTGGTATTTCAGCGAAAACCACGCGCTGCTGTTCCACACCGCCGCCTATCTGGCCGGCCACCTGCTGCCCGACGCGACCTTCCGCCGCTCGGGTCGCAGCGGCGTGGACCAGTCGGCGGTGGGCCGCGACCGGGTGCGGGCCTGGCTCGACCATTTCGAGGAAGCGGAGATGGCCGAATTCAACTCGGCCCCCTATTTCCCGATCGACCTCAAGGGCCTGTGCGCGCTTTTTGCCCTAGCGCCGGACGCCGACATCCGCGACCGCGCGGGATGTGGCATAGCGCGGCTGGTCGAGATCGTGGCCAACAGCGCGCATCAGGGTGTGCTGACCGCGGCGCAGGGCCGCAGCTACGAGCATACCCTGCGCGCGGGTGCGACGCTGGAACTGTCGGCCATCGCCCGGATGTTGTGGGGCGCGGGCAGCTATGGAGCGCGCTTCCACTGTGTTCCGCAACTGGCGCTCTGCTTGCGCGATCACGGGCTTGCACTGCCCGATCTGCGCGCGCGTGCGGTGTGGGACCATGACGACGGCCAGGAATGGTGCTTCACCCAAGGCGAAGGGCGATTCGCGCATCTCTATCACTGGAAGACCCGCGGAACAGCGATGGGATCAACCGCGCGCTATCGCTGGGGCGAGTGGGGCTATCAGGAAACGCTGATCCATGCGCGGATCGGCACCGATCCGCAGGCGCAGGTCTGGATCAACCATCCGGGTGAATTGATCCAGTCGGGCTACGGCCGGCCATCCTACTGGGGCGGATCGGCCTCGATCCCGCGAGTGCAGCAATATCGCGGCCTTGCGATCGTCGTTTTCGACGGCGTGGCCCCGCAGCCCGACCTGACCCATGCGTGGTTTCCCGCATCGGTCTTCGACGATTGGCTGCTGGAGGACGCGACGGCCGCCGCAGCGCAGGCAGGCTCCGGGCTGCTGATTTCTGCAGCGACGCCGTTGACCCGCGTCATGAGCGGCCCGAGCGCAGGCTGCGAATTGCGTCAGTCGGGACGTGACGGGTCCTGGATCATCCGCTTGGCGGACGGCATCGACAGCGCGCAGGCGATGCGCGACCGCTTCGGCGGGCTCAAGTTGACCACCGCAGAGGATGGCACCATTCTGGTTTCCGACCCGGATTACGGACCGGTCGCCTTCCACGTGGACGGCACGGTCACGGCACAGGGACGCAAGCTTGATCCAGACGACTGGACGCTTGCGGGGGAGAGACGGACGTTGGCACCGGCAGCAGACCGGACGCCGTAACACGGGGAGGAGTTTTTAATGATGAACAGGGCAAGGATGCTCGCCACCGCATCAGTGCTGGCGCTGCTGGGCGCGGGCGCGCAGGCGGGCGAGGTCCGCATGATGTGGTATTCCGACGGGATCGAGGGCGAGGTGATGCAGGACCTGCTGAACCGCTTCATGGAGGAGAACCCCGACATCAATGTGACGCTCGACAACGTCGCCTACCAGGTGATCATGGAGCAGTTGCCGATCCAGCTCGCGTCAGGCGAAGGCCCAGACATCGCGCGTGTCACCAACCTCAAGGAACAGGCTGAACACTGGCTGGATCTCACCGACTATGTCGAGGACCCCGAATACTGGCGCACGAATTTCGGCGACCAGTTCGACTGGATGCGTCCTGACGACAGTGACATCATCCCGGGCTTCATGACCCAGCTGACCCTGACCGGCGGCTTCGCCAACGCGACCCTGTTCGAACAGGCAGGCGTCGCCATGCCCGGTGAAGGCGCGACCTGGGAGGAATGGGTCGAGGCCGCAACGCAGGTCCAGGAAAGCCAGCAGACTGCCGGCGCCTTCTCGATCGACCGATCTGGGCACCGGATCACCGGACCGATGATCTCCTACGGGGCCAATCTGGTCGGCGAGGACGGCAAGCCCGCACCGCTGGACGATGCGGCCAAGGCGTTCATCACTCAGCTCGTGCAATGGACGGACGAGGGCAAGAACCTGCGCGACGTCTGGGTCAGCGCGGCGGGCACGACCTACATCCCCGGCGCAGACGAGTTCATCAACGCCAACATTCCGCTGTACTATTCGGGCAGCTGGCAGATCGCGAACCTGTCGACCAAGATCGGCGATGCTTTCGACTGGGTCGCCATTGGCTCTCCCTGCGGCGACGCGGGCTGCACGGGCCTGCCGGGTGGCGCGGCGCTGGTCGGGATCAAGTACACGCAGAACCCCGAGGATGTCGGCAAGGTGATGGACTTCCTCGCGCGTGAAGACATCGTCAAGGAATTCTCGGAACGCACTCTGTTCCTGCCCGCCCACAAGGGCGTGGTCGAGGCAGGCGGCCTGAACTTCCAGACGGAAGACCCAAGCGCCAAGGCCGCGCTGGAAGCATTTGTCGGCTTCACCGGCACGATCATGCCCGAAGCGAACGCAATGCCCGCCTGGCGTTACGCCAATGCGGTCTATGGCGGCATGGTCAACCGCATCAGCCAGGCGATGGCGGGCGAAATGGCGGTCGAAGACATCTTCGCACGCATCGACAGCGATATCGCCGAACAGGTCGCTGCGGCGGACCAGACGAAATGAGACCCGCCACCTCGGCGGGGGCGGTCGTCACCGCCCCCCTGCGGTGGCTTGCGCGGGCGACGGATGTTCCGCTGTCCGCCTGGCAGCGCCTGACCGGGCAGCGCGGCATGATCGCGCTGTTCCTGCTGCCCAACATGGCGATCTTCGGCATCTTCGTTCTGGTGCCGCTGGTCATCAATCTTCTTTACTCGACGACCGGCGGAACCGAGTTTTTCCTTTCCGACCGCCCGCAGGTCGGTGCCGACCATTATGCCCGGCTGCTCGATTGCGGAAACTACCTCGACCCGAACTCCTGCCGCGACGACATGTTCTGGATCGCGGTCAGCAACACGGCGCGCTTCGTGTTCTTCCAGGTCGCGGTGATGACGCTGGCCGCGCTGATCACCGCGCTGATCCTGAACCGCGCATTGCCCGGCAAGGGGTTCTGGCGCGCCGTGTTCTTCTTCCCGGTGCTGCTGTCGCCGGTCGTCGTCGGGCTGATCTGGAAGTGGATCCTGCAACGACAGGGCCTTGCGAACCTGTTCATGGTCGAGTTGGGGCTGGAACCCGTCAACTGGCTGACAGACCGGCTGTGGGCCTTCGTCGCTGCCGTCGGCGTTTCGGTCTGGGCCCATATGGGGTTCTACACTTTGATCCTGCTCGCCGGATTGCAGGCGATCCCGCGCGACCTCTACGAGGCGGCCGAAATGGATGGCACGCGTCCGTTCCGCGTCTTCTGGCGCATCACCCTGCCCCTGCTGATGCCGAACCTGCTGGTCGTCATCGTGCTGTCGCTGATCCGCGCGGTGCAGATCTTCGACGAGGCCTATGTGCTGACCGGCGGCGGTCCGGGCACGTCCACCATGTTCATGACGCAATATATCTATGAGGTCGGGTTCGCGAACCTGCTGCGCAATCCCGGGCTGGCCGCCGCGGCATCGATCCTGATGGCCTGCGTGCTGATCGTGCTCACGCTGCTGCAATTGTATCTCTCGCGGCGGAGTGGCGCGAAATGATCCGCTTCCTCACCCGCAGGCGGGGTGCCACCGGGGACGGGCACGGTTGGCACTGGACCGACATCGCCACCTGGGTCTGGCTGATCGGGGGCACGATCCTGATGTTCGGCCCCGCGGTCTGGCTGGTTCTGTCCAGCTTCAAGACACCTGCCGGGTTGGCCGAATTCCCGCCGACGATCCTGCCCTACGCGCAGGAAACGACGATGCTCGGCGATCAGGCAAAGCCGTTGTTCGAGGTGACGCTGGAGGATGGCATCACTGTTACCATGGCAGAACTGCGCCGCGTCGGCATCGTCGCGCAGATGGTGCCGCCGGATCAACCGGATGCAGAGCCGCTGAAGATCAACATCAACGACCGGACACCGGTCCGGCAGATGGATTTTGCGACCGAGAATTATACCCAGCCATTCCTGCAATTCGACTTCGTGCTGTTTCTCAGGAATTCGGTCTATGTCACTGTTATGGCGACGATCATCACGCTACTGACGAACTCTATGGCGGCCTTTGCCCTGTCGAAATACGAATTTCGCGGACGCAACGCCGTGATGCTGCTGATCGTCGCGACGCTGATGGTGCCGCTGTCGGTGATTCTGGTGCCTCTCTATTCCGTGGTCTCTGCGGTCGGACTGATCAACAACCTCTGGGGCGTGATCCTGCCCACGGTTGCGACGCCGACGGGCGTGTTCCTGCTGCGGCAGTACATGCTGACCATCCCCGACGAATTGCTTGAAGCCGCGCGGATGGATCATGCGAGCGAATGGCAGATCTATTGGCGGATCGTCCTGCCGCTGGCCGCACCGGCGCTTGCGGTGCTCGCGATCTTTTCCGTCGTGTGGCGCTGGAACGACTTTCTGTGGCCGCTGGTGGTGCTGTCGCGGCGCGAGCTTTACACGCTGCAGATCGGCCTCAATTCCTATGCGGGCGAGCTGAACGTGCAATGGCACTTCATCCTGGCGATGACCGTGGTCGCGATGATCCCCGTCGTGTTGGTCTTCGTCTTTCTGCAACGCTTCATCACCGCTGGGATCGCCGGAACGGGACTGAAATAATGGGCGCCATCACGCTAGAAAACATCGTGAAAAGCTTCGGCGCGGTCGAGGTGATCCGCGACGTGTCGCTGGACATCCCCGAGGGCGAACTGGTCGTCTTCGTCGGCCCATCGGGCTGCGGCAAATCGACGCTGCTGCGGCTGATCTCCGGCCTCGATCAGCCGACATCGGGCCACATCCTCATCGACGGCAAGGACGTCACGCGGGTGTCAGCCGCCGACCGGGGGCTGGCGATGGTCTTCCAGTCCTATGCACTCTACCCGCATATGTCGGTGCGTCAGAACATGGCCTTCGGTCTGGAAAACACCCGCATGCCCAAGGCCGAGATCGCAAGCCGGATCGAGGAAGCGGCCCGGATGCTGGAGATCGGCCCGCTTCTGGATCGCCGCCCCGGCCAGCTATCCGGCGGCCAGCGCCAGCGCGTCGCCATCGGCCGCGCCATCGTTCGCGAACCGACGGCCTTTCTGCTGGACGAGCCCTTGTCGAACCTCGACGCCGAGTTGCGCGGAACGATGCGCGCCGAACTGGCCGCGCTGCACGGACGGCTGGGCAAGACGATGATCTACGTCACCCACGACCAGATCGAGGCGATGACGATGGCCGACCGGATCGTGGTCCTGCGCGCGGGGGTGGTGGAACAGGTCGACACGCCGCTGAACCTCTTCAACAAGCCCGCGAACAGGTTTGTGGCGGGTTTCATCGGCGCGCCGCGGATGAACTTCATCGAAGCCGAGGACGGCCGTGTCATGGGTGTCCGCCCGCAGCATCTGCGATTGGCAGACGGCGGATTGGCGGTGACGGTCGACATGGCCGAAAATCTCGGCGCCGAGACGCTGATCCACGCGCGGACGGACAAGGATCAGCCGATCCTTGCGCTGCTTCCGGGGCAGCTCACGCCAACGCGCGGCGAGAACCTTTCACTGGTCCACGACCCGGCGGATGAGCATTGGTTCGGCGCGGATGGCTTGCGCCTCTAGGCGACCTCGCGCCCCAATGCCGCCTGATACAGCACGAACCAATCCTGCCGGTCCAGCTTGACGCGCAGCGCGTCCGATAGCCTCGCGATGCGGTCGAGGTTGTTTGTCCCCATCACCGGCAGGATCGTCGCCGGGTGGGCCAGCAGCCACGCCACCGCAATGGCGGCCATGTCAGTGCCCTCGCGTTCGGCGAGCGTCTTCAGTTCGGCGGTCAGGGCGGGGTCGGACGCCGCAAACAGCGAGCCGCCGCCCAGCGGCGACCAGGCCATGATCGGCGTGCGGTCACGCTGCATGGTGGTGACATCGCCGTTGGTAAAAGGCTCATGCGCGGCCAGGCTCAGCTCGATCTGGTTCGTCACCAGCGGCTGATCCATCCGGCTCTGCAAAAGCTCGACGTCCCACGGACGGAAGTTCGACACCCCGATGGCGCGGACCTTGCCCGCCTCGACAAGGGCGTCCAGCACCGGGCCGGTCTCGTCGGCATCCATCATCGGGTCGGGGCGGTGCAGCAGCAGCACGTCGATCCGGTCGGTCGTCAGGTCCTTGAGGGATTGTTCGACCGAGGCGCGGATATGGCCGGGCGTGGTGTCGTAATACTTGACCCGTGCCGCACCGTGGCGGCCCATCGGTGCCACGATGTCACATTTTGTGACCAGCTCGACCCGGTCGCGCAGTCCCGGCGCTTCGCGAAAGGCGGCGCCCAGCAGGGCCTCGCCTTCGTAGCCGCCATAGATATCGGCCTGATCCAGCGTGGTGATGCCCTGATCCAGACAGGCCTCGACCTTGGCCCGGACATGACCAGTCGAGATGTCCGGATCGTCCGCCAGGCGCCACATGCCGTAGACGATCCGGCTGAAGCTCAGATCGTCGGCGATCTCGACGCGTTCCATGTCAGTCACCTGCGTTCTCCGTTCCCGAGTGGCGTCGCCGGCGTTTGGGCCGGAACACGGCCATATTCGTGCGGAAGCGAGCAGGTTTCCAGATGCGGCAGGACGAGACGGCCGAAATGCTCGGCCTCGTCTAGATGCGGGTAGCCCGAGAAGATGAAGGACCGGATGCCCATCCGGCGGTACTCCTCGATCTCGGACAGGATCTGGTCCACCGACCCGACCAAAGCCGCACCGCAGCCCGACCGTGCGCGGCCGATGCCAGTCCACAGATGCCGCTCGACATAGCCGAACTGGTCGGCCAGTTCGCGCGCCCGGGCCTGGTGACTGACGCCGAGGCTGGTCGAATCGTGCGCGCGTTCGCGGATCAACCGGCCGTATTCGTCATCCAGCCGGCTGACGAGGTGCTCGGCGTATTCGCGGGCCTCGGCTTCGGTCTCGCGCACGATCATGTGGACGCGAAGCCCGTAATCCAGCGTCCGACCATGCGCCTCGGCGCGGGAATGGACAGCGCGCATGCGCTCGGCAAGCTGCTTCTTGGGTTCGGGCCACATCAGATAGACATCACATTGCGCACCGCAGAGTTCGAGCGCGTCCGGGGAATAGCCGCCGAAGTACAAAAGCGGTCCGCCGTTCTGCTGGTAGGGTTTGGCGGGATCGGTGGGCACGCCCTTGAACTGGTAGATTTCACCGTCGTGATCGATCGTGTCGCGGGTCCAGGCTTGCCGCAGGATCTGAACGACCTCGTGGCTGCGGCGATAGCGCAGCGCGCTGTCTTCCTTCTGACCGGCGAAATCGCTGGAGATGACGTTCAGCGTCAGCCGCCCCTTCAGCATGTGATCCAGGGTGGCGACCGTCCGGGCCAGCATGATCGGTTGCATCTCGCCCATCCGGATCGCGGCCAGCAGATTGATCTGGTCCGTGATCGGTGCGCAGCCCGCCACGAAGCTAAGCGTATCCTGCCCGACCTGATAGGAGGACGGGCACAGGATGTTTCGAAAACCAAGCGCTTCGGATCGCTTCACGATCTCGCTGCAATGCTCCCAACTGGACCGCAGATCGTCGTCGGGAACGCCAAGCAGGCGATAATCGTCGGAACAAAGCGCCGCGAACCACGACACTTCGCTGCTGGGAAGGTCTTCGGACGTGACGGGGACGATGCTCATACGCGCTCCTCCATGAAATCGGGACTTGCGTAGCATCGGCGAAGTGATAGATCAATGGTGCATCAATTGCGATGAGCCATGCCCCAGACAGCCCCCCTTCCGACCTATCTGCGCATCGCCGAGACCCTGGGCCGTGACATCGCGGCGGGACGGCTGGTCGATGGCCAGCGGCTGCCGCCTGAACGCGAAATGGCGGCCGGGCTGAACGTCGCGGTGGGCACACTGCGAAAGGCGTTGTCCGAACTGGAGACGCGCGGGCTGCTGGCGCGGCGGCAGGGATCGGGCAACTACATTCAGGCGAGCGCGCAACCGCAGGGGATCTATGCGCTGTTCCGGCTTGAACATGTGTCTGGCGGCGGGCTTCCGACGGCAGAGGTGATCTCGGTCTCGCGCGAGCCCAAGCCTGCCGATCTGCCGACCTTCGGCAGCGGCGATCAGGCGCATCGCATCCGGCGACTGCGTCGCCTGTCGGGCCAGCCGGCCTCCGTCGAGGAAATCTGGCTCTGCGCCTCCTACGCGGCGCGGATGGATCGCGAGTCGCTTTCGGAATCGTTGTACCTGCACTATCGCCAGCACCTGGGCCTGCACATCACCCGGGCCGAGGACCGGATCGGTCAGGAACCCCTTCCAAACTGGACGCCCGACACCTTCCCCCATCCACCCGGCACACCGTTGCCGCAGGTCCAGCGGTTGAGCCAGACGGCAGATGGCACCGTCGCCGAAATCTCTCGCAACTGGTTCGACCCGGCCGTTGCACGCTATGTGGCGAGGCTGGGCTGATGCGGTGGGGGATCATCGGCGCGGGGATGATGGGGCAGGAGCATATCCGCAACCTCGCCCTGCTGCCCGACGCGCAGGTGCTTGCGATCGTCGAGCCGGATGCGGCGATGGCCGCGGCCGCGATGGCGCTGGCCCCGGACGCGCGGTGCTGCGACAGCGTGACCGCGCTGCTGGATCAGCCCGTCGATGCCGTGCTGATCGCCAGTCCGAATGATCTGCATCTGTCGCAGATCGAACAGATCGCCGCCACGCGTCCCCTGCCGCTGATGGTTGAAAAGCCGCTGTTCACCGATCCGGGGTCCACCGACCGTCTGGCGGCGCTGGCCACCTACCCCGCGCCTGTTTGGGTGGCGATGGAATACCGCTACATGCCACCGATCGCGCGGCTGGTATCCACCGCTGACAGCGTCACCGGCGGCGTTCGGATGCTGTCGATCCGCGAGCATCGCTTTCCGTTTTTGCACAAGGTCGGTGGCTGGAACCGCTTCAACGCGCGGTCGGGCGGCACAATGGTCGAAAAATGCTGCCATTTCTTCGACCTGATGCGGTTAATTTTGCAGGATGATCCGGTGCGGGTCATGGCCTCTGCCGGACAGGCGGTGAACCACAAGGACGAACGCGTCGACGGTCGCCAGCCTGATGTCTGGGACAGTGGCTATGTCATCGTGGATTTCGCCCGCGGCGGTCGCGCGATGCTGGAATTGTGCATGTTCGCCGAAGGTGCGCGTTATCAAGAGCAGGTTGCGGCAACCGGGCCCGATGGGCTGATAGAGGCCTTCGTACCCGGTCCGACGCGCTTCTGGCCCGACCATCTGGGTGCTCCACCGGTCGCACAGGTGATCGCCAGCCCCCGCACACCGAAAGGGCCGCATGTGCTGAAAATTCCGGTCGATCCGACATTGTTGGCGGCCGGCGACCACAATGGCTCGACCTTCTGGCAGCATCAGCGTTTTGCCCGCGCCATGGCGGGTGACGGACCGGTCGAGGTCCCCGTGCGCGACGGCTGGTGGGCCGTCGCGATGGGCATGGCCGCGCAGGACTCAGCACGGACCGGTCGTGCGATCGAAATCGCGGACCAGCCCTATGCCCCGCCGGCCCGGTCTGTTCAGTCCGGTACGAAGCGCAGCGCCACGCCGTTGATGCAATAACGCAACCCGGTCGGCGGCGGGCCGTCCGGGAAGACGTGGCCCAGATGCGCGTCGCAATTCTCACAGCGCACTTCGGTCCGGATCATTCCGTGGCTGCGGTCCTGGATTTCTTCGATCTCGCCGCCGGCCTTGCTGAAGCTGGGCCATCCGCAATGGCTTTCAAATTTCTGGTCGCCGTCAAACAGCCGCGCGCCGCAACAGACACACTCGTAATGTCCCGGCCCGTCCGGGAAACCCTCATGTGAAAACGGGCGCTCGGTCCCCGCCTGGCGGGTGACCCGATATTCTTCGGGAGACAGTTGTTCGCGCCATTCGGCGTCGGATTTCTGGATCTTCGCGGCCATCGCCTGCTCCTGCAAATGTTTTACAGCTTGGTTACAAAGATAGGTGTAGACTGGCCTGGAACAAGCAAGGCCCGATCGGGCGGGGACGACGCGATGCTTGCACAACGCCGCAGCCGCTATCACTTGCACGTCGCCGCGACGGCAGAGGACCTGCGCACCGCGCAAAGATTGCGCTGGCTGTGCTTCATGGCACGTCACAGACCTGCCGACGATCCCGACATGGTCGACAGCGACGATCTGGACCCGCTCTGCACGCACATGCTGATCGAGGAGGCCGGCAGCGGTCAGTTGGTCTGCTGCTTCCGTTTCCTTCACCTTCGCGACGGGTCCGAGATCGCGCGCAGCTATTCCGCGCGGCACTACGATCTGTCGCCGCTTGCCGATTTCGACGGACCGATGGTGGAGCTTGGACGCTTCTGCATCCACCCCGGATGGCGCGATCCCGACATCCTGCGGCTTGCCTGGGCAGAACTCACGCGGTTCGTCGATGCGAACGGAGTGCGGATGCTGTTCGGCTGCTCCAGCTTCCTCGGCGCCGATCCCGACGCGCATGCCGAGGCGCTGGCGATACTGCGCGAAAGGCATATCGCGCCGCGCCGCTGGCTGCCACGGGTGAAGGCGCCCCAGGTGTTCCGCTTTGCCCGTGTGCTGGCGCGGCGCCGGGCCGATCCGCGGGCCGCACTGGCCGCGATGCCGCCCCTGCTTCGCAGCTATCTGGTCATGGGGGGATGGGTATCCGATCACGCGGTGGTGGACCGTGATCTGGACACGCTCCACGTCTTCACGGGATTGGAGATCGGCGCGATTCCGGCTGCGCGGCAGCGTCTGCTGCGACGTGCCGCGGGCTAGCCCCTGCCCATCCACCGCACGCTTGAACCTCGCTGCTTGAACAGTCTGGGCGCGCTTTCTATAAGCGGCCCGATGCTCGGGACGATCCACATCGCGCGAATTAGTCGCCCGGCGGCCTGAGCCTGTCGCTCGCCGCCGGGTCACGCGCGTCTTCTCCCGATTAAGCCAAGGATCCCGCCGATGAGCGACCAGCCCGACTATCGCAGCACCGTCTTTCTGCCCGAAACCGATTTTCCGATGCGCGCCGGCCTTCCCGCACGCGAACCCGACTGGCTGGCCCGCTGGGAGCGGATCGGCATCTACGACCGCCTGCGCGAGACCGTCGGCGACCGCACGCCCTTCATCCTGCATGACGGTCCGCCCTATGCGAACGGCCATCTGCACATCGGCCACGCCCTTAACAAGGTGCTGAAGGACATGGTCGTTCGCTCCCAGCAGATGATGGGTCGCGACGCGCGCTACGTGCCCGGGTGGGACTGCCATGGTCTGCCGATCGAATGGAAGATCGAGGAACAATACCGCCAGAAGGGCCTGGACAAGGACGCGGTCGATGTCGTCGAGTTCCGGCAGGAATGCCGCCGCTTCGCCGACGAATGGATCGACGTGCAGCGGGCCGAATTCAAGCGCCTCGGCATCACCGGCAAGTGGGACGATCCCTACCTGACGATGGACTACCACGCCGAGGCGGTGATCGCGGCCGAGTTCATGAAGCTTGTGATGAACGGTGCGCTGTATCAGGGCAGTAAACCTGTAATGTGGTCGCCGGTCGAAAAGACGGCCCTGGCCGAAGCCGAAGTCGAGTATCACGACCATACCAGCCACACGATCTGGGTGCGGTTCAGGCCGGTGGACGGGGCGCTGGACGGAGCGTCGGTGGTGATCTGGACCACCACGCCCTGGACCATCCCGCAGAACCGCGCGGTCGCCTTCAATCCTGGCATCAGCTACGGCCTTTATCGTGTCACCTCGGCATCCGAAAACTCGACGGCACAGCAGGACGAGACGATCGTCCTGGCAGATCCGCTGGCCGAAAGCGTCATGCAGGCCGCGAAGGTCGAAGAGTTCGAGCGTCTGCGCGATGTGAGCGCGGAAGAGTTGGGCGCCCTGACCCTCGCCCACCCGTTCCGCGGCGTCGACGGTGCAAACGGTGAATGGGATTACGACGTTCCCATGCTGCCCGGCGATCACGTCACCGACGAGGCCGGCACGGGCTTTGTCCACACAGCCCCCAGCCACGGGGACGACGACTATCAGCTTGGCCTGAAGCACGGGCTGAAGATGACCTACAATGTCGAGCCGGATGGTAGCTATCGCCCCGACCTGCCGATCTTCGGCGGCGAGGCGATCATCCAGGCCGATGGCAAGGACGGCCCGGCCAATGTCAGCGTCATCAAGAACCTCGCCTGGGCCGGGGCCCTGCTGGCCAAGGGCAAGATCAAGCACTCCTACCCCCATTCCTGGCGCTCGAAGGCGCCGCTGATCTATCGCAACACCGCGCAATGGTTCGCGGCGATCGATAAGCCGTTGGGCGACGGGATGAACGAATACGGCCAGACCATCCGTGCCCGCGCGCTGACCTCGATCGACAAGCTGGTGCGCTGGACGCCTAAGACGGGACGCAACCGAATCCACTCGATGATCGAGAACCGCCCCGATTGGGTTCTGTCGCGTCAGCGCGCTTGGGGCGTGCCGCTGACCGCCTTCGTCAAGAAGGGGGTGAAGCCCGACGCCGAGGATTTCCTGCTGCGCGACAGCCGCGTCAATGACCGGATCACCGCAGCCTTCGAGGCTGACGGCGCGGACGCCTGGTATCGCCCCGGCTTCAAGGCCGAGATGCTGGACGGGATCGTGAACCCGGACGACTATGATCAGGTCATGGACGTTCTGGACGTGTGGTTCGACAGCGGCTCGACCCATGCCTTCGTGATCCGCGACCGCAAGGACGGCGCGCCGGACGGCATCGCGGACCTGTATCTGGAAGGCACGGACCAGCATCGCGGCTGGTTCCACTCCTCACTTCTGCAGGCCAGCGCGACCAAGGGCCGCGCGCCTTACCGTGGTGTGCTGACCCATGGCTTCACGCTGGACGAAAAGGGCATGAAGATGTCCAAGTCGCTCGGCAACACCGTCGCGCCGCAGCAGGTCATCGATCAGTACGGCGCCGATATCCTGCGTCTGTGGGTGGCGCAGTCCGACTACACCGCCGACCTGCGCATCGGGCCCGAGATCCTGAAAGGCACCGCCGACGGTTACCGCCGGCTGCGCAATACGCTGCGCTTCATGCTGGGCAACCTCGCCGGGTTCTCGGACGCTGAACGGGTCGCCCCCGAGGACATGCCCGAGCTGGAGCAATGGGTGCTGCACCGCCTCGCGCAGCTCGACCATCGGGTGCGGCAGGGTTACGACGCCTACGACTTCCAGGGCGTTTTCCAGACGCTGTTCCAGTTTGCCACGGTGGACCTGTCGGCCTTCTATTTCGACATCCGCAAGGACGCGCTCTATTGCGATGCGCCCGACAGCCTGCGTCGCCGCAGCGCGCGCACCTTGCTGGACCTGCTGTTCCACAGACTGGTCACATGGCTTGCGCCGATCCTGCCCTTCACGATGGAGGACGTCTGGCTGTCTCGCTTCCCATCTGAAGATGACAGCGTTCATCTGCACGATTTCCCCGTCACGCCGGCCGACTGGCTGAACGAGCCGCTTGTTGCAAAGTGGGATCGCATCCGTCGCGCCCGTCGCGTGGTGACTGCCGCACTTGAGGTGAAGCGGACAGACAAGACCATCGGCGCCAGCCTTGAAGCCGCGCCCGTCGTCCACGCCGAGGATGCCGACACACTGGCTGCACTGCGCAGCGTCGATTTCGCCGATCTGTGCATCGTCTCGGACATCGTTCTGACAGGCGATCCGGCCCCGTCCGAGGCGTTTCGGATGGCGGATGCCCCTGGGATCGGCGTGGTCTTCGAGGAGGCCGAGGGCGAAAAGTGCCAGCGCTGCTGGAAAATCCTGCCTGACGTCGGCACTCATTCGCATCCGGGCGTCTGCGCCCGGTGCGACAAGGCGCTTTCAGACGCGTGACCGACAGCGCGACGCTGCGGCAGGCGATCCTCGACCGGGTCGCAGCGTTGCGAGCCGGCACGACCTGCTGCCCCAGCGAAATTGCGCGGGCGCTGGCCAAGGATTGGCGCCCGTTGATGGACGACGTGCGCGCAGCCGCGGCAGAATTGTGTGATCAGGGCGAGATCACCGTCACGCAGGGCGGCGAGCCGGTCGATGCACGGACGGCAAAGGGACCGATACGGCTGGGGTTGCCCGCCGCCTAGGGCATCCACCAGCCTTCCGCGCGCAGACGTTTGCGGATCGGCTTTTCGGGCGTCGATGCCTCACGATCGGGAAAAAGCGGGCGCACTTTGTCACGCCCCTTGCCCTGGTAAATCAGACGTTTTGCAGGCTGCCAGTCGCGCAGGACCTTCTTGATCCTGTTCGGGGCGACCGCATTCTCCAGAACCTCGATCGCTGCATCGCTCTCGCGCGCATAGAGCAGGGGCAGGTTCCGGTAATGGCAGGTCAGATCTCCGTCGAGGCCGGCAAGGTCCATGCCGGGCCTGCCGCCGCCAAGCGAATGGATGACCAGCGGCAGCACGACCTGATCA
This sequence comes from Paracoccus albicereus, assembly GCF_024359525.1. Classification (GTDB taxonomy): domain Bacteria; phylum Pseudomonadota; class Alphaproteobacteria; order Rhodobacterales; family Rhodobacteraceae; genus Paracoccus; species Paracoccus albicereus. The sequence goes on from NZ_JAKZEU010000002.1 coordinate 623,809, forward strand.
AGCCATGGATCCAGGCTTTGACACGCCAGCGCGTCGCCGGGTTCCCGGCGAACCGCCAAGGCCCAGTCGAGAAAGCGGGCGCCGAATACCGCAGGGTCCGGTCCGGCAAACCAACCCGCATTGAAATAGAGATATCGTCGCCAGTCATCCTCGGAATAGCGGCGATCCAGCGAACTGTCGAAATCGAGACCGAAGCGCTCATAGAGCGACGCCCAGATTTCAGAACGGCCCGGACCGTAGAGCGGCGGCTCGGGCCAAGTCCCCTCGCGTCGCATGGAGGCGGACGGACGGTCCAGAGATCCTGCCAGCCTTTCCAAGGGCCCGAGGATCAGCGTGTCGGTGTCTAGAAAAAGGAACGGCTCGCCCGCCGGCAAAAGCGACAGCGCCTCGATCTTGTTGCCGTAGGGATAGTTCCCGCCGAAATGACGCGCGGTGAAGGGTTGAATCTCGGCACCGAGTTCGGACAGCAGATCGCGCACCGGACCGGATATGCGCGTATCCTGCCCGGCCCATGCGCCGTCGGGCAACGGCTCGGCAAGGATCAGGCGTCCGCGCCAATGCGGTGCCTGCTGTCGCAGGCTTGCCGTCAGGATGATGGCCTGATGCTCCAGCCGTCCCGATTGCGCGACGGCGAGGATGTTGAACGGCTTGGCAACAGCGTCAGTGATGGCGACAGGTGCGATGGGGGCGACCTTTCAGCGCAGTCTTGTCGGGTTCGGTCACCGACCAGGCGGAGTCAGCCCGAAATCGTCGGCGGGGTCAATCGCGGCAGGCCCGTCAAAGCGGACTGTCGAAATACCGAATTCGGGGAAAGTGGTGGGCGACCCTGGAATCGAACCAGGCATGGGTCTCCCCGGCGGAGTTACAGTCCGCTGCCGCACCTTGCAGCTCGTCGCCCGCCGGACGCATCCAGCGTGGGGGGCTGATTAGCCGCCGGGCCGAGGGCCGTCAAGCGACTTTCCCGGCCGGACGGTGAGCCCTTGTCGACGAGGTGATACCAGTTCGATCGACTTCACGTCGCGACCGGCTGATGGTCCCGCGGCGGACGCCCGATCACCTCTCGCAGGGCGTCCAATTCGATGAAATTGTCAGCCTGACGGCGCAGGTCGTCCGAGATCATCGGCGGCTGGCTTTTCACCGTGGAGACCACCGAAACCTTGACCCCACGGCGTTGCAGCGCCTCGACCAGAGGCCGGAAATCGCCGTCGCCGGAAAACAGCACCGCATGATCCATGCGGTCGGCCAACTCCATCGCATCGACGCAAAGTTCGATATCCATGTTGCCCTTGATCTTGCGGCGACCCATCGGATCCGTGAACTCTTTCGCGGGCTTCGTCACCAGCGAGTACCCATTGTATTGCAGCCAATCCACAAGCGGCCGAAGGGGCGAGTAGTCGTCGTTTTCCAACAGCGCAGTATAGTAATAGGCGCGAAGCAGCTTGCCGCGCCGTTCGAATTCCTGCCGAAGCAGACGGTAGTCGATATCGAAACCAAGCGCCTTGGTGGCGGCGTACAAGTTCGACCCGTCGATAAACAGCGCCAGCCTGTCGTCCTTGTAAAACATTTCTTGAACCTTCAGTAAGATGCGTTGCCTCTCCGAATGGGTCGCGTGAGGCGCGCTGGCATTCGGGCAGCCGGAAGGGTTGGATGACGTGAACGGGCCGCAACACGCGCTCATCGCTCTAGGATCGAACCTGCCGTCCGAACAGGCGGGCCATCCTGACGTCACCCTTCGGGTCGCGCTGCGGATGTTGCATGCCGAGGACCATTTATCAATCCACGCTGTCAGCAGCTTCTGGACGACACCGGCGCACCCCGCCGGGTCAGGCCCGGATTACTGCAACGCGGCCGCCCTAGTCGGCACGTCGTTGCCGCCAGAGGCCCTACTGGACTGTCTGCATCGGATCGAGGCTGCGCTTGGTCGCTTGCGGCCCAAGGACGCCGCGCGCTGGCAGTCTCGGCCGCTGGATCTGGACCTGATCGCCATCGGAGACGCCGTCCTGCCCGACGAAGCGACGCACGATCACTGGCGCGCCCTGCCGCCCGCGCGTCAGGCCCAGGCCGCGCCGCAGACGCTGATCCTGCCACATCCCAGGCTGCAAGACCGTGGCTTCGTTCTGGCACCTCTTGCCGAGATCGCCCCTGATTGGAGCCATCCGCGGACAGGTCTGACGGTCGCCCAGATGTTGACAGCCTTACCCAAGGACGCCTTGCTGGGAATGCGCAGGGTGGCGGCAGTTGACCGGCCTTGACATCCGAAGCCTTGGGCATCACAACCCCCATTCCGCACTTCCGACCCGATTCTATTCCAAGCCCGAGGTGAGACATGGCCCGCGTTACAGTCGAAGATTGCGTCGACAAGGTCCCGAACCGCTTTGATCTGGTCATGCTGGCCTCGCACCGGGCGCGCGAGATCACCGCGGGCAGCGCGATCACCGTCGATCGTGACAAGGACAAGAACCCGGTCGTCGCACTGCGCGAGATCGCCGATGAGACCCAGCCCGTGGACGAGCTGCGCGAGCGGATGATCGAAGCGTCGCAGACCCAGATCGAGGTCGACGAGCCGGAAGAGGACGCGATGGCGCTTCTTCTGGGCGCTGAAGTCGACCGTCCGAAACCCGTCGACGACGAATCGGAAGAGCGCATGCTGCGCATGATGCTGGAAGCCAATCAGCGGGACTGACGCGCAGGACCGGACGGGGGATCATCGCTTTCACATGATCGACGTCCAGGACCTGATTGCGCTTGTCAGGAATTACAACCCGCGCAGCAACGCCGACCTGATCCGCGACGCCTATGAGTACGGGATGCGGATGCATGAGGGGCAGTTTCGTCACTCGGGCGAGCCCTATTTCTCGCATCCCGTCGCGGTCGCGGCAATCCTGACCGAAATGCGGCTCGACGACGCCACCATCGTCACCGCGCTGCTTCACGACACGATCGAGGATACGCGCTCCACCTGGGCCGAGGTGTCGGAGCTGTTCGGGCGCGAGATTGCCGATCTGGTCGATGGCGTCACCAAGCTGACCAATCTACAGCTGTCCGGCGCCCAATCCAAGCAGGCCGAAAACTTCCGCAAGCTTTTCATGGCGATGTCGCGCGATCTTCGCGTGATCCTGGTGAAGCTGGCCGACCGTCTGCACAACATGCGCACGATCAAGTCGATGCGTCCGGACAAGCAGGGTCAGAAGGCGCGCGAGACGATGGACATCTATGCCCCGCTGGCCGGGCGCATGGGTATGCAGTGGATGCGCGAGGAACTGGAGGATCTGGCCTTCAAGGTCCTGAACCCCGAAGCGCGCAATTCCATCATCCGCCGCTTCGTCAGCCTGCAGAAGGAATCGGGCGACGTCATCAGCCAGATCACCAGCGACATACGCCATGAGCTGGAAAAGCAGGATATCGAGGCTGACGTGTTCGGCCGGGCGAAGAAGCCCTTCTCGGTCTGGCGAAAGATGCAGGAAAAGCAGCTGGCATTCTCGCGGCTGTCGGACATCTACGGTTTCCGCATCATCACCCGGTCGGACATCGATTGCTACCGGGCGCTCGGGGCGGTTCATCAGCGCTGGCGCGCGGTGCCGGGGCGGTTCAAGGATTATATCAGCCAGCCGAAGTCGAACGGCTATCGTTCCATCCACACGACAGTCTCGGGCCGTGACGGCAAACGGGTCGAGGTCCAGATCCGCACGCGTCAGATGCACGAGGTCGCCGAAGCCGGGGTCGCTGCGCATTGGGCCTATCGCGACGGCGTTCGCACGGTGAACCCGTTCGCGGTCGATCCGGCGGAATGGATCGACAGCCTGACCGACCGCTTCGGCGAGGAAGACCACGACGAATTCCTCGAGCATGTGAAGCTCGAGATGTATTCCGACCAGGTCTTCTGCTTTACTCCCAAGGGCGATGTGATCCAGCTTCCGCGCGGCGGCACGCCGATCGACTTCGCCTACGCGATCCACACCCGGCTAGGCAATTCGTGCGTCGGCGCCAAGGTGGACGGGATCCGGGTGCCGCTGTGGACAAGGCTGAAGAACGGTCAATCGGTCGAGATCATCGCGGCGACGGGACAGAGGCCACAGGCGACCTGGCTCGACATCGTGGTGACCGGCCGCGCCAAGGCGGCGATCCGGCGCAGCTTGCGAGAGGAAGATCGCGGTCGCTTCATCAAGCTTGGCGCGGAACTGGCGCGGGTGGCTTTCGAGCATGTCGGGCGGCGCGTGACCGACAAGGCGCTGCGCACCGCAGCAAAGCAGATGCGGCTGGCTGACAGCGATGAATTGCTGGCGCGCATCGGCAGCGCCGAACTGTCGGCGCAGGAAGTGCTGGCGCTGCTATACCCCGAACTCGCCAACCATCAGGATGAAGTCGACAATCGCCGCCCCATCGCCGGGCTGGAGGCCGACACGTCGTTCACCCGCGCACCGTGCTGCAGCCCGCTGCCGGGCGAGCGGATTGTTGGCATCACCTATCGCGGCAAAGGCGTGGTCATCCATGCGATCGACTGCCCCGCGCTTGCCGATTTCGAAGACAGCCCCGATCGCTGGATCGACCTGCAGTGGCGCGAGGGTCGCCATCCCGCGGCCTATTCGCTGAACCTGAACCTGACGATCCGTCACGACGCGGGCGTCTTGGGTCGGATCTGCACGCTGATCGGCGTGCAGGGCGCGAACATCCTCGATCTGGAATTTCTGGACCGCAAGCCGGACTTCTATCGGCTTCGGATCGAGGTCGCGCTGCGCGATCGCGAGCATCTGCACACGCTTCAGACTGCGTTGGAGGCTGAAAGCGACGTTGCGCAGGTGTTCCGCATCCGGGATCCCGACCTGAAACCCTGACAGCCGAAACCCCGCGCCGACCCGCGCGTTCCTGATGCGAGGCAGATCGGGACAGACATGGTCTTCAAGAGGCGAAAGCCCAGATCCTACGGTCAGATCGCGACCGAACTGATCTATCCGCGCGGCGGCTGGCGGCGGGCGGGCGCCTATGTCTGGCACCGCGTCAGTCGCCTGCCCGACCAACCGCACCGGATCGGACGCGGGGTTGCGGCCGGTGTCTTCGTGTCTTTCACCCCGATCTTCGGATTTCATTTCCTAGGCGGCGCAGCCGTCGCATGGCTGATCCGCGGCAACATCCTTGCCGCGCTTCTGGCGACCTTCGTGGGCAACCCGGTAACGATTCCCTTCATCGCCGTCGGCTCGCTGACGCTCGGCCACTGGTTGCTGGGGATCGACGGTGCCATCCGCCCCGGTCAGATCTTTCGTGAATTCGAGCGCGCCTTTGGCGAGTTGTGGCACAATGTCCAGGCGATCTTCGGACCGGCAGAGGCGCATTGGGGTCATCTGAGCGACTTCGCCCGGCATACGATGCTGCCCTATGCGATAGGCGGGACGATCCTTGGCGTCGCCGCGGGCATGCTTGCCCACTATCTGACCGTCCCGGTGATCCGCGCCTATCATGCACAGCGCGCACGACGGATGGCGAAGCGGATCGAGCGGTTGCGCAACTTGCCCGTTACGTCGGCGGAAACGCCTGCTCCTCCGCCGCCGAGAACACACCGTGGGTCAGACGATCAATAGCCGCGCTGCCGATCGACAAGGTTGTGGATCGGCTCCCCCGCCATGGCCCGCCGCAGATTTTCCGCCACGATGACAGCCGCCGTTTCAGCCCGCGTCTCGGCCGCGATATGCGGCGTGACCGTGACTTTCGGGTGTGACCAGAAGGGATGATCCTCGGGCAGCGGCTCGGTCCGAAACACGTCCAGCACGGCATGGCCGATATGGCCGTCATCCAGCGCTGCAATCAGGGCTTCATGGTCGATCACCGTTCCCCGCCCCGGGTTGATGATCCACGCGCCACGCGGCAGCAACGAGAGCGCGCGTGCGTTCAGCAGATTACGCGTTCCTTCCGTGTCAGGCAGCAGCGAGATCAGGACCTGCGCCGAAGCCAGGGCATCGTGCAGTCTGTCCAGCGCGATGCCTTCGACGCCGGGCGCGTCGCGCCCTGCCCGACTGACGCCACGAACCGAAAAGCCGATCCCCGACAGCATCCGTCCGACAGCCCGGCCAAGCTCTCCCAGGCCGAGGATCGTGACCGGCCGGTCCGACGCGAGCGGCGGGACCGTCCCGTTTCGCCAGGTGCCATCCTGCCGATAGATGTCCATTCCCAGATGCGCCCGCATGGTCCAGCCGGTGCAATATTCCGCCATGCTCTGCGTCAGACTGGGATCGACCATCCGCGCCAGCGGTTGGGTCAGGGTCGGGTTGGTGACGATGCGCTCTACCCCTGCCCACATGCTCTGGACCAGACGCGCGTTGACGTAGGGCGAAAGATCCTCGATCTCGCCGCCGGGCGCGAACAGGATCGCGTCGATGCTGTCAGGGGCGCCCTCGCGGACCAGCGTGACCTCGGGCGCGACCTGCCCCATCGCGCTGGACCAATCGTCCCACAGATGATCGGGGGCGGCGAACAGGACCCGCATCTCAGCGCGGCCTGTGGACATGCGCAGACTGAACCATGCCGAAGGCCATCAGCAGGATCATCAGCTGCGTTCCCCCGTAGCTGACCATTGGCAGCGGGACCCCCACAACCGGCATCAGACCCATGACCATCCCCATGTTGACCGCGAAATAAAGAAAGAACGTGCTGGCCACCCCGATCGTCAGAAGGCTCGCGAAGCGATCGCGGTTGGTCAGCGCCGAGTAAAGGCAGAAGGCGACGATCAGCGTGTAGAGCGAGAGCAGAGAGATCGCGCCGATGAAGCCGAACTCTTCGGCCAGCGTCGTGAAGATGAAGTCGGTGTGCTTTTCCGGCAGGAAGTTCAGGCGCGACTGCGTGCCTTGCATGAAGCCCCTGCCCGACCAACCACCGGAACCAAGCGCGATCTGCGCTTGCGTGATGTTGTAGCCCGCGCCAAGCGGATCGCTGGACGGATCGAGAAACGTGTCGATCCGGCGAAACTGATAATCATGAAGCAGCTGCCAGGGCTTGCCACGACTTTCCAGAACCGTCGCGACGAGGCCAACGACCATCCCGATCACGGCGCCGAAATACCACAGGCTGACACCCGCCGCGAACATGACGATGCCGCCCCCGGCCACGAGCATGACCGCGGTGCCAAGATCGGGCTGCGTCAACACCAGAAAGGTCGGGGTCAGGATAATGATCACCGGGATCAACACCCACAGCGGCCGCGACGTCCGGCGCAGGTCCAGCCAGTCGTAATAGCCGGCAAGCAGAAGGATCAGCGCGATCTTCATCAACTCGGACGGCTGCAGCCGGATCGGACCCAGATCGAGCCATCTTTGCGCGCCCATGCCGACATCGCCGAAGAACTCGACCGCGACGAGCAGGGTCAGGCAGGCAACATAGGCAAAGACCGACACGCCGCGCCAGAACCAGATCGGGACGAAGGCAAGACCGATCATCGCGATCAGGCCGACGACGAAACGCTCCATCTGCGGGCGAGCCCATGTGTCCAGATCGCCACCCGCGACCGAGTACAGCATCAGGAAGCCGGTGCAGGCCACCGCGATCAGCAGGAAAACCAGCGGCCAGTTGAGGTACAGGATCTTGCGGATGCCGGTCGGCGTGTGGGCGACCTTGTAGTCGAGATAGGACATCGGCTCGCCTCAGGCGCGACCGCGGGCGGGTGATTGCGGCTCTGGCTCGAACAGGTGCATCGCTTCGTGCCGGGCCTGCATCGCCTGCTGTTGATCGCCCGGAACGGCATCAAGGGGCGGCAGTCCGTCGGCAAGCGCGAACAGCAGGATGTCGCGCGCGATCGGTGCGGCGACGGCCGAACCGCCACCGCCATGTTCGACCACGACTGACACCGCGTATCGCGGCGCCTCGTAGGGCGCGTAGCAGACGAAAAGCGCGTGGTCGCGCCGGTTCCAAGGCAGCTGTTCGTTGCGGATGACCCCGCGGGCGCGTTCGGCCGCGGTGATGTTGCGGACCTGGCTGGTGCCGGTCTTGCCGGCCATGCGCCATTCTTCAGCGATGATGCGCGAGCGTCCCGCCGTCCCGCTTTTCGAGTTCATCACCGCATCCATGCCCAAGCGCGCGATCCGCAGATGCGCGGGGTCGATCCCGAGATCGGGAAACTCCCCGGCCAGTTGCGGCACGCCATCGATGGCGCGGACCAGCTTGGGTTCGACCATGCGACCCGTGGCCACGCGCGCGGTCATGACCGCAAGCTGCAGGGGCGAAGCCAGGACGTAGCCCTGCCCGATCGACGCGTTGAGGCTGTCACCCACCTGCCATTCCTGATCGTACCGGGCGCGCTTCCACGCCTTGTCGGGCGCGATGCCCTCGGCGACGGCGGACATCGGCAAATCGTGGCGCACGCCAATCCCGAGCCTGCGCGCCATCGCGGCGATCCGGTCGATGCCGACCTTCTGCGCCAGCTCGTAATAAAATACGTCGCAGCTTTTTTCGAGGCTCGCGACCAGCCCGACATGGCCATGGCCGCCCCGCGACCAGCAGTGGAAGCGGCGGCCGCCGACCTCGGTATAGCCGGGACAATAGGCGCCCCAGCCGGCATTGATGACACCGCTGTCGAGACCCGCGAGCATCGTCACCATCTTGAAGGTCGAGCCCGGCGGATAGACGCCCTGCACCGTCTTGTCGGCCAGTGGCCGGTGGTCGTGTTCGGTCAACGCCTTGTAATCGGCGCTGGAAATTCCGCGAACGAACAGGTTCGGATCGAACGACGGCGACGAGCAGATCGCGTGCAGCTCTCCCGTCGCGACATCCATCACGACGGCCGCACCGCTTTCGCTGCCGAGCCGCTGGGCGGCGTAGTTCTGAAGCCGCGCGTCCAGTGAAAGCTGAACGGTCGCGCCCTGAACGCCTTCCTGGCGGCCCAGTTCGCGCATCTCGCGACCGGCGCTGTTGACCTCGACACGCCTTGCGCCGGCCTTGCCGCGCAGGGCCTCCTCCAGCTTGGCCTCGACGCCGATCTTGCCTAGCTGGAATTCCGGCAGCATCAGGACCGGATCAGGATCCTCGATCTTCGACAGATCGTAGTCAGAGACCGGGCCGACATACCCCATCACATGCGCCAGATCGGCGCGACGCGGATAGATCCGGGACAAGCCCGATTCCGGGGTCACACCGTTCAAGGCCGGCGCGTTGACCGCGATTGCGCTGAACTGCTCCCAGGTCAGCCGGTCGGCGATGCTGATCGGCGTGATCGCGCTGCGCTTCTCGAACTCCGCCAGCAATTCGTCGATCCGTGCTTCGTCCAGCGGGATCAACCGCGACAGGCGACGCAGGACCGGCTCGACATCGCCTCCGGCCTCTTCGCGGGTCAGGGTGACACGATAATTCTGCTCGTTGCCGGCGATCACTGTTCCGTCACGGTCGTGGATCAGCCCACGTGCCGGCGGAAGAAGCCGGATCTTGATGGAATTGCCATCGCTGAGCAGTCGGTATTCGTCGGCATGGTCGAGCTGCATCGACCGCATGCGCAGCGCCAGCGTCGCAGCCACCGCAAATTGGATTCCGCCCAGAAGCAAGCCGCGCCGTCCAACCAGCCGGGCGCTTTCCAATATCTCGCGCGGGGATTTCCTCATCCGCCGAACCTTCCCAAACCTGCCTGTCCCGGTGCGGGACGCGATAGACCGACCAACCAGCGCGCACCCAGCACGACCAGCGGGTAGGCCAGGATCGTTGCCAGATACTGCAGGATCACCTGCCCAAGCGCCGCAAGCGGCAACAGCATGATCGCGGCGACGAACCGATATCCCAGCATCATCAGGCCGAACAGCACCGAGACTCGTAGCCATTCAACCAGAAATGGTGCTTCGCGCCAACGGCTCTCACGCGCCCGGACCGCCTCGCTTCCCAGAAGGACAATTGCCGCCCAAAGTCCGATCGGCCGATAAAGCGCGATGTCCTCGATCAGGAACAAGCCCGCGATCAGCAAAGCGGGGATGTGATCGGGACGACGGACGAGCCAGGCGAAGGTCAGGCACAGACCCAGGTCCGGTCCCGGCCAACCGACGAAGCCGGTCGTCAGGGGCAGAAGCCGCATGAAAAGCAGCATGAAGAACAGGCCTGCGAAGACGAACGTGCCGATCCATATGCGACGCGCGATCAGTTCAGTCACCCGCGACGCCCTCCGGAGGATCGCTGGGGTCGGGGATGGCGCCACCCGCAATGGTCGGCGGGATGGGCGGACCCTGCGGTTCATCATTGCCGATCGGCGCCCCGTCCGATGGCGGGATCAGGGTCCCCTGCTCGGCCAGGGTCTCGGCCGGGTGAGAGCGCAACACACGAAGAAACTCCAGTCGGCCGTAATCCGCAGCCATGCGAAGCCGCATACGGCCGTCGCTGCTTTGCACCGCCTGTCCGACCAGAAGCCCGCCTGGAAACACCCCGCCATCGCCCGAAGTCACCACACGGTCGCCAGGCCGCACATCGTCCGGCGTCTCGATGAAATCAAGCACGGGCAGCGCGGTGTTGTCACCGGTCAGCAACGCGTGCTGGCCCGAGGGCTGGACCGACACCGGGATCCGGCTTGTCGGGTCGGTCATCAGCACCACGCGGCTGGTCCTTTCGCCGACGCCCGAAATGCGCCCGACAAGTCCCAGCCCGTCCATCGTCGCCCAGCCATCCACGATGCCGTCGCGGCGACCGACGTTCAGCAGCACGGATTGACGGAAGGCCGAGCCTGAGTCGGTCAGCACCACACCCGAGACCGAGGTCAGCGCAGGATCGATGCGGACATTGTTCTGCGCCAACAGCTTGGCGTTTTCCTGTTCAAGCTGGACCGCAGCCTCTTTCCAGGCCGACATCTTCTGCAGTTCGCGCCGCAATTCCTGGTTCTGTTCGTAGATCCGGGCATAGGACTGAAAGCCTGCGATCATTTGGCTGGCTTTCGTGACCGGAACCAGGGCCCATTCGAAACTGGGGACAAACCGGTCGATCAAGGCTGTGCGGGCACGCTCGGCGCGCGGGCTGTCGATGCGCCAGAACAGGAACAGCCCGATCAGGACAAGCGTCAGAAGCGCGATCAGGACGCGCCTTACCGGTGTCGTGTAATCGGGTCCCCTGCGCGCCATGGTACCGCGCCCTCAAGCCTGCCTTCGGTCGCCCTCAGCTTTCGAAATCGATGACGTGGCGCAGCTGCTTTTCATATTCCAGCGCCTTGCCGGTCCCAAGCGCGACACAGCTCATCGGTTGATCGGCGAGGCTGATCGACAAACCCGTCTGCTCGCGCAGCGCCAAATCCATCTCGCCCAGCATCGCGCCGCCGCCCGTCAGCATCACGCCACGGTCGACAATGTCGGCGGCAAGATCCGGCGGCGTCGCTTCCAGCGCGACCATCACCGCCTCGCAAATCGCTTGGACCGGTTCAGCCAGCGCTTCGGCGACCATCGACTGGCTGATTTCCAGCTCCTTGGGGATGCCGTTCAGCAGATCCCGTCCGCGCACCATCAGCGTGGCACCACGGCCGTCATCGGGCATCCGCGCCGTGCCGATGGAGGTCTTCACCCGTTCGGCCGTCGATTCACCGATCAGCAGATTATGATTGCGGCGCAGGTAGTTGATGATCGCTTCGTCCATCCGGTCGCCGCCGATGCGAACGGACCTGGCGTAGACCACGTCGCCCAGCGACAGGACTGCGACCTCGGTCGTCCCGCCGCCGATATCGACGACCATACTGCCGGTCGGTTCCGTGATCGGCATGCCTGCGCCGATGGCGGCCGCGATCGGTTCCGCGATCAGGCCTGCCTTGCGGGCGCCGGCCGACAGGACCGACTGACGGATGGCGCGCTTTTCGACCGGGGTCGCGCCGTGCGGCACGCAGACGATGATCTTCGGCTTCGAGAAGGTGGTGCGTTTGAACACCTTCTTAATGAAATGCTTGATCATCTGCTCGGCGCTGTCGAAATCGGCAATGACGCCTTCGCGCATCGGTCGGATCGCCTCGATCGAGCCCGGGGTCCGGCCCAGCATCAGCTTGGCATCTTCACCCACCGCCAAGACCTGCTTCTTGCCGTCCTTGACGTGGTAGGCCACGACCGAGGGCTCGTTCAGGATAATACCCTTGCCCTTGACGTAGACGAGCGTGTTCGCCGTCCCAAGATCGATTGCGATATCGGTCGAAAAGAGCCCGCCGAAAACCATGCCTGATGTCCTTTCGCGCCGGTTGGCCCGGCATGACTGCTTCGCTGCGCTGTCTCTCGCGCCGGAATCGAGCCAGAGCGGAGGCGTGGCACCTTATAGGGGTGTTGACGAAGCCGTTAAAGGCCCGATCAAGGCAAGCCGGCGGTCGCCCGCGCGCTGCTGCATTTGTGGGAAACACTACGGCCGGACGCTCAGCATCCGGCCGCCTGAACGCTTTGCGCCCTGATCAGTGCGAATACATCGTGATCGCCTTGCCGTCGCGGCCTTCCTGCGTGCGGCGCACGATCAGATGGTTCAGCGCGCCGACATAAGCCTTGACGCTGGCAAGGATCGTGTCCGTGTCTGCCGCCTGACCGTTCACGATGCGCCCGTCCTCTTCCATCCGGACGCTGACGGTCGCTTGCGCGTCTGTACCCTCGGTCACGGCATGGACCTGATAAAGCTGCAGGCGCGCGCTGTGCGGAAAGATCTGTTTCACCGCATTGAAACACGCATCGACGGGACCGTCGCCGGTCGCGTGGACAGACTTTTCCTCTCCATCGACGATCATCGTGAGGTCCGCAGTCTGACCGTCGCTGCCGCAGACGACCTTGAGATGCTTGACCTGAAGGTGATCGTCGCCGGTGTTCGCGGTCGTATCCTGAACCAGCGCCATGATGTCTTCGTCGTAGACTTCCTTCTTGCGGTCGGCGAGCGACTTGAAGCGAACGAAGATGTCCTTGAGCTGATTGTCACCGACCTCGTAGCCCAGATCCTTCAGCTTGGCGCGCAGGGCCGCGCGGCCGGAATGCTTGCCCATCGCGATGTTGGTCTCGTTCAGACCGATATCGGCAGGGCGCATGATCTCGAACGTCTCGACATTCTTCAGCACGCCGTCCTGATGGATGCCGCTTTCATGCAGGAAGGCGTTCTTGCCGACGATGGCCTTGTTGAATTGCACCGCAAAACCCGAGACCTGCGCCACGCGGCGTGAAAGGTTCATGATCTTGGTCGTGTCGATGCCGGTGTCGAAGGGCATGATGTCGTGACGCACGCGCATCGCCATCACCACCTCTTCCAGCGCCGTGTTGCCGGCGCGTTCGCCCAGACCGTTGATCGTGCATTCGATCTGGCGTGCACCGGCTTCAACCGCAGCAAGGCTGTTGGCTGTCGCCATTCCCAAGTCGTTGTGGCAATGGGTCGCGAAAATGATCTCGTCCGCGCCCGGCACCCGTTCAAGCAGCATTTGGATCAGCGCGGCGCTTTCGCGTGGCGCGGTGTAGCCAACCGTGTCCGGGATGTTGATCGTCGTGGCACCGGCCTTGATCGCGATCTCGACCACCCGACACAGATAATCGTGCTCTGTACGCGTCGCATCCATCGGCGACCATTGCACGTTGTCGCAGAGGTTGCGGGCATGGGTCACGGTCTGCTCGATCCGTTCGGCCATCTGGTCCATGTCGAGATTGGGGATCGCGCGGTGCAGCGGCGAGGTGCCGATGAAGGTGTGGATGCGGGGACGTTTCGCGTGTTTCACCGCCTCCCAGCAGCGGTCGATATCAGGCAGCTGCGCGCGGGCAAGTCCGCAGATCACGCTGTTCTGCGCCTGCTTCGCGATCTCGCTGACGGCCGCGAAGTCGCCTTCCGAGGCGATCGGGAATCCCGCCTCGATGATGTCCACACCCATTTCGTCCAGCATCTGGGCGATTTCCAGCTTTTCAGCATGGGACATGGTTGCGCCTGGCGATTGCTCGCCGTCGCGCAGCGTGGTGTCGAAAATGCGAACTCGGTTCTTGTCGGTCATGGTCTGCTTCCTTGGCGTTCCGGAGGGTCTGGCCGGGCGCTGCGCTGACAAGAGCGGTGGCCCGGCGGGACCCGCTCAGCGCAGCGTAAGCAGCAGAAGACCGCGGAGGTTCACGGGCAGAACGGCGCGCGATTGCGTGCCCCGGCCGTGCGATATGTGTCTGATCCGCGTCATGGCGCGCACTATGGCGTCAGCAAACAGCATTGAAAAGGGTGAAATTTGTCGCGTTTTGGCGGGCAACCCGCCGATTGCGCGACGGATTTCACGAAGTCGTCATAAAATTCTGGCCAGAACCCCCCCTCCCGGCCATCATCAAAAAGCAACCACAACGATAGCGGAAGGAAAATCATGTCTCGCAAGATCCTTGTCGGCTACGATGAAAGCGCTGCGTCGAGGCGCGCGCTCGACTTTGCGGTGGACCGCGCCAAGGCGCGCGGCGAAGGCGTTCTTGTCGCCCACGTGCTGGAATGGTCACCCTACTCCTTCCTGACCCCCGAAGAATTGGAACAGCGCCATACGCGGCGTCAGGAGGAACTCGCACGGGCCGAGGTCCGCCTGATGAAGCCCGCGATCGAGCAGCACGCGCAGAGCGGGGTCGAACTGACCAGCCTCGTGAAATACGGCCACGTCGCGGAAACGCTCTGCAAGCTTGCCGAAACCGAAGACGTCTCGCTGGTGATGATCGGAAGGAACGGCCAGACCGGCCTGTCCTCGCGCCTCTTCGGGTCGGTCGCGGGCACGCTCGCCCAGATCGCGCCGGTGCCGGTCACCATCGTTCCGTGATGCCATTGAGAGAGGGACAGATGAACATTCGATTTCCGAAAGCGGCTGCAGCCGCGCTTCCCCTCGGCCTCGCCTGCGCAACGCAGGCCGGCGCGCAGGGCATCGACGAAGCGGTGAACACCGTCTTCGCCAATTCAACCGGCTGGTTCGTCAATTTCATCTTCTCCAGCTTCCCGGGCACCAGTTTTCCATGGATCGTCGGCTGGCTGGTGATCGCGGCCACGATCTTCACCGTTTATTTCGGCCTCATCCAGTTCCGCGCATTCGGTCACGCGTTGGCCCTGGTTCGCGGCGATTATTCCGATCCCAACGACGCGGGCGAGGTCAGCCACTTCCAAGCGCTCGCCACGGCGTTGTCGGGCACGGTGGGTCTGGGCAACATCGCAGGCGTGGCGGTGGCGGTCGGCATCGGCGGACCGGGGGCGACCTTCTGGATGATCCTCGCCGGTCTGCTCGGCATGGCCTCGAAATTCACTGAATGCACACTGGGCGTCAAATACCGCAACGAATACGAAGACGGCCACGTGTCCGGCGGACCGATGTATTACATGACCAAGGGCTTTGCCGAGCGTGGCCTGGGCGGCGGCAAGATTCTCGCCGTCATCTTCGCGATCTTCTGCATCCTCGGCTCGCTGGGCGGCGGGAACATGTTCCAGTCCAACCAGGCCCATGCGCAGCTTGCCAACGTGCTGGGCGATTATCCCGGCTGGATCACCGGGCTTGTCTTCGCGGTCATCGTCTTCATCGTGATCGTGGGCGGGATCAAATCCATCGCGCGGGTGACCGAACGCGTCGTGCCCTTCATGGGGATCCTCTACGTCACGACGGCGCTGATCATCATCCTGGTCAATTACGATCAGATCGGGACCGCCTTCGGCCAGATCTTCCGTGGCGCCTTCACCTGGGATGGCGCGGTCGGCGGCGCGACCGGTGCGCTGATCCAGGGCTTCCGCCGGGCAGCGTTCTCGAACGAGGCTGGCGTCGGGTCGGCCGCCATCGCGCACTCGGCGGTGAAAACGAACGAACCGATCACCGAAGGCTTCGTCTCGCTGCTGGAGCC
Source organism: Paracoccus albicereus (assembly GCF_024359525.1). GTDB lineage: Bacteria > Pseudomonadota > Alphaproteobacteria > Rhodobacterales > Rhodobacteraceae > Paracoccus > Paracoccus albicereus. The sequence goes on from NZ_JAKZEU010000002.1 coordinate 639,567, forward strand.
GTTCATCGACACGGTTGTGATCTGCACCATGACCGCGCTGGTCATCATCATCACCGGCCAGCTGGTCACCGATCCCGAGACCGGCATGTTCGTCCTGAACGAGGCCGGCACCGCGATCGAGACGCTCAGCGGCAACAGTGGCGTTGCGCTGACCTCGGCTGCGTTCAGCGAAACCTTCGGCTGGTTCCGCTACATCCTCGCCGTCGCGGTGATCCTGTTCGCCTTCTCGACGATGCTGTCGTGGAGCTATTACGGCCTGAAGGCCTGGACATTCCTCTTTGGCGAGGGCCAGACCAAGGAAATCGTCTTCAAGGTGATCTTCTGCCTGTTCACCTGGATCGGCGCGGCCGCAAGCCTCGGCCCGGTGATCGATTTCTCCGACGCGATGATCTTTGCGATGGCGGTGGTCAACATCATCGCGCTGTACTGCCTGATGCCGATCGTCAAACGCGAGATGCAAAGCTATCTCGCGCGGCTGAAATCCGGAGAGATCAAGAAGTTCAGGTAACCTGATCAGAACTCAAAAGGGGCGGTTTCGACCGCCCCCTTTTTATCGTCCTCGATAAATGCTCACTCGGTCCAGCGAACCTTGGTCAGATCGTTCGACTGGTTGGGCGAATTCTCCCACAAGCCTTCGATCTTGGCGTTCGCGACCCCAGTCTTGGCCAGTTGGAACAGGAACACGTTGACGAAATCGTCTGCGATCATCTGTTGCGCCTGCTTCAGCAACTCGGACCGCTGCGCGGGATCTATGGTTTCGGTCAGCTGATCCATCAGCGCGACGAAATCCGGCTTGGCGTAGTGGAAGTAGTAATCGTCGCGTGCGTAAATATCGATGTCCAACGGCTCGGTGTGGCTGATCACGGTCAGGTCGAAATCACCGCCCTTGAACACGGTCTCCAGCCACTGGGCCCATTCCATGTTGGTGATTTCTGTCTCGATCCCCACCGCGCGAAGCTGCGCCGCAATGATCTCTCCACCGCGCCGCGCATAGGTGGGGGGCGGAAGCGCAAGGCGCAGGGTGGGTGCGTCGCCACCGATTTCGGCGAGCAATGCCTGCGACGCCTCGGGGTCGTAGGCGGATTGTTCGGTCAGATCGATGTAATCGGGATTGTGGGGCGCGAAATGGCTGCCGATCGGCGTGCCGTAACCGAACATCGCGCCGTCGATGATCTCCTGCCGATTGATCGCATGGGCGATCGCCTGCCGCATCTTGATGTTGTCCAGCGGCGGCTCGGTGTTGTTCATCGCCAGGATCGTTTCGCCTTCGGTCGTGCCCACGATGACCTTGAAGCGCGGATCGGCCTCCAGCTGGGTCAGTGTCTCGGGCGCGGGATAGTTCGGGAAGGCGTCGACATCGCCCGCCATCATCGCCGAGAAGGCCGCCGTCGGGTCGCTGATGAAGCGGAAGGTCGCGCTGGTCAGCGCGGGCTTCTCTCCCCAGTAGCCGTCATAGGCGGACAGCACGATGCTGTCGCCCTGGCGCCACTCGTCGAACTTGAACGGACCGGTCCCGATCGGATTGGTCGCGAGATCGGCGGCCGAGGCCTCGTCGACCATCACCGCGTCCCCCCAGGACATCTTGAACGGGAAGTTGCCGTCAGGCGCATCCAGCGTGACGCGAACCGTCGCCGGATCGACCGCCTCGACGCTTTCGATCCCTTCGAACAGCACCTTCTGAGCGTTGGTCGAATCCTCGGCCCGCGCGCGGTCAAGGGTGAAGACCACGTCGTCAGCGTTGAATTCGGCGCCGTCATGGAAGGTCACGCCTTCGGCAAGATGAAAGACATAGACCTTGCCGTCTTCCTCGACATCCCAGCTTGTCGCGAGCGCCGGGCCGATACTGCCATCGGGACCGACGCGGGTCAGGCCTTCGAAGACGTTGGCGTAGACGACCTCGTCAGTGGCCGCAGCGGCACCGCCTGTCGGGTCGAGGTTCGGCGGCTCCAGCACCATGCCGACGGTGATGCTGTCCTGCGCCAAGGCCGCGCCTGTCGTCAGCGCCAGCGCGCAGACGGTCGAAGTGAGTGTCTTGTACATGGGATCCCCTCGCCTATCCGATTGCGGCGAGTGTTCCGTCATGCCGACCGGTGGATCAAGCCTTTTCGGGGACCAGTTGCTGCACCGCTCCGGCCAGAGTCAGCCAGAGCGAGCTGAGGACCAAACCCCAATGCGCCCAGCTTTGAGGATGGAAATCGACCAGGATCGCCCAGACTGCAAAGATCACCCAGGCCGCGAAGACCGGCAGCGAAATCATGCGCCAACGCTCGGTTCGCACCGGGTGAATGAACTTGATGTTGGTGAACATGGCCAAACCAAGCGCCACGACGATCAGAAGCGTGATCGACCAATGCGGCTTCATCGCGAACAGGACCAGCACCACCATGTTCCAGCAGGCGGGAAACCCTGCGAACGAATTGTCCTTGGTCTTCATGCGCGTATCGGCAAAGTAGATCACAGAACCGTAAACGATCACGATGATCGCAACCCAGCCCGTCCAGCCGTCCAGCAAACCGGATTCGAACAGCGCGAAAGCCGGGATGAAGACGTAGGTGAGATAGTCGATGATCAGGTCCATCAACTCCCCATCATGGATGGGCCAGTTGCGCTTGACGTCGTAGCGTCGCGCGAGCGGACCGTCGATCCCGTCCACCACCAACGCGACGACGAGCCATGTGAACATCAGCGGCCAGCGCTCCTCGACCGCCGCCAGCATGGCGAGCATCGAGAAGACGGCACCGCTGGCGGTCAGCAGATGGACGGAGAGGGCATTGTACCGTTCACGCATCCGTGGGTTCTCGCAGGTCGGGGACAGGCGTGCAACCGGCGAGCGTCTTCGCTAGCGAAGATTAGGTGGACGGTCCGGTCGCGGTCGGTCCGGCTTGGGCGGCGGCTGAAGGTCGAAGCGCACGGCAAAGTCCGGCACGGCAGTGTCGGAAAAGGCCACGTCGACCCCATCCGGAACGGACGGGAGGAAGGCGAGCGTTTCGGCCAGCGCCTTGGCCAGATGCGCCTGACGTTCCGGCGCGGCACCTGCGATGATCAGCAGATGGCCAGCGGTATCGGCGCCTTTCGCGGCGACCAGCGCCGCCCCAGTGACCGTGCCGCGCAGGTCCGAAAGCCGTTCGGCCAGGGGCTCGGCAAGGATTGCTACCACCGCCGGATCGGGCGGAGAGAACCGCGTCCGCGCCTCGGCTTCTTCCGGGGCATCCTCCAGTGCGCGCCCAAGCCAGGCCAGGGTCGCCGCGTCAAGAAGCATCTCGGACGGGTGTCCGGGATTGACCAGCAGGCCAGCCGCCTCTTGCGCTAGAAGGCGCGCGAGGACGCGGCCCGGCATCGCGACATAGGCCGACGGATGACCGAAAATCGCTGCAAGCCGTTCGTCGCGGTCAAAGGCCAGCGCCACCGGCCCGCCGGGCAGGTCGAACATGCGGAACGCAGCGCGGTCGTCGTCCGCCTCACCGTCCAGCGCGACGGTCAGCTCGCTGTCCGCAAGCCGTGACAAGACACGCGCGCGCAACGGCGCATCGGCATCATGAAACGGAACGCGGCAAAGATCGTCGAGGGCGGTCATGCATTCTCCATACTATGCTGGCTATGCGCTTGGACGCGCAGGGGCAAGCTGCTCGGGCAAGCAGGATGCCTCGATTTCGGCCCACGCAGGCGTGACTTCCGACGGGGACATCCGCAGGCTATGACGCTCACATGCCCATCACCCGCCGCCACCTCGTCGCGACCGCCCTTGCCGCCCCGATCGTGATCGGTGCGCGTGCAGGCGCAGCCGCCCTGCCCCAGACCCTTCAATCGGCCGCAAGCCTCGACCAGCTGCGCGCCATCGCGATCTGGCGGGACGGGGCCGAAATCGCGGCGCAGGGCTATGGCCGCTGGACACCCGACCAGCCGACCAACATCAAGTCGGCTTCGAAATCGATCATCTCTGCTTTGGCCGGGATCGCGATCGAGCGCGGGCACCTGCAGGGACCGGACCAACCGATTGCACCGATCCTGCGCGACGATCTACCGGCCAATCCCGATCCCCGGCTGGCGCAGATCACGCTGGGCAACCTGTTGTCGATGCAGGCGGGGCTGGAACGGCAGTCGGGTGCGAACTACGGCGCCTGGGTCAGCAGCCGCAACTGGGTGCGCGCAGCGCTCGCCGCGCCTTTCACGCAGGATCCCGGCGGGAGCATGCAGTATTCGACCGCCTCGTCGCATCTTGTGTCGGCCTTGCTGACGCGGACGACCGGCCGTTCGACGCTGGATCTGGCGCGCGACTGGCTGGGCGGCATCCCGAATTTCCGCATCACGGGATGGGAACGGGATCCGCAGGGGATCTATCTTGGCGGCAACCAGATGGCGATGAGCACGCGGTCGCTGCTGGCCTTCGGCGCGACCTACGCAGCGGGTGGTGCCGGTGTCGTGCCGCGCGACTGGATTGCGCAAAGCTGGCGGCCGCGCACCGCCTCGATCTTCAGCGGACAAAGCTATGGCTACGGCTGGTTCCTGGGCCGCTTCGGCGGCCGTCCGGTCAATTACGGCTGGGGTTATGGCGGCCAGATGATCTATGTTCTGCCCCAGCATCGAGGCCGAGCGGCAGCGGCCATCGCGATCACCTCGGACCCCGACCAACCCTCGGCCCGGACCGGTTACCGCAACGAACTGCACCGACTGGCGGACGCGATCACCAAAGCGCTGTGACGCAATCGTCTACAGCGCCTCCTGCACCCGCTTTCGCAGGACCGGGAGAAGGTCCGTCTCGAACCACGGGTTGCGGCGTAACCAGCCGGTGTTGCGCCAGCTTGGATGCGGCAGCGGGAAAACGTCAGGCCCGTAGTCCCGCCAGCGCGAGACGGTATCCGTCACGTTCCGCGTTCCAAGATGCCACGCCTGCGCATAGCCACCGATCAACAGCGTCACATGCGGGTCGAGCGCGGCCATCACCTCATCACGCCAGGTCGCGGCGCAGATCTTGGGCGGCGGCAGGTCGGAGCCCTTGGCATCGTAGCCTGGAAAGCAGAACGCCATCGGCACGACGGCGATCCGTTCGCGGTCGTAGAATGTCGCTTCATCCACACCCATCCAGTCGCGCAGCCGAACGCCTGATCGGTCAGCGAAGGGGCGGCCCTTCTGATGAACCTGCATGCCGGGCGCCTGCCCGACGACCATGATCCGCGCGCCGGGCTGAAACCAGGCAACCGGGCGCGGACGGTGGGCGGTTGCCGTCAGCGCGAAACGTTCGGCGCACAACCTGCAGGCCTTGATCCGTTGGGGAAGATCATCCATCGATAAAACCATTCCGGTAACGATTTCTCAGCATCTTTCGTGCCAACATCGCCGCCATTGCGGTGAACCCCCTGAATCCGGCAGGATGTATCCGGACACTGGGACAACCCCGCGTTGAACACGGACCAGGATCGACGCCGCCGCGATGCTCGAATTCAACAACGTTTCGAAGTCATTCTGGACAGGGTCCCACCGCAAGGTGATCCTGGACCGCGCGTCCTTTCGGGTCGAGCTTGGACATTCGCTTGGTATCCTCGCCCCGAACGGCACCGGCAAGACGACATTAATCAACATGATGTGCGGGCTGGAAAAGCCAGACGAGGGCGAGATCCGCAGCACCTGCCGGGTCTCGTTCCCGCTGGGTTTCATGGGCGGCATCGTGTCGCGCCACTCCGCGCGCGAAAATGCACGCTACATTGCGCGCATCTATGGACTGGACCCCGACTATATCGAGGCGTTCTGCCGCTGGCTGACCGAGATCGGCGAATATTTCGACCAGCCGATCGGGACCTATTCCGCAGGGATGCGATCGCGCTTCACGATGTCGTTGTTGCTGGCGCTGGAGTTCGACATCTACCTGATCGACGAGGGGATGCCGGTCACGACCGATGCGGAATTCAACCGCAAGGCCGGAACGGTTCTGTTCGACCGGCTCAAACATGCAACGGTGATCGTCGTGTCGCACCAGCCGACGACGATCGAGAAATTCTGCCGGTCTGCGGCGATCATGCGCGACGGCAGGCTCTATCAGTTCGAATCCCTGGACGAGGCCAAGCAATATTATGACTACACCGCCTAAGGCCCGTCGCTTTCATATCTCGCGCGAGGAATCGGCCTTTGCCTCCGACGAGTCTTCGGCGCCTGCAGCCAGACCCGCGCCGCAAGTCAGGATCGAGGTTCAAAAGCGCGTCGACCTTCCGCCGCGGTTCGGTCAATCGCCGACCGCCCCGGTGGGCGAGGGCTCAGGCCCATCGGCGTCGAGGCGCGATGATGATGATGCGCGTCTAGAACGTTTGATGCGGACAGAGCCGACCGATGACGGCTTCGGAGACCGGCAATTTCCGGGTGCATCCACGCAACCTCCGGCAGGGCACGAGCCGAGGGCGGGCGCTGGTACACAAGGGTCTGCCGCCGCCGCTGCCACACCCGCTGACGACGGCCTGGCGGCAAAGCTCGCATCGATCAAGGCCGAGAATCTGACCGCGCGACAGCTGCGCATTGCCGCACGAATCGCGAAACTGAACCAGATCGAATTCGGATCGGAACACGAAGCGGTCTTGCGGCTCCGTGAGCGTGGCATCGACCCCAGCCACCGCGCTGCAGTCGGCCAGATCCTGTCCACCGAAGGGGCGCGCGCCCAATCAGCACCCACACCGAACGCACCCGCGGTCATCGCCCGCCAGACGCTGCCGCAGCCGCTCAAGGATGCGCCGGTGCCCGCCCCGCCGCCGGGTCAGAGACCCCTGCCCTCGCGCGAGGAGTTGACCGAAGAACGCCGCGCCGCGGATATCCTGCGTATCCAGCGCGACATCGCCGCCCGAAGGCGCAAGCGAATGGCGATGCTGATCCTTCGGCTGGCCTTCTTCGTGGCGCTGCCGACGGTTCTGATGGGCTGGTATTACTACAATGTCGCGACGCCGCTTTATGCGACCAATTCGCAGTTCCAGATCCAGCAGGCGGATTCGGGCGGTGGGGGCGGTATGGGGTCGCTGCTGTCCGGCTCGCCTCTTTCCACGAACACCGATGCCGTGGCGGTGCAAAGCTACCTGTCTTCGCGCGAGGCGATGTTGCGACTCGACGAGGATATGGGTTTCAAGCAGACCTTCCAGGATCCGACCATCGACCCGGTTCGACGTCTGGCACCCGATGCCACGAACGAAGCCGCCTATTCGCTGTATCAGACGATGGTCAAGATCGGCTACGACCCGACCGAAGGCATGATCAACATGGAAGTGATCGCCCCCGATCCCCAGCAGAGCAAGGCCTTCTCGACCGCCTTGATCGGCTATGCCGAGGGACAGATCGATCAGTTGACAGCGCGACTGCGGACCGACCAGATGGCAGGCGCGGAAGCGCAGTACAGCGATGCCGAGGCCAAGGTGCTGGAGGCGCAGCGTCGGGTGCAGGAGCTTCAGCAGGAGCTTGGTGTCCTCGATCCCGTCGCCGAAAGCAGCGCGGTCATGGCCCAGATCTCGCAACTGGAGACGCAAGCGAACGCCAAACGCCTGGAGCTTTCGCAGCTTTTGGCCAATCCACGTCCCCAGCAGAGCCGGGTCGCGGCCGTCGAAGGCGAGATCGCACAGCTTGAGCAGATGATCGTTGAGACGCGCGGACAACTGACCGAGGGCAACGAGACACGCGCCTCTCTCGCCTCGATCTCGGGCGAGTTGCGCATTGCCGAAAGCGATCTGCTGACACGACAAGAATTGCTGGCTGCCGCCGCGACGCAGATGGAGACCGCGCGGATCGAGGCGAACAAGCAGGTCCGCTACCTGTCGCTCTCCGTCGCTCCGGTCCCGCCGGACGAGCCGACCTATCCGAAGGCTATGCAGAATACGCTGGTGTCCTTCCTGATCTTTTCCGGTATCTACCTGATGATGTCGCTGACGGCATCGATCTTGCGAGAACAGGTGTCGTCATGATGAAACAGGTCCGGATCGGAAATCTCTACTGCGCCAACAACCTTCCGTTGACTGTTATCGCGGGGCCCTGCCAGCTCGAATCCCTCGATCATGCGCTGATGATCGGCGAGACGATGGCGAAGGTCTGCGCGGATGCAGGTGCCAGCTTCGTCTTCAAGGCCAGCTACGACAAGGCCAACCGAACCTCGCTGTCGGGACGACGCGGGCCTGGGATCGACGAGGGGCTGAACATCCTGGCCGAGGTCAAGTCGCGGCTCGGCTGTCCGGTGCTGACGGACGTCCATGACATCGCCCAGGCAGAGGCTGCGGCATCCGTCGTCGACGTGATCCAGATCCCCGCCTTCCTATGCCGTCAGACCGACCTTCTGCTTGCGGCCGGGCGGACCGGCGCGGTCGTGAACGTCAAGAAGGGCCAGTTCCTTGCCCCTTGGGATATGGCGAATGTCGCCGAAAAGGTCGCCTCGACTGGAAACGAGAACATTCTGCTGACAGAGCGCGGGGTCAGCTTCGGTTACAACACCTTGGTGGCAGACATGCGGTCGCTGCCGATCATGGCCAAGACAGGCTGGCCGGTGATCATGGACGCGACCCATTCGGTCCAGCAGCCCGGCGGCCAGGGCGGGTCGAGCGGAGGCCAGCGCGAATTCGCACCGCTGATGGCCCGTGCCGCTGTTGCGGCGGGAATAGCCGGGGTCTTCATCGAGACGCACGAGGATCCTGACAATGCGCCCTCGGATGGGCCGAACATGATTCCCCTGTCGCAGATGGAGACGCTGGTCGCATCGTTGATGCGGTTCGACAGGCTTGCCAAGGAAGACCCGATCCGGGTCTGAAACCCGTACTCCGCTTGGCTACAAGCGCCTTTCGGTGTTGTCGCAAATCGCCGTTCCGCATGGGCATTTTTGCCCTTGCACGGCCCCAGCCCCTTCTTTAGACAGCCCCGCACGGTTGGGGCGTAGCCAAGTGGTAAGGCGTCGGTTTTTGGTACCGTGTACCGTAGGTTCGAATCCTACCGCCCCAGCCAGTCATTTTCGAAACTCCTGTCTCTCACGCTCTATGCGGATTTCTATGCGCAATTTCCGCGCGTTGAAATCGCGTGCGCCCAACTGAGACGCATCTAACTCGCCTCGTTCCCTGATTTCGGCGCGCCAGTCTCAGGCGACGAATTTCGTCGTGCGGTTTTGCGGCCGGATCGTGTTTACAGGGAATCTACAGGGAAATCATGCGCCAGATCGACGCGTGCGTGCATCGCCTCCCCTAAAAATATCGCAACTTCAATGCGTTGCACCCTCAATTCCCAAAACCGAATAACAGGGAATTTAGCCTCGGCTAACAGGGAATAAATTTGCGCGATCAGGGAAGAAATGTCGGCAAAACAGGGATTACGCTCAGCGCCGCGCGATCAAGGATGGATGCCGGTGCGCTCGTACTGCGCCTGCCAGTCGGACGGCATCTCGGGTCGTGTCAGACGATGCAGGGTAAGCCCCTCGGGTTGAGTGCCGTCCAGGATAGCACGCTGGATCGCAGGCGCGAGGAAGGCCAGCTGCAGATGGACGCGGACGCAGCCTTCCGAGACGGCGTCGGCCTTGGCAAGGCTGGTGATATCGGCGCCGGCCTTCAGCGCCGCGAGCCAACGATGCGCGCGCCCCAAGTGGTCAATTAGTGCGTGGTCCGGCTCCGCCCCACGCTCTCCAATGACCAGCCGCTGACCAATGCCGCGACGCGTGAGCGACATCGCGACCGAGAACACCAGCGCAGCATCGGCCAGGTCGTCGGGCGACCGTCCGATCAGCGTCGCGAGTGCATCGCGATCCAGGTTCAAGTGGATCGCGGTTTTGCCAACCTGACCTTTGGTGATGAGGCCGAGCCACAGTGCTGCTGCCCGTGATGCGGTGCCCGTTGCCCTGAGCGTCTCGACCAGACCCGCGTGCTGGTCGAGGTCTGGTCGGACCAGCAGTGTGTGAGCCTCGGCCAGAATGCCGAGATGGTCCGCCACACCCTTTGCCAGCGCCTGCTCGAGTGCCGCCGCCGGCAGGCGCCAGCCGGTCGGATCCGTCGCTCCCGCGATCATCCGGTGCGAAACGTAGTAGCGATAGCGCCGCTGGCCCTTCCTTGTATGGGTCGGTGTCAGCCGATCGCCGGTCTCATCGACCAGCTTTCCGGCGAGGGCAGCGTTGTCCGGCAGCGCCGCCTGCCCTCGCTTGCGCGCCGAGGTCGCGATCAGCTTTTCCTGCACTCGCGTCCACTGGTCTGCATCTATGATCGCCGGATGCTGACCCTCGTGTTCGCGATCCCCGTGCCGGGTCCGTCCGCGGTAGACCGGGTTGGTGAGCAAGTAGTGCAGCTGTCCCCGACCAAGCGGCCGGTGACCGATCTCGCGCCCGTCCCGCGCACGCCGCGACTTCGATCGCAGATCAAGCTCCGTGACCCTGGCGGTCAGCGCCGAGAGGCAGCCCAGCTCCTCGTAGAGATCGAAGATCCGTTGGACTCGGCCTGCCTCCTCCTCGTTGACCACCAGCACCTGTTCGCGGGGATCCGGATGGCGGTCATAGCCGAGCGGCAGCGTGCCGCCCATCCACAGGCCACGCTTCTTCGAGGCGGCGATCTTGTCGCGGATCCGCTCACCCGCGACCTCGCGCTCGAACTGCGCAAAGCTGAGGAGCACGTTCAACGTCAGCCGACCCATCGAGGTCGAGGTGTTGAAGGCCTGGGTGACCGAGACGAAGGAACAGCCCTTGGCCTCCAGCCGCTCGACGAGCTTGGCGAAGTCCGCCAGCGAGCGGGTCAGCCGGTCGATCTTGTACACCACGATCATCCCGATCCGGCCCGCATCGACCTCTGCCAGAAGACGCTGAAGTGCCGGACGATCGGTGTTGCCGCCCGAGAAGCCGCCATCGTCGTAGCGCTCGCGCACTGGGCGCCAGCCTTCGTGGCGCTGGCTGGCGATATAAGCCGCGCAGGCCTCGTGCTGCGCATCGAGCGTGTTGAAGCCCTGCTCGAGTCCCTCCTCGCTGGACTTGCGCGTATAGATCGCACACCGGATCGGACTCGCGCTCATCGCTGCGCTCCCTTCCCTTTCGCCTCTGCTCCGTTCAGCCCGAAGAACCTGGGCCCGGACCAGTGCGCGCCGGTGATCTCGCGCGCGATGGCCGAGAGCGAGCGCCAGTGTCGGTCGTTCCAGAGATAGCCGTCAGCCACGATCTCGACGACATGGGTGCTGCCGTTCCAGTCGCGCAGCAACCGCCCGCCCGCCGCGGGAGATCGGGACGTGGGGCGCGACGGTGTTCGCTGGCGCATGAGTTGCTTTTCGAGCCCTGCTGGCCAGCCGCCTGACTGGCGAAGCTGGATCTCGAAGGCGAGGATCCGACGCAGGAGTGGTTGGCTGATCGATGGCGGGACAGGGCGATCAAAGAGCGCGGTCCAGATGTGCCGCAACTCGTCGCGTGTGGCGCGTGCCACCTGATGGATCGGCGTCTCGGCTGCGTCGTGTGCTCGTGATTGTCCGGCCATCTCGCCTCTCAGTCATCAGGGCGCCGGAGGATCCGGGCGCTGCTACCGAGACGAGCCCGGGCTGATCGGGCTGGTCTCAGTCACGCTCGACACGCGTGCGAAGTCCAGTCGAAACACGCCGAGACGATGCAGGATCGACGAGGCTGCCGAATCACGAAGAGCAGCGCGCTCTTTGCTCCGCCGGGCCCACTCCTCCGGACAATATGCACAAAAAGACAAGCTGACTGGCGCGTCAATCAAAGTCATAAGGCGATGACCGGGCGGCTGGTGGTTGTGTTGACGAGTTTGAAGTTGCCGCCCGGTCTTTGACAACTGCGGTCCCTCGGCCATGACGACCATCCGTACAGATTCGGCACGACCGTCTCGAGTGCAGCCGGCCTACCGAAACGTCGGCGACCAAGGCTGATCGTCATCCTCGTCATCGCTATCGTCCGGGTCACCCCGTGGCAGATCCTCGCTGCTGAGCACGGTCAGGGTCGCGCCCGATGTGCCGAGACCCAGGACCTCCTCATCAAGCGGCAGGGCGCCACCGCCGTCGAACCAGATCTGCGCCGTCGTCGCCCCGCATACCTGACGCGCCACGGCGACATTCGAAGGATCGCTATTGAAGTGTGACGTGGCGCCGGCGGGGAGCGGATCGTCCTTCCTTGGATGTATCAACCGTCCCAAGGCCCGCAGACCGGGCGACTGAAACGCATACTGAATGCGCTGCCCCTTGCTGACGATGATCGCCACCGGATGATCCGCCTGCTGCGCATAGGTGATGGCGGCGGCGCTGATCGAGACCTTCGCCTTTTGCCGCAGACGCTTGATGGCCTCGAGGCCGACCGGCGCATCGGCCAGAAACGTCCGCAGCGGCGCCGTCGGCATCAGCAGCCCGGCGGCGAAGTGATCGGCCTCGACCTCGATCGGCTGCCTTTGAAGGAAGGAGCCCGCCCTCGACTCGTGACGCCCGCCCTGGTCGGCGATCATTGCCGGGTGCCCTTCGAGGAAGAAATGCCCCAGCTCGTGGGCGACCGAGAAACGCTCTCGTCCGGGCTGACGGGGTGTTTCGCGGTAGAAGATGAACGCGTCATGGCCTCGAATATGGAAGACACCGCTGACACCTTTGTCGGCCTCCGGAAGCGGTGAGACCGTGATGTCTTCCGACCGCGCGATCGCAAAGGGATCGACCGGCAGCGTCGTCCAGCCGAACCGCCGCGCGATCCGTTCGCCTTCACACCTCGCCCAGTCCTTGCGCGGTGCCGTCACCGAGGTCCTTGTTGCCGCTGCTGCGTAAAGGCGTCGATCATCATCTGGATCCGCTCGCGATCCTCACCCGACAGATGCTCCTCGTTGCGGAACGCCGTCGTCGCGCCTTCGAGACCGGGCGTGGTCCCGAGCAGAAAATCGGCCGAGACATCCAGCGCGCGGGCCAGGGCGCGAATATTAGCGAAAGACGGCTTGCGACGCCCGTGTTCGAAATGCCCGATCGCCGCCGGTTGAAGTCCCGACCGGCGTGCTAACTCAGACTGGTTCCATTGCCGCGCCTCACGGGCGGCGAGCAGGCGAGCACCGAAGGCCACGCCGTCATCAGCTGACGCGCTTGACATCCTACGTTTCCGTCGTATCATCTATATCACAACCGTCGACTGCAAGAATCGGGCATTCTGCCTTTTTATTTTACCCACGCACCCTACGATAACGTCATCATCGTTACGCAATCGGCGTAAGACCGTCAAGAGAGGACGACCATGAACCGCAAACCATCGTCGATAAAATCCACACCGGAGGCTTCACCTATCATGCCGAACCAGATCGAACATCTCCCCCCGGGCACCTTGAGGCCCTGGGCGCGCAACGCACGTACCCACTCGAAAAAGCAGATTCGCCAAATCGCCGACAGCATCAAAGTTTTCGGCTTCACCAACCCGATCCTGATTGATGCCGAGAACACGATCCTCGCCGGTCACGGGCGTGTCTCCGCGGCGATGAGCCTCGGCCTGCCAACCGTGCCCTGCATCAGGCTTGAGCACATGACGTCCGAGCAGCGTCGGGCCTATGTCATCGCAGACAACAAGCACGCGTTGAATGCCGGCTGGGATGACACGATCCTCGCCGAGGAGCTCGAGGGTCTGCTGGCCAGCGATCTTGACTTCGACATCGGCGTGATCGGCTTCGAGGTTGCCGAGGTGGACCGGCTGATCGACGGGCTGGCACCAGTGGAGGACGGCGATCCCGCCGATGACGTAGTGCCGGACGAGGCCCCTGCCCGGTTCGGGCCGGGTGATCTCTGGCAGCTTGGCTCCCATCGGCTGATTTGCGGCGATAGCCTCGATCCCGAGACCGTCCAGCACCTCATGGCTGGCGAGAGCGCGCGCATGGTCTTCACAGATCCGCCTTACAACGTCCCGATCGACGGCCATGTCTGTGGCTCTGGCAGCATCACCCATCGCGAGTTCGCCATGGCTTCGGGCGAGATGAGCCCGGATGAGTTCATCGTCTTCCTGACCCGCGCGCTGCAGAACCACGCCGATCATTCACTCGACGGCTCGATCCATTTCGTCTGCATGGACTGGCGCCACATGCGGGAGCTGACGGAGGCCGGCGAGGCGGTCTACGACGCGCTGAAGAACCTGATCGTCTGGGTGAAGGACAATGGCGGGATGGGCACATTCTACCGCTCGCGCCACGAGTTGATCTTCGCCTTCAAGAAGGGCGACGCCCCGCATGTAAACAGCTTCGAGCTGGGTCAGAACGGCCGTTACCGGACCAATGTCTGGCAGTACCGCGGCGTGAACAGCCGCGGCGCGGGTCGGATGGAGGAGCTGGCGATGCATCCGACCGTCAAGCCGGTGCAGATGATCGCCGACGCGATCCGCGATTGCTCCGGACGCGGCGAGATCGTGCTGGATCTCTTCGGCGGATCCGGCTCGACCCTGATCGCGGCCGAGAAGACCGGGCGCCGGGCCAGGCTCTGCGAGATCGATCCGCTCTACTGCGACCGGATCGTCTCGCGGTGGGAGACGCTGACCCACGACGAGGCAGTCCAGCTCGCCTGCGGCTGGCAGCCGCCCCAGGTGGCGCATCAGATCGAGGCGGCAGAATGAGCGCGGATCGTCGCAAGACCCTGGGCGCCCTGCCCCCGCGCGAGACCGGCTACGAGGTCGGCTACGCGAAGCCACCTGAGGCGACCCGCTTCCAGAAAGGCCAGTCCGGAAATCCGCGCGGTCGCCCGAAGGGCGCGAAAAACCGCCGCCCAGCCCTGCACGAGGAGCGACTGAAGGGGATCATCCTCGACGAAGCCTACCGCGGCATCGAGATCCGCGAGGGCGATCGCAGCCTGACCGTGCCGATGGCCAAGGCCGTCATGCGGGCGATCGCCCACAACGCGGTCAAGGGAAAGCACTTCTCCCAGCGGCTCTTCGCCCAGCTGGTGGGCGAGGTCGAGACCGCGAACTTCATGCTCAACAAGGAATGGTTTGCCAGCGCGGTGGGCTACAAGGACGAGTGGGATCACGAGCTGGCCCGCCGCAAACTCCACGGCATCACTGACCTTCCCGATCCCATCCCCCACCCCGACCATGTGCTCCTCGACATGACCACCGGCACCGCCCGCATCGCGGGTCCGGCCACGAGGGAAGAGAAGGCGCAGTACGAACGCTGGGCTGATATCTGGGTCGAGTACCAGACCGACATCCCGATTATGGAGGACTGGCTGAAGCACCGACGCGGCGACACGCGGAACGAACTAAGCAAGACCATCGCCATCCTGCGCAAGACCGAGGCGATCCTCGACAAAGTGCTGCCGCCGGACATGAAGGATGTGGCACTGGCGAAAGCGCAACGGGAGGATGAGGATGAGCGCGGCGTTGGATAGTTTGGGCGGAGAGCGGACATTCGTAGCGACGGTGACGAAGGTCACGGAAGGGCAGATTGCGGGCTTTCGCTGTACTTGCAGTGCATCTGCTTGACTGCGGCAAAGCAGACATCGTCCCAGGTTTAAGGATGCGGACGCAAGTCCTCCCTGCTATCAACACATGGAGTACGACGGTGGTCCCGCCGTAGTGGTGTGCAAGGATAACAATATGGATGGTGAAAGAGCTCACGGGCACGATACCGATGCTTTGATCAAGCCGGACATGCCGGCTGTTCTTGAACGCACCAACCTATCGATAAACGTGCAAGGTTTCCTGCTGCCCGTGTTCGAGGCGCTTTCAAATTCGATGGACGGAATCGAACAACGTTTCGACGACCAAGCATCTCGCGAGGGAAAGATCCTCGTTAGATTCGAAAACCTAAATGACCCTGACAAGGTGATGATTAGCGTCACCGACAATGGCGTTGGTCTGAATGACGAAAACTATAGGTCCTTTCAGACACCTTTTAGCGGATACAAGCTTAGCAAGCGCGGACGCGGATTTGGTCGCTTCATAGCGTTCAAGGTGTTTTCGCGTATTCACTACTCCAGCAGGTTTGAAACGACTACAACCGCGACGACAAAGACTTTCCGCTTTGACATTTCGCAAGATGAGGAAATCATTTTCCATGACGGTGAACCTGACTTTCCCGGCTGCGGCATGCGTGTCGAGTTGGATGAACCATTAAGGCATTGGTTCGATCTTATTGGCTGTTTGTCGAAGCAGGATGTAAAGGAACAAATCGGATCACACTTTCTGCCATATTTCTTGTATCGCGGGTTGCCGGAAATTCTTCTGCAATTCGACGATGAAGAACCAGAAAATATCACCAGCTACTTCAAAGCGGTCTTCGTTGAACACGCTGCGGGCCAGATCGACACTCCTATCGATAGCGCAACTTGCACCCTAAACTATACGCTGACCAAGATACCCAAAACGAGACAGTTCAAGAGCCATTGCCTTCTGTTTGCCGCGGCAGATCGGATCGTTGGACACCCCCGCGACCTTTCAAACAAGCTGGGTGCAACGCATTTTGTAGACGAGGACGACAGCAAATTTATCATCGTTGCGGTTGTGCGAGGCGATGCCTTTGAAACCCGCCTGAACGACTCACGCACCAGCTTGGATCTGCCGCCCAAAGCGGTTGAAGAAATCGTCGGCGCTGTCTGTGACAAGATTCAGGACCGAGAAAAGCAGCAGATCGAAAAGATTAAAACCGGGCAGGTTCGGAAACTCAATGTCGCTTTGCACGAGAATCCGATCTTGCGCTTGGGCTTGAAGGGGCAATCGCTTTCGGAGTATGTCGCCAAGAAGCCGAATCACTGGGGACCAGAAGAGTTCGTTCAAGACCTCGCGTTGTCTCGGTATCGAAATACAGGAGATTTGCTCAAGCAGATCACTGAGGCTGCAAATGATCCAGCTTCATACGCTGAAAAAATCAAGGATTTGGCGAGCCGCATTGATGCCGGCAAGAAAGAAGCACTTGCCGAATATGTCATGCATCGCAAGAGCATTATTGAGCTACTCGATGCGGCTCGAAAATTTGATGACTCGAAGAAGCGCGGCTCTGAGGATGAGGTTCATTCTCTGATATTTCGCCGGTTCAGTGACAATGTAGATGTTGAGTATTTTCAGCATAATCTTTGGCTAATCGACGACGCTCTTGCTTTTTTGCCGTATGTGTCGAGTGATCGTACAATGCACGGTAGGGGGCGCGAAAAGGGCGACAAGGTCACGGACCTTTTGTTTTATGATGACACGATGGTTTTAGGTGACGAAGATGGCACCACTTTGACTATCGTTGAGTTTAAGAAGCCGAGCCGAGACGACTACAGCTTTGGACCAGCCAAATTTGATCCGGTGACGCAGGTCATCGACACACTGGAAAAAGCGATTTCTGCTGGCGGCATTACTCGAACGGATGGTGCCCACATGTCGTTTGGGCGAGTTGCACGCCGCAGTGCCTTTATTATCGCTGATCTGACTCCGAGTTTGATCAGAGTCTTAAAACGGCACAATTTCCAAAATCCCCACGATCCGAAGATATGGACGCAGTATTTCGACAACGGTGAAATCTTTATTCAGGCGTTTGGCTACGACACCCTGGTTTCGATGGCCAAGAAGCGAAACCAAGCCTTCAGCAAAGTTTTGCTTGATGATTGACCTCAGTAAACGCGCTCGCATCGACAGCCGATACAATGCATGAAAGTTTGAAAGGCATCTCAACGAGAATTTTAGGGCTCGCAACAGACGCGTTGAAGCGGGCAAACACAGACGCTGTATATTTCGATCCGGGAATGGAGCACCGACAATCGCTTGCGCCTTTAGCCGCCGCCCACACTGGAGAGCTCGTTCTTAAGGCACTTATTGCCAAAGAACATCCTCTACTCTTGTTCAAGAACATTGGCGAAAAAACCACTGACGACGAAATTGACTTGGATTGGCTGCTAAAAAATGGCCGAACACATGATTTCTCAAGACTGCCGAGCGTGTTATGGGCGACCTCCGGCATCAAGGTTCCGAACATAGAGAGCTATCGGCGCATTGCAGCGCTCCGAAACCAAATCCAGCACTTTGTCGATGACCGAGATTGCGATGTTCAATACGCCTGTCTTGACTTCATCTATTCAAACATTGATCCCTTGCTGAGCAAGCACTTTGGGATCGCTGCGTGCAAATTTCATGAGGATCAATTTGATGACTATGTGATCGGATGCCTTCTCGCGCATCAGATCAGATTTACGGTGCCAACAGACACCATGCTGACCGAGATTGATTCGAATATATATTTACAGGACTGTTCACAAGACTACAGGATATGGGCGTGCACAGAGCTGAAATTAGATTTACCACCTAACAATTGATAGTTTCGAAGGTTCGATGAACGTCGGCAATGCAGGCCGCGAATGCAGCATACCAGGCTATGGTTGAGTGACAGATATGGGCCGATGTTCGCGTATCAGAAAGTAAACGGTCTGAAGCTATTTATTTTCGGATAGTCCTTAAGACGATTGATGGATGTAATCAGCTTTCTGCGGAGGCTATCTCTTGATGGATCATGATGTAGCCGCCGGTGACAATTTGGGCAGCAGGCGGCCGCGTTTTCGATCACGTCCGGGCCACCTTCTCCAAGCGGTCTGACGTGATGCACCTCTAAGAACGCTTCGCCGTCAATACGCTTGAACGGTGCGGGAGAGCCGCAGTTCTCGCAAATACCGCCGGCCTCCTCCAGGACCCAAGCTATAACTTCCGGATCGCGGATATATCGGTCAGACTTAGCGGAAGTTCGTCCGACCTTTTCTTGGCCTTTTGGGCGATTCAATCCCTTCAAACGCATTCGCTTACGGGCGCGCCCGACTCGCTCGGACAACTCTTTGGGATCTGCCGTCGGAACTTCGGAAGCATCAGGATCGGCTAACATTTTGGCTATGGCACCCACTGACATACTTGACGCATTGGGCCAGATTATCCGTAATTTTAGCCTCTTTGTCCGATTGCCTCCCTTTTTCGACTTTGTCTCATGCTCGCCAGCCGCCCGTCCAATAGCCAGCCGGAGTGCGTCGAAGTCTAACACCGCCGCTAGCTGGAGCGGAAGAGAGTAGCCTAAGGGTTGAATCTTACGCATGTTCTCTGGCAGCCGCATCGCCTCGGAGCTGGCGATTTGAAGATCGTCCAGCACCATGCCGACCTGTGCCATTCGGCGTAGGTGCAACAGCAGAGCAGACGCGTAGTCAGTATTTCGGGGCGGGCGCCCCCCAGTGGATCCACCCCGAGACCCGATAACGAGATCGAAACCATCTTTGAGAGGCTCGACTGAAAACTTCGCGTCGAGCTCGGCGCCTGTGTCATCACGAGGGTTATACATCTGGATACGCCATATTTTTCGGATGCCATATGGCACTTGGTGAATGATGGCATCATTGTTCGCGAGGAGCGAAATTTTGCGACATGCCCGAATGTCGAGTTCAACGCCGCCGCGATGCGGCGCTGCTGCCATTGGGAAAGGCCGTTATGGGCCGAGGCAGCGTGACAAAGCGGTGCAGACGTCGGGGCCGTGTTAAATGTTAGGCGCCTTGGTCAGTAAATACACTGTCTCTCTTTCATCGTTCAGATAGGATCCTCGGCACTTGAAGCCGAGATCAGGCAGCGCTGCCTTCCGATACCCTTCTCGTTTTGTGGTGGCAAAAACGCCATCGCGACCAATGGGTAGAGACATCAGCTCTTCCATCAGAACGGATGAGAGGCGACGTCCTCGATTAGCTTTCGATACAGCCACATAGCCAAGCTCCGTTGGATACTCGCTTTCTGTTACATCTACTCCCACACCTTCTTTGAGCCTTTTTCTGTAGGTGGTGTCCGGGGATTTTAGCGCCGCCACGCCTGAAATTTCTTTGGCCCAACGCGCGATGATGAGAAGATGTGCTCTTCTGACACGACTTTCGATTTGCTCCACGGTCCCTTTGACTGCTCCGCATGAGTGAATAAGGTCAGCTACTTCTGCCGCCTCGTCGTCGAATAGTTCTGCTCCACTCCGAAGTATGACAGTGTAAGGCACGTCGGCTGCGCGCACGGTCTTGGGAAAGCCATCCATGTCATCGTCACCTGCTCCGGAAAATCACCTCCGACACCCTGGCTCCATTGCAGTCATCCAGCAAACGAATTCTCCGCTACTTGGAACATCCCCTTATGCGATGCGGTAGGCCGCAGGTTCCGATTGAAAAATGCTGCGCGATGCACGAGTGGCCGCTTAATCAGGCTGCGATGTAGCATGTGAGCAGTGCCCCGATGCCCGGTAAGGGCCGATCGCGCCAGCGCTGAGCCGAGGCAGAAAAATGCGAGTCTCGGCCGAAAGCACTATTGGCCGACGTCGACACGAAGGTTAGCCAAGGCAGAAAGAGACGACGCACTCGAACCGGGGAATGACATTTCAACTATCTGCGCTGCCGCCGTCGATAGGTTAGTCAGCCGAAATCGCACACGACAATCATGGACGCTCCGAAGAGAGCGTTACAATGAAGGCTCTACCCCCACGCGCGAAACCGGATGGACGTCGACCGCAAAATGCACATGCTTGGATCGATGTGGTGTGATCGGTGCATATGAGCGTTCGGCGGCATATCGAGCGGCTTCTGCCAGAGCTGCGCGCCTATGCCTATTCGATCAGCGATCGGCGCGAGGATGGGGACGACCTCGTGCAGGATGCGGTGGCCCGGGCGCTGCGCGCCGAGGCGCCGCCTCGCTCACTCGTCGAACTGAAGCCATGGATGTTTCGCACGATCCGCAACCTCCATACCGATGAATTGCGTAAACGGCGTGTGCGCCGGGAATACCTTTCGCGTGAGACACGTCTTTCCAGTGAACTCTCGGGCCATCCCGAGCACGAACGAGACATCAGCGTCCGCGAGGCTTTCGAGACGCTATCGAGCGAGATGCAGGAAATCCTGACGCTGATCGACATTCTGGGCCTGAAATACGATGAGGCGGCTAAGGTGATCGACGTGCCGCGCGGAACCGTGATGAGCCGGGTCAGCCGTGCCCGATGCGCGCTGCGCGAGCGAGTCGCCGGAACCGATAGCGACCAGCGGAGCATAACGTGATCGATCCGAGCGACCAAGACTGGGAAAGGCTGAGCGCCTATCTTGACGGCGAACTGCCCGAGACGGAACGCCGTGCTTTCGCCAGGCGCATGGCCTGCGAACCTGAACTCGCCGCCGCCGCGGTCGAATTGCGCGCCCAGTCCGACAGCTTGAGGCGGATCTATCCTGTCGCGCGCGCTGTGAGGCCCGCCTGGATCCGCCCCGCCGCCTGGAGCGGGGCGCTTGCGGCCGCACTGGCGATCGCGACGTTCTTCGCGATTCCCGATGCCGCCCCGACCGATCTCGGCTCGATTCATGCAACCTTTCTCGAGCAGCGCTTTCCAAGCGCGACGCAATCACCGACCAAGGCCGACTTCGCTCAGGGCGGCCTGCTTCCCGACCTGTCGCCGGTCGGGCTAACACTGGTCGCGGTGCGCGAGGTCAAGGGCGGTGCTGCCGGGCATTACGCGGGACGCAACGCCTGCCGGTTGACGCTACTGAGTGTTACGGACGCCGCGGCTGAGGACATCAATGCGCCTGACGTCTGGGCGGTCCACGGGCAGCTGTATGCTGTCAAGGCCGCCGGCATGGACGCCGATCGTCTTGCGGCGATCGAGGCCTATCTTAAGGCCGTGAAGGATCCGGCCAAGGACAGGCCGGATCGCATGGCTTTCGCGCGGCAGGTGCTAAAGACACGCACATGCGCCTGATTAACGCGGATCAGTGCCCGCCGCCGGCGACCTCTGCGACATAGGCCGACACCGTCTCGATCTGCTCTTCGGTCAGCGTTTCCGAGAAAGCGGGCATGACCCCCACGCCGCTCGTGACCGCCTTGAGAATCTGATCCAGATCGGGCTGAAGCTCGTCGAGGTTGGGCCCAACCTCACCCTCGGCTTCGGCGTCGGCAAGCACATGGCAAAGGGCGCATTGGGGCTCCGCGGTCTCGGAAAAGATCGCTCGGCCGGCCTCGTGGTCGACCGCCGGGTCGACCTCTTCCGCAGCCAACGGCGCGGCGAACAACACAGAAAGCACCGCAAAAACGCGAGGCAACGTCATCATCTGAACTTCCATCATCTGCGCTTAGCCCACCGTCACTTCGACGGCGTGGCCACGCCAGCCGTTGTGCGCGTATCCGCGCTCGTTCGGTTCGAAATCTTCCGGCTGTGTATCGCCATTGGCATTGGTGGCGCGGCTTGCGAGCGTATGGATGCCCGCCTCGAGATCGGCGATCAGAACGAAGGGCCGCCAGGCAAAGGCGCCCAAGTCCGGACCAAGGAATTCCGCCGCCTGCCAGGTCTCGCCGCCATCGGTCGAAACCTCGACCCCAGTTGCCGCGCTGGTTCCACCCATCGCCAGACCCGCGATCCGCACCCGTCCTGCCGAGGCGCCTTCCAGCGGTCCGGTGATCCAGGACTTGACGCTCATCTCCCACATCGACGGCTGCGAGGGGTCGCCCGCGACGCCGACGGGCCGGACGCGGTAGCCGGTCTGCTGGATCTTTGCGGGACTTTCCTCGGCGGTGAAGGCGAGACGCTTGAGATACTTGACGTTGTTGACGCCGTAATAGCCCGGAACGATCAGACGCAGCGGGCCGCCATGGGCCAGCGGGACCGGCTCGCCGTTCATGTGCCAAGCGAGGATCGCGTGTTCCATCGCGTCGAGCGGAACGGAACGTTCGACCTGAATGGTTTCCGGCGGCAGACCTTCGGGAATTTCCTCGCCGCCCGTGCCGGTCAGGAACGCCATGCCATCGGCGATGCCGCCCATTGCTTCAACGACGTCACGGACCGGAACGCCCGTCCAGATCACGTTGCCGGCAGCACCAGTAGCCCAGGGCGATCCGCTGGCCTCGTGATCGAAGAACGCTCGGCCGTTGCCAGAGCATTGCAGCACAGCGACCACCGTCTCTGATCCCAGCAGCTTCAGATCGGCCAGCGTCACCGTGGACGGCTGGGCGACGCCCTCGATCGACAGCTCCCACGCATCGGGATCGGCGACGATCTCGTCTGACGGCGCGGGAAGGTTATTCCGGATGTAAAGATCGGTCGATGGCGTGACGAGCGCGTCACCCTGCGCGGCACGCACGGTCTCCAGCGTCTCTTCGGTATGGACGATCATATCGTCCGCGTTCTTCCACGCAACATAGGCGGGCAGTTGGCCGCTGTCCTGCGCCAGCGCGGGCAAGCCGGTCATTGTGGCGCCGGCCAAGCCCGCAGAGCCGAGCAGAAACTGGCGGCGTCTTACCGGAAAAAGATTGGTCATCGCATCCTCCCTCAAGGTTCAAAGCGTAATTGCGCTTGGGGGATGGACGGATGACCTGCATCGTTTATTCCCTCCCGACGGCGGGTTTTCGTCGCGAGGTGCTCACTTGGCCGGGCCGCTATCGCCTCCAGCCTTCTGTAGCCATCAATTCCTGCGCCTCTGCGGTCACGAGAAAGTCGAGGAAATCCTGCGCCGCCGGATCGGCATCGGGCGAGATCACCACGTTGACGTCGCGCCAGATCTGCCGGTCTTTCTCGATCTCGACCAGCTCCAGCACGTCGGGGTGGGTCAGCGGCCAGTTCGGCCAGGTGATCCAGGCATCCGCGTCCCGGTCCCGAAACTGCTGGAAGCCGGCACCGGAGCCGAGCGCATAAGCCACGATGTTCTGGCGGAGCGCCACAATATCCTCGAGCGAGCCGAGGCGTCCGGCCACATCCTCCCACGCACCCGTGCCGGACGTGTTGTAGACGCCAGCGCCCTCGGTCACGACAATCGCGATGTCCTCGGCCAGAAGGTCGTCGAAGCCCTGGATGCCCTTCGGGTTGCCCGCCTTCACAGCAATCACGGCTGGACGGATGTAGATCGGCTCGACCGCTGCATGATCGAAGGCCGGATAGGTCAGCAGAAATGCGGTCATCGACTGCTCGGACGTGCCCCACAGGATGTCGGCATCGGCCTGCGCGTCCGCGCTCCACTCTGCCTCCGGTCCGGCGACGATCTCGACCTTGTTGCCGGTCTGCTGCTGCCAGACATCGGCGACCTTCTGGAACGCGGTGTGCGGCCCGCCGGCGCCGTAGAGCTTGACGATGCCGTCCTCAGGCGCGTGCGTGATACTCGGATCGGCAAGGTCCGTTTCGCCGACACGGTCGGAGAAGACATCTGCGGTCGCCGGCAGAACAGCGAGCGCCGTGGTAACGGTAAGCATGGTAAGACGGATCATGGAACCTCCCTTGAAATGAATTTCGACGGCGATTTAGCATAGTCAAAGAGGCTAACGGCCCGCAGGCGCGGCCTATTCCCGGACAGAGTTTCACAGTCGCGTCATCAAAGGCGCGAACAGAATCCAGAAAGCCGCGGGAATACCTTGCCCGGATCGCACGTCATTCGGCTACGTGTCCTCGACGGGGGACGCGCCCAAGATATCGGCAACCGGACGAAGGCCTCCAATGACAGACACCACCGCCGCTGCGGGGCAGAACAGCTCGATCTGGCCCGGCCTCGCCCTCACCGCCTTGATCGCCGCCGTCGCTTTCGGGCTGCGCCTCGTCCCTGGGGTGGATGCGCTCTCGCCGCTGATCCTGTCTATCTTACTCGGCATGGCGCTGCACAACACGATCGGCACGCGGGGCGCGGCGAAGCCAGGCGTCACCCTTTCGCTGAAGGTGATCCTCAAGGCGGGGATCGTGCTGCTCGGCCTGCAGCTCACCACCGGCCAAGTCATCGAGGTCGGCTTGCGCGGCGTAGGCATCATCGCGGCGACGCTGGTCGCGACGTTCGTCTTTACCAAGTGGCTCGGGCGGCGGCTCGGGGTCGGCGCCGGTCTCACCGAGCTGATCGCCGCGGGCACCGCCGTCTGCGGGGCCTCCGCCGTGATCGCCACCAATACGGTCACGCGCGCCTCAGACGAGGATGTGGCCTATGCGGTGGCCTGTGTAACGGTGTTCGGCTCGCTGTCGATGGTGTTGATCCCGGTGGTCGAGGCGACGCTCCTCCATCTTGGCCCCGACGCCTACGGACTGTGGAGCGGCGCGGTCATCCACGAGGTGGCGCAGGTCGTCGCGGCAGCCTTCCAGCAGGGCGACGCAGCCGGGCATACGGGAACGATCGCCAAGCTCACGCGCGTGATGATGCTGGCGCCTCTGGTGCTTGCGCTCAGCCTTCTGGCCCGGCAGCGCAGCGAGGGGGCCTCCGGCAGCGGAGCCACGATCCCGTGGTTCGTCTTCGGCTTCATTGCGATGGTGGGTGTTGCCTCATCGGGGATCGTGCCGGCGGCAGCAGAGCCCTGGCACAGGGGGCTGACCCAGTTCCTCCTGGCCATGGCGCTCGCGGCGATGGGGCTCGAGACCGATATCCGCAAGCTCGCCGCCGAGGGCGCGCGGCCCGCAATCCTCGGGGCGGCGTCGTGGCTCTTCATCGTCGCGCTTGGGCTCGGCCTCGTCCTCTTCCTCGCGCCCGGCGGATGAGCGAGGAGCTTTCGAGCGGGACTGCCCGGGCGCGGCGGCTTGCGGGGCTTGGACGCCCCCCATATGACCGCGCTCAACTGCTACGCGGAGGGCCTGCGCCCACAGGGTCGCGACGTGCCATGGTTCGATCCGCACGATGGCGGCGCGGCGGCGCGGTGCCTGATCCTTCTGGAGCGGCCCGCGCGGATCGGTGACGCGCCCCGGTTCGTGTCGTGTGACAACCCTGCGCCGGCGCAGCGCAATCTGCGCTAGCTTGGGGAATGCCGCCGCGCAGCACCGCCGAGGCTCGACCGTCCGCTGCGGGCCGTTAGCGGCTCAAAGATCGGTTGGTGGGAGCATCGGCTTGGGGCTGCACGCTGCGGTACCAGGTCTTTGGTGTTTGGGCTTGCGTCGATACCGGGCTGCGTCCGACGTCGGATGAGACGGTACATATTGGTTTGAAGGTTCACTCGATCGATCTCTATAGCTTCAAATTTGCGGCTCGGCTGCTGGCATTGGCAGATCATACCCATCTCGCTAATCTGTGCGATGAGCCCTTTAGCGATCGGTTCTGTCATGAGATTTGTCGCAGTCGACGTGGAAACCGCAAATGCCGACATGGCATCAATCTGCTCGATCGGTGTTGCCGCTTTTGAGAACGGCGCTCTCGCAGCTGAATGGTATTCACTCATCGACCCGAAAGACTTCTTCGATCCCGTCAACACGTCAATACACGGTATCACAAGTGTCGAGGTTCAAGGTGCACCGACATTTAGCGATGTAGCTGGTGAACTCGAGCACCTCTTGGGGTCGCAAGTTGTTGTGACCCACACGCATTTCGATCGAGTTGCGATGCATCAGGCAGCGGGCCGCTGGGCAATCTCGGCCCCGTCTTGCACCTGGCTCGACTCAGCGCGCGTTGCCAGAAGGACATGGGCGGAATGTGCGAAGTCAGGCTACGGTCTTGCAAAGGTCTGCAAGATGATCGGACACGACTTCGACCACCACAACGCACTTGAAGACGCCAAGGCGGCAGGATGCATCATTCTCGCCGCGATGGAAAAGAGCGGCCTCGATCTTCAGGCGCTGCAGAGGCGGGTTCTTCAACCCATCGACCCGTCATCGAGCGCGTCCAAAGCGATTAAGCGCGATGGCAACCCTAATGGAGCATTTGCCGGTGAGGTGGCCGTGTTTACGGGTGCCCTCGAAATACCGCGCCGCGAGGCGGCTGACCTTGCGGCGTCGATAGGCTGCGCAGTCTCGGACAACGTTACGAAAAAGACGACCATGCTGGTTGTCGGCGATATGGACGTGACGCGGCTCGCCGGTCACGACAAGTCGTCAAAGCACAGGAAAGCTGAGCAACTGATTGAGGCAGGCCAGCGGTTGCGCATCATCCGCGAGAGTGATTTCAAAGAATTGGTCGCGGTTTCCTGATCTGGCGGTTCGACCGTTAGCTACAACGGACGTTTGCAGAATTGGGCGAGATAAAGCCTCATCGCAGTTCAGATATTGGACCGTAACTAGGACATCTCGCTTTCACTACATGGGATGCTGAAAGGCTGGATATAAGCAGCCTGCCTTCGCCATCGGCAGGGATGACTCCGAGCAGCACGACTTCATTGACGACTTCACCGAAAGTCCCGCGTCTTCACCCTGATGCTGTCCAGATGCAGGTCGCGGATATACATGTCCCGCGTTCGCAGGCCCTTCGGCGTGGGATCGCGTGGGTCGGGGCCGTTCGGGCCGCGGTGGAACTCGTCGCCGCGTCCGTGGGGCAGCGGGAAGTCGGCGTCCTGCTCGCCGATGCCGGCGAGATCGCGGGAGAGGTCGGTGATCTGGTGGGTGACGAGATGGACGACCTCGCCCTCGCGCTGGACCGGGCCGCGCACGGCGATCATGCTGGCGCCGAGGATGATGCGGCGATGGGCCTCGAAGACCTTGGGCCAGACCACCAGGTTGGCGATGCCGGTCTCGTCCTCGAGCGTGATGAACATCACGCCCTTGGCCGAACCGGGACGCTGGCGGACGAGAACCAGCCCCGCGACCTCGTGCCAGCGGCGGTTGCGCGCGGTGTTGATCTCGGCGCAGGTGACGATCCGGCGGCGGGCAAGCCCCTCGCGCAGGAAAGCCACGGGATGGCGGCGCAGGCTCTGACCTGCCACGGGATTTTTCCTCCATCTGCGATTAGAGTCCGGCCCATGGAGAGGACGGACGATGAAGAAGGCACGACTGACGGAAGAGCAGATCATTGGCATCTTGCAGGAGCATGAGGCGGGCGCGAAGTGCGCTGATCTGTGCCGCAGGCATGGGATGTCGGAAGGGACGTTCTATGCTTGGAAGGCGAAGTATTCGGGGATGACAGTGTCGGAGGCCAAGCGGCTGAAGGCACTGGAGGACGAGAATGCCAAGCTGAAGAAGCTGCTGGCCGAGCAGATGCTCGACATGGCTGCGATGCGCGAGCTTCTCCAAAAAAAATGGTAACGCCCGCCGTGAAGCGCGAGGCTGTCGCGCATCTGAAGGCCCATCTCGGGCTGTCGGAACGGCGGGCGTGTCAGATTGCCGGGGCGGACCGCAAGATGGTGCGCTACCAGTCGCAGCGCGCGCCGGACACGGCGCTGCGGGGGCGGTTGCGAGATCTGGCCAATGAACGGCGCAGGTTCGGTTACAGGCGGCTCTTCGTGCTGCTCAGGCGCGAGGGCGAGGCGTCGGGAATCAACCGCATCTACCGTCTCTACCGTGAGGAAGGATTAACCGTGCGTAAACGCAAAGCGCGCCGCAAGGCCCTCGGCACAAGGGCCCCGATCCTGATGGAGGCGCGGCCAAATGCCCGTTGGTCGCTGGATTTCGTCCATGACCAGTTCGCCTGTGGGCGGCGCTTTCGGGTGCTGAACATTGTGGACGACGTCACGCGCGAGTGTTTGGCGGCGATCCCCGACACGTCCATCTCGGGCCGCCGCGTGGCCCGTGAACTGACCGCGCTGATCGAACCCCGTGGCAAGCCCTGCATGATTGTGTCGGATAACGGCACCGAACTGACCTCGAATGCAATCCTGAAGTGGTGCGCCGAGCACAGGGTCGAATGGCACTATATCGCACCCGGAAAGCCGATGCAGAACGGTTTCGTGGAAAGCTTCAACGGCAGGATGCGGGACGAGTTCTTGAACGAGACGCTGTTCCGCAATCTCTCCCATGCCCGTGCTCTGATCGCCCAATGGGTCACCGACTACAACACCGAGCGGCCCCATTCAGCTCTCGGCTACCAGACACCGGCAGGCTTCGCCCTGCACCTGACCACCGCAATCGCCCGACCCGCTGCACGCGATGAGAGTTCCGCGCGCCGGGCGATTGCTCAACCCACGCCGAAGGGCGTAAATCAGCAACCGGCTCCGGTCGCAGCTGGATGAAAGTTCAGTGGCAGGTCAATGCAGCTGTTCCGCTTACACCGCATCGCCGCCGGTCGACCCACTGCGGGCAGCACCTGCAGGGACCGGCAGAAACGTTCTGCATTGCTGAGGTTGGCTTGCCGGACCACGCTACACCGTGTCACCAATGACCGGTCTAGGAACGTTGCAGCGCAGCATTGGCCAACCCGGTGAACGGCATTAACGGGCCGAAAACGAAAATCCCGATTTGGTCGACTGCCGCGATGAGCGCCCATCCTCAGGGATGGGTTTCTACTCATGCCCGGCGGAGAAGTCCGCCGGGCTGATAGCGTTTTCGCCTGCAGGTGCCTGGCGAATTGGTTGTGCACGTCGTCAGAAGATTTGGCGCAGATTGGGGCGTAGACTAGCGGAGAGCGGGCCTCGTCTGGGATTTGATGTTAGGCTGCGAGCTTGCGGTGCTGCAAGCGCCGATATTCGATGGTTTTTCGTTTGATCCTTTCGCTCTGTTTGATGATGGCCTGTGCCCTGCCGAAGTAGACATCGGCAGGCGTCACGTTGGCCAGGCTCTCGTGGTAACGCTGGTTGTTGTAGTGCTCGACGAAGGCCTCGATCTGGGCTTCGAGGTCGCCGGCAGGAAGTAGTTCTCCAACAGGATGCGGTTCTTCAGGGTCTGGTGCAAGCGCTCGATCTTGCCCTGGGTCTGCGGGTGGCACGGCGCGCCGCGCACATGGCTCATCTTGTTGGCTTCGATGTATTCGGCCAGCTCGCCCGCGATGTCGCTGGGGCCATTGTCCGATAGCAGCCTGGGTTTGTGCAGAACGGTGGCGCTGTCGCAGCCCGAGGCGGCGAGCGCGCGGTCCAGCGTGTCGGTCACGTCCTCGGCCCGCATGTCGGTGCATAGCTTCCAGGCGATGATGTCGCGCGAGAAGTCGTCAAGCACCGTCGAGAGGTACATCCAGCCCCACCCGATGATCTTGAAGCAGGTGAAGTCGGTCTGCCACATCTCGTTCGGCCGCGTGGTCTTGGTGTGGAACTGATCGGCCGCCTTGATTACCGTATAGGCTGGGCTGGTGATCAGGTCATGGGCCTTGAGCAACCGGTAGGCGTTCGGCAGGAAAACGATCCACAGGATCGTTCTCTTCTCTGCCTCACCTTCCGACACGAAGTAGTGTTTCTCGTCGGTGAAGCGCACGGCCAGTTCGCGTGGGCTGAGGTCGGTCGCCTCCAACGCCATCTCGACGATCTGGTCCTGGATGTCCTCGCCAATGCGGTTCCACACCCGGTTCGGCGCCGAAGGGCGATCCTCCAGCGCTTCCGGCCCACCTTCCCGGTAGCGGTCATGCCAGCGGTAGAAGGTCCGGCGGGCAATGCCGAGCGGGTCCAGCGTCCGCCTGGCCGGCAGGTGCGACTGCTCGACGATACGGATGATCTCCAGCTTCTCGGATGCGGGATACCTCATTCGTCGTCGCCCCCATCCGCGATCATGCTTTTTTTAAGCAAGCGGTTTTCCAGCGTCAGGTCCGCCACGCACTCCTTCAGCGCACGGGCTTCGCGGCGCAAGTCCTGCACGTCACCGGAGGTCGCCGCACGGGCGGTGTCCCCGGCCAGGCGGCGTTTGCCGTTCAGCGTGGCCTTGAACCACTGGCGGCTCACGCCTCACTCCATGACTCCTTGGACCGGCTGTAGTACAGACTCTGCGCAATGCCCTCTTTACGGCACAACTCGGCGATACTGTCGTCACCGCGAAGACCTTCAAGCACGATGCGGATCTTGTCTTCGGCCGAGAAGTGGCGGCGGGTCTGACGCCGGATGTCCTTGACCACCCGCTCTGCAGGGGGCTTGGTCGGCGATTTTGAATCGGAGGATTTGGGCTTCATCTTCGTTCCTTCGTCACTACGACGAAGCCCAAATCCTCCTTAAATCACAACCTCAAATCTGTGCCATAGCCGCTGACGGGGGACACAATGAAGGTATGTCCGTCGCTCCTCCATGGGCCCGCCGACAGATTGTCTACTCCGCGGAATGATCACCGCGCGCAGACGCGCGCATACCCGTTCGACCAGCACGCCCGGTCACGATCTTCCCGCTGCAGGGTCCCGAGATCATCGTGAGCATGGGAATTCTTCTCATAGCCGTTCCAGAAACCCTTCGCGACCCCCGGCTCCATGACGCTGACGTAGACGAAATAAAAATCCCCAGCATAAGTGAGCCTGAAGCTGCCGTCCGCGTCACCATCAAAATCGCAGGTGCCGTCGAAAATCTCGCGGTCGGCGATCGTGAGATTGCACGATGCCGGCTTAGCCTCTGCGACGCCCGTCCACATAGCCGCCGCGAGAACCGCCGCGATGCCCGAAAATGCCTTCATCTCAATCTCCTGAAAAACTCCGCACATAACACCCCGGCGCCGGAATCCCGGTCAATCTATCCTGCGTCAAAAACGCGGAGGATCCGACACGCATGACATACACCGGCCGCCCGCGCAAACCCGCGACCCTATCCGACACCCTCGCCAACATCGCCGCGCAACAGTCCATCTTGAGCGACGACCTGGACGCGCCAATCGCCCCCTTTCTTAAAGCGAGAGGGCTGACACCGGCCGCAAACTCGCCGCCCTGGTCGCGACCCTCCCGACCCACCTCGGCGAGATCGAAGAGCGCCGCCGCCGCCGCGCCGTCCACCGCCTCCAGCAGGAAGCATTCGTGCGCCTGAGCCGCGCGTCCGGCGGTCGCCTGATCCGCTCAATCGTCGAAGACCTGACCCGCACCCCGATCATACGAATGACGCACAAAACCGCCGCCGGCGTCCCGATAGAGATCACGATAACCGCCCAGCCCGGGATAACCCACGCGGCGCTGCTCTGCCGGGTGGGCGATGACGATCACATGTATCTGCGCGTCAGCCAGCCCGCCGCCATCACCCGGCAGGTGACCGGTTTCAGGACCGGGAATGAGGCCCTCCAGCTCCTCACCCTTCTTGAAGACCTTCGCATCGATCCAACATAAAAGGCCCCCTCGTGGGGGCCTTGGAGTTCGTAACGGTCGGTGATCAGAACTGAGGCTTTTCCGCCTCGGCAGCATACATCCTCATCCAAATCATCAGCCGCCCCTGCATGTCCCGCGCGCCGTATTCCTTCGGTGCGTCACACCAGCGCAACCCATTGCGATTGATGAAGATTATGCCGCTAAGGACGCGACGATCATCGACGCGGGGTTTACCATGGCTCTTCGGAAAGAACGGTTTCAGGCGCTCCATCTGGGCGTCGGTCAGCCAATAAAGATTGCTCATCGATCAGGTCTCCTTGCAGAGCCTGAATCATGCCAAACGCCTGAAATCAATGGGTCTGGAGCCTAAGCTGCCACGTCCTCATTGGCGCACAATTTCACGCACCTCTATCCTGTTCGTCATGGGCCCATAGATAGCCAATGAAGGCGCTTTTGACAAAGCGTAGCAGAATCAGGGTGAGTGCTCCGTTCGTTACGCCGAGTATGACAAGCAATGTGACTGGGTCTGGACGGAAGGCACCCCAAGTGTAGCCGAGAATGGGGATGAGCAGGAGAAGCATGATCGTCATCGTAAAGAATGCAGGCCCGTCTGCCGCAGGGTATCGTTTGAACTCCACACCGCACGAGCTGCACTCGGGGATGACATCGAGATAGCCTTTCAGAATTTTGCCTTCGCCGCAGTTGGGACAACGATTGGTAAGCCCGCGCAGCAATGCCATCTTCTTGTCGCGCTTATCTTCCATCGCAATGCTCGCGTCAGGCTTAGTGTTCAAATTCTTGGCATCTTTAGCGCTGATTGCACGCTATCCTAGGCCGAGGCAACTAGCTAAAAAGGCACAGCCGAGCCTAGGGTCAGGATTCATAACCAATAAATGACGACTGCAGCGAGGGCGATGGCTGATAGGAACACCTTGGGGCATCGATCATAGCGGGTGGCGACCCGCCTCCAATCCTTCAGTCTGCCGAACATGATCTCAATGCGGTTCCGCCGTTTGTAACGGCGCTTGTCGTATTTGACCGGCGTCTTACGTTGTTTCCGACCCGGGATGCAGGCGCGTATCCCCTTGTCCTGCAAAGCTTCTCTGAACCAGTCAGCGTCATAGCCACGATCCCGAGCAGCCATTTGACGTTTGGCAGGCCACTGAGCAGCGCCCGTGCGCCGATGTAATCGCTGACCTGTCCGGCGGTGACGAACAGGTCGATCGGTCGCCCCTGACTGTCGCAGATGGCGTGCAGCTTGGTGTTCATGCCGCCCTTGGTTCGACCAATCAGACGACCGCGCCCCCTTTTTTGGCGACCATGCTGGTCGCCGTTCGGTGGGCCTTGAGGTATGTCGCGTCGATCATCACGGCCGTCTTCTCACCGTGCTCCGCCGCCAGCCCGGCCATCATCCGCGCGAAGATGCCCTTTTCGCTCCAACGCTTCCAGCGGCTGTAGAGCGTTTTGTGAGGGCCATAGGCGGCAGGCGCATCGCGCCACCGCAAGCCATTGCGATTGATGAAGATAATCCCACTCAGCACGCGTCTGTCATCAACCCGAGGCTTGCCGTGGAACTTGGGAAGGAAAGGCGCCAGGCGGGCCATCTGCGCGTCCGTCAGCCAGACGAGATCGCTCATGTCACCGCTCCGATTGCCGAGCCGTGAATCGTGCTGCGCGACCCAAATCAATGCATCCTGACCCTAGGCGCCATCAGCCGTAACGCTAGCGATTTCCTGGTCCTGCGGGATTTGGTCGAGAAGGTGGGGTAGGATGGGCGCATCACCGATGTGGCTCCCGGTGACTTCGACGGCCCGGATCTCCAACGTTTCTTCATCGATCCGAAGGTGGAGCTTGCGCCAGACGCGCCGTTTCGGGCCGCCATGATTGCGTGCGTGCCACTCGCCTTCACCTTCGACCTTGATCCCGGTGCTGTCGATCAGCAGGCGCAGTGGCCCCTTGGAGCCGCGATAGGGGATGTTCACGGCCAAGGTCTTCTGGCGGCGAGATAGCGTGCTGAAGTCGGGCACCGTCCAGTTCGTTAGCGAGCCCCGGCGCTTGAGTGCTTCATTGTAGGCTGGCCAGTTCTTGGTCTTATAGGTCGGGGGTATGGGTCTGCTCATGCATCCCAGCTACCACCCTGGATTCGCGAGATGAATCCCTCACGCGATTTGTGCAACGGAGCCCCTATGGGACAAATTCGTCATGGCAGCGCCACGACCACGCACGCTGTCCGAGCAGCAATACAGCGATCGCAAGCTTCGCTCGCGCAGTTGAGCCGTGAGTTGGGCATCAATCCCAAGACCGTTGCGAAGTGGCGTAAGCGCGGTAACCGCCCGATTGAAGCCGCCTGCCTGCCGAAGGCAGCTCGAGCTAAGACACGTGCATAAAGACGTAGTTATGCACGTATCTTAACGGGAGATGCCATGTTTGGCAAAGTTCTGGGCGTTGAGCGACGCCGACGGTGGAGTGATGACGAGAAGCTCGAGATCTTGCTTAAGGTGGGTGTTGGCGGGGCCTCGGTCACGCAAGTTGCCCAACGGCACGAGCTCACGCGGTCGCAGGTCTATGGCTGGCGTCGTGACCTGAAGAAGAAGGGGCTTTGGTCGCCGGATCGGGGCGCGGTCTTTCTGCCGGTCGATTTCGGGCTGCAGTCCGAGCCCGCTCACTCCCCCGCACCCTCTCGGCCGGTCCTTGTGGAACTGCGGCTTTCCAATGGTCGTTGCCTTCGGTTTGACAGCAGCATGGATGGCGATGCTCTGACGCGGCTGATCCGTGCGGTGGAAGCGGCATGATCGGTCCCGGCACCGGCGTTCGCGTCTACCTGGCATGCGGCGCAACGGACATGCGGAAGGGAATTGCCGGCCTTTCGGCCCTGGCTCAGGACGTGTTGCGCCAGAAGCCAACCAGCGGTGCGGTTTTTGCCTTCCGGGGGCGCAAGGGGGATCGTCTGAAGCTGCTTTACTGGGATGGCCAGGACTTCTGCCTCTACTACAAGGTCCTCGAGCGCGGGCGCTTTCCCTTGGCCGAACACCGAAGCCGGGGTCGCGCGGCTGACCTCGGCGCAGCTGGCGATGCTCTGGGAAGGGATCGACTGGCGACGACCGGACTGGGGCGCACCACCCGCGCGGGTCGGATAGATTATCCCTCTGAATCTCCTTGTTTTATTGGCCGTCTCGTCCTGCGCATGGTATCAGTCACCATGTCCGATGATGCCGACATTCTCTCTGACGACCCCGCGGTCCTGAAGGCGATGATCGCTGCGCTTCAGGCAGAGAATGCGCGCATGTCGGCCATGCTCCAGGCCCACGAGCAACTGGTTCAGGCCTTGCGCCTGCGGATCGCCAAGTTGCAGAAACAGGCCTTCGGCAAATCTTCGGAAGAGATCGAGCGCGAGATCGCCCAGCTGGAGCTGGCGCTGGAGGATCTGCTGGTCGCAGCCGCCGAACAGCGCGACGGGCCGGTCGAAGACGATGAGCCAGCCGCGGCCGATGCTCCTGCTACCGAGGCGAAGCCCCGCCGACGTCCGCGCGTGTCGGACGCAACGCCCCGCGAACGCCGGGAGCTCGACCCTGGCTCCTGTTGCCCCGATTGTGGGGGTGACCTGCGAGTGGTGGGCGAGGACGTCAGCGAAGTTCTCGACCTGGTCGCGGCGCAGATGAGGATCATTCAGATCGCGCG
This sequence comes from Paracoccus albicereus, assembly GCF_024359525.1. Lineage (GTDB taxonomy): Bacteria > Pseudomonadota > Alphaproteobacteria > Rhodobacterales > Rhodobacteraceae > Paracoccus > Paracoccus albicereus. The sequence continues at coordinate 674,946 of NZ_JAKZEU010000002.1, forward strand.
GGTGAAGAAGTCCTGCCGCCGGTGTGAGAAGATGGTGCAGCCTGCGGCCCCGAGCCGTCCGATCCCCGGCAGCATGGCCGGACCGGGGCTGCTGGCTCAAATCCTCGTCTCGAAGTTCGACGACCATCTTCCATTGTATCGTCAGCACGAGATCTACGCGCGCATGGGCGCCGACATCCCTGACAGCACGCTTCTGGATTGGTGCGGGCGCGCCATGAAGGTGCTCGCCCCCGTCATCGAGCGGATCGAGGCCGAGATGATGGCCGCGCCGGTGCTGCATGCAGATGACACCCCGATCCGCGTGCTGGACCGGTCACGCCGCGACCGCGGTCTGGGCAAAGGGGTCAAGCAAGGGCGGATCTGGGCCTATGTCTCTGACCAGCGCCCTTGGAATGGCACCGCGCCGCCCGGTGTTGTCTACCGCTTCTCCCCGGATCGGAAGGGGGAGCATCCTCAGCTCCATCTGCGAGACAGCGGCGGCATCCTCCAGGCGGATGCCTATGCCGGCTTCAACCCGCTCTACGCAGCGCGTCCGGATGGCAGCAGCCAGTTCCGAGAAGCAGCATGCTGGGCTCACCTGCGGCGCGACTTCCACGATGTTTGGGAAACCACGAAGTCCGAGATCGCGCGGGAGGCCCTCGACCGGATCGGCAAGATCTACGATATCGAGCGCGAGATCGCCGGTCAGTCCGCCGAACTGCGACAGGCCGCGCGCCAGCAGCACTCTCGCCCCATGGTGGTTGCCTTCAAGACCTGGGCCGAGGCCCAGCTGCTGCGCATTCCGGGCAAGAGTGATCTCGCCAAGGCCATCCGCTACGGCCTCAGCCGCTGGTCATCCTTCGAGCTCTTCCTCGAAGATGGCCGCGTCGGCATCGACAACAACCCGGCCGAGCGCGCCATGCGCCCGATCGGCATCGGACGGAAGAACTGGCTCTTCGCGGGCTCCGATAGCGGCGGCAAAACGCTGGCCCGGGCTATGACGCTCATCGAAACCGCCAAGATGAACGGGCTCGATCCGCAGGCCTGGCTCGCCGACATCCTCGACCGCATCCATGATCACAAAATCAACCGGCTCGACCAACTGCTGCCGTGGCAGTGGAGCACAGCTCGCCCATGATGAGCGTCTTCGTCTCTATCGGCATGTATGCGCTGGCTGCTCTCGCCGAGATCGCGGGATGCTTCGCGTTCTGGGCCTGGCTGCGACTTGACCGCTCTGCCCTCTGGCTTATCCCGGGAGCCATCTCCCTCGCCCTGTTCGCATACTTGCTGACGCGGGTTGAGGTCGAGTTTGCCGGTCGCGCATATGCAGCCTACGGCGGCATATACATCGCAGCATCAATCGCCTGGCTTTGGGCCGTAGAGGGGCAAATCCCGACCCGATGGGATATCATCGGCGCAGTCCTTTGTCTGACCGGCATGGCGATCATCTTGGTCGCCCCGATGCTTCAGAAGTAACCTGCGGTCTCTATCGGGCGGTTACTAAGCGCGCGACGGTCGAGGATATTAAGACGGGGCCTTCTGAGCCTCGATCCACCGTGCTGACCGAGGCTGAGGAGGCGATGGTCGTTGCATTCCGGCGCCATAAACTGCTGCCACTGGACGATTGCCTTTACGCTCTGCAGCCTTCGATCCCCCACCTGACGCGATCTGCGCTGCATCGCTGTCTGCAGCGACATGGCATCTCGCGCTTGCCTGATATGGAAGGCGACAAGCCGAAGCGGTCGAAGTTCAAACGCTACCCCATAGGGTTCTTCCATATCGATATCGCCAAGGTGCAAACCGCTGAAGGCAAATTATATTTGTTCGTTGGCATCGACCGGACGAGCAAGTTCGCCGTGACCCAACTCGTCGAAAAGGCCGACAGAAAAACAGCCTGGGAATTCCTTCAGCACCTGCTCGAAGCCGTGCCCTACCAAGTCCATACCATTCTCACCGACAACGGAATCCAGTTCGCAGAGCAGCCCCGGAATCGGAATACCATCTACTCTCGGCCGATGCGCTTCGACATGATCTGCGAGGCAAACGGGATTGAGCACCGGCTGACCAAACTCAACCATCCCTGGACCAACGGACAGGTCGAGCGCATGAACCGCACGATCAAGGACGCCACCGTTAAGCGCTTCCACTATGACAGCCACGATCAGCTGCGCACGCATCTCAGCGACTTTATGGCCGCCTACAACTTCGCACGCCGGCTCAAGACCCTCAACGGGCTCACCCCCTACGAGTACATCTGCAAGATCTGGACTTCAGAGCCGGACAGATTCATCTTGAACCCGATCCACCAGATGTCGGGACTGAACAGCTAAGGGCTACGCGGCATCTACTAAACCTTTAGCCCCGCCCATCTGACCATGACACTCCCGGCCAGCATGCTCATGCCAATCGCGAGGAGTAGAGGACCAGCGAATTCCTCTGTAACAACGCTTGAGGTCGAGGAAACCGACAGCAGCATCAGGCTGAATTCTCCTCCGTGGGCCAGGATGATCCCAGTGCGCCATGAGGTCTGAAGCGACTCGCCGAATAGGCGGGCGACGACCAAAACTATCAGCGTCTTGCCCGCAAATATGATCGCGAGCCAGATCAGCACCACAGGCCATACAGATGGAATGATCCAGAGTGGCAATTGCGTTCCGATGCCGACAAAGAAAATCCCGACAAACAAATCGCGAAAGGGCCGGATCTCGTTCTCGACGGCATGGCGCGCGTCACCCTCGCCGATAATCATGCCGGCCGCGAATGCGGCGAGTGCCGGAGAAAGACCGGCGGAGGTCGCGACGATCGCAGACCCGAGCGCAATGGTGAGCGCGAGGAGTTGGGCGAGTTCCGGATCGCCACGCAACGCGACCCAACGGGCAAGCACCTGCAGGGGGCCACGCGCAATGAACAGAGCTGCAACCAATGCCGTAGAACTGGCGATGACCGTTATCACGCCATGTCCCTCGGCGGCTCCGCTCATCGAATCGTGCAGAAGCAGGAATGCGACAGCTGCCAAGTCTTGAAACAGAAGCACTGCAATGGCCAGACGCCTTTGAGCCGATCCCAGAGCGTTCGCGCTTGCGAACACCTTGAGGCACATGGCCGTGGATGACATGGCCACGGCCCCGCCGGTGAGGATTGCGGGGACGGGCGCGAGATCGAAGATCAGACTCGCTACCAACGATACCGTTATCGTCGTGACTGCAACCTGCGCGGCTCCAAGACCGAAGACATGCTTCCTGAGCGTTACGAGCTTCTCGAACGAGAATTCCAGGCCAAGAGCGAACAGCAGGAGTACCACTCCGATCTCGCCAATGCTGCTCAGGGCAGCGCTCTCAGCGATCAGGCCGAGGCCGGCAGGTCCGATGACTATGCCGGCAAGAATGTAACCGACGATGCTGGGCACGCCGATCCGCGAACATATCGTCACGAGCACGAACGCGGCAAAGACCAACAAGGCCGCACTTTCAAAAAATCCGGTCGCGCCATGCATGTTCTTCTCCTTCTTCTCCTGATGGCATGGCGCAGGGAAGGCCAATACCTGTAAACTCTAGACGTGCGAGCGCGCCCACTGCGCTATCTGCGCGGTAGGCATCGCACCGCTCGTTCTCGCAATTTCCTTCCCGCTACTGAACAGGATCATGGTGGGAATGCCGTGGATCCCATGGCGGCCGGCGATCTTCTGTTCGGCTTCCGTATCGAGCTTACCGAGGCGGAAATTTGGTTGGGCATCCTGTATTCTTTCGTTGACGAGCCGGTCATGGCGGCCGGCTGATGCAAGCATTCAGCGCATGGACATTGCGCGGCGCGCCTCTCGCTGCCGCGGCTCGGGCAGGTATTCCACGCAACCGCCCTGGCGACGAACCGGCTGCGGATAGAGCGTCATCAGCTCCAGTAGTTCCTTGGGCATGTCCGTTCCAACGGGCAGGTCCATGTCGCGGGCCTCATCGGCAGAGATGGGATAGGACAGCAGACGTTTCGCGAATGCCTCGATCAGCGCAATGGCCTTGCGACCGATATCGGCCATGATCAGGGTCTGGTCGTCGATATCGGCGATGGGTTTCTCGACGACTTTGATGAGCGAGGCAGCAGGCAACTGGCCAAGTTGCGGATCGACGGGTCCCAGCGCGGAGTGTTCGCACATCACGATCTTGTCGGCAGCGAGTGCGATCAGCGTGCTACCGGACATAGCGTAATGTGGCACGAACACTGTGAACTTGCCATTGTGTCCCTGAATGGCGCGGGCAATCTGTGTTGCCGCCAGCACAAGGCCGCCCGGTGTGTGCAGCACGAGGTCGAACGGCACTTCGTCGTCGGTCATCTGGATCGCGCGCAGCACTTCCTCCGAGTCATTGACGTCGATGTAGCGCATCAGGGGGAAACCCAGCAGGTTCATGGTCTCCTGCCGATGGATCAGCAGAATGACGCGACTACCGCGCTTCTTCTCGATGTTGGCGATCTTGCGAGTGCGCATCGCCTCAAGATATCTGCGCTGCAGAACCGGCTGCAGCGCCGAAATGAATGAACAGCCAAAAACAGCTGCATTATGTCCATGGACCTTGTCCTCCTTCCCTTCGACCATCCGGCAGAAAGCCATAGATGCCCTCGTCGCGATAATAGTGGCGATAGGCGTCGACGCGCCTTCGCAGGAGTGGCGTTACGAGCCAACCGGCGAGAAACCCGCCGATATGCGCCCACCAAGCGATCCCGCCGGTGGCCTGATCGCTGCCGAGCGACAAAAGGCAGGAATGACCTGCATGAAAAACAAGATCATCACGAGAATGACCGCGCGCACCTCGAAGAAGAGGGGAATGAACAGACACGGCACGATCACCACCCGCCGAGCCGCCGGAAACATGCGCGCGTAGCAACCGATCACGCCCGCGATCGCCCCCGATGCGCCAAGCGCGGGAACGACTGAGTGGGAATTCGCCAGCGCGTGAGCCAGTCCGGCCGCCACACCACAGAACAGATAGAACAGCGTGAATCGACCCGGTCCGAGCCGATCTTCGACGGCGGGGCCGAAGATCCAGAGCGTCCACATGTTCAAGATGAGATGCAGCCCGCCCCCGTGCAGGAAGATGTTGGTCAGGAACGGGGTCCAGTCGGACGGGGCGACGAGGCTTAGTTCCCCGAAGAAGCGCGAGGGAACCAGCGCGAACTCGAACAGGAACCGGTTGAGCGCACGCGGCGGCAGGCCGCTCTGGTAGAGGAAAGCGAGAAGGCTGATCCCGACGACTGACCAGACTGCCACGGGGGTGTCTGCGAGCAACGGTATCGGCCTATGGAAACATCTCATGTCCCCGAGCGCATGCAGCTGGCCGTCATCACGTCGTCTTTCTTGCAATTGTCACACCCGTCCACGCCGGAGGATCAGAGGCGGGGAAGGATTCGAGCGAGGCTTCGAGGACCGGATCGAAACTCTCCCTGTCGCTGGTAGACGGGTCGGCCGTGCTCTCATGCTGGACGCCTCTTGAGAGGCGGCGATCGGGGCGGAACGGGACCCGGAAGGCTCCCGGGGCATCGACGCCACTGTGCAGCCGGTAGCGCGTCTCACCCGCCCAAGGGTTCGCCATCCGGGCTCCCCCAGCGTCCTCGCGCACGACATAATGCCAGTCCCGCCGCTCTGCGAAGTCCACCGCGCTGTCGCGATCCGGAAACTTCAGCCGAATCGGACGATAGGGATCGCCGCTGGACGTGTATCCCATCAGCGGCTCGATCTGCGGCGGCCGGGACGGCTCGAACTCGAGGACCCAGTAGTTGGGCCGAGGCGCCGATGTCATCGCGGAACGGGCAGGACGGTAGATGATTGCCGTCGGCACGTCCCAGGATGGCAGATCGGTTCCGGGAATTTTCGGCGGGAATGGTGGGCGATTATGGCCGCGCATATCAGTTCTCCCGGGTGTCGGTGGATACGAGAAGGTGACGTTCGAGATCGTCGAGTTTTTCCATTCGCCTCGAATTCAGGCGAACGGCGCGTTCGGTGTTCTGCGAAGGAAAGGCAGCAGCGTGCAGGACGTCCGACCGCATCGCTATCGTGAGATCGGCGACGGCATTCATCACGCCCTCTCCGTCCCCGTCCGAGAGCGTGCCGTCAGCAAAACCGGACTGCAAGCTCTCCAGTACCTGCTCGAAGCTGGACACGACCCCTGCACTCGCGACCACAGCCAGCTTGTGGCTGAGAACACGCAGTTCATCGATCAGCTTCGCATCGTGCCTTGCGGTTTCCACGATCTCTGCGACCTTCTCGATACAGGCCATGTAAATGTCGCACTGCTGCTGGAGGATGATGACCCTTCCTTCCTTGCGAAGCTCGAGATCGGTCTGGCGATTGAGAAGCGCCGCGGTCAGAATGATCGTCACGACAGCGCCGAGGAAGATGAGCGTCATCTCCTGCGCGAAAGGCAGTATGTGTTCGGCAAGATACATAGAACGAAAAACGAAAACGATGCCGATGCCCAAGGCAGCGGCCGCAGCAGCAAATGCCAAGTCAGGCAGGCGGTTCGACATCAGCACCTCGCATTTTCGGTGTCAGGTGGCATGCACGGCTTTGCATCGGTGTCCGGCGCCTCTGCGTCCCGGTGCCGCAGGAAGATTGGCGTCGGACCGCTGCCGAACGGATTGAAGCCGGTGCTCAGGCAACGGTCGAAGATCGTTTCGTCCCATCGGGTGAAATCTTGCTCCTCGCCGGCAAATCGCCCGTCATCCACCACAGGGCACCTCACGCCTTTGCCGATGGGGGAGCGTCATCGAAGGCCGCACCGTCCGGAAGATCCGCCTTGCGAAGCCGTAGCCCGAGGAGGATCATCATCACCCCGAAGACCGCGGCGTAGAAGCCGATCAGCCAGCCGAGCGCGAGGAAGCTTTCGACCGGGCGCGTCAGCAGCATCCAGGTCACGACGACACCGAGAACGACCGAGAGAAGGCCGCTCAGGATCAGCCAGATTTCGCCGTTGATTTCCTTTCGCAGGCGGATCGCTGCCGCGATCTCGAGGGCACCCGAGAACACGGACCAGAATGCGATGCTGGCCCAGAGGAATGTCGCAAGCACAAGCGTCGCGACAAAAGGCGAGACAACCACGACGACGCCCGTGGCGATGCCCAGAATGCCGCTGAACATCAGCCAGCCCCAGTGTTCGCCCTTGCGGATGTTACGTATCGCGGCGACGAGGCCGAACACGCCGTCGGCAAAGGCGAACGCGCCGAAGACCAGCGTGAGCGCCAGAAGCGATTCCGCAGGCATGACGAAGGCTAGCACTGCGATGATCAATGCGAGCACGCCGCGTATCACGAATGCCCACCAATTCCGGGACAGGCTGCACAGCATGTCCTGCATCTTGTCGGTCGGGTTTTCAGAGGCTGTGGTCATTGGTCGATCTCCTATTCAGTTCCATGTCAGGTGTCGGAGCCGGCCTCCTCGCCGGTTAGGGCGGCGGCCAAGCGGCGGCGATCCTCGATCGGCTGAGGCAGACGCTGCGTGTGAGCGATTTCCCGCTCGATGGGCGCGCGGCCTGATGGATCTCTGACCAACCCGGCTTCGGCAAGCCTCGCGCGTAGTGTCGCGCCCGCATTTTCTGCGATCTCGGCGACCTCTGTCTCGGTCAGGCCGAAAAGGTCTGCCGTCTCCGCGATCGTGGCGTCTCCCAGGTACATCCGATACAGGATGCGGCGCTCGACCGGAGCAAGATCTGCGATAGCCCGGTGCAGTGCCATGGCGATCTTATGACGATCCACTTCGGTCTCGGGGTCTGTGCCGCCGTCGTCGGCGATGAGGTCCTCCAGCATCAGCACTTCGTCGGGCTGGTAGAACTCGAACATCGCCTGATCCGCCTCGGTCGGATCCTCCGCCGGGGCCTCGGGTTCCGCCTCGATGGAGGCGGCATCCTCAGGCACGGCGCGGCGGGCGGCGCGGGATTCTTCCTCGATGGTCTCAAAAGCCAGCCGTTTCAGCCAGTCGCCGACGGAAAACTCCGAAGGCCGATCCTCGAAGCGGGCCAGCCCCTTGAGAATCGTCGCATCGACGATATCTCGAACGCTCAGGTAGCCGGCCGGCACAGACCCGCTACACTCGAGATAGGTCAACTCGCGCCTGACGGTATCGTAGACCGTATCGAGATGATCCTCGATCAGGTCAAAGAAGAGCTGGCGCCGGTCCGCTTCCGCCGCATCCCGCGCGGGCGGCAGCGGGGCGCCGATCCGGCGCCGGCGGGCGGGACGCTTGTATTCAGGCTCGTGCTTGAGGCGCGCCACATGCCGATCGACCTGGTGGCGCAGGTCGGCAAAGGCCTTGCGCAGGACAGGCTCGATCTCGAATCCCTCTTCCCGCGCCGCGATCACGCCCGACGGCAGTTGCAGGCGCAGGCTGACTTTGATGCGCTTCTTGCCCCTCGTCTGCGAGGCAACGACTTCGAGCCGGACCAGATCCTCGCGAAAGCGCGCAAGGTGCGGTTCAAGTTGCCGCACCTCCTCCTCGATGACCTCAGGCGCGCGCTGTTGGCCGTGCCGGTCGAGATTGCGGAATGATCTAATGACGTTCATGCCTTGGACCTTCCTATAACTCTCCGAAGAGATGGCCCGGCGCGACCGATATCGCGCCGGGCCAGTCTTTTGCGCTGTCACTCGGCGGACTTGTCGTCCTTGGACTGCACCTCATCCCCACCGCTGGGCTTCGGAACGTCCGTCTTGTTTTCGGCAACTTCGCTGGGCTCCTCGATCCCGGCCTTGGCCTGATCGTCCGGGCTGTCGTCACCGGTGTCCTTTACGATCTTTTCGAACACGACCCTCTGTTCGTCTTCCGACCAGGCGACGCGGACCTTGTCGCCATCCTCGATCCGCCCCGAGAGCAGTTCGCGGGCCAACTCGGTCTCCAGCTCCGACCGGATCAGCCGGCGCAGCTCGCGGGCACCGAATTCGGGACGGAAGCCGACCGCGCCGAAGTGATCCACGACGCTTACGTCGAATTCGAGTTCGACGCCCTGGGTAAGGGCGGTCTGCTTCACCCGGTTGAGCTGCAACTCGACGATCTGGCGGATCTCCGACTGATTCAGCGAATGAAAGACGATGATCTCGTCGATCCGGTTGATGAACTCTGGCCGGAAATGACCGCGCAACACCTCCATCAGTTCGGATTTCTGCTTGGCCTCGTCGAACTCACTGCTGCCGCGTTTCGTGAGGTTGCGCTGGATGATGTCCGAACCGAGGTTCGAGGTGGCGATGATGATGGTGTTAGTGAAGTCCACCACGCGGCCCTTGCCATCTGTCAGGCGGCCGTCGTCGAACACCTGAAGCAGGATGTTGTAGACATCTGGATGCGCCTTCTCGATCTCGTCGAGCAGCACCACCGAATAGGGCCGGCGGCGGACCTTTTCGGTCAGCTGCCCCCCCTCGTCATAGCCGACATAGCCCGGAGGCGCGCCGACCAACCGTGCCACCGCGTGACGCTCGCCATATTCCGACATGTCGATCCTGAGAAGCGCATCCTGATCACCGAAGATCACCTCGGCCAGCGTCTTGGCCAGTTCCGTCTTGCCGACGCCGGTCGGCCCGAGAAAGAGGAAGGTCGCAGTCGGACCGGAGCCTTCGCGCAGACCCGCGCGCGCGAGACGCACCGCATCGGCCACGGCGTGGATCGCTTCTTCCTGGCCGATGACGCGCTCGTGCAGCTTGTCTTCGAGCTTGAGGAGCTTGTCCTTCTCCTCGGTGGTCAGTTCGGTGACCGGAACCCCGGTTATCTTCGAGACGATCTGGGCGACGTGATCGGCGCGCACCTCGGCGGTCGCCGAAGCCTGGTCGCGTTTCCAGACATCCAGCAGCTCGTCGAGCTCCGTCTGCCTGGCCTCCAGTTCCTTTTTCAGCTCAGCCGCCCGGTCGAATTGCTTGCGCGCGGCGGCATAGTCCTGTTCGCGCTTGATCTGCGCGGCTTCGGCCTCCAACTCCTGGACGTCCACGGGCCGCGCAGTGGCCGAGATCTTCACCCGCGCCGCGGCCTGGTCGATCAGGTCGATCGCCTTGTCGGGCATGAAGCGACCGGTGATATAGCGATCCGAAAGCTCCGCGGCGGCGATGATCGCCTCGTCGGTGATCGTCACCTTGTGGTGGCTTTCGAGCGTGTCGCGCAGCCCGCGCAGAATCATGATCGTCTGTGCGACCGTGGGCTCGTCCACATAGACGGGCTGGAATCGGCGTTCGAGTGCCGCGTCCCTCTCGATATATTTCTGATACTCGTTGAGCGTCGTCGCACCGATCAGGTTCAGCTCGCCCCGCGCCAGCGCCGGCTTGAAGGTGTTGGCAATGTCCAGACCGCCTTCGCCGCCGCCCTGGCCGGCGCCGACGATGGTGTGGATCTCGTCGATGAAGAGAATGAGGCTGTCCTTTTCCTCGGTGATCTCCTTGAGGATCTTCTGGACTCGCTCCTCGAACTCGCCGCGATACTTGGACCCTGCGACCATCGAGTTGATGTTCAGTTCAACCAGCCGCTTGTCGCGCAGGGCCTCGGGCACTTCGCCGGCCACGATCCGCTGGGCGAGGCCCTCGATGATGGCGGTTTTGCCGACGCCGGGCTCGCCGATCAGCACGGGGTTGTTCTTCTTGCGCCGCGCGAGGACCTCGATCGTCGTTTCGATCTCGCGGGCGCGACCGATCACAGGGTCGAGCTTGCCCTCGCGCGCGGTCTTGGTGAGATCGCGGCTGAACTGGTCGAGATCGGGGGTGTTCGACGGAGTCTCGACGCGGCCTTCCTCGACACCCTTGCCGACCACCTTCGTCACCTGCTGACGCAGCGCCTGCGGCGTCAACCCTAGCTTGCGCAGCATCGCCGCCGCGAGGCCTTCGCCCTCTTCGGCGAGCCCGATCAGCAGATGTTCCGGCCCGACATACGAATGGCCAAGCTCGTTCGAGGCGATGAAGGCCCGGTTCAGCGCGTCCTTGAGACGCGGGCTGACACCGATTTCGCCTTCTGTCTTGGCGTCTCCACGCTTCGCTTCCTTCTCGATCTGGCGCCGCAGATCGTCCACATCGACCTTGAACTGTTCCAGGATCGTCTTGACGACGTCAGACGAGGTCAATGCCAGAAGCAGATGTTCGGTATCGACCTCGCTGCGCCCGAATTCCCCGGCCTTCTGTGCTGCATCCTGCAGCAGCTTGTTGCCCTGTTCGCTCAGCCGGTCGGCGATGGTGCGTCCGCCGCCGCGCCGCGATCCACGCCGCGGCGCGCCCTCGCCGACAGTGGCGTCGACGACAGCGTTATCGCCATCACCCACAGAGCCGAGCGTGCCGCCTCGCAGCGGACTGTCACCAAAGAGGCTGCCGAAACCGCTCTCGCCGAAGAATTCGTCAAGAAGGGAACGCCGCCCGAACAGGGACTCCAGCGGCGAGGCGCTGCGACCCGACCGGCGCGCTATTTCGCTGTAGTGCTGATCGCACAGCTCCATGATCTGAACCCTGCCGTTCACCGAGGCGCGCACGCGCGCCGTCGCCGGGCGACCGCAAATATCGCAAGCTCCGTTTGCCATTCGTCTTCTCCGTTTTCATTATCCAGTCAGGGTTGTTCGCCGATCATCTGCGCCAGTGACAGTGTCACGCAGCGACCGCTTCCGTTCTTTCACCTTGGACCCAATTGCCACAAGATCGGGCTCGTCCAGTGTCTCTCGTTGCAGGAGATCTTGCGCCGATTGCTCGAGAAGATCCAGATTGGTTTCAAGAAGGGTGAGGGTGCGCTTGAACACGCCATCCACGATGTCGCGCACCTTTAGGTCCATTCGTTCGGCCGTAGCGTCGCTATAGCGGCGGTTCAGCCACGACGACTGGTCGCCGGTGCCGAGAAAGCCGGGCCGATCGGTGTCGTATCTGACATGCCCGAGGTCTTCGCCCATCCCGTACCGCGCGACCATGGCGCGGGCGATATCGGTGGCCTTGACCAGATCGTCGGCCGCCCCGGTCGAGACATGATTGTAGCTGATCTTCTCTGCTGCGCGCGCGCCAAGCAGGACTGCGATCTTGTTCTCCGGGTCTGTCAGCTAAACCGCTCTTGCCCCACCGGACTGACGCCCCCTACCCTGCCCGGCATGCCCCATCGCTCGCCCTTCCGCTACTTCAAGACTTCCCCCGAAATTATCCGCTTGGCGGTCATGCTCTATGTCCGCTTCCCGCTCAGCCTCCGGAACGTCGAGGATCTGCTGCACGAGCGCGGCATCGACATCTGTCACGAAACAGTTAGGCAATGGTGGATGCGCTTCGGTCCCGTCTTTGCAGCCGACATCCGGCGGAAGCGCGCGTCCCGCCTCCGCGCCGGACGGCAATGGCGTTGGCACCTGGACGAGGTCTTCGTCAAGATCCGCGGCAAGCAGCACTATTTATGGCGTGCCGTCGACCACGAGGGCGAGGTGCTCGAGGCCTTCGTCAGTAAGACACGCGACCGCCAGGCAGCGTTGAAGTTCCTAAAAAAGTTGATGAAACGCTACGGTCGGCCGGAGAGCATTGTCACAGATCGGCTCCGTTCGTACGGCGCGGCTTTGCGCCAGCTAGGCGCGCCGGAGTTGCAGCGAACAGCGAGACATCTGAACAACCGAGCCGAGAACTCACATCTCCCGTTCCGAAGGCGGGAGCGAGCGATGCTTCGGTTCCGGCGCATGCGAAGTCTGCAGAAGTTTGTCGCCGTCCACGCGTCCGTCTCGAACCACTTCAACCACGACCGCAGCCTCTCGAAACGCCAGCACTTCAAGATGAACCGTACCGCCGCTCTCGATGAATGGCGTCAGCTGGCTGCAGCCTGAGGCTGCGCTGCGCTGCATTCACTGAGACGAGTTCGCATTAAACTGACAGCACACCCTGGGCGCCCTGCCCCCGCGCGAGACCGGCTACGAGGTCGGCTACGCCAAGCCACCGGAAGCCAACCGCTTTCAGAAAGGCCAGTCCGGAAATCCGCGAGGTCGCCCGAAGGGCTCGAAAAACAGGCGCCCTGCCTTGCACGAAGAGCGGCTGAAGGGGATCATCCTCGACGAAGCCTATCGCGGAATCGAAATTCGCGAGGGAGATCGCAGCCTGACCGTTCCGATGGCCAAGGCGGTGATGCGGGCCATCGCCCACAACGCGGTCAAGGGAAAGCACTTCTCGCAGCGGCTCTTCGCCCAGCTGGTCGGCGAGGTCGAGACTGCAAACTTCATGCTCAACAAAGAATGGTTCGCGAGCGCGGTGAATTACAAGGACGAGTGGGAGCATGAGCTGGCGCGCCGCACGCGCCACGGCATCACCGATCTGCCCGATCCGATCCCCCACCCCGACCATGTGCTGCTCGACATGACGACCGGTACCGCACGCATTGCGGGTCCAGCCACGCGGGAGGAGAAGGCGCGGTATGAACGCTGGGCCGAGACTTGGGTCGAGTACCAGACCGATATCCCGATGATGGAGGACTGGCTGAAGCACCGACGCGGCGACGCGCGGAACGAACTGAGCAAGACCATCGCCATCCTGCGCAAGACCGAGGCGATCCTCGACAAGGTGCTGCCGCCGGACATGAAGAATGCGGCACTGGCAAGAGCGCGACGGGAGGATGAGGAGGAGCGCGGCGATGGATAGTTTGGGCGGAAAGCCGACATTCGCTGCGAGTGCAAAAAGCAAGTGGTTATTATAGCAAGTGCGGACACTGGCACGGAGGCATTAGTCAGTCGCCAGGTTCGCACCTCTAGGAGAACTCGCTCCGGGGCCAAGCAGACAATCTGGCGCCTTGAGCGGATGGATAACAGGTCTTGTTTGGCCCGTCCTTGCCACTTCACCTGCATTGCGACATAGAGTTTGCCTGTTTAAAGTAAAAAGTAGACAGGTCCTCGAATAAAGATAGGTAAGAAATGCACGCGAAGATCGTTCACCTAAGTGATCTCCATTTCAAAAACGACGCTGAAAATAGGAAGCGTATTGAGTATCTGAAAACGGACCTGCAGAGGCTTGAAGCTGAAGGAGGGGTCTTCACGGCTTTCACTGGCGACCTAGTGCAGGCCGGTGATCGGAAAGACGACTACGATGTTCTTTTCGACATACTTATCGCGCCGCTTTCAGAAATGGGTCATGAAGTCTTGGTCACTCCCGGAAACCACGACGTTCAACGCTCAGTTGTGAACCATGAATTCATTGAAAGACATTTGAACGATCGGACTAGCTCTTACCTTTTTCAAAAGTCCAGCGAGATGGTCCAACCTAATTTTCATAAGGTAGGGGACCCTCTTGAGCACTACAGAACGATTGAAGAAGTTCTCGGGCCATATGACCATCATACCTACTACGGCTATTCTCGGACGCGTGGGGGCTTATCGTTTGTCGGAATGAATTCGACTTGGCTATCGCGCGAGAGACCTGTTGGGGAAACCGACAGGGGAAAACTAAGGCTAGAACCCTATGTTCTGGATAAGCTGTCGGAAAAGCTGCCTTCTGAAACTACGAAGATTGCTCTCTTGCACCATCCCCTCGATTGGCTTGAGGAAACAACGCGAGACGCAGTATCAAAACTACTTATGAACCGATTTGATCTAGTTCTTTATGGCCACGTCCATGCGACGGACTTGACAAATCTGGCACAGATTGGTGCCGGATGCATCTTTATGCAATCTCCACCTCTACGTTCAGGATGGTCGAAGGGCAGCAATGGGTACACCGTTATCCAAGCAAATTTGGAGCACAAGAAGTTCGAAGTAGAGTACCGAGCCTATTCTGAGACCCGCCGCAAATTTATCCCCGGAGAGGATTTCGCCCCTAAGGGAATACTAAGGCCAAGAGAAGAAGATGAAATCTTCTATAGTGTTAAGCCTTCGGGCGAGACACTTATACTGAAATTTAGCGAGTCGGAAGCCTTTGACTATACTGCGTGGTACAGGGCAAATATTCGTGCAAAGTCCAAGATTACCTCTAATTTCGTAAGCCCCAAGGCACGGAAGGTGTCGGTGGATCAGGACGATACTTGGCTGGAGCCAGCTCTGCCCGTGACACAGTTGGCCAAGTCATCTTTTCGAGATCAGTACTACATTGGGCCGCTAGATTCAGGCTTAACCACCGCGGCTTTCTTAACCTTCAAAGAGATTGCTGATGACTTCAATAGTATCAGGAAAATACCCGCATTCTTCGATGCTAAAGAGCAAAAGATAAACAAGGCTTCGATCCTCAGAGAGATAGGTCGCACATGCCTTGTGAGCTACAGCCATGCTGAAGTCGAGGCATTGGTGAACTTGGGTGGCGTCTGCGTTGTAGTGGATGGCCTTTCTTTAGCAAATGTCGAGCAGTTCAACCTATTTCGCGAAGTTGCTGGTAAGTTTTTTTCCAAGGTTCGCTTCATATATTTCCTCGCTACGGAGCAGCGTGGGGCACCGACAGTTGGTAGCGCCATTCCAAATCTAAATTCGGAGTCAGATGAAATCTACGAATTTTCACAGATGGATGTAACAGACATTCGCGAGATGGTGTCTCTTCGCTCCTCGGAACACAGCGGCTATCCTGTTGATTCTGTCGTCTCACAAGTGGTCGAATCCTTTAGGCAGATGGACGAGCCAGTATACGCGAGCAGCGTAGCAGTTGTAGTTGAAACGCTTAATCAAGATCCAGAGTTTAAGCCGATTAACAAGGCGCGCCTTCTCGAACGATACGTCGAGTGTCTATTGGGTAGGTTTGACCTTGAGGATGTGCGCGAAGGAACTTTTGCTTCAAGTGACAAGATTGATCTTCTGAGTTTCGCTGCTCGGCGAATGCTTGAAGAAGATGTCCAAGGCATAGCTGAGAAAGCTTGGGGCGAACTATGCGACGACTACCAAAAGGCTTATCTAATCGATCTTCCCAATCAACTTCTTGATGAGTTCATTGAAAAGGGAATTTTGACCATTTTTAGGGGCCAGGTGACATTCAGGGGAGACTACCTTTTCTCATTTTTTGTGGCTCGCCAAATGAAAGCTGATCCGAAGTTCTCAGAAGAACTGACCACAGGAGAATCGCTTTTCAAGTATCACAAGGAAGTGGCTTTCTATGGCGACCTAGAGGGCACGGAGACACGAGGCGTTCTTGGCTCGATCCATACTGCGCTTGATAGCTTACAAGCTATCCTAAGTGAAAACTACTCAGACGCGGGCGTTGATCTTGGCGCGGAGTGGCAAACAACCTGCATTGAACAGGATGGCATCTCGAGCCAAACAGAGGCATTTGAGGACGCCGCTGACACCTTGGGTCGGGCGGGTGCAACTCATGAACAGGCGGATAGGTTCGATAATTCCCAACTATCGGAGATAGTTCGGCGTCGTGGCGTTACAAAAAGAATTGCTGTGATGGAAGCAGAGGCAAAACTGCTAGTCGCACTCAGGCTCTATGCTGCCCTTCTAAAGAACGCTCTTCAAGTTCCTGCAGCTGACAAGCTCAAGCATCTATCGAAACTATTTGAGTCTGCGGAGACTTGGGTGGGCTTCCTTTGTGCCTATAGAGACGAAATTATTTCCAATCCAGTTATTATGATAGCAGGCATTAGGATTATTAATACCACTGCATTGATCGATTCGGATCGATCTGCGCGTGATTTCAAGTACAATGCACCAAATAGTATGTCGCGAGTTCTTGCTGAAGCGCTAAAAAATCCTCAACTTGCAACCGCACTTCGTAAAGTGTTGCCTGAGTTGCAACCAATGAGTGCTCTCTTCGCTCGTGATGCGCTTCTCGGCCTTCCTAGCGGTGAGAATCGGGAAGCGTATCTCAGCAGTCTAAGAAATGAGAAGGACATCAACCTTGCAACTGCGTCTCTACGGACGCTACGAGGGAGATATCTAGCTTCAGGACGGAACAAGGCCCAGAGAGAGCATATCGAAGCGGTAGTTGAGCAGTTGTCTCGGATTGGCAGTGCTGTCGGCAGCATCAATTTCGACAAGCTGAAAAAGGCGCGGCTGCTTCGAGACATGAAAGAGAAAGCAAGTAGCCTGCACAAGGAGGTTCGTTGAAGGTGTAGCCTAGTCGAGTAAAGAGTACGCACACTCAGACACGATTGAAACCGACCGCCCTCAGCAAATGACAGGTCTTGCGACGCTGCAACGCAGCGTTCGACGTTGAGTGAGGGTCCGCTATGGGCCGTGTGCGCACTAACGCAACTTTAGGCAGGAGGCGGACTTTCGCCGCAGCAGCGAAGTAGCGCGCGCCAGGGGCGGAAAGCAGTCGCGGTAGCCGGCAGAAGGCTGTTACGGTACGCGAAGAGGCTCCGCATAAGACTGAGGCGTCGCGCGCCGAGACCGAGAAGCGTCCGCGGAGTAGCGAGATCCCGCTGTCAACGCCGCGTCGCACTCGTGCTCATCTCGACTAGGAGCGTCGTCGGCGACAGTCAAAGTGCAGCTCTTGGATCGCGCAAGAATTGACTGTTACGTCCAAGTCGAACAGCGTAGAAACATCGGGGCCTCGCGTGGCCTTCGTACAAAAATAACATAAGCGAACTTCCTGACAACTTAGATTGGTCGCAACACCCGACATAACGGAGACTAGACATGATACTGCACGAGACCCGAATCGCCGTTATTGGATTAGGTTATGTTGGACTTCCCCTAGCTGCAGAATTTGGAAAGAAATATCCCACGCTCGGCTTCGACGTGAACGAAACGCGAATTGAGGAATTGCGCGAGGGAATCGACCGCACGGGTGAGGTGGCCTCTCTGGAAGACAGCCAACAGTTGACGTTTACGACTGACCCCGAACATTTGCGAGATTGCAATGTCTATATCGTTGCTGTGCCAACGCCGGTAGACTCGGATATGCGCCCCGATCTGACACCTCTTTTTAGCGCTTCGCAGACGGTCGGCAACGTGATCACCAAGGGTGACGTAGTCATCTATGAATCTACTGTCTATCCCGGTGCGACCGAAGAAGATTGTATTCCCTTAGTCGAACAAGCTTCGGGGCTGATTTACAACCGCGACTTTTTTGCAGGCTACAGCCCGGAACGGATCAATCCTGGCGACCATGAACGACCGCTGACGAGGATAGTTAAGGTCACATCAGGTTCGACGCCAGAAACCGCTCGCTTTGTGGATGAGCTGTATTCGTCCATCATCCAGGCAGGAACATACAAGGCCACCTCGATCAAAGTCGCCGAGGCGTCGAAAGTGGTCGAAAACACTCAGCGCGACGTGAATATCGCTCTGATAAATGAATTATCTATGGTCTTGTCGCGTCTAGGGATCGACACTAATGAGGTCATCAACGCGGCTTCAACCAAGTGGAACTTCATGCGGTTGCAACCCGGCTTGGTAGGCGGGCACTGTATCGGTGTCGACCCTTATTATCTGCTACACCGCGCGGCTCGCGCCGGATTCGTTCCGGACATCATTCGCACCGCGCGGCAGATAAATAGTGGCATGTCACGTGAGGCGGTCCTGCGCCTGGTCCGGGCGATGACCGAAAATTCCATACCGATCCGCGATGCGCGCGTGTTAGTCATGGGCGCAACATTTAAGGAAAATTGCCCGGATATCCGAAACACAAAGGTTGTCGAACTCGTGAAGGCAATGGAGGGATGGGGCATGTCTGTGGTTACGACCGACCCCATCGCCGACCCCATCGAATTGCAGCACGAATACGGCCTCGTGCTGAGCGAACCAGAACTCGGCACCTACGACGTCGTTGTTCTTGCCGTCCCGCACGCGGAATTCTTGTGTGAGGACGAGGGCGGGTTACGTGGTTGGCTAAGACCAGGCGGCCTTTTGTTCGACATCAAATCCGCGCTTCCGCGCGATCAAAGCGATCTGCGCCTGTAGACTGTGCGCAACGGCAGTGGCCTGGACCATCTCATGGAATTAGACGATCCACGCGCCGCAATGCCCGAGCATGCATTTAGATTAGACCACGCTCTGGTCGATACGACGTGGTATCTGCAACGCTATCCAGATGTTGCGGCAAGTGGCCTGGAGCCGGCGACACATTATCGGCGTTACGGCTACAGGATCGGCCGCGATCCGCGGCCGGATATCTCAAGTGAATTCCTGCGCGACGTCTTTGCTCTGCCCAAGAGACGCGAGCCGATGGAGGCGCTTGCAACAGGCCGCTATTCACTCCGACCGGAAAGAGTATTCCCGGCGGCGTCCCGACTGGCCGAGCGGGGCCGGCCCGCTTTAGCCGCTCGATTGTCACAGCGCTATCTGAGCGGAGAAATGGCATCGGTAGCTCACATGTTCGCTGCCAATGCGATGGTGTCGCCCGATCTTGACGCTTCGTCCGCCGCCACTGGCGTACTGACGTCTCCAAGCACCCGTGAAGCGTGGTGCACACGGGTGAATATGTGGCTAGATGGACATGGTCTTTCACCAATTACGTTGATCGACGAAGTCGGGCGAGTGCCGCTGACGTACTGCCTAGTGCCTGCCCAGCCTGTCCAACTGGTCGGGGCTGGACCTTTAGTCAGCGTCATCCTCACCTGCCGGAACGAGGCAGACGCAGCCTTAGCGGCCGGTAGGTCGATCCTTAATCAAAGCTGGGCTAATCTAGAATTGCTGGTCGTGGATGATGCGTCCACCGACGACACGGTAAAGCGTTTTGCCGCGCTTGCGGCAACTGATTCTCGTATGCGCTTGTGGCGCAATTCGACTGCGATCGGGCCCTCTGCATCGCGCAATATCGCGGTCACCCAAACGTGCGGCTCATATATCACGGTGCATAACGCCCAGGACTGGGCACACCCCGAACGGATCGCGCATCAGGTTAAGTTTATGCGCGACGGCGGCGATGTTGCGTGCATGTTAATGCCGCTTGACGTGGATACACAGGGGCGGTTTTGGAACCCTGAAGAGTTATACGATACGTCAGAAAAAGCGCTCTCACTTAGGCGGCGGGGAATTCCCATGATACAGGCGTCAGCTTTTCACCAATCCCTAGGCTTTTGGGATAGTGTCGCTCAGGGCGGAGACGAGGAATTGATCGCACGGCTGCGGCATCTGACGGATGAACTGCCAGTGCTGAGGATACCCCTGCTACTGCGTCATACAGCGGAGCGTCCGTCGGTTTTAGATGACGCCGTAGACGGTGACGAAAATCCGTCGCTGGAAGCGTATCGCAGTGCTTTTGCTGCATACCATCGAACACTTAACCCCGAAACCGCTCGACTTGATTTTCCAGCCCAGCGAAGGTTTGGTGTGCCGGACGAGTTGGTTACTCAGATAGATCGCGTCGTCGCCGCCGTGCAGGATCACATATCCAGCGGAATGCGGCTTACGCGCGATATCGATGTAGACGTGGCAATTGTAACCAATTTGAGGTTCCCTGGCGGCAATGCGTCGTCCACCCTAGACGAATTGCGGGTGTTTCGTCAGCGAGGTTTGCGCTGTGCGCTCATCCACTGCCCGGTGGACCTACCCGTCATTCGCTCTACCTCCGAAAGATATCGCTCTCATGAGGACATTACTGTGGAATGGTCGCGCATACGCAGGCTGACTGCACGCTGCCTGATCGTTCGGCATCCTCGAGTGGTGGTGTCCACCATGTTTCAGCGCATCGTCAAAAGACTGTCGGCGGAACACGCATTCGTTGTCGTGAACAATTCGCGCCTGCGCGCGACCGGAAGTCTCGTCTATAACATCGACGACTTTAGCCGGATCGTGCGACAGCTACCAGTCGATCATCTACAGATCTGTCCTATCAGTACCGCGCTGCGAACCGAGATCGAGGACCATTCCCGGGCCAGCGGCGTCCCACTGCCGCTGTCAGGACTGGACTGGACTCCGACCCTGAACCCCGATGACTACAAGCTTGACGTCAAGCCACGCATGGTAGCCCCGATCTCAATCGGAAGACATGGACGCGATGGGGACGAAAAGTGGCATGAAGATGCCGCCGCGCTGGCGCAGATCTATTCCGACCAACCCGGTGTCAGGGTGTCGATCCTTGGCGGAGCCGAGGTCGCGCGCAAGCGTCTGCGCGGCCTTCCGGCAAACTGGACCGTCCACGAGTTCGGTGAGATCGAGCCAAAGGAATATCTCGCCGGTCTAGATGTGTTCGTCTATTTCCCACGCAGCACGCTCGTCGAAGGATTCGGCCGAACAATTGGCGAAGCCATGATGGCCGGTGTGCCCTGCATTGTGTCCAATACGCTGGAACGAAATTTTGGCCCGCTGGCGTTTTATTCCTCACCTGCCGCCGTCCATACCATGATCGCGGCGATGGCGCGCGACGACGACGCCCGGCAAGCGTTTTTGCGCGACGTGCAACAGGTTGCGATCGCGCGTTTTTCTTCCGATGCGATCGTAAGACGGTTCGCCGAAACTGGCCTTTTCGAGTCGGTGACACACGATGCCGAAAGACAGCTACTTCCCAAATCTCTGGTTTGGCGCGAAATGATCATCCGCACCGCCGAGAGCGAAGCGGCAGACGGCGACGCGAGTTGATGCGTGGATCTGGGCGTGCACCGAACGGTCGCACCGGACGAGGGAGTCCTGCCCGTCTCCTGCCATCATCAAGGTGCTTCACCGCCAAGGCTCACTCAGCCATGCTCTCTTCGTGATGCGCAATCGCTTCCTCAAGGTCAGGATAGAATGTCAGCTTGCCATTTTCCAGCACCGCCCCAGCGTCGCAGAAATCCCTCAGAGTGCTGCTGGAATGCGACACGAAGATCGCGGACGCTCCTCGCAGCCTCGCTTTCAATAGAAACTTGCTCTTTCGCTTAAATTTGGTGTCACCGACCGCTGTCACCTCATCGATAAGGTACGTGCCAAATGGAATTGCCATGGATGTCCCAAACGCCAGTCGGGCTCGCATACCCGATGAATAGGTCCTGAAAGGTTGTCTGAAATGGGGGCCGACATCGGCGAAATGGGAGACAAAATCACACATCGCTTCGGTATCCATGCCATAGATCCGGGCGATGAAGCGGACATTCTGCTCACCAGTCAGTTCTTTGTGAAAGGAACCGGCGTAGCCCACTGGCCACGATATGGTGCCGTCGGACAGGATTTGACCAGAAGTCGGCAGGATGTTACCCGCGATCATATGCAGCAACGTGGATTTTCCCGCGCCGTTCCGTCCCAACAATGCGACAGACGACCCGGTGGGAAAGATCGCATCGATCTTCTTCGCGACGTACTTTTCCCCCTGCCGAGATTTGAACACTTTGGTGAGATTGACCAGACGGATCATCTTCAGTGCCCTTAGCGCCGGTCGCGGCTGCCATAATAGATGAGAACACCCACCAGCCAGACGCTGAGGATGAAGCCTGAAAACATGGCCAGTAATCGCAAGCGCCGGGGATATTCCGGCACCGTTGCCTCGACGGGGGTCACGTATGACGCAAGATACAGCGAGTTACGGTCCGCCTCAGCCCGGGCCTCTTCATATGCAGCAAGTGCGGCGGTGTAGGCTGCTTCCGCGAATTGACGGTCAACCTCGATCGCCTCGTAGTCGCTAACGATGCGCGACAGATCCTGATCGTCTTCGCGGGACGAGGCAATGTTTTTGCGCTGCTGCTCGATTTCGTTGCTAATGACATCAACACGCAGTTCGGCCTGGGTAATTCGAGGATCGTCAGAGCGTGCATTGGCTCGGACCATTCCGAGCTGCACAATAGCGTCAGCGAGTTGCGCCTGCAGTGAGGTGAGAATGCCTTCCTGCCCCGTGACATTCGCCAGCGGATCGATCACGCGATTATCCTGACGGAAAGAACTGACGGCCTGCCGTGAGGATTTTAACCGCTCGACCGCGCGATCAAGATCTTCCTGTGCGTAGGAAAGCGAGTCGTCGCGAGCGACGGCGTTGATCCTGTTCAGCATGAGCTGGCTCTGCTCGAGTATTGCCTCTGCGATGGCGCGTGAATCCTCCGGGCGAAAGCTCAACACGCGCAGGTCGAGCATTCCCTGATCATAGTAGATATGCACCTGCCGGTTCCAGTGAGACAGCAGCGATTCCGGGCTACCATTACCGCTGTATCCGAAGACAGGATCGTCCGTTGGCGGGGTCCAAATCGATTGAAGATCTAGTTTTTTATCTACTTCGTTTACCAGCGCACCGCTTTGGATGAACTTGTAGAGAATGTCGGTTTCTTCGGTCGAGGATTTGCCAGCCAGCTCTGCCAGCCCACCTAGCGCGCCGATAGGAGTCGTGGAACCTTGTGTTCGCACCAAGAAGCCGACGTAGGAAGCATACTGATCGGCGGCGCGTCCATAAAGATACCACGCGGTAGCGATTATGGGTAGGACACCCACCAGCAAGAAGCTGAGCAGGATGACGAGATGGCGGCGCGATTTGCGGACGACACGCAAGTGCGAAAGCTGGGCCTGCGCGTCGGCGATCCCTTCTGCCTCTTCGGCATCGCGCGCCTGCTGTTTGCGAGCCTTAGCGGCCGCAGACTTTTCGGCTTTGAGCTCAGCCGCCGTTCGACTGTCCGTCTTGACAGGCTTTTTGGCCCGATGTGGCTGCGGAGTGACCGGGGCTTCGGCGGTTTCACCGACAGGATGATCGCGCGAGGTCATGATCGTTGTATCTGGAATCCGTCCACCATGATGCCAGCTTCGGCAGCGATCAATGACGCGTCAACGGTATCGGGGTGGTCGGAATGAGGTGTCAGAAAGTGCATTGATTCGGATCGCTCGATCGGGGTACTTCTCTGTCGCACGGGGCGGTGTTCAACGCCAGCCAAGTGAAAGCACTCTAGACGCCCGGCCCGCGTATGCACTTTCAAGACTATGCAAGGACGGTGCGGTGCCAGTTACGGCAGGATCTGCCGAGCCGGAGATTGTCGATTGGCGACTGCCGGAGGTGCAGCGCCCCCCTATGTGTGCGTGGACGCGGGACAACGTAATTGATTGCCGATAGCGCCAGAAGCGGTTAAACCCGCGTTGTGAGGAGCGGTGACGACAGCAATGAGAGCCGATCGCGGACTGGGGCTTGATCGTCACGATCAGTGTGTGCGTCCGCGTGTCTCCGGTCTCCGCACAACCGTCGCGATGATGTTGCGTGAAATGTCGACGAGTCACGGACGTGCGACCGGTGGCTATTTCTGGGCGATCATTGATCCGATTGCTGGGATCGCGCTGATGACGCTGGTCTTTTCGATCGTCATGCGGAACCCGCCGATCGGCACGAACTTCGTCATCTTCTACGCAACGGGGTATGTGCCGTTTAGCCTCTATGGCAAACTGACGAACAAAATGGGCGGCGCCATTAGCAGTTCACGCTCGCTGCTGGCGTATCCTGCCGTGACGGTAACGGATGCGCTGTTGTCACGAGCGATGGTCACGATCTTGACCGAGATTGTCGTCACCTATCTGATCTTTTCTTTCATTCTGTTATCCCAAGAAACGAGAACCGATCCGGACATCGCGACGATCGCTGTTGCTATCGCGATGTGCATTTCGCTGGCCTTTGGCATCGGGACGATCAACGCCTTCCTGTTCTCGGCCTTCCCCGAATGGATGACGATCTGGTCCGTTTTGAACCGCCCACTGTTTATCATTTCATGCGTTTTCTTCATCTACGACAACGTTCCGCATCCCTACGACAAGTGGCTCTGGTTCAATCCACTCGTTCACGTCATCGGGCAGATGCGGAAGGGCTTTTACCATTCATATTCGGGCGATTACGTTTCCGTCGCGTATGTGTTCGGGCTCGCCGCCGTGCTTTCAGTCATAGGACTTGCGCTCGTTACACGCTACCACCGCGAAATAGTCAACGAGTGGTGACCATGTCGAGCCAGCATGAAGAGCCCGATGGCGACCCCCATAGACCGCAGCTCCTCGCGGTGGTCGCTCTGAAGATGATCAAGAGCGAGGCTGAGGGTCTGGCCGAAGCGGCCCGTCACGGGCTTGATGCAGCCGAAGCTCGCGCGCTGCAAGACCGGCTCATGTCACGGGCCGAAGACGTGTTCTCGGACCGCGCTGAGCGGCTCGAACTTGAACTAGCTGCCTCCCGCGAAGAACTCGTTCGGCTTGTTAGACTGACGGAGGATCGCTGGTTGGCCGCAGTGATCCGGGATGGAGCGCGATCGATAGCAGATCGCCTAACTGACCTGCGCCTCAGAATGAAGTCGGGCGCCTTGAACATGGCCCGCCGCTTGCCACCGCCAGTCAAGACGAAACTGTCAAGATATGTCTGGCGGCGGCGGCAATGACGGGCGACTATCACGGCGATGACTCGCCGACCGAGACTACGCGGCGGCCGGGATTGTTGCGCCGGATTCGACATATCTACGCGCGCGAGGGCATCGCAGGTCTGATTGGCAGATTGCGCTACAGCTTCCTGCTGAAGCCGGGGATGAAGCCTCCGCCTCGGCTTCGGGCGGGCGCAGTGGTTGTGGTGCATCAGGGCAGCCACGATCTGAGCAGCTTGTTTCGTGATCGCTTTGGCGCCGCGGTCTCGGGGTCAACTGGCGCCCATCCCTCAACAATTCATCTTGGTGTGCCTCAAGGGCCGGCCACAGCTTCGGATGTCGTCGTGCTGATGGGCTCGGGGCCAATACCACGCAATGTAAAGGGCGCTGGCCTTGTCATATCCGACGACCCTGGCCGTATCGCCCGCCTCTCCGCGGCACGACAGCAGGTGATGGCGGTATCATTGCCGCTGGACGAGCCCTCGCTGCGGCGGATCGACGTGCTGACCGGACGCCGCGACCCGGGTAGCATCGACATGAGCGATGCGATCCGACCCGCGCTGAACCGACGAGTTCCTCGACTCTGCCTGACACTTCCCGAACATCCCACGCGCGCGACAGGGTTCTCTGACACGGACCAGCTTGGCATGACGATGGTGAATGGTTTGCGATACCACCCGTCCTGGATGGGTGCGGCTTACAGCTATCGCCAGATTGCACGCGCGCTGATGTCTGCCGGTCGGACCCACGCACTGATCGCGCAGGACGACATGGTACCGACGGTGTCGTTCGAACACCGCATCGCAACCGCCGAACGCTATTTCGTGGACAGTGGCGCCGACATGCTTGCAGGGTTGGTGACCGACATTGACGACAGCTTTCGCATCCGCCGTGTCGTTTGCAAGGACGGAATGAACTTTGTTCATCTCAACAAGGGTGTCGGGCTGGTCATGAACCTTTTTGGCCCGCGGGCGCTAGAACGGATTGCGCATTGGCGTCGGCATCCGAGCGGTGAGCATGGGCCGGTGACAATCGATCGATACCTTGCGGCCTCGTCGAACTTCGACGTTGTCGTTCCTTTGCCGTTTCTTGTCGGTCATCGCAAAGACGTCAATTCGACTATGTGGCCATTTACCAACGGTCGCTATAGCACCTTGCTAGCGTATAGCGAGCGGCGTCTCTCCGAAATGGTCGCCACCCTTTGAGACCAGCACCGCAACGGCAGGGTGCGAAGAGGTCCTGACAAACACTGGCAGCGGCGGGCTTTCCAGGCATTGAAGCGATGGCGACCCGATTTTCCGGCTGCAACCAGTAACGCCAAATCCAAGTTATTGGCGATGAGCCTGCGAGCAGCGCGTCACGTTAGGCATGCAAATTGATTGTTATCCTCCAGGATGCGAGTTACGCATTCGTCATCCATTAAGCTAAATGATCTGAGGCCTCGATGATCACACCAACCTGCCAGCAAATCGAAGCCCTCGTATCCAGCGAGCATTTTGATCCGGAGTGGTATCGTCAGCAAAACCCAGAGGTTGATGCGCTGAAGATGGATCCGGCGCTGCACTACCTGATCTACGGACATCGGCTCGGCCGCGATCCGGGGCCCGAGTTTTCGACAGAGTTCGTGCGGCGAGCGTTTCGGCTGAAGCCAAGTCAGGAACCGATCGCTTGGATTGCGAGAGAGACGCAAAAGAACGGCAGCATACCGGAGCCTCGTCGTGAAAAAATTATTGACGGCGCTTCGGCGGTCGCACTGATGGGTGACCAAAATCGCGCAATCGCGCTGGCGGTTCAGTATCTGCCCGATGATCTGGCCTATACGGTAGAAATCCTACGAGCCAATGCAGCGGTCCGCGCGGACGATGATGAGGCTTGGCTGCACCACGTGAATGCCTACCTGGCCCACTTTGACGTTGCGCCCGTCCATTTGAAACCTGGCCCGGAATCCCGCTTTATGCGGCTTTCCGCACCTAAGCCCGATCCTGTCAAAGGCGGGTCCCGCGTCAGCGTCATCATGCCAGCCTGGAATGCCTCGCGCACGATCGAACATGCTGCTCAATCGATCCTTCAACAGTCTTGGCGCAATCTGGAACTGCTGATCGTGGATGACCGGTCGGATGACGATACATGGGACGTGATCCAGAGAATTGCCAAACGGGACAGCCGGGTTCGCGCACTCCGCAACGAGGTTAATGTCGGCCCCTACGTCTCCAAGAATATTGCTCTGACGATGGCGACAGGAGACTGGATCACCGGCCATGATGCTGACGATTGGGCTCTGCCGACGCGCATCGAGCGTCACGTCAGAACAGCGCTGAAGCGCGGCTTGAAAGCTAGTGTGACTTATATGCTTCGCACCCGTGAAGATGGGCAGGCGACGCACCTGAATGGAATCACCAAGTTTTGCTTGGACGGCGTGGCCCGGCGAGCGTCAATCTCCTGCTTGTTTGAGCGGGACACGCTCCGTTCAAGATTGGGCTTCTGGGATAGCGTGCGCTATGGCGGCGACAGTGAAATGATTGCTCGAGCAGAAGCGTTCCTCGGGGAAGAATTTGCTTTTCTACCCGAAGTCGGCATGTTCTGCCTGAATCACGCGTCAAGTTTGACCAACAGCGAAACCTCTGGTGTCGCAAATGTCGGAATGGCGCCGTCGCGCTTTGCTTACAAAAGCTGCTGGAAAGACCTCTACGTGCCAGGGATGGCTCCCACACTGGCCTATCTGCCGTTTCCCCAACAAGAGCTCCGCCACGATACGCCTAAGGAAATGCGAGTTCCGCTGGCGGATGTCCAAACCAATTTAGATAATATCGCTACGGCGCGATCAACTTCAGCAAAAGAAAACACTTCGCTCGATAATCTCGAAGACCCTGTCACGCCCGCGAACCATGTAGCGGTCCGGGGGCCAGGTGTCACAGCGCCCACGCCGGCTTACGAGAATGGTCCCGTTTCACCGACAAAGCCGCAGGCTTTCGATGCGGACGTTGCCAACACTTCTCGGGTTGCGGACCTCAATTTTGAAAATTTCCATTTTCGACGCGCGGATGGTAAACCCTTTCGTATTCTCGCACGTGGCGACTGCACAAGCTTTCGGACTGTTCATTTGAACAAACACCTTTTTCCTGATGGAGTCACGTTCATCCAAGCCCAGAAATCTCCATTTATCATGGTGAACGAGGCAATGGATGGGGTGAGTGTGACGCATGATGAACTTAGGAGAATTTCAGAGATCTCTAACATGCCGAATGTTCTCCAGCGGCATTATCAGGGACAAGCCGATCGCGAGATTCTTGAAGCCCAAGATGCCGATCTAATAATTATCGACACATGGGCCGACCTGAATTTCGAATTATGGCGGTCTAACGACGAGGGCTGGACGCTGTGGATTCACCCAAAGTTTTTACGTGATCCTGTCCGTTTTCGGGAGACTCACACTAATATTGGCCGGCGCTCTCTCGAACAATCGGTCACCGATGCAAAGCAGCTGGTGCAGAATCTTCGGATCAAGAACCCCGAGGTGCCAACGCTAATCCTCAATCAGCAAATTGATTATTATCCCAAGATGGAAAGTAGGCGCGAGTACTATCGCTTCGGAGAAGCTTTGATGGAGCGCCTGGACGGGTCATGGTTTGGCGGCGTCATTCCACGACACGATCTTCAGACTGCCGACATGGATTCGTGCGGACCAGGGAACACGCTACACTTCCAAGGCTCGACCTACCTCCGTATGGTGAAGAGCGCGCTTAAGGCGGGTATGATTGATCACTTCACTAAATCGTCCGTCCATTCAGCAACTCCGTCTAAGTGTCATCTTGGCTCGGCCGCAAAGCCTGCTGAAAATGCGGATAACGCGTCACCGTCCACGCAGTCAGAATTGAGCGCCATCACCACCGAAAAAGTTCCCTTCGCCCATGACAACCCTGCAAACGAACCATATCCGATTCGCCAGATAGTTGTGCCTTCGGCCGCACAGAAGACCTTGGAAAACTACATAATCACGTCACCCAACGCCGCGCCGCCGCGCTGGACCCCAGTCGTTATCAAGATTTCACGTGGTGATTACGCCAACTGGGAGAAGCGGATCAACAAACGATATAATCGGGTTCGGATGAAACGCAGATCGCAGCGCGAGGGTCACACAGTTAGCCGCTTCAACCCAAGGCTTTATATTCCGGATATGCATACGATTCATCATTCGTCCAAGGAAAGGTCGGGCGGTCAGATGCGAGGCAATTATCTCAGAACTATCGGGGAAATGGGCGGCGCACCAACTCAATACATCGCACCCGTCGAGCCTGAGGTCGCAACCGATTGGCTGCAGTGCTTTGGAGTTTTCAAGCCCTTACCAAGCCATAAGCAAGGATCAGTGGAAGTAGGACAACAGCTTCTAAGCTATATTTCCGTTCGCCGCATGGGCGATATAATGCTGTATTCGCAACTTATGGGCCACGATGAACACTTAGCAGAAGGCGTTATGTACCACGCTCATTTTCACATTGTTGAAGAGGCGATGGACAGCGGCGACCCTATCTATGATGGGGTGAAATTCATTATGTATGGCGGTATCGGGAACGGAGGCCCTGGCCTTTGGCAGTGGAAGAGGACCGTAGGTTTCACTCCGATGAGGCTTGTAAGCTTTCCTTTAGAACATGTAGACAGCTTGGGTTCCGCAGGTGCCGACTGATGCTACTGAACCTGACGAGGAAGTGTGGCCACCCTTCGACTTCCCCGCAGCGGAAAATTCTGCGCTGCGCTCAGCTTACGCTTCAGCCAATGTAATTTTGGAGTACGGGACCGGTGGCTCGACCGTTTATGCTGCTTCGTTGCCTTGCAAGAGGGTGTTTTCAATAGAGACGGATCGGAGCTGGGCTTTGCGGCTCCAGAGTCGGATCGACGATGACGAAAGCCTTCCTGGCATAGTGTCTGTGATCTACGCGGATATTGGTCCGACGGGGAAGTGGGGCAGACCAACTAACCCTGCGGCATGGCCTCGTTTTTCGGGCTACGTGCTGGATGTTTGGTCATTACCCTTCATGCAACACCCCGATGTCATACTCATCGATGGGCGATTCCGTGCTGCGTGCATGCTCGCCGCGCTTGCGATGGTGCGGCGACCAGTGCGCGTGCTATTCGACGACTACGTTGACCGGAAGCCCTATCACGTCGTTGAGGATTTCATCCAACCTGTGGAAATCGCCGGGCGAATGGCGATGTTTGATATCGCTCCAGGGCTAATCACTCTTGGTGATCTGCGCCCGATGATTGAAGCATTAGGACAAGTCACATATTCAGAGCGCCCTACCCATTACGATAAGCCCGCCCTCGAAGCTGTACTTCAGAGATACAAAGACATGGACAATAATAGATGAGCCAAGACAGCCGGGAGCTTTCTTTTGTTGCTGATGAGAAAATAGCTGACGACATTACGGCAGCGCAGAACCGTGCCATTTTATGGCAGCCTAGATTCATGACTGAAGGAGCAAACCTTTGTCTTACGCCAGCAATTTTCTGGCTTGTAAGTGTGGTGCGCCCCAACAAAGCGGTGGTGCTGGGTTTGGGCGAAGGGCAGGCTTTCGCTGCCGTAGCGCAAGCCATGAACAAGCTAGATTCTGACGGAGAAGCGATCGGCGTCGCAGGCGAATCGGACGGACCTAAGTCGGTGTTGGTTCTGAAAGTACATTTGGATCAACTCTACCGCGACACTACTACAATTCTCCCTTACAGCGACGAAGGATTCTTTCGTAATCGTCTTGAGCCGGGCTGCGTAGACTTGTTGGTCATCGATGCTGTAAAAGCTGCAGTTCTCTCGGAGTTAGATCTCACGGCGTGGATGACGAGCGTCGCAGATGATGGCGTTCTTGCGGTGATAAGATCGGATGACGACCAGAATAAAGGAGGAGCTTTGCACAGGGCATTGCGAAGCTGGCAAACAACATATATCGACGTGGGCTCGGGAATTGATCTTTTTCAGCGCAACCGGAGCGTCCTTGATGCACCTATGCTTTCGCGCCCCGGTCAAACGCTTTTGCGCCGGCTGGGGCATGGGATTGAGGCAATTGCCTCACGTGATGCATCTATCAAACTGCTCGCAAAAAATAAGACTCTGCTTAGTGATACCGATACAGCGCGCCAAGATGCTGAAAAGCGCTTAAGTGAACTCGAAAAAGCTTATGCCAGCCAGAGTCGTAGGTGTGCTCAACTTGGTAGCGAGCTCCATGATCGCCGGTCACAAACAAACGACTTACTAGCGCACGTTGCGACGCTAACCGAAGAAGCTAGCTCCAAGGCCCAAGAGCACGCTGATGCGAGGAGAAGGCTGCTCGACCAAGCGGCACAAGCTAGGAAGCTCGACGATGGACGCGAAGCCGAACTGCTTCGCCTCCGGAAAATTATTGCCGAAGCAAGAGCCCATATCGAAACGCAGGAAGTGGAGCTTTCCAACATCAGGATAGCTACGGAGCAGTCAAAAGCTATCTACGACCAGCGAATTGGGAGCCTGCAGAGAGAGATTGAGGACGCTCGGGCTGAGATCGGGCGCAAGTCAGCGCAATGCCTAATAGTGACACAAATTGCCGAGGAAGCCAGGTGCGAGGCTGTAGAGCAAGCCGCGGCGCGGATCGCTCTTGCTGATCAAGCGGCAGAAGTTCAGAAGGCCGCAGATGAATGCCAGTCTAAGAGACAACTTCTTCAAAACGAGGTCGATATTGCAAACGCCCAAATAGAAGATTACGCTGCAAAAAACGCTAATCTTGAAGGGGCTACGGAAGACCTGAGAGTCAAGACAAGGAAACAGGAAGCTGAAATAGCTGTTCTGTCCGAACAAATTGTTCGCGCTGCTGAGGCTGTTAATGGCCGAGCCGTTTTTCTGCGGAAACTGCAAACACAACTTGAGGACGCTCGCGCGGAAATCACGCTCAATTCGATTCAACGTATTAGATTAACTGAAATTGCTGAGGAGGCGAGACTCGAGGCCGACACATGTGCCGCTGCTTCATTGCGCATGAAGACGCAGATTGATGTCGATCGTGAGGAAATCGTTTCGTTAGGGGCGGAAGTCGATACGCTTAAGCTCGTGGTGAAGCGGCATGTCGAAAAGGCAAGCATACTCAATGCAAAGCTCGATCAGGTGAAGAAGAAGCTTCGAACTGAAAACACCCGCCGTATCGCGCTCCAATCGAGCCTGTCTTGGCGCTTGACCGCGCCACTTCGCTCGGTCAATTCTTGGTTGAAGTGGCGCTAGAGCCACGGTTAAGGCGGATCATGCTGCAGCTAACCACGGCCATGCACAGGTTGTCTCAAATGTTGAAAGCATCGCAAAAATAATGACGCCCCGAACGGCGGCGAATCCCCGGATATGGGTAGACGGCCGCGCTGTGTTGTGATCCAACACCTGCGTTCGATGAGGTGCATGGCTGCGTTCGCAGCGTGATGAGCTTCCACAAAGGTTCAGACCGGGCAAGCGGCCGAAGTCTTAGGCGTCCGCGAGTGGCATCGAGTTGATTAACGCACAATGCCAAAATTAGATTGCTCGGTCTTATATAGAGCCGGGACGCGGGACGAAGCATTGCGTCGGGCACTGCCTTTCGGAGCGGGCTCACAGACTGAGCTCCGTCCCGATCCTTGGACAGTTTTCGGAGATACTTCAGCTATTGCCTCCACCTGCTAATCGGTTTCGACAGTATTGAAGTCGACCACGACGGTCGGTTGTCCGCAGTAGGCAGTCAGTCGGCGACGGTGATAAGTAGATGGTAATCCAGTAGCCCGATACGATCCTTGGCCTAGAATCCGGTTTCCCAAGCGTGTAGCTAGACGCATTCATTCTCCAAGGATCGCCAAAGGCGTTCAGTGAAGATGGTGTAAATGCAACGTTCCTTTCCGTGCATTGCTGTGACCCCCAATCTTCATCCACCCGAAGCCGGAGCCCGGCGGTCAGATTGGCGCGGGTGCACCGGTGGAGCAATGGGCGATCCGCGCAGCGTTTCAGTTGCGCGCAGCGGATCGTCCATTGCGGTGAGCTTGGCGGCATAGGCCGCCGGTGGCCTGTAGCCGAGCGCTGAATGTGGCCGGCACGAGTTGTAATCGATTACCCAACAGGCGGTCGCATCGCGAGCGTGATCGAGGCTGACGAACAGGGTTTCGTTGAGGAGTTCGTCACGCATTCTGCCATTGAAAGCTTCGCAGATCCCGTCCTGCATCGGCTTTCCCGGCGCAATGAAGTGCCAGGGCACGCCAGTCTTCTGCATCCATTCGAGTATGGCGTTCGAAGTGAACTCGGTGCCGTGGTCGCTGACGATCATGCCGGGCGAGCCGCGGGTGGCAATGAGGCCAGACAGCTCCCGAGCCACTCTGCGCCCGCTGATGGAGGTATCGACGACGGCCGCCAGGCATTCCTTGGTGACGTCGTCGATCACGTTCAGGATGCGCAGGCGCCGCCCGGACATGGGCTGGTCATGCACGAAATCCACCGCCCAGCGGGCGTTCAGCACCGCTACCACGAGGATCGGTACCCGCGTGCCGGTGGCCTTTTTGCGTCCCCGCCTGCGCCTCACCGACAATCTCTCCTCGCGATAGATGCGCTCGGTTCGCTTGCGTCAGCAGTCTTCGCGCCCGCTTCCTGCTCCCGCAGAGTCGCGATGATCTGCTCTTCGCTGAAATTCGATCTTTTCATCTTCCTCTTATTGGGCCGAACTCTATCAGCAGATGGACGAAAAATCGGGGGTCACAGCACTCTCAATGCCAGGCCAGATTGTCGGTGGTCATCAGTCTCCTTCACAGCTGAGGGTTGGTATGACGCTCGAGGTTGGTTTGACGCTTATACAAGTAGAGCTCGGTCCTCTGAAGTCTATCGAGCTCGAGCATGTATGAAGGACCGGTCTGGGACAGCCGCGCTGCGGCATAACTGCACACCTGACCGTCCGCTATGGGCCGAGAACGACGGCTAGACTGACAACTCGGAAGTCGTTGGCGCTGCACTGTCTTAAGTCCGTTTGGGGCCCTTTGCGGTCATTGCTTAGGATGTCCTCATAGCAGAGTATCGGCGTCCTCTGTAGCTCAGGAGGGCGAGATGATCCGGCAGGCCGTGGCTCATGATGAAGCGGAAATCAGCGACTGCGCTGAACAGGCGTATGCGCGATGTGCAGCTGATAGGGCGAAAGCCCGCGCCTATGGTCGCTGACTTCGCCAGCCAGATCGCGGCCGGAGATGTCTTCATTGCGGCGGATGACCAAGACCAATTCCAAGGATTCATCGTTTTCTATGCCGAGAAAGAGCATGTGCTTCTGGAGAATATTGCGGTCCATCCCAGGGCAGCTGGGCGTGGCGTCGGAAAGCAGCTTGTCCAATTTTGTGAACAGGCAGCACAAGAAAGGGGCCTTGCAGCCGTTCATCTCTACACAAACGAGAAGATGACCGAGAACCTGTTGATCTACCCAAGACTTGGTTATGCCGAAGTAGCTCGTCACGCCGAAGACGGCTTCAACCGCGTCTACTTTGAGAAGAGGCTTGTCTAGCAGCGGCAGCTTCGTCCGCATTGTGGTCGTCTGGGCGGTAGAAATGGTGCGCGATGCGTTGCCGTCCAATTCGTTGAAGGCGCGACAACCGACCGACCGGCGAACGGTAGCTAAGGCCTGTACGCTTTAGTGCTAGGTGATTGGGCTTGCGTCGATACCGGGCTGCATCCGACGTTTGATCAGACGCATTATTATGGTGTGAAGGTTCACTCGACCGATCTCCATAGCTACAAATTTGGCGGCTCGGCTGCTAGCGTTGGCAGATCATACCCGTCTCGCTAGTCTGAGCGATGACTTCTCAAGCGATCGGTGCTGTCATGAGATTCGTTGCTGTCGACGTGGAAACCGCAAATGCCAATATGGCATCAATCTGCTCGATCGGTGTTGCCGCTTTTGAGAATGGCGCGCTCGCAGCTGAATGGTATTCACTCATCGACCCGCAAGACTTCTTCGACCCCGTCAACACGTCGATACACAGTATCAAGAGTATCGATGTTTATGGCGCACCGACTTTCGGCGATGTCGCCTCTGAAATCGAGCAATTCCTCGAATCGCAAGTTGTTGTGACCCACACGCATTTCGACCGAGTTGCGATGCATCAGGCAGCGGCTCGCTGGGCAATCGCGGCCCCGTCTTGCACCTGGCTCGACTCTGCGCGCGTTGCCCGAAGGACATGGGCGGAATGTGCGAAGTCAGGCTACGGTCTTGCAAAGGTCTGCAAGATGATCGGACACACCTTCAACCACCACAACGCACTTGAAGACGCCAAGGCGGCAGGATGGATCATTCTCGCCGCGATGGAAAAGAGCGGCCTCGATCTTCAGGCGCTGCAGAAGAGGGTTCTTCAACCCATCGACCCGTCATCGAGCGCGTCCAAAGCGATTAAGCGCGATGGCAACCCTAATGGAGCATTTGCCGGTGAGGTGGCCGTGTTTACGGGTGCCCTCGAAATACCGCGCCGCGAGGCGGCTGACCTTGCAGCGTCCGTAGGCTGCGAAGTAGCGAACAACGTCACTGCAAAAACGACCATGCTGATTGTCGGCGATATGGACGTGGCGAGGCTCGCCGGTCACGACAAGTCGTCGAAGCACAGGAAGGCTGAGCAATTGATTGAGGCAGGCCAGCGGCTGCGCATCATCCGCGAGACCGATTTCAAAAAACTGGTCGCGGTTTCCTGATCTGCCGGTTCGACCGTTAGCTGCAACGGACGTTTGCAGAATTGGGCGAGATGAGGCTTCACCCGCAGTTCGGACTTGGACCGTAATTCGGAAATCTCGCTTTCAATACATGGGGTGCTGGAAGGCTGGACGTAAGCACCCTGCCCTCGCGTCATCGGCAGCGACCATTCCGAGCAGCACACCGTCATTGACGGCTTCACCGAAAATCCCGCGTCTTCACCCTGATGCTATCCAGATGCCGGTCGCGGATATACATGTCCCGCGTGCGCAACCCCTTTGGCGCGGCATCGCGCGGGTCGGGGCCGTTCGGGCCGCGGTGGAACTCGTCGCCGCGTCCGTGCGGCAGCGGGAAGTCGGCGTCCTGCTCGCCGATGCCGGCAAGATCGCGGGAGAGGTCGGTGATCTGGTGGGTGACGAGATGGACGACCTCGCCCTCGCGCTTGACCGGGCCGCGCACGGCGATCATGCTAGCGCCGAGGATGATGCGGCGGTGAGCCTCAAAGACCTTGGGCCAGACGACAAGATTGGCGATGCCGGTCTCGTCCTCGAGCGTGATGAACATCACCCCCTTGGCCGAGCCTGGCCGCTGGCGGACGAGGACCAGTCCGGCGACTTCATGCCAGCGGCGGTTGCGGGCGGTGTTGACCTTGGCGCAGGTCAAGATGCGGTCGGGAGCGGGCCATACTCAGGTTACGGCGCATGCGAAGCCTGCAGACGTTCGTCGCTGTCCACGCGTCCGTCTCCAACCACTTCAACGGCGACCGCAGCCTCTCGAAATGCTAGCACTTCAAGATGAACCGAGCCGCCGCTCTCGACGAGTGGCGCCTGTTGGCTGCAGCCTGAGGCTAGGCCGCGCCTCGATCACCGAAGAGAGCTTGCAATAGACTGACAGCACAGTTTTGGGGTTACTTACGCATCAATACCAACCTAAGAGTGAAGTTGAGAAAGATAGGGCGGACGATGTCAAAAAGACTATGCTCCCTTCATTATGCCATCGATCGTGAGACACGAGGTTTTCCTATCTCGATGGGCTCTCGCGAGCAGTCAATTGTCAGGAGATGGACACATTGCATCATTGTGCATCGCTCGAATCGCTAATTTGGTTAGGTCCGCCGCAGCATTGCTCGCCCACTTATTCACAGCTGCACTTGTGATAGCTGTCCTTTACCATTAAATAAAAGTTACGATTTATCATCGGGTTAATTTTATTGCTGGGTAATATTTTTTCTAGTTCGAGCAGTGTTCCGTGTTCTCCCAACCAAGAGCGCTATCTTCTTGCCTCACTAGGTGGTCAACAAAGTTATTATCTTCCTCTTACTTTCCAACTCCCCGCGGACGTTTCCGTTTCCTGCCTCCGTCGATCGATAGAACTGATAGTCGCAAACACTGGGGGGCTCGACGCCGCGTTCGAGCATCAGGGGTCGGGGCGGTTCACATGGCGCCCCGTCGGGGCTCGAGCGCTCTTCTTTCGCCAAATTTCCGCCCAAGATGAGGCGCAGGCCGTCGCCGATGCGACTCTCTTCGTGCACGGCGGACCCGGTCCGCTTAAAGAAGCACCTTGCAAGCTTCACATCGCATACTTGAGTACCGGAGGGCACCTTCTGACGCTGGCGCTTCACCACGCGGTCGCCGATGCCGTGAGCCTTGGTCTCATCGTTGACCGGATCTCCGCCGCCTACAACACGCGCCGCCAGAACGGCGCGAGCCGCGCGCTTTCGACCGCAACGGGCGACACCAGCCACATTCGTGCCGATCCTGCGACTGCCTCGGATCTTACTTACTGGCGGCAGGCGCTAGCGAAGGCCGATGACGCCGGGGGGCTCTGGCCCCGCCGCCCCGCCCCCGAGAACGAGACGGGCACGCGGAACGAGCTTTGTCGGTTGCTCGATCCGGCCAGCCTGAAGAGGTTGAGCGCCGCGGCCCGGACGGCCGGAGTGACCACGTTCGAAGCGACGTTCGCGGCCTACCTGCTCGTCCTCTCCCGGCAGACCGGACGGTCCGCCGCCTGTGCCACTTTCCAGAGTGCGGGCCGACGGGCTCATCCTGAGCGTCAATTCGAGGTCGGTGTTTTCTCAAATGCGTTGCCAACACTTATTCACCCCGATCCCAACGCCTCGTTTGCGGATCATGCCCGTGCTGTGCGCCATGCCGTCCGATCGGCACTGCAGCATGAAGCAATGCCCTACCACGAGATAATCCGCGAAACGGGCGTTCACCCCCGGTATGGTATCAATTGGTATCCGCGCGTTGAAGCTCTCGAAATCGAGGGAGTACGCCTTCCCGGAGATCGGCGTGTGGGTTGGCAATCCGACTTCGACCTGAACTTGCACGCACTAAGAACGGAAGAGGGGCTCAGGCTCAGCCTTTCATACCCCGCGACGCGTTTGCACGGCTGGCGTGCAGAGGTGGTACTCGATCACGTCGCCGCACTTCTCGAAGGCGAAGTGTTGACGAATCCGCAAGCGTTGCGCGAGATCGAGCTGCCTGGGGCACGCCTAGATATCACAACTTGCGCTCCCGAGGCCGAGCCGGACCAATCGCTGAGCGATCACGTCGCACAAATTGCCCGAGACGCACCCGATCGGTGCGCGATCGTCGCGACTGATGGAGAACTGAGCTACGGCGCTCTGATGCGCGACGTTGACGCACTGGCAAAGGAACTGGTTGTGCACGGTGCCCAGTCGGGGCAAGCCCTTGCTATCGAACTGCCCCGCGGACCCGCTATCGCGACCGCTATTCTCGCCGCCGACCGTGTCGGCATGGTCTTCGCTGTCTACGACCCTGACTATCCCGCTAATCGGCGAACGGCGATGGACGACGCCCTGCGCCCGACGCTGAGGCTTCGCCCGATCGAAGACTCCGATGGGCCGGGGCGTGCGAGCCCCGCACCCTGCTCCAGGATCGAGCTCGCCTCGGGTCGCGTTAGCCTAGTCGAGGCCGGAACCTCGGCACCCATCACACCGCTACCGCGTGCGGCACGCTATGCCCTTTTTACCTCCGGAACCACTGGTCGCCCCAAGTGCGTCGTCGCGGACGGACGGGGACTTCATCGCTTTCTCAACCGGACCCGCGAAGAGCGGACGATCACGCACGACGATCGGTTCGCCCTCCTCGGCGGACTAGGGCACGATCCCATGCTGCGCGACCTGCTGCTGCCTCTCACTTCCGGCGCCACGCTGCATGTGCCGTCCGAGGAGACGCGTCGCAATCCCTATGAACTCTTCGATTGGCTCGCTGCAGCCCGACCGACACTGCTGAACCTGACGCCGCAAATGGCCCGGGTGATCGGGTTTGGCGCGGGGGGGCGGACGCTACCTTCCCTCCGTCACGTGACATTCGGTGGTGACATGCTTGGGACTGACGTCGTTTCTACGATCCGCGCCCTCGCACCGATTGCGGCTGTGTCTAACCTCTACGGCGCCACCGAGACACCGCAAGCCGCAAGCCTCTATGATCTCTCCGGAACGCAGCTGGGCAGCGAGGCAACTGATCAGGGGTCGCCCTCGTGCGATTGGGATGTCTGCCCAATCGGGACGAGCGCGGGATCTCGTAGATTGGTGCTGGAGCGCGATGGTCAGCCTGCCGCCCCCGGCGAGCCGGCAGAGATCGTCGTCGAGGGCGACGATCTAGCCTTAGGCTATTATAATGCTGCTGACGGCAGGTTGCCCTCGATATCGCTCGGAACTGGCCTACCCCGACGGCATCGTACCGGCGATCTGGGGCTGCGCATACCTTCCGGCGAAATCTTCTTGCTCGGAAGAGCGGATGACCAAGTGAAGATCCGGGGTTTCCGGGTCGAACCCGCCGAGATTTCGCGTCATCTGGAGAGCCATACCGAGATTTCACAAGCGATAACGATCGCCAGGCCCGGCGCGACCGGCGATACTGAGCTCGTGGCCTACGTGGTGCCCTCAACGGCTGAACCGGATCGGGCGTTGCCAACCGGTGCCGAGCTCCTAGAAAGTTGTCGCCGCAACCTTCCCGCGGCCATGGTTCCCCGCGCGGTCCTTCTAATTGACCGTCTCCCGATCACACCCAACGGAAAGATTGATCGCGCCGCCCTCCCCGGCCCGGATATGCAAGTCGAAGCGGAGCCGACCGACCGGCCCGACGACGCCCACGGCTATTCCGAGAGAGCCCAGGAACTGGCGGCCATGGTGGCTCAGGTCTTGGGGCGACAGACCGTGTCACCCGCGGCCCGCGTGCACGACCTGGACGTGGATTCGCTCAGCTACCTTTCCGTCTCCCTTGCCCTGGAGGCACACCTCGGCGCGCTGCCCAAGAACTGGGAGACAAGGCCGCTGCACGCACTCGCCGAACTCGGCGAGGTGTCCAAGGTCAACAGGGTTGGGCCGCTAGGCATGGGTTGGCCCCGCCACTTTCGCATGGTCGAGACCCCGGTACTGATGCGCGCCATCTCGATCGCCGCAGTCGTGGCGGGGCATTTCGGCCTGATCGCGTTCGGCGGCGCAACCTCCGCGCTCTTCTTCATCGCCGGGCACAGCTTTGGCCGATTCCAGATGCCAGCCATCCTGCGACGGGACGGGGTCGGGCCGATCATCAGCCTCGTCTCCCTCATCGCCTTGCCTACGATCCTCTACTCACTCCTTCTGCAAACGGTCTTCACGACGCCCGAGCCCCTGACCCTTCTGCTTCTCGGAAACATGCTCGGGCCGCACGTCGTCTCGGGCTTCAGCTTTTGGTTCGTCGACGTCTTGGTCCAATGTCTGCTCGTGCTGGCCGCCGTGCTAGCCTTCCCGCCCAGCCGGCGCGCGATCCGCAGCAAACCCTTCGAATGCGCCTGTCTTGCAGTGGTGGCCAGCGTCGCACTTCGCTACGCGCTAGGGGCTATTTGGGACACGAGCTCTCTTTTTGACCGGGTGGTGCACGAGAAACTCTGGCTCGTAGTTCTCGGCTGGTGCCTCGCCCAGGCCACAACCGGACGCCAGCAACTGATCGCCACGCTCCTTGTCGCCGGTGTCCTTGGTCTCGACACGTTCGTCCACGGGACCCCTCGCCCTCTGACCACCGCCGCATTTGTTATTATCCTGACGGTCTCGCGGCTACCGATGCCAACGATCCTGGCGATCGCAGTGACGCGGGTCGCTGCCGGTTCACTTTTTATTTACCTCACACACTTCCAGTTTAAATCAGTCATCGCTGATCTGCTGCCTCCTTCGATCGACCCCAGCGCGTTAGGTTTCGCACTCGCAATTATGGGAGGAGTGGCGATCCATGTCGTCTGGGAGAAGGCGTTCGGTATCACCCGAGGCCTTGTACGGCGGAGGGGCACTGTCAGCTAAATCATCCTGGCTCTGTTAGCTAAACCATCCTTGCCCTACCGCATTGACGCCCCCTACCCTGCCTGGCATGTCTCATCGCTCGCCTTTCCGCTACTTCAAGACCTCTCCCGAGGTGATCCGCCTAGCGGTCATGCTCTATGTCCGCTTCCCGCTCAGCCTCCGGAATGTAGAGGAACTGCTCCACGAGCGCGGTATCGACATCTGTCACGAGACGATCCGACAGTGGTGGATGCGTTTCGGCCCCGTTTTCGCGGCTGACATCCGCCGAAAGCGCGCCTCACGACTACGCGCCGGTCGGCAATGGCGCTGGCACCTGGACGAGGTCTTCGTCAAGATCCGCGGAAAACAGCACTATCTGTGGCGCGCGGTGGACTACGAAGGTGAAGTCCTGGAGGCATTCGTCAGTAAGACACGCGACCGCCAGGCAGCGCTGAAGTTCCTGAAGAAGCTGATGAGACGCTACGGGCGTCCAGAGAGCATTGTGACGGACAGGCTCCGCTCTTATGGCGCGGCGCTCCGTGAAATTGGCGCCCCTGAGCTCCAGCAGACCGCGCGGCATCTGAACAATCGCGCCGAGAACTCTCACCTACCGTTTCGAAGGCGAGAGCGGGCGATGCTGCGGTTCCGCCGCATGCGAAGCCTGCAGAAGTTCGTCGCCGTCCACGCGTCCGTCTCCAACCACTTCAATCACGACCGCAGCCTCTCGAAACGCGAGCACTTCAAGTTGAACCGCACCGCCGCTCTCGACGAGTGGCGTCAGTTGGCTGCAGCCTGAGGCTGCGCCGCGCCTCGATCACTGAGACGAGTTCGCATTAAACTGACAGCACAGCCAGTCATTCCTGAAATTCCAGTCTCTCACGGACGACGCGTATTTTCTGCCGCGATTTCCGCGCGTTGAAATCGCCTGCGCGCGACTGAGACGCATCGACATCGCCCCATTCCCTGATTTCGGCAGCCTGGTCTCAGGCGCCGATTTCGGTCGTGCGGTTTCGCGGCCGGATCCTGTTTACAGGGAATCTACAGGGAAACTATGCGCCAGATTGACGCCTGGGATCGACTTGATCCCTGAATCCAACGCAACATCAATGCGTTGCACCCTCATTCCCTGCATCAAGGAACAGGGAAACAATTCCCAGCTAACAGGGAAAGAATTCACAGGAACAGCGAAGATATCTGCGGAAAACAGGGACCGTGCTCCGCCCTGTGCAATCAGGGCTGGAGGCCGGTGCGCTGGTACTGGGCCTGCCAGTCGGAGGGCATTTCGGGCCTGGTCAGGCGATGCAGCGTGAGCCCCTCGGGCTGCGTGCCACTCAGGATCGCACGCTGGATCGCCGGCGCGAGGAAGGCTAGCTGCAAATGCACGCGCAGGCAGCCTTCCGAGACCGCTTCGGCCTTGGCGAGGCTGGCGATATCGACACCTGCCTTCAACGCCTCGAGCCAGCGATGCGCGCGCCGCAGATGCTCGATCAGCGCGCGATCCGGCTCGGCCGGGCGCTCTCCGATGACAAGCCGCCGGCCAATGCCGCGACGCGTGAGTGACATCCGCACCGGGAACGCGAGGGCAGCATCCGCGAGGTCGTCAGGGCTCAGTCCGAGCAGAGCGGCCAATGCATTGCGATCAAGGGTCAGCTGGATCCTGTCCCGGCCGACCTGACCCGCGCTGATCACGCCGAGCAAATGTGCATCAGACCGTGCGGCACGCGCCAGCGCTCGCAATCTCTCGACCAGGTCGGCATGCTGGTCGAGATCTGGTCGTGCCAGCAGCATATGGCTCTCGGCAAGCGTGCTCAGATGGTCGGCGACACCCCGCGCGAGTGCCTGCTCGAGTGCCGCCGCCGGCAGGCGCCAGCCGGTCGGATCCGCGGTTCCCGCGATCATCCGATGCGAGACATAGTAGCGGTAGCGCCGCTGTCCCTTCCGTGTATGGGTCGGGGTCAGCCGATCTCCGGTCTCATCGACCAGCTTGCCGGCCAGGACCGCACTGTCCGGCAGTGCCGCCTGCCCCCGCTTGCGGGCCGAGGTCGCGATCAGCCTCTCCTGCACCCGTGACCACTGCAACTCGTCGATGATCGCGGGGTGCTGACCCTCGTGTTCGCGGTCACCGTGCCGGGTCCGCCCGCGATAGACCGGGTTGGTGAGCAGGTAGTGCAGTTGTCCCCGGCCCAGCAACCGGTTGCCGATCTCGCGCCCGTCTCGTGCCGGGCGCGACTTCGATCGCAGATCCAACTCGGTGACCCGGGCGGTCAGCGCAGAGAGGCAGCCCAGTTCTTCGTAGAGATCGAAGAGCCGTCGGACACGGCCTGCCTCCGCTTCGTTGACCACCAGCACCTGTTCGTGCGGATCGGGATGGCGGTCGTAGCCGAGCGGCAGGGTGCCCCCCATCCAGAGACCGCGCTTCTTCGAGGCGGCGATCTTGTCGCGGATCCGTTCGCCCGCGACCTCCCGCTCGAACTGCGCGAAGCTCAGCAGCACGTTCAGCGTCAGCCTGCCCATCGAGGTCGAGGTGTTGAAGGCCTGGGTCACCGAGACGAAGGAGCAGCCCTTCGCCTCCAGGCGCTCGACCAGCTTGGCAAAGTCTGCCAGCGAGCGGGTCAGCCGGTCGATCTTGTAGACGACGATCATGCCGATGCGCCCGGCATCGACCTCGGCCAGGAGGCGCTGCAGCGCGGGCCGGGCGGTGTTGCCGCCCGAGAAGCCGCCATCATCGTAGCGTTCGCGGACCGGGCGCCAGCCCTCATGGCGCTGGCTGGCGATATAGGCGGCGCAGGCCTCGTGCTGTGCGTCGAGGGTGTTGAAGCCCTGCTCGAGCCCCTCCTCGCT
This sequence comes from Paracoccus albicereus, assembly GCF_024359525.1. Classification (GTDB taxonomy): domain Bacteria; phylum Pseudomonadota; class Alphaproteobacteria; order Rhodobacterales; family Rhodobacteraceae; genus Paracoccus; species Paracoccus albicereus. Next base: position 718,798 of record NZ_JAKZEU010000002.1, read on the forward strand.
CGACTTGCGGGTATAGATCGCACAGCGGATCGGAGTCGCGCTCATCGTGCTGCCCTCTTCTCTTTCGACTCTGCACCGTCCAGCCCGAAGAAGCGTGGCCCGGACCAATGCGCGCCGGTGATCTCGCGGGCGATGGCCGAGAGCGAGCGCCAGCACCGGTCGTTCCAGAGATAGCCGTCGGCCACGATCTCGACGACATGGGTGATGCCGTTCCAGTCGCGCAGCAGGCGGCCGCCGGGAGAGGGTGAGCGGTGTCTAGGACGCTCGGGCCGCGCCGAGCGCCGGATCTCACGCTCGACACCCGAAGGCCAGCCGCCGGCGGCACGCAGCTGGATCTCGAAGGTGAGGATGCGGCGCAGGAGCGGTTGGCTGATCGAGGGTGGCACCGGGCGGTCGAAAAGCGCGGTCCAGATTCGCCGCAACTCGTCCCGCGAGGCCTGCGCAACATCATCGATCGTCGTCGCGCCTGATCCGGATCCTGGTGTTCGTCCGGCCATCTCGCCTCCCGGTGTTCAGCGGGCCGGAGCATCCGGGCGCTGCTACCGAGACGAGCCCGGACGGTTCGGGCTCGTCTCAGTGACGCTCGTTGCGGCCACGAAGTCCAGTGAGAAGCTACGATGATGACGCGGGATAGACCGATCGGCGAGAGGCGCCGGACACCAACATTCCCGGGCCTCATAAGAGCCTTGCGGCCCTACAATATGTACAAAAAGACACGCTGACTGACCGATCAATCAAAGCGATAAGGGGGGCGACCGGGCGGTTTGCAAATGTGGACGAGTTTTATAGTCCCGTCCGGTTCCGCGACCTCGATGAACGGCATACTGCTGTGACGGTCCGCCGATCCTCAGATCAGGTCCTGTGCCACAGAAGCACAGTCGTGTAGCCATCCCGGCCGGTATGAACCTGCTGAAAAATACCCCCCGGGTGCCGATCGCACCAGCGTCCCGGAGGAGCCTCGATCCAACCGGACCCAGACGATACACCGGCAACGTCTTCTGCGTCATCCATGAGCGGCAGCGGCGAACCCTTCACCCCGTGGAGCCAGGGGAAGGCCGGATGGCGCGGAGCGAAGCGGATCCTGCCGTTGTGCGCGAAGATGACCGCCAGGGGCTCGGAATGGAGATCGACCATCCTTCGAAGCAAGGCTTCGCGGCTGACGACCAGATCCTGCGCGAGCCTGTGCGCGACTCTCAGATCTGGATCCTCTTCAAGCACCGGAGACAGCCGCTTACGGGGCGCGAGCACCTCGATTGCGAAACGATTGGCCTCCCTCTCCTGCAGCGCGTGACGGTCGCCTCCACGATCAAGGGCCATGTCGCCGGCCGTGCAGGCGAAGCCTTCGGTGGTTTCCAGCCCGTGGTGCTCGAGCAGGAAGTGTCCGAGCTCATGGGCGATCGTGAACCGGATTCGGCCCTCGTGGCCATGGCAATCGTTGGCAAGGATCGACCCGACCGTCCGGACTTTGTCGGTCAGCAGGATACCTTCGGTGCGCCTGAGCGGCGCGCGCTTCACCTCAAGGATATCAAGAGCGAGGGCAATCGCGTTGATCGGGGTGGCGGCGCCTGGCGTGGCATCAGACAGGGCAAGCACGGCCTCTGCCAATTGCGCAGGATCGGCGATGTCGGCGAGGTCGATCCGGAGCGACGGCGTCCTAGCCATTCGCGCGGAGACGCGCCGTTCGTGCCTGCAGCGAGACGATCATATCCTCAACCAGCTTGAGATCCTCGTCCTCCAGATCTCTCAGATCCCGGTGAAGACGCCCGATGCGTTGCTCCTCAGGACCGGGCAGGCCCTGCTCGCCTGCGAGCGCGTCCGTCGTCACGCCAAAATGCGCCGCGATCTTGCGCACGAGATCAAAGGACGGATTGTTGGACCGCCCCTTCTCCAGTTCCCAGATATGCGCCTTGGAGACACCGACGCCGTCAGCGACCTGCTGAAGCGACTCGCCAGCCTGCCTGCGCAACGCGAACAACCTCTCCCCGATCTCCATCCCGCTCTCCCAGACCGTTCGTTTGACCGCCAGTCAGACGGATCTGACGGGACCGTACCAGCAGGTCTTGAGAACGTCCAGCGTAAGACTTATCTTACAAACGACGGAAGTTACGACTGCCGCAGATTGCAACGAATACGGGACAGAGCTGCCATGCCTATTCAAATCGAACATCTCCACCCGGGTGGCTTGACGCCCTGGGCGCGCAACGCACGCACCCACTCGAAAAAGCAGATCCGCCAGATCGCTGACAGCATCAAGACCTTCGGCTTCACCAACCCCATCCTCATCGACGCCGAGAACCGGATCCTCGCGGGCCACGGACGTGTCACGGCGGCGATCAGCCTGGGGATGGCGACGGTCCCCTGCATCCGCCTTGAACACATGACGCCCGAGCAGCGCCGGGCCTATGTCATCGCCGATAACAAGCTGGCGCTGAACGCCGGCTGGGACGATACGATCCTGGCCGAGGAGCTCGAGGGTCTGCTGGCCAGCGATCTCGACTTCGACATCGGGGTGATCGGCTTCGAGGTTGCCGAGGTGGATCGGCTGATCGACGGGCTGGCACCGGAGGAGGATGGCGATCCCGCCGATGACGCGGTGCCGGACAAGGTCCCGGCCCGGGTCAGGCCGGGTGACCTCTGGCAGCTTGGCTCCCATCGGCTGATCTGCGGCGACAGTCTCGATCCCGAAACCGTCCGGCACCTCATGGGAGGCGAGAGCGCGCGGATGGTCTTCACCGATCCGCCTTACAACGTTCCGATCGACGGCCATGTCTGCGGCTCGGGCAGCATCACGCATCGCGAGTTCGCCATGGCCTCGGGCGAGATGAGCCAGCCCGAGTTCACCGCCTTCCTGACCCGGGCGCTGCAGAACCACGCCGATCATGCACTCGACGGCTCGATCCACTTCGTGTGCATGGACTGGCGCCACATGCGCGAACTGATGGAGGCCGGCGAAGCGGTCTACGACGCGCTGAAGAACCTGATCGTCTGGGTGAAGGACAATGGTGGGATGGGCACGTTCTACCGCTCGCGCCACGAGTTGATCTTCGCTTTCAAGAAGGGCGACGCCCCGCATGTGAACAGCTTCGAGCTGGGCCAGAACGGCCGCTACCGGACCAACGTCTGGCAATACCGCGGCGTGAACAGCCGCGGCGCCGGTCGGATGGAGGAGCTCGCGATGCATCCGACCGTCAAGCCGGTGCAGATGATCGCCGATGCGATCCGCGATTGCTCCGGACGCGGCGAGATCGTCCTCGATCTCTTCGGCGGATCCGGCTCGACCCTGATCGCGGCCGAAAAGACCGGCCGCCGCGCGAGGGTCTGCGAGATCGATCCGGAATATTGTGACTGTCATCTCGCGCGGTGGGAGACGCTGACCCACGACGAGGCGGTCCAGCTCGCCTGCGGATGGCAGCCGCCCGAGGCGGAACAGCAGATCGAGGCGGCAGAATGAGCAAGGATCGTCGCAAGACCCTGGGCGCCCTGCCGCCGCGCGAGACCGGCTACGAGGTCGGTTACGCCAAGCCGCCGGAGGCCACCCGCTTCAGGAAAGGCCAGTCCGGCAATCCGCGCGGTCGCCCGAAAGGGTCGAAGAACAACCGCCCTGCCCTGCACGAGGAGCGCCTGAAGGGGATCATCCTCGACGAAGCCTATCGCGGCATCGAGATCCGCGAGGGCGATCGCAGCCTGACGGTGCCGATGGCCAAGGCGGTGATGCGGGCCATCGCCCACAACGCGGTGAAGGGCAAGCACTTCTCGCAGCGGCTCTTTGCTCAGCTGGTGGGCGAGGTCGAGAGCGCGAACTTCATGCTCAACAAGGAGTGGTTCGCCAGCGCGGTGGGCTACAAGGATGAATGGGAACACGAACTGGCCCGCCGTAAGCGCCACGGGATCACCGATCTGCCCGATCCGATTCCTCACCCAGATCACGTGCTTCTCGACATGACGACCGGCACCGCGCGCATCGCGGGGCCGGCCACGAAGGAAGAGAAGGCGCTCTACGAACGCTGGGCCGAGATCTGGGTCGAGTACCAGACCGACATTCCGATGATGGAGGGCTGGCTGAAAAGCCGACGCGGCGCCAAGCTCGATGAGCTACGCAACACGATCACCGTCCTGCGCAAGACACAGGCGATCCTGGACAAGGTCCTGCCGCCTGACATGAAGAACGCGGCCCTGGCGCGGGAGCAGGAGGAAGAGGAAGCCGAACGCGAAGGCAGGGAGAGTGGTTGATGGCGAGTTTGGGCGGGGAGCTGCCTGATGCATGTGCAGCGTAGCGTCCGCAGCAATCCGCAATAGCGGCCATTCGCGACTCGCCCGGGCGACGACGCGATGCGCAATGGCGAACTCAGAAAATCCTAATCATGCTATTCCGATCGGCCCTGCTGATTGCGCTGTAGAGTTCAATGATCCACGGCGAGCGTTTTCCGCCCTGATAAACGATCGCCAGTTCCTTTCGAGGCCGTGTCACGCCGACATAGCCGATCATAATCCGCACCGGATCCGGTAATCTGCAGATGTGGTTTAGTTACGCAGGCGAGGGCCGACACATTCGGGAGGTTCCGCTGGGGCTGATCGACATTCTGGGTGCGGATCAGGTGCTGGCACCGCCATCACGTCGCAAGCAGGGCTATGAGCTTATCCGCGGGACGCTGACCGATCTGGATCGGCTACCGGCTATCAAAGACCTAGTCCGCTTCCTCGATGACGCCGGGACTCTGATGACTGCGAACCGGGAACAGGCGCCAACGCCGAGGACTCAGCAGGGCGCGCGAGGCGCGGGGCTATTGGCATAAGCGCGGACGCAGTTCGCAGGCTGCGACACGATGACCGAGTTGATCGAGGTCTGCCGGGAGTGGGCCAACGAGTATCTTGACCGCCGGGTCGGCCATGCCTTCACAGACGACGAAATCGCTCGGACCTGTGCCAGTGTCTGAGACTGGTCGGAGCAGCGCCAAGCTGAGGGCTATCTGTTCGTCGGCAACGGCAGATCACTGCAAGACTCTTCGACGCTCAAGAAAGGATCGCTGCCAAAGGTCCGGACGCACGGTTCCTTTATTGTCGCCTTCGGCGGGTCAGCTTTCGTGACCGGCTTTTCACGGTTCCTAATCCCATGATGAACGACTTGCCCGGCGGCGGGATGTCACTCGCTCGTTTCCGGAAGGCTCGCCAAGCACTGGTCGAAACCGGTGACCTGATCGAGTGGTTCGCTGACACCAGCCATCACGGGCCAGCGCTATATGAGTGGGGCACGCCATGAACTCCGTATCACGTAACGCGAAAAAATTCTCCGTCTGCAGGTTTTTTATAATTTCCGGCCTATTTATTGTTCCGACCAGGTGGTGATGGTGGTGGTAGCTGGGAGCCTCTCAGAAAGGACAGGGAGGAAGGGGGGGGTAATCTACTAAGTAAGGTGACGGAATCCCGTCACCTTTGGGGAAAACCCGGAACACAGCGACCTCAAGCGATCAGGCTTGGCGCTGCAAATCAACAACCGGGAATCAGCATGAGGGTTATGGGATGACTGAGGTTGAGCTCCGAAAGAACAAGCGCGAGGTGATCCGCGTGGGCCTAGTCGAGTTCAAAGGCTACAAGCTGTTGAACCTGCGGATTTAGTATCAAGGCGACGATAGCGCGATGCTGCCGGGCAAGTCGAGACTAGCGGTCAGAGCCGAGCAGCTTCCGCAACTCGCTGCCGCGCTGAAGGAGGTCCTAGGAACGCCGGAATATCGTGAGGCGCTGGCGGGTGCCGGGACATGGAGGATGATTTTACAGCCAACCGTAAAACTGGCAGAGCACGCGGCTACATCGTCGGTTACAGCCCGCAAGCCAAGTCGCTCGCGCTTCTGGACCAAGCGCAAGCCGTGCTTGATGAGTTTCCTGAAAATGCACTTCAGCCAAAGGAGTGTTAAGGAAAAACCAGAATCATTTCGAGGTTAGAAAACATGAACCATTGGGTTTTGATCTTCATTGCGGCAGGGTCGAATGTCGCTCTGAATCTTTTCCTCAAGAAGGGTGGTCAAGAGCTAGATACGAGCGGCCCCAGGGCACTGGTCCTGTCGATTCTGAGTTCGGGATGGATTTGGCTTGCGGTGATCAGCGGGGGGCTTTTGCTGACAGCCTTCGTCACAGCAATACGCAGCTATTCGCTGAGCCTGACCTATACGGCGATCACCGCCATCGCGATGGTTACCTTGACCATTATCGACAGCCTTTTTCTGCAGGAAACGGTGAACGGGGTACATATTGCAGGGCTGACCCTGATCGTGCTGGGGCTGATTGTGACCAGTATGGCGACCTCCACCTGAGCGGTAGGGCGGCCGGATTGGCTTTCATCCGGCCGGGTGATGACCGTGACCGCATGCCGAGCGTCCGGCAATGGGGACGAAGCAGGCATCGCCCACGATCACATCCACGCTGCCCCGTCAGCCGCCCCGCTGCCGAAGATAGCACCGAATACGTGGGCCGGTCTCTCTGGCTGAGATCAACCGGCACGTCCCAAGGACTGATATTCTGTTCCCATCGACCTGATGGCTATGCCGCGGCAAGGGCGAAGATGATCAATGTCAGGCCGCCGCAGATCAACCCCATCCGATCGCGAAACGTGAACACGATCGGATCGTCCGTCATGTATCCGCGCCGCGTGAGAAGCTGCATCCGGCCTAGCCACAGGAACAACAACGGGCAGATTATCAGAAGGAGGTCAGGCTGGGAGAAATGCGACTGGACCTTCGGGTCTTGGGAATAGAGCGCAAAGACCAGCACGGCTGCCTGAGCCGCCCCAACCGACATCGCCTGCAGGATCGGCAGGTCGCCCGGCAGCATGTTTCGCCCCAAGGTGGTGGCTACGCCACGGCTGACCATATCTTCCAGTTCGGCCTGACGCTTGATCGTAGCCAATGAAAAGAACAGGAACATTGAAAACACCAGCAGCCAGGGCGACAGGGTGATGCTGGTGGCCATGCTGCCCGCCACGATGCGCAGCGTGTACAATGTCGCCAAGGCGATGACATCGATCATCATCTTGCGCTTGAGCCAGAAGGAATAGGCCGACGTCGCCGCCAGATAGATGAGCAGGACAGCCAGGAACGACGATGGCAGAAACAGCGCCAGCCCGATCGACAGAATCAGCAGCCCGGCCGCCATCAGCAGGCCTTGTCGCGCGCTGACAATCCCCGATGCAAAGGGGCGGTTGCGTTTGCGGGGATGCAACCTGTCCGAAGGCAGGTCCACCAGGTCGTTGAAGATGTAAATCGCCGATGCCGCCAGCGAAAAGCACAGCATCGCCAACAGGGCGGCGGGCAGACCAGACAGCTGCTGCGATGCCAGAACCGGCAGCAGGATCAGAATGTTCTTGACCCATTGATGCGGCCGGCAGGCGCGGATCAACGAACGCCAAGTCGGCCCCCTATCCTTGCCTGCTGCCTGCAGCGTGATCCCCTCGGCCTCGGCAGCCTTACGGGTGGCAGCGGTCACGCGGACCCCATGCGCCTGCCGCGCCGCCTTCCATACAGGGATGTCGACGCTGCTGTCGCCGAGATAGTCGAACCCACCGCGTCCATATTCCGCAACCAGGAAATCCGCCTTTCCTTGACCACCAAGATTGATAGTCTGTCCCGGCGCACCTGTTCCCACGGCCTGGTCGAAGCAGCCCAAATGATCGGCCACTGCCTGCACCTGCCTGTGGTCCGAAGCCGAGATTAGGGCCGTCCGGACCCCTTCGGCCCGCGCTTGGGTGACTATTTCCAGGATGCTGTCGTCATAGGGCAGCCGCGCGGGGTCCAGTACATGCTGGTCAGCGATCCTTGCCTTGAAGGCGGCCTTGCCGCCCCGCAGCCACAGCGGCAGCGCCAGGATCAGGCCGGGTCGCCGCGCGATCAGCCCAAAAATCCCCTCGTGCAGCGTGTCAGTGCGGCACAGCGTTCCGTCCAGATCGACGATTAGCGGCACCTGGGTCGCGGCGTTTGGCGCCACCGATCCTGCAAGATCCTGCATCAGCTCAGCTCATCGCGCGGGCAGGTCGAGCGGTCGGGCGCCGCACGGTCCGGCCGACGACCAGATAGGTTGCCAGGATGCCCATAAGCGCGATCTCGCGGGACCGCGCCATCTGACTCAGATCCAGCTTTTCCCATAAGCGCTGCGGGAAGAAAATGATGCAGGCCATCACGCAGATCAGCAGCAGAAGGCCCGACCTTCCGCGCGACGCGATCAGCAGCGGAAAGGTCAGGACGGCGACCGGCGCAAGGTCGTAATCATGCGCATAAAGCAACAGGAAGGACAGGATCAGGATGGCGTTGATCAACCATATCTGCTCGTATTGGTGCCGCACCCAAAAGAGCGCGATCACCCCCAGGATCGCCAGCGGCATCATCGACGGCACCATTATCCCTGCCGAAGCCAACAGGCTGCGCAGCCCGAACACATGCTTGAAGCTGATCAGGTTGAAAGTCCCACCCTGATAGTCCGACAGTGCCCGCGGCCAATCCAGCCAGGATCCGTCCAGCCCCGTCGTCACCAGCGGCCAGGCCGACATCAGCAGTGTCGCTGCACCCGCCACCACCAGCAAGAGCCAGCGCCGGTCCAGAAGGAACCAGAGCCCTACGACGAAGGCCAGTTGCGGCTTGAATGCAGCCAAGCCCAGAAGCACCCCCGCCAAGACATCCATCCGACGGTCCGCGACCAGCCAGGCCGCATAGAGGAACGCGGCCGAGATCAGAGTCGTCTGCCCCAACCAGACCACATGCGCGGTGAAAGGATTGCCGATCACCACGGCGGCGGTGATCACCGCCATTACGCGCAACCGTCCGGGATGGACGTCGCGGGTCTGTGCCGCACCTGCGGCGACGAAGGCGCACAACACGCCGATCGCGATCAGGTTCATCACCCCGATCAGGATCTTGGCCATGCCCACCGATCCCGACGACAGAGCAAGCGCCAGAAGGGCCGAATTGGGCGGATAGGCATAACTGACCGAATCGATGTTCACGATCGACTTCATGTCCTCGCGGAACATGTCGAACACATAGGGAGAGCTGCCGGCCTCCCACATCTCGCCGGCGACGAACAGGTAGAGCATATCGCTAGCGAAGTTGCCGTCGCCACGCCCGACGCCGCCAAAGCCGAACATCGCCAGAGCAAGTGCGCCGAGAATCAGAAAAGCGGCCGACAGGATATAGATCCCTGTTTTACTTGAAATAGCACCACGGAAACTCATGAAAAATCCAATGCAAAAGGTATGTTCTATCTTTTAGCTGATTAGGTCTCAAGAGCCAAAATCTGAGATGCTGGTCTTGCCCCAGTTCACCCTACACTCGGACGATTGCGCTTTTGAGCAGCAATGAAATCGCGAGGCAAACGAATCTTTAGCCCTGAGTGCTAGTGGCATCAAGCCAGAACAGACGACCAACCCCTTTACCGCCGCGGGTGCGCTTAAAATCGGTATCGATGGCCTGAAATGCCTCGTAGCGGTCCGCATCGAGACCGATGCCGTTATCAGCGATTTCAACACGGACTTCCGCGGGTTCGTCAGGTTTTTCATGTCGATGCGGCATCCGGTCTTTGGATCAGAAACGCCGACACGCTGGCCATGGAATATGTCAGTCCGGCAGTCTCCACGATTTATGGCATCGAGCCGGAAGCCTTTCTTGGCGACATGCAGCGGTGGGCCGCGCTCATCGTGCCGGAAGATCGCGATGTCGCACTGAAGCACATGGAGCGGGCGCTTCACGGTGAGCCTGCCGTTCATGAGTTCCGCATCCAACGCCACAGCGACCAGGCCTTCCGCTGGATCCACAATACCGATTTCCCGCTCCTAGGCCATGACGGTGCTGTCGAGCGCATCGGCGGCATCGCCGAGCACGTTATCGAAGCCAATCTCGCCGTGGAGCACCAGGGGGTGTTGCTGGCCGAGTTGCAGCACCGCGTGCGCAATATCCTGGCGATGATTCAATCATTGGCGTTGCGAACCGCCGATGGCGCTGTGGACGTCGAGGACTATCGCTCGCTGCTGGAAGGCTGGCTGCTTGCCTTGACCGGGGTGCAGGTTCTGCTGACCCGCGAGGCGAATACGGGCGGCTTGCTACGCGACATCTTCGCAAGCGAGGTCAGCGCCCAGGCGCATGGAGGCGACCAGTTCGAACTCGACGGCCCCGACATCCGTCTCTCGCCCAAGGCGGTGGAGGTTCTGACCCTGGCTTTCCATGAGCTTGCGGCCAATGCCCTGAAACACGGCGCCTTTTCTACGCCCATGGGCCGGCTTCGCGCGTCGTGGGCTCCCTTCGAAAAAGAGGATCGCACATGGCTGGCGCTCGACTGGACGGAGGAAGATATGCCTCGACGCGCGCCGCCGATCCGCCGCGGCTTCGGCAGCGACCTGATTGAAGGCCGCATGCCCTACGAGTTGGGGGGCGCCGGCAAGCTGGTCATCGGACCCGGCGGCGCCCATTGCCATCTGGAGTTTCCCTTGGAGGACGGCGAGAGCATCCTGGAGACCGAAGCACCCGTGCCGACTAGGCTGTTCGGAGGAACCTTCGACATGACCGACGCACCTGATCTAACCGGCCTGCGAGTCCTGGTGGTCGAGGACGACTATTACATGGCCGGGGACACGGCCGCGGCCCTGCGCGGGGCTGGGGCAGACCTGCTGGGCCCGTGCTCGAGCGAGGAGGCCACATTCGAGTTGTTGAAGAGTTCAACCCCCACCCACGCCATCTTGGACCTGAATCTTGGCGGGGGTGGCGCACGCTTCGACATCGCTCATGCTCTGAGGGACCGGGGTGTGCCGTTCATTTTCCTCACGGGATACAGTTCAGAGGTAATCCCTACCGAGTTGGTAGACGTCGTGCGGCTGCAAAAGCCTGTGACGTTCCGAAAGATCGTCGAGGTGATCAGCCGACTCTAACTGTCCTGCAAGCGGGCTGCTCTTCACATTCGTCTTCAGGTCGCCAGCCAAATGTCAGCTTTCTCGTCTGCTGATCAAATGGGGACGGTCAGAAACCTGCTGCAATCACATTGTCCACGCATCGATTTGTGAACGGTAGCTTTGTCCTGCATTGCGGTCGTCCGGGCGGCGAAAATGCTGCGAGATGCAGGAACGTCGGGTTTGGTGAAGCCGCGCCGCAGCGTTGGAGCTCCGGTCGGAGATCGGCTTTGGGCCGTCTCTGCCGGGCGGACCCACTCGCCTGGGCGTCCAGCACGCCGCGCCGCCGCATGACCGCCTCGAGCCCAATTTCAGCTTTCCGCGCTGAACGAAACGCCCCTCCGGGCAAGCCGGGGCGGTTCAAATTGTGAAAAATTTCGTTGAGTGTAAGAGTGAGGGGGAACGGAAGGGCGCCAACTGATGCTAATTGAAACCCGGACATTGTACGTAATGACCGTCCTGGCGTTGATGAGTACGCCGGGACCAAGCCAGTTATTGATGCCCGCCGCGCCACTTTGTCTCCTAGTTTCACTCATTGTTTGAGGTGCATTGCAGCAGGGACTCTTCCTTGATCGTATCGGTCAGCGTGACATTCTCACCCTTTGTCCACCATTCGTACCGCCCAGACACGTAACGGGCGCCTGAGGCGGAGACCACGTTGACGAATACACGATGATCTTCATCCACTGGCACCAGTGCCAGCACGTCGGATTCTGAAGTGAAATAGTGCACGACGAACGGTTGCCCTTCGTCGCATTCGTATTCTATCGTGCGTATCGCCATGTCTTCGGTATCAAAGCCGAGCGAAAACGAGACGTCCGCCGGCGCGGCCGAAGCTAATGCGACAGTTATCGCAATACTTGACACAAAGCGCATAAAATATCCTTCCTGTTTGTCAGAGACGGCCTTAGTAACAGCCGTTGTCCACGATCCTACTCCGACTGTATGGCTCCTACGAACGGCAGAAAAGTCCGCGCTGCCGACCTTCATCCTCCGATGATGCTGCGCGATGGACGAATGGCCGGTCTAGTGAAGCTGCACCGCGGCGATCGGCAAGGGACTGAACGGCAGGTCAGGGCCGTGAGAGACTTGGGCGATCGGTCAGTTCCGACCGCAACATTGCTTGTATTTGCGGCCCGCCCCACAGGAGCATGGGTCGTTCCGCCCGGGCCGGGGACCGGCGTTGAACGGCATCTCGGAACGATTTGCGGGCTCCATGCGGGAAAGCTCGGGACGAGACTGATAGAGTATCGTCGCAACGCAGTTCGGAATCAGATTGGGTGCTTCAAGGTCGATTTCGTCGATCTCCTCATCCGTGAACTTGCTGTGGCCAGTGTATATTTCCTGAAGCGCCATCAAGAAGATCATCGTCGTCCGCGTCTCTTCGTCGGCCTGAGCGAGCAGTCGATCCCAAGCATCCGGTCTTAGCCCCATAGCGCGAGTGAAGCCATCGATCCAAGGCTCCCACATCACCTCATCACTGTTGGGGTCAATCTCGTAGATGGGTTCGATCCAAGGTGAGCGGGTCATCGCCTCCGCAACCGAGTTGTAGTGAGCCATGACCGCACCGACCGTGGCTTCGGCGGTTTTCTGATCGGGAAAATTTGCCTCACCTGTCTCTCCCCAGACATGGGACATCCATTCCGAGGGCGGGATCATATCCGGGCAGGCAAGAACACCGACTACGTAGCCATCAAGTTCACTGAGCGTCATGGGCATGTTCTCGATGGGCAGCGCATGCAACAGGGCGCTGAGACGCTCGAGTTCCTGATCGGACTGGTCCATAAATACCTCTCGGTGTTGCTCGGAATTTTTTACTCTGCGCGACGCCAACCCGCAATCCGCGCGAAGCCTGCTTCAAGCTCGACAGGAAGATTGCTGCAGGCACCCCGAATGTCCGCAGTGGTGAAGCCGCGACGTAGCATCAGATCGTCGCGCCAACGTCTGCAAAGTGCCGTCAGTGATGACGGCCCATGCCTTAGATCTCGATGGATTCAGAGATCATAAGCGCATCTTCTAGTTCAACGCCAAGGTATCTGACGGTGCTGTCCATTTTGCTATGGCCCAACAGCAGCTGGACTGCCCGAAGGTTGCTCGTTTTCTTGTAGATCTGGGTCACCTTCGTTCGCCTCATCGAATGCGTTCCGTAGGCGCTGGCCTCCAGACCGATGGACGTCACCCAGTCACGCACAATGCGTGCATATTGACGGGTCGAAATGTGAAGCCGTTCATGAAAACGTCCGGGCCAGAGGTATTCTGACCCGACCATCAACGGCTCCCGCATCCATCTTGCCAGCGATGAACGGGTACCTTCGGAGATTTCGAAACGCACAGGCTTCTGCGTCTTGCTCTGCAGAACCGACGCGCGTTCCTTGATTTGGCCTGATGCCATGACATCGGCCACCTTCATTCTCACCAAATCGCATCCACCTAGCTTGCTATCAATGGCAAGATTGAACAGCGCCAGATCACGATGATTCTCGGCCAGCTCCAGCCGCACCCTGATTGCCCAGACATGTTTGGGCTTCAGTGGTCTTTTTTGGCCGACGATCCGGCCTTTGTTCCAGGCAGGACGTAACGCGCGGATGGCGGGTAAGTTTCGTGTTTCCATGATGGGTCCTCCATCCACCACGCCCACCCACATCGACAACCCGACGTTGACGAAGGTAGCATACCACAACATTCTGCGTCGCATCCGAGGTCGGCTTCGAGCCCTTTTTGACGAATGCTGCCGAGCGACTGGACGGCCGCTTCGGCGGACCCGCAGCTTAGCGAGGTGTTCTCCGTTCGGGTCTAGACATACTCCGTAATGCGTTTCAACAAGGCGACACCGGCACCTGATAGAACGCCGCAAGAAGACGTAAGCTCTTGACGACGCCCGGTGTCGAGCGGGTGGGGTCCTGTTATGTGACCGTAAACTGCCCCATCATGCCCGCATCCTCGTGTTCGAGGATGTGGCAGTGATACATGAATGGTGTCTCTTCCGAAGCCAGCTTGTCGAACCTCAGCAGGATTCCGGTCGGACCCTGCACACGGACAACATCTTTCCAACCGATCTGCGCCGAGTCGACCGGCCGTCCGTTCTGACTCACGCCTCACGATAATTGTCACACGCCTCAACACCCTTTGCGACCACGTCGAGAAGTGCGTCCACATCGTTCAGAAGGACCGTGATGCGCGGGTTGCTGATACGGTAACGGATGAAGCGCCCTTCGCGGTCGCTGGCGACAAGCCCGCAGTCCAGCAGGCACCTCAGATGGTTGGAGACGTTGGGTTGCGATAGTTCGGTCCGCTCGACGATCTCGTGAACGGCCAATGGCTCGTTGCAAAGTGCACCGAGGATGGCCAGGCGGCTCGGGTCCGCGAAGCCGCGGAACAGCTTCGCCCGTCGCTCGATGGTCGCGCTCTTGCGGTCATCGACGATTTGGGCCATATCACTCCTCGCTGATACGTCGTTCTTCGATTCATCCTAGCAGGAATAGCGCGACCATGGCCAACACCGAAAATGCCGGATCGACGGCAGATGTCCCGCCCGTCCGTTACCGGGTTTCCGGTATGGATTGCGCCAAGGATGCCGCGCAGATCGAGCGGGCGGCACAGGCAGCCGGGGTCGCGCCCGGCGATGTGAAAGTGTCGGCCGCGACGCACATCATGACACTGACTGCACCCGAAGTGCGCCTGCCGGACATCGAAAAGGCAGTCGCGGTGACAGGCTATGGCTTCGACCGGATCGAGGGCGATGAAGACATTCCGCCGAATCCCGCCCATCAGGACCCGGCCTACCGCCGTGCCCTCTGGATCGTCGTGATCCTGAACGTGGGATACGGGGTCCTCGAAATGATCGGCGGTTTCATTTCCGGATCGCAGGCCGTGAAGGCCGATGCGCTCGATTTCATCGGCGACGGCGCGATCACCTTCCTTGGCCTGCTGGCCATCGGCTGGAGCCTCGCCTGGCGGGCACGGTCGGCCTTGATCCAAGGCATCTTCCTCGGCCTGCTCGGCCTTGGCGTCCTCGGCACGACCATCGTGCGAGTCTTCGAACGGACGACGCCGGATGCAGGTCTAATGGGCCTGCTTGGCATGATCGCCCTTGTCGTCAACGTCATCTCCGTTCTGCCGCTGCTGCGGTTCCGCAAGGGCGACGCGAACATGCGGGCCGTCTGGCTATTCTCGCGCAACGACGCCATCGGCAATGCGGCGGTTGTCGTTGCCGCCGGTCTCGTGGCGTGGCTGGGCAGCGCCTGGCCGGACCTCATCGTCGCCTTCGGCATCGCCGGACTGTTCCTGCACTCGTCTTGGGCAATCATCCGCGATGCGCGGGCCGATCTGAAGGCAGCGGCATGAACAGCCGCGTTCTGGGCGGGCTCTGCGCGATCGCGGCGTTCGGCCTCGATCAGGGTACCAAGGCGCTTGCGCTGAACACACCGGCGCTTGAGCGCGGCGTCGAGGTTCTACCCTTTCTCAATCTCGTGCGGGTTCTGAACGATGGAGTCAGCTTCGGTATGCTGGGCGGGATCGTGCCTTGGTGGGGTCTCATCGCGCTTGCTGGCGTGATCGTGGCATGGCTGCTGATCTGGTTGTGGCGCGCGCCGGACAGGCTGACGGCTGCCGCTCTCGGTCTGATCATCGGCGGCGCGCTCGGCAATGTCCTCGACCGGCTGCGTTATCAGGCCGTCCCGGATTTTCTGGATTTCCATTACGGAACATACCACTGGCCGTCCTTCAATCTTGCGGATGTGGCGATTTTCTGCGGTGCGGCCCTGCTGTTCTGGGACAGCTTCCGCTCGGCGCAGAACAAGCCCGAACGTAACCACCGAGAAGAAAACGTTACGGGGAAATAATCGATGTCCAGCATTCCATCCGCAAAGGGCATCGACAGCACGCTTGCCCTGCTGCGCAACCCATATGAGTTCATTCCGGACACATGCCGCGATCTTGAGGGCGACCTGTTCGAGACCCGCATCCTCTTTCAAAAGACGATCTGCATGACTGGTGCCGCAGCTGCGGAGGTCTTCTATTCCGAGGATGGGCTCGTGCGCGCAGGCTCGATGCCGAAGCGTATCCAGAGAACCCTGCTCGGCGAAAAGGGCATCCAGGGGCTCGATGGCGAGGCCCACCGTCATCGGAAGCGGATGTTTATGTCACTCATGGCGTCGGAGCGGATCGAAGCTCTCGAAAACACGACGCGGGACCTGTTGGACCGCTACGCACGGGACTGGCAAGCGGCGGAGAAGGTCGTTCTCTACGACGAAGTGCGCGAAATC
Source organism: Paracoccus albicereus (assembly GCF_024359525.1). Classification (GTDB taxonomy): domain Bacteria; phylum Pseudomonadota; class Alphaproteobacteria; order Rhodobacterales; family Rhodobacteraceae; genus Paracoccus; species Paracoccus albicereus. The sequence goes on from NZ_JAKZEU010000002.1 coordinate 734,977, forward strand.
CTCACCAGAGCTGCCTGCGCCTGGTCGGGCGTGCCGCTTCCCGAAGCGGAGGTCGAGACGCGGACGGCGCAGATGACGGCGCTCTTCCAAGACGCCGGGGCGGTCGGCTGGAAGCACTGGGGTGCGCGTCTGGCGCGCTGCGATCCTCCAGCGGCAATGCTTCGGCCACGCCCTCGATCATCTCGGCCGCGGGCATCAGGCCATGGGAGGTTTGCGCGGCCCGAGAGAGGAGTTCGGGCGACGGGTCAACACCGATGATCTGACGCACGGCCTCGGGGTAGAGCGCAAGGTTCAGGCCCGAGCCGATCCCGATCTCCAGCACACGTCCATGCAGCCCGGAGGCGGCGCGGCGCCGGTAGGGAAGAAGTTGATCCTGGCCCATCGCCAGATGCGTCAGCCGAGGGAGGATATGTTTCTCGTACAGTCGCATCTGTTCACCCGATCCGCGCAAGGACAGGGAAGGTGTCCAGCAGCCAGTAGGCCAGTGCGCTCAACCGCCCGGTCATCATCGCCAAACCCATCAGGATCATGACGCCGCCCGCAGCCTGATGCAGGCGGCGACCCCAACGACCGATGCCGCGCAGCCTGCCGGCAATACTGTCGGTGAACCCCGCGACGACCAGAAACGGGATCCCAAGGCCGGCCGAGTAGAAGGCAAGCAATGCGACGCCCTCGCCAATCGTCGCGCTTGTCGCGCTGGCGGTTAGGATGGCGCCGAGGATCGGCCCGATGCACGGTGTCCAGCCGAAACCGAAGGCGAGTCCGAGCACGTAGGAGGCGACCGGTTGCCCGCCCGGCAGGTCGAGATGAAAACGCAGGTCGCGCTCCATGGCCGACAGGCGCGCTGCCCCGATCATGAACAGACCGAACAGGATCACGATCGCGCCGCCGACGAGGTTGAGTTCGTAGCGCCACTGCAGCAGCGCCTGACCGAGCGCGGTGGCAGAGGCCCCAAGCGCGATAAATATCGTGGAGAAGCCAAGGACGAAACAGAAGCTGAGCCAGACGGCCCGCCCCTTCGAAGGCGCTGCACTGCCGGTGACCGTACGTCCGGCAACGTAGGATACGTAGCCGGGCACGAGCGGCAGCACGCAGGGCGACAGAAAGGAAACGGCACCGGCCAGCAATGCCGCCATTAGTCCAAGAGCGGAAAGTTCAATCAAATCCACATCTCCAAACTGATCGGTAGACCGCCACCACGTGTGCGCACGGAGCGGAACGGCTGGCGCGGTCGTCGTGCTTTTCCATGTCCTATTGCTTACGTTCGTCAATAAGAGCGCTTATCTGCGCAACGGCTTCGGGGCTGTTCCATTCGGCCGGGCCTGCGAGGCGCCCGCGCTCGCGCCCAATGCGGTCGATCAGAATCGTTGTCGGCAGGCCCACCACGGCCAAGGCCAGCATCGCGCGCGTATCCCCCGCGATATAGAGATCGAGGTTGCGAATGCCGGTCTCTCGGTAGAAGCGGCGCACAGGTTCGAGACCGGCCCGATCGATCGACAGCGGCAGAACATGAAAATCCGATCCGCCGAGGCGCGCTTGCAGCGCGTCGAGCGTCGGCATCTCCTCGCGACAAGGCGGGCACCAGGTCGCCCAAATGTTCAGAAGCACGACACGTCCCTCGAAGTCCGCCAGCGTCAGATTCCGTCCATCTCCATCCACGAAAGGCGACGACAGGAGATCACGCGGAGTCCCGTGATTAGGGATCGGTGGTCGGGCGGAGGCAGGGCTTGCCGCAAGCGCCAAGACTCCGGCAAGGACGTCACGTCGCCTCACGGGTCGCTCTCAGCCTGCAACCGGCGCACGACCGGCAGAATGTCCTCCTCAAGCGAGGCCTGATCAAAGGGGCCGACATGCTTGTATGCAATGCGCCCCTCGGCGTCGATTATGTATGTTTCCGGCACTCCATAGACGCCCCAGTCTATCGCAACGCGGCCTGATCGGTCCGCGCCGATGCGGGTGAAGGGATCGCCGAGCTCTTCGAGGAAACCCAGCGCCTCCTCGGCATTGTCCTTGTAGTTGATACCGTAGATCGGAACGGTGCCCGCTTCGGCAAGATCGACGAGAAGCGGGTTCTCCGTGCGGCAGGGGACGCACCACGACGCCCAGACGTTGACGAGAGAAACCTGGTCTAGCAGGTTCGCCGAGGCTAGGCCGTCCTGCCGCCCTTCGATGGGCGGGAGCGCGAATTCCGGGATTGGTCTTCCGATCAGCGTCGAGGGCAACCGGTCGTCGTTGTTCCAGAGGCCCCAGTAGAAGACTACGCCCAGCAACCCAAACAGAAGAATAGGCAAAATCATGAGCGGCCGTCCGCTCCGGCGCCGCTGTTCTTGGTTATCCTTCGAACTCATAGCCTGCCATCAATGCTTGGAAGGAATAAGGTATCAGCAACCGCTGATATGAAGCAAACCGTCGCCGATCACAATGCCGAACGATGGGGGAGGCTTGGCCGCGGCTTCGCAGACCCGAGCCATACTTACTGTCTAGATGGCTCTGTCAGCTAAATACCCTTGCCCGCGCTGAGCGAGCTCCCTTACCCTACCCCGCATGCCCAGCCTATCTCCCTTCCGCTACTTCAAGACCTCGCCCGAGGTTATTCGCCTGGCGGTCATGCTCTATGTCCGCTTCCCACTCAGCCTGCGAAATGTCGAGGATCTGCTCCACGAGCGCGGCATCGACGTCTGTCACGAAACCGTACGGCAATGGTGGATGCGCTTTGGCCCAGTCTTCGCGGCCGACATCCGGCGCAAGCGCGCATCCCGCCTACGCGCTGGCCGGCAGTGGCGCTGGCACCTGGACGAGGTCTTCGTAAAGGTCCGCGGCAGGCAGCACTACTTGTGGCGCGCTGTCGATCACGAGGGCGAGGTGCTGGAGGCATTCGTCAGCAAGACGCGCGACCGGCGCGCAGCGTTGAAATTCCTGAAGAAGCTGATGAAACGCTATGGCCGACCGGAAGCGATCGTGACCGACCGCCTCCGGTCCTACGGCGCAGCCTTGCGCGAGATGGGCGGCTCGGATCTGCAGCAGACCGCGCGCCACCTCAATAACCGCGCCGAGAACTCGCACCTACCCTTCCGAAGGCGGGAGCGTGCCATGCTGCGGTTCCGACGCATGCGATCATTACAGAAATTTGTCGCCGTCCACGCCTCCGTCTTTAACCACTTCAACCACGACCGCAGCCTCTCGAAACGCCAGCACTTCAAGGTGAACCGCGCCGCCGCTCTCGATGAGTGGCGTCAGTTGGCTGCAGCCTGAGGCTGCGCTGCGCCTCGATCAGTGAGACGAGTTCGCATTAAACTGACAGCACACGCCGTATGCTGGGCCGCATCGACATTGCCGAGGATGCCGTGCAGGAGGCCCTGGTTCTTGTCTGGCGTCGCGCGCACCAATTTGACGGCAGCCGGGGCAGCGCGAAGGGCTGGATCTACACCATCTTGCGCAATCGCTGTCTGACCATGTTGCGAAGCGAGGATCGGGAAGTGCCGACCGAACCGCAGGCAATCGACCGCGCGTCCGAGAGCGCCGCCGTCAATGAGGCTTTTGACCGCCTTCCGACGTCCACCGACCTCCGCGGCTGTCTTGAAGGGCTAGATGATGGAACGCGTCGGGCGATCCTGTCGTCCTACGTCCTCGGTCACAGCCACGGGGAGATCGCCGGCCGATTGGCAGCACCGCTTGGCACGGTGAAGGCTCGTATAAGACGCGGCTTGCTCAAGCTGAGGGAGTGTCTGTCGTGACGGACCGTTCTCTTGATCTGCTGATCGACGAGGTGGTGCTGGGCCTCGCCTCGGACGCCGAGACCGCACGCCTGGAAGATCTGGCGGCGCGCGACCCTGACATCGCCATGCGGCTTGCGAGGGCCCGCGACCGCTTCGCCCCGCTGGATGAAACGGCCGACGACCTGCCGCTGCCTGAACATTTCTGGGAGCGCCTTGAGCCTCGATTGAGCAAGTCCGAGGACAAGTCTCAGGCGCCTGCATCTGACTCGTCGGGAGGCGATGTTATTGACCTTGAAGCAGTGCGCGCACGCTTGAGCCGCTGGCGAAGCGCCGCGATGGGCGGGATTGCCGCCAGTCTTCTTTTGGCCTTTGTACTGGGCTGGACACTATTCTCGACCGTGGACCCCCTGGTCGTCGCGGTGCTGCTGGATGACAGTGGCGAAGCCATCGCACTCGTGGAAAGCGGACCTGACAACACCACACGCGTCACCCTGCTCGAGCGGCCGGATGTGCCAGCCGGGGAAGTGATGCAGGTCTGGACCAAGCCGGAAGATGACGGACCGCCCGTCTCACTCGGCCTGCTCTCCACCGGCCTGTCGGGCATCCTGAGCGTCGAGGGACTGCCCGAGCCGCATCCGTCGCAGCTTTACGAGATCACCTTCGAGCCTGCCGGCGGATCACCGACAAATCTTCCCACGGGACCGATCCTCGGCAAGGGGCTGGCCAAAGCCCCCGTGACCTGAGGTATTACGGCGACCACGTCGGTTGGCCTGCGGGGCTCATGGCGCGCCTTACGCTTCATTGCCCGATGCTGAGACCTTTGTGGCTTTGCGACTTTGCCAACCGTTCAGGGCGCCAATCCTGACAGGCCTGTCTCTGGGGTCACGCGATCTTCGAAGATCAGTGGCTGGAACAAAACAGCCTTCGCTTGGTTAGCGGCCTTCGAAATCGCAAAAGGAGACAGCAGAATGCAGCTGAAGAGAGACGCCAAGATCGCGCTGATGACGACCGCGCTCGGCGCGCTGTTGCCTGCAGCCCCGATGGCGCAGGAAATTCGCATCAACGAAGACGCTCTGGAAGGGACATCGCAGCAGTGCCGGTCGCTTGCCGAACTTGTTGAGACGCGCGAGCAACCGTTCGACGAGCCGAACAGGCAGCGGATCGTGGCGGCGATCAATGATGATGAGCAGTCCGAATGCACGGCGATCGCCGAGCAGCTTCAATCTGGGACCACGGATAGGGCGTCTCAGTCCGAAAGTCAGACGCTGAGCGAAGAGGTCGATCTTTCGGAGCAGGTCGAGATCGAAGGCGACGCGCGGGTCACGGTGCCCGATCCGAACGTTGATGTCGAAGTTCCGGCGCCGAATGTTCGGGTCACGAAAGAGCAGCCGCAGGTCGATATCACGCAGGAACCGGCGCAGATCGAACTGCGTCAGGCGCAACCGCAGATCGAGGTCGAGATCCCGGAAATCGTGGTCCGCGTCGACATTCCCGCGCCCGAACTGTTCGTCCTGCAGGCCGATCCCGATGTTCGGGTGAGCCATTCCGACCCTCAGATCGAGGTCTCGCAGGGCGAGCCCGTGGTTTCTGTCCGCCAGGCCGAACCGCAGTTGAACGTCGATATCGACCTGCAAGACGACGCCGACCCGACCGGCGACAGGCAGACGACTGCAGACAACCGGGAACAGTCGCCTGGTGACGCGCAATCCGTCGAAGGCGATGTCGCGACGGCAGACGCCGAGCCTCAGATCGAAATCGTCGAGGCGGAGGGTCAGCCGCAGTTGCGCTATCAGGCTGGCGAACCTTCGCTGTCCTATGAAGGTGCGGAACCCCGGATCTCGGTCAGGATGGCCGAGCAGCCGACCGTCGAAGTCAGCAACTCTGGTGAGCCCGTCATCACGGTCGAGACACCCGAAGAGCGTGAGCAGCGTCGTCAGTCACGGGCCGACCAGCAGCCCAGCGAGGGCGCGCAGCAGCAGGCCTCTGCCGATCGCGACGGAGCAGGCGCCGCACAAGGGACGCAGGGTGAGGCGATCAGCGTTCGTGACCTGATGACGATGGATGTCGTCACCTCTGGAGGCGAAGAGCTTGGCGAGCCCGACGCCTTTATCGAGCTCGACGGTCAGACATATCTCGTCGCGGCAGACGGCGGTTTTCTGGGCATCGGCGAAAAGCAGGTACCCGTTCCGCTGGCAAGGGTATCGCTGCGTGACGATCAACTGGTCCTGTCCCAAATGACGGAAGAAGAGATCAATGCGGCGGACAACTTCGAGTATGACAGCGACCTCGAGATCTCGCAGGATCAGACAGTCAGCATAGCGCGTTGATGTGCTGATGCAGGAGGGCGCGTGTGGCACGATATAACGATGTCGGCACCGCAGACCTCCTGCGTATCACAGTTCGCCACTAGCGTTGAGTATTGCGGCCTCCGTCGTGTCGATGGTCAACCTGTACGGTTCTCTTCCGTGCAATATGTACAAAAAGACACGCTGACTGACGGATCAATCAACGCGATAAGACACGGGCCGGGCGGTGGGTTATTGTTGTCGAGTTCCAAGTTACCGCCCGGTGCGTTTCTGACTTTTCAGGGTTGCTGAGGCGGCTAGCCGCCGGCGGGCGACGCCCGATCGAAGGGTCCGGATCACCTTGATCAGCCTTTCGATCCTTCCCACATCCGAATTCTTGCGCTGCGCGCAATCCCGCAGGTTCGCGCGTCAGCTTCATCGCACGCGTTTGCGGCATTCATTTTCAGGGTCTTCAGCGCGTCAAGGTTGCGGACGCGCTTGCTTCATTTGACGCGAAAGAATTCGAGGAAAGCCATTTATGTGGAACTGGGTCGGAGAACATACCGACGTCCTTCAGGTCATTGTCGGCGTGGTTACGGCGCTTGTCTGGGTCGTTTATCTGCATATTCTGATCGAGGGGATGCGGCGTCAGCGTCGGTCCGAAATCTTGATAACACTGGGCGGCAAGCGCGATCTCGGCGGGCGAATCCTGATCAGCAACCTGGGGCTCGAGCCGATCTATGTCCTCGACATCCTGTTGCGCATCAGTGGTGATCGGCGTGTCCGGACCGTCTCGATCGCGGAGCGCAGGGACGGACCACCGATCGAGGACGATCCGTCGGATACACACACCCTTCAGACTCCCCTGAAAACGGGGGACTCGACTGACATCGGGGAAATCTACACCCTGCTTCACCGTGCCGATCCACACACCGACCGACCGGCGGACGCGATGAATATCGAAGAGCTGGAACTGACCGTGGTAGCGGTCACGGCCGCAACATCCAGTGTCGTTGCCGCGAAGCGCGGCTTTGCGGTCATGACGCAAGACGGTGACACGGTTCTGCGCCCGAAAGGCCTTTATGCGCGCCAGATCCGGAACCGCTGGGCCAGACGCAGCATCGAGCGCGAGATGGAAAAGAACCTTTAGGCGCGGCGGACGCCTATTCTTCCACCGACCAGCCGGAAATTCACCTAGCCGCGAGCTTTATCCAGCAGATCCAGCAGTTCGGTGAACTTCGCCCGCTGGTCGGCACGGTCGCCCGAGGCCAGAGCATCCTCAATGCAATGCGCAGCGTGATCATCGATCACCAGCTTTTCGACAGCCTTCAGCGCTGCGCGGACTGCCGCGATCTGGGTCAGCACATCCACGCAGTACCGATCTTCTTCGACCATGCGGGCGATTCCGCGAACCTGGCCTTCCAGTCGCTTCAGGCGTCTCAATGCTGCGTCCCGGTTCTCGTGCATGGTATCAATAAGGGGAAGCGGGGCGACGATGTCGAGACCCGTCTGATCCCACCAAGAGCGTAGACCCTTGCGCATACCTAGAGGGGGTATATGTTGGACTTATGGAAATGAAACAGCAGAGTGACAAACACTATCTTCGTTTCGCCGCCATGATCTTCGCCTCGACAATCGTGATGTTCGGCTTGATGTATCTGAACACCTACGCACTCGATCACGTCTATTTTTCGCAGACCCGGATGTGGATGGCGCTTTACATGGGTGCCGCGATGGCCGTCATCATGCTCGCGTTCATGCTGGGGATGTATGGCAATCGAACACTGAACCTTGCGATCTTCACCGGCGCCGCTCTCGCTTTCGCGGGGTCGCTCTACCTCGTCCGGTCTCAGGACACGGTTGGCGACGTGGCGTGGATGAAGGCGATGATCCCGCACCATTCCATCGCCATCATGACATCGGAGCGCGCGAACCTTTCCGATCCTCGCGCACGCGCGCTGGCCGATGCGATCATCGCCGCGCAAGAGGCCGAGATCGCAGAGATGCAGCAATACATCGCCGAGATACAGAGCAGTGGCGATGCCCCCGCCGGCACGCCCCGCGACAAGAAATACTGAAGACCGGAGGAACACATGCCCAAGGATATCCTCGCCGATACACGTGACGTCGCCGACGTCACGACCGATCCTGCATCGGTCGCCTCGGGAAAGACGGCCGTGCTGTACCGCATGGCCCTGCCCGATCATCTCTGCCCCTCGGGTCAGAAGGCGAGCTGGCTTTTGAGGTCGAAGGGCTATGATGTCGACGATCGGGTTTTCCGCACCCGTGCAGAGGTCGATGCCTTCAAGGCAATGTACGGCGTGAAGGCGACGCCTCAGGCCTGGATCGAGGGCGAACGCGTCGGCGGCTACACGGACCTGCGGCAGCGGCTCACGAACTGGGATCCCGATGCGACCACCTACAAGCCGGTGATCTATCTCTTCGCGGTGGCGGCTGCGACGGCGCTGTCCCTGTCCATCGGCTTCCTTGGGGCAATCACGTGGCAGACGCTCGGTTGGTTCATCTCGATTTCCATGATCCTTCTCGGAATGCAGAAGCTTCGCGACATCGACAGTTTCACCACGATGTTTCTCAACTATGACGTCCTTGCCAGGCGTTGGGTGCCCTACGCCTATGTCTATCCGTGGGTCGAGACCGGCGCGGGCGTCCTGATGACGGGGATGCTGCTGACATCATTGGCCGCACCCGCGGCCTTGGTCGTTTCGACGATCGGTGCCTGGAGTGTCTTCAAGGCGGTCTATATCGACAAGCGCGAGTTGAAATGCGCCTGCGTGGGGGGCGGATCGAAGGTCCCGTTGGGCTTCGTCAGCCTGTCGGAAAACCTTGCGATGATGGGAATGTCGATCATGATGTTGTGGTTGCTGCTGACTTGAACGGTTTGAGGCCCTGATTGGCCCCTGGTCTCCGACACTGCTGGCAGCTTTCCGTTCATGCGGAACATGGGCGTCGGCCTTCAGCGGTGTGCGCTGCAACCATCTTGCGCAAGGCAGCGGCGTTGACGGGTTTTCCAAGAAAGTCGGTTCCACCAACAGCACGGCCCCTTGCTATTGTCTCAGCATCACCATTGCCGCTCGAGAAGATGATCGGAAGATCGCGAAACTGCGGCATGTTGCGCAGCGACGTGCACACGTCATGGCCATCGATGCCCGGAAGCACGACGTCGAGGATCACGATATCCGGTTCGACATCAGGCGCGATTTCAATCGCCTCCTCGCCCGTCGTGGCGACGCAGACGTCGTAGTCGGAGCCTAGGAATGCGCCCAGAAGCTGCAGGTTGAAACTGGAATCGTCGACGATCAGGACAACCGGCTTCGTCGTCATGCCGACTTGTCCCTACGTTTCGGGAAGGTGCCTGGATGGCTGAGGTTCAGCGCTTCCAAGGCCAAGTCGAAATCACGCGACGCAATGGCCTGAAGGGCGGGATGGTCCTGGCGTGCCTGCGCGTCGAGACCCAAAGCGTGCGCGTAGGCGTCGAAAGCCTGCTCGGCGGTCAGGCTGCGACGTCGAAGCACGCGCACCAGCGCATCGCGTGCCAGGTCGACCGCGTCCTGCTCGCCACGGACGCCACCCGCGCCTTGGGAAGTATTGATCGTGCGAACCGTAGGTTCCAGGGTCTGAGCTGCCGCGAGGGCAGGATCGAGAGCTTCCGCCAGCGCGGCGATCAAATTGTCTGTCTCACCGGTTTCGTCCGAAGTGGCAGCCCTCTCCAGCAACGCGGCAACGTCCGCCACACTCGACAGGGTCAACGTCGCGGCGACACCCTTCAGGCTGTGGGCAAGTCGAGATGCCTCCGCCAGTTCACCCGCACTGATCAGCCGGGACAAATCTGACGGAGCGCTGGCATAGGTTTGGGCGAAACTGGCGATCAGGCGACGCAGCAAGGCCGGATTGCCGTTGGTCCTGTCCAGCGCCAGCCCCAAGTCGAAGGGTGCAAGATCGGCCGGCAATGTGACGAAGGCATCGTCGCCAGCCAAAGGCACGACATTGTGGCTCATCGGCTGCGGGATTGTCTTGCGGGCGCCGCGCTGAAACCAGTGGTTCAGACGCGCGATCAGCAGTTTCGGATCGATCGGTTTGGCTATGTGATCGTTCATTCCTGCTGCGAGGCATCTGCGACGCTCTTCGTCGAACGTGTGAGCCGTCAGCGCGATGATGGGCAACTGATCGGCACTCCAGACCTTTCGGATTTCAGTCGTGGCATCGATTCCGTCCATTTCCGGCATCTGCACGTCCATCAGGATCGCCGCGTAACGCTGGCCGGAATGTCCCACCATGTCGCAGGCCACACGACCGTTCGCGGCACATTCGACCAACAATCCCGCATTGCCGAGAAGACCGACGCCGATCTCGCGATTGATCTCGTTGTCGTCGACCAGAAGCACGCAAAGATCACGGAAGCGCGGATCGATCACATGCACGATCTCATTCTTCGATGCTGGGCGACCAGGCATGGCTGCCTTATCCCGCATCGGGGCAGAGGCACCCGTGTCAACCCGCTCAAAAGGGATCATGAAGGTGAAGACGCTGCCAAGATCGGCAATGCTTTCGACCCTGATCCAGCCGCCCATCTGTTCGACGATCTGTCGGCTTATGGCGAGACCAAGACCGGTACCGCCGTATTGCCGCGTCGTGGAACTGTCGGCCTGACTGAAGGCGGTGAAAAGCCGCGACTGTTCTTCGGCGCTCATCCCGATGCCGTTGTCGCGAACGGCGATCTGGACCGATACCGTGTCGTCGGTCCATTCATCGCAGCGCACGGTGACGACGATCGTCCCGGTGCGCCCGAACTTCACGGCGTTGCTGAGAAGGTTCAGCAAAACCTGATCGAAACGCATCTGATCGCCTGAGAGCCGATCCGGGACATTGGTCAGATAGTTGACCTCGATACCCAGTCCACGCTCTTCAGCGGAATCGCGGACGAGCGCGATCTGGTTGTCGATCGCTTCGACAAGGTCGAACTCGCGCCGCTCAAGGATCAGCTTGCCCGCCTCGTTCTTCGAAAAGTCCAGAAGGTCGTTGATCAACCGAAGCAGTGTCGAGCCCGCGCCATGAATCTTGCGAACCTGGTTCATCTGTTCAGGCGTCAGCGGCGCGCGCTGCAGGATATGGCTGAAGCCGAGGATTGCGTTGATCGGCGTGCGGATTTCATGACTGACATTGGCGAGAAAGATGCTTTTCACGCGCGTCGATTCCTCGGCCTCAAGCGTCCGCTCCTTCAAAGCGACGCTGGTCGCGACGATCTCTTCGCTCATTCGATGGATGCGCTCGAACGCCTGCAGGACCTTGCCGCTGACCCAGATCAGGACGGCTGCCTGAAACGCCACGATCGCTGCGTGCAGCAGGACGCGGGCCAGATTGCCTTCTCCGGGAAAGACCGCGAGTGGCAGGACATAGAGCAGGATCAGGTGATGTAGCGATGTCGCGATTGCAGACAGCACGATGGTCGCGCGGTCGAACCAGCCGATGCTCAGCGCCATCATCGCGAAAAAATACATGTGCATGTCCATCTGCCACGGCTTGCGCGCGAAAAGCATCAGCAGGATCGCGGGCAGGCACATCATGATGATCGCGGACAGGTTGCGCGTCACAGCCGCGTGTCCGTAAAGCAGCCAGCTCGCGTGATAGATCATCGCAAGAAGCGTTCCCGCAAGGGCAGCGGGAAGGGCCGCCCCGGTGGTCGTCCAGCCTGCGAAGGCCAGAAGGGGAACGTGGGCCCAGATCAGCCAGCACAGCAGCCGGCCGAACCCCTCGCGCAGCTGCAGAATCTGTGGGCTCATGACCGCACCTCGACCGTTCCGAAACATCCGGGAATGTTCGGCAGCGCCCAGACCATCCAAGCCCCTGACGCGCGCATCGACATGGCGAAATCGGGCGCGTCCGAAACCGCGTAAAGGCCGCGGCTGAACCACGTGAATCCGGTCACGCCGCCCCCGTGTTGATAGACCGCATCCATCACCGTCGCGGCATCGACGCTGTCACGCATGACCACCAGATAGCGCCCCCTCGCATCCGCGCGCGCCACCGTGGCGATGACCAGGGACCCGATACCTATGACCAGCAGCAGGATCGCCGGAAGCATGCTGAAAAGCGGATTGAACGAACTCGCCCGCCGTCTGGGCCCATCATTCTTCGCCCCGGTGTGCCTTATCACGCTTCCGACCCCTGCATCATGGAAGGGTCAGTCTTAGGGACATGATCGAAAACAGGCGTTAACGCTCTGCGGGAATCCCCTTCAAGTTTTAACGTTATTGGACGACAGCCAATGTTCGCACGGACCGTCAGGCGCTGACGAAGTTGCGCACGAAGGCGGTCGCAGGGCGTTCGCGGATGTCCAGGGGTCGGCCGATCTGTTCGATCCGACCCATCGACATGACGACGACCAGATCTGCAAGCTCCATCGCTTCGTCCTGATCGTGGGTGACGAAAACGGTGGTAAGCCCGGTTTCGTCGTGAATGTCGCGCAAGCCCTGCCGCAGCTCTTTTCGGACCTTGGCGTCCAGCGCGCCGAACGGTTCGTCCAGCAGCAGCATCCGCGGCTCGATGGCAAGCGCGCGGGCCAGCGCGACCCGCTGGCGTTGTCCGCCGGAAAGCTGCGTTGGATAACGACCGCCAATGTCGGGAAGTTGGATCAGGTCCAGCAGCTTCGTCACCCTTCGCGCAATCTCGGTTCTGTTTGGCCGAATGGCGCGGGGTCGCGCAGCAAGACCGTAAGCGATGTTGTCGAAGACGGTCATGTGCCGAAACAGCGCATAGCTTTGGAAAACAAAGCCCGCGCGACGTTCCTGCACGCTGAGGCCGGTCGCGTCCCGTCCATCGAAAAGAACGCGCCCCGATGTCGGAAACTCCAAACCTCCAAGGATGCGGAGCAATGTCGTCTTGCCCGAACCTGACGGTCCCAGAAGCGCGACCAGCGTCCCCGACGGGATCGACAGCGTCACCGGGTGAAGGGCTCGTGAGACGCCAAATTCCTTGGAGATTTCGTCGATATGGATGTCCATGGCCAGGTTTCCTCGATCAATGCCTGTGGTTCGCGGCCAGCGCATCGGCGTGGCGCAGTTCAAGCGCGGTCTTCAGCAGCAAGGTCAGAAGGGCGAAGCCGGTCAGCAGCGCCGCCATCGAAAAGGCCGCGACCGAGAGGTATTCGTTGTAGAGCATCTCGATCGTGATCGGCATGGTCGCGGTCTGGCCGCGGATCTTGCCTGAGACGACGGCGACGGCACCGAATTCACCCATTGCGCGGGCGGTGCAGAGAAGCGTGCCGTACAGCAGCGCCCAGCGGATGTTCGGCAGCGTCACGGTATGAAACACCCGCCAGCCCGAGGCGCCGAGTGTCAGGGCCGCCTCTTCCTCGGCCCTGCCCTGTTCGGTCATGACGGGGATCAGTTCGCGCGCGACGAAGGGGAACGTCACGAAGACAGTGGCAAGCACAATGCCGGGGATGGCAAAGACGATCGGCAGGTCATGTGCAACCAGCCAGCCGCCGATCAGCGAATTGGCCCCGAACAGCAGCACGATGCACAGGCCCGCGACAACAGGACTGACCGAGAATGGCAGGTCGATCAGCGTGATCAGAAACGCCTTGCCGCGAAAGTCGAATTTGGTGATCAGCCAGGCGGCCGCGATCCCGAACACGGCGTTCAGGGGCATGGCGATGGCCGTGATCGTCAGCGTCAGCCTGATCGCCGATTGCGCGTCGCGATTGCCGAGGCTTTCGATGGCCGCCGCCCAGCCATCTGCAAGCGCCTCTGTAAACACCACGATCAATGGTGCGAAGACCAGGATTGCGAGGCCACTGACGGTAAGCAGGATCAAGGCCGTTCGAGCGGCGGGCGTTTCTTCGGTGGGCTTGCGGTAGGATGCTGGCCGAGCCGAGCGGGCTGCTCCGGGCCGATGCAAGGACGCGTCAGACATGACCGATCCTTTTGCGACTGAATATCTGGATGAGGTTGATGACCAGAAGCATCGCGAACGACATCAGCAGCATCGCGATACCGATAGCCCCGGCAGCATCATAGTTGAACTCTTCAAGCTGAATGACGATCAGCAGGGGCGCGATCTCGGTCCGCAGCGGAATGTTTCCCGCGATGAAGATGACCGAGCCGTATTCGCCAACCGCGCGCGCGAGCGCTAGGGCGAAGCCCGTCAACGCGGCCGGGGTCAGCATCGGCAAGATCACATGCCGAAGCGTGTGGCTGCGCGATGCACCCAGGGTCGCGCTGGCTTCCTCGACCTCGGGATCGATCTCTTCGATCACCGGCTGGACTGTGCGCGTCACGAAAGGCAGTCCGACGAAAACAAGGGCCAGGAAAATCCCCCACTGCGTATAGGCGATCTTCCAGCCGATCTGCTGTGCGAGCGAACCGAATACGCCATTTGGGGCGTAAAGCGCTGTCAGGGCGATTCCGGCCACGGCGGTCGGCAAGGCAAAAGGCAGATCGACCGCCGCATCGATGATCCGGCGTCCCGGAAAGCGGTAGCGGACCAAAACCCAGGCCAGCAGGACACCGAAGACCAGATTGAACAGCGCTGCGAACAGCGCCATGCGGAACGACAGAAACAGTGCCGCCCAGACCCGCTCGCGGTGAACCGTGTCCCAAATGTTGGCGAGGCCGAATTGGGCGCCCTGCATCAACAGCGCGCCGATCGGCAAAAGGACGACGATGGACAGCATGGTCAGTGTGATCCCGGCCGAAAGGCCGAGACCGGGCATCGCCGTCCGCTGAACGAGGGGGCGCATCACTTAGAGGCCGTGTCAGCGTTCGTGTAGATCTGGTCGAAGATGCCGCCGTCGCCGAAGTGTTCGGGCTGCGCCTTCTTCCAGCCACCGAAGTGATCGATGCCAACGAGTTCCAGGTCCGGGAAGCGGGCGACATCCTCGGGATCGGCGGCGCTGTCGTCCCAGGCCCTGTAGAAATGCTTGTAGGCGAGCGCCTGACCTTCGGGCGAATAAAGAAAGTCCACATAGGCCGTCGCCAGTTCGCGCTGGTCCTCATCGGCAATGTTGCCTTCCACCAGTGCCACGGGCGGTTCGGCCAGAACACTGACCGAGGGAACGACGATGTCGAACTGATCCTCGCCGATTTCCTCCAGCGCCAGATAAGCCTCGTTCTCCCAAGCCAGCAGAACGTCTCCGATCCCACGTTGCGCAAAGGTCGTGGTGGCGCCGCGCGCGCCGGTGTCGAGCACCGGAACATGCCTGTAAAGCTGGCCAACGAAATCCTGCGGATCCTGGCCGTTCCTTTCAGCCCAGGCCCAGGCAGCTAGGTAGTTCCAGCGCGCACCGCCGGACGTCTTGGGATTGGGCGTGATCACCTCGACCCCGTCTTTCAGCAGATCGCCCCAATCGTTCAGACCCTTGGGGTTCCCCTCGCGGACGAGGAACACGATCGTCGATGTGTAGGGGCTGGAATTATGGGGCAGCTTCGATTGCCAGTCCTCTGGCAGCTTGCCGGTTTCCGCAATCTTGTCGATATCGGATGCCAGCGCCAGCGTGACGACCTGCGCATCAAGACCGTCGATGACGGCACGAGCCTGCGACCCTGATCCGCCATGGCTGGTCTCGATATCGGGCGCGTCGTGACCGTCTGCCTGCCATTTCGCGGCAAAGGCTTCGTTCACCTCGCGATAAAGCTCGCGCGTCGGATCGTAGCTGACATTCAGGAGGCTTTGAGCGCTCGCATCGTGAGCGAGTGTCAGCAAGCCGGCCATGGCCAGGGCGGCCACCGAGAAAGACCGGGCTGCTCGTGTCGGCAGAGTGAGGTCTGCAAAGCGATTGTCGGACATGGTGCTCTCCAAGATTTCGCGTCATCGACTTAGACACCGAAATAACGACAGATGAAGTCGTGTTAATCAAGATAAAAATAACGATAGATTTTATCGTGATAGAGGCTGCCGATTTGGACGCGTCTGCTTGGAATCATGCCTTTGACGGCGGCATGCGCCCAGACTCGTCTCGCGCGACGAGGGAGGTGAGTGAATGCAGAAAGCCGTCGCGACTGCTCCAAAGCAAACGCGACGGCTGAACTGACAGTGGTCGAGACGGCTTCGCTACCGCATGACCGGCCCTACCAGCGATGGCGCAGGGTTGCGGCGATCGTCCGTCCCGGATTGTAGTAATCGGCCGTTCCCCGCCCGACGACGTGCTTTTCGTCCAGGAGGTTGTTCACGTTGATCGCAAGCTCCGTCTCGGGCGTGATCGCGTAGCTGTAGGCCGCGTCGAGCAGGGTCGTCGCCTCGCTTCGACCATTCTGGTTCTGCGTGGTGAAGTAGTAGGCACCCGTGTACCGCGCGCCAATCCCGAACGTCATGTCCCCACGCTGACCAGCGCCGGGATGCGTGTAGTCCAGCCACAGTGACGCGATGTGGTTCGGCACGACCCCGACTTCGTTACCGATGACATCGACCCCGAACACGGGGGCAGAATTCAGAACCTCTGAGTCGGCGTAGGAATAGGCGGCGATCATGTCGATCCTGTCGTTCAGTTCCGCCTTCGTCTCCAGATCGAGGCCGCGAACCCTGATCTCGCCCACCAGCGACCGCTCCAGCGTGTCGGGATCGGCCACGCTGATGTTCGTCTTGCTCAGATCGTAAAGCGCCGCACTGAACAGCGCGTTCGTTCCAACCGGCTCATACTTCACGCCGATCTCGTATTGCTCGCCACGTTCGGGCTCGACACCGAGCGAGGGCGGGGCCACCGACTCGGCGTAGCTCAGGTAAGCCGAAATCTCCGGTGTAATCTTGTAGGTCAGGGCGCCGCGGACAGAGGTTTCCGCAAAATCGTCAGACGATGTCGTCCCGGTGAGGCCATCGTTCTCTGTGATATCCAGCCGATCATGACGAGCGCCGATCGTCGCGATGACCTTGTCGCTGAAGGACATGTTCTGCTGCACGAAGATGGCCTTCGTCGTGCTGTCCCTGTCGAGATCCTGATATTGCGACAGGCTGACAGGCGCGCCGCTGTAGCTTGGATCGCGCGGGTCGATGGGGCTACCCGCCGCGAAAAAGCTGGATTGGGCGGACGACACGTCGCGAAACTCCAGACCGACAAGCGTGCTGCTGTCGAAGGCCGCAAAGCTGCGGTCATATTGGAGGATGACGTCGCCGGCGACCTCTTCGGCCTCTCCCTCCTGCGCGATGTAGCCACGCGGCACCGGGAACGTGCCGTCGTCGCCGCTGATATAGACATAGCCATAGTCGTCGGCGGTGTCGCTGTAGCGAAGGTTCGATCGCAGGGTCAGACCGTCGCCGAAATCATGTTCCGCAATAAGGTTGGCGGTCGATCTTTCGACGTTGAGATAGTTGAAATCCGGCTCGCCCAGAAACAGGTCGCGGTCATAATCGCCAAAGCGCGGATAGCCCCCACTGTTCGGCGTCGCGTCACGGTCCAGATAGTCCACGATCAGGCTGATCGAGGTCGCCTCGCTTGGTTGCCATGTCAGACCGCCCATCAGGAAGGTCTCGTCATCGCGCGAGAAGTCGTATTCCCGGTCGGCATCCTGCAGCTTGCCCGTCAGGCGATAGGCCCACGTCGCGTCCGGCGTCAGCGCGTCGCCGATATCGAAGCCGAACTCCTTTCGGTCGTCTGAGCCGACGGTCCCGAAAGCTTCGGCGATGCGCTCTGCGCGCGGCCGCTTGGTGACGAAGTTGATCGAGCCGCCCGGGTCGGCAACACCGAACAAGGTCGAGTTGGCGCCGCGTATCACCTCGATCCGCTCATAAGCCAGCGGTTCTTCGCGGATACCGCGCATCGAGCCCAGCGTCAGACCGTCACGATAGGTCGAGGCCTGGAAACCCCTGATCGAATAGTAATCGTTCCGATCGTCGGTGCCGTACTGATCAGTGATCGTCCCTGCGGTGTATTCCAGCGCGTCCTCCAGCGTCCTTGCGTCCCGGCGCTGGATTTCCTTTTGCGTGATGACCGAAACTGAAGCCGGCGTATCGAGGATGTTGGTCGCCACCTTGCCGCCGACCTGGAACTCATGGGCAACGATCGTGTTCGCGTCGTCGTCGGCGCCCGTGGCCTCGATGGTGATCGCAGGCAGACGGATGACCGGAGAAATCCGCCCATCACCATCGGTGGCGGCGTCCTGAGCATGGATCGTGGTGGGAAGCGCGGTCAACGCGGTGCAGCAGGTCAGCACCGTACCGATGCGAAGGCGAGAGCGAAGAGCGGTCATGTTGAGTTCCCTACAGATTCTGTCGGGATTCAAGTCGCCCACGGGCGCGTGTGTGTCAACTTCACTGCAGCGGGCTGCAAGACCGCAGCCACAGGTCGTTGCCAATAGGCGACAGTTTAAATCACCAATTCTCGTCGACAACGCCGATCGTTGTCCGCCGGCCGATCGGCAACATCATCGGGCGCCCCGACATCGGATCGGTGATGATCCTGCTCGACAAACCGAAGACGCGCTGGATGACATCTTCAGTCAGCACGATTTCCGGCGTCCCTTCGGCATGTATCCCGCCGTCGGCCATCGCGACCAGATGATCTGCATAACGCGCCGCGAGGTTGAGGTCGTGAAGGACCATGACGATGGTCGTGCCACGCTGTTCATTCAGATCGCACAGCAAGTCCAGCAATTCGATCTGGTGAGCGACATCGAGGAACGTCGTCGGCTCGTCCAGCAGCAGCAACTCCGTCTGTTGGGCCAGCGTCATGGCGATCCAGACCCGCTGGCGCTGACCGCCCGACAATTCGTCGACGGCGCGATCTGCCAGGTCTGCCGTGCGGGTGATCTCCAGCGCGTGGGCCACGGCTTCATCGTCCGCACCACTCCAACGAGACAGCAGGCCCTGATGCGGGTGTCGCCCACGGCTGACCAGATCGGCGACGGTGATCCCTTCGGGCGCGATCGGAGATTGCGGCAACAGCCCCATGATCCGCGCAAGCGTGCGGGTAGGAAGGTCGTGGATGGACTTGCCGTCCAGCGTCACCCTGCCCCGCACAGGCGCCAACAACCGGGACAGCACCCGCAACAGCGTCGACTTGCCGCAGGCATTCGCACCCACGATCGCGGTGACACGACCCGTCAGGATCGTCAGATCCAGCCCGTCAAGGATCGTGCGGCCGCCATAACCGGCCGCGATCGCGCCTGCCTGAAATCGTCGCTCTGCTGTCACAGGCTGCTCCCCGTCCGGTTCGCGCGCACGATCAGGTAGATCAGGAACGGCGCGCCAAGCGCGCCCGTCACCACACCGACCGGATACCGGCCGGGCAGCAGGAACTGACCGGCATAGTCACCCAGCAGCACGAGCGCTGCGCCCACCAGTGCGGCCGGCACCACGATGGACCCGTTCGATCCCACGATCCGGGCGGCGATCGGGCCGGAAAGGAACGCGACGAAGGCGATCGGTCCGGTGGTGGCGGTCGCGACCGCGATCAGGCCCACCGCGCCGATGATGACCAGAAGGCGGGTCCGTCCCACCTGAACGCCCAGGGCAGCCGCCATGTCGTCGCCCATGCGCAAAGTCTCCAGATCGCGTCTGAGCATGACCAGCAGGCCACCGAAGACCAGAAGCGACGCCAGAAGTGGTCCCGCCTGCGAAAGACGGGCACCGTTCACGCTGCCCGTCAGCCAGCGCATCGCCTCTTGCAGATCCCAGGCCGGTGCACGGGTCAGTGCATAGGCGATGAAGCTGTTGATCATCGCGGATATTCCGATTCCGATCAGGATCAGCCGCGACCCCGTGATGCCGTCATTGAAGGACAGGACATAGATCAGCATCGCCACGGCAAGTCCCGCAACGATCGCGAATAAGGACACCGACGCGCCGTCCATGGACAGGAAGACGATGCCGAAGACCGCGGCGGCGCTCGAGCCCGCGCTGACGCCGACGATATCGGGGCTGGCAAGCGGATTGCGCAGCATGATCTGAAAGACGACGCCCCCCAGCCCGAACGAGAGCCCGGCGAGGATGCAGATGACGGCACGCGGCAACCGAAGCTGGCCGACGGTGAAGCTTGCGCCGGGCACCTCTTGCCCCAGCAGGACGCGGCCAACGTCGGCTAGCGGCGTGAAGGACTGGCCCAAAGCGAGCGTCAACACGAACAGCGCGCCGAGCAGCCCAATCATGAAAGCCGTCACCGCACCCAGCTTTTGTGCGCGCCGTTGTCGCCCCGCTCTCAGGATCGATAACGTGTCGACAGATCCGCTCACAGGTCGCGAACCCTTTGGCGGCGGACGATCCAGACGAAGACGGGCGCACCGATGAATGCGGTGACGACGCCGACGTCCAGCTCGCTCGGGCGGGCCATGATCCGCCCCATCACGTCCGAAAGCAGCAGCAACGCGGCCCCGGCCAACGCCGAACAGGGCAACAGCCACCGGTGATCGACCCCGAAGACCAGTCGGCACGCATGCGGCACGACAAGTCCGACGAAGCCGATCGGGCCGCAGATCGCAGTCGCCGCTCCGCAGAGCATGATCGCCGCAAGCGAGGCCAAGCCGCGCCCAACGGCGACACGCTCGCCCAGTCCTGCCGCGACATCGTCGCCAAGCGCGAGCAGGTTCAGCTTCCGTGCAGACAGCAGCGCGAGCGCCAGTCCCGCGATCATGATCGGCAAAACCAGTTCGATCCGGTCAAACGTTGCCCCGCCGACGCCGCCGACCTGCCACGAGCGCACGCCACCGGCGATGTCGTTTCGCGGCAGAACCACGGCGATTGTCAGCGATGAAAAGGCGACGGATGTCGCCGCGCCCGCCAGCGCCAGCTTGAGCGGCGTTGCCCCGCCTCGACCGACAGAGCCGATCGCGTAGACGAACATCGCGGTCAGTCCGGCGCCCAGGATCGCGACCCAGACGTAACTGGCGGCCGAGCTCATCTGGAACCACGCAATTCCCAGAACGACGGCAAGCGCCGCGCCGTTGTTGATGCCCAGAATGCCGGGATCGGCCAGCGGGTTGCGGGTGACGCCCTGCATGATTGCGCCTGACAGACCAAGTGATGCGCCGGCGACCATCGCCAGCAACGTGCGCGGCATGCGCACCGCGACCGCCGCCTGCCCGATGGTATCGACCCCACCAGCCAGCCCTGCGAGCACGTCGGCCCAGCCGACGTCACGCGTTCCGACCGAAAGCGACAGCACCGACAGGGCGAGGACGATGAGGGCGAGCAACAGCACAGCGACGACATTGCGACCCTCGCGCGACGCGCGGCGGATCGTCATGGTCCGAGCGGCCGCGATCATTCCGCTGCGCGCGCGGCTTTCGCCAGCATCGCGACATAGTCGTCCAGCACCCACGATATCGACAGCGGGGTGGGACTGGCACCGGTCCCCACAGGGTCGTTCCCCAGCATCACAAGCGCCCCGTTCGCGATCGCCGGCATTCGCGCCAGCAATGGATCGGATGTCAGCCCGTTCAACAGATCCTGCGTGCCATAGGACACGAAGATATCGACATCGTCGAAACGGTCGACCAGTTCGGCGCTGACCTCGCCAGAATACTGACCCGGTCGTGTCGCCTCGCGCACGCTACTGGGCATCGACAGTCCCAGATCCTCGAAGAATTGGACTCGCGTGTCGTTGGCCGAGTAAAAACGCACGACGCTGAGGTCGGTCGCGTCCAGATGGGTGATGAACATCGCCGTCTTTCCGCGAAGCTCTGGATAGCGCGCGGCGGTCGCGGTGATCTCACCATCGAGCCGCTCGATCAACGCCTGCCCCTCTGCCTCCATCCCCATCCCGGCAGCGTTAAGCCGGATCATGCTGCGCCAATCGGTCGTCCAGGGCGCGTCTGGATAGGCGACGACCGGCGCAATCATGCTGAGCGTGTCGTAGTCGGATCGACTGAGCCCGGAATGCGCGGCGAGGATGACGTCGGGTTCGGTTGCCGCAACCGCTTCGAAGTCGATGCCGTCGCCTTCGTCGAACAGCGTCGGCGGTTCGGCCTGCAACTCATCCAGCCTGGCGTCCACCCAAGGCAGAAGGCCGTCACCGTCGTCATCACCGAAATTCGCCGCGGCAAAGCCGACCGGCACGACGCCGAGCGCCAACGGCACTTCGTGGTTGGCCCAACTGACCGTTGCGACGCGGACCGGCCTTTCCTTGATGATCGTTTCTCCGAACGCATGCTCGATTGTGATCGGAAAGACGGCATCGGCTTCCTGCGCGGTCGCGGTACTGGGCCAAAAGGGGAGCAGCACGCAGAACATGGCCTGCTTGACGAAAAGCTTCATGCCCATCTCAATGGTTGATAATTTTTGTCGGCATTCCACGTGGACGATGCCGTGTCAAGGCATGACCTCGGAAGTCGCCTCAGCGAAGCGGGATCGGCCGCTGTTCCTCGATGGCTTCCATCGCGAAATAGGATGTGACCGTGTCGAGCTCGATGTCCGCGATGAGGCGCTTGTAGACATCGTCGTAGCCGGCCATATCGCGCACCACGATCTTCATCAGATAATCGTATTCGCCCCCGATCCGGAAGAAATCGATGACCTCGGGGATGGCGGAGACATGCCTGCGGAATCGGGCGAGCCAATCGGCCGTGTGATGCCGGGTCTTGATCAGCGAAAACACCACGAAACCGCCGCCGAGCGTCTCGCGATCGATCACCACGGTCCGTTTCAGGATGACCCCCGCCGCCTCGAGCGCCTTCAGGCGACGCCAGCAGGCGTTCTGTGACAGCCCGACGCGCTCGGCCAATTCGCGCTGAGACTGGGACGAGTCAGTCTGCAACTCATGCAGGATTCGATAATCGATCTGATCGAGAACAACTGCCATTCATCGATCATATGAACGGTTTTTACTGTGAACAACGACAAATGATGTGAAGTCTTTGGAGCGTGCCTGTGTCAGTTTCGTTCGCAAGGAGACTGAACCATGCCGCTGCTTGACGAATTTCGACCTTATCTCATCAGTGACGACCTCGCTGCGGATCTGCGCGCCGGGCTGATCGGCGAAGGCGCAAAGATCGATGGACCGTTCGGACGTCGCCCGCTCATCTATGCCGATTACGTCGCCTCGGGGCGCTGTCTCGATCAGATCGAGGATTTCGTTCGCCGCGACATCCTGCCCTTCTACGCCAATACCCACACGCAAGCGTCCTATTGCGGCGAGTTCATGACCCGGCTGCGCGAGGACGCGCGCGCCCTGATCGGTCGACTGGTGAACGCGGGCGCGGGCACCAGCGTCGTGTTTACCGGCTCGGGATCAACCAGCGGCATCAACCGGATCGTCGGATTGCTGGATCTCGCGGGGAGTCTTCGCCGTGGCGAGCCTGTGGTCGTTCTGATCGGTCCCTACGAACATCACTCGAACATTCTTCCCTGGCGCGAGACCGGCGCCGCGGTGATCGAGATCGCCGAGGCTGCAGCCGGCGGCGTCGATCTGAACGACCTGCGTCGCAGATTGGCAGAGGCCGGGGACGCCCGGGTCATCGGGGCGTTCTCGGCTGCCTCAAACGTGACGGGAATTCTGACCGACACCGATGCCGTTACTCGAGTCCTGCGACAGCACGGTGCCCTGTCGATCTGGGATTACGGCTGCGCCGGGCCCTATTCGGCGATGGACATGCGCCCCGGCACCGATGCGCAGAAGGACGCGATCGTCTTCTCGGCGCACAAGTTTCCCGGCGGGCCGGGGGCGAGCGGGGTCGCGATCATCCGCGACGATATCACCCGTCGCAAGACACCGACCCTGCCCGGCGGCGGCACGGTCAGCTTCGTCTCGCCCTGGGGTCACGACTATGCCGCAGCCTTGTCCGCGCGCGAGGAAGGCGGCACGCCCAATGTGATCGGCGATATTCGCGTCGCGCTGGCGATGATCGTCAAGGACGCCCTGGGACAGGACTGGCTCGACGCGCGGCAGGCCGAATTGCGGGCACGGGCGCTGGCCGTCTGGTCGCGCAACGACCGCATCATGCTGCTCGGCAACATGGATGCGCCTGCGCTGCCGATCTTTTCGTTCCAGATCCGCGACGGGCGGGGCGGGCTGGTCCATCATCAGTTCTTCACCCGGCTTCTCAGTGACCTGACCGGAATTCAGGCACGCGGCGGATGCGCCTGCGCCGGTCCCTACGGCCACAGGCTGCTCGGGCTCGATCGTGAGGGGTCCGACAGGATTGTCGAAAAGTTGGCGCAGGGTGAGGAAACCGCCAAACCTGGTTGGGTCAGGCTGAACCTGTCAGCCCTGATGAGCGATGAGAAGGTCGACCACATCATCGACGCCGTCGACGACCTCGCCCGGCGTGCCACCGAATACGAAGGGCACTATCGCGTCGATCCGAAGACTGCGCGGTTCGCGGCTGTTTCCAAGACGCAGGACGAACCTGTAACGTAGCCGCCCGACGTCGGCGGCTGCCGGAGAGTCCGTCAGCCTTTTTGCTTTCGCTTAGGGCTGATCTGTCCCGGTTTTCTTCCGCCAGATGTCGATGATTGCCTCGGCGATCATCAGGTCCAGATGCGCGCCGCCGCCGTTCTTGAACATCGTGATCTCTTCGTCGTCCGATCGACCGGACCGACCGGCCTCCAGATCGTGGAAGTCGCCGAGGATGCTTTCTCGGGTGATCACGCCCGCAGACAGGGGGATTTTCAGCTCTCCGATATGGTCCAGTGTCGTCTCGCGGCTGTCGACGAAGATGCGAGCGCGCCGCAAAAGCGCGTCGTCGGCCTCGCGCATGTCAGGCCTGAACGCGCCGACCAGATCGACATGTGTACCGGGCCGGACCCAGTCGCCGCGAAGAACCGGTTCGCGAGCCATGGTGGCGCAAGCCACGATGTCCGCCTGCCCCACGGCCTCGGCTGCGTCGCTGACGGCGTGGGTGTGCAAACCCTCGGCGTTCAGCTTATCGGCTAGAACCTCTGCATTGGCAGGCGTGCGGTTCCAGATGCCGATCGTTTCAAGCCTCGGGAACAGTGCGGAATAGACCCGTGCCAGCGAACCGGCGACCGGGCCCGCGCCCAAGATCACCAAGTGTCGACTGTCGGGACGCGCCAGATGACGGGCGCCCAGCCCGGAATCGGCGGCCGTCTTCCAGTAGGTTATGAGAGCACTGTCCAGCAGCGCCTTAGGCGTCCCTGTCACGTCGTCAAAGACCACCATCACACCCTGAACGGTCGGCAGCCCGCGCGTCGCGTTGTCACCGATGACGCTGACCGTCTTCAACCCGATCCCGATCCCGTCGATCCAAGCCGCCCGATTCAGCATGGTGTCATCCCCTCGGGTCAGGAACAGATCGCCGATCCGGGCCGGTGGCCTGCGATGCCCCGCCGCAATCGCATCGACCATCGCCGTCCATGACAGATCGGCCTCGACATCCTCGGCTCGCAGATAAGGCAAGGTGGCGTTCATGATCGGCTCCTCAAGGCGACGCCCTTGGTCTTAGCGGGGTGTTGGTATCTTGAGAACCGCCGGCTGAACCTCGATCGTTCAGGTGGCGGCATATATCGCGATAGACCTGCCGAAGGTCGACGGATTCTGTACCACGGTCACGGCCGAAAAGAACCTCATCGACCGACGCCAGCATCTCGCCTCGCAGGCTCTCCGAACCAAGCATGGACTTAGCCAGCGACCTGAAGCCGCGCACGTCACCGCGCCCGGCCAGCACGGACAGATGGCGCAGCTGCCTGCGGCGGCGAAGCCAATCGCCGGATCGCGCCCACGCCGACGCGGCCCACGCCCGGCCCTGCAGACCCGCGATGGTGACCAGCAGCGTGGTCAGCGCGACAAGCGCAAGATGTGCCCGTCCGACGCCCGGATCTTTGCGCCATCCCGTGGCCGCGTTGTCCGAAAAGCTCGCATAGCCGATCTGCGCTGCAGGGATCGTCGCGGAGGCCGGCTGACGGGTGCCGGTGTCGAAATAAGGAATCGTCACCGCGGGAATGACGCCCGGCTCACCAGTGATGGGGCGCAACTGCCACGTCCAGACCAGCGTCGTCACCGGACCTTGCGCGGTCACCTGAAAGTCGCGCTCGAAGGGCGGTGTGAAGGCGATCAGCCACGGTTGGCGCAACTGGGGTTGTTCGGGCATCATCTCGGGCGTGGCGCCAAGCGCGCGAAGGACAACGCGGCGGACCACGCTTTGACCGTCTTCCAGTTGTGCCGGATCCGCGCTCCACGTTTCGGAAAGTTCAAGCGCGCGCACGGGAAGCCAACCCGCATCAGCACCTGCCGGCTTGGCCTCCACCTCGATCGGGACCGGAGCGGATCGGACGATCACCCTTTCCCGCCGGCCTGCATCGTCGAGGATTTCAAGTTCATGCGCGATCGGCAGAATTTCCAACATCCCGGGCCGCTGGGGAAAAAAGGCGATGCGGCGCTCGAACACGCGGGCGGCACGACCTTCGATACGCTGATCGCTCCAATCGTCCTGGCCAAGCCTGCTCCACGCGAAATCGGTCATGTCACGAAGCTTCAGGTCCTCGTTCGTGATCGTCTCCCGGTAAATGCCGCGCAAGGTGCCAAGAACCATCTCTCCTTCCAAGGGCGGCTCTCGCGGATCGAGCACGAGTTGCAGATCCAGCGTGTCGCGATCCTGCGCGGCCACGGGGCCCGCCATGAGAAACAACAGGACCAGCAGCCTCACCATCGGTCCGGCTCCTCGCGATGGGCTTCGCCTGTCTCGCGCCGACGCTCCATCTCGGCAGCCAACCTCGCCTTCAGATACGCACCCGGCTCATCGGCAAGCGAGTCGAGCCAACCCGTATCCGCCGCGGCGTTCCGCTCGCCCGTGACAGAGCGTTTGAGATTGGCTTCCTGCGGATTGCGCTGCTTCGCCTCGATCGGCTGAGCCGGGTTTTCGGGATCGAAGCTGGCGACGCCTATCCCTGCCTCGGACAGGATGGTCTCGATCCGCCCATGACCCATCGCCTCGCCAATCACAGGCTCGACCAGCCCAAGAACGATCTCGCGGTTTCGGTGCGCGTCGGTATCGTATCGGTCGGCGAACAGCACGGCGTCAAAATAGGCGACGGACAGCGCGTAGTTCCCTGTCGCGGCCAGCGTGAGCCCGCGGTTGAACGTCGCCGAGCGCCCGATGGCGGCGAATGCGGCATCTGCCTCGGCATAACGTCCGGCATCATACAGCGCAGCGGCGCGCGCGCCCGGATCGGACAGCAGCGGCAGCGCAAGGTTCGGGAACCCCGCGCGCCAGACGATCTTGGCCCAGGCCTCAGGTCCGGCGGCGACCGCGCAGGCCAAGACGGCGGACAGCAGCAAAAGTGCAAGACGGTTCATGCTTCCACTCTCCGTCTGAAGGTGAAGGCAAGCGGAACCAGCGCGAGGATCAGAAGCCAGCGTCCAAGATCGCGATAGCGAAGGTTTCGGACGGCAGGATCGGCAGCGGCATCGCCGCGGCGGTCGGTCATGATCGCTTCCAAGCCAGCAAGGTCGATCGCGCTGACCGTCATGCCGCCGCCCGCATCCGTCAACGCGACCAGCGGCTCGCGGTTCGCGGGTGTTGCGCCGTATGGCGGGCGGTCCTGGGCCACGAAAACCGCCGAGATGCGCATACCGGCCGCCGCCATCTGCCGGGCGCGGTCCAGCGCGTTGGGACCGATACCCCCGCCGTCGGACACGAGAACGATATCGGGCTGCGTCGCCCCTGCGTCGTCCAGCGTCTGCCGCGCGAGATCCAGGGCTCGGTCAGGTCGGCTGCCGCCGACAGGCATCGTCGCAGGGTCCATCACCGCGACGACCGTCTGCAGCGCGGCCGGGTCCTCTGTCGGGACACTGACGAGGAAGCTTTCTGCCGCATAGACGGCAAGCGCTATCGGCCGCGTGCCTTGAATATCGATCAGACGCGAAACCGCGGCCTGCGCGTCATCAAGACCGGCGCCCTCGGTCAGCGACGGGGACAGGTCCATCAGGATCATCACGGCATCAAGGTTCCGCAGCACCGGCGCATCCGGATCGCGGATCGCGGGGCCGGACAGGGCGAATGCCGCAATCGCCGCCGCGATGGCGATCAGCCACGGCTCTCGATCGTCCCGCGCCTCTGTCAGGTGGCCAAGCCTGCGCATCGCGACCATCAGGTCGGCATCCATGATTCTGCGCCAGCGCCCGTCACCGCCCAACCGCGTGGCGACCAGCCAGCCCGCGAGCAGCGACAGTGGTGCGGCAAGCAGCCAAAGCGGGCGAAGGAAGGTGACGTCGGCCAAAGCGATCATGCCGCCTCCCGAGCACGCAGGGCCAGCGAGAGCGCCAGGAGCGCCGTTCCCGCCGCCGCCAGCCATGGCCAGTATTCCCGCCATGCGCGGATCGGAGGTGCGTCGGCGAGGCTCGGCTCCAACCTGTCGATGGCGTCGGTCACAGCCTGCAGATCCTCGGTCGTGCGCACACGGAACGTCTGACCTTCCGCCGCTTCGGCGATCCGGCGAAGGGTCTCGCTGTCCACCGCGTCGCGCGATCCTGGGTCGGCCTGCAGATCGGCGGGGCCAAGCGCGATCGTGTAGATCCTGATCCCCAGATCGCGGGCCACCATCGCGGCGTCGACCGGATCGACCGCACCCGTGGTATCCTGCCCATCCGACAGCAGCACGATCACCCGGCTCTTCGCGTGCCGCTCGCGCAGGTGCCGGATCGACAGGCCGAGCCCGTCGGCAATCGCGGTGGCCTTGCCCGACACACCGATCCGCGTCGTCTCGACCGCCTGCGCCACCGCGGCAGCATCGTGGCTCAACGATGCCGCGACATAGGCACGGTCCCCGAAGACGACCAGCCCTACGCGATCGCCGATCCGGCCCCGGACAAAGCGCGATCCGACATCCTGCACCGCCGCGAGGCGCGAGACCTGCCGACCGTCCAGCGTGAAGTCCTCGCGCTCCATCGAACCCGACAGATCAAGCGCGAGCACGATGTCACGTCCAGACGCAGGGATCACGTCCAGCACGCGTTCGTCGCGCGGTCCGCTAAGCGCGCCGACAAGCATCACCCATGCAAGCGACAGCAGGACAAGCCTGACATGCCGACGGACCGGTGCCGCGTCCGATGATGCAAAGCTCTCGGCAATCGCGGGCGGCAGCGTCAGCGCCGATCCCGCCTGCATCCGGCGCGGCAGGATGCGCAACAGCAGGATCGGCAGCGGAAGCAGAAGCAGAGCCCAGGGTGCGGCAAAGCTCACGCGCGTGCCCGGCGGGCGGCGTCGATCACCGCAGCTTCCAGCGCGCCGATATCGATGGTCGCTGCCGGATCGTAAAGCGCTGCGTCAAGCCCGCTCATCTTTTCGCCGTGTGCGCGCAGCAACGCGGCAAGACCCGCGATGCGGGCCTGACGCTCTTGGCGCGACAGCGCAGCGATCGCTGTGCGTGCCCGGTCGATCGGGCGCGTCCGGCGGATCGTCGCCACCCGCAGGATCGCGAGAACAATCGAGCCCAGGATCAGGCCCAGTGCAACGGCCGCAAGCGCGTCCTGCAACCCGAACCGTGCGAAGCTTTCGGGTATGCGGATACCTGATAACTGATTGACCAGCTCCTCGGTGCTCATGCGGCGAGATCGTCGATCGACGCCTCTGCGCGCACAATCCGGTAAGGGATCGCATGATCGTCTAGCACTTTAGCCGAGCGCGTCGCGCCAAATGTGCCGCGTTCGATCCGAAGGCCCGTCCGGGCCATAAAGCTGCCGGACGGCGGCGCCGTCTCGACGGAATCCTGAACCAGCAAAAGCTCAAGCGAGGATTTTCGCATCAATGTCGCTGCCGCAGCGCCGAATCCGGCACCCGGATCGTCAAGCCCGGTCGCCAGCAGCACGGCGGAGCCGGGCGCGACGCGCGCGGTGAGCGAGTCGAGCATCATCGACAGGCTGTCGTGGTCCGGATGGTTGGCCGAAAGTGCAGAGGCGTGGCTGCTAACCAGCATTGCCGCGATCTGCAGCATGGCCGGTTCGCGAAGCCGCGGCGGCAGCATCAGCGGTTCGCCATCGCCGAAGACGATCGCCCCCACACGCGCGCCTGCCATGACAGACCGCCAGCCTTCCAGCGCCAGTGCGTCCGCGGCGGCGACCGACCGGAACCGCCCGCGCGTGCCCCACAGCATCGGGCGTCGGAAATCTGCCACAAGCAGCACGCTGCGCTCGATCTCTTCGTGACGACGACGCATCTGCGGCCGCCCCGTCCGCGCCGTCGCGGCAGCATCGATGCCGCGCGGATCGTCGCCGTCCTGCCAAGGGCGAAGGTCGAACAGATCGCCGCCCTGACCTCGGCGCGGGCCGGAGAGGCCGCCCGAAGGGTTGCTGGCATGGCCGGGCAAGGCCCGGGCCGCAACGTGGTCGCGCAGGCTGATCAGGCGATGCAGAGAGACTTCGGCGCCGGTCCCCTTCACAGCGGCGCCACGCCGGCAAGCACCTCGGCAAAGATCGACCGTGATGTCTCGCCGCCTGCCTGTGCGCGCCATGTCGGCGCCATGCGGTGGCACAAGACGTCCGGCGCCAGGGCCGCCACATCCTCGGGGATCGCATAATCACGCCCGTGAAGCCAAGCCCGCGCGCGGGCGCTGGACGCAAGCGACAAGGTGCCCCGCGGACTGACGGCGTGACGGATGCGTCCAGTCACGTCCAGCCCCTCGACCGGACGGCGCGTCGCCATGACCAGCGCCACGATATACTGTCGCAGCGCCCGCGACAGGTGAACCTGCAAGACCTCTTCCTTCATCCCGGCCAGCGCGGCGCGATCCAAAACGAAGCTGTCGTGACCGCCATGGGTGCGCAGTTCGGTTTCGACGAGATCGAGGATCGCAAGCTCATCCTCATCGCCGGGAAGGTCCAACATCACATGCATCAGGAACCGGTCCAGTTGCGCCTCCGGCAGGGGATATGTTCCCTCCTGCTCCAGCGGGTTCTGGGTCGCGATGACCATGAACGGATCGGGCAGCGCGCGGGTCTCGCCCCCGGTCGTGACCTGACCCTCGCCCATCGCTTCCAGCAGCGCAGACTGAACCTTGGGCGGCGCGCGGTTAATTTCGTCGACCAGCACGAGATTGTGGAAGATCGGTCCCGGAAGAAAGTCCATCCGGCCGCCGTCCTGGCGGTAGATCTGTGTTCCGGTCACGTCGGACGGCATCAGGTCCGGCGTACACTGGATGCGCGCGAAGCTGCATTCCAGTCCTTCGGACAGGCGCCGGACCGATCGGGTCTTGGCCAGACCCGGCGCACCCTCGATCAGGACATGGCCCCCGGTCAGCAGTGCGATCATCAGCCGTTCGACCAGATTGCCATGCCCGACGAGACCGGCGTTCATCCGCGCCGCAAGCGCTTTGGCGGGCCCTGCCCCGCCGATCGCCGACGCGGTTGCCACATCCTCCATGCCGGCCCTCCCTGTTTCCCAGTCCCACTGAACCACGGGGCGCAGGACAAATGAAACCCATCCGAACCGCTGAGCCGAAGATTCCGCCAGGGTGATCGCCGAACTTGGCGACGGGCGGTTTACTCGCACCCGATCTTTTTCGCGCGTCACGGTGGAGTCGGTGGAACGAGGTTCCACCTGCGGGGTTTGGTGAATGGGCGGACACCGCGCCGCGGCGTCGGCCATCCCGTCACAAAAGGCCAATCCGATGCGAACCGCACCCGCTTACACCCTCCCCCCCACGCCCTACGACCTGACGCTGAACACGCTGGCCGCGATGATCGGGACGTGCTTCTTTCTCGCCCTGCTGACCGATCTTGCCTACTGGGCCACGGCAAACCTGATGTGGACCAACTTCTCGTCGTGGCTGCTTTTCGCGGGTCTGCTGATCGGGGGCGTCGGCGCTGCCTTTTGGATCGTCGGGCTGTTCGTCAATGATGCACCGGCACGCTGGTGGCCATCCTTCCTGTGGCTGGGCGTGCTGTTGCTGGGTCTTCTGAACAGCCTGATCCATGCCGGCGACGGCTGGACGGGGGTGATGCCCTGGGGGCTCGCGCTCTCCGCCCTGACATTCTGTCTCATGCTGGCAGGGGGCGCGGGCGCCATCCTGACCACGAACCGCACCCCGAGGTGATCGACATGTTCCGCAACAGAAACCTTACCGCCGCCGCTTTCGGCACGACCGTGATGACGGCGCTGAGCGTCGTTTCCGCCAGCGCGCAGGATTTCGACCTGAGCAGTCAGATAGGGCCAGACCCTGTCCTGCCAGAACCGCAGTTTCACAGCCTGTGGCCCGACATGAAGGTGGCAGAGGTGATCGGCTGGCAGGACGGTCAGACCCCTCAGGCCGCAGAGGGATTGACGGTCACCGCCTACGCGACCGATCTCGTCAACCCGCGAACGGTCCACACGCTGCCTAACGGGGATGTGCTGGTCGTTCAGTCGCGCGGGCCCGAGGGGGAACCGAAATCGCGACCCAAGGACTTCATCCGTGGCTGGATCATGGCGATCGCGCATGGCGGCGGCGATGGACCGCAAAAAGAAAGCAACCTGATCACTCTTCTGCATGACGAGGATCGCGACGGGACGGTCGATCAGCGCTCCGATCTTCTGACAGGGCTCGCTTCGCCCTTCGGCGTGGCATGGATCGACGATACGCTCTACGTCGCCACGACCGACGGCGTGGTGTCCTATCCTTACCAGTTGGGCCAGACGGAGATCACCGCGGAACCGACCATGCTGACGCCGCTCCCCGGCGGGCCGATCGATCACCACTGGACCAAGGATCTCGCGCTCAGCCCTGATGGGTCGATGCTTTACGCCTCGGTCGGGTCGAACTCGAACATCGTCGAAAATGGGATAGAGGCTGAGAAGGGACGCGCGGCCATCTGGCAGATCGATCGGCAGACCGGCGCCTCGCGCGTCTTCGCCGGCGGTCTGCGCAATCCCAATGGATTGACCTTCAACCCCGACACAGGCGTCTTGTGGACGGTCGTGAACGAGCGCGACGAACTGGGGCCGAACCTTGTTCCCGACTATATGACATCCGTGCAGGAGGGTGCGCATTACGGCTGGCCCTGGAGCTATTACGGCGACCATGTCGATCGCCGCGTCAAGCCGGAAAGGCCCGATATGGTCCAAGCGGCGATCGCGCCGGATTACGCGCTGTCCAGCCACGTCGCGGCACTGGGTCTGACCTTCTCGAACGGATCGGCGATGCCTGAGGCCTATGCAAGCGGCGCCTTCATCGGCGAGCACGGAAGCTGGAACCGCGATCATTTCAATGGCTATAAGGTGATCTACGTCCCGTTCGAGAATGGCGAGCCAAGCGGGATGCCGACCGACATCCTGACCGGCTTCGTCGAGGGTGATCAGGCGCATGGCCGGCCAGTTGGCGTCGGCATCGACGGGACGGGCGCGCTGCTGGTCGCGGACGACGCCGGCAACACGGTGTGGCGCGTCGCGGCAAGCGACGGCTCGGTGACGGATGCGCCTGTCGGAACGGATGGTCAGCGTCTGGCGTCTGCTGGGGCCACCGACCAGCCGACACAGCCATCTGTCAATGGCACAACCGATGGGGCGCCGACGAATTCCGAACCGTCTGCTGACAACGCGGAGCAATCGCAATGAGCGCCCATCGGTCAGGGGCAAGTTGATGGCCCGCCCGCTGGTCTTCGCCCTCGCTCGCCTGCCCGCAGAGATCGAACGGGACTTGGAAGCGCGGTACGAGGTCGTTCGCGATATAGAGGCCGCCGGCGAGGCAGAGATCGCGCTGACCGCCGGTAATCTGGGTCTGTCGTCCGATCAGATGGCTCAACTGCCGCGCTTGCGGCTGATCGCGGTCAACGGCGTCGGCGTCGATGCGGTCGATCTGGTCGAAGCACGAAGGCACCGCATTGCGGTGACGACGACGCCCGACGTCCTGTCGCTCGCGGTTGCGGAACTGGCACTGGGCCTTGCGCTGTCCTGCGCGAGGCGTGTCGCCGACGGGGACCGGTTCATTCGGTTGGGGCACTGGGCGCAGGGCGACAGTTTCACATTGGGTCGATCCATCCTCAACCGTCGCGCCGGCATCCTTGGCTACGGTAGGATCGGACGGCGGCTCGCGGATCTGCTGCGCGGAATGGGGATGGAGGTCCTGTATTCAGCGCGAAGCGAGAAGCCGGACGCCGTCGATTCCTACCGCCCCGACGCTGCGACACTGGCTCGCGATTGCGACGTCCTGTTCGTTACTGCGGCGGGGGGCGCGGATACGCGTCATCTGGTCGATGCGCAGGTGCTGCGGGAACTCGGCTCCGACGGCTTTCTGGTCAATGTCGCGCGGGGGCCGGTTGTCGATGGCGACGCGCTGGCGACAGCGTTGTCCGATGGAACCATCGCCGGTGCGGGCTTATATGTGTTCGATGATGAACCTCATGTCCCGCAAGCCCTGCTCGACGCACCCAACTGCGTCCTGACGCCGCACATCGCCTCGGCAACCGGCGATGCGCGGCGCGCCATGGCGCAGCTTGTGCTGGACAACATCGCCGCATTCGTCGCCGGAAAGCCTTTACCGACGCCCTACACAGGCTGAACCCAGACGCATCTGTTTGCTGTCACCTGCTTCAGCGGGCAAAGTGTGCGCGGGACGGGGGAGAATGCCATGCGACAGACCAGCGACCAGTTTCAGGATATCCGCGACGCGGTACGCGCGCTCTGTGCCGAGTTCCCTGACGAGTATCACCGCAAGATCGACGCCGAGCGCGGCTATCCCGATGAATTCGTCGATGCGCTGACAAAAGCCGGCTGGATGGCGGCACTGATCCCTGAGGAATATGGCGGCTCGGGCCTTGGCCTGACCGAGGCCAGCGTCATCATGGAGGAAATCAACCGCGCCGGTGGTAATTCCGGCGCATGTCACGGCCAGATGTACAACATGAACACGCTCGTCCGGCACGGCTCGGACGAACAGCGGCGACGCATCCTGCCCAAGCTCGCCTCCGGCGAATTGCGGTTGCAGTCGATGGGCGTGACCGAGCCGACGACCGGGACCGACACCACGCAATTGAAAACCACCGCCGTCAAAAAGGGCGATCGCTGGGTCATCAACGGGCAGAAGGTCTGGATCAGCCGGGTCCAGCATTCCGATCTGATGATCCTTCTGGCCCGCACCACGCCCCTGGCCGAGGTCAAGAAGAAGTCCGAGGGCATGTCGATCTTCCTTGTCGATATCAAGGAAGCGATCGGCAACGGGATGGAGGTGAAGCCCATCGCCAACATGGTCAATCACGAGACCAACGAGCTGTTCTTCGACAATCTTGAGATCCCGGAGGAAAACCTGATCGGCGAGGAGGGCAAGGGGTTCAAGTACATCCTGACCGGGCTGAACGCCGAACGCACGCTGATCGCGGCTGAATGCATCGGGGACGGCTACTGGTTGACAGACCGCGCCGCTGCTTATGCGAACGAGCGCGTGGTCTTTGGCCGTCCGATCGGCCAGAACCAGGGCGTGCAGTTCCCAATCGCCGAAGCCTTCATCGAGATCGAGGCGGCCAGCCTGATGAGGTTCGACGCGGCCCAGCGCTACGATTCCGGGCAGGATTGCGGGGCGCAGGCCAATATGGCGAAATACCTTGCCGCCAAGGCCAGCTGGGAGGCCGCAAACGCCTGCCTGCAGACCCACGGCGGCTTCGGCTTCGCCAATGAGTACGACATCGAGCGCAAGTTCAGAGAGACGCGTCTGTATCAGGTCGCCCCGATCTCGACCAACCTGATCCTGAGCTATGTGGCCGAACATGTGCTCGGCATGCCGAGGAGCTTCTGATGCGGCAACCGTCGCCTGATGAGCCGGCCAGCGAAGGTACCGCGCCACTCGATATCGAACACCTGCGCGAGTGGGTCGGTCGCGAAGAGACGGTGTCCGAGATGGTGACAGAGGCGCTGGTCAGCCGCTTTCGCGCGACGTTCGATCTGCCGGGCGATGCCCGCGCGGGCGAGGATGCGCCCTCCATGATCCACCTGTGTCTCGCGCCACCGACAGCACCGACGTCGGCGCTTGGCCCAGACGGGCATCCCGTCCGCGGCGGCTTCCTGCCGCCCGTGCCCCTGCCCCGCCGCATGTGGGCCGGCGGTGCCTTCACCTTCCACGGCACGATCAGGATCGGCGAGACCGTGACCCGGCACTCGACCGTACGCGATGTGACGGCAAAGCGCGGCCGCTTGGGGGATCTCTGCTTCGTCACCGTCGATCATCGCATCGAAAGCGATGGCCGCCTGGCGATCGAGGAGCGTCATGACATCGTCTATCGCGCTGCGAACTCGAAGGCGGGCACACCGCAGCCCTCAGGCGAAGCCGCACCGCATGGCACGTATCGCGTCGATATCGAGCCATCGGCCGCGCGGCTGTTTCGCTATTCAGCCCTGACCTTCAACGGTCACCGGATCCATTACGACAACCCTTACACGCGCGGGACCGAAGGTTATCCGGGACTGATCGTCCACGGTCCGCTTCAGGCCACGCAGCTTGTCCAGTTCGCCACGACAGTTCGGGGGATGCATCCGAAGCGGTTCGATTTCCGCTCGCTGTCGCCGCTCTTCGACATCGCGGACTACACGCTGAACGCCAGCGAGGATGACGACGGGCTGAAGCTTTGGACCTCCTACGCGGATGGACCGGTCGCAATGGACGCCCGCGCAACATGGTAGCCGCAGCGTCACGATGATGGTCTGCGTGGATACGGGGGTGACGATCCTGTCGGTGGCAACTTCGGCCTTTACGCTGGGGTGGAGCCATTCGGTCGAGCACACGCAATGGGTCGAGCGCTGGCAGGTCGAGGACGGGCAGTTGCACCTGATCGACGCGACGGTCCAGGGTTCCGGCGCAGGCATGACCATTCCGGACAACGCGGTCAAAGGCTCGGACGGCTGGACTTACACCGTCGATCCGCCGCTGCGCGTGCCAGAGCTTTTTCTGGCTGCGTCTGGCATGACCGATGGCGGTTGGACACTTTGCGCAAGCGAAGGCTGCCAGGAGATCGGGACCGAGGCGCAGGCAAACGGGCTGCGTATCTGGCCCGATGAGGATTGCGAGGCTTCGCCCGAGTGACGCAAGTCCGACTAGGACTGAGCAGAGCCGAACTGTGCCAGGAAGTCGGTGAAACGTTCGCCCTGAATCAGGATATGCGCGCGTTGCGCAGCCTCGGCTGCAACGGCGTCACCCGCTGCAATCGCGTTGACGATCGCGGCGTGTTCGGCCAGCGAATGATCCAGCCGTCGCGGCGCCCGCAACTGCTGGCGACGGTAGGGCGTCAGCCGCAAGTGCAAAGCCTCAGCCTGCTGGGCCAGGTACGCATTGCGCGAACCGTGATAGATCGCGATGTGGAATGCCCGGTTGGCGCCATAATAGGCCGAAAAGTCGCCCCGTCCGGCAGAGGCTTCACATTCGGTCAGCCAGCCGCGTAAGGTCTCGATCAGGGCTGCGTCTGCGCGACGCGCGCAGAGACGCGCGCACGCGCCCTCCAGTTCGGCCATCACTTCAAACATCTCGATCACGCGCCCGATGGACGGGTTCAAGACCTGTGTGCCACGTCTTGGTTTCAGCTCGACCAGACCGGATGCCGACAGACGCTGCAGCGCTTCGCGGACCGGCGTCCGCGAGACGCCGAACCGCTCTGCCAGCGCCGGCTCTTCAAGCCGCGTACCGGGCGGCAGGACACCCTCGACAATCTCTGTCTCAAGCTGCTCGCTGATCTCATCGGCCGCGCTGGCCATCGCCACCTCCTCGTGTGTGCATAATTATTGCTTGTGTATACACGGAAGTCGAGCGACAATCCGCGGCGGAGGATGGCACCTGCCTTTGCGCGGGCGTCGAGAGGACAATAGAGGAGGAGACAACGATGAAATCGACATGGTGTGCCCTGTTGGCACTGAGCGTGGCGCTGCCCGCAACCGCGGGGGCCGAGGTGCTAAAGGCCAGCCACCAGTTCCCGGGTGGAAAGGGTGATGCACGCGACGAAATGGTGCAGATGATCGCGAAGGACGTCGCCGATGCAGGCGTAGATCTTGAGATCCGCGTCTATCCGGGCGAGTCGCTTTACAAGGCGCGCGAACAGTGGAGCGCGCTGACCTCGGGCCAGCTGGACATGACGTCATTCCCGCTGGACTATGCCGCGGGTCGGGTGCCGCAGTTCAGCGTCACGCTGATGCCGGGGCTGGTGAAGAACCATGAACGCGCCGCGCGTCTGAACGATTCGCCCTTCATGGAAACCATCCACGGGCTGATCGAGGAGAACGGCGCGCTGGTCCTGTCGGACGCCTGGCTCGCCGGCGGCTTCGTCAGCAAGCAGAACTGCATCACCTCGCCCGAGACGATCTCGGGGCAGGTGACGCGCGCGGCCGGGCCTGCCTTCGAGCAGATGCTGGTCGGTGCCGGGGCGTCGATTTCTTCGATGCCGTCGTCGGAAATCTACACCGGCATGCAGACCGGGGTTCTGGATGCGGCCAACACCTCGTCGGGCTCGATGGTCAGCTACCGGTTGTTCGAGCAGGCCGAATGCCTAACCGCTCCGGGCGAAAACGCGCTGTGGTTCATGTACGAACCGGTCCTGATCTCGAAGCAGAAGTTCGAGCGTCTGACGCCGGAGCAGCAACAGGCGCTGATGGATGCGGGTCAGCGGGCCGAAGACTGGTTCGCCGAACAGGCAGCGGGTCTGGACACCAAGATGATCGAGACGTTCGAACAGGCCGGTGTCGAAGTGGCCGAAATGACGCCCGAGAATTTCGATGCCTGGCTCGCGATCGCTCAGGACACCTCGTACAAGGTCTTCGCCGATGAGGTCGATGGCGGCAAGGAACTGATCGATCAGGCGCTGGCGGTCGAATGAGCCGCACCCTCAAAATAGGACGGGGGCCGCGATGAGCGGCATCCTGCGAATCCTGAACAGCCTGGCCAAGCTCAGCGGCGTTCTTGCCATGATGCTGCTTGCCGCTGCGACGCTGGTCGTCACGCAGATGGTCTTTTCGCGCTACATCCTCGGCGCATCGACCGTCTGGCAGACCGAATTTGTAATCTATGCGACGACCGCCGCGATGATGCTGGGCAGCCCCTATGTCCTTGCGCTGAAGGGCCATGTCGGAGTCGATCTGCTCGTCGAGGCCGCAGGTCCCGGACTGCGACGCGTCTTCGCGCTGATCTCGGGCCTCGCCTCGCTGGCCTTTGTCGGGGCGCTGGCCTGGTCTGGGTTCGAGTTTCTTTACCACGCCGCCTCGCGCGGCTGGACCACGGACACGATCTGGGCCCTGCCCCTATGGATCCCGTTCTGGCCCGTTCCCTTCGCAATGGCGCTGATGGCGCTGCAACTGATCCTGCAGACGCTGATCGCGCTGACCGGCGGCGAGCTTGAGGTCGAAGGTCCGGTCTCGGCCGGTACGGTCACGGGCGATATGCCTGAAGGAGGTCGCTGATGTCGCCATCCATGGCAGGGATCGCCGTCCTCGTGACGATGCTGGTCCTTCTGGGCGCAGGCACGCCTATCGCATTTGCACTGGGCTTCGTCGCCGTAGCGGCGTTGGTCCTGTCCGAAGGCTTCGGTGCCATCGGTGGCATGTCCGAGACGTTCTTTGCCGGGCTCGCCAATTTCGGCATGGTCTCGGTCCCCATGTTCATCCTGATGGGCGCGGCCGTGGCGTCGAGCCCGGCAGGCAAGGACCTTTACGAAGCGCTGGACCGCTGGCTCTACCGCGTGCCGGGCGGGATGGTGATGTCGAATATCGGCGCCTGCGGGTTGTTCGCGGCGCTGTCGGGCAGCAGCCCCGCCACCTGCGCCGCGATCGGCAAGATGGGCATCCCCGAGATGACCAGCCGCGGTTACCCGAATTCGCTTGCGGCAGGGTCCATCGCGGCCGGCGGGACGCTGGGCATCCTGATCCCGCCTTCCGTCACGATGATCGTCTACGGCATCTCCACCGAAACATCGATCGGGCGGCTGTTCCTCGCCGGTCTCGTGCCAGGCCTGATGCTGGTCGTCCTGTTCATGGCCTGGGCCTTGTTCGATTGCTGGCGCAAGGGCATCGCGCTTGGCGACGTCACCCGACGCTACTCGCTGGCCGAGCGGCTGGAAAACCTGCCTCGCGTCCTGCCCTTCCTGCTGATCGTCGCGGCGATCCTGTTCGTCCTTTACGGCGGCGTCGCCACGCCGTCCGAGGCCGCGGGCACGGGCGCGCTGATCTGCATCCTGCTGGTCGCGATCATCTACCGGATGTGGCGCGCGGGACCGATGGTCGCGATCTTCCGCGACACGATCCGCGAGGCGGTGATGATCATGCTGATCATCGGCGCGGCGGAACTGTTCGCCTTCGCGTTGTCATCGCTTTACATCACCCAGACCGTGGCAGGCGGGATTGCCGGGCTCGAGGTCAATCGCTGGATCCTGCTCATCATCATCCAGCTGTTCCTGCTGGTTGCGGGCTTCTTCCTTCCGCCGGTCGCGATCATCCTGATGTCGGCGCCGATCCTGATGCCGATCCTCGATTCCGCGGGTTTCGATCCGTACTGGTTCGCGGTCATGCTGACGATCAACATGGAGATCGGGCTGATCACGCCACCGGTGGGCCTGAACCTCTACGTCATTAACGGGATCGCGCCGCAGATCACCCTGCGAGAGATCCTGATGGGCTCGCTGCCCTTCGTGGGGATGATGATCCTGGGCATGGTGCTGCTGGCGCTGTTTCCGCAGATCGCGCTGTTCTTGCCGAACCTGATCATGGGGCCTGCGCTGTGACGCTGACCGCACAGATCGTCGATCGGCTCAGCAGCCTCGTCGTCGGTTCGGGCTGGCGTCGCGGTAAGCCTGCACCCTCGACCGCGCCCGAGGCGCTGATCGAGGCCGCGCGCGCCCTGCCCGGCCTGCATTCCGAGACCCGCGTCGGGGCCGTCGCGGCAGAGATCCTCGCGGGCTATGGGGCACTGGACGATGATGCCAAGCGAGCCTTCTTCGCGGGGCTGCGGGACCATTTCGACCCGGATCACGGCGCGCTGGCCAAGGCTGCGCGTCGGTGGCTGGACAATGGCGGTCCGGGCGATCTGGAAAGCCTGTCGCGTATGGCAGAGCCGCCGCGGCAAGAGCTTCTGCGCCGGCTGAACACCGCACCGGGCGGCACCGCCCGGCTGGTGTCGATGCGCGCCGACCTGCTGCGCCTGACCGGGCGCGACAAGGCCTTCGCCCGCGTCGATGCCGATTTCCGCCACCTGCTGCGATCCTGGTTCAATCGTGGCTTTCTGCAACTGGTGCGGATCGACTGGCACAGCCCTGCCTTCCTGCTGGAAAAGCTGATCGAATACGAGGCTGTCCACGAAATACGCGATTTCCGCGACCTCCAGCGCCGCGTGCTGCCGGTGGATCGACGCTGCTATGCGTTCATGCATCCCGCGATGCCCGACGAGCCGCTGATCTTCGTCGAGGTGGCATTGACGGACGATCTGCCCGGATCGGTGCAGGCGCTGATCGACGAACACCGCGCGCCGATCGCGGCAGAGGATGCCGACACCGCCGTCTTCTATTCGATCTCGAATTGCCAGGCCGGACTGGCCGGGATCAGTTTCGGTAATCTGCTGATCAAGAACGTCGTCGCGGAACTGTCGCGCGAGCTGCCCGATCTCACGACCTTCGTCACGCTCTCACCGATCCCCGGCCTGCGTGCCTGGCTGGACGAGCGGGCAGCGGCCGGCGAAGTCGCGATCGCGGCGCTTCTGGCCGATCCCCAGCCCGTCTCGCTGGTCGCGCAGACATCGCGGTATCTGCTGCTAGCCAAGGACAGCAAGGGCCGCCCCCGCGATCCCGTGGCCCGCTTCCATCTGGGCAACGGCGCAGAGGCGCATCGCGTCATCGCGGGCGCCGACACGTCAGACCGCGGCACGAAGCAAAGCCTGGGAATGATGGTCAACTACCTCTACGACCGCCGCCGGATCGAGGCACAGCACGATGCCTTTACCGAGACCGGCGTGATCGCCGCGCCCAAGCGCCTGCAGGATCTGGCGCGCAAGACAGAGGCCGAGGCGGAACTGCCCGCAAAGGCCGGCAAGACGGACAGCAAGACATGACGAACAGCCTTTTCGACGCATTGATGGGCGATCACCGTGGCTCGGACCGCGATTTCCTGATCCTGCCAGATGGCGCCACGCTGACCTACGGCGACATCGACCGGATGTCGGCGAGGCTCGCAAACCTACTGGTGGCCGAAGGTGTCGCGCCGGGCGATCGGGTCGCCGTTCAGGTCGAGAAGTCGCCCGAGGCGCTCGCGCTGTTTCTCGCCACGATCCGGGCGGGCGCCGTCTTTCTACCGTTGAACACCGCCTACACCCCGGCCGAGATCGCCTATTTCATCAAGGATGCCGAACCAGCGTTCGTTGTCTGCGATCCCGCCCGAGCGGAACGTCGCGATGATTTCATGTCTGCGGGCGCACCCCTTCTGACGCTGGCGACCGACGGCACTGGCAGCCTGACCGAACGCGCCACCAACCAGTCCGAGCAGCACGATCCGGTCGCGCGGGCAGACGAGGATCTGGCGGCGATCCTGTACACGTCAGGGACGACCGGACGCTCGAAAGGCGCGATGCTGAGCCACCATAACCTCGCCTCGAACGCGGACACGCTGGCGGAGGCTTGGCACTTCACCGAAGACGACGTGCTGCTGCACGCGCTGCCCATCTTTCATACGCATGGCCTCTTCGTCGCCTCGAACGTGGTGATGCGGACGGGCGGGCGGATGATCTGGCTGCCCAAGTTCGACGCGGACACCGTGATCCGCCTTCTGCCGCAAGCGACCGCGATGATGGGGGTGCCGACCTTCTACACCCGCCTTCTGGATCATCCCGACTTCACCCGCGATCTGGTCGCAAATATACGGCTTTTCACGTCTGGCAGCGCGCCCTTGCTAGCAGAGACTCACCGTGCCTTCGAGGACCGCATCGGTCACCGCATCCTGGAACGCTACGGCATGACCGAGACGAACATGAACACCTCCAACCCCTACGATGGCGAGCGCCGTGCCGGCACGGTGGGCTTTCCGCTGCCGGGCGTAGATCTGCGCATCACCGCCGAAGACGGGACTGAGGTCGCGCAAGGCGAGATCGGCCAGATCGAAGTGCGCGGTGATAACGTCTTCATGGGCTACTGGCGGATGCCTGAAAAGACCGCCGAGGAGCTTGGCACGGACGGTTGGTTCAAGACCGGCGATCTCGGGATGGTCGATCCCGACGGGTATGTCGTGATCGTCGGACGGGGCAAGGATCTGATCATCTCGGGCGGGTTCAACATCTATCCGAAAGAGGTCGAGTTGCTGATCGACGAGATGCCAGGCGTTCTGGAAAGCGCCGTCATCGGCGTCCCGCATCCCGATTTCGGCGAAGGCGTGGTGGCCGTCGTGGCACGCGGAAGAGAGACCGAGCCTGATCCCGACGCGATCGTTGCGGGCCTCTCCGACCGGTTGGCAAAATTCAAGCAGCCCAAACGCGTCATCGTGCTGGATGAATTGCCGCGCAACGCGATGGGCAAGGTCCAGAAGGCCGCCTTGCGCGCCGACTACGCGGACCTGTTCACCAGCTGAACCCATCGACGTCGAGCCGTAGCCTGCGAAGCTGCAGATCCTCTTGAGGTCTGGAGTCGTCCTATTTTTCGGCGCTGTTCACCTTTTCTGTTAGCGCCTGATTTACAGGGATATTATTTTTATCTCATCCTCTGTTATTTTTTTTAGAGACAGCGTTACTAATAAATCATTGTCTTATTCACACGAGACGGTTGACTCGAATCGCGACATGCAACCATTTTTGTAAATCCAATCCGATTTCAGGGTCTTGGACGTCTCATGAGTGATTTGTCGCCGGACGATGCTGTTCGTTTGTCCAAGAGCCTTTCGCAGGCAGTTGACCTGCACGATCTGGAACAATTCGTCTGGCAGGCGACCGGCGACCGACTTTTTGTCGAATATGTCGGCCCCGGCCTTCCGTTGCGCAAAACGCTCGATCGACTGATCGAGGCTCTGGAACAGGACGGTACGACCGAACGCCTGGTGCAGGTCGTCTGGCGCGAGCGTCCGTTCAAGGCCGATCTGCGCCAGGTTCTCGCAGAGCTTTACCCCAATGTCGCGCAGACTGGCGCTGTCCCCAGCCCCGTCTTCGAGCTGCAATCCGGGGGCACGCCGCAGCAAGACGCACCACCACCGACGGCACCTGGATTGCAGCGGTTGATCCGGCCCAAATTGAAACAACTCGATATCCGGGCCTGGTACGACCGCATGGGCAAACTGATGCGCCAGGTCTGCCGCATCGAATTCGATCAGACAGGCGTCGGAACCGGCTTTCTTGTCGGCGACGGACGCGTTTTGACGAACTGGCACGTCGTCGACCAGATCCGCAGCCTTGGCGGCGCCGACCGGATGGCGGTGCGCTTCGACTATCACAAGGGCGCCGACGGGGACGAGCCGGGCGAGGTCATGGCGGTGCGAGAGGTGCTGGACGAACGACCCTGTGCGCCCAGCGAGATCGCAGGCCAAGCCGATGCCGAACCCGGCCCGGACGATCTGGATTACGCGCTGCTGTCACTGGACAAGCCGACTGGGGATCGCGGTTGGATCACGCTGCGCCAGCCCCCGCCCGTCGCGAAGGACGATCCGATCGTGATCGTGCAGCATCCCCAGGCCGCGACGATGAAAT
Source organism: Paracoccus albicereus (assembly GCF_024359525.1). Classification (GTDB taxonomy): domain Bacteria; phylum Pseudomonadota; class Alphaproteobacteria; order Rhodobacterales; family Rhodobacteraceae; genus Paracoccus; species Paracoccus albicereus. The sequence goes on from NZ_JAKZEU010000002.1 coordinate 779,456, forward strand.
TTGCGCTCGACGACAGCGCGGTGGAAGGGTTCGTGCATCAGAACCGGCGTCTACGCTATCGCACCAACACCGAAGGTGGCTCGTCCGGATCGCCCTGCTTCAACTGGGATCTCGACCTGGTCGCCCTGCATCATTTGGGCGATCCGACCCTGACCGATCCGCAATACAATCAAGGGATTCCGATCGGCCTGGTGCTCGACAGCCTGAATGCGCGCGTTCCCGGCGCGATCGCTGAGGCCTAGGCGATGGGCGAGCATTTCATCGTCAACCGGCAGGCGGGCTCGGAATACGTGCTGCCCGGCTGCGACGTGCATCAGCTTCGCCTTGCCGTCGACACCCATCCCGGCCCCGTCGAGCCCGAAGAGGTGAATTTCGACCTCGCCCCCCAGGCTGTGTTCCGGCAATGTCTCGAAGCGGCGGACAACAAGGGCGGCGAGATCCTCGTCACCTCGATGCTGCTGCGGCTGATCGCCCTGCGCTGGCAGGAACGCGAAGCGACGACGAAACCGTCGAAGCTCGCGCTGGACATCCCCGATCTCCTGCGCCCGCAATCGAACCTCAGGGCCGAGATCGGTGCTTTCGTCCTGGCCTTCGACGATTTCGCCGCCCGTCTCTGCGCCCTGCCCAAGCCCTTGCCCAGCGGCACGCCGCCGAAGGTCGATGCGCTGATGCGCCACGCTTGCGAAAACCGGATGACTCTGCGGCAGATGCATGAAGGCATCCAGCAAATGGTGCAGCTCAAGCGCCTGCACGACGCCCTGCACAGCCTGCAAGTCATGGCCGAAATGCCGCAAGGCGACGGCGCGCAACCCCAATCCCTGCTCGACCTGATGGTCCGCCAGACGCGCGAGGCCATCGCAGGCCCGCTCGACGCGCTGAATGCCGGAGGGCAGAAATGCCTTGTCGACTGCCGCCGCGTGCTGGATCAGGCCCATGACCTGCTGCAGAAGAACGATCCGGGCAGCGACACCTTTGCGATGCACTGCCTACGCCTGCTGTTCCGGACAGAGATGACACGGCTGGATCGGCTGCTGTTCACCGCCGTGTCGAATTGGCCATTACGCGCGCTGATCATGCTGATGGAACGCGGGGCGGACATCGATTTCAACTACGACCGGGTGATCGCGGTCTCGCTTCACAACAACCTGCTGCGGCGCATCCTCGCCCATTCGGTCTGGCAGGATGTCGATTTCCGTCTTTACGCGATGGAGGACATCCTGCGCCGTGAGCAGCAGGGTTGGTTCGTCGAACTGCTGCCCCACGCGCAGAGCGTCCACTTCATGCTTCGCAAGTTGAACGCCGTCGCGGATGGGCAGCCTGCGCTGACGGCAGAACTTCTGGGCGCGCTGGAGGCGTTTGAGGCCAGCGAAGGTCCTGACGGTTCGGCGCGTATTCAGGCGGCCGTGGCCCATCTCGCCCCAGTCGTTCGTCGGCGTTTTCACGAAGTCGATCGGCAGCTCAAGGCGGATTTCGACCGTTTCCTCTCGCTGGGCGCGACCCTAGACGACGTGGTCGGCTGGCTGCCGATCGCGATCTGAAGGGGATGGCGATGCAAAGCGGACGCAAGCTGCCCCCCGAGATCCAGACGCTGATCGATCGTGAGCGCGCGCTGCCCCCGCTAGGCGCCGACCCTGCGGCGCTGGACGCGCACCGCGCGCTGTTGCAGGACGTGATCGCGGCCGGCGGCGAGGTGCCCGAGGGTCCGGGCCGCGACGCGCTGAGCGAGCTGATGTACCGGCTGGCAAGCGGCATCCTGGTCGAGACGGGAACGCAGATCGACACACCGGTGCTGGCGGCCTTCGACGCGAGTCGTCAGCGCGACGTCCCGCCGGACCCCGAGCCCGCACCGGATGCCACGCCTGCACCGCCCAGCCCGAAGCACCATCGCAAGGCAAGTCGCAAGGGCGATGCCAGAACGACGCCGATCGACGATCCCGAAGCGGAACAGAACCGCGCCTTCGAGCTGGTCCGCTGGGGCGCGATGGCACGTCAATGGCGTCAGGCCGAAAGCGAGGGGCGACCTTCTGGCGGGATGCTGCTCGGCGGCGATTCCATCGCCGAGGCGGAAGCATTCGCCGCGGACGATTCCGACATCGCGGCCTTTGTCAGGGCCAGTCGCGCGCATGGCGACAAGCGGCGGCGCCGGGCCTGGGCTACGTCGCTGGTCGCATGCTCGATCCTCGCTGCCGTCGTGACCGTCGGGCTGATGCAGATCCGGTTTCAGCGTCAGCTCGCGTTGAACGAAGAGCTTCGCGCGCAGACGGCCGAGGCGCAGGCATCCGAATTGCGCAACAAGACGCTCGCTGCGCTGCAGGCCGTTTCGGACCGCAATATCGAGCCTTTGCGCGATCTTCTTCTTGAACGGGTCGGCGAACAAGGACAGGCTGCGGTCGATCTGCTGACGATCCGCCAGATCGCCCAGCTTCCCGACGCCGACGCGGCAACCGTGCTCGCCTCGGCCAGCGCCTATCAGGAAGCGGCGGCCACGCCGGGCAACCAGATGCAGCCTGTCGACCCTATCCCTCAAGGCGGCTCGCCGTCGTGGGACGCATTGGTCGCGGCGTTCGAGCCGGCCTGGGCGACGATCGAGGGGGCTGGATTGTCGCCGTCGCTGGAAATGGCCGCAGCTGACACCGAGCCCATGGTTCGCCCCGAACCTCCGGCAGAAACGGCAAGCCCGACCACCCTCGCCCGTCTCGCGGACCTGTGGGATCTGGGTCAGACTTGTAGCGGTGCGATGTGGCTGGGCAATGCAGATCAGTCTCAGGTGATGAACGTGGCCGAAGTCGGGCGGATCGAACCGGGTCAGATGGTCACCATCGCGATCCCGGGTGCTATCAACATGCGTGCGGGACTGCCGACCGGCGACTATGCCCTCCAACCCGTGAAGGGGGTGATCCCGAACGGCGCCCGCATTCGCGTCGACGGGGCGCCCGTTCCGTTCCAGCGCGACGGCAAGCAGCGTTACTGGGCGCCCGTGACCGTCCCGCGTCAACATTGCAGCACCGTCTTCGTGCAATATGACGGCGACACGGTTCCCCTGCGCGTCCAGCAAACACTGGAGACGATCACCGCGCAGGGCTTCATTGCGCCCAAGGCCGAGCGGACGCCCTCGGCCCGCGGACTGTCGGAAATCCGATATTTTCACCAGGACGATGCGCCGCTGGCCCAGCAGGTCGCCAATGCGCTGGTCGATGCCGGCGTGACGGGCAGCGTCGCAATGGTGCCGCTCTACGACAGCAAGTTCGCCGCGGACGAGGGCGTGATGGAGGTCTGGCTCGACCTTGGCGCCTGATCGATTGAACTGATCCGAACCGGCCGGCGCAGCCGCGCCACCAACAGGGAAGCTTGATGATGACCGAACAGATCACGCGAACCGAGTTCGAACGGATGCTGATGGACCCCGATGTGCCGGACAGCGCGCTGCGCCCTTATGTCATGATCGATCCGCTGGAAAGCCAGGCCTTGCAGCCCAGCGTCGTCGTGAACCCCGATCGTGTCGCGGCGGGTGGCCTGGAGTCGGCGATGGCGCTCGGCTCGCTGAACAAGGTCGCCCGCTGGCGTCGCAATCAGCGCTATCGCGCCCGCGTCGCCAAGGGCTGGTCGGGCCCCAAGGTGGTGGCCGAAGGTGACAGCTGGTTCCAGTATCCGCTGCTGCTGGACGACGTGATCGACCATCTGTCGGACCGCTGGGCCATCTATGACAACAGTGCGGCTGGCGATCTGCTTCGCGACATGGCGCGACAGGACGAGATCGGCGTCTCGGTCCGCAGCGAGAAACCCGATTACCTGCTGCTGTCAGGCGGCGGCAACGACGTGCTTGGCGGCGGCAGTCTGGAACGGCACGTCGCAAGCTTCAAGGCAGGGCTTCGCCCCGAAGACTATGTTCAGGACACGTTCGACGCGCTGCTGTCGTCGACCATGCGCATCTACGCCGACATCATCGAAACGGGGCTGAGCGCGGGCGCGGGCAAGGTCGTCTGCCACTGCTACGATTACGCGCTGCCCAATTCCGGACGCTGGCTTGGACGGCCGCTGGCCAAGCTGGGCATCAACGACCCGGGCCTGCAACGCGCGATCCTGCACATCCTGATCGACCGTTTCCACGACAGCCTGATCGTGATGGCCCGGAAGTTCGGCGGGCGCGTCCGGATCGCCGACACGCGAAGGACCGTCGATCCCGGCAACTGGTATGACGAGTTGCATCCAACCAGCGTCGGCTATGCCGGACCAGCGCAGAAGATCCGAGCTGCTGCAAATGCTGGCGGCGGCCTGGAGAGTGTGGACGTGATCGTTCCGAAACCTGTCGAGCGTCCGCTGGATGTTGCGGATACCGAAGCCGTCTCACGTCTTCTGGACACGTCCGAGGATCGGCTGCTGGACGAGCTTGGCCGCAGGCAGACGATCCTCGAACTCGATCCCGGAGCCGCCGACACCCTATCGCTGGAACTGACGACGGGCGGCGTCGAAGGGGTGGGCGATGTCTTCCGCAAGCTGGGCGGGCGGGTTCTGGCGCGCCAGCAACGCGAACTTTACGCCCTGCTTTGCGGCGATGATCCTGCCACAAAGGGCGAGCGCGAGAAGCTGCGCGGCGCACTGAACCTGTCGGACACCGCGCTGACCGGCGCACTGGCCGCCGCAATGATCGCGGTCGGCTGCCCGCCTTTCGTCGCGCCGCTGATCGCCGCGGTGATCGTGCGTCGCGGCATCTATCCGGCCTACGAGGAAACCTGCCGGCTATGGGGCGAAAGCATCGCTGCAGACGATCAGAAAGCGGCCGCACCCGCGCCCTGAGGAGTCTGACCGTCAGGCAGGCGCGCCGCAGCTTTCCCTGACGACCAGTTCGACCGGGACCAGCCTGACCTCGCCTGCATCGGGCGGGGTCTTGGAAACCGCCGCATTATCCAGCCGTTCGCGCAACATCTCGGCCGCGATGCGACCCAGGCTCGGCCGATCCTGCCGGATCGTCGTCAGCGCGGGAATGTAGAACTCGGCGAAGTCTATGTCGTCGAAGCCGATCACCGATATGTCCTGCGGCACACGGATGCCAGCGGCCTGCAGGGCCGCGATCAGCCCGAAGGCCATCGCATCGGATGCACAGAAGACGGCACTCGGCCGATCCTCGCCCGTCAGCGCCAGGATACGCCCGGCTGCCTCACGCCCCGAGGTCAGTGAGAAATCGCCCCGGATGATCCAGTCGGGCCGCGACGGCAGATCCAACTCGGCCCGCGCGGCCAGAACGCCCTCGCGCCGCGCCTGCGTCAGCACGTTGTCGGCGGGACCGGTGACATGGGCGATGCGCCTGTGCCCCAGCCCGTGAAGATAGCGGATCGCCATGCCCGCGCCGGCAACGTTGTCGGACCGGACCGATGGCAGCGGCGCATCCGCGACCCATTCGCAGGCGCAGACGAAACGATCCGACAGATCGTGCCGCGTCAGCTGCTGCAACGCCGCTTTGGAAATCGCTCCGTCAAGCGAGATCATCCCGTCGATCCGCGCATCGAGGAAATATTCGGCCAGTCCATGACCGGCACCAGACAGGTTCGCCGTGTCGAGGATCAGGACCGAATAGGCGCTGCCCGCGAAGCCTTCGGCCAGACCCGACAGGATCTGCGAGAAGAACGGATTGCCCAGATTGGGCACCAGAACCAGGATCGCGCCCGCCCGCTGCTTACGCAGGTTCCGCGCCGCCTGGTTGACCCGATAGCCGGTGGCGCGGATCGCGGCGAACACCGTCTCGCGCGTGCTGTCCGACAGAAGGTCAGGGTTCGACAGGGCACGGCTGACCGTCGCCGTGGACACCCCGGCCGCACGCGCCACATCCTGAATACGGGCGGCCCGCTGCGCCATCGCGTCTCTCCCCCGGCCTCGCACTTGCGAGAGTAGGGCTGTAATCGTTTACAGACAAGCGGAGTTCAGACCACCGCGCCGATCTGCCATGGCACGAACTCGTTGTCACCCAGCCCCAATGCCTCGCTGCGGCTAGGCTGGCCGGATGCCGTCGTCAGGATGAGATCGACGATCTCGCGCGCCTTGTCGGCGAGGCTGACCCCGTCCGACAGGATATCGCCGCAATTCAAGTCCATGTCGTCGGGCATCGCGCGGAACAGCGCGTTGTTCGTGGCCAGCTTCAGCGTCGGGGCGGGTTTGGAGCCGAAGGCGGATCCGCGCCCGGTGGTGAACACGATCAACTGCGCCCCGCCGGCGATCTGACCCGTGGCCGAAACCGGATCATAGCCGGGCGTGTCCATGAAGTTCAGGCCCGGCGCGGTGATCGGCTCGGCATAATCCAGCACGGCTTCCAGCGGCGCTTGCCCGGCCTTGGCGACGGCGCCCAGCGATTTTTCAAGGATCGTGGTCAGCCCGCCCGCCTTGTTGCCGGGGCTGGGATTGTTGTCGAGCGACGCGCCGTTCTTCGCGGTATAGTCGCGCCACCATGCGATCCGTTCCAGCAGCTTGTCGGCCACCTTTGGGCTGGCGGCGCGGTCCAGAAGCAGGCGTTCGGCGCCGTAGATCTCGGGTGTCTCGGACAGCACGACCGATGCGCCCTGCGCGGCCAGCATGTCGCTGGACAGCCCAAGCGCGGGATTGGCGGTGATCCCGGAAAACCCGTCCGAGCCCCCGCATTGCAGCCCGATCCTCAGGGCCGAGACGGCGGCCGGCGCGCGTGTCACGTCGTTCACCGCCGGAAGCAGATCGCGGACCCGCGCCTTGATCGCGTCGATGGTCCGCCGCGTGCCGCCGTTGTCCTGGATGGTCAGCCCGTGGAAGTGTGCGGCCTCACCCAGGTCCTGTTTCATCCGGGCGATCTGCATCACCTCGCAGCCGAGGCCCACGAACAAGGCAGCACCGACATTGGGATGACCTGCATGCCCTGTCAGAACACGCTGCAGCGCAAGCCAGCCGGGCCCGCTGTCGGCCATTCCGCAGCCAGAGCCATGCGCGAAAGCGACGACGCCATCGACATTCGGAAACGGCTCGAGCGCACCTTCGATGCGCAGTTCTTCAGCCGCGCGCCGGATGACCGTGGCCGAACAGTTCACGGTCGACACCAGCGCGACAAAATTACGCGTGCCGACCTGCCCGCCTGCGCGGTGATAGCCTTGGAAGGTCAGTCCGTCGCGGGGATGCGCGGCCAGCGCCGCCCGAGCCTCGGCCAGCGCGGCACCGGGACGATAGTCCGACCCATGTTCGCCAAAGGCGCAATTGTGGCTGTGGACATGGTCGCCCGCCAAGATGTCCGTCGTCGCGAATCCGATGATCTGGCCGAATTTCAGGATCGGCGCGCCCTTCGCGATCGCCTGCCGCGCGATCTTGTGACCAGCCGGCGCGATGCCCTTTTCGGTCAGGATCGCGACATTGTCCGACTCGTTCAGGATCAGCGGTTCACGCATCGCCTCGCCGCGCGACGCTGGCGCGCGCCCCGTCCGAGATCAGGCCCGCCAGCGCCTCGGTCAGCGCGCGGGCAAAGCCGTCATCATCGCGCAGCACCGCCGGGAACACCTCGCTCAGCGCAAGCATGTTTCGAACCGTGTTGGCAGGATCGTCAGTCCATTGCGCCGCGAGCTTGTCGGCCAGAGGGTCCTTGACCTCGATCGCTTTCCCCTTCTCGTCGCGACCCGAAACGTAGCGAATCCACCCCGCAACCGCCAGCGTGAGGCCGGACATGTCACGTCCCGCGGCACGACCTTCGGCAATCGTCCCAAAGATGCGCTGCGGCAGCTTCTGGCTGCCATCCATCGCGATCTGCCATGTCCGGTGACGAATGCCGGGATTGGCGTATCGGTCGTGCAGCGCATCGGCATAGCCCGCCAGATCAACGCCGGGCGGCGGCGTCAGGACGGGAATGATCTCGTCCCGCCACAGCCTGCGCACGAAATTCGAAAAGACCGGATCGGCGATGGTCTCGGCGATCGTTTCGTGTCCCGCCAGGTAGCCCAGATAGGCGAGGCTGGAATGTGTGCCGTTCAGCATACGCAGCTTCATGTGCTCGAACGGAGTCACATCGGCGACCATCTCGACGCCGACCTTCTCGAAGGCCGGGCGCGGACCGCAGAAGTCGTCCTCGATCACCCATTGCCGGAACGGCTCGTGCATCACCGCCGCGTCGTCGCGGATGCCGGTCGCTGCCTCCAACCGGTCGAGATCGGCATCGGTCGTCGCCGGCGCGATGCGGTCCACCATCGTCGATGGAAATGCGCCTTCGCTTTCGATCCAGTCGGCCAACGCCGGATCGATCAGCCGCGCGAGGTCCAGAACGACGCCGCGAACGACGCGGCCGTTTTCAGGCAGGTTGTCGCAGCAGAGAACGGTAAAGGGCGGATGTCCCGCATCACGCCGCGCCTGCAGCGCGCGGACCAGAAAGCCCGGCGCCGATTTCGGCAACGGGATTCTCAGATCATGCCGGATGTCGGGGTGATCCCGGTTCAGCCGGCCGGTGGCCGGTTCGTGGCAATAGCCTTTCTCGGTGACTGTGAGGCTGACGATATGGGTCGTCGGCGCGGCCATCGCGTCCAGCACCGCCCTCGCATCCTCTGGCGCGACAAGGACGTCGCGCAACACTTCGACGATCCGTGGCGTCTCACCGTCGGGACCAAGCTCGACCGCCGTGTAGGCCCAGCCCTGCGGTTTCAGCCGATCCCGTGTACCCGGCGATTGCAGCGAGACGCCGATGATCCCCCAATCGCCGCCCTCGGCTTCCATGGCCTCTGCCACGTAAACGGCCCCATGCGCACGGAAAAACGCGCCGAGTCCCAGATGGACGATACCGGCGGACGCGCTGGATGGTTCGCGATGAAGTCTATCTGGCAAGCCAGCCTCCATCGACGTTCAGCACAGCACCGTTGATGTAGTCCGAGGCCGGTGCGGCAAGAAATACGGCGGTCTGCGCGATGTCCTCGGGCTGGCCCCAGCGACCAGCCGGGATGCGGTCGAGGATGGCCTTCGAGCGGTCGGGATCGGCGCGCAGCGCCTCGGTGTTGTTCGTCTCGATATAGCCCGGCGCAATGGCGTTCACGTTCAGCCCGCGCGCGGCCCATTCATTCGCCATCAGCTTGGTCAGCCCCGCGACGCCATGCTTGCTGGCCGTGTAGGACGGCACGCGGATGCCGCCCTGAAACGACAGCAGCGATGCGATGTTGACGATCTTGCCCACCCCTCGCGGCAGCGCGGCTTTGGCAAAGGCCTGACACGTGAAGAACAGCGCCTTCAGGTTCACGTCGATGACGTCGTCCCAGTCGGCTTCCGAGAAATCGACGGCATCCTCGCGCCGGATGATGCCGGCGTTGTTCACGAGAATATCGATCCGCTCGGATGAGAAGACATCGCGGGCTGCCATCGGATCGGCGAAATCCAGATGCAGCGCGCGACCGGAGCCCATCATCGCAACCGTCTCTGCACAATCGCTGCGCCCCGCCGCGATCACCTCGGCCCCTGCGCCCGCCAGCGCGACCGCGATAGCCTGGCCGATGCCGGTGTTCGCACCGGTGACAAGCGCGGTGCGTCCGTCCAGAGAAAACGCGTTCATTTGAGGTCCTTCGGCTGGCAGAAATCCATGTCGGTGTAATCGACATTGTCACCCGCCATCGCCCAGATGAACGTGTAGCCCCCGATCCCCGCGCCGGAATGGATTGACCACGGCGGAGAGATCACCGCCTGCTCGTTCGCGACGAACATATGACGGGTCTGCGTCGGCTCGCCCATCAGATGCAGCACGCGGCTTTCCTCGTCCATGCCGTGATACAGATACGCTTCCATCCGCCTGTCGTGGACATGGGCCGGCATGGTGTTCCAGACCGAGCCGTCCTCGAGCGTCGTGTAGCCCAGAACCAGCTGGCAGCTTTCCATGACCAGTGGGTGGATGAATTGGCGGATGGTGCGCTTGTTGCTGGTCTCGTCCGCGCCCATCTTGACCTCTTTTGCCTCGCCGACCGTGATCAGGCGCGACGGGAAGGTCCGGTGTGCAGGGGCCGAGGTGATGTAGAACCGTCCATGCCCCGAAAACGTCACCGCGCCGCTGCCCATGCCGAGGTAGAGGACATCGCCCTTCTCCATATCCCAGCCGTCGCCGCCGGCTTCGACCCGGCCGGCGTCGCCGATGTTAACGATCCCCATTTCGCGCCGTTCCAGGAAGGTGTCGGTCTTGGTCTCCTCTATCCGGTCGAGGGTCAGGCTTCCGCCAGCAGGCACCGCACCCCCGACCACGAAGCGGTCGTAGTGGGTATAGACCAGCCGGATCTCGCCCTCGGTGAACAGGCCTTCGGCCAGGAAGTGGCGTCGTAGTTCATCGGTGTCCATGCCCTTGGCGTGGTCCTGATGGATCGCGTGACGGGTCTCGACATGGGTCATGGAAGGTCCTTTCAAAGAAAATCGTCTCGGCGCGGGGTGAAGCTGTCGATCAGCACCCCCGCTTCGAGGCAGAGGCAGCCGTGTTCGGCGCCCGAGGGGATGACGAAGGCATCGCCCGGCCCGATCTCGCGCGGCTCGCCATCCACCGTAAAGCGGTAGCGGCCGGATTGCACATAGGTCGACTGGACGTGCGGATGGCTGTGCAGCGCCCCTTCGTCTCCGCTCTGGAAAGCGAAGCGGACCACCATCAGGTCAGGATGATCGGCGATGACCGTGCGGACGGGATCGGGCATGGGAATTCTCCTCAGCGGAAGATGGACGGCAGCCACAGCGACAGCGCGGGAATGTAGGTGACCAGCATCAGGGTCGCGAAGGCAGCGCCGTAGAACGGCCATATCGTGCGCATCGCCTGCCAGATGCTGATCCGACCGACCGCGCAGCCGACAAACAGCACCGCCCCCACGGGTGGCGTGCAAAGTCCGATGCCGAGGTTCAGGATCAGGATCACCCCGAAATGAACCGGATCGACGCCGAAGGCCTGCGCGACGGGCAAGAAAATCGGCGTGGTGATCACGATCAGCGGCGACATGTCCATGAAGGTGCCAAGAACCAGCAACATCACGTTCATCAGCAGCAGGATGACCAGCGGGTTGTCCGAGATGCTTTCCAGCATCGCGACCAGCTGCGCGGGCACCCGCATGTAGGCCAGAAGCCAGCCGAAACAGGCCGCGCAGCCGATGACGAGAAGCACCATCGATGTCGTGCGGACCGCGCCCTTGGTCGCCTCGACGAACTCTGACCACGGCAGGCTTCGATAGACGATGGCGGTGACGAGCAGTGCGTAGACCACCGCCACGTTCGAGGATTCCGATGCGGTGAACAGGCCCGAGCGGACGCCACCGAAGATGATGGCGATCAGGATCAGGCCGGGCACCGCCGATACGAACAGCGCGCCCATCATGCGAAAGCCCGGAAACGCCTCGGTCGGATAACCCTTCTTGCGGGCGACATACCAGGCCGCAGCCATCAGCATCAGCGCCAGCAGAAGACCGGGCAGGATGCCAGCCGTGAATAGGTCGGCGATCGACAACCGGCCGCCGGCGGCGATCGAATAGATGATCATGTTGTGACTGGGCGGGATCAGCAGCGCGATGATCGAACTGACCACGGTGATGTTCACCGCGTAATCAACATCGTAGCCGCGGGCCTTCATCTGCGGGACCATCAGCCCGCCGACCGCCGAGGCATCGGCCGCGGCCGAGCCGGACACGCCGCCGAACATCAGCGAGGCCATGATGTTGACCTGCCCCAGCCCACCGCGAAGATGGCCGACCAGCGATCCGGCCAGCGCCACCAGTCTTCGGGCGATATCGCCGCGCACCATCAGGTCGCCCGAATAGATGAAGAACGGGATCGCCATCAGCGCAAACACCGAGATACCGGAATTCAGCCGCTGGAAGACGACGACGGGCGGCAGGCCGAGATAGAGCACGGTGAAGAAGCTCGATGCGCCAAGGCAGAAGGCGACCGGCGTGCCGATCAGTAAAAGACCGGCGAAGCTGCCGAAGAGTATCCAGTATTCCATCGCCGTCCTACCCCCGGTCCAGCATGTCGCGTGCGCGGGCGCCGTCCGCCTCGCCATCCACCTCGCCGTCTGCGGCATCGTCCATGTCGCCGAAGCGCGCCGTCTTCAGCCCCGCCGCGCGGCGCAGGATGCGCTCGATCGAGAACAGGACCAGCAGGACGCCGCCCCCGATCACCGGTGCGAAATCCCAGATCCTGGAAACGCCGAGACCCGGCACGATCCCGCCCGCAACCTTCGCGGCGAGTTGCCAGCCGTAGAAGGCCATGCCGAAGCCGAAGGCCATCACCACCAGATCGGACAGGCTGTGAAACCATGGCCGCCACGTTTCGGGCATGACCATCAGACCGACGTCGAAGGACAGGTGATACCCCTCCTTCACGCCGACGGCCGCGCCGAGGAAGATGAACCAGCCCATCAGCATCACGCTGGCCGGTTCGGCCCAGAATAGGCTCGACCCGATCACGTAGCGATAGAAGACCTGCGCGAAGACGAAGGCGGTCATCAGTACAAGGCCGATCCCCGCGACCCACAGGCCCAGTCTGGCAAGATGGCCGGTGATCACCGCCAGTCGTTCGCTCAAGTCGCGCATGGTGTCGATCCTGCGAAAGAAACGGCCGCCCGCGCACCGGGCGCGGACAGCCCGACGTTCATTCGGTGTCGCGGATGCGCTGGACCAGGTCCTGCGCCTCGGGCGTGGTCACATATTTCTCGTAGACCGGGGCCATCGCATCGATGAAGGGCTGCTTGTCGATATCGGCGATGATCTCGGCACCCGCTTCCTCGACCTTGGCGCGCGACGCCTCTTCCTGTTCGGCCCACAGCTTGCGTTCCAGAACGGCAGAGTTCTGGGCGGCCGTGAGCACGATCTCCTGATCCTCGGGCGACAGCTTGTCCCAGGTCATCTTAGACATCGCGACCAGTTCCGGCACCATCAGGTGCTGGTCCAAGGTGAAGTATTTCGCCACTTCGGCGTGTCCCGAACTGTCGTAGCTGGGATAGTTGTTCTCGGCGCCGTCGATGACGCCGGTCTGGATCGCCGAATAGACCTCTCCGTAGGGCATCGGGGTCGCATTGGCGCCAAGCGCGTCCATCATGTCCACGAAGACATCGTTCTGCATGACGCGGAACTTCATCCCCTGCAGGTCCTCGATCGACTGGATCGGCTTCTGGCTGTTGTAGAAGCTGCGTGCACCGCCGTCGTAATAGGCCAGCGCCACCAGATCCTTCTCGGCAAAGGCTTCGCCCAGTTCGTCTCCGATCGGGCCGTCCATGACTTTGTGCATGTGCTGTTCGGACCGGAACAGATAGGGCAGCGAGAAGAGCTGCGTGTCCGGAACGATGTCGTTGAACGTGCCGAAGGACGCGCGGACCATGTCGATCACGCCGAACTGGGTCTGCTCGATCGTGTCCTTCTCCTCGCCCAACTGGGCCGAGGGGAAGACCTCGATGCAGATGCGGCCATCGGTCTTTTCCTTGACCTCTTCGGCCATGGCCTTCACGCCCTCGACGGTCGGATAACCGTCCGGATGCGTGTCGGACGAGCGCAGCGTCAGTTCGCAGTTCTGCGCCGAGGCGCCGGTCACGAGGGCGGCCGAAAGCAGAAGCCCGGCCAGGGTCGTCGTCGTCAGTTTCATTGTCTTTCCTCCCTTGGTGATTGTCACAGTTTGTAGGCCCGTTTCGCCAGGCCGTAGGTCAGGTCGTGGGCAACCTCATGCGCCTCGTCCTCGGCCAGGCGTCCCGTGCCGACCAGCGTGGCGAGATACGCGCAATCGACGCGGCGCGCGACGTCGTGACGCGCGGGGATCGAGCAGAAGGCGCGGGTGTCGTCGTTGAAGCCGACGGTGTTGTAGAAACCCGCCGTTTCCGTCGTCATCTCGCGGAAACGCCGCATCCCCTCGGCGCTGTCGTGGAACCACCATGCGGGGCCAAGCCGAAGGCATGGCCAGGCACCCGCCAGCGGTGCCAGTTCTCGGGCGTAGGATGTCTCGTCCAGCGTGAACAGGATCAGCGTCAGCCGCTTGTCCATGCCGACCGCGTTCAGAAGCGGACGCAGGGCGGTGACGTAATCCGTGCGGCCGGGGATGTCGTAACCCTTGTCGCGACCATGCGCGGCCATCACCGCGTCGTTATGGTTGCGGCGCGACCCGGGGTGGATCTGCATCACCAGACCATCCTCGATCGACATCCGCGCCATTTCGGTCAGCATATGGCCGCGGAACGCATCGGCTTCGTCAGCCGAGCAGGTGCCGGCGAGCGCCTTCGCGAACAGCGCCTCGGCTTCGTCATGCGGCAGATCCTCGGTCCGGGCGCTGGCATGGCCGTGATCGGTGGATGTCGCGCCGCCAACCTCCTTGAAGAACGCCCGACGGGCGCGGTGCGCGTCGAGATAGCCTGCCCAGGTCGACGTGTCGAAGCCGGTCTGTTCGCCCATCAGCGCGACATTGTCGGCAAACTCCGCCATCTCCGGATCGATCACGCCATCGGGGCGATAGGCGGTGATGACGCGACCATTCCATTCGCTGTCGCGGATCATCCGGTGCCATCGCAAATCGTCGGTGGCCGGCTCGGTGGTCGAGATCGCCTCGATGTTGAAACGCTCGAACAGCGCGCGGGGACGGAATTCGGGCCGCGCGAGGCAGTCGGCGATGTGATCGTAGTACCAGTCTGCCGTCTCGGCCGACAGGCGCCGGTCTATCCCGAACACATGCTGGAACGAATGATCCAGCCAAAGCCGCGACGGTGTTCCCCGGAACAGGTGGTAATGGCTCGCGAACAACCGCCAGATCTCGCGCCCGTCGGTCTCGGTCGCCCCGCCATCCACGCGCGGCACGCCAAGATCGGTCAATGCCACACCCTGCGAGGCAAGCATCCGGAAGACGTAATGGTCAGGCGTGACGAAAAGCTGCGCGGGATCGGGGAATGCCTGATCTTCGGCATACCAGCGGGGATCGGTATGGCCGTGCGGGCTGATGATCGGCAGGTCCTTGACCGTATCGTAAAGCTGCCGCGCCAGGGCGCGAAGCCCGTGATCAGTCGGAAACAGCCTGTCCTCGTCCAGCAATGTCACGCGCAGGCTCCCCCTGAGATCGACGCTTGCGATCCGCGTGATCGTCTAATATGCTAGTCCGCAATCAACGTCAACCTCGGGAATGGACATGCGATGACCGACGCTTCCGCCGCCGCGATCCTTCCCGCGCTTGATGACGTTCGTGCGCAGACCATCACCGACCAGATTTATGACGTTCTTTACGAGCGGGTCATCGACCTGAGCCTGCCGCCCGGCACGCGGATCTCGGAATCCGAGGTGGCCGCGCAGATGGGCGTTTCCCGCCAGCCGGTTCGCGACGCGTTCTTCCGCCTGTCGCAGCTGGGCTTCATCGTGATCCGCCCGCAGCGAGCCACAGTTGTCACCCCGATTTCCGAAGAAGCCATCCGGCAAGCACATTTCATCCGCCTGTCGCTGGAGACCGCCTGCCTGCGCGAGGCCGCTCATCGACTGACCAGCGTGCAGCACGACGCTTTGGAGGCGTTGATCCGCCAACAGGAAGCCGCGATCGCCGCCGACGACCGGCGCCTGTTCCATCGGCTGGACGATCGCTTCCATTACGACATCTGCACCTATGCGGGTTACGATTTCGTCTGGGCGCTGGTGCGTGACAACAAGGGTCACATGGACCGTGCGCGCTATACCTCTCTGTCCTACAACGCCGGCAACGCGATGAACGAGCATCGGGTGATCCTGCAGGCGCTGCGCGACCGCGACCCCGATGCCGCGGTCGCAGCGATCGGCGACCACCTTGCGCGGATCGAAGATACGCTGGACCGGCTTCGCAGCGAGCAGCCCGAGATGCTGGGACGCTGACCAGCCGCACGACCTGAGGGAGAATTCATGAAACATACTTGGCGCTGGTTCGGTCCGAAAGATCGGGTCTCGATCGACGACATGCTGCAGGCCGGGGTTCAGGGCGTTGTGACGGCCCTGCACCACATCCCGACCGGCGCAATCTGGTCACCCGACGAGATCAGGAAACGTCAGCAGGCGGTGTCGGTGATGGCCGACGGCGCGCCGTCGGGTCTGGGCTGGGACGTGGTCGAAAGCCTGCCTGTCAGCGAGGCGATCAAGACGCAGACCGGCGACTGGCGCGCGCATGTGGATAACTGGATCACCTCGATGCGGCACCTGCACGCTGCGGGGATCGAAGTGATCTGCTACAATTTCATGCCCGTGCTGGACTGGACCCGGACCGATCTGGCGTGGCGCCGACCGAACGGCGCGCGCTGCATGCGCTTTGACCTCATCGATTTCGCCGCGTTTGACATTCACATCCTGGCGCGCCCCGGCGCAGCCGAGGACTTTCCCGAAAGCGTGCGCGCCGAGGCTGACCGGCGCTTTGCCGAGATGACGGACGACCGGCGCGCAGAGCTTGCGCGGAACACCGTCTTCGGCCTGCCCGGCGCCGCCGAAAGTTTCAGCCTCGACGACGTGCGGGCCCTGCTCGACAGCTACAAGCCAGTCACCGACGCGGTGCTGCGCCAGAACTTCCATGCCTTCCTGGAAATGGTGACACCGGTCGCGCAGGATCTTGGCGTCCGCCTGTGCTGTCACCCCGACGACCCACCCTTCCCGCTTCTGGGGTTGCCCCGGATCATGTCGTCCGAGGCAGATTATGCTGAGCGGATGGCGGCTGTGGACCTGCCTGCAAACGGGATCACGCTATGCTCCGGCTCGCTCGGGGCACGGCCCGACAACGACCTTCCCGGGATGATGGAACGACTGGGCGACCGGGTTCACTTCCTGCATCTGCGCAATGTGCGCCGTGATGCCGACACCGCGCCCGCCTCGTTCTTCGAGGATGAACATCTGGGGGGACAGACCGACATGGTCGCGCTGATCGACGCCGTCCTGCGCGAGGAGGCACGCCGTAAGGCTGCGGGTCGCGCGGATGCGCAAATCCCGATGCGTCCCGACCACGGGCAGGACATCCTTGACGATATCGGGCGCGGCGGCCAGCCGGGTTACCCCGCCATCGGGCGGCTGAAGGGGCTAGCCGAACTTCGCGGGGTCGAGCGCGCGTTGTCCTGGCAAGCCTCGGCATGAGCGGACGCATCCTCTGCATCGGCGAGGCGATGGTCGAATTATCCCAGACCGGCGACAGCGGTCTGTGGCGGCTCGGCGTGGCGGGCGACACGCTGAACACAGCCTGGTACCTGCGGCGCCTGCTGCCGCTTGAATGGCGGATTGGCTATTTCAGCCGCGTCGGCTCTGGCGAGTTTTCGCAGAAGATGATCGATTTCCTCGACGCCGAGGGAATCGATGCCAGCACGGTGGGCCGCGACCCGGACCGCGAGATCGGGCTTTACGCGATCACGCTGACCGATGGCGAACGCAGTTTCGCCTACTGGCGCGACAGTTCCGCAGCCCGTCGCCTAGCGGACGACGCGCCGACGCTGCAGAGGGCGCTGACGGATTGCGACATCGCCTATCTGTCGGGGATCACGCTGGCGATCCTGCCGGAAGACGGGCGCCAACGCCTGATCGCGGCCCTGGCCGACGCGCGCCGGCAAGGTACGCGGATCGTATTCGATACGAACCTGCGTCCCCGGCTGTGGAGCGACGCCGCCACGATGCGCCACTGGATCGAGACGATGGCCGGCGGCTCGGACCTGATCCTGCCCAGCTTCGACGATGAACAACAGCATTTTGACGATACCGGCCCGGCCGCGACGATCGCGCGATACCGCCGCTGTGGCGCGCAGCAGGTGATCGTCAAGGCCGGCGGTGCGCCGGTCCATTACGGTGGGTCAGAGGGCGAGGGATCGGTCGACGGGCTGGTCCGCGACATTCCCGTCGATACGACCGCAGCGGGCGACAGCTTCAACGCAGGCTACCTTGCCGCCAGGATCGACGGCGCCCCGATCGCCGATGCGATCCGCAGGGCTCATGAGCTGAGCCGTCGCGTGATCGGCGCGCGTGGTGCGCTCGTCCCCGAAGCGGTCGGTGCCGACTAGCGGGTGATCCGATCAGGGCTGCAGATGCCTAAAGCGCAGGCAGCAAGCCCGTGACTGGCGTTCACGATCTTCCGGCTGCGACGCCGACAAATCGCGCCACACATTCAATTTAGGCCCTAAAACAAGACAGCGTAATCATTTTTCAACGTTCGCGCTTCCAAATTAGGTCCGCAGTCGTCTTGTCAGCCGCCCTTGCGCTTGCCCGGCCAGCCGATAACCTTGCCGCTTGTTCTGAAGGAGAAGCGGCATGTTTCATCAGCGCATGTTCGGGCGCAACGGCACCTTCTCGCTCGGCTCTCGCAGCCATGGTCCCGAACCGATCCGCTTCGATTTCTGGACCGGTCGCGATCTGACTGAAGCCGGTCGCGATCTGGCCCGGATGTCGCATCCCGACCTGCGGGCCACGCCTGACGATCCCTTGCGTCGTCTGGACGAGAACCGGCTGGCGCTTCAGTCGCTTTACCTTCACGCGGTAGAGGCGGCCGAATCCGGCGAGTTGATCACCCCCGCCGCCGAATGGCTGATCGACAACCACCACATGGTCGAGGAAAACCTGCGCCAGCTGCGCGAAGGGTTCGACCGCAATTTCCTTCGGAACCTGCCGCGCCAGCCGCTGGCCGACGGCCGGGAAATGCCGCGCGCGCTGATCATTGCCTGGTATTTCGTCGCGCTGACCAATTCCGAGATCGAGGACGGCCAACTGACCGCTTTCCTTGAGGGGTATCAGTCTGAAAGCGTGCTCGAAATCGCCGAACTGTGGGCAATCCCCACCTTCCTGCGCTTCATCCTGATAGAGAACCTGCGTCGTCTGGCGGAGCGCGTAGCGATCGCGCGACTGCGCCGGTTCGAAGGCAACCGGATCGCGGATTCGCTGGCCGACGCGACCGGTCGCGCCGATATCGAGGCGCGGGTCGCGCGCGAGGCGGCGATGATCCGGCACGACACGGTCGCCGTTCAACTGCTCTACCGGCTGCGAGACGGCGGCGACAGCGCGCAGATGGCGCTGGCCGCGGTCGAGCGCCAACTGGGCCGCGCCGACGCGATCGATCGCGCGGTTCAGGCGGAATACACCCGCCAATCGAGCGGGAACGTCACCACCGGCAACATCATTCGCAGCTTGCGGAAACTGGGCGACATCGACTGGCTGCGCTGGTTCGAAGGTGTCAGCCGCATCGACCGTCTGCTGAGCGACGGGACCGAGTTCGGTCGCCTCGACAAGCCTACCCGGTCGGATTACCGCACCGTGATCGAACGCATAGCCCGGCGTTCGACGCTGAGCGAAATGCAGGTCGCGCAGCTTGTGCTGGAACTGGCGGAAGACGCCCATCCGCACAAGGTGATCGGACATCTTCTGGTAGGCGCAGAGCAGCATCGCTTCGAAGAGGCCTGCGGGTATCGCCCGACGATCAGCGAACGGTTCGACGATGGGTTCCGCCGCCTCGGCTGGCTGGGCATCGCCGTGCCGATGGCCGTCATCACAGCGCTGCTGGTCCTGGGCCTTCACCTGCTTCTGCCCGCGTCGCTGCCGGGCTGGTCCGTGGTCCTGTTGCTGGTCCTTGCCGTGATTCCGGCGTCGGAAACCGCGCTGCGCCTGATCTCGTTCATTGCGGCGCGCACGGTCAGGCCGCAACGGCTGCCCGCCATGGATTTCCATGCCGACGGCCCCCCGCCCGAAGCGCGGACGCTGGTGGTCATTCCGGGCATGATCTCGAGCCTCGACGCGGTGGACGAACTGGCCGAGATGATCGAGTCCCATTACCTCGCCAACCCGCGCGGCGAGGTGATCTTCGCGCTGCTGACCGATTGGCGCGATGCACCGCGTGAACACGAGCCCGACGACGATCGTCTTCTCAGCGCCGCACGCGAGCGGATCGATGCGCTGGCCGATCGCTATGACCACAACGGCACGCGCCGCTTTTTCCTGCTGCACCGCCGCCGCGTCTGGAACGAGGCGGAAGGCGTTTGGATGGGGTGGGAGCGCAAGCGCGGCAAGCTGGCCGAGCTGAACGAGATGCTGCGCGGCCACGCCGACACCTCGTTCATCGACACCGGCCCGACGCCGCCCGAAGGCGTGCGCTATGTCATCACACTGGACAGCGACACCCGACTGCCCCGCGAGACGGTCACGGCGCTGGTCGGCAAGATGGCCCACCCCGTGAACACGCCCGTCGCACGCGAGGATGGCGTCGTCATCCGGGGTCACGCGATCATGCAGCCGCGCGTCACGCCCTCGCTGACCACCGGACCCGAAGCATCGATCTTCCAGCGCATCTTTTCGACAAACCGCGGTCTTGACCCCTACGTCTTCACCGTGTCGGACCTGTATCAGGACCTGTTCGCCGAAGGCAGTTTCACCGGCAAGGGCATCTACGATGTCGACGCGTTCGAGGCGGCGATGGCCGGCCGCATTCCTGAAAACACGGTCTTGAGCCACGACTTGCTGGAGGGCTCGCTGGCCCGCGCGGCGCTGGTCACCGATGTCGAGGTGGTCGAGGATTTCCCCTTGCGCGCGGCGACCGAAGCCAGCCGCCAGCATCGATGGACGCGCGGTGACTGGCAGTTGCTGCCGTTCATCGTCAATCCCCTGAACGGCCTGAACGCGCTGGCACGCTTCAAGATGTTCGACAACCTGCGGCGCTCGCTGATGCCGATCCTGTGGGTCGCGGCGTCGATCGCCGGTTGGCTGACCCTGCCCGGCTGGCACGCAGCCTTGTGGCAGATCGCGCTGATCGGCCTTCTGGCTCTGGTCGCGATCCTGCAGGTCGATCTTGCGCTGCTGCGCAGACGACGCGGGCTTGCGGTCGGCTACCACCTGCGCGGCATGGTCCGGGACGCCGCGAATTACATGCTGGAACTGGGGCTGAGGATCACCGGGGTGGCCGAACGCGCGGCGAACATGGCCGACGCGATCGCGCTGGCGCTGTGGCGCCGCTTCGTCAGCCACAAACATCTCCTGGAATGGACGACCGCGCGGGAGGCCGCGCGCAAGGCGGCGGCGTCGCCCTGGCAGATCTACAGCAAGGGCTGGGCAAGCCCCGCGATCGGACTTCTCGCGCTTGCCGCGACCGCATGGCTCAACCCGTCGGCGCTGCCTGTCGCCAGCGTCATGTCGATCCTGTGGATCGCATCGCCCTGGATCGGCGAACGGATCTCTCGCCCGCTGGTGACAGAGGACAGGCTGTCGCTGTCGCCCGCCGAAGATGCGGCGTTGCGCCAGATCGGCCGCCAGACCTGGCGCTTCTTCGAGGAGTTCGTCGGACCCGACACCAACCATTTGCCGCCCGACAACTTCCAGGATCATCCGGCACCCAAGCTGGCAGAGCGGACGTCGCCCACCAATATCGGCCTTTACCTGATGTCCGTGATGTCGGCGCGCGATCTGGGTTGGATCGGTTTCGACACCGCGTTGAGACGGATTTCGGCGACGCTGGAAACGATGGAGCGGATGCCCCGCCATCGCGGACATTTCTTCAACTGGTACGACACCCGGACGCTCGCGGTCCTGCCCACGCCCTACGTTTCGTCCGTGGACAGTGGCAACCTGGCCGGGCTTTTGATCGCGCTCGCCTCGGGCCTGCGGCGATGGGGCGATGCGACTGCAAGCGCGGTTCAGGTCAAGATCACGGGTCTTGCGGACACGCTGGCGCTGCTGGAACGTGCCTATGCCGATCTGCCGGCGGGCCGGCGCGGATCGAACGATGTCCGCAAGGTGCTGGAAGAGCGGCTGGCGGGCTTTGCCGGACGCTATCGCAGCGTCGAATCCGATCCGCAGACCGCGCCGGTCGGCATCGCCGATCTGGGTGTTCTGGCCCGCGACATCGAGCGGCTGGCAGGCGATCTCGACGCAACCGAGAATGATCGCGCCAGTGCCGACCTGCTCTGGTGGGCGCGCGCCCTGCGGGTGAATTGCGACGAGGTTCTGCGACCTGCGGCCGAGGGACGCGACGCGCTGGCCAGCGTGACCCTGCGCCTGCACACGCTGTCCGAACGCGCGCGAGCACTGGCCTTCCGCATGGATTTCAGCCTGTTCGTGCGACCCGACAAGCAGCTTTTGTCGATCGGCTATCGCCCAGGCGAGGACGAACTGGACGAAAGCTGCTACGACCTCTTGGCATCGGAAGCGCGGCTGACGTCCTTCCTTGCCATCGCCAAGGGCGATCTGCCCAAGGATCACTGGTCCCAGCTTGGCCGCCCCTTCGCCACGTTCGGCAATCGCGGTGCGCTGCTGTCCTGGTCGGGCTGCATGTTCGAATATCTGATGCCGCCCCTCCTGATGCGAGAGCGTCAGGGCGGTATCCTGCACCATTCCAATGCCATGGCGATCGAGGTCCAGATCGAACATGGCCGCGCCCGGGCGATCCCGTGGGGCATTTCGGAAAGTGCCTTCAACGCGCGCGATCGGCAGTTGAACTACCAGTATTATGCATTCGGTGTGCCCGCCCTGGCGCTGAAGCGTGGCGGCGGCGATCCGGTCGTCGCGCCCTATGCCTCGATCCTTGCGGCGCAGATGCGGCCCAAGGCGGCCGTCAGCAACCTCGCCTGGCTTGCCGATATCGGTGCGCTGGGGCCGTGGGGCTACTACGACGCAGTCGATTTCACACCCTCACGGCAAAGCGGTGAGCATCGGCACGAAGTCGTGCGCAACGTCATGGCCCATCACCACGGCATGTCGATTCTGGCCATCGCGAACACCGTCCTGGACGGCATCCACCGCGACCGTTTCCACGACGATCCGGTGGTCCGCGCCGCCGAATTGCTGCTGCAGGAAAAATCGCCCCGTGACATCGTGCCGATCACCCGCGCGCCTTCACGGACCGAGGCCGCGACGATCAGCCATGCCTCGGCTTCGGAATCGATCTCGGTCGTGGACGAACCTGGACGCGCCCGCACCGAGGTCGCGCTGCTGTCGAATGGCCATTTCGCCACGACGATCTCGGCCACCGGGTCGGGACGTTCGGTCCTGAACGGGGTCGCGGTCAACCGCTGGCATCCCGATCCGACCTGTGACCGGGGCGGCATCTACCTTCTGATGCGCGACGTTCAAAGCGGCGAGTGGTGGTCGGCCACGACCTCGCCCTGCGCTGGCGAAAACGAGAAGGCGCGCACGATCATCTCGGACCACAAGGCCGAGTTCTTCAAGACCGCCAACGCCATCGAAAGCCGGGTCGAGGTGATCGCCGCGACCGAAGCCAATGCCGACGGGCGGCGCCTGACGCTGCGCAACCGTTCCGGCAGCGACCGCACGATCGAGGTCACGTCCTATGGCGAGATCGTGCTGGACGAGCCGGCATCGGACAACGCGCATCCCGCATTCTCGAAGATGTTCGTCAAGACAGAGATCCGGGGCGGCGGCAGCCTGATCGTAGCCGAACGGCGTCCCCGCGATCCCAAGGGGCAGTCCCGCTATCTGGCGCATCTGGTCGCGGGCGCGGACAGCGCCATGCCAGCGGCGACCGAGGCCGAAACGGACCGCTATGCCTTCATCGGGCGCGGGCGGACACTGGCCGATCCGGCGGCGTTCGATCCGGGCGCAACGCTGGGCGGTGGACAGGGTCACACGCTGGACCCGATCTTCGCGATCCGCCGCCGCGTGCGGTTGCCGGCCGGCAAGTCGGTCAGCCTGGTGTTCTGGACCATCATGACGGACACGGAACAGGCCCGCGACGACGCCGCCGCACATTACGCACGTCCAACCGTCTTCGACCACGAACTGCGTCTTGCCTGGACGTGGAGTCAGGTTCAGTTGCGCCACGTCGGCGTCACGCTGGAAGAGGCGCGCCTGTTCCGGCGCTTCGCCGCGTTGCTGGTCTATCCACGTCTTAACCTGTCGCTGATGGACCCGGACCGGCGCGGCGCGCTTGGATCGCAATCGTCACTGTGGCCGATGGGGATCTCGGGCGACCAGCCGATCATCCTGATCCGCATCGACGACGAGACCGATCTTCCGATCGTCGCAAGCGCTCTGAAGATGCACGAATTCCTCCGCGTCCGGTCGGTGCCCTGCGACATCGTCATCCTGAACGAACGCGCGGCGAGCTACATCCAGGATCTGCAGCATGCGATCCGCAACCTCTGCGATCTTCGCATCGCGCAGGCGGGCGGGCCGATGCCGCAATGGGGCGTTCATGCGGTCCGTCGCGACCAGATCTCGCCCGAAAGCTACGACACGCTTCTGGCCGCGGCTCGGATCGTGCTGCACACCCGCAACGGCACGCTGGCCGAACAGATCGATCGCCTGCCGGACATCACACCACCCCGCGCTGCCGACACGCCGCCAAGGCTTCCCGCGCGGCGACAGGCGCAACCCCCTGCGCCCACGCCACTGCAGTTCTGGAACGGCTATGGCGGCTTCACCGATAACGGCCGCGAATATGTCATGCGCCTGCGCGCGGACCGGCCGACGCCGCATCCGTGGATCAACGTCATCGCTCGCGAGGATTTCGGTTTCCACGTCTCGGCCGAGGGCGCGAGCTATACCTGGGCCGAGAATTCGCGCGACTACCAGATCACGCCCTGGTCAAACGACCCCGTGGGCAATCGCCCCGGAGAGGCGATTCTGATCCATGACCCCGCCACCGGCCGGGTCGCGACCCCCTTCCCCGCGCTCTGCGACGATCCGTCACAGGTCTTTGAGATTGCACATGGGATGGGCTATTCGCGCTTCACGGCCGATTTCGGCTGGGTCGAGGTCGAGGCAGTGATGATGCTGGCGGAAAACCAGCCCGCCCGCCTGACCCGCCTGCGCGTGACCAACCACACGCGCGAACGGCTGTCCCTGCAAGGCATCGCCTACGCCGAGATGGTCAAGGGCATCGATCCCGCGCGAACGTCCACGATGCTGCGCGCACGCTATGACGCGGATGCCGGCGCGGTGATCCTGAAGAATCCTTATTCGACGGATTTTGCAGACCGCACGACCGCCCTGTCCTGCGATCAGCCGATCGACGGCGCATGCGCGTCACGCGCGCAGTTTCTGGGGCGGAACGGTTCGCTGTCGCGCCCCCGCGCCCTGACGCATTGGCCAGAGTCGGATGCGGGGGACGAACTGCAAACGGACGCCGATCCGTGCGCGGCGATCCGTTGGCAGCTCCCGCTGGCAGCGGGTGACACGATCGAAAGCGTACTGACGCTTGCCGACGCGCCCGCGGATGCCATCGACGGGGTTCTGTCCGAACTGGATCAGCGCGGCGTGACCGATCTGGCACTAACCGCGGCTGGCGCGACCTGGGACGATTTTCTGGGCACGCTTCAGGTCGATACGCCCGACCCCAAGCTGAACCTGCTGGTCAACACATGGCTGCCCTATCAGGCGCTCGGTTGCCGGATGCGGGCCCGCACCGCATTCTACCAGGCTTCGGGTGCGTTCGGCTTCCGTGACCAGTTGCAGGACAGCGCGGCGCTGATCCTGCAGGATCCCGATCTCTGCCGTCGCCAGATCCTTAATGCCGCCAGTCGCCAATTCCCCGAAGGCGACGTCCAGCACTGGTGGCTGCCGCGCACCGGCGCGGGCGTGAGGACAATGATCACGGACGATGTCGTCTGGCTGGGCCACATCACCGCGCATTATGTCGAAGCGACGGGCGACACATCGATCCTTGACGAGACTCTGCCCTTCATCAACGGACCCCGGCTGGACGAGGGCGAGCACGATCGCTTCTTCCAGCCCGAAAAGAGCGAGGAGTCCGCGCCGCTTTACGATCACTGCGCCCGCGCGCTTGATCTGGCCTTGGCACGCACCGGGCCGAACGGCCTGCCTCTGATCCTCGGCGGCGACTGGAACGACGGCATGAACCGTGTCGGCGAAGGCGGCCGCGGCGAAAGCGTCTGGCTGGGCTGGTTCCTGTGCGCGACCATCGACCGCTTCGCCCCGATTGCCGAGGCGCGTGGCGACGGAACGCGCGCCGAAGCCTGGCGCGCCCATCGTCAATCGGTCTCTCGGGCGCTGGACAAGTCAGGCTGGGACGGTGCCTGGTACCGACGCGGCTATTTCGACGACGGGACGCCATTGGGATCGGTGGACAGCACCGAATGCCGGATCGACTCCATCGCGCAAAGCTGGGCGCTGATTTCCGGCGCGGGTCGCGAGGATCGTGCCCATCGTGCTGTCGATGCCGCCGTCGACTGGCTTTTCGATGAAAAGGCAGGGATCCTGCGACTGTTCACGCCGCCCTTCTCGGCCACCGAAGCGGAACCCGGCTACATCAAGTCCTATCCGCCCGGTGTGCGCGAAAACGGCGGCCAGTACACGCATGCCGCGGCATGGATGGTCTATGCCTTGGCGCAGTCGGGCGACGGGACCAGGGCGCACCGCATCTTCGATGCGATAAACCCGATCAGCCACGCCGCCGACCGCGCCTCGGCCGAGCAATACCGGGTCGAACCGTATGTCGTCGCCGCCGATATATACGGCGCGCCCGACAAGCTGGGTCGCGGCGGCTGGACCTGGTACACCGGTTCGGCGGGCTGGATGTTCCGTGCCGCGGTCGAGGGCATCCTGGGGATCGAGCGACGGCCGGGCGGCTTCGTCGTGGCGCCGAACCTGCCAGACGACTGGCCGGGCTTCAGCGCAACGATCACCATCGACGGCCATGCGCGGCGGGTCGAGGTGACACGCGGCGATCGCGGCCTTGCCCTGTCGGTCGACGGTGTCGCAGCACAGCCGGGTGCGGTGATCGAGGTCTAGGGGGCGGGACGGTCGGCGACGACGATCCGCGTTCCCCATTCCGCACATCGTTGCGCCAGTTCGCTCGGCAAGGGTCGGTCCACGAACACCGTGTCCAGTTCGGACAGAGAGATGATGCGCAGCGGTGCGGACCGGTCCAGCTTGCTGAGGTCGGTCACCAGAAACGCCCGCCGCGCCTGCGCGACGATGGCGCGGCTGACGCGCACCTCGGCCAGATCGAAGTCCAGCAGGTCGCCGTCCGCGTCCAGCGCCGAGACGCCGATCACCGCGAAATCTGGCTTGAACTGGGCCATGAATTCCGTCGTGAGATCACCGACAAGCCCGCCATCGGACCGACGCAGCGCCCCGCCCGCAACCATCACCTGACAGCTTTCGTTGGCCACCAGAATGTTGGCGACGTTCATGTTGTTCGTCACCACGGTCAGGTTTCGATGCGACAGCAGTGCCCGTGCGACCGCTTCGGTCGTCGTCCCGATATTGATGATGATCGACGAATTGTCCGGAATCGCCGCTGCACAGGCCTGCGCAATGGCTCCTTTCGCGTCCTCGTTCATCCGACGACGCTCATCATAACCGATATTGCTGACGCCGCTTGGCATCACCGCGCCGCCGTGGGCGCGGTCCAGTGCGCCCTGATCGGCAAGCTCGCTCAGATCACGGCGAATGGTCTGCACGGCCACGTCGAAATGGGCGGCCAGATTCTCGACCGCGACATGTCCGGATTGGCGGGCAAGTTCGAGGATCTCCAACTGCCGGATGTTCAGCGGCATGCGCACCCCCTTTGACCTTGCGTCACGCTACGGGTTGCATTCGTTTTCTGTCAATACGAACATCCACGAACCAAAACGAAGAATTTCGTTTGACAGATTACACGGCGCTGTGATCGGATGGCGCTCATGGAGCAAGGGGGGCCCATGCCCGAGACGACCGACCTCTTCATCATCGGCGGCGGGATCAACGGCTGCGGGATCGCCCGCGATGCCATCGGTCGCGGCCTGTCGGTGCGTCTGGCCGAGATGGGCGATCTGGCGCAGGCGACCAGTTCGAAGTCGACGAAGCTGTTCCACGGCGGGCTGCGCTATCTGGAATATCTGGAAATCCGTCTGGTGCGCGAGGCGCTGCGCGAACGCGAGGTCTTGCTGACAGCGATGCCGCATATCAGCTGGCCGATGCGCTTCGTGCTGCCGCTCGACCCGCAGATGACCTTCGAAAGCGACACCCCCGTATCCCGCGTGCTGTCGCGGGTCATGCCATGGCGCAAGGGACAGCGTCCTAACCTGATGATCCGTGCGGGGCTGGCGCTTTACGATACGCTCGGCGGGCGCAAGATCTTGCCCGCGACCTCATCGCTCGACCTCAGGAACGCGCCAGAAGGTAAACCGCTGCAGCCACGCCTGACCAAGGCCTACGAATACAGCGATTGCTGGGTGGACGATTCCCGGCTTGTCGTCCTGAACGCGCGCGACGCGGCAGAGCGGGGCGCGGACATCATCACTGGCACCCGCGTGACCGAGGCCGCCCGCGAAGGAAAGCTGTGGCGGATCGCGCTGCAGGACGGCCGCGTCTTCCATGCACGCGCGCTGGTCAATGCGGGCGGGCCATGGGTCGGCAAGGTCATTCATGACGTGGCCCACCTGCCCAGCCGGGAATCCGTACGGCTCGTGCGGGGCAGCCACATCGTGGTGCCGAAGCTTTACGATCACGAGAAGGCCTATTTCTTCCAGGGTGCGGACGGGCGGATCATCTTCGCGATCCCCTATGAGGGTGACTTCACCCTGATCGGGACCACGGACCGCGACCATCAGGGCAGCCCGCTGGAAGCGGAATGCACACCCGAGGAACAGCAGTATCTGTGCGACTTCGCGTCCGAGTATTTTCGCAAGCCGGTGACGCCCGAACAGATCGTCTGGACCTATTCGGGCGTTCGGCCACTTTATGACGACGGTGCCAAGTCGGCGACCGCTGCAACGCGCGAATACGTGCTGTCGCTGGATACGAAGGGTGCGCCCTGCCTCAACGTCTTCGGCGGCAAGATCACCACATATCGCAAACTGGCGGAACATGCGCTGGAAAAACTGGCGCCGCATTTTCCCCGTGCGGGCGGCGCCTGGACAGCCGGGATCGCGTTGCCTGGGGGCAATTTCCCCGTCAATGCGGTCGATCAGCAGATCGCCGGACTGACGCGCGATTATCCGTTCCTGGACTCCGCGTGGGCACGGCGTCTGGTGCGCGCCTACGGGACCGAGGCGCGGGCGATCCTTGGGGATGCCAAGACCGCCGAGGACCTCGGCCGCGATTTCGGTGCGACCCTGACCGAACCAGAGGTGCGCTGGCTGATGGCGCGTGAGTTCGCCCGGCGCGCCGATGACGTCGTATGGCGCCGCAGCAAGCTGGGCCTGCGAATGGACGCAGACCAGATCGCCGCGCTGGACGAATGGATGATCGAGAAGAGAGCTGCCGCATGACACTCGAGCTGCGCGGCATCACCAAGGTCGTCGGCGGACGGGTTCACATCCATCCAACCGATCTGGTGTTGCAGCCCGGCTCGATGAACGTGCTGCTGGGTCCAACGCTGGCGGGGAAAACCTCGCTGATGCGATTGATGGCCGGCCTTGATCGCCCGACCGAGGGGCGCGTGGTCTGGCAGGGCACGGACGTGACCGACCAGCGCGTTCAGGACCGCAAGGTCGCGATGGTCTACCAGCAATTCATCAACTACCCCTCGATGTCGGTGCGCGACAACATCGCTTCTCCGCTGCGGTTGATGGGGGTGAAGCGCGACGAGATCGCCCGTCGCGTGGCCGAGACCGCCGAGATGATGCGCCTGACCCCGATGCTGGACCGGCGCCCACTGGAATTGTCGGGCGGACAGCAGCAGCGCTGCGCGCTGGCCCGCGCGTTGGTCAAGGGCG
The DNA here is from genome assembly GCF_024359525.1 of Paracoccus albicereus. Lineage (GTDB taxonomy): Bacteria > Pseudomonadota > Alphaproteobacteria > Rhodobacterales > Rhodobacteraceae > Paracoccus > Paracoccus albicereus. Next base: position 808,992 of record NZ_JAKZEU010000002.1, read on the forward strand.
CAGGGCTGGTGCTGCTGGACGAGCCGCTGGCGAACCTCGACTACAAGCTGCGCGAGGAGTTGCGCGCCGAAATTCCGCGGATCTTCGCGGAATCGGGCGCGATCTTTGTCTATGCCACGACCGAGCCCGAAGAGGCGCTTCTGCTGGGCGGAAATACCGCAACGCTGTGGGAAGGCCGGGTGACGCAGTTCGGTCCGACGCCGCGGGTCTATCGCGCGCCACTGGACGCGACCACCGCGCGGGTGTTCAGCGATCCACCGATGAACTTCAAGACCGTCCGCGTGGTGGGTGGCCAAGCGTCTTTCGACGGTGCGTCGTGGCCCGTGGCGTTGTCCGACGGCGAATACCGCGCGGGCTTCCGCCCCGCCCATCTGTCGCTGCGCGAGGCGCCGGGCGCGATCCCGCTGCAGACCACGCTCGACGTGACCGAGATCACCGGCGCCAAGACCTTCCTGCACCTGCGCCACGGCGAGGATCGCTGGGTCGGTCTGGTCGATGGCGTCCATCGTCCCGAACACGGCACCCCACTGACGCTGTGGCTCGACCCCGCCTATGTCTATCTCTTCGGCGCGGATGGCAGTCTGGCCCGCCCTGCCCCCTATGCGGAGGCCGCGTGAGCGATGGTCAAGATCACGCTTGAAAACCTCGCGCACAGCTACCTGCCCCACCCCAAGGGCGACGACGACTGGGCGCTGAAGCCGATGAACCTGACATGGGAGGACGGCGGCGCCTACGCGCTGCTGGGCTCGTCCGGTTGCGGCAAGTCGACGTTGCTGAACATTATCTCGGGCCTGCTGGTGCCGTCGCAGGGGCGGATCCTGTTCGGCGACCGCGACGTCACCGCCCTGCCGACGATGGAGCGCAACATCGCGCAAGTGTTCCAGTTTCCGGTCGTCTACGACACCATGTCGGTGCGCGAGAACCTGGCCTTCCCGCTGAAGAACCGCGGACTTCCCGCCGTGCAGATCGCGCAGCGGATCGACGAGGTCGCGAAGATGATCGGCATGACCGAAGTTCTGGACCGCCGCGCGCGCGGGCTAACCGCGGATGCCAAACAGAAGATCAGCCTCGGCCGCGGCATGGTGCGGCAGGACGTCAACGCGATCCTCTTCGACGAGCCGCTGACGGTCATCGATCCGCACATGAAATGGGAACTGCGCACGCAGCTGAAGGACCTGCACCGACGCTTCGGCCACACGATGATCTACGTCACCCATGACCAGACCGAAGCCTTGACCTTCGCCGATCAGGTCGTGGTCATGTACGACGGCCGCGTGGTCCAGTCCGGCACGCCGCAGGCGCTGTTCGACGCGCCGGAACACACCTTCGTCGGCTACTTCATCGGCTCGCCCGGCATGAACGTGCTGGATGCGCGGGTCGACGGATCGATGGCGCGGGCGGCCGACATGCTGTTTGCGCTAGCGCACCGCTATCCGGCGCTGTCCGGCAATGTCCAGATCGGCGTCCGGCCGGAATTCGTCCGGCTCGGCGCAGGCGATGACGGCCTGCCCTTCGCACTGGAGCGTGTCGAGGATGTGGGCCACCATCGCATCGTGCGCGGCCGCGTCGCCGGCGCCCCCTTCAACGTCATCGTCCCCGAAGGTCAGCCGATCCCCGAGCGCGCCGATCGGGTGATCCTCGATCCGGCCCATACCCATGTCTACGCCGATGAGTGGCGCGTGGACCCAGCGACGGCGGAAAGGGCCGCCTGATGGACAAACCCGTCAACAACCGCGCCTGGCTGCTGGTCCTACCGGTGCTGATCCTCGTCGCCTTCTCGGCCGTGCTGCCGCTGATGACGGTTGTCAATTACTCGGTCCAGGACACGTTCGGCGGCAACCAGTTCTTCTGGGCCGGGCTGGAATGGTTCGAGGAGACGCTGTCATCTGATCGCGTCCGCGCGGCTTTGGGTCGTCAGATCATGTTCTCGGCGATCATCCTCGCGATCGAGATCCCGCTGGGCATCTTCATCGCGCTGAACATGCCCAAGCGCGGGTTCTGGGCGTCGTTCTGCCTGGTCCTCATGGCGCTGCCGCTGCTGATCCCGTGGAACGTCGTCGGCACGATCTGGCAGGTCTTCGGCCGCGTCGATATCGGCCTTCTGGGTCATACTCTGAAGGCGATGGGCATCGACTACAACTACGTCAACGACGCGGTGGACGCCTGGATCACCATCGTGGTGATGGATGTCTGGCATTGGACCAGCCTTGTTGCGCTGCTGTGTTACGCCGGGCTGCAATCGATCCCCGACGCCTACTACCAAGCCGCGCGGATCGACCAGGCCAGCCGCTGGAAGGTCTTCCGCTATATCGAGCTGCCGAAGATGCAGGGCGTACTGCTGATCGCGGTCCTGCTGCGCTTCATGGACAGCTTCATGATCTATACCGAGCCCTTCGTGGTCACCGGCGGCGGCCCCGGCAACGCCACCACGTTCCTCTCGATCGACCTGGTCAAGATGGCCGTCGGGCAGTTCGACCTTGGCCCCGCGGCGGCGTTCAGCCTGATCTACTTCCTGGTGATCCTGCTCGTGTCCTTCGTTTTCTACACGGCGATGACCAAGGAAGGGGAGACGCTCTGATGGCGGCGGTCGCTGAATCCAAGGGACGCGGCTCGGCACTGGTCATGGCGCTGTATCTGCTGTTCCTGATGCTGCCGATCTACTGGTTGCTGACGATGAGCCTGAAGACCAATCAGGAGATCCTGGGCGTCTTCAGCTTGTGGCCGCAGAACCCGACGCTGGACAATTACCGCACGATCCTGACCGACCCGAGTTGGTACATGGGCTACGTCAACAGCCTGATCTATGTGGTCATGAACACGGTCATCTCGATCACCGTCGCCCTGCCTGCGGCCTATGCCTTCAGCCGCTATCGCTTCATGGGCGACAAGCATCTGTTCTTCTGGCTGCTGACCAACCGGATGGCGCCGCCCGCGGTCTTCGCGCTGCCGTTCTTCCAGCTGTACTCCTCGATCGGGCTCTTCGACACGCATATTGCCGTGGCGCTGGCGCACTGCCTGTTCAATGTGCCGCTGGCAGTCTGGATCCTGGAAGGCTTCATGTCGGGCGTCCCGCGCGAGATCGACGAGACCGCCTATGTCGACGGCTATTCCTTCCCGCGCTTCTTCATCCGCATCTTCATGCCGCTGATCGCATCGGGGATCGGCGTCGCCGCCTTCTTCTGCTTCATGTTCTCTTGGGTCGAGCTGCTGCTGTCGCGCACGCTGACCTCGGTCAACGCCAAGCCGATCGCGGCCACGATGACCCGCACCGTCTCGGCATCCGGCCTCGACTGGGGGGTGCTGGCGGCGGCGGGGATGCTGACGATCATACCGGGCGCCTTGGTGATCTGGTTCGTGCGCAACTACATCGCCAAGGGCTTCGCCCTAGGGAGGGTGTGATGCGCCGCTCGGTCAATGCGGGCTTTGCGCTGGTCGGCATCCTGTGGCTCGGCTTTCTCGTCTGGCTGACGACGCTGGTGCCGATGCGCGACGATGCACACGACTGGTTCGGCAGCATCAATCCGGGCGGCTGGATGGCCTGGACGCTGCCCACCGCCGTCTTCTTCACAATCATCGCGGGCCTGCTGATCCTGTTCACCTGGCTCGCCATCCGTTTCCCCGAAACGCCGCGCAGGGGCGTTCTGGGCATCACCACCACGCGCGGCGACAGGCTGTTCATCAGCCTGCTCGGCTCGGCCTTCATCTGCCTTCTCTGGCTCGGCATCATGGGGATGCCGCTTTGGGGCGGGCTGGCCATCGCGCTTCTTTACGCCGCAGCGGTGTTCCGCTGGGTGTGACAACCGCCGGCAGGAGGGCCGGCATCAACGGGAGGGAAGAGGAATGAGACTGCACCTGACGACGGCCATGGCGCTTGCGCTGATGGTCACCTCCGCCCAGGCGGGGATGGAGGAGGCGACCGCCTTCCTCGACGCGGAGATCGACAATTCGACCCTGACGCGCGAGGAACAGGAAGCCGAAATGCAATGGTTTATCGACGCGGCCCAGCCCTTCGCGGGGATGGACATCAACGTCGTTTCAGAAACCATCACCACGCACGAATACGAATCCAAGGTCCTGGCGCCCGCCTTCTCGGCCATCACAGGGATCAACATCACCCATGACCTGATCGGCGAGGGCGATGTGGTCGAGAAGCTGCAGACCCAGATGCAGTCGGGTGAAAACGTCTATGACGCCTATGTCAACGACAGCGACCTGATCGGAACGCACTGGCGCTACCAGCAGGCGCGCAACCTGACCGACTGGATGGCGAATACGGGCGCCGACGTTACTAACCCCAATCTCGATATCGACGACTTCATCGGAAAATCCTTCACCACCGCGCCGGACGGCAATCTCTACCAGCTGCCTGACCAGCAGTTCGCGAACCTCTACTGGTTCCGCTACGACTGGTTCAACGATCCCGAGATCCAGGCCGCGTTCAAGGAAGAGTACGGCTATGATCTGGGCGTGCCGGTCAACTGGTCGGCTTACGAGGACATCGCCAAGTTCTTCACCGGGCGCGAGATCGACGGAAAGACCGTCTTCGGCCACATGGATTACGGCAAGAAAGACCCCTCGCTTGGCTGGCGGTTCACCGATGCGTGGCTGTCGATGGCCGGAAACGGCGACAAGGGCATCCCGAACGGCGTGCCGGTCGACGAATGGGGCATCCGGGTGGATGAAAACAGCCGCCCCGTCGGTTCCTGCGTCGCACGCGGCGGCGACACCAACGGCCCGGCTTCCGTCTACGCGATCCAGAAATATCTCGACTGGATCAAGGCCTACGCCCCGCCCGCAGCCCAGGGCATGACCTTCAGCGAAAGCGGACCTGTGCCCGCGCAGGGCGAGATCGCCCAGCAGATGTTCTGGTACACCGCCTTCACCGCCGACATGGTCAAGGAAGGCCTGCCGGTGATGAACGAGGACGGCACGCCGAAATGGCGCATGGCGCCCTCGCCGCACGGCGCCTACTGGCAAGAGGGCATGAAGCTCGGCTACCAGGATGCCGGGTCGTGGACGCTGCTGAAATCGACGCCGGACGATCGCGCCAAGGCCGCATGGCTTTACGCGCAGTTCGTCACCTCGAAGACCGTGGACGTGAAGAAAAGCCATGTTGGCCTGACCTTCATCCGCGAGTCGACCATCCAGCACGAGAGCTTCACCGAACGTGCCCCGCAGCTGGGCGGTCTGGTCGAGTTCTATCGCTCGCCCGCCCGTCTGAACTGGTCGCCCACCGGGACCAACGTGCCGGATTATCCGAAGCTGGCGCAGCTGTGGTGGCAGGCGATCGGCGACGCGTCGTCCGGCGCCAAGACCGCGCAGGAAGCGATGGACAGCCTCTGCGCCGAGCAGGAACAGGTGCTGGAGCGTTTGGAACGCGCGGGCGTCCAGGGTGACATCGGCCCGAAGATGAACGAGGAGCACGACCTCGCCTACTGGAACGAGCAGGCCAAGGCGAACGGCACGATCGCGCCGCAGCTGAAGCTCGACAACGAGAAGCCCGAGCCGGAGACCGTCAGCTACGACGAGCTGGTGAAAAGCTGGCAGGAATGATCCTGCACGAAAGGCGCGGCTTATCGCCGCGCCGATCAGGACGGGTCCGCTTGCGAAGGCGGGCCCGTTCCGGTTTGGCTACCACCGCAGCCAGTGCCGGCCGGCGAGCCAGCCGGTCGCGGTGACGATCAGGATCGCGGCGCCATACCACGTCAGGTAGAACAGCGGCGCGTCTTCGTTGCAGTGGAAGGCGTAGGCCACAGCCGCACCCGATCCTGTCGCCAGCCCTGCGGCCGCACCGCTGAGCCCCGGTTTGACACTCGCGCCCGCTCGCAACGTGTAAATGGCAACTCCGAAGGGCAGGATCGCGATCGCGATGATCGAGATCAAACAACCCGGGATCGAATAGCCGCGCATTTCTGTCCAACGCATGTCGGCGGGTGTGGTGATCCATTCGCCGAGGATCGTCCCGACGGCCAGAACGGCGATTGCCCCAGCCAGCCACAAGGACGGCGCGCCACGGGCGTCGGGCCGCGACAGGGTCAGGCTGGCAATCCCGGCGGCAAGGGCCAGAGCCAGCGGCAGAAGCCATTTCATGATTGTCGCGGGATCGATCACGGCCGCACCCAGATCGGTACGCACGCCCAGCACCGCGAGCACGGCCACCGCCGAAACAGCCAGCGCGGCGGCGATGCCGCCGACAAATCGCGGTGCCCGTGACACGGGCGCGGTCCGGTCTTGAGCCAGAAGTCCGATCAGTTGGTTCGTCTTCATCGCTCATCCTCTACCCGGATGACGGCGAGACGCTTCAAGGCACGATGCAGCGCCACTCGCAGCGCGCCGGGCGACAGGTTCAGCCGCGCGCCGCAAACCTCGGAACCCTGCCCTTCCAGCGCAAGGCAACGCAGCAGCGCCGCATCGCGCGGCTCCAACCGGTCGATCAGGCGGGCGGCGTCGCTGGCCTCGAACGGATCGGGCGGCGCCTCGTTTTCCAGCACCTCGGCGAAATCCTCGACTGGCAGATGGATGCGGCGGCCGCGCCGGCGGAACGCATCGACCAGCTTGTGCCGCGCGATCGCGTAGACCCAAGGGCGCAGCGGCTGGCCCGGATTCCAGGTCCCGCGTTTTAGATGGATCGCCAGCAAGATGTCCTGCACCACATCCTCACCTTCATCGGCCCCGAGCCCCGGCCCCCGCGCCCGCACGATCCCGCGTAGCACCGGCGCCATCGCCTGCAGCAGATCGCGATAGGCCGCAGCATCGCCGGCAAGGCCCGCCCGCATCAGACGCGACCATTCGTCGTTCCCGGGGCTCATCGGGTCCTTTCGTCACGGACGTCCATACGCTGCATCACGCACCCGCGTTACATCGCCGCGGATATTCTGTCAGCCGTCGCGTTCCTTCGCTAAGGCCAGTGCCCGCTCGATATAGCCGATGTCGATATAGGGCACGAAGCCCAGCCGGTCGCCCGCCTCGAAGGACTGGCGATAGGATTCGAGCTTCTCGGTCTCACCCGCCAAGGCAAGCGCCGCGAGGTGAAGCAGGGGTCGGCTCCCCGGTTCATCCGTCGCATAGGCGCACATCGAGGCGAGCGCGGCGTCCAGATCCTGTGCCATCCCCCAGTCGATGCTTTGCTGCGAAATCTCGGCAACCACTTCGGCGTCGAGTTGGGTGACATAGACGCCATCCTGCGGCGGCCATGGGACAACCAGCGGATACCCGCCCTCGTTCTTGCCGCTCACGGCATCGGTCGCGGCGATAAAGGCTTCGGTCGTCACCGACACGCCCGGCGCAACCATCGTCCTGCCGACCATCGGCCGGATGGTGGGATTAACGTCGATCAGCCGGTCGTCTTTCGCGTAACGATAGAACGTCTCACCATCCGTCCGCTGCTGTGTCCAACCCAGCGATTTAAGTTCAGCGATGAATTCTTTTTTCTTCATGTCTCAGCCTTAGGGGTATCTCACTTCGTAAACCGGGATGCCATTGGGATAACCCTGCTGGTTCAACGGGACCCCCGGTTTCAATCCGTAGTCGCGTGCAACGCTACCCGTCGGGATGGCGTTGCCGTTTCTGATCTGCGGATAAATGCTCGTTTGTCGCGGTGTCAGCCCGGCCTGCCCGGTCTTGACCTCGACGAAGTGCAGCAGTCTGCCATTGCTGTCAAACACGGCGATGTCGGGGCGGGTTCGACCCGGAATCCCGGATCCGCGGATCGACATTTCACGCGGCACGGCCACCCTGTTCGGCATCGCGTTGATGCTGTTGCGGATGCTGTCGACGGTGTTGTTGTGATGCTGGCGCTTGCTGGTGATGGAGGGACAGCCGGCAAGCCCCAGCGGGTCGATCCAGCCGGTCGGGTCGCCGACATAGCCAATCTGGACCATGCCGCCACGGATGCCCAGGGGGTCGGATGACAGGTACCAGCCTGCCTCGGGGTCGTAGTGGCGGTGGCGGTTGTAGTGCAGGCCGGTCTCGATATCGTGGTACTGGCCCTGGAAGCGGATCGGGTTCTCGGCACGGTCCACCAGCACGCGGCCGATCCCGCCCCAGGCCTTCAGCGCGACCTGCCAGACGATCTCGCCGTTCTCGTTGGTGATCTCAAGCGGCGTGCCCGTCCGGTCGAGCCAGTAGGCGAGGATCTCGCCCTCGGCCTCGCGCGAGTGTCGGCGGATCTGCGCGGCGGGACGGAAGCTGCCCGGCTCGTGCAGATACAGCACCGCCAAGGGATCGGCGGCGATCTGCGCCTCTGCTTTGAGATCGGTGCGGCTTTCGGCCAGAAGCACGTCGCCGGACCACAGGAAATCCGTGCGCTCGTCGCGCGTCACGACGTCGGCTACGGCCTCGGCGTCGTTGGCCGGATCGAGATCCGAGAAACGCTCGCGATAGTGCTTCCAGACCCGCCGTCCAAGCGCGTCATAGGCAAAGCGCGTCTCGCGCACGCGTCGACCGGCGCTCTCTCGCACCGCGACTAGCTGGTTCAGATCGTCGTAATCGAAGCGGGTGACGATGCGGCCGCCCTGCCCCCGCCGCTCTTCGATGCGGTTGCCGGCATCGTCGTAACGATAATGCCGGTCGCCCTGCATCAGCAGCCGCCCCCCGACGACAGAGGCGCCGCGCGCGGCCTCTGTCCCGCCCAGCAGGCGGCCCGCGGGATCGAAGGCAAAGCGGTCGCCGTCGGGACCGGTCAGTTCGCGCAGCCGGTCGCGCGCATCGAAGGCATAGCGCGCCTGCCCGCGCGCCAGATCGTCCACACTCGCAAGCGTCCCGTCCGGCGCATGATCGTAGCGGCGGCCAAAGACCGGGCCCGTCACGCCTGCCCGCCACGCCATCTGCCTGGCGATCCGTCCCTGCGGATCGTAATCGGTCTGCATCACCGCCTCGCCCGCGCGGCGTTGCGTTTCCCGCCCCAGACGGTCGCGGTCGATCGTGACGACCTGCCGGTCGTCCAACCGGATCGCGGTCAACGCATCGTCCGCGTCGCGGTCGTAGCGGATCACGCGCCCGTCGGGCAGGATCGTCGCCGTCCGCTGCCCGCGCGGCGACAGGACATGATCCTGCGCCAGCCCGTCCTGGACCTCGCGCACCAAGCCGCCGCGAAGATCATAGGCAAAGGCCACGCTGCGTTCGGGTGTGTCCGCAGCGATCAGCCGCCCGATCCGGTCATGGGAAAACCGCGCCCATATCCCGTCGCTGGACATGCGGCGGGTCAGGCGGCCAATCACGTCACGCTCCAGCCGATGCTCTCGCCGTCCGTCGCGGACCCCAAGCACCCGTCCCGCGGGGTCTAGGTCATAGTCGATCCGCCGCCCGTCGAACTGGGTTTCGGCAACCAGCCGCTGGTCGTCGTCATAGTCGAAGGCGTAGACCTCGCCCAATTCGTTGGCGATGCCGGTCAGGTTCAGTTCGCTGTCGTAGCGGAAATGCAATCGGGTGCCATCCGCATTTGTGCGCCGCGCGACCAGACCGAAGCCGGCGAACTCCCAGCGGGTCCGGTGCCCCAGCGGATCGGTATGGCTCGCCAGATTGCCGTCCGTGTCATAGGTCAGCAGCGTCGTGCTGCCGTCGCCTTCGATCAGGCGGATGGGTCGATCGCTGGCGTCGAAGTCATAACGGCGCGGCGCTTCGCCCTCGACATTCTCACCGATCAGGCGCCCGAAGCGGTCATAGGAATAGGTCGTCCGCCCGCCGGCAGAGTTTCGTTCCGCAGCCAGTCGGCCCTCGGCCGTCCAGGTCAGCCGCTGGATCACACCCTGATCGTCACGCCGAACCAGCGGCAGACCGCGTTCGTCGATCATCAGCGTCTCAACAGGGCCGAGCGCGTCGGTCATCGAGACTGCGTTGCCGCGTGGGTCATAGGTGAACTGCGTCTCTGCCCCAGCGGCATCGGTGACGCTGGCGCACGCGAAGAACCGCGGATCGGTCGGCTCGTCGCTGGCGTAGCGGTTCAGCGTGACCGAACCGTCGGCGGCGATATGGGTAATCTGACGCCCGAATTCGTCGTGCCCCATCCGCGTCACCGCGCCCATCGCGTCGGTGACCGAAAGCCGTTCGGCGTAGACGTTCCAGTCCGTGAAAAACTCATGCCCCATCGGCGTCAGCGTCCGCGTGACCAGTCCGGCCTCGTTCCACCAATGCTGCGTGACGCGACCCTCGCCGTCCGTTTCGGTCGTGGTCCGTTCCGCCAGGTCATAGGACAGCCGGCGGGTGAAGCTGCCATCGTCGCCGTAGGTCTCGATACAACGGGCGCGTGATCCTTTGGCGGGAACATCCCAGCGGAAATGCCACGAATAGCCGCTTCGATGGGTTTCGCGCTCGATCAGGTGATGGGCGTTCAGGCTGTAGCGCGCCGTCGCCCCTTCGGCGTCCGTCACCGCGACCAGATCACCCGCCTGATCGTAATCGTAGGACACGAGCCGTTGCTCGGTCAGCCCGGCGCGACGATGAATCGAACGGATGCGACCGGCATCATCGTTGCGGAACAGATACTCGATGCCGTCGCTGCCGGTGACGTGGTCTATAGCACCGGACGCGTCGCGTCGGATCGTGACGCGGTTGCCATTGGCGTCCCGGATCTCCTTCAGCAGGAACCGGCTTTTCTCGTTCGCATCCGCGACCATGGCGTGCCAGCGATCGTCGCTGTCACGGATGGTCCAGCCTTGGTCATCGCGGATCGCGAGAACCCGTTCCGAGCGGTGATAGTAGCACTGGCCCGGCTGCAGCTTCGGCAGCAGCAACGTGCGGCCATGGTCGGCCAACCAAAGGGCGTAATCGCCCCTTCCCTCGACGACGACTCCATCCAGCGGATGATGCCAACGCCAGCCGAGGGCGTCATTCGCCTCGGACCCCGAGATCCAGAACCGCTCCCAGGCGATGGGCACCAGTCCGGTGATGGTGAAATCGACCTCGGACGTGAACATCTCGCCGGTCGCGACATCGATCGGATGACCCGTGATGTAGCGGTTGGACAGGCGCAGGCCGCCCCGCCCGCCGATCAGCCCGCCCGCGAAGCTGCCGATCAGGTTGCCGATGATGCCGCCCTTCTCGCCGCCAAGCGCCTCGCCGATCGCACCACCGGCGATGCCGCCGACGATCGAACCCGCAAAGCTGAGCGCGGTGACCAGCCCGAAGGATGCCAGCCCGCAAAGGCCACCTGCGATGAACGCGAAGGCGCCCCCCGCCAGCAGCGCGACGGCGGTGCCGCCGATCACCATCCACTCCGCCACGCTGAGCATCCAGCCGGGTATCTCGCTGTCGATCTCCAGATAGGTCGCGGTCTCGGCGCCGATGAAGATGTTGTCGAAATTCGACTTCACGTCGCCGTCGCATTCGGTCTTGTCGCTGTCACGGACGGCTGGATAGGTGTTGATGAAGACACTGTCGCTGCCCTGCGCGATGCGCTTGGTCCCGTGGTCCTTGCAGGCGACCGTGTCGATCACCGCGCGCGCGGCCGAAATCCGGCCCGGTCCGTAAAACACGTTGCCGGTCCCGGTGACGATCGGTCCCTTGGGGTTTTTGCTGAGCGAGCCGATCTGCGCGCCGACCAGCGCTGCGCCCCCCGTCGTCGCGATTGCGCCGCCGACGGCTGCGACGATCAGCAGGCTCGCCCCGCCCGTGACCGGGGCCGCGACGGCTGCGGCGACGATGGCAGCCCCCACTGCAAGGCCGACCGCCGCCCCGATCAGAAATCCCATGAAGGCGTTCGAATGCTCGATCTCGTGGGCGACATGGGCGGCAGAGAGAGCGGCGGGCATGGCGGACGGCTATCCGTTCTTCATCGACAGCGACTGGAAGATGCGGCTGAAATCGGCGTCCAGGACCGCCCAGTCATCCTTGGCCGATGTCGCGACAACGGTGTAAACCGTTCGCGGATCGCCGGGCGGCATGAAGAAAAGCTGCTTTTGCATCAGGGTCACACCTTGCGGGCGCATGGTGAACGACAGCTCGATTGCCGGGTTTCCGTTCAGCAGCGTGTCGCCCCGCCGCAGCAGGTCGAAGGTCGGAACCTTGCTCATCAGTTCCTTCAGCTGCCGGTTCACGAAACCTGACAGATCCTCGGCCGGCAGCATCCGGCTTTTGGAGACGAGCACGTTGGGCAGCACCTTGTAGCGCTTCGAGGGCGGAGCGACCCATGTGATCATACTGCGATCCTCCCATCCTTCCGGGATGGTCAGGTCGAACTGGGCGGTCTGGCAGACGGGCATGAGGCTCCTGCGGTCAGACGGGCGAAGATTCGCGCGGGTTGATATAAGTCTGGCCGCCTTCGACCACGATCTGGCCGCCGCCGATGCTGATGAAGTTGGCGCCGTCCGATTTCAGCACGATGTTCGGCGCGTCAAGCACGATCGTCGATGCCGCTCGGATCAGGACCGATCCGTTCTGCGACACGATCGAGAAATCATTCTCGGCCGAAAGCGACTGCGCGGCGGCCGACACGCTGCGCTCGCCGGTCACGGCGACCGATTGCGCGCCGCCGATGCTGCTGGTGTCGTCGATGCCGACCGACAGCGTGCGGTTCTGATCGACGCCGACGCTCTGGTCACCGCCGACACCCAGCGACGCATTGCCCGTCACGCTCACGCTTTGATTGCCACCCACACTCAAAGTCTCATCCGCGCCGATCGAGCTTGTCCGGTTCTGGCCCACGTCGGTCGTGCGGTTCGCCGCGACACTCAGCGCCATGTCCGCGCCAATGCTTTCGGTATGGTTGCTGCCGACGCTCAGGACCTTGTCCACACCGATCGTTTCGGTGTGGTTGTTGCCCACGCCGATGGTCTTGTCGTTGCCGACGCTTTCGGACTGGTTGTTGGCGACGGACTTGGAACGGTCGTGGCCGATCGTGTGGCTCTCGTCGTTCTCGATCACCGTGTTGTGGTCCTTTTGCGCATGCATGAAGACCTCTTCTCGGCCCGACTGATCCTCGAACCGCAATTCGTTGAAGCCGCCGCCCTGATGGGTGGTCGAGCGGAACGAACTGACGGTCTTGTTCGCGGGTAAGGGATAGGGCAGCCCGTTGCGACCGTTATAGACGCAGCCTGTGACCAGTGGCTTGTCGGGATCGCCTTCCAGAAATTCGACGACGACTTCCATGCCGATGCGCGGGATGACGATGCCGCCCCAGCCCGCGCCCGCCCAGTTCTGGCTGACCCGGCAGCGCATCGAGATCGCCCCGTCGAGATCCCAGTGAAACCGGACCAGGATGCGGCCGTATTCGTCGCAGTCGATCTCTCCCTCGCCCACGACGGTCGCGGTCTGGGGTCCGTGAACGACGGGGATCGGGCTGCGGCGCGGCGGCATCAGCGGTGCATCGTCCGGCATCAGCGTGTAGGCGCCCGTGAAGGCGTAGCCATCGCTGCCCTCGCCCCCCGACCCATAAGCCTCGGACACGAAATGGTGGCTGGCCGACAGGCACAGGAACGTCTCGCCCGTGCCCGGCACCGGATCGCCCGACAGTCCGACGCGCCGCCCCGCGCGCAGGCTGACGCAATCACCGACCGCGCGGTTGCGCTTGTCGCCGCCACGCTCTGCGGCGATCCGCAGGCCAGCTATGCCGCGACCTGCGCCCTCGTCCGGGTAATCGCCCGGGTAGTCGTAGCTTTCCAGCCGACCCTCCGCATGGGCGGCGTCACCCTGGCGATCCACTTCCATCGCCTGGTCGGGCTGCTTGAAATTGTAATCGGTCAGCCGCACCGCGCCCGTGGTCAGATTCCGCTCGGGCGCCCATTCCCAGAAATGTTCACCTTCGGCCTGGTGATGACCGTCATAGCTTTTGAACGGACGCGAACCGATCTCGTCATGGCTCGACGCGCTGTCGGTCAGCACCATCGTGTGGCTGCCCCGCTTGTGGGCGAAGTGGAAGCTGATCCCGGCGCGTTCCATCTGTCGCCGCGCGAAGTCCATGTCGCTTTCGCGATACTGCACGGTGTATTCCAGAACCGGATAATCGCGTGTCAGCGATACATGCAGTGCGGGCTCGCCAAGACCCGCATAGTCGGACAGAAGCGTCTGCAGGATCTGGACGACGGTCTGGTCATGGAAGATGCGCTGGTTGCGCCTGCGTCCAGCCAGCCAGAACCACGGCCGCAGCGTGAGGTCATAGCGGTGACCATTTTCGCCCACACCCGCCCAGCGAGCCTGAGTCACGATCCCGTCGAACGCCTGCGGCCCTTCGCGTCCTTCGATCTCGACCGTGGCATGGGTGCCCAGCAGCGTGTCAAAGTCCAGATCGCGTGACGTCGAAAGCGCCTCGACCCGATATTCGAAGTTTTCGTTGACGTGGTCGGTGCCATCGAAGCGCAAGAGCGCGAGCGCCTCGGGTCCCAGGACGGTGGTCAGCCGCCCCAGTCGGTCGGTTTGCCGGAGGGGAGCGTTCATCGGCCATTCCCTTGATTATCCGTCTGGGCTGCAGCCCGTCCGCCACGATGCCTTCAGCATAAAGGAACAAGGGTCGATTGGAAGCAAGAGCGTCGCGGTTGGGCGATATTCCACCATCGCGCGGCACGCATGACAAGGCCGCCCGTGTCAGGCCGCCATGGCAGACAGACGCCCGTGCAGTCCCTGCCTCAACCCGTCCGAACGTGGACCATCCAGCACGACCTGACCGCGTTCCATCAGCGCGAAGCTGTCACCCAGATCCCAGGCGAAGTCGAAATACTGCTCGACCAGCACGACCGCGATCTCGCCCCCGTCGCGCAGGTCGCGGATCACGCGACCGATCTGCGAAATGATGTTGGGCTGGATTCCCTCGGTCGGCTCGTCCATCAGCAGGATCTTCGGCCGGATCACCAAAGCGCGGGCGATCGCCAATTGTTGCTGCTGGCCCCCGGACAGATCGCCGCCGCGGCGGTTGGCCATCTCGGCGAGAACCGGGAAGCTGTCATACACTTCGTCCGGCACCTTGCGCCCGCCGCGCGGCAGGCAACCGAAACCCGTCTCCAGGTTTTCGCGCACCGTCAGCATCGGAAAGATCGCGCGCCCCTGCGGCACGTATCCCACGCCGCGCCGCGCCATTTCTTGTGCGGAAACGCGGCCGAGGCGCTCGCCCATCAGCCGCAACTCGCCGCCTGATCGTGGATGGCGCCCGGCAAGCAGGTTCATCAGCGAGGTCTTTCCGACGCCGTTGTTGCCAAGGACGCAAGTCACGTGACCCGGCGTTGCGCTTAGCGAAACCCCGTGCAGGATCTGTGATCCGCCGTAATGCAGGGTGACGTTTTCGGCTTCGATCATCTCTCAGCGCCCCAGATAGACTTTGATCACGTCGGGATTGGCGGACACGTGATCCAGCGACCCCTCGGCCAGAACCGAACCCTGATGCAGCACCGTCACCTTGCAGTTCAGGCGACGGACGAATTCCATGTCGTGTTCGACCACGACAACCGCGTGGGTCTCTGCCAGACGCCGGAGCAGCGCCGTGGTCTGCTCGCGCTCGGCCAGCGTCATCCCGGCGGCAGGTTCATCGACCAGCAGCAGACGCGGCTCCTGCGCCAGCAGCATGCCAATTTCCAGCCACTGCTTCTGACCGTGGCTCAGCTCGCCCGCGCGACGGTCAAGCTGATCGGCCAAGCCAACCTGCCTGGCCAGATCGCTGACGCGTTCGTCAGTGTCGCGGGTCGGTTTCCACCGCATCACAGCGAAGGGGCCGCGCGGCGCCTTAAGCGCCATGATCAGGTTTTCGGTGACGGTCTGGTCCTCGAACACGGTCGGGCGTTGAAACTTGCGGCCGATCCCAGCCTGCGCGATCCGCGCTTCTGACATTTTCAGCAGCGACTGCGATTTCTCACCCCAGCGGACCTCGCCCTCATCGGGTCGCGTCTTGCCGGTCACGATGTCCATGAAGGTGGTCTTGCCGGCGCCGTTCGGGCCGATCACGGCGCGCAATTCAGCCTCGCCGATGCTGAAGGACAGGTTGTTGATGGCCTTGAAGCCGTCGAAGCTTTTCGACACGCCCGAAACTTCCAGAAGCGCAGTCATGCCTTGGCCTCGCGTTCACGAAGGGCACCGACGTCGGGACCAAGATCGCGTCCACGGCGCGAGGGATGTCGCAGCCGGGCCGCCAGATCGATCAGAGAGGACAGGCCGCGTGGCGCAAACAGCGTGACCAGCACGAAGGACAGGCCCAGAAGCACCTGCCACCAGTCCACCCAGTCGATCGTGTAGAAGCCCAGCGACAGGTCCGGTGCGCGACCGCCGGTGAACCAACTCGACAGAAGCGAGACGACCACGGCGCCGATCACCGCGCCGTAAAGCCGCCCCCTGCCCCCGATCGCCACCCAGACAGCCAGGTAGATCGAGGCGATGGGTGCAAGCTCAGCCGGGTTGATAATGCCGGCCTGAGGGTAATAGAGCGCGCCGGCGATGGCGCAGAGCATCGCGGTCAGGGTGAAGATCGTCAGCTTGTAACCTTCGACCGAGTAGCCAAGGAACCTTACCCTGCTTTCGTCGTCGCGGATGGCCCGGATGACGCTGCCGAACTTGCCGCTGACCAGCCACGCCGCAAGAACGTAGGCCAGCGCCAGCGCCCCGGCCGAAGCCCACAGGAACCAGATCGAGATGTCCGCTTGCGGGACGTCGGTCAGGCCCGGGATGTTCTGCAAGCCCGACAGCCCGTTATTGCCGCGAAAGCCGCTGTCGTTCTGGAACAGGTACAGCGCCAAGGCGAGCGTCATCGCCTGCGTCAGGATCGACAGATAGACGCCGTTGACGCGGCTGCGGAAGGCGAGCCAGCCGAAAACCAGCGCCAGCAAGCCCGGCACCGCGACGATCAGGATCAGCTGGATCGGCAGGCTGCCTGCGAAGGTCCAGGCCAACGGCAAATCGGACGAGCCGACGACGCCGAAGATCTGGCTGGCAATGCCGTCCTGCAGCTCGGCAGGGGTCGGCGGGATGGCTGCGCGAGACAGCGTGGCAGAGACGATCTCGCCCGTTCGGGCATACATCAGCCACATGCCGATCATGTAGCCGCCAAGCGCGAAGAACGCCATGTGACCCAGCGACAGGATGCCGGCGTAGCCCCAGACCAGATCCATCGCCAGCGCGGCGAGTGCCAGGCAGAGCGTCTTGCCCAGCACCTTGATCATCGAGGTCGGCAGCGCGCCGCTTCCATACGCTTCTGACATCAGCGTGGCGCCGATGGTGAACAGTGCAAGGATAGCGAGGAAGACGAGGATCGACGGGTCCTTGCGGATGAACATGCGATTACGCCTCGGCCATGCGCCCGCGCTGCGGCATGATGCCGCGCGGCCGGAACTGGATGAAGATGATGATGAAGAGGATCATGTAAGTCTGCGCCGCCAGCGTGTTCGACGGATTCAGCACCTCGATCCCCTTCTGCAGCCCGCCGATCAGCGCGGCGCCCGCCAGCGTGCCCCAGATGTTGCCGACGCCGCCCACGACCACGGTCATGAAACTTTGCACGATGTAATCGCTGCCCAGTTCCGACGTGACCTTGGCGAACAATCCGATCGCCACGCCCGCGATCCCGGCGATGCCGGAGCCAAGCCCGAAGGTCATCATCGCAATCCGGTCTGGGTTGATCCCCATGCTGGCGGCCATGCCAGGATTCTGCGTCACCGCGCGGACCTGCAGACCCAGCCGGGTCCGGTTCATCAGGAACAGGAACAGCCCAAGAAACAACAGCGCCAGCACGAAGATCGCCACCCGGATCGTGCTGATGGAAACGCCATCCGCGAAGGTGATCGACCCTTCGAGCCATGCAGGCGCGGTCAGCGGTCGGGCCTGCGTGCCGAAGATATTCTTGGCCAGCTGCTGCAGCGCGATGGACACGCCGAAGGTCGCCAGCAGCGTCTCCAGCGGTCGTTTCACCAGATGCCGGATCACCAGCTGATACAGCAGCACACCCGCGCCGAAGGTGATCGCAAAAGCCAGGGGCAGCGCCACGATCAGCGACAGCGTGCGGTCGGCGATCATCGTCTGGGTGACGTAGCCGGTATAGGCGCCCATCATGATGAATTCGCCGTGCGCCATGTTGATGACGCGCATCACGCCGAAGGTGATGGCCAGACCGATCGCGGCAAGGAAATAGATCGAGGCGAGCGACAGCGCATCCAGCGACAGATCCAGCGCCTGCATGATCCCTTCGCGTGTCTGCATCCCGCGCAAGCTGGCGCGGGCGGCATCGGTGATCTCGGACGATGGTTCGGTAAAGAGATCGGCGAAGGCGTTGGCCTCAAGCGCCGAATCGACTTCGTCGGCGGTCGCGGCGGTCGGGACCGTGCCGGCCTCGGCCAGCGCGGTGTAGGCATCGTCGCGGCGGTCGGGGTCGCCCAGGTCCGCGACCGGCACACCGCCCACCGCATCGCCCGCGATGTTCGCGGTCAGCGCGGCCTTGATGTCGGCGTCCGTGGGGCGCGGCTCGGCCAGCCCGGCATCGACCAGAAGGCGATAGGCCTCGGCGCGCGGCAGGTTTTCGCTGTCCGGGGTCAGTGCGCGGGCGACGTTGGCATCGGCCGGCAGCTCGGGCCCGGCGAAGCGTGTGGTGGCCAGAAGGGGGTTCAGGACGGCCTGCAGATCGGTTCCCGCATCACCGTCGAAACTGTCGATGGCGGCCAGACGCGCGTCGGTGTCGGTATCGTACTGGATGGTCAACAGACGCTCCAGCCGATCGCGGCGAGCGGCGAGGATCGGGTCGCTTTCCGCCGGTGCCTCGCGCAGGGCCGCCAGATGGCTCTCGTCAGATTGACGCGCGATGGCGGTCAGCGCGGCCCGGCGTCGCACCGGATCAGGATCGGTCAGCTGGAACTGGACCAAAGCTGCCGCGATCAGTCCACGTACGCCGGAATTCGGGCGCAGCCCATCCACATCGCCCGTGACGGACTCGCCAGTGACGGCATCGGTGGCGCTGTCCCCTTCGACGATCACGAATCGATCGCCTGCCAGTCCCAGTCTTCGATCGGCCCAGGCGGCAAGCACACGATCCGCCCCCTCACCCGCAGCGGCAATCTCTGTGATCACCGGGCCGATGGTCTGGCGCGAAGGTTTAGCGATCTGATCGCGATTTGCGTCGAGTACGGCGCCCAGATCCTGCGCCCAGAGCGGCTGCGCGATCAGAAGAAGGATGGTCAGAAGGAAAGCGCGCATCAGGTCCGCCCGGCTGTCTTGCAAACGGCGGTCCGGAACATGCCCGGACCGCCGCGTGGTGATCAGTAGTTCGACTGCACCTGGACGCAGCTGTCCGTTTCGGTGTTGAACATGCCGCAATCCTTGCCCGGCCAGTCCGCATCCAGCACCGCGCTGTCGGGCAGGAAATCGGTCCAGGCGTCGCCCGGCACCGGGTCGGTCTGGCTCACGATGTCGAACTGGCCGTCCTCGCGGATCTCGCCGATCAGAACGGGCTTGGTCAGGTGGTGGTTCGGAAGAACCTCGGCCGTGGTGCCGGTCAGGTTCGGCACCTCCACGCCGACGATTGCGTCCAGGACCGCGTCGGTATCGGTCGAACCCGCCGCCTCGACCGCGGCCACCCAGGCGTTGAAGCCGATCATCGTGGCTTCCATCGGGTCGTTCGTCACCCGGCTGTCGTCTCCGGTGAAGGCGTGCCACTGCTCGATGAACTCGGCGTTCTCGGGACTGTCGGCGCTTTCGAAGTAATTCCAGGCAGCCAGATGGCCGACAAGGTTGGTCGTATCCAGTCCCGACAATTCCTCTTCACCGACCGAGAAGGCCATGACCGGGATCTGATCGGCGCTGACGCCCGCGGCGGCCAGTTCCTTGTAGAAGCCGACATTGGCGTCACCGTTGATGGTGGACACCACGCCGACCTGCTTGCCGTCATTGGACAAGGCGACGACATCAGCCACGATTTTCGACCAGTCGGAATGACCGAACGGCGTGTAGTTTATGAAGATGTCCTCTTGCGCGACGCCGTTATCCTTCAGATAGGCTTCGAGGATCGTATTCGTGGTGCGCGGATAGACGTAGTCGGTGCCCAGCAGCGCCCATTTCTCCACGCCCAGTTCGTCGCGCATGTAGTCGACCGCCGGGATCGCCTGCTGGTTCGGCGCCGCGCCGGTGTAGATCACGTTCTTCGAGCTTTCCTCGCCCTCGTACTGCACCGGATAGAACAGCAGGCCGTTCAGTTCCTCGATCACCGGCAGCACCGACTTGCGGCTGACGGATGTCCAGCAACCGAAGATCGCGTCCACGCCCTCGACCGAGATCAGCTCGCGCGCCTTCTCGGCGAAGAGCGGCCAGTCCGAGGCCGGATCGACGACCACCGCCTCGATTTGCTTGCCCAGCAACCCACCCTTGGCGTTCTGCTGTTCCACCATCATCAGGACGGTGTCCTTCAGCGTGGTTTCGGAAATCGCCATCGTGCCCGACAGCGAGTGCAACACGCCGATCTTGATCGTGTCACCGTCCTGTGCGGCAGCGGCCCCCGCGATGGCCGATACTGCGGCCGCACCCAGAAGAATTGCCCTCAAACCCATCTTCGTTCCCTGTCCTTGGGGCCGCATGTCGCGACGGCCGGCCCATCCCGGGCGGGCGCTTTTGTGCGGCAACCTCGTTGCATCCTGCGCGACCGGCCCGAGGCCCTGCCGCACGCGCGGGCGCTTCCGACCCTTCGCAACTGCAGCAATTGCGCGGCACTGGCGCTTTCGCAATCACGCTGCCACAGACCGAAGCATCGGTGCGACGGTTGACCGTTTTCAGGCAGCGGCGCGACGAAATGCTTTTGAATTAGGCAGTTGCCTTGCTCCGAAGGATCAGCCCGCCTTCCGCGATCAGAAAGCCAGCGATTTCGTCGATGCCCTTGCCGTGGCGCAACGACGCCATGACCACCGGGCGTCCGGCGCGGCTGTCGCGCGCGTCGGATTCCAGCAGCGCCGCGTCGACGCCGACATGCGGGGCAAGGTCGGTCTTGTTGACCACCAGCAGGTCCGAGCGGGCCAAACCCGGACCGCGCTTGCGGGGAATATCCTGACCGGCGGCGGTGTCGATCACGTAGATCGTCAGGTCCGCCAGTTCGGGGCTGAAGGTCGCGGCCAGATTGTCGCCGCCCGATTCGATCAGGATCAGATCCAGATCCGGATGCGCCGCATTCAGATCGGCTATGGCGGCAAGGTTGATGCTGGCATCCTCGCGGATCGCGGTATGCGGGCACCCCCCGGTTTCCACCCCTCGGATCCGATCCATCGGCAGCACCTGCGCGCGCATCAGCGCCTCGGCATCCTCACGGGTGTAGATGTCGTTGGTGATGACCGCCATCGACAGACGCGGCGCCAAGGCCCTGGCCAGATGTTCGGTCAGGGTGGTCTTGCCGGCGCCGACGGGACCGCCGATGCCGACGCGAAGGGGACCGTTGCTCATGTGCGGAATATCCTTGTCGTCATGGTTTCGTGGCGCATCTGCGCGATCTCTGCGCCAAGGGCACAGCCGCCGAGGTCATCCTCGGTGGCATCCGCTGCGCGCATCGCGAGGCGCAGGATCAGCGATGAAAGGTCAGCGAGGACGCCCTGCCCCTCGGACTGTCCCAGAGGCACGAAGCGGACCGCTGCCTGGATTTGAGCCAGCGCCTGACCGTGCAGATAAAGTCCGATCACCTCGGACCGCCGCAACGCCAGCGGGCCAAGTGCCCGGCCGACCGCCACCGGCAAGGCCGCCGACTCGGTCGGCGTGCCGGTCAGCGGGCCTGCCGCGCGCGCGAAGGCGACACCCTGCTCCATCGTCTCGGTCAGACGCTCTGCGGTCAGGCACAGCGCGCGGGCCAGATCGTCCAGGGCCGCGTGATCCGCATCGATCCGCAACGCCAAAGACAGGATTACCGCGTCCGACCACCCAGCGCCATAGTTGAGGACGTCCCTGACCCACTGATGCAGAGAGGCTGCATCGTGAACCGTGCCCTGATCCATCGCCCATTCCAGCCCCTGCGCATAGGCAAAGGCACCGGTCGGAAAGGCCGGGGACAGGCACTGCACCGCCAGAAGGCGGGCGGCGTCAGTGGGTATGGCCGAAGGTCCGTCCATGTCCGTAGGCGCCCCCTTCGGGCCGGAACGGTGCGAAGGCGCGGGTAATCTCGGCGCCAAGCTGGACCAGCATCGCCTCAAGCACGGGATCGGCCCGGATCACCAGCCGGTCACCGCCAAGTTCGCAAGGACAATGGCGGTTGCCGATATGCCAGGCGAGACGCGGCAGATCACCTGCAATCCGCAGCACCGGTTCATGCGCCTCGACGACCTCGATGACCGCGCCGCCGCCCAGGCCGAACGCTTCGCCCGGGGCGAGGCTGACGGTCTGGGGCAGATCGACCATGAAATGCGCGCCGCCTTCCGTCGTCAGGCGCTTGCGCCGAAGGCAGCGGCCTTCGTAGTCCAGCACGACCCGACCGACGACCTTGCGGCCGTGGCCGGGCTTCAGCACCACATTCGTGGTCCCCAGAAGATCGCCATCGGCCAGAACGTACATCGGAGCCTCCGTCAAAACAGGAAATACCGTTGCGCGAGCGGCAATTCGCGCGCGGGTTCGCAGGTCAGGATCTGGCCGTCGGCGCGGACCTCGTAGGTTTCCGGATCGACCTCGACCAGCGGCGTCGCGTCGTTCAGGCGCATGTCGGCCTTGGTCACGCCGCGCGTGCCCTCGACCGCGACGGCCGACTTGCCGAGGCCATCGGTCGCACCGGCCTCGACGCCCGCGCCGCTGATGAAATGCACCGCCGCCGAGTGCACCGCACGGCCAAGCGCGCCGAACATCGGCCGCGAATACATCGGCTGCGGTGTCGGGATCGAAGCGTTGGGATCGCCCATCTGGGCCATTACGATCTGTCCACCGATCAGCGACATTTCCGGCTTGGCGCCGAAGAAGGCGGGCGACCACAGCACCAGATCCGCGCGCTTCCCGACCTCGACGCTGCCGACATGGGCGCTGATCCCATGCGCCACCGCGGGGTTGATCGTGTATTTCGCGACGTAGCGCCGCGCGCGCAGGTTGTCGTTCTCGCCCTGCTCGCCGTCCAGCCGTCCGCGCTGGACCTTCATCTTGTGCGCCGTCTGCCAGGTCCGCGTGATCACCTCGCCCACGCGGCCCATCGCCTGACTGTCGGAGCTGATGATGCTGAACGCGCCCAGATCATGCAGGATATCTTCGGCCGCGATCGTTTCACGCCGGATGCGGGATTCGGCGAAGGCAACATCTTCGGGGATGGCGCGGTCAAGGTGGTGACAGACCATCAGCATGTCGAGATGTTCCTCGATCGTGTTGACGGTGTAGGGCCGCGTCGGGTTGGTCGAGGACGGGATGATGTTCTGATGGCCGACCACGCGCATGATGTCGGGTGCATGGCCGCCGCCCGCGCCTTCGGTGTGATAGGCGTGAATCGTGCGCCCCCCGATGGCCTTCAGCGTATTTTCCACGAAGCCGGATTCGTTCAGCGTATCGGTGTGGATCATCACCTGAACGTCCATGTCGTCGGCGACCGACAGACAACAGTCGATGGCCGCGGGCGTGGTTCCCCAATCCTCGTGCAGCTTCATCGCACAGACGCCGGCGCGGATCTGTTCCACCAGCGCGTCGGGGCGGCTCGCGTTACCCTTGCCTGCCAGCCCGATGTTCATCGGCAGGCTGTCGGCCGCCTCAAGCATCCGCCGGATGTGCCACGGCCCGGGCGTGCAGGTGGTGGCCAGCGTGCCATGCGCCGGGCCGGTGCCGCCGCCGATCATCGTGGTTATGCCGGAATGCAGCGCATCCTCGACCTGCTGGGGACAGATGAAATGGATGTGGCAGTCGATGCCGCCGGCTGTGAGGATTTTGCCCTCGCCGGCGATGATCTCGGTCCCCGGACCAATGATGATGGTGACGCCGGGCTGGGTGTCGGGGTTGCCTGCCTTGCCGATTGCGGCGATGCGCCCGTCGCGCAAGCCGACATCGGCCTTGATGATCCCGCTATGGTCGAGGATCAGCACATTGGTGATGACGGTGTCCATCGCCCCGGCCTCGCGGGTGATCTGCGATTGACCCATCCCGTCGCGAATGACCTTGCCGCCGCCGAACTTCACCTCTTCGCCGTAGATCGTCAGGTCGCGCTCGACCTCGATCACCAGATCGGTGTCACCTAGGCGCACGCGGTCTCCGGTCGTGGGGCCGAACATGTCGGCGTAGGCGGCGCGGGAGATCTGGACCGGCATCTACAACGCCCCCATCACGGCCTGATTGAAGCCCCAGACCGCGCGGTCGCCCGCGAAGGGGATCAGGCGCACTTCACGGCTCTGCCCCGGCTCGAACCGGATCGCGGTGCCGGCGGCGATATCCAGGCGCATCCCGCGCGCCGCATCACGGTCGAAATCGAGGCCGCTGTTCGCTTCCGCAAAGTGGTAGTGGCTGCCGACCTGAACCGGCCGATCGCCCGTATTGGCGACCATCAGCGTGACCGGTTCGCGACCGGCATTCAACGTGATCTCGCCCTCAGCCGGGATGATTTCGCCGGGGATCATCCCGCCACCGCCAACGCAGCCCCGGCGACCATCGCCAAGCCGCCTGCGCCGCGAAGCATAAGGGCGGGAACCGCGCGACCGGCGAGGATGCCGAGGCCATGCAGCATGGTCGTCGCAATGGCGAAACCTGCGGCATAGACCAGAAGGCCCGAGGCCGGACCCTCGGCGCCGTGCGCCCAGCCATGCGCAGCGCCGAAAAAGGCGGTGCCCACCAGCATCACCGCCAGCGGCAATCGCAATGCCAGCGCGACCATCGCGCCCAGGATGATGCAGGATGCAAGGATCGCAGGCTCGACCCCAGGAAACGGCGCGCCGTTTGCGCCCAGCAGACCGCCCACCAGCATCGATGCAACAAAGGTGACCGGCAGCGCCCAGACCGCGCGCCCCCCGCTCTGCGCGGCGAGCAGGCCGACCGCGACCATCGCCAGCACGTGGTCTGCGCCGCCCAGCGGATGGCCGAAACCCGCGCCGAAGCTTCCGGCGTCGTGGCCCGCATGGGCCAAGGCGGCAGTCGGTGTCATCGCGGCAAGCAAGATCAGGGATTTGCGCATCGAACTCTCCTAGCGGATCGGGTGATGGACGGTGACCAGCTTGGTGCCGTCAGGAAATGTGGCTTCGACCTGCACGGTCTCGATCATGGAAGGGATGCCGTCCATGCACTGATCAGCCCGCACGACCGCTGCGCCAGCGGACATCAGATCGGCAACGCTACGGCCCTCGCGCGCCCCCTCGACCACGAAGTCGGTAATCAGCGCGATCGCCTCGGGGTGGTTCAGCTTGACGCCGCGCGCCAGACGGCTGCGCGCGACCATTGCGGCGACCGAGACCAACAGCTTGTCCTTCTCGCGCGGGGTCAGGTTCATGAAGCTCTCCTAGCCCTGCCAGACGCGGGGCAGCGCGCCGGGGCGCAAAATCTCGATCAGGCGGATCATCTGACGTCGCAGCGGCCAGCCATCGGACGCCATCGCGCGGACGACCAGAAGGCCGTCGCGGGCCGAAGCAGCCGCACTGACGCCGGGTTGATCCAGCGCGGCGCGGATGGGTGCCAGCGCGGCGTCAGCACCTCTCCCGACAAGGAGCAGGACCGAGGCGGCCCGCGCGCCGTTCCACAGCGCCGCGTCCGCGCCGCGCGACAGCGCACCTGCGTCCAGTCGCATCGGATCGACGAGCAGCGGCCGACCGTTACGTCGGACGATGCGGCGATCACCAAGGCTGGCCTGCGTCACGACCTCGCCCATCGCGGCACGGCCCAGGACGATCGTCTCAACGCCCAGAAAGTGCGCATCGTCGTCCAGATCGACCTCGGTCACGCGCTCCAGCGCAGCACCCTGAAACAAAATCGTTTCCTGCGGCAGCCAGTCGAGCGACGCACCCTTTCCTACTGTCATCCGGACCTGAACCTGTGCCGCTTCGCCGTCGGCACGGTAAGCGCGCTCTGCGGTCTGCGTGGTCGCCTGCACAGGCATTCCCGCGCAAACGGTCACGCCATAATCGAGGCGGTCCCCCGCGGTCAAACCGCCAGACGTGTTCAAGAACACGATCTCGGGCGCCTTGCGATGGGTGCGCGGCAGCATCGCCTTGGCCGAACCGGACTGCCACAGATGCTGCAACCGTCCGTCCGCGAAGACGACCGAGGCCGAGCCGAAGCTGCGCTGATGTTGGACGCCGTCGAACATGGGCAAGCGATAGCGCCGGTGCCGACGACATTCAGCCGGATGAAAGATGGGGCTGCCCGCAATTCCGGAACTGCCGGTTTAGTGAGCAACGCGAAAGGCACTTGCCTCTTCAGTGATCTTCTTCTGTCTCAATCAGCTATCGCAATCCGCTTGCCGCGTAAGGCTGACGACCCCTATCCTTCCATCATGCGACCCGCGTTCACCTCACTTCGCCTTGCTGCCGCCACCGCTGTGCTGCTGGTCGGACTGACCGCACCCGCGGCCGCCACCGACACGCTCGCACTGGAGGGCACGCTGTCCGATGACGGCCGCGCGCTTGACCTGTCATGGCCGCCCGCGCGCAACGCGAAGGCAACGGTAATGCGTCGTCCCTTCGGCAGTGCCGGACCGGAAAGCTGGCGCACGATCCAGCCGTCCGAGTTGACTGGCTTCAGCATGCGCGACGATACGCTGGAACCCGGACAAGCCTACGAATACCGCATCGAACTGATCCAGCCCGGCCGCGAAGCACTGCCGAAGATTTGGTCGGGATCGTGGGTCGCCGGCCGCGACGTGCCGGGACAACTGCGCGAAGGCATGGCGCTGCTGATCGTCGATGAAACGATCGCCGATGCCATCGAGGACCCGTTGGCGACCTTCGCAAAGGACCTGACGGGTGCAGGCTGGGCGGTAGTGCGGCACGACGTCCCTCGCCACGATGCTGAAGATGCGGCGCAGAACCTGCGTCAGGCGTCCGATCTGCGCCAATGGATCACCGATCAATACGATGCCGCAGACGGTCCACGCACAGCCGTGATCCTGGTGGGTCATGTGCCGATTGTCCTGACCGGCCTTCAGGTCCCCGACGGACACGATCCGCATGCGGTACCGAGCGATCTGTACTATGCCGACCCGACCGGTCTTTGGCCGACGACGCAATCGCCCGACGGCGTGCCGCAACTTCTGCCAAGCCAGCTGCCGGCACCGATCCCGATGCAGATCGGACGGATCGACTTCGCCAATCTCGACCCGGCCTTCGGCGACGAGACCACGCTTCTCGCCGCCTATCTGGATCGCAATCACCGCTGGCGTCACGCACAGATGGGTGAGCGGCGGCTGGCCTATGGCGACGATCCGAATTTGCGGGTCGAGATCAATGCGCTCAACAACATCGTCGGCAAGGAGAATGTCCGCACCGCGGGCCACGACGACAGCGGCGACCAGCCTTATCTGATGGGCATCGATTTCGGCGAATGGAATGGCAGCACCTACGCTGGCCTGCCCCCGTCCCATGCGATCTTCGCCATCAATTTCGGCAGCGGGAAGCATCGCTTCGACGGCGGCAACAACCCGATGACCGCGCTGCTTGCGCAGCCGGGCGATGTTCTGGCTGTGGGATGGGGTGGACGTCCCGCTTGGCAGTTGCATGGGATGGCACTCAACGAAAGCATTGGCGAGGCGCATCTGCGCACGGTGAACAACGGCATCTCTGCGGCCGGGCGCGTGCCGCCGGATTATCCGGCGATGGGAAATTACGACTGGGATCGCCCGCCGTGGGTGAACCTGCTGGGCGATCCGACCCTGCGTCCGTTCCCGATGGCACCGGTCAGCGATCTGTCGGCGATGCGCCAGGATGCGGGCGTCACCCTCACCTGGACAGAGCCGGAGGATGCTGAGGGCACGATGGTGCTGCGCGCGCCGGACATGGGCGGCCCATGGCAGGCGATGAACGGCGGCAATCTTGTGCGGGGCAGCTTCACCGACACCGATCCGCACGCCGGAGCGGTCTATCTGGTCCGTGCCGCCGGACTGGCGCAGGTTCATGCCGGCAGTGTCCACCGCCTTGCCCAAGGCGTTTTCATCGAGATACCGGCACGCTGAAAGGAAGGAACAGCCATGAGCGAACTGGAAAACTGGAGCCCGGAACAGGTCCGCGACGCGATGGAAGCGGGAAAGATCGTATTGATCGATGTACGGACGCCGGCCGAATACGCGCATGAACATATCAACGGCGCTCTGCTGATGCCGATGGCCTTCTTCAAGCCAGAGGCGCTGCCGACGCAGGACGGCAAGCGGATCGTCCTGCATTGCGGCTCGGGCCTGCGCTCTGCCAAGATGGCTCAGATCGCGATGCAGGCAGGGTTGTCCCCGCTCGCGCATCTGAAGGGCGGGTTCGCCGCCTGGAAAGAGGCGGGACTGCCTTATATCGGCACCGATTTCTCGACCGGCGCGCCAAAGCGCGTCACGGGCTGATCACCACGCGACGCGTTCGCCCTTCCAGTCCCAGAAGGTGCCGCTGTCTTCGGGCGTCAGACGATCAAGGACGGCCAGTAGCGCGTCGACGGACCTTTCAGGTGTGATCGTCGGGTTGTGATCGGCGTATTTCGCGCTCAGCGGCGTCTCGACCGTTCCCGGATGCAAGGCGACGACGATGGAGCCCGGGTTTCGCCGGGTCAGTTCGACAGCCGCCGTGCGCAGGATCTGGTTCTGCGCCGCCTTCGCCGCGCGATAGCTGATCCAGCCGCCCAAGCGGTTGTCGTCGATAGAACCGACGCGGGCCGAGATCGAGGCGAAGATCGCGCGACCGTCCTGACGCATCAGCGGCGAAAGGTAACGCAGTGCCAGCGCGACACCGGTGGCGTTCAGCGCAAATTGCGCCGCCATCGCGTCGGCCTCGATCGAACGGATCGTCTTCTCAGGCTCTGCCCCGTCGATCACCAGCGCGCCGGTCGCGTTGAAGATCAGATCGAACCGACGGTCGCCCAACCCCTCGGCGGCACGCGCGATGCTGGCTGGGTCGGTCAGGTCGAACCCGTCGTCACTGCGCGACAGGCCGGTGACGTTCCAACCATCGTCCGACAGCCGTCGCACCAGCGCGCTGCCGATCCCGCCGCTTGAACCCAGGACCAGCGCGGACTTTGTCACGCTGCGATCCGCACGAGATGGTTGTCCCACGCCAGATCATGCCGCGCGCGCAGGCGCAGCCCTTCAGGACCAGCAGCCCAGATCGCACCGCCGCCATCGGTCAGCGTGAAGGCCGCGTCTCGCGCCGGCGCCGCACCGCACAGATCCGCCCGCCGCAACGTGGCCCGGTAGGTTCCGTCCTGATCGAAGATCACCGCGACACCGCCGCGCGGCGAGGTCACCGCGATCATCCCGTCGCTCGCGGCGATGGAACCGGCATAGCCCTGCATGGAACGCGCCTCGCTGTCCGGCAGCGCGCAGGTCGCAAGGTCCGCGCGGCCAAGGGCCAACCCCAGCAGCGGCACCGGATCGGCCGGATCGCCCTGCCATTGCATCGCAAAAGCCACACCGTTCGGCAACAACGCAAGATGGCGGATCGAATTCTGCGACAATCCGTCCGGCAAGGCGCGGGTCGACACAAGGGCGCCCTCGGCGTCAAGCACCGCAAGGTTGGGCCGCATGCGGTCGAGGTTCAGCGGCGTGCGGTCGCTGGGATCAGTCTCGATCCCACCATTGGCGACGACGACGCCACCATTTGGCAGCAGCCGCAGCTCATGCGGACCAATCCCGTGACTGTCCCATTCACCCGCCCGGGCGTAATTGGCGGTGACATCCCAAAGGCCCACCCGGCCAGCGGAGCCTTCGGCCACCACTTCGGACGTGTAAAGCCAGCGTCCGTCGGCCGAAAACGCGCCATGACCGTTGAATTGTCTATCCTCCGGCGGGGTCAGTCGGCGGATGATGTCGCCGCTGCGGCAGTCCAGCACGATGCCGAACGTGCCAGGACGACGTGCGAAGGCGACAGCATCCGCACGGTGCGGATGCGCCGCGGCAGCGTGTCCGCGACCCGGCAAGGCGACCTGAAACACCAACTCGCCGGAGGCCGCGATCCCGTAAAGCGCGTGGCTGCCATCAGGACGCTTTGCCGCGGCGACCCATTCGGGCGAGCCCGCCGCGGCCCAGCCCCGCGTCGGCAGCAGCGCGACCGCCGCCATTCCCTTCAGCAAGGTCCGCCGATCCGCCATCAGTCGCCGTCCTTCGAATTGAACCCTACCGACAGGCCCAAGGCACCGCCGATTTCGGCCTGCATCGTTTCGCGGGTGGCGCGCACGGCCTGCTGCAGGATCTCGACCTTCAGGCGCCCGGCCGGCTCTGCCACGCCTGCAAGTACCGGGTCGTCGAGGTCGTCGGCCAAGCCGATCGCGCGGTCGAACGCCGCCCGCGTCAGCGGCGCATCCGGATAAAGCGCCATCGCCAGATCACGCATCCCTTCCAGCGACAGGCGCACATTGCGCAGGCTTCGGCCAGCCGGGATCGCCTCGGCCCGTTCCGGACGCGGCTTGTCGAAGGTGCCCAGCGGTCGGCCCAGCCGTGTGTCGGCGGTGTGTTCAAGACCCGCCATCACCTGCGTGAACAAGGCCTGCCGCGCTTCGTCCGCGGTCAGATAGGTCGTGTTCCCGGCATCACCCGCGTCAAGCAGCATGCTGGCATAATCGTCCCATTCGGTGCGGATCTCACCAGCCATCCGTGCCAGATCGGCGGCGGTCGCGGCGCGCAGACGACACAGCACCGCCTCATCCCCCTCGACGCCGGACGGGTAGATCAGCCGCTCCAGACCACCCAGGCCGCGCAGGGCGACGGACAGATCGGCGAAAGCCTGCGGATCGTCGATGGCGGGCGGGGCCGCGTCCACCAGGGCCTGCTGGGCGCGACGACCAGAATTTTTGGTGTCCGGCCAGAAGCTCATCGCCAGGGCGCGACCATTCTGCTGGATCGGACCAATGGCGAGATAATCGATCGAAGCCCAGGCGTCCCACGCGGCTTGGTAGGGATCGCGAAGCGCGTCGGCGCTGCAATCCACGGCCGCAGTGTCGGCCAGCGCAGTCGTTTTCTCTGCCAGCTCATCGTAGGCGGGCAGGATCACGTCATTCACCGCTTCGGCGGTATCGGCATGGGCGGACGCCGCCAGCATTGCCGCCAATGATACGATCAGAGCGATTCGAGCCATGCGATCAAAGCCTCCCGGTCTTGCTTGGGCAATGAGACCACCGCGTCGCGCGATGCCTGTGCTTCACCACCATGCCACAGGATCGCTTCGATCAGCGAACGCGCACGGCCATCGTGCAGATACGTCTCGGTTCCCGTCACCTGCCCATTGAGCGAGATACCCCAAAGCGGCGCCGTCCGCCACTCACGTCCCGTGGCGCGCGATTCCGGCCGGCCATCGGCCAAACCCTCGCCCATATCGTGAAGCAGCATGTCGGTATGGGGCCAGATCAACTGGAAGCTCTGCTCGGGCCGATCGGACAAGCGATGCGTCACGAATTTCGGATTGTGACACGCAGTGCAGCCGATGTCGTAGGCGATCCGCTTGCCTTCAAGGATCTGCGGGTCGTCGGCGTCGCGGCGCTCCGGCACGGCGAGGTTGCGCGAATAGAAGGCGACGAGATCGAGGCTTTCTGCGTCCACCTCCAATCCGTCGCGAATGCCCTCCTCCTGCCCCGCCGGGGCTTGCCGACAGGCAGCCTCAGCTTCGGTGCATTCGCCCGACGGATCGCGAAAGACCGGATTGGAAAGACCCATATCCCCTGAAAACGCGCTGGCCGACTGATGCAGGATCGTGGGCGCGCCCGCCTTCCAGCCGAAGCGGCCCAGCATCGGTCGGTCGTATTCCTCGGACCAGACGATGTTCGGCCGACCCGAGATCCCGTCGCCATCCGCATCCTCGGGGTCGGCCAGCGTAAGGATGTCGGCGAGCGGAATCGCTTCCAGCAGTCCCAGCCCGATCATCTGCGACGCGACGCGCGGTGAAACCATCAGGTCTGGATGAGGCGCGCCAAAGGCGGGATCGGCCAGCGCATAGATGGGGCGACGCAGCGAGACGCGTGTTCCGTCCGCCAGAGCAACCGACTCCTCGTGCCACGCCACCTCCATTCGTCCCTCGGCCGCGTAGCCCGCCAGCGCGAGGTCCTGCAACTGCCCACCATAGATCGGATCAGGCTGCGTCGGGATGTAGTCCGGGATCAGCGGCTGGTCCGCGCCACCCGGGATCGACAGCCGCAGAAACGCGCTTTCGCTGCGCGTGCCGCGTTCGTCAGGCGGATGCCCGCGCCCATCCTTGATGTGACAGTTCTGGCACGCACGCGCATTATAGAGTGGCCCAAGCCCGTCGCTTCCCTTGGTCGAAGACGGCGCGCCGACCCAGAGCTTGCGGAAAAGGCCATTGCCGACCTTGAAGTCCAGTTCGCGCGCGACATCGAGATTGGCCGAAAACTGCGAGAAAGCGTCAGCGCTGTCGATGAAGCGCGTCGACGCAGCGCCTGCGGGCTTCTGCTCGAACCGCTCGGGCACGGTGAAATCCGCGGTGGGCGCGGTCACGCGGGAAATGCGAGCGGCTTCCTGTGACGTGCGCGGAATGGTCGACAGGTGCGGCTCTGTCCGCCAGTCGGTGACCTCTGCCGGTTCCGTGCCATCGGCAGGCGCGGCGCGAACGGCATCCGCGGAATCTTTCGCCGCCACCGTTGGGGCGGCGAGCATCGCAAGAAACAAGCTGGCGGCGCGAAGTCTCATGACGCCTCGACGGGTTGCCGGCCCCGGTTGGGGGCCAAGCATTCATGCGCGTTACTGGAACACCGCGTCGGGATCGTCCAGCGAATCCGACCCCTCGAACGCGGTCTCGCGGACGCCGAGGGCGGCGACGGCGCGTTCGATGCTGCCGGTCTGCTTGATCAGCCCGTCGATGCCCGCGGTGATCGCGGCCTCGCCTTCTGCATTGCCGGGCGCTAGCATCTGGTCATAGGCCATGCCGCCTTCCGCCTTGTCGCGCAGCGCGGTCAGGGCCTGCATCGTCGCGTCGAGATCGGCCTTCAGTGCCTCGTCGACGGCCGGATCAGAAGCGGCGACCAGATCGGACAGGGACGGGCCCGTCACCTCGCTGCCATCGACGCGCGCATAGCGGCCCAGATAGACGTTCTGGATGCCCAGCCCGTCATAGTAATGGCTCAGATGGGTCTGGTCGGAAAAGCAATCGTGCTCTTCCTCGGGATCGTTCAGCATCAAACCCAGCTTCATGCGCTCGCCTGCCTGCTCGCCATAGGACAGGCTGCCCATCCCGGTCAGCATCGCAGACAAAGCCGCCTGCGGATCGGCTTCGAGTGCTTCGCGCGCGGCGCCGCCGTCCTGCCAGTTCGCCACCATCTCCTGCAGGTCGCTCACCAGCAGATCGGTTGCCGCGACAAGATAGGCGGCGCGTCGATCGCAATTTCCGCCCGTGCAGTCCGCGCCCTCGGCGTAGTCGGTCCACGGTCGCTCACCCGCGCCAGCCTCGGTGCCATTCAGGTCCTGCCCCCACAGCAGAAATTCAATGGCATGGTAGCCAGAGGCGACATTGGCCTCGACCCCGCCGGCTTCGTGCAGGCTTTCGACCAGATCCGGGGTGATCTGGGACGCATCGACGGTCTCGGCCCCGATGGTCAGTTCGGGGGTGGCGATTACGTTCAGCTGCGCCAGATCATTGTCCTCTGCACTGGGCGTGTCCTCGGCGACATAGTCGATCAGCCCCTCATCCAGCGGCCAGGCGTTCACGCGACCCTCCCAGTCGTCAACGATGGGATTTCCGAAACGGAACACCTCGGATTGCTGGTAAGGCGCGCGGGACGCGGTCCATGCCTTCCGCGCCGCCTGCAGCGTCTCTTCGGACGGCGCCTCGACCAGCGATGCGACCGCGTCGCGAAGCGCCTCGGCGGTCGAAAGGCTGTCGGAATAGGTCGCCTCGGCAATATCCGTATAGGTCGTGACGACATCTTCGGGCGTCGCCGCCATAGCCGGCAGGACGAACGTCGTCGACAGCATGAGGGCGGCGGTGAGGCTGGCGGCTTTGTGGGTCATGGAATCTCCGATGCACATTCCGTGGTCGCGCCAACTCCTGACTCTTTTACTTGGATGATGTCAATCGTTCAGTCCGCGAGGCCTTTTCCCCTGCGCACCCCTCGCCTAAGGTGCCGACCAAAATCAGGAGGCACCATGAACCGCAACACCGACTACCCGCATGAGGGCGTCTACGCCTCCCGCCGATCGGCCGTGATGGCAGGCAATGTCGTCGCGACATCGCAGCCCCTGGCGGCGCAAGCGGGTCTGTCGATGCTGGCGCAGGGCGGCAACGCGATCGACGCAGCCATCGCCACTGCCGCTGCGCTGACGGTGGTCGAGCCGACGGGCAACGGCCTTGGTTCGGACGCATTCTGCATCCTGTGGGACGGCACCCAGCTTCATGGGTTGAACGCGTCCGGTCGCTCGCCCGCGGCCTGGACGCCCGATCGTTTCGCCGGGCTCAAGGCGATGCCGGAACGGGGTTGGGAAAGCGTGACCGTGCCCGGCGCCATCAGCGCGTGGG
Source organism: Paracoccus albicereus (assembly GCF_024359525.1). Taxonomy (GTDB): domain Bacteria; phylum Pseudomonadota; class Alphaproteobacteria; order Rhodobacterales; family Rhodobacteraceae; genus Paracoccus; species Paracoccus albicereus. The sequence goes on from NZ_JAKZEU010000002.1 coordinate 843,434, forward strand.
TCGAATTGGCCGAGCGTTTCGGAACGCTGGACCTTCCCACTTTGCTTGCCCCGGCGATCCGTTACGCAGAGGAAGGCTTCCCGGTATCGCCCGTCATCGCCGCCCTTTGGGCGCGCGGTGCGTCGCTCTTGAAAAATCAACCGGGCTTTGCCGAATGCTTCATGCCGGGCGGGCGGGCACCCCGCGCGGGTGAGCGGTTCCGCAACCCCGATCAGGCCGAAACGCTGCGCCAGATCGCGGAAACGAAAGGGCGCGCCTTCTATGAGGGTGCCTTGGCCGAGAAGATCGCGGCTTTCGCGGCCCAGCACGACGCCGCACTGACGGTCGAGGACATGGCCGAGCATCGCGCCGACTGGACCGGCACGATCAGCACGGATTTCGACGGTGCCGAACTGCATGAGATTCCGCCCAACGGTCAGGGCATCGCTGCATTGATGGCGTTGGGGATGCTGCGCCATACGGGCATTCGCGATCTGTCGGCGGACGATCCACAGGCGCTGCATCTGCAGATCGAGGCGATCAAGATCGCCTTTGCCGATCTGCGCGCCCATGTTGCCGACAGTGAAGCGATGACTGGAGTGACGCCCCGGCATCTGCTGGACGGTGATTATCTGAAACAACGCTCTGCCTTGATCGACCCCGACCATGCGCAGACGCCCGGGGCTGGCGCACCCAAGACGGGCGGCACCGTCTATCTGACGACCGCCGATGCGTCGGGAATGATGGTATCATTCATCCAGTCAAACTATTCAGGCTTTGGATCCGGCGTCGTCGTGCCCGGAACGGGGATCAGTCTGCAGAACCGGGGGTTCGGCTTCACGCTGGCCGAGGATCATCCCAACCGCGTCGCCCCGCGCAAGCGACCCTTCCACACGATCATCCCCGGCTTCGCGATGGCGGGCGGTCGCCCGGCATTGAGCCTGGGCGTGATGGGCGGACCGATGCAGGCGCAGGGTCACGTCCAGATGCTGCTGCGCACGATGCTGTGGGGACAGGACGTTCAAACCGCGATAGATGCGCCACGCTGGCGCTTCGTGTCAGGCTCGGATGTGGCCTGCGAAGCCGCGATGCCCAACAAGACACGCGAGGATCTCGCCTCGCGCGGCCACAAGATCACGGTCGAGCCGCCTGACAGTGCCTTTGGCTTTGGGGGCGCGCAGTTGATCCGGCCCTTGCCCGACGGCGGCTACGCCGCCGGTTCCGACCCGCGGAAGGATGGACAGGCGGTCGGGTTTTAAACCCGCCGCCCGCCAGTTCAGCCCTGTCCCTGCGCCGCCTCAATCGCCTCGATCACCTTGTCAGGCGTCGCGGGGAAATCGCGGACACGGATGCCCGTGGCATTGTGGATCGCGTTCAGGATCGCGCCGGCCGTTCCGCAGCAGGCCAGTTCGCCGATGCCCTTGGCCTGCATCGGGTTCGCGTACGGATCGCGGTCCTCGAGGAAGGTCACGTTCATCGGCGGGACGTCAAGATTGCTAGGGATATGGTAATCCGCCAGATCGCGGGTCATCAGCCGCCCGTTGCGAAGGTCGTAGGACAATTCCTCGGTCAGGGCAGAGCCCAGACCGAACACCATCCCGCCGATGCACTGCGACCGCGCGGTCTTGGGGTTCAGGATGCGTCCGCAGGCAAAGGTCGCATCAAGCCTGCGGACCCGCACCTCGCCGGTGATCGCGCTGACAGCGACTTCGGCGAATTGCGCGCCCCAAGTGGCCTGACGCACGTCGTCACCGGTCGCACCCGGCTCGATCTCGCCCTTGGCCTTCAGCCTCTCGCCTGCCAGGATTTCGGTCAACGGCGTCACCTTGTTGCCGCTGATCGCATTGCCGTCCTTCAGCGTCACATCTTTCTCCTCGACGCCCAGACGTTCGGCGATCTTCTCACGCAGTGCACGTGCAGCCAGCATCACCGAAGACCCCGCGGAGGCGGCCCCGAAGGAACCGCCCGAGCCGCTGGACGGCGGCAGATCGCTGTCGCCGAGGACGGTTTTCACGCGGTCCATCGGTAGGCCGAGCATCTCTGCGGCCAGTTGCGTTAGGATTGCGTAGCTGCCCGTGCCGATGTCGGTCATGTCCGTTTCGACCACCGCGTGCCCGTCGGGATCAAGGGTGATCGTCGCTTCGGAGTTCATCAGCATGTTGACGCGCACGGCCGACGCGACGCCAAGACCGATCAGCCACTCGCCCTCGCGCTGGTGTGCGACCTCGCCCCGCTTCTCCCAGCCAAAAGCCTTGGCGCCTTCCGTCAGGCAATCCGCCAGTCGGTTCGACGAATAAGGCTTGCCAGTCGACGGGTCCTTTTCAGGGATGTTGCGCAGCCGAAAATCGACCGGGTCGATACCGGCCTTTTCGGCCAGTTCATCCATCGCGCATTCGACGATCGGCACCCCGACCGCCTCGCCCGGCGCGCGCATCGAGCCGGCGCAGGTGATGTTCAGCCGCGCGATGTGGTGACCGATGACACGGTTGTCGCCGGCATATGTAAAGCTCGAAGCCTGCGTCACAGGCTCTGAGAAGCTTTCCCCATGCAGCGACGACACCCATGCTTCATGGCCGAACCCCGTCAGATGCCCCTGATCGTCACAGCAAAGGCGCAGGCGCTGCCGGGTCTCTGACCGGCGGGTCGTCGCCTCGAAGACGTTCCGACGATGTAGAGCGACAGAGACCGGCCGCTTGAGCTTGCGCGCGGCCAGCGCGGCCGCCACGGCTTCGTGCGAGATACCCAGCTTGCCGCCGAACCCCCCGCCGACATAGGGAGACAGGATCCGGACATTCTTCGCTTTAACGCCCAGCGAGTCGGCAAGTTCCGCGACATTGTATTTCAGCATCTGGCAGCTTGCCCGGATGGTCAGCTTGCCGCCGTCCCACTGCGCGACGGCTGCATGCGGCTCCATCATCGCGTGACCCATGGCAGGTGTCGTATAGATAGAATCGACGCTATGGGCCGCTTGTCCCATGGCTGAATCCAGATCGCCTTCCGACGATTGTTTCTTCGGCGGGGTTTCGTAGTCCTCCAGCGGAACTTCGAACTCCCCGTCCTTGGCCTCGTATTTCGGCCGCGCGGCCAGTGCGGCGTGGCGTGCCTGCTCCAACGTTTCGGCCACGACCAGCGCGATCGGCTGGCCGACATAGAAGATCTCGTTCGGGTTCTGGACGGGCGCCTCGCCAGCCGTGCCCTGCGCCGGATTGCGCAGCATCTTCGCATCGCGCACCACCGCAAGAACGCCCGGCATCTTGCGAAGGGCCGCGGTGTTCATGCCAGTCACCCATCCATGAGCGACGGTCGAGCGCACGAAGACGCCGTGCGCCGTGCCTTCAGGATGTTCTTCGTCGGCATAGGTCGCACGGCCGGTCACCTTCAGCGGACCTTCGGGGCGATCGAGCGGCTTCGACAGCACATCCTGGGCGGTCTGGTCGAGCTGATTGCGCTCGTCCTTTTCCTCCATCTTGTGATGCAGGCTCAGATCCATGTCGTCCATCATGCCGCGTCCCCCGCGATGTCGATTCCTGTCGCCTCGGCCAGCGCAGCAACCAAAGTCCTGCGCGCCAGACCGATCTTATAGTCGTTCTCGCCGTGTCCCTGCGCACCTTGCAGCAGCCGATCCGCGGCATTCTCGAAGGCTTTGCGCGACGGTTCAGAGCCGACCAGAACCTTATCGGCCTCATTGCTGCGCCACGGCTTTGCCGCGACGCTGCCCAGTGTCAGCGCCGCGCGGGTGATTTTTCCGTCTTCCACCGTCACGTCGACGGCGGCGGAAACCAGCGCGAAGGCATAGCTGCGACGGTCGCGAACCTTCCGATAGACCTGCGCCCCGCCTGTCGGCTTGGGAAGCGTCACGCCCAGGATGATCTCACCGTCCTCCAAGACATTGTCGCGGTCAGGGCGATCGCCCGGCAGTCTGTGAAACTCCGCGATCGGGACGGTACGCTTGCCGTTCGCGCCAGCGATCTCGACCTCTGCGTCCAGCGCGACCAAGGCGACGGCCATGTCACCGGGATAGGTGGCGATGCAATGCTCGGATGTGCCCAGGATCGCGTGCATCCGGTTCACGCCGTTGAGTGCATCGCAACCCGAACCGGGGCTCCGCTTGTTGCAGGCCGAACCGAGGTCGTAGAAATAGGCGCAGCGGGTCCGCTGCATCAGGTTGCCTGCAGTGGTGGCGCGGTTGCGTATCTGCGGGCTCGCACCGGCGAGGATCGCGCGCGACAGCAGCGGCCAATCACGGCGAACCCGCTCTTCCGCTGCCAGATCGGCATTGCGGACCAACGCGCCGATGCGCAATCCGCCATCCGCTTCCTCTATCTGATCGAGGCCGGTGCGGTTCACGTCGATCAGCCGGTCTGGCGTCTCCACCTCATGCTTCATCAGGTCCAGAAGGTTGGTGCCCCCTGCGATGGCCCGTGCCCCCTCTTTCGCTGCCGTCTGGGCCGCATCGGCGCTGTCGGCGCGATCATAGACAAAATCTCTCATGCCACACCCTCCGCCTTCGCGGCTTCGCGGATCGCATCGACGATGTTTGCATAGGCAGCGCAGCGGCACAGATTGCCCGACATCCGTTCGCGGATCTCGTCATCGCTGAGCGACACCTTCTCCAGATCGCCGCTTACGACGCTGGGCCAGTTCTGCTTGATCTCTTCGATCATCGCGGTGGCCGAAACCAGTTGACCTGGCGTGCAGTAGCCGCACTGGAACCCGTCGTGATGAAGGAAGGCTGCCTGAAGCGGCGACAGATTCTCGGGCTCGCCCAACCCCTCCACCGTCGTGATGGTGTCGCCATCGTGCATCACCGCAAGCGACAGACATGAATTGATCCGCCGACCGTTCGCCATCACCGTGCAGGCGCCACACTGACCGTGGTCACAGCCCTTCTTGGTGCCTGTCATGTCGAGATGCTGGCGCAGGGCGTCAAGCAAGGTGACGCGCGGATCATCAAGCGCAAGGCTGCGCTCGGTTCCGTTGATGGTAAGTGTGATCTGGTGCTGAGCCACGTGGGTATCCTTCCTGCTGGCCCTCCTCAACCCGCCGAACGCGACCTTGTTCCACGCTGCGCCGGTTGGATTCGGGCAAATCAGTGAAAGCGGCTGGAATTCGATTTTCTGAATGTTGATGCAGCGGAAACAGCTATGCCCTTCGACGGATGCCTGACCTGTTTCCTGATGGTCGCATATCGTCGCCAGCTACAAATCCAAGACGTGCAGGTGCCCTAATTATGAGCTGGTTCGAACCGATTTTCTGACTGCGTTTTGTCGATACAATTCAAAACCGTGCCAAGGTCACTCCACCGATTCAACTTACAGATGAAATAGTAACGCTGCGACGCATATCTTTATATCCAGCTTGATAAATTTTGAGATTTCGTCCAACGTTTTTGCCGTTGCAATTAGTAACGAGTCACCTGTCGAATGGTTTGGCAACAGCATGTCGCTGGCGCTGCCTGTAATGCAGGGACGAGTGATGTGTAGGGAGTTGCCATCATGTTCAGTATCAGAAAGACCCTTGCCAGCGCGATCGCCGCAATCGTTCTGGCCACAGGCGCACAGGCTTCGACGACCAACGTCGACGTCGAGCTGAGCTTGCTCATCGACGTATCGGGCAGCGTCGACAACAACGAGTTCAATCTTCAGCGTCAGGGTTATATCGACGCGTTCCGGAACAGCACGATCGTCAATTCGATCCTTTCCACGGCAGGCGGCCGGCTTGGAAAGATAGCGGTCGAGGTCGTCTATTGGTCCTCGTCCAACGCGCAGTCGCGTGTTGTCGGGTGGAGCCTGCTCGACAGCGCCTCAAGCATCAGCGATTTCGCCGATACACTCGCCAGCAAGGCGCGGACATCCAACGGGCAGACGGCGATTGGCAGCGCGATCAAGTTCGGCGCGGACAGCATCGCCTCCAACCTTTTCGACGGCACCAGCAAGGTGATCGACGTGTCGGGTGATGGTGAAAACAACCAGAGCACATCGGCGATGGAAGGTCGCGACTATGCGCTCAATCTGGGTATCACCCGGATCAACGGCGTCGCGATCGGCGGCACCTCGCTGCTCGACTATTACGAAAAGAACGTGATCGGCGGGACCGACGCGTTCGCTCTTCAGGCCTCCGGCTTCGATACGTTCGGTGCCGCGATCGAGCGCAAGCTGAAAGCGGAGATCGAAGGCACGACGCCTTCGCCGGTGCCGGTTCCCGCAGCGGGTCTGCTGCTGCTGTCCGGTCTGGGCGGGATCGGCGCGATCCGCCGGATGCGGCGCAAGTCGACCGTCTGAAACGTGATCTGTTTCGGCAGGGGCGTCGGCGAAAGCCGGCGCCCTTTCTGCATCCGGTGCCTCCCTTGCGACCCCGGCACCCGCAGCCTAGTGTGGCGCGTCACCAGCCGAAGACTGCGCCCGCATGAATGAAACCGCCCCCGCCTATCAGGTTCTGGCCCGGAAATACCGGCCCGAGACCTTCGCCGACCTTGTCGGGCAGGACGCGATGGTGCGCACGCTGAAGAATGCCTTCGCCGCCGACCGGATCGCGCAGGCGTTCATCATGACCGGCATCCGCGGAACCGGAAAGACGACCACCGCGCGGATCATCGCCAAGGGTATGAACTGCATCGGCCCCGACGGTCAGGGCGGCCCGACGACGGAACCCTGCGGCGTCTGCGAACATTGCGTAGCGATCAGCGAAGGGCGCCATGTCGACGTGCTGGAAATGGATGCGGCCAGCCGTACCGGGGTCGGTGACATCCGCGAGATCATCGAGAGCGTGCATTACCGGGCGGCCAGCGCGCGCTACAAGATCTACATCATCGACGAAGTCCACATGCTGTCGACCAGCGCGTTCAACGCGCTGCTGAAGACGCTGGAAGAACCGCCCCCGCATGTGAAGTTCATCTTCGCCACGACAGAAATCCGCAAGGTCCCGGTCACGGTCCTGTCGCGATGCCAGCGTTTCGACCTGCGCCGGATCGAGCCCGAGGTGATGATCGCGCTTCTGCGCCGGATCGCCGATACCGAAGGCGCGGCGATCACGGACGACGCTCTGGCGCTGATCACACGCGCGGCTGAAGGATCGGCCCGCGACGCAACCAGCCTGCTGGATCAGGCGATCAGCCATGGCGGGTCCGATGCGGATGAGACCGGCGCCGATCAGGTCCGTGCCATGCTGGGTCTCGCGGACCGCGGCCGGGTCATCGACCTCTTCGAGATGATCCTGCGCGGTGATGCGGCGGGTGCGCTGTCCGAACTGGGCGCGCAATATGCCGACGGCGCCGACCCGCTGGCGGTGTTGCGCGATCTGGCCGAGACGACGCATTGGGTCTCGGTCGCCAAGATCAATCCGTCCGCTTTGGACGATCCGACCACATCGCCGGATGAGCGCACGCGCGGACAGGATCTGGCCGAGCGGGTGCCGATGCGGGTGCTGACGCGCATGTGGCAGATGCTGCTCAAGTCGCTGGAAGAGGTCTCTGTCGCGCCGAACGCGATGATGGCCGCCGAAATGGCTGTTATCAGGCTGACCCATGTCTCGGACCTGCCGGACCCCGAGGCGCTGATCCGCAAGGTGCAGCAGGCGCAGGCGGCGGGTGAGTTCAACAGACAGGCAGCGCCCGCCGAAGCCGCGACCCCTGCCCCGCGCGCCGCTGCAGCGCATCCGGCACCGGTCGCGCACCAAGGTTCGGGACAGGCAACCGCGTTGGCCGTCACGCCGGACGCGTTCGCCGACTACCCCGATTTCGATGCCGTGGTCGCCCTGATCACCCGAATGCGCGACATGGTCCTGCTGACCCAGGTCGAAAACCACGTCGCGCTTGTCCGCTACAGTCCCGGCCGGATCGAATTCGAACCGCGCGGCGATGCCCCGCGCGATCTGGCGCAACGGCTGGGCGAGCGCCTGCGTGGCTGGACCGGCGGACATCGCTGGGGCGTCAGTGTCGTCTCATCCGGAGGGCAGCCGACCATCGCCGAAACACGCGCCACCGACGAGGCGCGAAGCCGGGCCGAGGCGATGGACAGCCCGCTGGTCAAGGCTGTGTTCGCGACCTTTCCGGCCGCCAGGCTGATCGCGGTCGAGGATGCGCCCGAGCCGGTTGAAACCGAGAACGCAGAGGCTACATCCGAACACGAGACGGCCGAGGGTCCGGTAGCCGAGGTCGAGGAATGGGACCCGTTCGAGGACGAGCAATAAATCAGGGATTGATACGATGCTGAAAGGTTTCGGTGGCTTCGGCGACATGGGCAAGATGATGCAGGCCGCCCAGGACATGCAGGAAAAGATGGCCAAGATGCAGGAGGATCTGGCCAACGTGACCGTGACCGGGGAATCCGGCGCGGGACTGGTCAAGGCGACGGCGACGGCCAAGGGCGATCTGACCGCGCTCGAGATCGATCCGTCGATTTTCGTCGCCTCCGAAAAGGAAGTGGTCGAGGACCTGATCCTCGCCGCGATCCACGACGCGCAGCGTCGGGCAAAGGACAAGTCGCAATCCGAGATGTCGAAGATGACCGAGGGTCTCGGTCTGCCGCCCGGCTTCAAGCTGCCGTTCTGAACAGCGGATGGAACGGCCGGGCGACGACATCCAGGCACTGATCGCGTTGATGGCCCGGCTTCCGGGACTTGGCCCACGCTCTGCCCGCCGGATTGTGTTGCATCTGATCCGCAAGCGCACCGGGCAGATGACCGAACTCGCGGGGCTGCTGGACAGCGTCGCCACCCATTCGCGCGAATGTCTGGTCTGCGGCAACATCACCGACCGCGACGAATGCGCGATCTGCACCGACCCCTCCCGCGCGACCGGCGAGATCTGTGTGGTCGAGGATGTGGCCGATCTGTGGGCGCTGGAACGCGGCCACGTGTTCAAGGGCCGCTATCACGTGTTGGGCGGGACGTTGTCCGCGCTGGATGAAATCGGCCCCGACGAACTGGGCATTCCCGCGCTGATCGACCGCGTCCACCGCGACGGCGCGGCCGAAGTGATCCTGGCATTGAATGCCACCGTGGAGGGCCAGACGACCGCGCATTACATCGCCGAGGCCCTGGAGGGGTCAGAGGTCACCGTGACGGGACTCGCCCAGGGTGTCCCGATCGGCGGTGAACTCGACTATCTCGACGACGGTACGATCACCGCGGCGCTGCGGGCGCGGCGCAGGCTTTAGCATCACAGCAAAAGGGCGCGGAAATCTCCGCGCCCTTCGGTCGTCCAGTTCGGGCCTGCGTCAGGCGTCGAGCTTTTGCACCGTCTCGCCATCCTTGCGGTCGATGGTGATGCGGCGCGGCTTCAGCGCTTCGGGCACTTCGCGCACCAGCTCGATATGCAGCATCCCGTCGGTCAGGCTCGCGCCCTCGACACGAACGTGATCGGCCAGCGTGAACTTGCGTTCGAACGCGCGGGTCGCGATGCCGCGATGCAGGAAGGTGCGGCCTTCATCTTCATCGGCCTTGCGGGCGGTCACGATGACGGCGCCGTCACGAACCTCGACGGACAGATCGTCTTCCGAGAACCCGGCCACGGCGATCGAGATGCGGTAGGCATCGTCGCCGGTCTTTTCGATATTGTAGGGGGGATAGCCTGGCTGGGCGGCTTCCGCCGTCAGCGTCCGGTCCATCAGGTCGGCCATCCGGTCAAAACCGACCGAAGCACGGTAGAGCGGAGTCAGGTCAAAATTGCGCATGGTGCACATCCTTTCACAGCGATGCTTTGTCTTGCGCCCCCCGATCCCGGGCGAGCGCCGCGTTTCCCGGCGCCTTGTCGGCCATCCGGTTGCATCAGATGTGGGTTGTCATTCCGCCGCGTCAAGACCCCGGTAGCGGCCAAGTGACAGCGGGGCGGGACCCCCCGTCGCCCAGTCGAGCAGCTCGATGGTATGGACGACGGGCACCCCGGTCGCACCACCGATCTGGACCATGCAGCCGATATTTCCGGCCGCAATCACGTCGGGTGAAAGCGCCTCGATCGTTGCCACCTTGCGATCGCGCAAAGCGGCCGAAATCTCGGGCTGCAAAAGGTTGTAGGTCCCCGCCGAACCACAACAGAGATGCGGATCAACGGGCTCTGCGACGGTAAATCCGGCTTCCTTCAGCAGATCGCGCGGCGTCGCCTTGATCTGCTGACCATGCTGCAGCGAACAGGCGGAATGATAGGCGACCCGCAGGGCCGGGATGCCACCGGCAAGTTCAGGCAGACCATGCGACGATAGAAATTCGGTCACATCGCGCGTCAACGCCGAGACGCGGGCTGCGTCTTCCGCGATGGGATCATCCCGGAACAGGTGGCCATAATCCTTGACCGTCGTCCCGCAGCCCGAGGTGTTGATGATTATCGCGTCCAGCGGTCCGGCCTTTTCCGCCGCAAGAAGGCGCTGGATCGTATCGCGGGCCTGCGCGCGTGCGGGTTCTGTCTCGCCCATGTGCAAGGTCAGCGCACCGCAGCAGCCGAAGGCTTCGGGGATGACGACCTCGCAGCCGGCGCGCCGAAGCAACCGGATCGTGGCATCGTTGATGTCGGTGTTCAGCGCCCGCTGCGCGCAGCCGACCATCAGCGCGACCCTCGCGCGACGCTCGCCCATCGCCGGAAAGGTCTGGCCGTCATCGTTTCGGCTGACCGGCGGGATCGTCTGCGGTGCCATCGCCACCATCGCGCGCAGCCGCCGATCGGGAAGGAAGCGCGCAAACGGACGCGCAATCCTTGCGCCCAGCATCGCCAGCCGGAACCGGCCCGGATGCGGCACCACCGTCTTCAGCAGCCAGCGCAGCGCACGGTCCCGCCACGGGCGGCGATAGGTCGCCTCGACATGCTTGCGGCCCTGTTCCAGCAGGTGGCCGTAATCGACCCCCGAAGGGCAGGTCGTCACGCAGGCAAGGCAGCCGAGGCAGCGGTCGAGATGCAGGACGGTCTTTTCATCCGCAGGCCTGCCGCTTTCGAGCATCTCCTTCATCAGGTAGATGCGCCCGCGCGGGCTCTCCAACTCGTCACCCAGGACCTGATAGGTCGGACAGGTCGCGGTGCAAAAGCCGCAATGGACGCAGCTTCGCAGGATCGCGTTCGCCTCTGCCAGATCAGGGTTCTTCAACTGCTCTGGCGTGAATTCGGTCTTCATGCGGCGACACCCCGCGCGCTGCTGCCGAACAATCCGCGCGGATCGAAACGGCGCGCGACGCCATCGTTCAGCGCGGCGATCGCGGGCGCCATGGCTGGCAAATGAAGGGGTGCGGCACCCGCGACCCGCTCGGCAATCGCTCCCGTCGGCAGGTCCGGGCGCCAGGCATCCGGCGCTTCGGCCCAGATCAATGCGCCACCCCAATCCACCGCTAAACGCCCCGGCAACGTGGCGATCAGCGCACCGGCCTGCGAGGGTCGCAATACGATCCGCCACACGGCACCTTTGCCCGCCTGCGCCGCCATCGCCGCGCCGGCATCACGCAATGCGGCGAAATCGGCGTCGCCCTCGACAGTCTCGACGTCACCGAAGCGCGCGAGCCGTGTAACCAATGTCGCGGCGCGCGCTTCGACGGAACCGGCAAGCCCTTCCAGACGCAGTACCGTCTCGCCCGTCGGCAGGATTCCCGCACCCGAGACATCGAACGGCCCGCCAAGCGCGACAGTCATCGCCTCGACCGCCTGCGCCGCGTTCAGACCAGACAGCCGCAATGTCGCGCGCGACGGAGGGATCGGCGTCGTCTTGAACGCCACTTCGGTCAGCGCACCCAAGCGCCCGCGCGATCCCGCCATCAGCTTGACCAGATCGTATCCGGTCACGTTCTTCATCACCCGGCCGCCGTTCTTGATGACCTCACCCGCGCCATCCACGAAGCGAACGCCGATCAGCGCGTCGCGGCAGGCATTGACCAGCACCCTCCGCGGACCCGAGGCATTTGCCGCGACCACCCCGCCGATGGTCGAACCGGGCCGGTGATCGGGCTCGAACCCCAGCATCTGGTTCTCGGCTTTCAGGACGGTCGCAACCTCATCCAGGGGGGTGCCCGCACGAACGACCAGTGTCAGCGCCTCGGGTTCATAAAGGACCACGCCGGTCAGGCCGCGCATATCCAGCCGCGCGCCCTGCCCTTCGCCGGGGCGCAGCCGAGTCGCGCCGCCCGCGATGCTCAGGCTTTCGCGCGCGGATCGGATCACTGACGCGACGTCGGCTTCGCTCTCAGGCCGCATTCGGACGCCCTTCGCGGCGGCTTTCGGACAGGTCCAGCGGGAACACCTTGGCAGGGTTCAGCAGCCAGCGCGGATCGAAGGCGTCCTTGACGCGCATCTGCGCCTCCATATCGGCAGGACCGAATTGCGCCGACATGAGGTCACGCTTCTCGATACCCACGCCGTGCTCGCCTGTCAGGCAGCCGCCAACCTCGACGCAGAGCCGCAGGATATCGGCACCAAGCGCCTCGCACCGTTCCAGATCGCCGGGCTTGTTCGCGTCGAAGATGATCAGCGGGTGCATGTTGCCGTCGCCCGCGTGAAAGACATTCGCGACGGGCATTCCCGTTTGCGCCGACATGCGTGCGATTTCTCCCAAAACCTTCGGCAGGGCCGAGACCGGGATCGTGCCGTCGAGACACATGTAATCGCCCATCTGTCCCATCGCGCCGAAGGCCGATTTGCGGCCCAGCCAGATTCGCGCCGATTCCTCGGCCGAGCCGCTTTCGCGAAACTCCAGCGGAGAATGCCGGTCGGCGATGTCGCGGATCAGCGCCAGTTGCTCGTCGATCTCGCGCGGCGTACCCTCGACCTCCACGATCAGCAACGCCTCGCAATCGGGATAGCCGGGATGGGCGAACTCCTCGGTCGCGCGGATGCAGGGACGGTCCATGAATTCGATCGCGACGGGCAGCACGCCCGCCCGGATGATGTCGGCCACGCAGGCCCCCGCGACCTCGCTACTGTCGAAGCCGATCAACACCGGGCGCGCGCCGGCGGGCTTTGGCAGAATGCGCAGCGTCGCCTCGGTCAGGATACCCAGCTGGCCCTCGGACCCGCAGACTACGCCCAAGAGGTCAAGCCCGTTCGCCTCGCCCATCGGGCCGCCAAGCTCGACCACGGTGCCGTCCATCATCACCATCGTGACGCCCAGCAGATTATTCGTGGTGACGCCGTATTTCAGGCAATGTGCGCCGCCTGAATTCATGCCGATATTGCCGCCGATGGCACATGCAAGCTGCGAGGACGGATCGGGCGCGTAAAAGAAGCCAAGCCCGTCCACCGCCTGCGTGACCGACAGGTTCGTGCGACCGGGCTGGACGCGGATCAAGCGATCTTCTGTGCTGATCTCCAGCACGCGGTTCAAGCGCGCGATGCCCACGACAACCGCATCCTCGGTCGGCATAGAGCCACCGGCGAGGCTGGTCCCCGCGCCGCGTGGCACGACCGGCACCCCCTCGGCATGACAGACCCGCAGGATGGCCGAGACCTCTTCCGTCGTGCGCGGCAGCACCACCGCCAGCGGCGGGCACGAATAGGCCGACAGGGCGTCGCATTCGTAGACACGCGTCTCGGCAGGGTCGTGGATCACCGCGCCGGGCGCCGCACGTTCCAGCGCCGCGACGATCTGGGCACGACGGGACAGGATCAGCGGATCGGGCCTGGGCATCTGCATCGCGAACCTCCTCCCGGGGCGTAAGCCGATCAACGAACGATAGGTCAGCGACCTTGGGCTTTCAACTGCCCCGGCCGCGTCCTAGAACCGGATCAAAGCCCAGCGGGTGGACCGATGCCGATAGATGTCTTCGACCTGATCGCGCTTGTCATGCTGTTCGCGGCATGGCTGACGATCGGCTGGTTCATCGAAAGCCCACCGCAGGGTCGCCCCTCGGTCAGCGTGCTGATGACGCGGTTCCGGCGCGAATGGATGCGGCAGTTCGTTACCCGCGATCCGCGCATCTTCGACGGCAACATCCTGGCCAGCCTGCGCGAAGGGACAGCCTTCTTCGCCTCGGCCTGCATGATCGCCATCGGCGGCGGACTGGCGCTGATCGGCAACACCGACCAGTTGCGCGATCTGGCTTCCGAATTCGAGGTCGGGCGCGGCACCACCGTCCTGTGGGAAATCAAGCTGCTGCTGCCGATGTTCTTCGTGTCGAACGCGTTCCTGAAATTTGTCTGGTCGCACAGGCTGTTCGGCTATTGCGCGGTGATGATGGCGGCGGTGCCGAACGATGCCCGTGACCCCGAGGCGATGCCGCGCGCCGATCAGGCCGCACAGCTGAACATCACCGCTGCACGCAACTACAATGCCGGGCTGCGCAGCGTCTATTTCGCGCTCGGCTCATTGGGCTGGATGGCCGGACCATGGGCGCTGGTCGCAGGGACGGTCTGGGTCTCGCTGGTGACATGGCGACGCGAATTCGCCTCGACCTCGCGCAAGGTCATGCTGGCGTCACTGCCCGCGCCGCGTCTGCCCGATCACGCCAGTTCGACAGCGCCAGGATCACCGCCCCAGCAGCCGTAAGCCCGATCCCCACCATGCCTGGCGCGCGCCAGCCCCAGCCCGCCGCCAGCGCCAGCCCGGCGAGGAAGGGGCCAAGTGCGTTGGCCGCGTTGAAGGCCGCATGGATCATCGCCGACGCCATGTTCTGCGCCCGGCCCGCGACATCCATCAGGCGCGACTGCAGCGGGATCAGCATCCCGGCACTGGCGCTGATCAGGAACGCGGTCAACACCATCAGAGGCCAGCTTCCGACGGCCAGCGAGGCGAAGGCCTGCGTTGCCGCCATCGCGGCGAAGAAGATCCAGCAGGTCGCGTTGATGCCAAACCGCTCCGTCAATCGGCCCGATCCCCAAGTCGACAGCGTCCCGCCAACGCCGAACATCGCCAGCGCCGCCGGGATCGCCCAGGCGGGCGGGCTGGCGGTCGCGAGCATCGCGGCTGTCAGATACGCATAGACCGAAAAGATACCGCCGAACCCGATGGCCGCGATCAGCAGCACCCAAAGGACGCGCGGATTGGCCAGCGCGCCCAATTCTTCCCACGGGCGCACCGGTTCGCGCGGTGCGGCGCGGGGCGCGAGGCGAAGGATCAGCACCGCCGAAACGGCCGCGATGATACCGGGCAGCGCGAAGCCCCATCGCCAGCCGATCTCCTGCCCCAAAACGCCGGCCAGCGGGACACCGACGATATTGGCGACGGTCAGCCCCAGCATGACCTGCGCCGCGCCGCGTGCCCGGCGTTCGGGCGGCATCGCGTCGGCGGCAAACAGCATCGCGACACCAAGGAAACCGCCATGCGGAAGCCCCGCAAGAAAGCGCGTCACGACCAGCGTGCCTAAACCCGGCAGGACTGCCGCCGCGAGGTTGACGACCCCGTAGATGGCGATCAGCGCGGCCAGGTAGCGCCGCCGCGGCAGACCCGCCCCGAAGAGCGAGGTCAGCGGCGCACCGACGACCACACCCAGGGCGTAAGCGCTGATCACATGGCCCGCCTGCGGATCGCTGACCCCCAGATCGGCGGCGAAATAGGGCAAGAGGCCCATCGCAGCAAATTCCGAAGTGCCAATTGCAAAGGCGCCGAGCGCCAACGCAAGGATCGCGGGCAGCATGTTCTGCTGTTGTGTCATCGTGGCGTCCATTCCGGTGATGGCGCAAACATCCGCGTTCGGCCCGGACTGCACAAGACCGGACGCGCGCGGATCAGACATGCAGGCGGATCATGCCTGCCAGCGTGGCTTGCGCTTGTCGAAGAAGGCCGCAATCCCTTCCGGCGCCTCGTCGCCCTCCCAGGCGGAGACGAGGCGATCGACCGATTCATCGATAACCGACTCGTCGATCCGCGGCCCGAGCGCGCGGCACTGTGCCTTGGCCGCCGCGATCGCGCCGGGCGCGCCCAGCAGAAACGGCGCCACTTCTGCCTCGACCGCAGCGTCCAGATCCGCCGCGGGCACCGCGCGCGCGGCCAGGTTCAGCGTCACCGCCTCAGTCGCATCGAAGATCCGGCCGGAAAAGAACACGCGTCTCGCGCGATCCTCGCCCATCCGGGCCAGCACGTAAGGGCCGATCGTTGCGGGGATCAGGCCCAACTTGACCTCGGTCAGGCCGAACTTCGCCTCGGTCGAGGCGATGGCCACGTCGCAGACCGCCATCATGCCGACGCCGCCACCGAAGGCGTTGCCGTGGACCCGCCCGATCAGCGGCTTGGGCATCACGTTCAGCGCGTTCAGCATCCCCGCCAGGGCGCGGGCGCCCTGCCGGCGCGTCTCTGCGTCGGCACCGATCTGCTGTCGCATCCAGCCCAGATCGCCACCCGCGCAGAAGCTGACGCCCTCGCCTGCAAGGATCACGACGCGGACCTGCTCGTCCTCTCCAAGCATCCGTGCGGCGCGCGTCAGCTCTTCGATCATCGCAGCCGACAACGCGTTGTGCTTGTCGGGTCGCGCCAGCCACAAGGTTGCGACGCCGCGCGGATCGGTTTCGATGCGGATCGTTTCAAACATGACTGGCTTCCCTCAATTGTCGCGCGAACGAAGCCGCGTTTCGGATCAGATCCGCGTCAAGCCCGGTTTCATATCCGTGGTCGGCCAGATGCGCAGCGACCTTTTCGGTCGCCACGTTGCCCTTCGCGCCCGGGGCATAGGGGCACCCGCCCAGGCCGCCGACCGCCGCATCGAAAACCCGCAATCCGCGCGCAAGGCTGGCGTCGATGTTCGACAGCGCGCGTCCGCCGGTATCGTGGTAGTGGCCGGCAAGGCGCGAGGCCGGCAGTTCGTCCAGCACCGCAGATAGCATCGCGTCGATCGTTTCGGGACGGCCCTGGCCGATCGTGTCACCCAGGCTGATCTCGTAGCAACCCAGATCGCGCAGCGCGGCAGCGACGCGGGCGACGCTTGCCGGCGGCGTCGGCCCGTCGAAGGGACAGTCGGTCACGACGCTGACATAGCCGCGCACGGGAATGCCGTCGTGCGCCGCAGCCTCTGCGACCGGGCGAAAGCGGTCGAGGCTGTCGTCGATGCTGGTGTTCAGGTTCGCGCGGCTGAACCCTTCGGACGCGCTGGCGAAGATCGCGACCTCGTCCGTGCGCGCCGCACGCGCGGCCTCATAGCCCTTCATGTTCGGCGTCAGGGCGGCATAGCTGACCCCCCGCGCGCGGTTGATGCCTGCCATCACCTCGGGCGCATCCGCCATCTGCGGGACCCATTTCGGGCTGACGAAACTGGTGACCTCGATCCGCCGGAAGCCCGCCTTTGACAGCAGGTCGACCAGCGCGATCTTGTCGGGCGCCGGGATCAGCCGCTTTTCGTTCTGCAGCCCGTCACGCGGGCCCATCTCGAAGATTTCGACCGCCTCAGCCATCGGGAAGCTCGTAGAGGTCGCGCTCGTACAGCTTCGGCTGATCCTCCGTCGGCAACGCCTTCTGAAAAGCCGGGCGCGCCGTGCAGCGATCGACGTAAGCCTGCAGGGCGGGCGTCAGCGGCGTGAAGCGCGCGGCGGTCCAGACCGACCAGCCGACGGCGCAATCGACGCCGGAAAAGCCATCGGCCATCAGCCAGTCGTGCTTTGACACGGTGCCCTCGACCAGGCGCAGCGTCCGCGCCAGGCGCTTGGTCTCAAGCTTCATCACCGTGACCGAACGCTGCGAGGGATCGCGCAGCATCATGTGGCTTTGCGTCAGGCTGGCGATGTGCTGGCCGACCGATTCCGCGAAATGGAGCCAGTCGAGCCAGCCGAGCCGCCCTTCGGCCCCCGGCGCGCGCCACAGATGCCGTCCGCGCGTCTCGCACAGATACTCGATGATCGCGCCGGATTCGTGGATGACCGACCCGTCGATCTGCATCGCGGGGGCACGGCCGACGGGGTGGATCGCCTCGTATTCGGCCTCGCGCATGGTCTTGGCGCGGATATCCATCACGTTCAGTTCGAACGGCAGGTCCAGTTCATGAAGCAGCCAAAGCACCCGCATCGAACGAGAGCCGGGGACATGCCAAAGCACCGTCGCGTCACCGTCGGCGGTGTCGCTGCCGCCATGGGCCGGGGGTTCGCTGTGGCTCATGCTGCCTCCTCCGCATCCTCTTCCAGGCGGATCAGCGGGGCGCCTGCCTCGACCTGATCGCCGGCCTGCGCCAGCACCTCGGCCACAACGCCATCGCGGGCGGCGGTCAGCGCGTGTTCCATCTTCATCGCTTCTAGCACAGCCAGCCGGTCACCGGCCTTCACAGCCTGTCCTGCCTTCACGTGGACCGACCGCACCAGACCCGGCATAGGCGACAGCGTCAGCGCATCGCCCGCAGCCTCGCCGGCCCGCGCCAGCGGGTCCAGCGGCGCCAGCGTGACCGTGCGCCCACCAAAGACGCTGGTGCCGGCATCGTGGCGAACGATCCGGTTGCGGCGCAGCGCGCCATCGACCCACCACCGATCACCCTGCCAGCGGACCTCGTGCGGCGTTCCATCGAGCGTGACGCGCGCCGCGCCCGGCCCCTCGACCTCCAGAAGCGCCTCGCCGCCGTCCCATGCGATCGTCCGACGCAGGGGCTGCCACAGGGTCATGCCGCCACGAACTGACGGATCGGCTAGCCCCGCTAGCCCGATCACCGCCAGCGCACGGGCGCCGGCATCGGGCGCAGCCGCGTCGATTAACGCATCCAGATCGCGGCCGATCAGGCCGGTATCGACCTCGCCCGCCCGGAATTCCGCATGCCGGGTCAGCGCGATGAGGAAATCGAGATTGGTGACGCTGCCCGCGACCTCGGTATCGACCAGCGCGGATTCCAGCCGCGACAGTGCGATCGCCCGCGTCGCCCCGTGTGTCACAACCTTGGCGATCATCGGATCGTACCATGGGCTGATCGTGTCGCCCTGCCGCACCCCGGTTTCGATCCTCGCCGTATCGGGAAAGGCGAGATGCGCCAGCCGACCGGTTGCGGGCAGGAAACCCGCCGGCACATCCTCGGCGTAAAGCCGCGCCTCGAAGGCATGACCGGTGATCGATAGCTCCTCCTGCCGCGCAGGCAGCGGTTCGCCGCTCGCCACGCGCAACTGCCACTCGACCAGATCGACGCCGGTGATCGCCTCGGTCACCGGATGCTCGACCTGAAGACGGGTGTTCATCTCCATGAACCAGAACCCGTCCTCGCGCAGACCGTCAGAGCCATCGACGATGAACTCGATCGTGCCTGCGCCCGCGTATCCGATCGCCTCGGCCGCGCGGACCGCCGCGGCGCCCATCGCCTTGCGCACCTCCGGCGTCATGCCGGGTGCCGGCGCTTCCTCGATCACCTTCTGATGGCGGCGCTGCAACGAACAGTCGCGTTCGAACAGATGCACCGCGCGCGTGCCGTCGCCGAAGACCTGGACCTCGATGTGGCGGGGCTGCTGGATGTATTTCTCGATCAGCACGTCGGGATTGCCGAACGCCGTCTTCGCCTCTGACCGGGCCGAATCGAGCGCGTCGGCGAAGTCGCGGCCCGCCTCGACCAGCCGCATCCCCTTGCCGCCGCCACCCGCGACGGCCTTGATCAGCACCGGGTAGCCGATCTGGTCCGCCATGCGCGCCAGATGATCCGGGTGCTGATCCTGACCGTGATAGCCCGGCACCACCGGAACGCCGGCCGTTTCCATCAGCGCCTTCGCCGCGTCCTTCAGCCCCATCGCGCGGATGGCCTTTGCCGACGGACCGATGAAGATTAGCCCTGCCGCTTCCACCGCCTCGACGAAATCGGGGTTTTCGGACAGGAAGCCATATCCGGGATGGATCGCCTCGGCGCCGGTGTCGCGTGCCGCCGCGATGATGGCGTCGCCCTTCAGATAGCTGTCGGCCGGTGCGGGCCCACCGATGTGGACGGCCTCATCGGCCATCGCGACGTGCCGCGCGGCACGGTCCGCATCCGAGAAGACCGCGACGGTCGCGACCCCCAGCCTGCGGCAGCTATCGATGACGCGGCAGGCGATCTCGCCGCGATTGGCGATCAGGATCTTCTGGAACATCGCTTTCCCCCTCGCGTCACTTGTATTCGATCAGGCCACGGCGACGGCTGGTCAGCCGTCCCCAGTGATAGCGCAGCACGCCCTTGGCCTCGGCGAACTTGCCCAGCGTGTTGAACCATGCCCATTCCCACGCCCCTCGGCCCCCGCCGCGACGCAGCGCCAGCCGCACGACTTGCGCGGGATAAGCCAGCAGCAGAAGCCAGGCAGCCGGATGGATCAGGGCCCCGAGACAGGCGGCCAACGGCAGCGCGAGACCCCAGAGCAGCGCCCGCCGCGTCTGGCCTACGCCCAGCCGGTCCGGCCCGCGTCCATGCATCGACGCCCCTTCGGCCGCTGCGTGGCCGCCTCGCTCGGCGCGCCGCCAGAACTGGCCAAAGCGCGTCATCGCCGCGTCGTGCAGCGTCATCTCGGCGTCCATCCGCCAGATCGTCCAGCCGGCCCGGCGCAGGCGCTGGCACAGCTCAGGCTCTTCGCCGGCGATCAGCGTGGGATCGAAGCCTCCGACAGCGCGGAACGCTTCGGCGCGGACCATGAAGATGCCGCCCACGGCCTCGGTCTCGCCGACCGGGGTGTCCCATTCCAGATCGGCAAGCCGGTTATACACACTGCGGGCGGTGTCGCGCTCTCGCACCCGACCCGCCACGATCGCGGCATTGGGCCGCTCGGCAAGCGCGTGCCGCCCGGCTGCGATCCACCCTTGCTGCAGTTCGCAATCGCCATCGATGAACTGGACGAACTCGCCCGTCTCACCCAGGACCGCGAAGCCTTCATTGCGCGCGCGCGCCGCGGTGAACGGACGATTCATGTCCAGCGCCACGACCCTGGCGCCCGCCGCCTCGGCCGCGGCCACACTGCCGTCGGTCGAGCCGCTGTCCACATAGATCACCGGCGCACATTCCGCCGTGACCGAGGCGAGGCAGCGCACCAGACGCTCGCCCTCGTTTCGTCCGATGATGATCGCCGCAACGTTCATTTTGCGGCGTCGCTCAGCAGTCGTTCCTGCGCGTCGTTGAAAGCCACCAGCGTGATTTCCAAGCCTATCCCGTGCCGCCGGATCGTCTTGACCGCAATCTGCGCCGCACGTTCGGCGGGAAAGCCGTAGATACCGGTCGAAATCGCCGGGAACGCGACGGATTGCAGACCGGCCTCTTGGGCAAGTCGCAGGCTTTCGCGGTAGCACGAGGCAAGCAGATCGTCCTCGCCCGCATCGCCGCCCTTCCAGACGGGGCCGACCGTATGGATGACATGGCGTGCCGGAAGGTCATACCCACCCGTCATCCGCGCCTCGCCCGTCGGACATCCACCGATCTTGCGGCACTCCTCCAGCAGACCCGGCCCGGCCGCGCGATGGATCGCGCCATCGACACCGCCGCCGCCCAGCAGGCTTTCATTCGCCGCATTCACGATCGCGTCCACCTCGAGCTGCGTGATATCGCCCTTCCAGACCCGGATCATCGCCGCCCTCACATCCGGAAGACGCCGAAGCGCGTCGGCTCGATCGGGGCATTCAGACTCGCCCGCAGGGACAGCGCCAGCACGTCGCGGGTTTTGCGCGGATCGACGATCCCGTCGTCCCACAACCGGGCACTGGCATAAAGCGGATGACTCTGCCGTTCGAACATCTCCAGCGTCGGGCGCTTGAACTCGGCCTCGTCCTCAGCCGACCAGGTGCCGCCTTTGCGCTCGATCCCGTCGCGCCGAACGGTGGCCAGCACGCCGGCCGCCTGCTCGCCGCCCATGACCGAAATCCGGCTGTTCGGCCAGGTCCACAGGAAGCGCGGCGAATAGGCGCGCCCCGCCATGCCGTAATTGCCCGCGCCGAAACTGCCGCCGACCAGCATGGTGATCTTCGGCACGCTGGTGGTGGCGACCGCCGTCACCATCTTGGCACCGTGGCGCGCGATGCCCTCGTTCTCGTATTTGCGGCCGACCATGAAGCCGGTGATGTTCTGCAAGAAGATCAGCGGCGTGCCGCGCTGGCTGCACAACTCGATGAAATGCGCGGCCTTCTGCGCGGATTCGGAAAACAGGACACCATTGTTGGCGACGATGCCGACCGGGCAGCCCTCGATATGGGCAAAACCGGTGACGATGGATTCGCCGAACCGCGCCTTGAACTCGTCGAAGCGCGAGCCGTCGACGACGCGCGCGATCACCTCGCGGATGTCGTAGGGCGTGCGCAGATCGGCGGGCACGACGCCCAGGATTTCCTCGGGATCATAGGCGGGCGGTTCGGGCGATTGCCAGACCACCGTCTCGGGCATCCGACGGTTCAGATGGCCGACCGCGCGGCGGGCGATGGCCAAAGCATGGGCGTCATCTTCGGCCAGATAATCGGCGACACCGGACAGCCGCGTATGCGCGTCACCACCGCCCAGATCCTCGGCGCTGACGACCTCGCCCGTCGCGGCCTTCACCAGCGGCGGCCCGGCCAGAAAGATCGTGCCCTGCCCGCGCACGATCACGGTGACGTCCGACATGGCCGGCACGTAGGCACCGCCGGCGGTGCAGGAGCCCATCACGACAGCGATCTGCGGGATGCCCTTCGCGCTCATCTGGGCCTGATTGAAGAAGATGCGGCCGAAATGGTCGCGATCGGGAAAGACCTCATCCTGATTGGGCAGGTTCGCCCCGCCCGAATCGACCAGATAGATGCAGGGCAGATGACATTCTTCGGCGATCTCCTGCGCACGCAGGTGTTTCTTCACCGTCATCGGATAGTACGTGCCGCCCTTCACGGTGGCATCGTTGGCGACGACCATCACGTCCTGCCCGTGGACCCGGCCCACGCCCGCGATCACCCCGGCGCCCGGTGCGTCGCCGTCATACATCCCGTGCGCCGCGGTCGCTCCGACCTCCAGGAACGGCGAGCCGGGGTCGAGCAGGTTCGCCACCCGCTCGCGCGGGGGCATCTTGCCCCGATCGGTGTGACGCTTCATCGAGGCCTGGCCACCGCCTGCCAGCACGGCCTCGGCCGCCTGACGCGCGGTTTCGATCAGACCAAGATGCGCCTCCCGGTTGGCCTTGAACGCATCGGAGTTAGGCAGCGCCGTTGTCGTCAGCTTCATCTCACATCGGTCCCATGTCTTTCAGATCCAGCGCGCGTCGCGCGGTCGCAACCATCCGGCAATTCGCCGCAGCGATGGATCGCATCGAGCCGCCGTCCCAACGATCGTAGGCCAGCGAGCAATCGGCGTCGCGAAACGCGATCCAGGCCCGTTGTGCCTTGGTCAGCGTCTCGACCAGCTCAGGCCGGTCCGACCAGTCATCGCGCCGCGCCGTGTATTCGCGGTTCAACAGATCGTCCCAGACCGCCGTCTCGGCCTGGATGCAGGCGCCCATTCCGATCGTCGTCTCGCCGTCCGGGCTCGCCTCGGTACAGGCCTTGACCTGATCGCCCAGGCAATCCGGCGAACCGTCCCCAGGCAGCGCGTCGGCAAAACAGGCCTCGACGGCCGCCGCATCGACTAACGGTTCACTCGCCTGCGCAGATGCGACGCCCGCCGCTGCCAGCGACATCAGCAACACCAAAGCTTTCATTCTTCCGCCTCCGCCATCTTGCGCAATTCGCGCCGCATCACCTTGCCCGTGACCGTCATGGGCAGCGCATCCAGAAACGCAATCTCTCGGGGATAGGAATGGGCGGCGCACAACCGTTTTGCATGCGCCTGAAGCTCCGCCACAAGCTCATCCGTCTTCTGAACTCCATCGCGCAACACGATGTAAGCCTTGACGATCTCGGTCCTAACTGCGTCCGGCTTGCCGATCACACCCGCCTGCGCCACCGCCGGATGCTTCAAGAGGCTGTCCTCGATTTCCGATGGCCCGATCCGGTAGCCGGCCGAGGTGATGACGTCATCGTCACGGCCAACGAAGCGGATGTAGCCATCCTCGATCACCCCCCGGTCCCCGGTCACCAGCCAGTCACCGCGAAATTTCTCGGCCGTCGCATCCGGGCGGTTCCAATATTCCAGCATCATCGAGCCCGCACCGTGCCGCACGGCGATGTCGCCCTCGCCCCCGGTCGGCTGGCCGTGCGCGTCGATCACTTGCACTTCGAAGCCCGGCACCGCCTTGCCGATCGCACCGGGACGTGCCTCGAACAGCGATGCGGCGGAGGAGGCGACCATGTTGCATTCTGTCTGACCGTAGAATTCGTTGATCGTCAGCCCGAAAGCATCGCGCCCCCATTCCAGCATCTCGGCACCCAAAGTCTCCCCGCCAGATGCGACGCTCCGCAGCCCCGGCAATTCGACGTCGGCGGCCTTCAGCATCTTCAGCGCCGTGGGGGGAAAGAACACGTTCCGAACGCCGCAATCCGCGATCAGTGCCGATACCGCCGCCGGGTCGAACTTCGCCATCCGCGCGGCAACCACCGGCACGCCGATCGCCAGCGCCGGCATCGCCACGTCGAACAGCCCGCCGATCCACGCCCAGTCGGCAGGCGTCCACAGGCAATCGCCGTCTCGACCCAGATCGTCGTGGCTCATCGAGACGCCAGGCAGATGCCCCGACAGCACACGATGACCGTGCAGTGCCCCCTTGGGCGCGCCGGTTGTGCCCGACGTGTAGATGATGATCGCCGGATCCTCCGGCCCGGTCTCGGCGATGGTCAGCGCGCCGCCCTCCGGCAGCCCATCCTCGGGCACGATGACCCGAAGGTCGGGAAAATCCGACAGCGCCTCGCGGCCCTCGGCATCGGCGATGACGGTGCGGACACCCGCATCACGCAATCGCAGGTCCAGCGCGTCGCGGCCGAACAGCTTGAACAGCGGCACCGAGACCGCGCCCGAAGCCCAGACCGCCAGATGCGCCGCCGCCGTCCAGGCCGATTGCGTGCGCAGAACGGCGACACGCTCGCCCGTCTCGGCATGCAGCGCAGCCTGCAGCGCGGCGCTCATCGACGAGAGTTCCGCGAAAGTGACCGGCCACGGCGTGCCATCATACTCGATGATCGCCACCCGCTCGCCCGGATGATCGAGACATTGCCGCGCCATGTTCAGCCGGGCGGGAAAATCCCAGCGGAAGCCCTGTCGTCGCGCCTCGTAATCCTGATCGGGCGGCGGAAGCCTCATGTGCGGTCCCGCAGATAGGACATCAGCATGATCGTCTGCCGCGCGGTCTCGCGCAGGATGCAAAGCGGCTCGGCCACGGCACCGCCGGTACCGTGCCCGTTCGTGATCCGGTCATAGGCGCAGCGCGCGTCGCGAAAGGCGATCCAGCCCTGTTCCATCCGCGTCAAGGCCGCCGCCCGTTCCTCGCCGCGCGCTTCTTCGGTCGCCATAAGCTCGGTATATCGATCGTTCAGTCGCGCATCCCACCATTGCTTCTCAGCCTCGATGCAGGACAGTTCGCGATCCACGGGATGGGCGTCGGGCTGGTTTTCCGCCACGGCCTCCAGACACGCGCCCTGCTGAGCCCCGGCGCAATCAAGCCGGGCCCCGTCGGTCTGGGCCGAGGACAGACACTGCGCCACGGCGTCGGTATCGAAGGCCTGATCCGCCTGCGGGGCATCCTGCGCCATCGCCGGCGTGGCGAGCGCGATCGCCAGCGCTGCAACGACAGCCTGTTTCATGCGTCGTCCCCAGGCAGCTTGAAGCCGAAGGTCTCGCCCTCTTTGAAGGCGTTGCGGTCATTGCCCTCGGTTGGGATGCCGCCCTTCAGCATCTTGGCCAGATGCATCAGGTTCCAGGACATGATGGTGGTGTTGCGCCGGGTGAAGTCGTTGTCGAAACCGACGCGACTGCCATCATCGGCTTCGTCGCCGAAGCTCGGTCCCGGCCCCGCCTCGCCGATCCATCCGCAATCGGCCTGCGGCGGGATCGTGTAGCCCAGATGGTTCAGCGCGAAGGTCAGCGTCATCGCGGTATGCTTGATGCCGTCCTCGTTGCCGGTGATCACGCAGCCGCCGACCTTGCCGTAGAACACCGACTGACCCTTGTCGTTCAACTCTCCCGACATGGCATACAGCCGTTCGATCAGAACGCGGCAGGTGCTGCTTTCCTCGCCCAGCCACAGGGGGGTGCCGATCACCAGAATGTCGGCGGCCATGATGTTCGGCCACAGGATCTCGGGCCAGTCGTCGTGGTCCCAGCCTTCCTTGCGCATGTCGGGCTGGACGCCGGGCGGCACCTGATGGTCCAGCATGTGCAGATGTTCGACCGTCACACCCTGCTCGGCCATCAGCCGACCTGCCGCATTCAGCAGAACCTGCGTGTGGCTGTTGCCCGATGATCGCTTCAGCGAGCAGTTGATGAACATCGCTCTCAGGCCATCGAATTGCATCATTCCTCCATCAGGTCAGGGCCATTAATTCGCGACCGATCAGCATCCGCCGGATCTCCGACGTGCCGGCCCCGATTTCCATCAGCTTGGCGTCACGGAAAAGGCGCGAGACGACACTGTCGTTCAGGAAGCCCGCGCCACCAAGCGCCTGCACCGCCTGATGCGCCTGCACCATCGCCTGCTCGCTGCAATACAGCACCGCACCCGCCGCATCCTGCCGCGTCACCCGGCCCTCGTCGCAGGCGCGCGCGACCTGATACAGATAGGCGCGCGCCGTGTTCAGCGCGACATACATATCGGCGATCTTGGCCTGCATCAGCTGGAAGCTTCCGATCGGCTGGCCGAACTGCTTGCGCTCGCGGATATAGGGCATCACCTCGTCGAGACACGCGGCCATGATCCCGGTGCCGATCCCGGACAGGACCACGCGTTCGTAATCCAGGCCCGACATCAGCACGCGCACGCCGCGGCCCTCCTCGCCCAGGACGTTCTCGAAGGGGATCTCGCAATTCTCGAAGATCAGCTCTCCGGTGTTCGAACCGCGCATCCCCAGCTTGTCGAAATGCGGCGAGGTCGAAAAGCCCATCATCCCCCGTTCCACGATGAAGGCAGTGATGCCTTTAGATCCTGCGTCCGGATCGGTCTTGGCATAGACCACCAGGGTCGAGGCGTCGGGCGCGTTGGTGATCCAGTATTTGTTGCCGTTCAGCACATAACGATCGTTGCGCTTTTCGGCACGTAGTTTCATCCCGACGACATCGCTGCCCGCGCCTTCTTCCGACATCGCCAGCGCGCCAACCGCCTTGCCGCTGCAGAGGTCGGGCAGATATTTCGCCCGCTGTTCGTCGGTGCCGTTCAGCTTGATCTGGTTCACGCACAGGTTCGAATGCGCGCCGTATGACAGGCTGATCGAGGCGCTTGCCCGTGCGATCTCCTCGACCGCGATCGTGTGGGCCAGATAGCCCATGCCCGATCCGCCCCATTCCTCGGCCACGGTAATGCCCAGAAGACCCAATTCGCCCATTTCAGACCAAAGATCGTTGGGAAAATCGTTGCTCCGGTCGGTTTCCGCCGCCAGCGGCGCCACACGGTCCTGCGCCCAGCGATGGACCATGTCGCGCAGCGCGTTCACGTCCTCGCCGAGGTCGAATGCCATGCCTTGCGTGAACATCGGTGCCCCCTCCCCGAGTTATCGAACGATCGTTCGGATAACCGACCTATGCCCGATCGCGCCGGGCACGGTCAAGCGAAGCCTGCGCGCGCAGGTCCGCCCGGTCAACCGGGGATGTCGTAGATAAGCGGACGGGTTGGACGTGTCAGAGAGGCATTAGCGCCCAGTAATCGAGATCTAGCAGCACCTCGGGCACATACCTCCCGTCCTGCCCCTTCAGCGGGAAGGCGCCACTGTCGCCCTTGGTCGCGACAAGCCTAAGACGGATGGCGCCGACGCCCGGCGCGCCGGTTTCGGCCTTGTCCAGCACCTCGGACCAGGCGCGCACCGTGTCGCCCGCGAAGCAGGGATTGGCATGGGTTCCGCCGTTCAGCGCCACGATCATCTGCGCGTTGGCCAGCCCGTTGAACGACAGCGCGCGCGCCATGCTGATGATGTGACCGCCATAGATCAGCCGCTTGCCGTCGTCACGGTTGGTGGCGTCGAAATGCACCTTGGCGGTGTTCTGCCACAACCGGGTGGCCAGCATGTGCTCGGCCTCCTCTATGGTCACGCCATCGACATGGTCGATCTTTTCACCGATCTGGTAATCGCCCCAGCGATGCGGCTCGCCCGCCAGACCGAAATCGTAGGCTCCGAAATCCAACCCCTCGGGCACGACCAGCGCATCGGCCGGGACCGCCTCGGCCAGATCGGGTTTCACCGTCTCTGGCGCCGGTGCATCGGCATCGCGCTTTCGGACCATCACCCACCGGACATAGTCCAGCACCGGCTCGTCCACCTGGTTCAGCCCGCTCGTCCGCACCCAGACCACGCCCGATTTTCCGTTGGAATTCTGCTTCAGCCCGATCACCTCGGAAACGGCGCGCAGCGTGTCGCCCGGCCAGACAGGTGCCAGCCAGCGGCCTTCGGCATAGCCGAGATTCGCCAGCGCGTTCAGGCTGATGTCGGGCACCGTCTTGCCGAACACCGTGTGAAAGGCGATCAGGTCATCCAGCGGGCTGCTGTCCAGCCCGCATGCGATGGCGAAGGCATCGCTGGAATAAAGCGCGTGCCGGGCGGGATACAGCGCGTGGTAAAGCGCACGCTCGCCCTCGGCCACGGTACGCGGGACGGCGTGGCGGATGACCTGCCCGACGCTGTAATCCTCGAAGAAGCGCCCCGCGTTGGTCTTGCTCATTGCGCCCCAAGCTTCATCTCGGGATGATACTCGCCGTGGATCTCCTTGGTCACGGCCTGCCCCATGCGCATCACGCCGCGCGCGGCGTCGAAGGCCATCACCGGCTGGCCGTATAGCGACCAGCCCCGCGACAGCGCCTCGGTCACCCGATGGCAGAACTGCGACGTGTCGTCCTCGGTGATCGTGCGATACAGCGTCGTCATCTCAGCCACCGAACGGATTGTAGCCAAGCCAGGTGTGGATCAGCGCGACCAGACCGAAGACGATCAGCGCACCGACCGCGGCCATCACCTCCTTGCGCACGGGCGCGGGCGGCGGCGGGGTCCAGGCGGGCGCCTGGGCGTTGATCAGCGCCATTTCGGCGAACGCCCAGATCAGCAGGCCGCCGAACAGGATGAAGGACGGCAGATCGCCGTTCACCAGCAGATGCGCGAACGCCCAGAGCGAGAAGCCGATCAGCTGCGGATGGCGGGTATGACGCGTCACCGCGGTCTTCATGCCGGCAGCGGCGAACAGGTAGAACGCGATCAGCACCAGCAGGTTGTTGATGCCTTTCAGCGCGCTGTTCGGCCCCCACCAGACCGGACCGTCGGCGACCCGGTAGCCCCAGATCATCAACAGCACCGAAACGACGAGCAGGCCGGTCACGATGCCCTTGCCCTTGTCGCCGAACTGCGCCCGGTGGTCCGGCGCGATACGCTTCCACAGATGCGGCGCCCACCACAGCGCCACGCCAAGGATCAGGATCAGCATCTGGCTTTCCTTCGCTGGATGTTACGCCTGCACTCTCTCATTTGGCGTGCCCGCCCGCAATGTCACTCCGCAGCCATCGCCGCGATCGCCTCGGCCTTGGCCAGCGTTGCCCGTGCAGTGTCGACATGCAGGTTCTCGACCAGCCGCCCGTCCACCACCGCGACGCCGCGCCCCTCGGCCTGCGCGATCTCGAACGCCTCGATCTGGCGGCGCGACAGGTCGATCTCGTCCGCGGTCGGCGCAAAGACCTCGTTCGCGGTGGCAAGCTGGGCGGGGTGGATCAGCGTCTTGCCGTCGAAGCCCAGATCGCGGCTCTGCTCGCTTTCCGCGCGCAGACCCTCGTCATCCTTGAACGCGTTGTAGACCCCGTCGAGGATCAGCCGCCCATGCGCCCGCGCGGCCAGAATGCAGAGCCCGATCCCGGTCAGCATCGCCAGCCGGTCGGGCCGAAGGCGGCTGCCGATCTCCTTGGCCAGATCGTTGGTGCCCATCACCATGCCTTCAAGACGCGGATGGGCCGCGATCTCGGCCGCGTTCAGCATCGCAAGCGGCGTCTCCAGCATCGCCCACAGGGGCGCGTCGGGGACCAGCGCCGCGACCCGGTCTAGGTCTGCACCGGTCGAGACCTTGGGGATCAGCAGCGCATCGGCATGCGCGGCCATGCCGGATGCGAAGGCGCGGGCATCATCCTCGCCCCATACGCTGTCCATCCCATTGATCCGCACGATCTTGGCCCGCCGACCATAATCCTGCGCCAGCGCTTGGGGCAGCGCCGCGCGCGCGTCGGCCTTCGCATCGGGGGCGACCGCGTCTTCCAGATCGAAGATGATCGCGTCGGCGGCCAGAGTGCGGGCCTTTTCAATCGCCCGCGCATTGGCGGCCGGGATGTACAGGACGGATCGGAACGGACGGATCATGATCAACCTTTCGCGCAATTATGTTGCGCGAAATAGACCCGCGAGCCACCGTGATGACAAGCTCTTTCTGCCGCAGCGCGGCATCAGCCGGCCAGCGCCTGCCAGATCAGGCGCAGCGAGATCGCCAGCAATCCCCACGTGATCAGCGTGTAGAACAGCTTCTGCGGCAGGATGCGGACGATGCGAAGCCCGACCCAGACGGAAATCAGCGCAGCCGGCATCAGCAGCATCGCGACCCGCATGCTGGCCAGACTGATCTGGCCGAGCGCGATGTAGGGCGGCAGCTTCAGCAGGTTGACGATGGCAAAAAACCAGGTCGTCGTGCCCGCGAAACCCAGCGGGCTCAGCCGCAGGGGCTGGGCATAGACCTGCCAGGGCGGCGCGCCCGAATGGCTGACGAAACTGGTGTAGCCCGCAAGTCCACCCCACAGGCTGCCGCGTGCGTAATCGGCGGGGCGCGGCTCGCTCGCCAGATCGGGGCGGATCAGGGCGTTGACCGCGAAGACCAGCCCGATCACGCCCACCAGCAATGTCACGCCCCATTCCGGCACGACATGCGCGGTCGCCCAGCCAAGCGCCACGCCTGCCGCCGCACCCGGCAAGGCACGCGCCAGCACCGAGCGATCGAAGACCCGCCGGAACGCCAGAAGCCCGCCCATGTCCGACACGATATAGACCGGTAGCAGCAGACCCGCCGCCTGGACCGGCGACATGGTCAGCGATAGCACCGGCACGGCCAGCGTCGCGACCATCGCCAGACCGCCCTTGGACAGGCCGACCGCACAGGCGGCGATCACGGCCGCGATCCAGCCCGTCGCTTCCATTTCCATCGCCCGCTCCTGCCCGCCTGCCCCTCGCGCGCGCACCTTGGGCTTGCACCGTCGCCGCCGCAAGCCCGGGTCTTGCGGAACCGCAGGCGAGGGTCTAGGCAACGCGCGAGAACCGAATTTCCATGCTTAACCGGAGGCTTTGATGGCCCGTCCCAAAATCGCATTGATCGGTGCCGGTCAGATCGGCGGCACCCTCGCCCACCTCGTCGCACTGAAGGAACTGGGCGACGTCGTTCTCTTCGACATCGCCGAAGGCATCCCGCAGGGCAAGTCGCTCGACATCGCGGAATCCGGCCCGGTCGAGGGCTTCGACGCCACGCTGAAGGGCACCAACGATTACGCCGACATCGCCGGCGCCGACGTCTGCATCGTGACCGCCGGTGTGCCGCGCAAGCCGGGGATGAGCCGCGATGACCTGCTGGGCATCAACCTCAAGGTGATGAAGTCCGTGGGCGAGGGCATCAAGGCCCATGCGCCGGACGCCTTCGTTATCTGCATCACCAACCCGCTCGACGCGATGGTCTGGGCGCTGCGTTCGTTCTCGGGCCTGCCCAAGAACAAGGTCGTCGGGATGGCCGGCATCCTGGACAGCGGCCGCTTCCGCCACTTCCTCAGCCTCGAATTCGGCGTCTCGATGCGCGACGTTTCGGCCTTCGTGCTGGGCGGCCACGGCGACACGATGGTCCCGCTGGCCCGCTATTCCACCGTGGGCGGCATCCCGCTGCCGGATCTGGTCAAGATGGGCTGGACCAGCCAGGACAAGATCGACGAGATCGTCCAGCGCACCCGCGACGGCGGCGCCGAGATCGTGGCCCTGCTGAAGACCGGCAGCGCATTCTATGCTCCGGCATCCAGCGCGATCGAGATGGCGGAAGCCTATCTCAAGGATCAGAAGCGTGTTCTGCCTTGCGCGGCTTATGTGGACGGCGCCTACGGTCTCAAGGGGCTCTATGTCGGCGTGCCAACCGTGATCGGCGCGAACGGGATCGAGAAGGTGATCGAGATCTCGCTGTCCAAGGACGAACAGGCGATGTTCGACAAGTCGGTCGACGCCGTGAAGGGCCTGGTAGAGGCCTGCAAGGGCATCGATTCGTCGCTGTCCTGAGCGCTGCGCAAGCATCGTGACGTTGAGGCCGCCCCAATGGGCGGCCTTTTTCATTGGGCAACCCGGTCCGCGCGAAAGGCCGTGATCACGCCCGCGCGCGCTGTGATCACAACGCCGGGTGCCGCGGGCATTTTCGCTATCTTTCGGAAAAAACGCGTTCATCCATACGTCTTGTTGTGTCACAACGACGATACGAACCGCTCGACGAACAATTCGCAGGCACGCGCGATGACCGCGTCATCACCCTTTTCGATCTCGACGCGCGCACAGTGCCACGTGCGCCGTGGCCGTGCGGACGGGAATGTCCGCGTCGGTGGAAGCCTGACCCCCACCCACCCATCTACAGACCAAGCGTTCGCCATTGCGGGCGTTCGCAACCGCATGGCACCGACCAGAACCTCCGAGGCTTAAGCCCATGAACGACCAGTCCAGCAACGCCGATTTCCACGACACCTCGTTCCTGCAGGGTCAGAATGCGACCTATGTGGAACATCTTCACGGGCAGTGGGCGCGTGATCCCGCCGCCGTGGACGCGGCATGGGACCGTTACTTTGCGGCGCTCGGCGACGATGCGGACGACGCCACGGCCGAGGCCGACGGCCCCAGCTGGAAGCGCCGCGACTGGCCGCCCACCCCGGGCGACGATCTGACCTGCGCCCTGACCGGCGAATGGCCGATGGCCGACAAGGCCGATGCGACGGTCGCGATCGAGAAGATCGTGGG
The DNA here is from genome assembly GCF_024359525.1 of Paracoccus albicereus. Taxonomy (GTDB): domain Bacteria; phylum Pseudomonadota; class Alphaproteobacteria; order Rhodobacterales; family Rhodobacteraceae; genus Paracoccus; species Paracoccus albicereus. The sequence continues at coordinate 876,289 of NZ_JAKZEU010000002.1, forward strand.
CAAGGCCACCGAGAAAGGCAAGGAACTGTCGCCCGAGCAGATGCGCCAGGCGGTGCTGGACAGCATCCGCGCGCTGATGCTGATCCGCGCCTACCGGATCCGCGGCCATCTGCACGCCGATCTCGACCCGCTGGGCCTGCGGACGGTGCCGGATCATGGTGAGCTGAACCCGGAAACCTACGGCTTCAAGGCGGGCGACATGGACCGCCCGATCTTCATCGACAACGTCCTGGGCCTGGAAGTCGCCACGATTCGCGAGATCGTGGACATCATGAAACGCACCTATTGCGGCACCTTCGCGCTGCAATACATGCACATCTCGAACCCGGAAGAAGCCGCCTGGCTGAAGGAGCGGATCGAAGGCTACGGCAAGGAAATCGCCTTCACCCGCGAAGGCCGCCGCGCGATCCTGAACAAGCTGGTCGAGGCCGAGGGCTTCGAGAAGTTCCTGCACGTCAAGTACATGGGCACCAAGCGCTTCGGTCTGGACGGCGGCGAGGCGCTGATCCCGGCGATGGAACAGATCATCAAGCGCGGCGGCGCGCTTGGCGTGAAGGAAATCGTCGTCGGCATGCCCCACCGCGGCCGCCTGTCGGTGCTGGCCAACGTGATGTCCAAGCCTTACCGCGCGATCTTCCACGAATTCCAGGGCGGCAGCTTCAAGCCGGAAGACGTGGACGGCTCGGGCGACGTGAAATACCACCTCGGCGCCAGCTCGGACCGCAGCTTCGACGATAACAGCGTCCACCTGTCGCTGACCGCGAACCCCAGCCACCTGGAAGCCGTGAACCCGGTCGTCCTCGGCAAGGCCCGGGCCAAGGGCGACCAGCTTGGCGATCACGGCAACCGCTCGGCGGTGCTGCCGATCCTCTTGCACGGCGACGCGGCCTTCGCGGGCCAGGGTGTCGTCGCGGAGTGCTTCGGCCTCTCGGGCCTGCGCGGCTACCGCACCGGCGGGACGATCCACATCGTGGTGAACAACCAGATCGGCTTCACCACCGCGCCCAGCTTCAGCCGGTCGTCCCCCTACCCGACCGACATCGCGCTGATGGTCGAGGCGCCGATCTTCCACGTCAACGGCGACGACCCCGAGGCCGTGGTCCACGCCGCCAAGGTCGCGACCGAATTCCGCCAGAAATTCCACAAGGACGTGGTCATCGACATCATCTGCTACCGTCGCTTCGGTCACAACGAAGGCGACGAGCCGATGTTCACCAACCCGGCGATGTACACGCAGATCAAGTCGCACAAGACCACGCTGCAGCTCTACACCGAACGCCTGATCGCTGACGGGCTGATCCCCGAGGGCGAGATCGAAGAGATGAAGGACGCCTTCCAGGCCCATCTCTCCGAGGAATTCGACGTCGGCAAGAACTACAAGCCGAACAAGGCCGACTGGCTCGACGGCAAATGGTCCGGGATGGCCCGCGAGGGCGAGGAATATGTCCCCGGCGAGACCGGCATCAGTGAAGACATGCTGCAGCAGGTCGGGCGCGCGCTGACGAACGCGCCCAAGGACATGACGATGCACAAGACCGTCGGCCGCCTGCTGGAAGCCAAGCGCGACATGTTCGCGACGGGCAAAGGCTTCGACTGGTCCACGGGCGAGGCGCTGGCCTTCGGCAGCCTGCTGGCCGAGGGCTGCGCGGTCCGCCTGTCCGGTCAGGACAGCACGCGCGGCACGTTCAGCCACCGCCACTCGGCCTTCATCGACCAGAAGTCCGAAGAGCGGTATTTCCCGCTGAACCACATCGCCAAGGACCAGGCGCATTACGAAGTCATCGACTCGATGCTGTCGGAATATGCCGTCCTCGGCTTCGAATACGGCTATTCGCTGGCCGAACCGAACGCACTGACCTTGTGGGAAGCGCAGTTCGGCGATTTCGCCAACGGTGCCCAGATCATGTTCGACCAGTTCATTTCCTCGGGTGAGAAGAAATGGCTGCGCATGTCGGGCCTGGTGATGCTTCTGCCGCACGGATACGAGGGTCAGGGTCCCGAACACTCGTCCGCGCGACTGGAACGCTGGTTGCAGATGTGCGCCGAAGACAACTGGATCGTTGCCAACTGCACGACGCCCGCGAACTACTTCCACATCCTGCGCCGCCAGATTCACCGCCGCTTCCGCAAACCGCTGGTGATGATGACGCCGAAATCGCTGCTGCGTCACCCGATGGCGATCAGCCGGGCCGAGGATTTCCAGACCGGCTCGACCTTCCACCGGGTGCTGTGGGACGACGCGCAGAAGGGCAATTCGGACACCAAGCTGGTGGAAGACGACAAGATCCGCCGCGTGGTGATCTGCTCGGGCAAGGTCTATTACGACCTGCTCAAGGCGCGTGACGAGGCCGGGATCGACGATGTCTACATCCTGCGGCTGGAACAGTTCTATCCGTTCCCCGCGCGATCCATGACGACCGAACTGACCCGCTTCAAGGACGCCGAAATCGTCTGGTGTCAGGAAGAACCGAAGAACCAGGGCGCCTGGACCTTCGTGCAACCCAATCTCGAATGGGTGCTCGACCGTGTCGATGCGACCCAGAAACGCCCGACCTATGTCGGGCGCAACGCCGCCGCATCGCCCGCGACCGGCCTTGCCTCTCGCCACAAGGCCGAGCAGGAAGCGCTGGTCAGGGAATCGCTGGGCCTGGAGGAATAAGCCATGACGATCGAAGTCCGTGTCCCCACTCTGGGGGAAAGCGTCACCGAAGCCACGGTCGCCACATGGTTCAAGAAGCCCGGCGATGCCGTCGAGGCGGACGAGATGCTGTGCGAACTGGAAACCGACAAGGTGTCGGTCGAGGTTCCGGCACCGGCCGCAGGCGTGCTGTCCGAAATCGTCGCAGCCGAGGGTGAGACCGTCTCGCCCGACGCGCTGCTGGCCCAGATCGCGGATGGCAAGGAGGCGACCTCCAAATCCGCATCCGCCGAGGATGCGCCGCAGAAGCCCAAGGAAGAGGCCAAGCGCGCCGATGCCAAGCCCGCCGAGGCGGGCGGCAAGGGCGGCGGCAAATCCGTCGACGTGATGGTCCCCTCGCTGGGCGAATCCGTGACGGAAGCCACCGTCGCCACCTGGTTCAAGCAGATCGGCGACGAGGTCGCGGCCGACGAGATGCTGTGCGAACTGGAAACCGACAAGGTGTCCGTCGAGGTTCCGGCCCCGGCCGCAGGCGTGCTGTCCGAAATCATCGCCAAGGAAGGCACCACGGTCGATGCGAAGGCCAAGCTCGCCGTGATCTCCGAAGGTGGCACCGCCGGGAAAAGCGCCGCGCAGGAAGCGCCGGGCGACACCAATGGCGACGACGCCGATGACGTCGAAAGTCCCGGCGCCGGACCCGAGACGGTCAGCGAGCGCAGCGCCTCGGATCAGGAAAAGGCCAAGGCCGATGTCGAGGATGCACCCTCGGCCAGGAAGGCGATGGCGGAAAAGAATCTCAGCCGCGATCAGGTCCAGGCTTCGGGCCGCGACGGCCGCGTGATGAAGGAAGACGTGGCGAAGACCGCCTCGAAGCCCGCCGAAGCCAAGGCGAAATCGGGCGACAAGCCCGCAGCCCCGCGCGCGCCGGCATCGGCCGATCAGTCCGACCGCGAGGAACGGGTCAAGATGACCCGCCTGCGGCAGACCATCGCCCGCCGCCTGAAGGATGCCCAGAACGCCGCGGCGATCCTGACCACCTATAACGAAGCCGACATGTCGGCGGTCATGGACCTGCGCAGCGAGTTCAAGGACGCGTTCGAAAAGAAGCACGGCGTCAAGCTGGGCTTCATGTCCTTCTTCGTGAAGGCCTGCTGCCACGCGCTGCACGAAGTGCCCGAAGTGAATGCCGAGATCGACGGTACCGACGTCGTCTACAAGAACTACGTCAACATGGGCGTCGCGGTCGGCACCCCCGCAGGCCTGGTCGTGCCGGTCGTCAAGGATGCCGACAGCAAGAGCTTCGCCGAGATCGAGAAAGAAATCGGCGAACTGGGCAAGAAAGGTCGCGACGGCAAGCTGACCATGGCCGACATGCAGGGCGGCACGTTCACCATCTCGAACGGTGGCGTCTACGGCTCGCTGATGTCTTCGCCGATCCTCAACCCCCCGCAATCGGGAATTCTGGGCATGCACAAGATCCAGGAACGCCCGGTCGTCGTCGGAGGAGAGATCGTGATCCGCCCGATGATGTATCTGGCGCTCAGCTACGATCACCGCATCGTCGACGGAAAGGGCGCGGTGACGTTCCTTGTGCGCGTGAAGGAAGCCCTGGAGGATCCGCGGCGGCTGCTGATGGATCTGTGACAAGGACGCGCGCGGTGGACCACCTTCAGAAATCTGGGTTGGTCATCGCGCGCAGTCATGACCGGCAGGCCTGCACCGGGACGCACTGAGGGTCGCGGGTCTGCCAGCCGGGCGTGGGGACCGAGGCGAGCCGGCGCCCCTACACCGCTAGGGCCGCGCAACACACTGCGCGCCACCCTATAGCGCCCCAACCCTTCGTTCTTTCTCAGAAATATCCCCGCCGGAGGCATTCCGGCGCAGCCGGAAATCCTTAACGGATCCCGAACCGCGCGGTCGCAGCCTGTGTACAGGTTGTGTACAGCCTGTGTACGCGTGGTGCACGGATGTCACAGCGCCAGATCCAGCAAATGCTGGTCGAAACGCTACTCGGGGTGTTGCGCTGTTGCGCCCCACCGCACGCTGGTGTTGCCGTTAGGGTTGGTAAACGGCTCATGCTTGGTCCGACAGGACGGGGCGGCATGGAACCGGACCCTGCCCCTCTCAGGTTGATAGGGAAGACGGTGGACCCATCCCATCGACACATCTTCCGTCAAGCCGGCGAATGTCGCATCATACCATGCGACAATCAGCCGGAACGCCATGACAAAGGACTGATATCATGCAGCTTCTTGCCCACTACACCATCGCGGACTACGCCACCTTCAAGACGGCCTTCGACGCGGATGCCGAGGATCGGTCGAACAACTCGCTGAGCCTTCTGCAGCTCTGGCGCGAAAGCGGAACCTCCGCCTGGGCGCTCTACGACGTTGCCAACCCCAAGCGGGCGCGTGACTACCTCGACGGCGCCGCGGGCGTCTTCAACAGCCAGGCCGGCGTCACCGCCACCGCCTTCCATTTCGTGGAAACCGCATGACCGCCGAACTCACCGTCCTCGCCCTCGCCGCGATCCTTCAGACCGCCCAGATCATCATCGCCGGCGTCTCGGCCAGTAAGGATGTGGGTCAGGAATGGCTCGCCGGTCCACGCGACTCGAAGCCCGATTTCAGCCAGCGCACCGCCCGCCTGCGCCGCGCGGTCGACAACCATTTCCAGGGGCTGATCTTCTTTACCATCGGTGTCGTGCTGATCGTTTCCTCCAATCAATCCAGCGGTTTCACGGCGCTCTGCGCATGGATTTACCTGCTTGCGCGGATCGTCTATGTCCCGGCCTACGTTCTCGGCTGGGTGCCGGGGCGCACGATCATCTGGGGCGTGGGTTTCGCCGCGACGATGCTGATGATCCTCGCCTCGCTGGTCTGACATCTCTTGCGCGCGGGACCGCCCGGCGCGCGACCTCGGAAGGATAACGCATGTACGACCTTATCGTGATCGGCGCCGGACCCGGCGGCTATGTCTGCGCGATCCGCGCCGCCCAGTTGGGCCTGAAGGTGGCCTGCGTCGAAGGGCGCGCGACCCTTGGCGGAACATGCCTGAATGTCGGCTGCATCCCGTCCAAGGCGATGCTCCACGCAAGCCACATGCTGCATGAGGCAGAGCACAATTTCGACCGGATGGGCCTGACCGGCGCCGCGCCCTCGGTCGATTGGACCAAGATGCAGGGCTACAAGGCCGAGACGGTCGAGACGAACACCAAGGGCATCGAATTCCTGTTCAAGAAGAACAAGATCGACTGGCTGAAGGGCTGGGCGAGCATCGAAGGCGAAGGGAAGGTCAAGGTCGGCGATGAGGTTCACGAGGCGAAGAACATCGTGATCGCCACCGGTTCTGCCCCCGCGGCGCTGAAAGGCGTCGACGTCGACAATGCCGCCGGGACGATCGTGGATTCGACCGGCGCGCTGGAGCTTCCGAAGATTCCGAAAACGATGGTCGTGATCGGCGCCGGCGTGATCGGGCTGGAACTCGGCTCGGTTTACGCCCGGCTCGGCGCGAAGGTCACCGTGATCGAATATCTCGACACGATCCTGCCCGGAATGGATGCCGAGGTTCAAAAGCAATTCCAGAAGGTTCTGCAAAAGCAGGGATTGGAGTTCATCCTTGGCGCGGCGGTCGAAAGCGCGGTGGAAAAAGACGGCAGCGCCACGTTGCGCTACAGCCCCAAGAAAGGCGGCGACGCGCAGGAAATCACTGCCGATTGCGTTCTGGTCGCCACTGGTCGCCGTCCGTTCGTCGAGGGCCTGGGGCTCGACAAGGCGGGCGTCGAGATGACCGACCGCGGCTTCGTCAAGATCGACAAGCACTGGGCGACGAACGTGAAGGGACTTTACGCGATCGGTGATTGCGTCCCTGGCCCGATGCTCGCCCACAAGGCCGAGGATGAAGGCATGGCGGTGGCCGAAGTGATCGCTGGCAAGGCCGGTCACGTGAACTACGACGTGATCCCCGGCGTCGTCTACACATCGCCGGAAGTGGCCAATGTCGGCCTGACCGAGCAGGCGGCGAAAGACAGTGGCCGCAAGGTCAAGGTCGGCAAGTTTCCGTTCATGGGCAATGCGCGCGCGAAGGCGATGTTCATGGGCGACGGGTTCGTCAAGATCGTCGCCGATGCCGAAACCGACCGCATCCTGGGCGCGCATATCGTCGGTCCGAATGCGGGCGAGATGATCCACGAAATCTGCGTTGCGATGGAATTCGGTGCCTCGGCCGAGGATGTGGCCTTGACGTGCCACGCCCACCCCACAACGTCGGAGGCCGTGCGCGAGGCAGCTCTGGCCTGCGGCGACGGTGCGATCCACGTCTAGACCCGCGCACGCGGAAATCCGCCGATCCAGCCTTTCAACGATGGGCGCGCTTTGCCCGCCCATTTCGCGACGAACCGGCAGGCGGTAATCTCATCATCACGAGCGACACAAAGAAACGCCGAGGCAGTGATGATAATCCGCAAGACGATGCTGGCCTTGGCTGGCGTATTGGCTCTGACCGCATGCAGCGGTTCGAATGACCGGGCCTATCTGGTCAAATCGACGGCCTCGCAAGCCGACCTTCACGCGAACGAAACGCCCGAACTGCGCGCCAGTATCGAACACTGGTCCAAGCATTATGGCGTGCCGGTCGAACTGGTCCAGAAAGTCGTGATCCGCGAATCCCGCCACCGTCCCGAGGCGCGCAACGGCCCCTATTACGGTCTGATGCAGATCCTGCCGCAAACCGCGCGGACGATGGGCTTTCAGGGCCCCGACGCCGGACTTCTCGATGCCGACACAAACCTGCGCTACGGGGTGAAATACCTGCGCGGCGCATGGATGGTGTCTGACGGCGATCTCGACACGGCGGTCGGCTGGTACGCTCGCGGTTACTATTACGAAGCCAAGCGCCGCGGCCTGCTGGAAGCAACCGGGCTACGGGGCTAGCGGCGACGGCGGCGCGGCCTATCCCCGTCGCCGGCGTTGAAACCGACCTGAGGAAGCGTAACCACCCGCGATAGTTCCGGGAACGGATCCGTCGCGTGAGGTATGGCGTTCGCTGCGACGAAATGTTCCTGGAACCGCGGTGCGATAGCCGTCTCGATCCGGGTGATCCGACGAACCTGATCCTCGATCTCGACGCGCGCCGCGCGAGAGCAGAGCGCGATCCGCGCACCGGTGCCTGCCGCATTACCGGCACTGGTGACCTGATCCGGCGCGCAATCGGGGATCATGCCCAGAACCAGCGCGTGCAACGGCGAGATATGCGCCCCGAACGCGCCGGCAAGAACCACGCGGTCCAACGTCTCGATCCCGAACTCATCCATCAGCAGTCGGGCCCCGGCGAACAGCGCCGATTTCGCAAGCTGAATGGCGCGGATGTCGCCCTGCGTGACGGTGATCCGCGGGCCGCCCTCAGCCGTGCCGTCGTGCAAGACATAGCTATGCGTGCGTCCTTCGGGAACAGAGCGCGCCGTGCCGGTCTGTTCAGCCGATCCGATCAACCCGGACGGGTCGACCAATCCCGCGATGCGCATCTCTGCCACCGCCTCGATGATGCCTGAGCCGCAAATCCCGGTGATGCCCGTGGCCTTCGCTGCCTCGGCAAAGCCATCCTCGTCGGACCACAGGTCGACGCCGATGATGCGAAAACGCGGCTCTTTCGTGTCCGGGTCGATCCGCACCCGCTCGATCGCGCCGGGCGCGGCGCGCTGACCCGAGGAAATCTGCGCCCCCTCGAAGGCCGGTCCGGTGGGCGAGGAACAGGCCAGAACACGCGTCTTGTCACCCAGCACGATCTCTGCGTTGGTGCCGACATCGACGATCAGCACGGGCGTCTCGGCCTTTTGGGGCTGTTCCGACAGAACGACCGCCGCGCAATCTGCACCGACATGGCCCGCGATGATCGGCAGCACGTAAGTCCGGGCAGCCGGCGCGATACCCAGCCCGATCTCAGCCGCGCGCAGGACCAGCGCGTCCGAGGTCGCGGGCGCGAAGGGTGCCTGCCCCAGCTCAACCGGGTCGATCCCCAGCATCAGGTGGTGCATGACCGGGTTGCACACGATCACGGCTTCGACGATCTCGGACGGGGTGATCCCGGCCTCGCCCGCCAGCGCGGAGGCCAACTGAGCCAGGCCCTCACGCACCGCCAGCGTCATTTCTGCCGCGCCGCCAGCATTCATCATGGAATAGCTGACACGGCTCATAAGATCCTCGCCGAAGCGGATCTGCGGATTCATCAGCCCGCTGGAGGCCAGAACGCGACCATCATCCAGCGCCACCAGATGCCCCGCGATGGTGGTCGAGCCAAGGTCGATCGCCAGACCGTACAGCGGCGTTTCTAGCAGACCCGGCTTCAGATCGATCAGCTGCGGGGGTTGTCGCCCATCGCCCCAGACAAGCGCCGTGACTTTCCAGTTCGCCTTGCGCAGCACCGGCTGGATCCTCGACAGAACATCAAGATCAGCGCGCAGCCCCTTGATCTGCCATTGGTCTTCAAGCGCCTGTGACAATCGCTGGAAGTCGCCGGTCGGATCATCAAGGTCAGGCTCGACGACCTCGACGTAGAAGGGCCGCACCGCCGGGTCCATCGCCATGACACGCTCGGCGGCGGATTTTCGGATCACCTGCCGGTGCAACTGGCTTTCCGGCGGGACATCAATCACGACGTCGGACTGGACCTGCGCCTGACAGCCAAGCCGGCGGCCGGGCTTTAGCCCGCGAATACGGTCATAGCGCTCCTCGACCGCATTGACCGGTGACAAGGCATCCTCGGCCACGGTGAGGCCATGCTTAGGGAACGCACCCTTACCCGGCGCGACCTGGCATTTGGAGCAGATGCCCCGTCCGCCGCAGACTGAATCAAGATCGACCCCCAGCCTTCGCGCAGCTTCAAGAACCGGCGTTCCGACCGGGACCCGACCCCGCTTGCCTGAGGGTGTGAAGATGACAAGAGGATCGTCGGCCATGGAAAACCCCGCGCTGTTTGGTTGGCGTAGCGCCGCGCGCATTCGCTCGCAAGACTCCGCCTTTCGCGCGCTGACGAATACCCTCGGGTCGGAAAGAGCGGCAGGAGGAAGGTGACGATCGCCCCTTCAGCCCTCGCGCGGCGCGCGGAGCCGCACGCGCTTGATCCGGCGAGGATCGGCCTCGACGATCTCGAACTCTGCGCCGGTGTCGTGGGCGATGACCTCGCCCCGCAGCGGGACGCGTCCGGTCAACTGGAAAATCAGCCCGCCCAGCGTGTCGACCTCGTCGTCGTCATCCTCGGCACGCAGCGCGAGGCCGGTCTCACCCTCGACCTCGCTCAGCGGCGCCTTGGCCTGGATCAGCCATTGACCGGGCTTCTCCGCCACCCAAAGACCGCCCTCGGCCTCATCATGTTCATCCTCGATCTCGCCGATGACCTGTTCGATCAGGTCCTCAATCGTGACCAGACCGTCCACGCCACCATACTCGTCGATCACCAGCGCCATATGGATCCGCTTTTGCTGCATCTGCTGAAGCAGCACTCCGATAGGCATCGAGGGCGGCACATACAAAAGTGGCCGCAGCATCGGGCGCAACGTGAACTTGCCGCCGGTGCCAAACCCGTGCTTCAGCGCAAGATCCTTGAGGTGGATCAGGCCCAACGGCGTGTCGAGCGTGCCGCGGAAAACGGGGATCCGCGAAAAACCGTGCTCGCGGAACATCTCGACCAGATCGGTCAGTGTGACCGTGACCGGTGCCGCGATGATGTCGGCCTTTGGGATCGCCACATCGTCGACACGCATCCTGCGCAGATTGACCATGCCGGGTGGCTGGGTTCCGCCTGCACCCTGAGCCTCGGCTTCGCCTGTCTCGTCTTCCTCGTCGCCGCCGCCGAAGACGTTCAGGAAGCGTCCCAGAAAGCCACGCGATGCGGGAAGGTCTCGACCGTCTCCGCCCACGCCGTCAGACCAGTCGGCGGGGGCGTCGCGTAAGGGGGAATCTTCGGGTTTCGGATCGGCGCTCATCGTTTCAGTCGTCGGCAAGGTCTGGCTCATATGGGTCGGGGATGGAAAGTCGTTGCAGGATCGAACGCTCGGCCTGCTGCATTGTTTCCGCGTCGCGATCGTCTTCGTGGTCGTATCCTACCAGATGCAGCCCGGCATGGACCAGAAGATGGATGACATGATGATCAAGCGGACGGTTTGCGGCGCGCGCTTCGGCGACGCAAGTCTCGTAGGCGATGGCGATATCGCCCCACTCGCCGGGCTGCGGCGCGTCGGGGACGGCCCCAGGCTCGCGGGGCGAATGTTCGGCCGAGGGCCATGAGAGCACATTCGTCGCCTTGGGCTTGTCGCGAAATTCGGCGTTGAGGCCGGCGATCCGGCGGTCATCGCAGCCCATGACCACGATTTCGCCCGAGACGCGCAGCCATTCCTGAAGCGCCAGAGCCGCAGTCTCGGCCAACCGCTCCAGGCCCGCGTCCGACCAGCGCTCGTCCTCGATCACCACGTCGGGCGGACGCATGACCAGCATCTGCGCCGCGTCCTCCTCGTCCCAGACGAACTTGCTCTTGGCCATGGATCAGCCTTCGGCCCGCGGCATCCGGCGCGGCGCGTAATCGCCCCGACCACCGGGGCCTTCGCCACACGCCAGGGCCGCCGCATCCTCGGCGTCATACGCGTTGATGATGCGCGCCACCAGCGGGTGGCGCACCACATCGGCGGCGGTGAAGTAATTGAAGCTGATGCCCTTAACGTCCTTCAGCACCTTTTCCGCATCGACCAGACCCGAGGCCATGCCGCGCGGCAGGTCGATCTGCGTGCGGTCACCGGTGATGACCATCCGCGAGCCTTCACCGAGACGAGTCAGGAACATCTTCATCTGCATGCTGGTCGCGTTCTGCGCCTCATCCAGCACCACGAAGGCGCTGGCGAGCGTTCGGCCACGCATGAAGGCAAGGGGCGCAATCTCGATCCGCTTTTCCTCCATCAGCTTCTGCATCTGTTTGCTGGGCAGGAAATCATTCAACGCATCGTAAAGCGGCTGCATGTAGGGATCGACCTTCTCCCTCATGTCGCCGGGAAGGAAACCCAAGCGCTCGCCCGCCTCGACCGCAGGACGCGACAGGATGATCTTGTCGACCAGGCCGCCGATCAGCATGGTCACGCCCACTGCGACGGCCAGATAGGTCTTGCCGGTGCCTGCTGGCCCGATACCGAAGGCCAGTTCATTCTCGAACAGCGACCGGACATACGCCTTCTGCGCGTCGGTGCGCGGCTCGACCGATTTCTTGCGGGTGCGCAGTTCGTAGTTGCCAGCCTGGAACATCTCCAGCTGTTCGACGGGACTCGGCTCGGGCGCCTCGTCGGCGCCCATGCGCAGCGCGGCATCGACCTCGCCCATTTCAACCTGGCGGCCCTGCTCCAGACGCGCATAGAGCGATCGCAGGATCTGCGCTGCCTCTGCCTGAGGCGCGGTGTCGCCAAGCACGGCCAGCAGATTGCCGCGCCGCAGGATATGGACGCCGAGCGCCTCCTCGATGCGGGCGAGATGCCGGTCATTGGCGCCGCAGAGGTCGATCAGCAGACGATTGTCGGGAAATTCCAGCAGAGTTTCGCCGGGATTGGTCAGCGCGGGGGTCGATGGGCTCAGGGCCAAGTCAGTCTCCGAATGACGGCGGGACACGTCCAAAGTGGCGGCAGCAAGGGATTCGCACAAGGTCCGGACGGCATGAAACCCGCACACGCGCAAGTTTCAGCCCGGCGCGCAGGCAGTTCAGACGTAGCGGCGAGGATAACGCGCACCCAGCGATGTCAGGATTTCATAACCGATGGTGCCTGCCCGATCGGCGAGGTCATCGACGGTCTGTTGAGCGTTCAGCGCTTCCAGCACGTCCGGAGGACGCGGCAGATCGGTGACGTCTGCCGTGATCAGGTCCATTGAAACGCGACCGACGATCGGTGCCGGGTGGCCGTCCGACCACAGACAGGCACCGCTGCCCGTCAAGGCACGATGCAGCCCGTCGGCATAGCCCGCATTGACCGTCGCGATGCGCCTAGGCCGGTCCGTCGTCCATGTCGCGCCATAGCCGACGAATTCGCCTGCGGCGACGTCGCGGATCTGGATCACCGGCAGCGACAGCGTCACCACCGGTCGCGCCTCTGCGAAGGGCAGCCCGCCATACAGGCCGACACCGGGTCGCACGGTCTCGAAATGGTAGTCGGGACCCAGCAGGATGCCACCCGTCGCAGACAAGCCGCGCGGCACGCCGGTGCCATCGGTCATCGCGCGGAACGCAGCAAGCTGGGCAGCATTCGCCGGGTGATCCGGCTCATCCGCGCAGGCGAGATGCGACATGATCAGCGATGGCTCCGCCGCCAGAGCCTCGGCGCGGATCGCGCCCCATTCGGCGGCTTCCATGCCCAGCCGGTTCATGCCGCTGTCGAGTTGGATACCAAAAGGTTCGCCCCGCCTGAGCGTTCGGTCACGAAAGAATTGCTCGGGCGAGTTTAGCAGCGGGATCAATCCCGTCAGATCATCGCCCGGCATGTGGCCGCCAAAGACGAAGATGCGAGCGTCGCCTCCCAGCAGCGGACGCAATACGCGTCCCTCTGATGCCAGCGCGACATAAAAATCACGCGCACCGGCGGCGTAAAGAGCCGGGGCGACCTTGGCCGCGCCCAGCCCATAGGCGTCCGCCTTGACCACTGCACCAGCGCGCGCAGCCGGCGCACGCGCTGCGAGCGCCTGCCAGTTGGCCACGATGGCCTGAAGATCGATGGTCAAACCCATGCGCCGCACCTGCGATCAAGCGTGCCGCGTCGTCAAGCGATTTGCAGGTTTGCATTTCACCAGCGATGCGCTTGGCAGCCTTTGCAAATTTTCGCCTTTCCGCTTCCCGCACCGCCCGACCTTGGTTAGTCTTCGCTTCGCCTGCTGCGGCAGCATGCGCATGGAGGGGTCATGAAGGACATTCTCGAAGAACTCGAGCGTCGTCGTGCGGCGGCACGTCTCGGCGGCGGACAGCGTCGGATCGACGCGCAGCATGCACGCGGCAAGCTGACGGCCCGCGAGCGGATCGAGCTGCTGCTGGATGAAGGCAGTTTCGAGGAATTCGACATGTTCGTCGCCCATCGTCTGACCGATTTCGGGATGGAGGCGGAACGACCCTATGGCGACGGCGTCGTGACCGGCTGGGGCACGATCAACGGTCGCATGGTCTATGTCTTTTCGCAGGACTTCACGGTCTTCGGCGGGTCGCTGTCGGAAACACACGCTCAGAAAATCTGCAAGATCATGGACATGGCGATGCAGAACGGCGCGCCGGTGATCGGGCTGAACGACAGCGGCGGCGCCCGGATCCAGGAAGGCGTGGCGAGCCTTGCGGGCTATGCCGAGGTGTTTCAACGCAACATCATGGCGTCGGGCGTGATCCCGCAGATTTCGGTGATCATGGGGCCCTGCGCGGGCGGCGCGGTCTATTCGCCGGCGATGACCGATTTCATCTTCATGGTGCGGGACACGTCCTACATGTTCGTGACCGGCCCGGACGTCGTGAAGACGGTCACGAACGAGGTCGTGACGGCAGAAGAACTGGGCGGAGCATCGACCCATACGCGCAAATCCTCCGTCGCGGATGGTGCATTCGAGAATGACGTCGAGGCGCTTTACGAGATCCGGCGCCTGTTCGACTTCCTGCCGCTGAACAACCGCGAACGGGCGCCGACCCGACCGTTCTTCGACGATCCGGCGCGGATCGAGGAAAGCCTCGACACGCTGATCCCCGACAACCCCAACCAGCCCTACGACATGAAAGAGCTGATCGTGAAGGTCGCCGACGAAGGCGACTTCTACGAGATTCAGAAGGACTTCGCCGCCAACATCGTGATCGGCTTCGTCCGCATCGAGGGCCAGACGGTCGGCGTCGTCGCCAACCAACCGATGGTGCTGGCGGGCTGCCTGGACATCGACAGCAGCCGCAAGGCTGCGCGCTTCGTCCGGTTTTGCGATGCGTTCGAAATCCCGATCCTGACCTTCGTCGACGTTCCGGGCTTTCTGCCGGGGACCGGCCAGGAATATGGCGGCGTCATCAAGCACGGCGCGAAATTGCTATTCGCCTATGGCGAGGCGACGGTTCCCAAAGTCACGGTCATCACCCGCAAAGCCTATGGCGGGGCCTATGACGTCATGGCCTCCAAGCACCTGCGGGGTGATTTCAACTATGCCTGGCCCACGGCGCAGATCGCGGTGATGGGGGCCAAGGGCGCGGTCGAGATCCTCTACCGCAGCGAGCTTGGCGACGCCGAGAAGATCGCGGGACGCACGAAGGATTATGAGGATCGCTTTGCCAATCCGTTCGTCGCCGCCGAAAAGGGTTTCATCGACGAGGTGATCCAGCCCCGCTCGACACGACGTCGCGTGGCGCGCGCCTTCGCATCGCTTCGCAACAAGCGATTGTCGAACCCATGGAAAAAACACGACAATATCCCGCTTTAGGAACGACGTCAGGATGATGCTACACGTTTCCGTGATTGATGCAGCCTCGCCACAGCGCGCAGCACACGTGATCCGCTCGGATGGCGATCGTTGTGCGGCGATGGCGCGCGCGGCTACGATTTCGCGTCCGGCGCGCAAAGACGCCGGTGGAATCGAGAGCAGCCGGACCCCATTGGTCCGCGATCACAGGAGCACGCTTTCATGTCGAAGAAAATTATCCTCGGCCTCGTCTTGGTGTCGGCTTTTGCCGCCTGCCAGCGCCAGCAGCCCGATGTCATGGTCACCGATCCGATGGCCGTTCCGGTCACGACCGAGCCGGTCTACCAGGGCAAGTACGGCGCCAACTGAGCCGATCCGGCGCGGGCGGCCCGACTGCCCGCGCCTCCCAGCACGCATCCGGCCGGAGTATGCGTCATGCTGAAGCATCGCGGCTTTCCAAGCCGTCTTCCCGGCACAGACTTTCAGTTCACCATTCGCCGCGCCAACAAGAAGGGTGCGACCCCTTTGACCCGGCGCGAACGATTCCGCGACCGCAAGGCTGTCGACCGTCGGGCAGACACGGTGTTTCTGGGAGCGCTGATCGAACATTTCGGTGATGAGCCGTTCGAACGCGGCAATCTCGACGCTGGGCGGCTGTCATGGCTGCTGGGCCGCGAGGTCGTAGCCGTTGGCCCGCTGAACCCCACGGATTACGAACAGCAACTCCGCGTGGACCTTCGCGTGGCGGAAGCATCCTATCCCGAACTCTTCGCGGAGGACGCCGAGGAAATTGCATGGGACGACGATCTTGACGATGACGATGAGGCGCAGGATTGATGCGCGATATCACGCTGATCTTGAAAGCGTCACGCCCTTGTCAGTTTGACGTCACCAACCGGCGTGGCATATTCGCGCGGTATCGAAATCCACAATCGGCCTCGAAGTGGGCCCTGAATACAGGCACTTGCTCATGCAGAATAAACTTTTCCTCCGTCTTTCCGGCGCCCTCCTCGTCGCTGGCGCGCTGTCGGCCTGCCAGCCCGGCTATGGAACCGGCCTCAGCGCTGACACGCAGCGCGCCGCCGGTGGCGCTGTTGCGGGCGCCGTCGTCGCCAAAGCGCTCGACGAAGACATCGCTGCGGGTGCTGCGCTCGGCGCGGCGGCGGGTGCGCTTTGCGACGACGCGCGCGTCTGCGCCCCTGGCCCGAGCCGCTACTGATCAACATCAACCGTCCATCCTGACGGCAGTGGCGTCGCGCCCTTGCGCCGCGCCGCCCGTCACGATCCGACAAGGACCCAAAACATGCGCAACTCTGCCAAACTGGCTCTTGCCGCCGTCCTCGGCCTCACCGTCGCGGGCTGCACGCAGAACATCAATCCGACGGACACCGACCGTGCCATCATCGGCGCGGCCGCGGGCTACACCGTTCAGACCGTCCGCGGCAAAGACGGCGGCGACCGCCTGCGCGGCGCAGCGCTCGGCGGCGCTGCCGGTGCGCTCTGCGACGACGTCCGGCTTTGCCAGTGATCTGAAACACGGCGCGATCCGTCGCGCCGATCCGATCATGAAAGCCGCGTCGGCCCCGAGCCGACGCGGCTTTTCCATGTCCAGTCCTTCGCCTCGTGAACCCAGCGGGAACACTGCATGTTCAAGAAGATCCTGATCGCCAATCGCGGCGAGATCGCCTGCCGCGTCATCAAGACCGCCCGCAAGATGGGGATCGCGACCGTCGCCGTCTATTCCGACGCCGATCGCAACGCGCTGCACGTCCGCATGGCGGATGAGGCGGTCCATATCGGCCCCCCGCCCGCGAACCAGTCCTACATCGTGATCGATAAAATCATGGACGCGATCCGCCAGACCGGTGCGGAGGCCGTTCATCCGGGTTATGGCTTCCTCAGCGAGAACAAGGCCTTCGCTGAAGCACTTGAAGCGGCGGGTGTGGCTTTCATCGGCCCGCCCGCCAAGGCGATCGAGGCAATGGGCGACAAGATCACCTCGAAGAAAATCGCGCAGGAAGCGGGCGTCAGCACCGTTCCCGGCTACATGGGCTTGATCGCAGACGCCGACGAAGCGGTGACGATTTCGAACGAGATCGGCTATCCGGTGATGATCAAGGCCAGCGCGGGTGGTGGTGGCAAGGGCATGCGCATCGCCTGGACCGACCAGGAGGCGCGCGAGGGCTTTCAATCCTCGAAGAACGAGGCGGCGAACAGCTTCGGCGATGATCGCATCTTCATCGAGAAATTCGTGACCCAGCCCCGCCACATCGAGATCCAGGTACTGGCCGATCAGCATGGGAATGCGGTCTACCTGCATGAACGCGAATGCTCGATCCAGCGCCGCAACCAGAAGGTCATCGAAGAAGCGCCGTCGCCTTTCCTCGATGAAGCGACCCGCACCGCGATGGGAGAACAGGCCGTCGCGCTGGCGAAAGCCGTTGGCTACACCAGCGCCGGCACGGTGGAATTCATCGTCGACGGCGATCGCAACTTTTACTTCCTTGAAATGAATACGCGGCTTCAGGTCGAACACCCGGTGACGGAGCTGATCACAGGCGTCGATCTGGTCGAGCAGATGATCCGGGTCGCCGACGGCCAACCCCTGCCCTTCGAGCAAGGCGATCTGACCATCAACGGCTGGGCGATGGAGAGTCGGCTTTATGCAGAGGATCCCTACCGCGGCTTCCTGCCCTCGATCGGGCGTCTGACCCGCTATCGTCCCCCTGCGGAGGTCGCAGCCGGTCCGCTGAAGGTGAGCGGAAACTGGGTCAATGACAGCGATGGTGTCGATAGTCCGACGGCAGTTCGCAATGACACCGGCGTCTATGAGGGCGGCGAGATCAGCATGTTCTACGACCCGATGATTGCCAAGCTCTGCACCTGGGCACCCACCCGCGGTGAGGCGATCGAAGCGATGCGGGTCGCGCTGGATGAATTCGAGGTCGAGGGGATCGGACACAACCTGCCGTTCCTCAGCGCCGTCATGGACCACCCGAAATTCGTCGCGGGCAACATGACGACCGCCTTCATTGCCGAGGAATATCCCGACGGCTTCGAAGGCACGACGATCCCGGACACCGAAGTCAACCGCGTAGCGGCCGCCGCCGCCGCCATGCACCGTGTCGCTGAAATCCGGCGTGCGCGGATCAGCGGAAGGCTGGGCAACCATGAACGGCGCGTCGGCGAAGACTGGGTCGTGAGCCTGGCGGGTCGTGATATCCCGATCCGCATCCGGGCCGACCGCGACGGTGCCGATGTCACCGTCGACGGACGCAGCCTGCGCGTCGAAAGCGATTGGCGCCCCGGCAACAGGCTCGCGCGTCTCGAGGTTGATGGCCGTCCGCGGGTGATGAAGGTCGACAAGATCCCCGCCGGATTCCGGTTGCGACTGCGGGGCGCGGACCTGCCGGTTCATGTCCGCTCGCCGCGTGCCGCCGAACTCGCGCAGTTGATGCCGGTCAAGGAGGCTGCCGACACATCGAAGCTTCTTCTATGCCCGATGCCCGGGGCGGTCGTGAAGATCAGCGTGGCTGAAGGCGATGAGGTCCAGGAAGGTCAGGCGCTCGCGACGGTCGAGGCGATGAAGATGGAGAACATCCTGCGCGCCGAACGTAAGGGCGTCGTGTCAGCAATCCGCGCCGAAGAAGGCCAGAGCCTGCGGGTAGACGACGTCATCATGGAATTCGAGTAGATCCCGATGGGGTTCGAGGTAACTCTGCTGCTGATCGCCGCCGATAATGCCGATCGGGTGTTGAAGGCTGCGGGCCTTCAAGACACGGGCGACCTTGATGAATACAGCGAGGCACCGTTTTCCGGCGCGACGCTTGATCGCCATTATCTGATCTGGGCCAATTGGGACGACGACATGATGTCGGAAGAGGACTTCGCCCGGCTCTCGCGGACCGCGCCGATCCTGACCTGCGACGTCTCGGAATCGAGCGCCTTCTCAGCCTGCAGGGCATGGCGCGACGGTCGCATGGCATGGGGCATCTGGCACGACGGTTCCACCGGGGGGGACGTGGACTTTGCAGGGGATCTTCCCGCATCGGCCGCCGCCCTCATCGAACGCTACCGCGCCACGCAGGCAGCGGAAACCGACAACGTGGACCACCTGTTCGAAATCCCGGTTGCGCTGTTCGTCGACCAAGGCGGGCTGCATTACGGCGACGATCACGGTCTTCCCTTCACCGAACTGGCGCGCGAGGGAGGACCGTGACCGGGGCTCAGTCTTCTTCGGCCTCTTCCCGCTGGCGCATCGGCATCGTGTCGATCAGTCCCGTGATGTCCTCGACCGTGACCGGTTGCTTGCGGCTCATCTTCACGCCGCCATCCTTGCCGATCAGCAGGACCGCAAAGCCATCACCCACCTCGTCGCGAAAGCGTGCGGCGCCCGGACCATCGACGAACAGAATGACATCACGATCGCTCAATGCTACCGAGCCGCCTTGCAGCGTCTCGATCTGGGCGCGTGCCGTGTCGCCTTCGCCCAGGACCACGACAGGGCGCGCCTGCCAGCGCAGGGGCCGCAGGCTGTCCTCCTCCAGAACCTGCGGCGTCAGCGGCTCGCTTCCGCGCGCGGCGCCGGCGGGCGCAAGAACGGGTGCCAAACCCGCGACCAGGGTGAAGGTCCTGCCGATCGTCATCATGCCAAACTCCTATCCGACGCCAACCCTACGCCTCTGCGACGCGGCGGGTTCCCAACTCAGCGTGACGGGATGACCTGGCAGGCGCTCTTCGACAATGATCGTATCGTCGCCGCCTTTGTCACCGCGATCGTCGGGGGCAGTGTGGTTGCCCTGGGCTGGATCATCACTCATCTGCTGTCTCGACACCGCGACCGTGTGCTTCGAGAGGAGCGCATTGGCGATATCCAGCGGGCCCTGCTAGCCGAGATCAGGGCGCATGTCGCAGTGCTGGAACTTCAGGGACCCGAACCGAGGATGCTCGACATGGATCGTGTGGGCGACGCGGATTACCTGCCGATCCTTCCGCACGATGCGAACGACCGGATCTTTCGGGCCATCGTCGAGCAGGTTCACATGCTGCCGCAATGGGCGATCGATCCGGTCGTGCGCTATTACCGGCTGATCGCGGTCAGGGCCGCCCTGGCACAGGATATCCGCAGCACCACAAAGGATTATCCTAAACGCGCGGCGCAGATGTTCCGCGATTATCTGGGCATCAATGAAGAGGCGAAGGAAACCGGACTCGAGGCGGTGGAGATCCTGACGGCCAGCGTCCGCGGCGGGCCAAGCCTCAAGGGGAGCAGGCGCGAAGTCGAACGCGTCCTTGACGAGCGCGCGAGAGAGATGGGGATGTTTCTGTCAGCCTCTCTGCCGGATCAACTGGCGGAACTGCGGACCGGGCTCAATATGCGATCCTCGGACCGGAGCGACCTCTGATGGGCGTCAGACCAATCGACCGGACGATTTCGTTGGCGCGACTGACCGCCGGCTTTGAATTGCCACGGGCTGCGTCGGTGCCGTTGCGGGTATCGCCTTCGTCGCGCGGCGCACGGCGCGCGGCGGCCCGAGCCTGCGGAACATGGCGGTCTTCGCTGGTATCGGCCATCTGGAAGCCCCTTGTGGCAGCGACGTCTCCATCGCTTTCTCCACAGAATATAGGGGCGGTCACGCAAATCCACAACATTTTGCCCGGGATGCAACACATGCCCGTCCCGACCTGCCGAGGCGCAATGACGGCACCGTCCTATTCGCCCAGATCGCCGCGACCGATTTCCTGCCGACGCAGCGGAAACTTGTCGATGGCACGACTGATCTCGCGCACGTCCCATGGTGCGGGCTTACGTTGCTTGACCTGCCCGTCCTTGTCGATCAGCACCAGCGAAAAGCCCCGCGGGTGCAGGCGCGCGCGCCATGGACTGGCCGCATCGGGATCGGTGTCAGGGATCACGACCACGTCGCGCTCGATCAACGGCTCTGGGCGGGTCCGCAAGGCCCGCATCTGGTCCACGAAGGCTGGATCGTTTGGCGTATCAGCGAAGACGACAACAAGTCGCGATACCCACTGGTACTCAGCTGGGTCCGCAGATTGCGCGTCGACGATCTGCAACTCGGGCACCGGCACCGGTTCGGCCTGCGCGGCCGCTTCCTCGGGCGACATCGCCGTGTCCGGATTGGCGTCCAGATCGTATTCGATGACCGGGGGCGGCGCAGTCGCGTCGGGCGGCGCCTCGGAGCGCCCGGGCCCCATCGCGGCCAGCAACATTGTGGCCAACAGAATTTTCAATCGCATCAGGACCTCACCATGCTCTGAATATAGGGCAGCCGGGGTCTGGGGAAAGGACGCAGCATGACAAAACCGGGCCTCAACGACTGGCGCGCATTGGCTGAGAAAGAGTTGAAGGGCCGTGATCCCGACAGCCTGACCTGGAACACGCTGGAAGGCATCGCGGTGAAGCCGCTCTACACCGAGGCGGATGTCGAAGGGCTCGACCATATCGGCAGCCTGCCCGGCATCGCGCCCTTCACCCGTGGCCCGCGCGCGACGATGTATGCCGGCCGGCCCTGGACGATCCGGCAATACGCGGGCTTTTCGACGGCCGAGGAATCGAACGCCTTCTACCGGCGCAACCTGGCCGCCGGGCAACAGGGCGTTTCGGTCGCTTTCGACCTTGCGACCCATCGCGGCTATGACAGCGACCATCCGCGTGTCGAAGGTGATGTGGGCAAGGCGGGCGTCGCCATCGACAGCGTCGAGGACATGAAGATCTTGTTCGACGGCATTCCTCTGGATCAGGTCTCGGTGTCGATGACGATGAACGGCGCGGTGATCCCCGTCCTGGCCAGTTTCATCGTCGCGGGTGAGGAACAGGGCCACGACAAGTCACTCCTGTCGGGCACGATCCAGAACGACATCCTGAAGGAGTTCATGGTCCGCAACACCTATATCTATCCGCCGGAACCCTCGATGCGGATCATCTCGGACATCATCGAGTTCACCTCGACCGAGATGCCGCGCTTCAATTCGATCTCGATTTCCGGCTACCACATGCAGGAAGCGGGCGCGAACCTGGTGCAGGAACTGGCCTACACGCTGGCGGACGGCCGTGAATACGTCCGTGCCGCGATCGGAGCCGGGATGGACGTGGACAAGTTTGCCGGGCGTCTGTCGTTCTTCTTCGCCATCGGCATGAACTTCTTCATGGAAATCGCCAAGCTGCGCGCCGCGCGCCTGCTGTGGCACCGGATCATGACGGAATTCGGGGCCAAGAAGGACAGCAGCCTGATGCTGCGCACCCATTGCCAGACCTCGGGCGTCAGCCTGCAAGAACAGGACCCCTACAACAACGTGGTGCGCACCGCCTACGAGGCGATGTCTGCGGCGCTTGGCGGCACGCAGTCCCTGCACACCAACGCGCTGGACGAGGCCATCGCGCTGCCCACCGATTTCAGCGCCCGCATCGCGCGGAACACCCAGCTGATCCTGCAGGAGGAGACCGGCATCACCCATGTCGTCGATCCGCTGGCGGGCAGCTACTACATCGAGAGCTTGACCGCAGAGTTGGCAGAGAAGGCCTGGGCGCTGATCGAAGAAGTCGAAGAGATGGGCGGCATGACCAAGGCCGTCGCATCTGGCATGCCGAAACTGCGGATCGAGGAAACGGCCGCCCGGCGTCAGGCGATGATCGATCGCGGCGAAGAGGTCGTTGTCGGCGTGAACAAGTATCGCAAGGACAAGGAAGACCCGATCGACATCCTCGACGTCGATAACGTCAAGGTCCGCGCTAGCCAGATCGCGCGGTTGGAAAAGATCCGGGCGAGCCGTAACGAGCAAGCCTGCCAAGAGGCGCTGGAAGAACTCAGCCGCACTGCCCGCGAGGGTGGCAACCTGCTGGCCGCGGCGGTCGAAGCCGCCCGCGCCCGCGCCACTGTCGGAGAGATCAGCATGGCAATGGAAAAGGAATTCGGCCGGCACCGGGCCGAGGTGAAGACGCTGGCCGGCGTCTATGGCGCGGCCTATGAGGGCGACGAGGGTTTTGCGAAGATCCAGAAGGACGTCGAGGCCTTTGCCGAAGAGGAAGGCCGCCGACCCCGGATGTTGGTCGTGAAGATGGGTCAGGACGGCCACGATCGCGGTGCCAAGGTGATCGCGACCGCGTTTGCGGATATCGGTTTCGACGTTGATGTGGGACCGCTGTTCCAGACGCCCGAGGAAGCGGCACAGGACGCGATCGACAACGATGTCCATGTGATCGGCATCAGCTCTCAGGCCGCAGGCCACAAGACGCTGGCGCCAAAGCTGATCGCGGCGCTGCGGGATCAGGGCGCGGGCGACATCTTGGTGATCTGCGGCGGCGTCATCCCGCAACAGGATTACGATTTCCTGAGGCAGGCTGGGGTAAAGGCGATCTTCGGGCCGGGGACGAACATACCCGCTGCTGCCGCCGACATCCTCGGCTTGATCCGCCAGAGCAGAAATGATTGAGAGCGCGGCGGCCTGACGTTCGGGTCGGATTGTGAAGGGCTGTAGAACCAGATGTCGCAGGATGGCTTCACGCTGCCGGACTGTATCATCCGCGAGGGCGGCGCGATCGAGACATTGGCGCTGGCCGCGCTGATCGTGGCGGGGCTGACCTTCCTCGCCTGTTCGCGTTGGTCACGCATCCGGCGCTGCTGGTATGTTCCGTTCGGGCTGTTCCTGCTGGCCGAGCGCGAGGCCGAGCATGGTCTCCCCTGGGTCGAGGCCGAAGTGCTGACATTGTCTCATTGGCAGATGCACGTCTTTAACTTGAACATGCTCGGCAACGCGCTGCTGCTCGCAGCGGCAATCTGGGCCGCCTACACGCTTGCACGTCATGGGCTAGCAGACTTCGTCACCGCAATGCGTCATCGGGCGCGCTGGCTGATCCTGCTTTTGATCGGTGGCTGTCTCGGGCTTCTGGCGCAGTTCATCGAAGAGACGGTCGGGACCACGTCGCTGGGTCTTGTGGCGGAAGAAGGTTTGGAACTGATCTTCGCGCTTTGCTTGCTGGCAGCGGTGATCCAGTCGATCCATCATCTCGACCGCGAGAGGCGCCACTGGGTCTCCCGCCTTCCGCTCGACGCGTGAAACCCCGGACACATGAAGAGCGCGGCAGAGTGTCGCGCGTTGCAACGCGGTCGAAGCCGCGCTAACACCCCGCCGAACCTGCATTTCGAGGTCTTCATGTCCGCTCCACTCCGCCTCGGCATCGCCGGGCTTGGCACCGTCGGTATCGGCGTGGTCAAGATCATCCAGAAACACGCTGACCTCGTGTCGGTGCGCTGCGGGCGGCCCGTCACGATCACCGCCGTCTCGGCACGCGATCGGACCCGGAACCGCGATGCCGACCTGTCGGAGTTCGCGTGGGAGGCGGATGCGGTCTCGCTGGCGCAGCGCGACGACGTCGATCTTTTCGTCGAGTTGATCGGTGGCGATGCCGGCGTCGCGAAGGACAGCATCGAGGCTGCGCTGCGCGCGGGCAAGGACGTTGTCACGGCGAACAAGGCGCTGTTGGCGCTGCACGGTCAGGAACTGGCCGAGCTGGCAGAAGCCGAGGGGCGGGTGATCCGGTTCGAGGCGGCGGTCGCAGGCGGCATCCCGGTCATCAAGGCATTGACGGAATCGCTGGCGGGCAACGGCATCAACCGTGTCATGGGCGTGATGAACGGCACCTGCAACTACATCCTGACGCGGATGGAAAGCGCCGGCCTTCCCTACGAGACGGTGTTCGAGGAAGCGCGGCAACTGGGCTATCTCGAGGCTGATCCGACCTTGGACGTCGGCGGAATCGACGCGGGCCACAAGCTTGCGATCCTAGCCGCCATCGCCTTCGGCACCCGCGTCAATTTCGATGCGGTCGAGATCGAGGGGATCGTGCGTGTCAGCATCGATGACATCCATCGCGCCGAAGATATGGGTTATCGCATCAAGCTGCTGGGTGTCGCGCAGATGACGGCGCGCGGTCTGGAGCAGCGGATGTCACCCTGCCTCGTCCCCGCCGACAGCCCCCTGGGTCAGTTGAACGGCGGCACCAATATGGTGGTGATCGAGGGAGACAGCGCCGGCCAGATCGTCCTACGCGGCGCCGGTGCCGGCGAAGGCCCGACCGCGAGCGCGGTCATGTCCGACGTGATCGAGATCGCGCGCGGCACGCGGCTGCCGACATTCGGGCGTCCTGCGGCCAGTCTTGCGGCAGCGCAGCCAGCACGGACGGCGGTCCCGGCCGCCTACTACATGCGGATGGAATTGCAGGACAAACCTGGCGCGCTGGCCAAGGTGGCCGCGGTGCTGGGCGACAGCGGCATCAGCATCGACCGGATGCGCCAATACGGTCATGCCAGCCGCGACGGCGTTCCGGTCCTGGTCGTGACCCACAAGACCACGCCCGAAGCGATCGATCACGCCATCGCTGCCCTACCCCGCACCGGCGTCCTGACCGGTGATCCGGTCGAGCTGCGGATCGAGGAAGTCTGAGCGCGTCTTGCGACCGATCCTGAAAATTAAAAAACGCCCGCTTCGTGCGGGCGTTCTGCTTTGACAGGCTCTACGGATCAGCTTCCCGCAATGATCTTCACGTAGTTCCGGGTCTCGCGGTAGGGCGGGATCCCGCCGTATTTCTGCACCGCACCCGGTCCGGCATTGTAGGCGGCCAAGGCCAGACGCCAATTGCCGAACTGGTTGTACATCAGTCGCAAATACCGCGCGCCGCCATGCAGGTTCTGCACCGGATCGCTGGCGTTCACGCCCATCTTTGCGGCGGTGCCCGGCATCAGCTGTGCCAGTCCCTGCGCGCCCTTGTGCGAACGCGCACCCGGGTTCCAGCCGGATTCCTGCTGGACCAGGCGCAGGAACAGATCCTCGGGAATGCCGTATTTACGCGCCGCGGCGCGGGCGTGCGGCAGATACGCGCTGCGCTGGTTGCCACGGTAGGCCGGAATATTGGGTGAAAGCTCGATCGTCACGGCCGACTGACCGTTGCGACCCGGCTGCAGTCGCGCCGATTGCTGATACTGGCGCGCCAGCCGCGAATCCATCAGTCGGGTCTGCCGTTCGAACTGCGCAGCGCGCGATTTCGCCGATCCCTGTGCGAACAGCGTCTCGGCACCGGCCGGCAATGCCAGCGATCCGATCAGCCCAGCACAGCCCGCGACCTTCAGGATGTCCCGAATGTTCATGTCATGCCCCTCGCCCTTGTCGTTTTGGCAGGACTATACAGCAGAACGTCTCGCCGACCAGCACAGTTTGTCCGGCGTCGATCCGATGCCTGCGAAAAGCCGCGCAGCATCATCGCTTGCGGGCCGGCGCCGGGCTGGGATAGACCGGCTGCGACAACACGGGAAAGCCGAGGACATCACATGGCAGGCAGCGTCAACAAGGTCATTCTGATCGGCAATCTGGGCCGCGACCCCGAGATCCGCACCTTCCAGAATGGCGGCAAGGTGGCCAACCTTCGCATCGCAACATCGGAGCAATGGAAGGACCGCAATACCGGCGAACGGCGCGAAAAGACCGAGTGGCACTCGGTCGCGATCATGTCCGAAGGGTTGGTCAACGTCGTCGAGCGGTTCCTGAAAAAAGGCAGCAAGGTCTATGTCGAGGGCCAGTTGGAAACCCGCAAGTGGCAGGATCAATCCGGCCAGGATCGGTATTCCACTGAAGTCGTTCTTCGCGGCTTCAACGGCACGCTTCAGATGCTGGATGGCCGCGGTGAGGGCGGCGGAATGGGCGGTGGCGGCGGCTCGCGCGACGGCGGCAGCTACGGCGACGGCGGCGAATATGGTGGCGGATCGGGCGGCGGTCGCGACAGCGGCGGCGGCCGCTCGGATTACGACGACGAAATCCCGTTCTGATCCACCTGACGATCAAAAGGCCGCGCAGTTAGCGCGGCCTTTTCCACTCAGTCTTCAGCTTGCCTTGCTGAGCTCCGAGCCGGACTTCAGCACCTTGTCGCCGTCATCCTGTTCGATCATGTAGGCGGGATCGTCCTTGCTGGCATCGCGGGTGATTTCGCTTCCCTTGATCGTCCGCGTGACCTTTTCGGTGAACTTCTCGGCGACCTCGCCCTTCGCCTTGCCGTTCCCCCATTTCCACTCGACCTTGTCGCCCTTCTTGTAGTCGGACATTGCGCGTCTCCCTTCATTCCGGCGCAGAGGTTGCCCGGATCAATCGAACAACCCGGCACAGGGTCGCTTGGTTCAACAGGAAGGTCTGATCAGGAATCGTCGCGAATGAAGTCGCCGGCGGTAAAGGTTCCGATGTTGCCCAGGATCTGGCGGATGAACGACACTTCGGTGATGCCCGAATCCGTGACCCGGCGTGACAACACGACGACCCGTCCACGCTCCAACCCGAAGCGTTCGACGTTTGTAACGGTGCCGGTCTCGTTCAGGCTGATCGCCACGACCTGGCGCTCGACCTCCTGCGGAGCGCGGGCGCCGTAATGCCGCCAGCGAGAGCCGACATAATACCAGCCGGACCCGGTCAGCAGACCTTGAGCTGACGGCTCGCCGATCAGCGCGGGCAGTTCGCCGACATTGGTCTGACCGACCACGACCTGAGCCAGGTCGAGTTCGGGCGGCACGTAGCCGTGGTTGCGGTAGATCGGAACGCAGCCCGCCAGGACCAGCAGCGCCGCGATCAGAACATGCCGGAGGCCTGTCATTGTCACTGTCCCTTCATCGGCCCCTGGTTGACGCCGCCCGGCTGGCTTAGCAAACTCGCCCCGCACGCTCAAGAATATCCCTCGGCGGCCGGGGTTTGGGCGACCCTCCCCCCTCGCCATCACCAAGTTTCCATCCTGCAGGTCCGATCATGCCCCCGATATCCAACCCGTCAGACCGGCTACGTGTCGCCCATCTCAACCCGCGCAGCGAGACACCTTTCGACATTGCGCCGGACGAAGACGCGCGCGCCGCGATGGCTGAGGAGCTGGACATCATCGCCGTTCCTCAGGTGCAGCTGACCGGGGCTGTCGCGCCTCATTCGGGGGAGGCATGGGCGCTTGACGCGAAACTGACAGCACGCGTTGTCCAACCCTGCGTCGTCACCCTGGAGCCGGTCGAGACCGCGATCGAGCAAACCGTTCGCCGTGTGTATTCGCCCCATGTCACCGACCCAGAGGACGAGCTGGCCGAGATGCCGGACGAAGAAGTCGAGCCGCTGGGGCAGAATATCGACCTTGGCGCGGTGCTGATCGAAGAGTTGGCGCTGGCCCTGCCGCTGTATCCCCGCGCAGACGGTGCAACCTATGCGCCGACCGGTGAGGGCGCTGGATCGTCGGATGCCGAACCAGTCGCGGAAACGAGGCGTCCCTTCGCCGGCCTCGGCAAGCTGATGGGTCGTGACGACGGTTAGCGCCGAATGCCGTGCTAGCGTCGGGACGACAGCCGCGACATCACCTTGGGTGACAGCATCCCGTGGGCCACGACCGAGATCGCCATGATCAGGGCGACGATGCCCCACAGAACCCGCCCCGCCTCCATCGAAAACGGCGCATGCGCCAGACCGTAGGCGAGGTAATAGATCGAGCCGACGCCCCGCACACCCAGGATCGAGATCGCAAAGCGCTCGTCTCGCGCCATCTTCAGGCCGTTGAGCGAAATCCAGGCGGCGACCGGCCGGATCACAACCAGGAACAACATCGCTACCAGCAATCCGCGCAGGCCCATCGGGGCCAGCAGGCCCTGTGCGATGGCAATGCCCGTCACGAAGATCACCAGGATCAGGAACAGCATCTCGGTCTGTTCGATGAAGTGGTGCAGGTCGGCATGGTATCGGTGGTCATGCTCGAACCGTCGAAAGGTCAGCGCGGCGATGAACACGGCAATGAAGCCGTATCCATGGACCAGCTCTGCCGCACCATAGGCGAAAAGCGTGATCCCAAGTGCAAGGAAGGCGTCCTTGACCGTCTTCGTCGGTGCCGCGCGGAACACAAGCCAGGCCAGGACCTTGCCGATCAGCCAGCCCATCAGCACGCCCGCCGCGATCTTCCAGACCACGTCCACTGCCAGCCAGTCGATCAGCACAGAGCGGTCGAAGCTGCCGGCATCGCCGGGCTGGCCCGTCTCGCTTTCGCGATCGGCGGCGGCGGCGATGGCGAGATAAACGAAGGGAAATGCCAGTCCGTCATTCAGCCCCGCTTCCGATGTCAGCGCGAAGCGTGTCTCCTCCTCCTGGCTTTCGCCAGGCGGTCCGACCTGGACAGAGGCGGCGAGGACGGGATCGGTCGGCGCCATCACTGCGCCCAGAAGCAGCGCCGCAGCCAGCGGCAGTTCCAGGATGCCCCAACCTGCCGCAACCAGCCCGAAGATCGACAATGGCATCGCGACGACCAGCAGGCGTGATGTGCTGGACCAACCACGCCAGTCGATCGGGCGGTCGAGCTTCAGCCCGCAGCCGGTCAGCGAAAGGATCACGGCGAACTCGGTGACTTTCTCTATCAGGACGGCATGGTCGATCGGGTCCAGATGCGGCATGCCGGGTACGATCGTCCCGACCAGGATACCGCCGAAAAGGCAGCTCATTGGCAGCGAAACAGGCCAGTCCATGCCGAGGCGACGCATCAGTGCCGGGACAACCGCGGCGGCCAGGACGCCGAAGCCCAGAAAAACCAGAAACAGCTCGTAGCTCATGTTCATTCTCTCGCATGACCTGTGGCAAGGCTGCACGCAATCCCCCTGAGCGCGAGACTAAAGTATCGCAACTCTTGCGCAGTCCCACGCTGCGGCTCAGGGTGACCTCGATCCGGATGGTCCAGCACCGCCGGTGGCGAGCGGCAGGCATGGCCTTCAGGCTGGGGCTTGCGGGCACGCCCCGCATGGCGTATTGGCGCGGTTCGTTTTTGAATTCATCGTTCGGCGCAATGACGCCGCATGCTCACAAGATCCGAGGTTTTATCATGGCCGTCCCCCAAAATCGCGTGACCCGGTCCCGCCGCAACATGCGCCGTGCGCATGACGCGCTGGTCGCGGGCAATCCCAACGAGTGCAGCAATTGCGGTGAGCTGAAGCGCCCGCATCACGTCTGCCCGTCCTGCGGTCACTACGCCGACCGCGAAGTTGTCGCTCAGTCGCACGAGATCGACCTGGACGACGACGCGGCCTGATCGGCCCGACGTCGCGCCCCATGGTCACTGCGCCCGCGAATTCGACCGAGCCGCGTGCCTCCGCAAAGGGGGCCGACGTGGTGATTTCGGTCGACGCGATGGGCGGTGATTCGGGTGCGGCCACCGTCGTTTCCGGGATCGCCCACAGCGCCGACAAGAACCCCGCGATCCGTTTCATCGTTCACGGCCCGGAGGCCGAATTGAAGCGTCTGATCGGCCGCAAGCGCGGTCTGGCCGAACGCTGCGACATTCGCCACGCCGAAGGTGTCGTGCGGATGGACGACAAGCCCAGCCAGGTGGTGCGCAACGCGCAGGGCACCAGCATGTGGTCGGCCATCGAATCGGTCCGCGAGGGCGAGGCGACGGTCGCCGTGTCCTGCGGCAATACGGGCGCGCTGATGGCGCTTTCCATGATCCGCCTGCGCAAGCTGCCGGGCGTGAACCGACCCGCCATCGCCTGTCTGTGGCCATCACGCAATCCGTCCGGCTTCAACGTGATGCTGGATGTCGGTGCCGACGTGAAGGCGGAAGCGCAGGATCTGGTCCAGTACGCGATGATGGGCGCGTCCTACGCGCGCAACGGTCTTGATATTCCTCATCCGCGCATCGGTCTGCTGAATGTCGGAACCGAAGAACACAAGGGCCGGGCCGAACTGCGCACAGCGCACGAAATGATGGGTCAGGCCGCCACGACCGGAAATTTCGACTATATCGGTTTCGTCGAAGGCGGCGATCTGCCGTCAGCGCGGGTCGACGTCGTGGTGACTGACGGATTTACCGGAAATATCGCCTTGAAGACCGGCGAAGGCACGGCCAAGCTGGTCGGCGACTTCCTGAAACAGGCATTCAACAATTCCATCATGTCGAAATTTGCGGCCCTGTTGGCCATGACATCGCTGAAGCGATTGCAGAAACGCATCGATCCCCGTCGCGTGAACGGCGGCGTCTTCCTGGGTCTGAACGGGACCGTCGTGAAATCGCACGGTTCGGCTGACGCGACGGGCGTTTCTGCCGCGATCCGGCTGGCTTTCCAGCTGGCGCAATCCGGCTTCCAGGAACGGCTTGCCGCACGCGTGGCGCAGGGTGCGGCGCTTCCGGTTCCTGGCGATGGTGGCGCGACCCCTGCAGGACAGCAGGGCCAGTCCTGATGCTTCGTTCCGCCATTCGCAGCACCGGGCATTACCTGCCCGAACGCGTCGTCGAGAACAGCTGGTTCGAGGAGCGGCTGGAGACCAGCGATGAATGGATCCGTGGCCGCACCGGCATCGAGCGGCGCCATTTCGCGGCCGAAGGACAGACGACTAGCGACCTTGCAACGCGCGCGGCGCGTGACGCGCTGGACCGCGCAGGTCTCGGCGTGGACAATATCGACGCGATCATCGTCGCCACGTCGACACCCGACCTGACCTTCCCCTCCGTCGCGACGATGGTGCAGTCGGGCCTAGGCATGACGCGCGGCTTCGCGTTCGACGTTCAGGCGGTCTGCGCGGGCTTCATCTTCGCGCTGGCCAATGCCGACGGGATGATCCGTTCCGGCCAGGCCGGCCGTGTGCTGGTGATCGGCGCAGAGACCTTTTCAAGGATCATGGACTGGACCGACCGCGGGACATGCGTGCTCTTCGGCGACGGTGCCGGCGCTGTCGTGCTGGAAGCGATCGAGGGCGACGGCACCAACGCCGATCGCGGCATTCTCGCCACCGATCTGAACAGCGACGGCAAGTATCGCGATCTGCTTTACGTCGACGGCGGCGTCGGTACGACCGGGACTGCCGGCCAATTGCGGATGCAGGGTAACCTCGTCTTCCGCCATGCAGTCGAGAAACTGGCCAAGACCGCACATACCGCGCTGGACCGTGCAGGTTTGACGGGCAACGATGTCGACTGGTTGGTACCCCATCAGGCAAACGAACGCATCATCTCGGCTACGGCGCAGAAGATGGGCCTGCCGATGGAAAAGGTTGTTCTGACGGTCGCCGATCACGGCAACACCTCGGCCGCATCCATCCCGCTGGCCCTGGCCGTGGCCGACGATCAGGGCCGCTTCAAGCGGGGCGATCTGGTCGTGACCGAAGGGATCGGCGGCGGGCTTAGCTGGGGCAGCGTCGTTCTGCGCTGGTAGAACTTTGCGACCTGTCCCCGTCTTTCGGCCCTGATGCCGTATCTTCATCGACTTGCGGGGCCATCTTGCGCATCACATGACAAGGGACCTTGAACCGCAGGTTCTTCGCCGCACGCCGGCGGGTTCAGTCCTCCCACCAGCGCGCGAACCCGCCACCGCTCACAGCGCGGTCCAGCCCCCGTCCACGCTGATCGTGGTGCCGGTGATCTGATCGGCGGCGGGGCTGCACAGGAACACCGCCGTCCCGCCCATCTGCTCGACCGTGGCGAAGTCGCCCGAGGGCTGGCGCTGCAGCATGACCTTCGCGATCACGTCCTCTCGGCTCATGTTGTGCGTCTTCATCTGGTCCGGGATCTGCTTTTCAACGATCGGCGTCAGCACGTAGCCCGGACAGATCGCGTTTGCCGTGATGCCCTGCCCCGCCGTCTCCAGAGCCGTCACCTTGGTCAGCCCCACGATCCCGTGCTTGGCGGCGACATAGGCGGACTTGTAGGGCGACGCCGTCAACCCATGAGCCGAGGCGATGTTGACCACGCGGCCCCAGCCCGCCTTGCGCATCAATGGCAGAGCGACGGCAGTGGTGTGAAAGGCCGAAGACATGTTAATGGCGATGATCGCATCCCACTTTTCTGGCGGAAACTCATCGATCGGGGCGACGTGCTGGATGCCCGCATTGTTCACGAGGATGTCGCAAGACCCCGCCTTCTCGATCAGCGAACGGCATTGGTCGGGCTTCGACATGTCGGCCTGGATATAGCGAACCTGCACGCCATGCTCGTCCGCAAGCTGTTTGGCCAGATCATGGTCCGCCGGATCGTCGGTGAAGCTGTTCAGAACCAGATCCGCGCCAGCCCGCGCCAGTTCATGCGCGACGCCCAGACCGATGCCGGAATTCGACCCGGTGACCACCGCCGTGCGGCCCTTCAGGAAAGACGTGAACATGCTATGCCCCCTGCTTTTTTCGCAGCCGCAGCATGGGCAAAAAAAAGCGCCCGCACAAGGCGGGCGCAAGTCATGAGGCAGGTTTCATACAGGCAAGAAACCTATCGAGCAGTGGGTCATTTATACGCGACCACGCGCCTGAGTCCAAGGTTGAAGTTTGCGGTGACGTGAGGGCTTGGTTAATCTCTGCGACAAAACGGACGAAGACAAAAATCCGAAGGGGCAGGCATCGTGCGAATCTTCAAAAACCTTAACAAACGCGCGACCGCGGCTGGCGTTTTCGTGATCGGAGCCGTGTTGGGCGGTGTTGCAGCAATGCCGCGCGCAAGCCTTGCCGAACCGTCACATGGCATAGCGATGTACGGAGAACCTGCGCTTCCCGAAGGGTTTAGCGCCCTTCCTTACGCCAATCCCGAGGCCCCCAAGGGCGGAGCGATTCGTCTGGCAGAGCCGGGGGGATTCGATTCCCTCAAGCCTTGGGTGCTGAAGGGCAATCCAGTCTGGCCGATCTTGTTCGAGAATGGATTGGTCGCCGAAACATTGATGCTACGCTCTATCGACGAACCCTTCAGCCTTTACGGTCTTCTGGCCGAAACGGTCGAGACGTCGCCCGATCGTAGCTGGGTTGAGTTCACGTTGCGCCCTGAAGCCAGGTTTTCGGACGGCAGCCCGGTCACGGTGGAAGACGTCATGTGGTCCTATGAGACGCTCGGCACGCAGGGCCATCCCCGCTACCACGGCGCCTGGTCGAAGGTCGCCTCGATGGAGCAGACAGGCGAGCGAACCATTCGCTTTACCTTCAACGCAAACGATCGCGAGCTTCCGCTTTTAATGGGACTGCGTCCGATACTGAAAAAGGCGCAATGGGACGGACAGGACTTTTCTGATTCCGGGCTGGAGCCGCCCATCGGATCAGCGCCCTATGTCGTCGATCGCGTCGATCCCGGCCGCTCGGTCACCTTTCGCCGCGATCCCGACTACTGGGGCAAGGACCTGCCCGTGAATGCCGGACGCAACAATTTCGACACGATCCGCTACGACTATTTCGGCGACTCGAACGCCATGTTCGAGGCGTTCAAGGCTGGCGAGGTCGATGTCTGGCGCGAATTGTCGCCGCAGAAATGGGCGACCGAATTCAACTTTCCCGCCGCGACCAGCGGCGACGTGGTGAAGTCGGAAATACCGAATGGACGCCCTTCCGGAATCATGGGTCTGGTGATGAACACCCGCAATCCGATCTTTACGGATTGGCGCGTGCGGCAGGCCATGATCGAGGCCTTCAACTTCCAGTTCATCAACAACACGCTGAACGGTGGGGCAGAGCCGCGCATCACCAGCTATTTTGCGAACTCGCCGCTCGCTTTCCAGCCGGGCGAGGCACAGGACGCGGTTCGCGAACTGCTTGAACCCTTCGCCGCGGACCTGCCTCCAGGCACGATCGAAGGCTACAGCCTGCCCGAAGGCGGCGATCAGGCGCTGGACCGGCGCGGCATCCGTACCGCCATGAAGCTGTTCGAAGAGGCCGGCTGGACCGTTCAGGACGGTCAGATGAAAAACGCGCAGGGCCAGCCCTTCGCTTTCGAGATCCTTCTGAACCAGTCCGGCACCTCGATGCGAACGGCGGCCGAGACGCGGCAGATCGTCGACATCTACACGCAGGCACTGCGGACGCTTGGGATCACCCCGACGGTCACGCAGCTCGATTCTGCGCAATATGTTCAGCGGACCAACAACTACCAGTTCGACATGACCTGGTACGAGCGTGCGCTGTCGCTGAGCCCCGGAAACGAGCAGTTGCTCTACTGGGGCAGCGAAGGCGTGACGGAACCCGGAAGTCGCAACTGGATGGGCATGTCGAGCCCTGCGGCGGAGGCGATGATCGAGGCGATGCTGAACGCGACCGACGCCGACGCCTTCACCGCTGCTGTGCGCGCATTGGACCGGATCCTGACCGCCGGACGTTACGTGATCCCGGTCAGTTACTCGCCTGTCTCGCGTCTCGCGCATCGCAAGGAACTGACCTACCCCGAAACCGTTCCGCTCTACGGCGACTGGCCCGGCTTCATGCCCGAAGTCTGGTGGCGGTCGGAGTAGGACGAACAAGCGCTGAGGTATCGGGATGAAATGGCGGCATGTCGAAGAGAACTGGAATGCCTTCTACGAAGCGATTCAGGAAAAATGGCCGGAAGCAGAGACCGCCGAACTCGATGAGATCGACGGCCAGTTGAAGGATTTTGTCACCTACATCGCCGGCATCACCGCGCAGGAACCCTCAGAGGTGCGCGACGAGATCCGCGAATGGCTCGCGGGAGAGATTCCGTCTGACGTCGTGATGGATCCCGGCCACGACAATCATTCGATCGCCCTGTCGTCGAAATACGTCCCCGAGGGCGAGGATGAATATGCCGACGACGCGCGGTTCGGTGACGACGACGAATACCCGGACGATGGTGATTGAAGCGACAGGCCTCGCCGTCGATCAGGCGGCGAGGTCGACCCAGACAGGCACGTGGTCGCTGGGCTTCTCGCCGGCGCGAACCTCGCGGTCGACGCCAGCGTCACACAGAAGGTCTGCGGCTTGCGGGCTTAGAAGCATATGATCGATGCGGATGCCGTTGTCCTTCGACCAAGCCCCGCCTTGGAAATCCCAGAAGGTGAACGGTCCGCGCTGACCATGAGGATCGCGGATACGGATCGCATCGGTCCAACCGTCGAGTTCGATCCGACGAAGCGCAGCGCGCGATTCGGGCTGAAACAACGCGTCGTCGACCCAGACCTCCGGTCGCGCCGCATCGCGCGTTTCGGGGATCACGTTGAAATCGCCCAACATCACGACCGGCATCTCCGTGTCGCGTAGCGTCTTGGCGCGCGCCTGCAACCGGTTCATCCACGCAAGCTTGTAGTCGAATTTTGGACCCGGCTGCGGGTTTCCGTTCGGAAGGTAAAGGCCCGCGATGCGCACCGCGCGATCGCCGATCACCGTTGCCTCGATATAGCGCGCCTGCTCGTCCGTCTCATCGCCCGGCAATCCGCGCATCACGTCCTCAAGTGGCAGCTTCGACAGGATAGCCACCCCGTTGAAGCCCTTTTGGCCGTGCGTCTCGACCGTCCAGCCCAGATCCTCGAAATGCGCGCGAGGGAAGTTTTCGTCAACCGTCTTGATTTCCTGAAGCACGACAGCGTCAGGCTGCGCGGCGGCAAGCCAGTCGCTCAGCGCCTCGATGCGCGCGCGGATGCCGTTGATGTTGAAGCTTGCGATCTTCAAGGATCAAATCGAGAAGCTGGTGCCGCAACCGCAGCTGGACGATGCATTGGGGTTGTCGATCACGAAACGCGCGCCGATCAGCTCGTCGGCGAAGTCGATGACGGCGCCCGCAAGGAACGGCAGCGAGACCGGATCGACCACGACGCGCTGACCCTCGGCTTCCAGCACCAGATCGTCCGCCTCGGCGTGATCCAGTCGGATGTCATACTGAAAGCCCGAACAGCCACCGCCCGCCACCGCGACACGAAGCGGTTGCGCG
Source organism: Paracoccus albicereus (assembly GCF_024359525.1). Classification (GTDB taxonomy): domain Bacteria; phylum Pseudomonadota; class Alphaproteobacteria; order Rhodobacterales; family Rhodobacteraceae; genus Paracoccus; species Paracoccus albicereus. Next base: position 913,031 of record NZ_JAKZEU010000002.1, read on the forward strand.
TCGTCGCTGGCTTCGTTGATCTCGGCCAGGCGCGCGAAGGCGCGCGGCGTCACGCGAGGCGGCAGCGTCAGCGCGGCGTTATAATCCTGTGCGGAATGGGGGGCGTTCATGGGTCGTTCCGGTTTTCGGTCCTGTGAGGGGAATATAGGCTCGCCCGGCCGATGCCGCAAGAAACCCCCAAGGATACATCATGACCGCGCCCTACGCCTCGAAGCCCGCTGACAGTCGGGGCCGCCGGCACCCGGAGGCGCTTTCCACCTTTCGCAGCCCCTGGCAACGCGACCGCGACCGGATTATCCATTCCAGCGCCTTCCGTCGCCTGAAGCACAAAACCCAGGTTTTCGTGGAACATGAGGGCGATTATTACCGGACCCGCCTGACCCACACGATCGAGGTGGCGCAGGTCGCGCGCACGATCGCCGGCGCGCTGGATCTGAACACCGACCTTGCCGAGGCTGTCGCCCTGTCACACGATCTGGGCCATCCGCCCTTCGGCCATACCGGCGAAGATGCCCTGGCCACGTTGATGGCGCCCTATGGCGGTTTCGACCACAACGCACAGGCGCTGCGGATCGTGACCCAGCTTGAACGACACTACGCCGATTTCGACGGCCTGAACCTCACATGGGAAACGCTGGAGGGGATCGCCAAACATAACGGTCCCGTCGTCGGAACAAGCCCGACGGATGGCCCCGGCACCGGCGCCCTGCCCTATGCCTTGGCCGAAGTGAACAACCAGTGGGATCTGGAGCTTCACACCAATGCCAGCGCCGAAGCGCAGGTGGCGGCAGTCGCTGACGACGTGGCCTACAACCACCATGACCTTCACGACGGCCTGCGTGCGGGCCTTTTCACCGAAGACGATCTTGCCGAATTGCCCGTTATCGGACCTGCCTTTGCCCGCGTCGATCATCTCTATCCGGGTCTCGATCCAATGCGCCGGCGGCATGAGGCGCTGCGCCGCGTGTTCGGCACGATGGTCGAGGATGTGATCGCAGTCGCACAGAACCGTCTGGCCGGCCTGAAGCCGTCATCGGCGCAGGAAATCCGCGATATGGATGGCCCGATCATCCGGTTCTCCAAACCGCTCTACCAGAACATCAAGGCGGTCAAGACATTCCTCTTTCATCGCATGTACCGCGCGCCCAGCGTGGTGGCCGAGCGTGCGCGGGTCACGGCGGTTCTCGACGCGCTGTTCCCGCTGTTCCTTGACCAGCCAGCCGAGATGCCTCCGCAATGGCGCGCGGCCGCGACGGAGGCTGCGGACCAGACCGCGCGAGCCCGGATCGTGCTCGATTATGTAGCAGGCATGACCGACCGCTTCGCGATCGCCGAATATCATAGGATTTTCGGCACGCCCGATTGAACTGTGCGCGCCATCCCCGCGTTGACCGAGGATCACGATCAACAGGAGATTAATGATGGTCGAGAAAAGCGGCTCTGCAGTTTGGCAAGGCAACCTCAAGGAAGGCCAGGGGACGGTATCGACGGAATCGGGCGTGTTGTCCGACCAGCCCTACAGCTTCAAGCAGCGGTTCGAAGGTGCTCCCGGCACCAATCCCGAGGAGCTGATCGGGGCGGCCCACGCGGCGTGTTTCAGCATGGCGCTGTCGATGATGCTGGCCGAAGCGGGTATCACCGACACGAAGGTCGAGACCAAGTCGACCATCTCGCTCGATCAGGACAGCGGCGGGTTTACGATCACCAGGGCCCATCTGGTCAGCACGGTCAGCGGCAACGGTGACAAGGCCAAGATCGAGGAACTTGCCCACAAGGCCGAAAAAGGCTGCCCTGTCTCGAAGGTTCTGAACGCCGACGTCACCCTCGATGTGACGGTGGCCTGATGTTGATCCGCTACGGGTACGAGATCACGATCGAATGTGAGAACCCGCTGCCTCTGGTAAACCAGATGTCGGTACGGCCCGAGCGGAAAATCGATCTACGAGGCGCGGAAGAATTTTCAACAAATCCTTCCGTGCCTTATTCGACCTACCTCGATTTCTACGGCAACTATTGCATTCGGCTTACAGCGCCACCCGGCCGCTTTACGATGCGGTCGGATGCCACGATCGGCGATAGCGGATTGCCCGACCCGGTCGGTCACGGCGCCCATCAGATGGCGATCGAAGAGCTTCCCGATGATGTGCTGATCTACCTGATGGCGTCGCGGTATTGCGATACCGATCTGCTGACCGCCGCAGCGTGGGATCTGTTTGATCTTCTCCCTAAGGGCTGGGAGCGTGTTCAGGGCATTGTGGATTGGGTCAACAATCACATCACCTTCAACTATCAGGATGCCGACTCTACCCGCACGGCCCATGGCGCTTTTGAGCAGAAGAAGGGTGTGTGCCGGGACTTCGCCCATCTGGCGATCAGTTTCTGCCGGGCGATGAACATTCCCGCGCGCTACATCAATGGCCATCTTGGTGACATCCGCATCAAACCACCCGCCGATCCCATGGACTTTGCCGCCTGGATGCAGGTCTATCTGGCCGGACGCTGGTGGACCTTCGATCCCCGAAACAACGCCGCACGGGTCGGACGGATCGTGATTGGCCACGGCCGCGATGCTGCGGACGTGGCCCTTCTGTCGAGTTTTGGCGGCCACCGGCTTGAAGCCTTCACCGTCTGGACGGATGAAGTTGACGAAGCTGGAAACAAGATCGAACAGACTAATTACGTCTGAGCCAAGGGCTCGCGACCGATCCCTTCCGCCTTCCTGCGGGCCTGCGATGCTTCGGCAACCAGGGCCGCCATTCGGATCATCGGATGGATCATCTTCGTAAACGGCATCAGCAGGAACAGGACCAAAACCGAGCCAAGGTGCAGGGCCAACAGCGTCCCGAGGGCCGCGGTGCCGCCCGCCCAATAAAGGGCCAGTCCCGAAGCCGCGACGAAGGCGAGCAAAAGGACGAACGCCATCTCGCCGCCCCACACGCGTTTTGCGCCCAGATCGGGGTCGGCGCGCAACTTGAGAGCCGCAAGCCACAATGCGCCCCCGGTCAGAAGAATGCCGCCCGGCACGCCCAGAAGTTTCGGCAGCGCCAGCGGCCCGTAGGGCGCTTCCATACCCAGAAGGTAGTGCATGAGCGTCGCGACAGAGGTCGAGGCGAAGCACAGCAGGAAACCGTACATCACTGCCTGGTGCGCCCATCGACGGGCATCGGTGTAGCGATCCTCACGCTCGAAATTGCAGCCCTGCCCCTGCCCGCCGCTCAGATTCTTCAGGCGGGCACCGCGGTCCATCGCCACGGTAAAGTCGCGCCACGCGGGTCGGGGCGCTCCGATCTCGCGCCAGTAATCGCGGACCGCGACCCCGGCGACGACCAGCGGCAGGACGAAGGCCGGCAGAAAGATCGCCACCATCGCGACATGCGACAGGTAAGCGTAAAAGCCCTCGCCATCTTCCGGAGGCATGGTAGAGACGGCGAGGAACATCAGTGCAAAACCGACGACCAGACCAAGCGCCAAGGCGACGCCGTGCGTGTGGAACAGACGGGCCAGCCTGCGCGGTCTGACAAGACGCTCCCAACTGTCCTGACGCACTTCGGCCAAGGCCGCGGGCAGGTTCAGTGCGAATTCGTGCGGGGGTGTGTACTGGCAGGAATAATAGCAGCCCCGGCAGTTGTGGCAGAGATTGGCCAACTGCGTGATGTCGCCGTCGGCAAAAGCCTTTTGGCGGGTCATCGCCGGGAATACCGAGCAAAAGCCCTCGCAGTAGCGGCAGGCATTGCAGATCTCGACCTGACGGCGCGCCTCGGCGATCAGGTCTTCGGTGTTCGTGTCTAACGTGGTGTCAAGCGACATGGGCTGCGGCCTCCTGTCCTGCGATGCGTCCAAAGACGGTGCCGATGGTCATCCCGAAGCCAGCCAGATAGCCCTGTCCGAGGATCGATCCCGCCATGATTTCCCCTGCCGCCCAGACGTTTTTCAACGGTCCGTCCGCGGTCTGGACCCGCGCCTTGTCGGATACCTTCAGCCCCAGATAGGTAAAGGTCACGCCGGGGCGTAGCTGATAACCGTAGAAGGGCGGCGTATCGATGGGCCGCGCCCAGTTCGTCTTCGGCGGCTCGATGCCATCGGTCGCGAGGCCGTCGAGTTCTGTGGGATGGAACGTCCCCGGTCGGCAGGCGGCATTGAATTCCGCTATGGTTCCGGCGACCACCTTCGGGTCGAGCCCCATCAGTTCGGCCAATTCCTCGACCGTGTCGGCCTTGTTGGGCGGAAAGACCGACGGCATGAAGAGGTCGATCGACTTGCTGTCGATGATCGCATAGCCGACCTGATCGGGCTGCGCCGCGACCAGACGGCCCCAGATCGCATAGCGCTTTGGCCAGACGTCCTGCCCCTCGTCGTAGAAGCGCTGCCCGTCGCGGTTCAGCACCACAGAAAACGGCACGCAGTCCAGTCGGGTCACGATGCCGCCGTCGTATTTCGGCGCGCGGCCGTCGATGGCGACGGCGTGGCACTGCGTAGGATCGCCCACGGATTCGCAGCCTTGATCCAGCATGTCGCGCAAGACAACGCCGCGATTGTAGGGGGTGCCACGGATCAGGAAGTTGGCCGCCGCCGGCCCCCAGGCCCGTGTCAGCCAGTCGATGTCGGACTGGAACCCGCCCGAGGCGAGCACGAAGGCGCGACCCCGGACCTCTTGTACCGGCCCATCGGCCACGGAAACCTCTACATGGGTCGCCTGCCCATCATCGTCCATCCCGATATGGCGAACCTGGGCGCGGTAGATGACCGTGATGCCCAGATCCTCGGCGCATTGGTAGTAAGCATTGACCAGTGCCTTGCCGCCCCCAAGGAAGAAGGCGTTGGTGCGCGACAGCGACAGCGTGCCCGACAGCGACGGCTGAAAGCGGACGCCATGCGCCTCCATCCAGGGCAGGCATTCCTCGGACGTGCGGATCGCCATGCGGGCCAGATGCTCATCCGTTTTTCCGGCTGTCACCAGAAGCAGGTCGTCGAAATACTCATCCTCGCCGTAGGTATCAGTCAGCACCGATAGCGGACCCTGATGCATGCAGCGAAAGTTCCGGGTGTGTCGACTGTTTCCGCCGCGATAGGTTTCGGGCGCGCCCTCCAGGATCAGAACCTTCGCGCCGGTTTCGGCCGCGGTGATCGCCGCGCAAAGCGCCGCATTGCCGCCGCCGATGACGACGATGTCCCAATCGCCGGGGGGGATGGTTTGATGCTCAGCCATGAGCGTCCTCCTGTATGTCGGGTGCATGGGCGCGCAGATGACGCAACCTTGCGCGATGCGCCGCTTCGAGATGCTGGCGCATTGCCTGCTCCGCCGCTGCACCGTCGCGCGCTTCAAGCGCATCCATGACCGAGTTGTGTTCCGAGACCGCGTCCCGCGCGCGGGTTCGTTCGCTTAACGTCGAAGGACCGAGGATGAGCAGCGTCCTGTCCAGTGATTCCGACGCACCGACCAGAAAGCGGTTCCGTGCAGCGGCAAGCAGCGTGCGGTGGAACTGCCGGTTCAAACCATGGGCCGCGGCGGTGTCACCGGCCTCGGCCAACTCTTCGTTCAGCATCCGAAGATCGGCCAGCTCGGCATCGGAAGCGGCGCGCGCGGCAAGACGCGCAGCGGTCCCTTCCAGCACCATGCGCATCTCGTAAAGCTCCATCACCTCGGCGTAGTCGAGACGACGGATCGAGGCGCCCTGACGCGGGACATGAACCACCAGACCATCCGCTTCCAGTTGGCGGATCGCCTCACGTACCGGGGTGCGGCTGATCCCCAGCCGTGCCGCCAGTTCGGTCTCGCGCAGGCGCGCACCGGGTGTGAGCCGACCGGTGCGGATCTCATCCAGCAAGCGACGATAAGCGCCCTGCCCCTGTGAGGTTTCGGTGTCCGTATCGGTCACGTCGAGATCGGCCTTGTGAATTTCGGATCGCGATTGTATACGCTTGGATACAAGATGCGTCAACCGGGACATTCATGGCTTTTCTCACCCGCCGCCGCATGGAAACCTTCGTCATCGCGCTGAATGGCGGACTGCTTTTCACTCTGCTGAATCTACCGCTGCCGTTTCTGTTCGGGCCGATGTCGGCCTGCCTGATTTCGGCCCTGGCGGGCGTCCGACTTCAGGGGATGGGGCAGGTTTCTGCTGCCGCGCGGACGGTTCTGGGTGTTGCGGTCGGCGCCTCCATCACGCCTGCGCTGATCGGTCAGTTGCCCCAGATGGCGCTGTCCCTGGCGCTGATCCCGATCTACATCGCGCTGATCGGACTGGTGGGCATCCCTTATTTCCGCCGCATGGGCTTTGACATGCCGACCGCGTATTTCGCGGCGATGCCGGGCGGGTTGCAGGACATGGTCGTATTCGGACAAGAGGCCGGGGCGGATGTCCGCGCCCTGTCGCTGATCCATGCCACACGCGTTCTGATCATCGTTTCGCTGGCACCGGTGATCCTGACGGGCCTTTACGGGGTCGGCCTGACAAATCCATTGGGACGTGCGTTGGACGATATCCCGGTGACGGAGTTGCTGCTGATGGTCGGCGCAGCCTGGCTTGGCTGGAAGGGTGGTGAGCGGATCGGATTGTTTGGAGCCACCATCATCGGCCCCCTGATCGTCACCGCCGCCCTCAGTCTGGCGGGCCTGATCCACATGCGCCCCCCGCGTGAGGCGATCATCGCCGCGCAGCTGTTCATCGGCATCGGGATCGGCGTGCATTATGTTGGTGTCACCCTGCGCGATCTGCGGGATTTCGTGCTGAAGGGCCTGGGATTTGTTCTGCTGCTCGCAGTTTTGGCGGCAGCCTTCACCGAGATCGTAACCCTGACCGGCCTCGCCCAACCGTTGGAGGGCTTCCTCGCCTATGCGCCGGGCGGTCAGGCAGAAATGACCGTGCTGGCGATCGTTGCCGGCGCCGATCTCGGTTTCGTCGTGGCCCACCACATGACCCGGATCGTGCTAGTCATCCTAGGCGCGCCGCTGGCAGCACGGATGATGGGGATGCAGCCGACACCGGCAGCACCCCCCGATTCATCGCGCCCGTCCTAGCCCACGACGTGCGCTGCCACGGCGGCGGCGAAATCGCGCGTGCCCAGCCTGCCGCCGAGATCCTTCGTCCGCGTCGCTTCGTCCGACATTGCGTCGTCCAGCGCAGCCTCGATCGCGTCCGCAGCCTGCGGTTGATCCAGATGGCGCAGCAGCATCGCGGCAGAGCCGATCAGCGATGTCGGGTTCGCACGGTCCTGACCCGCGATGTCCGGGGCCGAGCCATGCTGTGCCTGCGCGACGGCGAAGGCGGGTCCCAAGTTCAACGACGCCGCCAGCCCCAATCCGCCCGACAGTTCCGAGGCGAGGTCGGACAGGATGTCACCGAACATGTTGGTAGTGACGATCACGTCAAACCGCGACGGATCGCGCACCAGATGGGCGGCGGCTGCATCGACGAGGATTTCCTCGTAGTCGATGCCCGGATGATTTTTGGCGACCGCACGGACCTCTTCCAGAAACAGGCCATCTGACAAGCGCATCACGTTCGACTTGTGGACCACCGCGATACGCTTGCGCGACCGCCCTTCGACCAGATCGAACGCAGCCTCCGCGATGCGGCGGCTGCCCTTCGTTGTAACCTTGCGCAGCGCGATCGCGACGCCCGGCTCGACCATGATCTCGCCCGGGCCTGACGCCATGTTGCGGTCAGCATAGAAGCCCTCGAGGTTCTCGCGCACGACGACCAGGTCGATTTCGGCCGTGACCGGGCGAGGGACGGCGGGGCGCGACCGTGCAGGGCGGATGTTCGCGTAAAGCTCCAACTCGCGGCGCAGAACGCCGGACGGATTGCGCCCACCCTCGGCGACAGGCGGATACGCGTTATGCGAGACCGGTCCCAGGATCACGCCATCCGCGTCCTTGGCAGCCGCGATCACATCGTCGGTGATCGTCGTGCCATGCTGATCGAGCGAGACGAAGCCGATCTCGCCGCGCGTCAGCGTCAGATCGATGCCGAAGCGGTTTGCCGCCGCCTCGACCACGGTTTCCGTCGCCGCCGCGATCTCGGGGCCGATCCCGTCGCCCGGCAGAACCAGCAGTTTCATTTGCGCCATGCGTCCGACCCTTCCAGCAATTCCTGCGCCATGCCCCGATAGCCTTGTTCCATGTCGGGAACCGGTTGGTCGGGCGTCGTCCGACCCAGGCGGCGCTGCCATTGCACGATCGCGCGCGCCATGTCCGACGGCAGGCCCAGATCGTCCAGCGTGACGGCCACCTCTTCCAGTTCCGCGGCCCGACGCTGGCCATGCACTGTCATCCGCTCGAGATTGTAGGCGACCTGTTCCGGCCAATCGATGCCCGGAAAGCTTTGCACCAGCGAGCCGATCACGGCTTCGTCCACGCCGGCACGGACGGCGGCAAGCGCGCACTCGGCCGTCAGCGCCTCCATCCCCTTGATCATGACGGACCGAACCATCTTGATGGTCGAGGCGTCGCCCACGTTCTCACCGGCGATGCGCGGTGCCATGTTGAGCGAGACCAGCACGTCTTTCCCGGCCTCTGCGTGCGGACCGGCGATCAGCAGCGGTACTTGGTGCCGCTTGGGATAGACCGGTGCCATCACCGCGACGTCGACGTAGCGGCCGCCGGCCGCCTCGATCACGCGTGACGCCTCGCGCTTGCTTTCGGGCGCGCAGGAATTCATGTCGAACCAGAGCGCACCTTTCGGAAGCAGAGGCGCGCATTCCCGGGCCGCCGTCAGCGCCTGATCGGCGGTGACGGTGCAGAAGACGGCCGTCGCGTCCTTCAGCGCCTCGGCCCGATCGGCCGCACCGGTTACGCCAAGCCGGTCGTAATCGGCGCGCTTGGCAGTCGCGGTCGCCGCGTCTTCGGTCTTGCGGTCGAAGGCACGGATTCCCGCGCCGCTGCCCCAGCCTTCGATAAAGGCCCCGGCGGCCTCACCGCAGCCGATGAAGGTGATCGAAGCGTTTGTCATTGAAGTCTCCCTTTCAGGCGCCGCTCAGCGCGCCCATTCCTTGCCAGATCAGCCGCAACGACAGCATGATCAGGATTGCATTCAGCGCCCATTGAAAGCGCTGGTCGCTGATCCGGTTCAGGACCAGCCGCCCGGCCATGGTGCCCAGAAAGCCGGCACCGATCATCGCCGCGCAGAACAAGAGCCACGGTCCGAAGGCAATCCCGACAAGCCCGAAGACCACCGATTTTGCCACGTGCTGGACCGTCATCAGCGTCGCATGCGTCGCGACGAAACCATGCCGATCAAGACCCAGCGAGCGAACGAAGGTCGCCACGAAGGGCCCGGTCGCCCCGAAGAACATGGTCAGAAAGCTGCTGAACGCACCCGTCAATGCGGGCATCCGTCGCAGCCACGCGGGCGGGTTCGACAGCACCGACCAGATCACGAACAGGCCGACCCCGATCTGCACGAAGGCGGGTTGCAGGTTCACCGCGACCAGCCCGCCGATCGACGCGCCGATGATCGTGCCGACCGTGAAGACGCCGACATTCGGCCAGTTGACGAAGCGGATCATCAGGGCCGCGCGCCCCGCGTTCGACCCCGACTGAACCAGACCATGCACCGGGATCAGCATCGCGGGCGGCATCAGGCTGGCCATGACGCTGAGCAAAAGGATACCCCCACCCAGGCCAAATGCGATCGTGACGAAGGACGCGGCAAAGCTGGTACCCAGAAGCGCTGTCGCGACGGCCGCATCCAGCCCGGGCGGGATGAACGCACTCAGCATCGGTGCTGCCCGCTTGAAGCGACCGCGTCAGATCGGCAATGGTGACCATCTAACTCGCGGACGAAAGGGTGGGCATGCGCGTCGATTACCTGGGGCTTGAAGGTTTCGTGGCCGTTGCCGACATGGGCAGCTTTTCGCGGGCGGCGCGAAAGCTCGACCTGTCGCAGACCGCGCTCAGCCACCGGGTCCGCAAACTGGAGGAGGATCTTGGGCAGCAGCTTCTGATCCGCAACGCGCGCGACATCTCGCTGACGCAGGCCGGCAAGTCGATCCTGCCGCAGGTTCGCGCGCAGCTTCTGGCGCTGGCGAACGTCTATGGTGAGGTCCGCAAGCAGGGTCACGAGATGCGCACGCGGCTGACCTTCGCCTGCCTGCCGACGCTGTCGAGCTATTATCTGGCAGACGTGCTTCTGCGTTTTGCCGAGGATTACCCGGCGGTGAAGCTGTGCCTGATGGACCAGACCGCCGAGACCGTGAACCAGCTTGTCCATGACGGCGAGGCCGAGTTCGGCATCACCATCGCCTCGGCCACACCCTGGGACATCGAGGTCGAGCACCTGTGCACCGAACCCTATGTGCTGTTGGTCAACGATGCCCATCCGCTGGCGCAGAAGGATTTCGTCACCCGAGAGGATCTTCTGTCCATGCCGATGGTCCGGATCCGGACCCAAAGCAGCAACCGTCAACTGGTCGAAGACGCGCTTGGAGATTACGGCAAGAAGATCGACTGGCGGTTCGAGGTGCAGTTCGCGGCGACCGCGATGAGCATGGTGGCGGCGGGCGTGGGTGCCACGGTGCTGCCACGGCTGACGATGCAGCGTGGTCTGCCGGGGCTGAAGGGGCTGCATTTCAGCGATGTCGATCTGACCCGCGACATTTGCGCGGTCAGGCGCCGCGGTATGCCGCTGTCGACCCCCGCGAACGGCCTTCTGGAAATGGTGCGCGAACGGTTGCGCGACGTCTAGGTCCGGGCGACGCTTCATGACCCTGTCGCGGCCTCGGGATTGACCACATGGATGGGCGTGCCTTCGGCGAAGGCATCGATCTGGTTGTAGATATCGGCGAACTGACGATCCAGCTCATCCTCGGTGACGAAGCCGATATGCGGCGTCGCGATGATGCGGGGATGGATCAGGATCGGGTCATGGGGATCGGTCAGAGGCTCGCGATCGAAGACATCGAGCGCGATCATGCCCGGCCGGCCTGCCTCGGCGGCAGCAAGCGTCGCGCCAGGAGCGATCAACCCTGCCCGCGACGTGTTCACGAAGATCGCGCTTGGCTTCATCGACGTCAGATCGGCTTCGGTGATCAGCCCGCGCGTCTCCGGGACCATTCGGACATGCACGCTGATCACGTCGGATTCGGTAAAGAAAGCCTCGCGCGACGGCGCGACCTCTTCACCCTGATCCGCGGCCCGCGCACGTCCGCCTTCGGAACCCCACCACCAGATCTTCATGCCGAATGCCCGCGCATATGTCGCGACCTGTCGGCCGAGCCGTCCGAACCCGTAAAGCCCGATCCGCCTTCCGTGCAGGCTCTGGCCCGGTGCCAACTGCCATTTGCCCTCCTTCAATGAGGCCATCTGTTGCGGCAATTGCCTCGCGGCGGACAGGATCAGCGCAAAGGTCAGTTCGGCGGCGGCGACGGAAGGGCCGGTCGCGGTCTTGTTGGAACTCAGCGTCACGCCATGCCGCGTACAGGCCTCGACATCAACATGCGGATGCACGCCACGCTGGCTGATCAATCGCAGGTTTGGCAACCGGGCAAGAAGCTCGTCCGTGATCGCGGTGCGTTCGCGAAACAGGACGACCGCCTCGGCCTCGCCCAGCCTGTCGGCGAGGACAGCCGGATCCTCGACATGATCGGTCCAGATCGTCACGTCGTGATCGGCCAGTTTCGCGTAGCTCGGCAAATGCCGCAGCGTGTCGTGCCAATCGTCGAGGATGTGAACCTTCAATGCGCAGCCCCCTTCGGATGCGCCCGTTGCATTACCGGCGAAGCGATGCGATCCGAAATCGGAAAGTCCCAGACAGCGGCAGCGCCACGTCCCTGGGCCGCAAAATCCCGCACCATTGCGGGCAAAGCAGCCAGATCCTTGACCCGCTCCCCGCCGACGCCGAAGCCCCGTGCAATCGCAGCCAGATCGCCGCGCCCGAAGACGGCACCCGCGTCACTCAGCCCGTCCGCGCGCAGCTTGTGGATCTCGGATCCATAGGCGCCATCATTCATGACGCAGATCAGGATGTTCAGCCCATGGCGACGGATCGTCTCCAGCTCCTGAACGTGCATCATCAGGCTGCCGTCGCCGTCGAACAGCACGATCGTCTGGTCGGGACAGGCGGCCGCCACTCCCATCGCGAAGGACGTACCGTTCCCAATCGCGCCGAACTCGCGGATGGTCAGGAACTTCTCCTGCGGACGTTTGGGCATCTGGGCAGCATAATAGGAACAATGCCCCGAGGAATTGACCATCTGCCACTCGTCGGGAAGGGCCGCATCAAGCGCGGCGATCACGTCCCGAGGGTCGTGAAGTCCGGATTCCGGCTCACGCGGGGTGGCGTCAGCCGGCGTTTTCGCGATCTGTCTGGCAGTGGCCTCACTCCGCCATTCCGACGTGCGAGCGGGAATCGCTTCTGCAAGCGCCTCGGCCCCGAGGCGAGCATCGGCCCGGACATGATGATGCGCGGCAATTCGACCCTGGCTGATCGTCAAAGGCGCCGTGTCGATCTGCAGCATATCGGCCTGACCAAACAGCTTGCCGCCATCGGCATTGTGGCGCGCAAGGATCGTGCCAATCGCGATCACCAGATCAGCTTCGCCCAAAAGCGCCCGGCCTGTATCGGTCGAGAAACCGCCAGCAATACCAAGGCTGAAAGGATCATCGTGGAAAAGGCCGCGCGCAGGCAGCGTCGTCGCCAGCAGCGCATCGCATCGTTCGGCCAGCGCACGGCAGGCTGGTCCAGCGCCGGCTTCGACAGCACCCATCCCCGCCATGACGACGATCCGCCGTGCTTTCGCGATGCGTTCGGCGGCCCGTGAAATATCCGCTGTCGCGGGAGGCATCGGCGCGACATCGGGGACCAGCTCGGCCGACGGGGCCGGCAACTCGGCAGAACCCGACCACGGCTGGGTCTGCAGGTCCATGGGCACGCCCAGGACGATCGGGCGGCGCCCGGTGCGTGCGTCCAGAAACGCGTTCCGAACCTCAATCGCCATGCGCGAGGGCGCATGCAGCGCGCGGTATTCCGCACCTGCCGCGCGAATGAAGGGCGCCTGATCGATGGCCTGATTGTACCATCCCGACCCCAAAGGCGCCTCACCCGCAAAGATGACCATCGGCAGGTTCGCACGCACTGCTGCGGGTAGCGCGGTCAGAATCTGCGTCAGCCCCGGTCCACAGGTCACCGTCGCAAGCCCAACGTCGCCGGCCTTGCGCGCATAGGCCATGGCCGCCGCCACCGCGCAATGTTCGTGCCGGACATTGATCATCGGTGTTCCGAGATCCGCCAGAACAGTGGCCCAGGCCATGTTCGCATCGCCAAGCAACGCGAAACACGGCCGATCGCCTTCCTGCCGGACGGCACGGGCGAGGATTTCGTAGGTCTTTTCGGCTGCGGTCACGGTCCCGACGGCGCGGTTCATGCGTCCTGCCCGACCGGCGCGGCCTCCGGCACCACGGTGCCCGTCATTGCAGCTTCTGGCACCATGACCTCACCGCGCGCGATCAGGCGCGCGGTGCGGACCAGACCGGCGGAACGCAGCTGGAAGCCACCTTCGGCAGTCGTCTCGTGATCCACCGTGACCTCGATATCGCCCATCGGATGCTCGATCCGCATCAGCGCCGGCGTCCCCTCGGGCAGATCGCCCAATCCGTCCGCGACCGTGCCGGGCGTCAGCGCGCAGGCGGCGAGGCATTGTGAGCCGGTAACGGCCAGCGACGGATGCGTGTTCCACGGCATGAAGTAGCGAGCCGAGATCGCACCGCCGTTGCGGGGGCGTGCGAGGATGCCGAATTTCGGGGTGACCGACTTGGTGACATCACCCATCCCCATCAAGCGACCGGCCTCGATCCGGATCTTTTCCATCCGGGCGAAGAAGTCACGGTTCGCGTCCAGTTCTGCGGCTGACTCGTATCCGGTCAGACCGAAATCCTCGGCCCGCGCGATGGCCATCGGCATCGCGACATCCATGCAGGTGACGTCGATCCCGTCGATCGTGTCGCGCAGGTTTCCCGTGGGCAGCAGCGCGCCGCAGGACGTACCGACGACATCGAGGAAGTTCAGCCCGACAGGTGCCGCCGTTCCCGGCACACCAGCTATGGCGACGTCGCCATCATAACGGACACGGCCGCCCGGCGTCTCGACGATCGCCTCGACAAGTGCGCCGGTGTTGACGGCGCGAATGCGGACGCGCGTCTGATCGCCGGACACCGGCACTAGGCCCATCTCGATCGCGGCGGGACCGACGCCGACCAGAATATTGCCGCAGGTCGGTTTGTAATCGACCAGCGGCTCGTCCACGGAAACCTGGGCGAAGAAATAGTCCACATCCGCGTCGTCCGACTGGGACCTCGACAGCATCGCCACCTTCGTGGTGACGGCATTGCCGCCGCCGATCCCGTCGATGTTCAGCGGATGACCCGCCCCCACCACCGCGATCAGGATACGCGACAACGCGTCACGGTCCTGAGGCAGATCCTCGCGGCGGAAGTATGGCCCGCGCGACGTGCCGCCGCGCAGGAACAGATAGGGGATCGGTGTCTGGGTCATCGTAACCTCAATCAGCGTCGGGATGCGCGGATGCGCAGGCTCAGGTCAGGGGCCAGGGCAGATCGACCAGCGTCTGCAGATAGCCCGGCGGGAAGTCACGTCCCAGCACGGCACCAAGGCCCATGATGAACGCGATGCCGAGCGCCGAGGCGACGATCGTCCATCCCCAGCCAAACCGGCCCCTGACGCGGAAGAAGGCGATCAGGAAGACGGTCAGCGCCAGGATCAGGCCGACACAGAAGGTCAGGATGACCAAGCCGATGAACCAGGCAAGGGTCGACCACAAGCCGTGCGGTGCCTGCCCTTCTTCACCGGTTTCGAGGTCGATGAAGACATCGTCCGTCGCCGGCTGTCGCGACATGCGCAGCAGCAATAGCAGCGCGCCCGCCAGCGTCACCAGACCGATGGTCAGCGGGAACACCCGGTCCTGCAACCGCGAGACACCCCAGGCGTCAAAGGTCGCGACCGCGAGGTAGAGTGTCGCAACGCCAAGGAAGATCGCGGGCGCCTTCTTGCCAGCGGTCGGTGCGTCGATGTTTTCGCGGATGTTCTTCGATGCCTTGATGCCCACGAAGACCGACACGACGGTCAGGATGATCAGACCGATCGTGATCGGCGACAGCAGGTAGTCCCACCCGGCCTCGGCCGAGCGGCGGAACCGCGCGCCCGCGATCTGGAACGCCTGGTTGACGAAGATCTCGGTCTGCGTCGACAGCACGAAGCCGATCAGGAAGGCCGGCCGCGAGAAGTCGAAGCGCCGCAGCAGGATCCCAAGGATGCCGATCCCCACCAGCGCCGCCAGATCCAACGCCGACTGGCGGGACTGGAAGGCCGCAAAGGCAATGATCATGAACAGGTAAGGCGCGATGATCGTGAAGCGGATCGTCGTCATCTTGGCGATGTATTTCGACAACAGAATGCAAAGACCGGCGCCGATGACGTTGGCCAGGGCCAGCGACCAGACGATTGTGTAGGTGATGTTTAGGTCGTTGCGAACCATCTGCGGTCCGGGCGTCATGTTCAGCAGCGCGAGGCCGCCGAGGAAGATCGCCATCGACCCCGATCCTGGAATGCCGAAGATCAGCGTCGGAACCAGCCCGCCGCCTTCTTTGGCGTTGTTCGAGCTTTCTGGCGCGATCACGCCGCGGATATCGCCCTTGCCGAACTGCGAGCGGTCCTTGGCTGTCTGCACCGCCGAACCGTAGGCCAGCCAGTCGACGACCGAGCCGCCGAGACCGGGAATGACGCCGACCAGCACGCCGATCGTGGCGCAGCGGATCGACAGCCACTTGTGTTCCCACCAGTCGCGAACGCCTTGAACCCAGCCGTCACCCAGCGAACCGCCTTCAGATATCGGACGATCCTGACGCAGGAGCGAGACGATTTCCGGAATGGCGTAGATGCCAAGGCCGACGATGACCAACTGAAAGCCATCGACCAGGTAGGGCATGTCGTAGGTCGACATCCGCAGGCTGCCGCCCGCAGGCGCCGCGCCGATCGTGCCGAACATGATGCCAAGTCCGGCCGCGACCACGCCCTTCAACGGAACGCGTCCGGCAAGGATCGCCACCATAGACAGGCCCAGCAGCGTGATCATCAACATCTCGGGCAGCCCGAACGCCAAGATCAGGGGCCGTGCCGCAAGGATGAAGCAGGTCAGGATGATGGCGCCAAAAAGTCCGCCGAACAGCGATGCCGCGAAGGCAGCCGACAATGCGCGAGCGGCATGGCCCTGTTTCGACAACGGAAAGCCGTCGAGAACCGTCGCCTGACTGGCGGAAGAGCCGGGAATGCCCAGAAGCACGGACGAGAACGTGTCTGATGTCGGGATCACGGCGATCAGCCCGATCATCAGCGCGAGGCCCGCCACGGGATCCATCCCGTAAAGGAACGGCAGAACCAGGGCCAGGCCCGCGATGCCGCCCAGTCCCGGCAGGACGCCGATCGAAAGACCGAGCAGCACGCCGCCGCAAAGATACATCAATTGCTGTGGTCTGAAGATCAGTGAGAATGCTTCGCCCATCTGGGAGAAGGCGTGCAAGATCATGTCCATGATCCACTCCGCGGCTTTGGGTCATCGAAGCCCGGCGCGGTGCTCCCGCGCCGGGTATCATCGGATCAAGACGGATCGGGATACCGGGCCTACGCCCGTCTGCCCCGCACCGTCATCATTCCATCGTAATGCCGTAATCTTCCTGCAGCCAATCCAGAACGTACTGCTTGGCTTCGTCGGAGATCGTGGTGGCCTGACGGGTCGCCTCGATCGCGGCATCGCCGGTCATCTGCGCGTAGACGCCCAGAACCTCGTTCGATGCTTCCGCGAAACCGTCGGCGGCAATGATCTCGTCCAGAGCCTGCGTGTAGGCATCGACCATTTCCTGCGACGCAGAGGAGGGCAGGAAGATCGTCTTCTGGTTGGCGAAACCGGCGACGAAGAACGCCTTGTAGGCATCCCAGGCGACGCCTTCTGTTTCGCAACCCTCGGTCGCCTCGCAAACTTCCTTGAACGTCGGCAGATCGGGGAAGGTCGGATCGCGGACGATGTTACCGGCATCGTCCAATGCACCCCAGCTGAAGATCGGAACGGCAAGTCCGTCATCGACCAGCGGCTGGACGTTCGCCAGATAGGCCGAGCTGGTCTGGTAGTCGATATTGGCCTCGCCACGCTCGAACATCAGGCGACCGTCGCCGCGACCCTCGACGCCGAAGACGGGATCAACGGTCAGTCCCAGCATCCGGAAGGCCAGCAGCGGCACCAGATCAAGCGTCGTCGCGCCCTGGCTGCCGTACAGATACGGCTCATCCTTCAGGTCGTCCATGTCGCCGTCGAAACGCTCGCCCAGTTCTGGCGGCAGATAGACGACACCGCCGGTGGCGGAGGCAAGGACAGGCTTCCATTCCTGATATTCATAGCGGACCCGCGGGTCGCCCAGCAGGTAAGGGAACTTGGTCGAACCGGAATCTCCAAAGATCTGGGTGCCGTCGCCGCGATCCTGCTGACCCTGGAACCAGTTCGCACCTTCGGTCGAACCAGCGCCCGGACGATAGCGGACAACGGTGGTGGGATTGCCCGGCAGAGCGCCCGACAACAGCGGCGCGTAGAAGTTCGCCCACTGGGCCGAGCCGCCCGATTCCGAGAATGGAATTGTGAACTCGACGGTCTTGCCGGACAGATCCTGCGCCATCGCCCCGCCGGTTGCCATTACAAGTGCCAGCGCGCTAGCGGCCAGCTTCGGGGCCGCAATGCGGCCGAGTTGTGTCTTGGTCATGTTACCTCCCAGAAGTGCCGGCCTTCAGCGGCCAGTCGGATGGGCCGATAAGCCGCGCGACCGAAACCGATCCGCAGCGTCACTCTTGGCCCGGGAGGACTCTTACATGACACACCCCAAGAGAAAACTGCTGTAATCTCATCCATGCATGAAAATTATGCATGGCCTCACGATTCTGATGCGTGGGCTGCGGCGCGCGAATAGCGCGCCGCAGCCAGTTACTGCCTCAGCTTCTCAGGTCGAAGCGGTCGGCTTCCATCACCTTGGTCCAGGCTGCGGCAAAGTCATCGACGAACTTCTGGCCCGCGTCGTCCTGGGCGTAAAGCTCGGCATAAGCCCGCAGGATCGAGTTTGAGCCAAAGACCAGATCGACCCGTGTCGCAGTCCACTTCTGTTGCCCGGTTGCACGATCGACGATCTGATAGTGATTGCCACCGGCAGGCACCCAACGGTTCGCCATATCCGTCAGGTTGACGAAGAAATCGGTCGTCAGCGCGCCTTCGCGATCGGTGAAGACCCCATCCTTGCTGCCATCGTGGTTCGCGCCCATCGCGCGCAGGCCGCCAACAAGCACGGTCATCTCGGGTGCGGTCAGACCCATCAATTGGCTGCGGTCCAGAAGCATCTCTTCGGGGGTGACGACATAGTCCTTCTTCAGCCAGTTGCGGAAGCCGTCGGCCAGCGGTTCGAGATACCTGAACGAATCCGCGTCGGTCTGCTCATCCGTGGCATCGCCGCGTCCCGGGTGGAAAGGCAGTTCCAGATCGAAGCCCGCGGCCTTGGCCGCCTGCTCCACCCCCAGATTGCCGGCCATCACGATCGTGTCGGCGATCGAAGCACCGGCCTGATCCGCGAGCGGCTGCAACACCGAGAGGACCCGAGCCAGACGCGCGGGCTCGTTGCCGGCCCAATCCTTCTGCGGTGCCAGCCGGATCCGGGCGCCATTGGCTCCGCCCCGCAGGTCAGAGCCGCGATAAGTCCGCGCACTGTCCCAGGCGGTCGCGACCATGTCCTGCAGCGAAAGCCCCGAACCCGCGATCGCCGCCTTCAGCGCTGCAACGTCGTAGCCCGTCGGTCCTTCGGGGATCGGATCCTGCCAGATCAGATCCTCAGCCGGAACGTCCGGACCGATGTAGCGAACCTTCGGTCCCATATCGCGATGCAGCAGCTTGAACCAAGCCCGCGCAAACGTGTCCCGGAAGTAGGCGGGGTCGGCGCGGAACTTTTCCATATAGCTGCGGTAGATCGGATCGACCTTCATCGCCATGTCGGCATCGGTCATCATCGGCATACGCGGGGTCGTCATGTCCTCGACATCGACCGGCATGTCCGCCTCGGCAATCTCGATCGGCTTCCATTGCTTCGCACCGGCCGGGCTGGTCGTGATCTCCCATTCATGGTCCAGCAACATCTTGAAATAACCGTCATCGAAGACGGTCGGATTGCTGGTCCAGGCACCCTCGGGACCGCCCGTCACTGCGTCGCGGCCGATGCCGCGCTGCTCGCGGTTGATCCAGCCGAAGCCTTGATCGTCCAGCGGTGCAGCCTCGGGCTCCTCACCCAGCAATGCCTTGTCGCCGTTTCCGTGGCACTTGCCGACGGTGTGACCGCCTGCGGTCAGCGCCGCGGTCTCTTCGTCGTCCATCCCCATGCGCTCGAAGGTCTCGCGCACCTGATCAGCCGTCTTCTGCGGATCTGGGACGCCATTCACGCCTTCAGGGTTGACGTAGATCAGACCCATCTGCACCGCCGACAGCGGGTTTTCCATCGTCTCGGGTTGATCGACGTCACCGTAGCGCTGATCGGACGGCGCCAGCCATTCACGCTCTGCGCCCCAGTAGACGTCGGTTTCGGGATGCCAGATGTCCTCACGTCCGAAGCCGAAGCCGAATGTCTTCAAACCCATCGAATCGTAGGCCACGTTGCCGGCAAGCACGATCAGGTCGGCCCAGGACAGCTTGTTGCCGTATTTCTTCTTGATCGGCCACAAAAGCCGCCGGGCCTTGTCCAGGTTGGCGTTGTCCGGCCAGGAGTTCAGCGGGGCGAACCGCTGGTTGCCGTGCGCACCACCCCCGCGCCCATCGCCCGCGCGATACGAACCGGCAGCGTGCCAAGACAGACGGATCATCAGGCCGCCGTAATGCCCCCAGTCAGCCGGCCACCACGGCTGGCTGTCGGTCATCAGCGCGTGGACGTCGGCCTTGACCGCTTCGAAATCGAGGCTGCGCACTTCGGTGCGATAGTCGAAACCTTTCGACATCGGGTCGGTCCGCGTGTCGTGTTGGGCCAGAATGTCGAGCTTCAGCGTCTTGGGCCACCAGCGCGACACCGAATCGCCGGTCTCGGTCAGAGCCCCGTGCATAACGGGGCATTTTCCTGCGCTGCCGGGCTGGCCACCCACATGGGTCAGATCGTCCATCGCAATTCTCCTTTGTTAATTTGGCAGCGATGTATCACGCGGCCTGCATAAGTTAAATTGTGATGTTCTTATCGAGGCGATAAGTATTCCCGATGATTGGCGTGACATTGAAGCATCTTCGCTATTTCGCAGCACTTGCAAGGCGCGAACATTTTGGGGACGCCGCATCGGATTGCGGCATCTCGCAGCCCGCCCTCTCGCAGCAGATGCGAGAGTTCGAGGCACAATTGGGCGCATCCCTGATCGAGCGTGGCGGGCGCCGGATCAGGCTGACGCCCTTGGGGCGCGAGATCGCAGCGCGCGCTCAGGCCATCCTGCAGGCAGTCGACGATCTGCGCGATCTGGCGCGGGGAAGCACCGGTCCGATGGGTGGCCGCCTGCGACTTGGAATCATTCCGACAGTCGCGCCCTATCTGCTTCCGGCGATCATGAAGGAAGCAGTGACGCAGCTCCCGGACCTGTCGCTTCAACCGCTCGAGGCGCGCACGAGTCGCCTGATCGCGGAACTTGGCGACGGCAGGTTGGATGCAGCCATCGTTGCATTGCCGATCTCTGAGCCCGGCCTGCATGAGGAACGGCTGTTTGCCGAAGAATTTATGCTTGTCCGCCACCGCACTGACGCATCCGAGCCGGCCCCCTCCTCCGAGCGTCTGCGCACGATGCGGCTGTTGCTGCTGGAAGAGGGTCACTGCTTCCGCGATCAAGCGCTTGCGTTCTGCGATCTGAGCGGCCCCGAGGCTACGCGCGAGCTGATGGAAGGCTCGTCCTTGACGACGCTGGTGCAGATGGTCGGTGCGGGGTTGGGCGTCACCCTGATTCCGCAGATGGCCGTCGCCCAAGAAGCGAGAACGGCCGATGTCAGTGTTGCGGCGCTGCCACACCCCCGCCCATCAAGGACGTTGGGTCTGATCTGGCGGCGGACGACGCCGATGGCCGAACCGCTGCGGAAATTCGCGAAAGTGCTTCTTGATGCACATGCCCGCGCATCGATGGGTGCCAACTTGCGTACGAACACAGATTAGAGGGCAGATGCTGAGACGCCGAGGGCGGATGCCTCTGTGGTCGGGGCGAGAGGATTCGAACCTCCGACCTACGGTACCCAAAACCGTCGCGCTACCAGGCTGCGCTACGCCCCGAACGCGTGCCTTCTAGCCTAGTCGCGCGACGCCGGAAAGCCCTAGCCGCACGGAAACGCGGCACGATCCTGATCGAGCGCGGGATGCGCCATCGCCTGCCCTTCGGCCAGCCCAAGGCGCGCCGCTTCGCCGCCCCCGATTTCCAGCACCATCAGACGGTCTGGATCGGGATCACCAGCCTCGTTGCCCGGAATCGGTGTCTCGTCTTGCGGGATGGCGTTTTCATGGATATAGCGGATCACGCCTTCCGCATCCATGAAGACCATGTCGAGCGGGATCAGGGTGTTTCGCATCCAGAAGGCAACAGGCTGTGGCGTCTGGTAGACGAACAGCATGCCGGTTTTTTCAGGAAGCCGAGCACGATTCATCAGGCCTTGCGCACGCTCTGCGACATCGTCAGCGACCTCAATCTCGAACGATAGCGGACCGGCCGGGGTCATGAAGATCGCCCTGTCAGCCGCGCAAACCTGTGTCGCAGCATGAGCGCCGCCGACCGACAAGGCGAATGCCGTCAGCGCAAGGCACAGCGTCTTACGACGCACGGACAGGAATGGGTTCATTCAGCGATGACGGCGATCAGCGAGGTTTCGCGAAATTCGTCACCACCTTCGGTCGATAACCTGAGCGATTCCGCACCCTGCGCAGCCGTATCCCACGCACCGATCTGCGCAGCCATCAGGCCGCGCGGACCCTCGACAACGCGAACAGCGATCGCCTCGCCAGGGGCGAGGTCAGCGAGCCCCGAATGACGCAGAACTTCAATGTGCAGGAACAGATCGTCGCCATGACCGAAGACGTTGGCGAAACCGAAACCCTTGTGCTTGTCGAACCACTTCACCCGCGCCGGACGCAGCGGCAGCGACGAAAGATGCTCGAACAGCGACTGGTCAAGATCCGCAAGCGGCGGCTGACCGTGGCTGTCCGGGGGCAGGATTTCCAACACCTCGACGGCCTGCAGGCCACGCTCGGTCGGAACGACACGAACCTTGACGCGCGCATGGTCAGCAACCGAGCCCTGCCCAAAATTCCGCAAGACGTTCGCATGCAGCAGGATGTCGGGCCCACCTTCGCTGTTGATGACGAAGCCATAGCCCTTTGCCGGATCAAACCACTTGATCAGACCACTTGCGATTCGACTGTTTTCTATGTCGTCCGACATGCAGTAACGCGCTCCTAACGCCTGGGAAGGACGCGCGCGCGCCAGCTTCCGTCCCACCACAACACTACCGGGGTTACAAGGCCTACCTCAGCCGACAACCCGAGATTGTAAATCTACAAAAAAATGGATCGCCGGTACTCGTAAATCTCACCGTTCAAGATGGTTGTACGGCAATTGATCGTCAAGGAAATAATCTGCTTTTGTTCCATTTGTCTTCAGAAAGGACCCATTGGAAGCGATCATGCAGCCGAAATTCGCCGTCGGCCCAAAATTCAATCGTATGCGGCCTAATTCGATAACCGCCCCAGAATGGCGGACGGGCTGGATCCGTGCCCAATTCCTTCTCTCGGCGGGCAACCTCTGCCATGAGCGTCTCGCGACTGTCCAGAGGTCGGCTTTGTCGCGACGACCACGCGCCGATCCGGCTCTGCAAGGCACGGCTGCGAAAGTAGGAATCGGCGATCGGCCCGTCCTCGCGCGTGACCGATCCCCGGACGCGGATCTGACGACGCAGGGACTTCCAGTGAATGACGAACGCGGCCTTTCCGGCTGCATCGATCTGACCCGCCTTTGCGCTTTCATAATTGGTGTAGAACACGAACGAGCCGTCACTGCCCTGCCCCTCGATGTCCTTGAGCAACACCATCCGCGCATCCGGCATTCCGTCGGCATCGACCGTCGCAAGCGCCATCGCGCTAGGATCATTAAGCTCGGTCCTTTCTGCCTCGGCCATCCAGCGCCGCACGATCGCAAATGGATCGTTGCCTGCAAAGATGTCACTCGTCTCGTTCATCTCGTTCGTCCTGTGGTTGCGACACGCTGCGCCCTGCACGGCGCTTGATGCGGCCAAACTCTTGCCATAAGCACACTATACACGTCGAATTCTGTTGGAAATGCGAGGCGCGTCCCATGTCCGTTGAAAACAAGGCCGGCCTGATGGCTGGCAAACGCGGCCTGATCATGGGGCTGGCCAACGACAAGTCGATTGCCTGGGGCATTGCGCAGGCGCTTGCGCGTCACGGCGCCGAGTTGGCCTTCAGCTATCAGGGTGAGGCGCTCAAGAAGCGGGTCGATCCGCTGGCAGCTCAGGTCGGGTCGAACATGGTGCTGCCCTGCGATGTGGGCGACGGCACGTCGATCGATGCGCTCTTCGACCAGCTGCGCGACGCGTGGGGCAGCCTTGATTTCGTGGTCCATGCGATCGGTTTCTCGGACAAGGACCAATTGCGCGGCCGCTATGTCGACACGACCCGCGACAATTTCCAGAAGACGATGGATATCTCGGTCTATTCGTTTACCGCCGTCGCCCGTCGCGCGGCGGCGATCATGCCGAATGGCGGCAGTTTGCTGACACTGACCTATTACGGCGCCGAACGGGTGATGCCGCATTACAACGTCATGGGTGTCGCAAAGGCGGCGCTCGAGGCCAGCGTTCGCTATATGGCCGAGGATCTTGGCAAGGACGGCATCCGCGTGAACGCGATCAGCGCCGGCCCGATCAGGACGCTCGCCGCGAGCGGCATCGGTGATTTCCGCTATATCATGAAGTGGAATGAGCTGAATTCGCCGCTGCGACGCAACGTCACCCAGGATGATGTCGGTAATTCGGCCCTGTATCTGCTGTCGGACCTTGGCGCCGGTGTGACGGGCGAGACGCATCATGTCGACGCGGGTTACCACGTCGTCGGGATGAAGGCGGTCGATGCGCCGGACATCGCGACGGTCAAGAAGGACTGATTCTCCGACATGTCCGCCGAGCAGGCCTTGGCCTTGGTCGCGGCGCTTTCGCTGGCGATTCTGTCGCCCGGTCCCGCGATCGTCGCCGCAATTCAAACCGCTTTCGCACAGGGACGCGACCGCGCCCTGCCCTATGCACTCGGGCTTGCAACCGGCGCTTCGCTCTGGTGCCTGGTTGCACTGCTGGGACTAGCCGTGATCTTCCAGCTTCACCCCGGCCTTTATACTGGGATGAAGATCTTTGGCGGCCTCTATCTGCTCTGGTTCAGCTTCAACCTGTGGCGCGCCTCGGCAAAACCTGTGCCCAATGCGGCAAGCGGGGTTCAGCGAAGCTTCTGGGGCGGCATCGCCCTGAATCTTTCGAACCCGAAGCCCGCGCTGTTTTACGCCGGCCTGATCCTGTCGCTGTTTCCAGAACGTCTTTCGGCGGGCCTGCAGGCGGGGATCTACGCGCTGTGCCTCGGAACGGAGTTATTCTGGTACACGACGGTGACGGTTCTGATGTCGACAGCGGTTATGCGGGCGCGCTATTTCTCTGCCAAGCTCTGGATCGACAGGACGGCAGCCCTGGCGCTTGCGCTGCTGGGCGTGCTGCTGATCTTCGACCAATGATGACATGACGGCAAATGCCGAAAACGAACGGGGGACCCGATGATCGACAACCGCCTGCCGCATGAGAAGGGCTTTCACGTCAGTTGGGACCAACTGCATCGCGATGCGCGCGCGCTGGCCTGGCGGCTGGACGGAACCGACTGGCGCGCCGTCGTGGCAGTCACGCGCGGCGGCCTCGTCCCCGCGATGATCGTGGCGCGCGAACTGGACATCCGGACGATCGACACGATCTCGATCCGCTCCTACAAGGGGGTCGGAACAGAGGCCGGACAAGGCCAGCTGGAAGTCCTCAAGCGGCCCGACGATCAGCTGATGGGCGATGGCGAGGGCATTCTCGTCGTCGATGACCTGGTCGATTCCGGGCGCACGCTCGAACTGATCCGCGAGATGTATCCCAAGGCGCATTTCGCCACGGTCTATGCCAAACCCAAGGGCAAACCGATGGTGCAAAGCTGGATTACGGAGGTCAGTCAGGACACCTGGATCTTCTTTCCATGGGACATGGCGCTGCAGTACGTTCAGCCCTATCGTGGCGAGGATTAAGCCCGTAACAGGCTGGACAAACGCCCCCGTTGCGAGAGCCATCGCCGTTGATCGCCAGGCGGCAGAAAAGCGACCTGGCGCTTTTATGACGCTACGTCAGCGCGTTAGACCTGCCCACCTATAATTTCGCAATTTTCGATCCGGCGCGGAACCTGCGAGCCGCGAAGTTCATTGTCTCTCCGAAGCGGCTGGCCAACCTGAAGAACCCGGCTGGCGCTATTCCAATAGAGGAAGGATCGACATGCGTAAGCTTCTTTTGACGACCGCGTTTGTGCTGCCCGTGGCTCTCGGCCCGGTCTACGCTCAGGACGCGACCACCGAAGAGCCCGCCGCCGACGCGACAATGGAACCCGCAGCCGACGCGACCACGACCGAGATGCCGGCCGAGGGTGAAGCCATGGAAGGCGACGCCGCGATGGAGCCGGCGGCCGACGCCACGATGGAACCTGCCGCGGACGGCGCGATGGAGACCGACGCCGCAGCGACCGATGGCGATGCCGACGAGGCCGCTATGGAAGCCGAAATGGCCAACAGCGACATGGTCGAGCAAGAGCAGGCCATGAACGAGCTTCGCCTCGACTGGATCACCGGCAGCTCGGTGACCTCACCTGACGGTGACGCAATCGGCGACATCAACGACATCATTCTTGACGGCGAATCCGGCCAGATCAAAGCCGCCGTTATCGGCGTCGGTGGTTTCCTTGGTATCGGCGAAAAGCAGATCGCACTGCCGTGGGACCAGATGACCATCAACTACGACGCTCAGGAAATCACGTCCGAGTTGACTCAGGAAGAAGCTGAAGCGGCGCCGGAGTATGTCTTCCGCGAGCGTGAAAGCGCGCCGGCCGCAGACGGCACGATGGCGACGGACCCGGCAGCCGATCCAGCAATGGCTCCGGCTGATCCGGCGGCAGATCCCGCGATGGCTCCTGCTGACCCCGCTGCCTCGGACGCGACGATGGCCGATCCGGCGATGGAAACGGACGCGCCGGCTGATGGCGCTGCGATGCCCGCAGAAGGTGAAGCTACCGAAGCCCCGGCCAGCAACTGATAACCTGACCTACGCTCTACGATTGATGACGGCGGTCCGGTTGGGCCGCCGTTTTCGTCTGCAAAGATCCTAATAATTCTCTAGCCGTTACCGCGGACAAAGCGTGCAGCGCCTTCTGCCGCGCGCTGCAGCGCGCGACTTTTGTTCACCGTTTCCTGATACTCAGCCTCGGGGTCGCTGTCGTAGACGACGCCGCCGCCTGCCTGGATGTAGAGGGCACCATCCTTCAGGACACCCGTGCGCAACGCGATGCACATATCCATTTCGCCGTTGGCTGCGAAATAGCCTACCCCACCACCGTAGACGCCACGCTTTTCGGGCTCCAGCTCGTCGATGATCTCCATCGCGCGAACCTTGGGCGCGCCTGAAACCGTACCTGCGGGCAGACCCGCCAGCAACGCAGCCAGCGCATCCTGATCATCACGCAGTTCACCCACCACGTTCGACACGATGTGCATCACGTGGCTGTAGCGCTCGATGATGAACTCTTCAGTGGGTCTGACGGTCCCGGTCTTGGCGACACGTCCGACATCGTTGCGCCCCAGATCGAGCAGCATAAGATGCTCTGCCCGCTCTTTCTGGTCACCCAGCAGGTCGGCTTCCAAAGCCTTGTCCTCTGCCTCGTTCGCGCCGCGCGGGCGGGTTCCGGCGATCGGCCTGATCGTGACCTCGCCATCGCGCAGTCGCACAAGTATCTCGGGACTGGCGCCGACGATCTGGAAACCGCCGAGGTTCAGGAAGAACATGAACGGTGACGGGTTCGTCCGGCGCAATGACCGGTAAAGGGCGAAAGGTGGAAGCGGAAACTCCATTCGCCAGCGCTGCGACGGCACGACCTGGAAAATGTCGCCGGCGCGAATGTATTCCTTCGCCTTCTCGACTGCCGTCAGATAATCCGTTTTCGCGAAATTTGAGACCGGCTCGCCAATCGTCGCGTCTTCGCCCAATGCGCGTGGCTCGGTCGGTTGACGGTCGAGGCTGCGCAGCGCCTCCATCACGCGCTCTGCAGCGCGCGCATAGGCGCCGCGCGCCGGCATACCGGGCTCGAACCAGGCGGGCGCACAGAGCGTGACCTCGCCCTTCACCCCGTCAAGCACGGCGACGACCGACGGCCGCAGCATCATCGCGTCGGGCACATCCAGCGGGTCCGGGTTGACGTCAGGCAGGCGCTCGACCAGCCGGATCATGTCATAGCCCAGATAGCCGAACAGGCCCGCCGCGACGGCAGGCACTTCTTCCGGCATGTCGATGCGGCTTTCGGCGATCAGCGCGCGCAGGCTGTCCAGCGCGGGGCGCGGATCGGCCTCGAACTCGTCGGAATATCGGGCATGGCGATTGATGCGGGCCTTGCCGTCTCGGCAATCCCAGATCAGGTCGGGCTTCATCCCGACGATGGAATAGCGTCCACGCACCTCGCCGCCCGTGACGCTTTCCAGCATAAACGAATTGGGCGCCGCCTCGGCCAGCTTCAGCATCAGGCTGACTGGAGTGTCCAGGTCAGCAGCCAGCCTTATGGTGACCAGCTGATTCCGACCCTTGGCCCAGCCGCGTTCGAATTCGTCGAAGGCCGGAGACAGATCCATCACTGCACTTGCGCGTTGACGGAATTTATCACGTTCTGGTTCAGGCGGATGCCGGCCCGCGTCTGCGCCGCGCGGGTGTAGTAGTCGAAGATGTCCGATTGCAGGGATTGCTGCTGTTGATTGCGCACCGCATCAAGCACCTCGGTCGCCTGCTCCGATCCCAGATCAGCGTCATTGATCGCATCAAGCGTGACCAGGAAAACCCTGTCCGTCGCATCGACGACCGCGGTCTCACCCACTTCATCCAGAGCAAACGCGGCGGTCAGCAGATCGGGCGTCGCTTCTTCGATCCAGCCATCGCGAGAAAGGTTCTGAACTTCGTTGAAGGCAGGCGAAGTTGCCTCGTTGTCCTCTGCCGCCGCTGAATCGCTGGTCTCCGTGTTGTCAGCGTTTGCGGGAGCTTCGGGTGCAGGTGCCGGCTGTTGTGGCTCCGCACCTGCGGCGACCGTTTCGGCATCAAGCTGCAGCTTTTCCTGCTCGGCTGCTTCCATCAACAACCGATGGACTTCATTGGCGCGCCAATCGGCTTCGACCTCGGTGCGAACCTCTTCCAATGGCTTAGGCGTCGGTGGGACGATTTCATTCAGCCTCAGCGCGAAGATCCCGCCATCATCCAGCTGATAAAGCTGCGCAAAATCATCCTCGCTCACCGCAGCGGCCTGCTCTCGGAAGGTCTCGTAACCCAGGATGCTTCCGCCCTCGCCGCGCGTCTCTGGCGTCCAGTCGACCTCGCCCAGTTCCATCGGGGTTTCTTCTGCGACGTCTTCAAGCGATGCGCCCGATGCCAACAGATCCTCGAATTCGGACGAGCGGTCGTCAATGACCCGAACCGCACGCGCCGCCGCGACTTCGGACCGCAATTCTTCCTGCGCATCCTCGAAGCTCACGTCGACCGGGTCGAGGATCGCGTTCATCGAAAACAGCGCAGGGCCAAGATCGGTGTCTATCGGGCCAACGACACCAGGACCTTCCAGCGCAAACACCGCTTCACCCGCGGCGCCCAGATCCGCCTCGGTCACTTCACCCAGATCGACATCGTCCAGCGTCAGGCCACGCTCCATCACGATTGCCTCGAACGGCGCGTCACCGGATTCGATGCGCGCCTTCGCAGCCTCGGCGTCCTCGGCCGACGGGAAGACCAGTCGACCGACCATCCGCCGCTCGGGCTGCTGAAACTCTGACCGGCGCGCTTCATAGGCTTCGCGCAGGGCCGCCTCGTCCAACTCGACCTCGCCTGCCAGCATGTCGGGCGTCAGCCAGACATAGGTGATCTTGCGTATCTCGGGCGCGGTGAAACGCTCGATATTGGCCTGGTGCCAAGCGGCCAGCGTCTCGTCGCTTGGCGGTTCGATCTCGGTCGTCAGTTCATCCTCGGTGACCTCGCGCCAGCGGATGTCCCGCGTCTCCAGCAGCCAGCCGGCCGCCTGGTTCACGACTGGATCGGGAACGTTGACGCCTCCTGTGACGGCGCGCTGCAGGATCAGGCGTGCTTCATCCATGCGAACGTCGTGCTCGAACTCGCCCTCCGAAAGTCCTTCGCGGCGCAGCAGGCTCGCATAGGCATTGCGGTCGAACTGTCCGGTCGGGCCCTGAAACGCCGGCGCCCCCGAGATCGTGCTGGCCACCTGTGCATCGCCGACAGAGATACCCAGGCGGTTCGCCTCTTCCTCCAGCGTCGCAACGGTGAAAAGCCGCGCCTGGACCTGCTGCATCAGTCCGGCCGCGCGCGCCTGTTCCATCGTGATCTGCTGACCTGCCTGCTGCGAGGCGGCTGCAAGATCGCTGCGAAGCCCGCGCGCGTAATCGTCGGCCGTGATCTCGGTATCGCCGACGGAACCAACCGCCGCAGACCCGCCAGCGAAGTTCGTCACGCCGAAACCGCCAAGCCCCAGGATCAGAAGACCCAGAAGAATCCAGACGATCGCGGATTTGCCGTGTGTGCGCAGGTTTTTCATCGGGGTCTCTGTCGTCACTTCTGTTGGGGTCGTCTTAGGGCCCGGGACCGCAGGCCACAAGGGTCGCGGACCGCCCGTCAGCCTGCGAAGCTGCGCAGGCGGTCCGCCAGATGGGTGATGCCGTCGGCATCGACATTCGCGAAGGCAAACCGGAAATGCCCGGCACCGTTTTCGTCGTCGTCCGGCATGAACATCGTCCCGGGCAGCGCCAGCACGCCGGCCTCGCGAACGAGGCGCGGGGCGATTTCGGCGGAGGTGTCCTTGAAAGGATGCGCGACCCAGGCGAAGTAGGCGCCACAGCTCTTCAGCGTCCAGCCGTCGAGACCTTCGAAGGCTGCTTCGGCCGCGCGACGTCGGGCAAGAATCTCCAACCGCTCGCTTGCAAGCCAATCCGACAGGTTGCGCAACCCGTAGACAGCACCGATCTGGCCAAGCTGGCCCGTCGAGATGGCGACGGTATCGAGCCATTTCTCGACCTCGACCATACGACGGGTCGAGGCGACAACGGCACCGACGCGATGCCCCGTCAGGCGATAAGCCTTGGAAAAGGAGTAGAGCTGGATCAGCGTGTCCCCAGCGCCTTGCAGGCTCAGCAGGTTATGTGGCGGGGTAACGCCTGGCTGGGCGGCACTATGAAAGTCGCGGTAGGTCTCGTCCACGACCAGCGCGATGCCGTGTCGCTGGCACAGATCGAAGGCACGCCGCACAAGATCGGGTGGATATTCTGCGCCGGTCGGGTTGTTCGGCGTCACCAGAACCAGCGCACGCGTGCGCGGACCGATCAGCGTCGCTGCCCGCTCCAGATCGGGCAACATGGCCTCGTCGCAGGCGAGCGGCACCGTTCGGACACCTGCCATGTCGAGCCACATCTTGTGGTTGAAGTACCACGGCACCGGCAGGATCACCTCGTCACCTGCCTGCGCCAGCGTGGCGATCGCGGCACAGAAGGCTTGATTGCAGCCCTGCGTGATCGCGATCTGTCCAGGCTCGACGGGCGCGGCATAGGCTTGCGACCAGGTTTCAGCCAGCGCCTCGCGCAGGTCGGCATTGCCGAGGACGGGACCATAAAGATGGGCTTCGTCGCGATGCAGCGCAGCCTCGGCAATCGCGCGACGCAGCGGTTCGGGCGGCGGGTCGACAGGCGCTGCCTGGCTTACGTTGATCAGCGGGCGGTCAGGCGCGAAGGTGATGTCGGCCAGCCAACGCCGCGCCTCCATCACCGGGGGGCTGAAGGTGGCGGCGACGGCAGGATTGAACGAGGACATCTTATCGGCTTTCAGGAGCGCTGAGCCGGTTCAGGTCCGGCGGCAGCGACAGGTCTATACTCGGCAAAGTGGGATCGCTTGGCGAGTTAGCTTCATTGATTGGTTCGATTGTTGCGTCCGAAGCCGCGGACCGCGTCTCAAGATCCGGCGGAGCGCCACTTATGGACGGGCTGAACGCCGGGACGACGACGGCGGGGGCGGAGCCCGTGGTTTCTTCCTGTTGCTCGGCCGGACCGCCGTCGGGGCGATCACCCGGACCGTCGTCTGCCTCCGGCTGCATTGCGAACAGCGAGTTGAAGTCGGGCGCGTCCAGAATGGACAGCGGCAGCGCCTGTGACAGGGCGGCAGCCGGTGTAGGATTGGTCGAAGGTTTAGTTTGAGGGCCGGGCTCGACAGCGGGCGAGATTTGCTCCGCGGGAAGGGCCTCGACTGTCGGATCACCCGGCGGGGTATCGTCAGCCATGTCCGGCGCTGCGGCTGACGAAAATGAGGGGCGCGCTGACATTTCCGCCGGTGAATTCTCGCCCTGTGTCACATTGGAAGCATCAGCGTCCGTCGGAGCCGACGGTAAAGGGTCGATTACGTTGGCGGAAGGACCGGTCTCGACCGGCTGCGCGCCTTCTTCAACGGCAGACAGCGAAGTATCAGTGTCCTGCCCTTCCGTATCGGCGGACCCTGGATCGCCGCTTTCGATGGGTTGCGGCGCAGCTGCAGGTGACCCCGTGGTCACCGCAGGAACCGGATCGGCAGGCGACGGCATCGGTTCAGCCTTGGTGCGGTCTGCTGGCGCCTCGTCCGGGACTTGCGAAACGTCCCGCTCTGTCGTTGGCGGCTGCGCTGCTTCGCCAACTCTGGCCGGCTCTCGCGCGTTCTCCGGCTGCGGCGCGATCAGCGACAGCGCGGCCAGCGCGGCGCCGCCCAGCACGATGCCCTTGATCAATCCGCCCGTGAAACCGCCTGCCATCCGTCCCCGCTGCCAAAGCCCGTGCGCCTGCCGGGCTTGCCCCGCCCGTTTGATTGGATCATCTATAGCGGGTCGCAAATGGGGGCGAAAGGTTCGGGGCACATGGGGCAGTCAGGCGCAAATCGGCCGGCGATCACGATGATCGACAATTACGACAGCTTCACATGGAATCTCGTCCATTACCTGGGCGAGGCGGGGGCCGAGGTCGCGGTGCATCGCAACGACGCGATCAGCGTGGATGACGTCTTGGCGGCACAGCCCGACGGCATTCTGATCTCACCCGGTCCTTGCGATCCGGCGCAGGCGGGCATCTGCCTCGACCTCATTGCCGCGGCTTCGCAGGCTTCGGTGCCGCTTTTCGGGGTCTGCCTTGGTCATCAGGCGATCGGTGAGGCGTTCGGTGGCCGGATCGTCCGGGCCGATCGTATCCTCCACGGCAAGGTGGACCGGATCGAGCATGACGGGACCGGCGTCTTCCAGGACCTGCCCTCTCCCCTCAATGCGACGCGCTATCACTCGCTGACCGTGTCGCCCAAAGGCTTCCCGGATTGCCTGCGGGTCACCGCGCGGTCGGGCGACGGCACGATCATGGGGCTGGTTCATCGCACGCTGCCGATCGAGGGCGTGCAGTTTCACCCGGAGTCCATCGCCTCGGAACACGGGCACCGGATGATCGAGCGCTTCCTGTCCCGCTGCACCCCGCGGAAACAGGCAGCATGAGCATCGACGTTCGGCCGCTGATCGGTCTGGCCGCGACCCGCCCGCTGACCGGCGCCGAGGCCGAAGAGGCTTTTTCCGCCCTGTTCGATGGTGCCGCAACACCGGCCCAGATCGGCGGCCTGCTGATGGCTTTGCGCGTGCGGGGCGAGACGGTTGATGAGATCGCGGCCGCAGCGCGCGCGATGCGGGCGCGGATGAACCGGGTGACGGCCCCGACGGGCGCGATGGATATCGTCGGAACCGGCGGCGACGGAAAGGGCACGTTGAACATCTCGACAGCGACCGCTTTCGTCGTGGCAGGCGCCGGTGTGCCCGTCGCGAAGCACGGCAACCGCAACCTCAGTTCGAAATCGGGCGCTGCCGACGCTTTGACGCAGATGGGCATCAACGTCATGGGCGGGGCCAAGGTCGCGCAGCAGGCCCTGAGCCGCGCGGGCATCTGCTTCATGATGGCACCGATGCACCATCCCGCGATGCGCCATGTCGGCCCGCCGCGCGCCGAGCTTGGCACGCGGACGATCTTCAATCTGCTCGGTCCATTGACCAATCCGGCCTCGGTCAAACGGCAATTGACCGGCGCGTTCGACCGCGCCTGGATAAGACCGATGGCAGAAGTGCTTCGTGATCTGGGCACGGAAGCGGCATGGCTTGTGCATGGATCCGATGGAACCGATGAACTCAGCATCGCCGGTCCGTCCTGGGTTGCCGCGCTGAAGGGCAGCGACGTGTCGGAGTTCGAGATATCGCCCGAGGATGCAGGCCTGCCGATCCATCCGTTCGAGGCGATCGTCGGCGGCGAGCCGTCGCACAACGCTGCCGCATTCCGCGCGCTGCTTGATGGTCAAGACGGCGCTTATCGCGATGCGGTTCTGCTGAACGCGGCTGCAGCGCTGGTCATCGCCGGGAAAGCCGCCGATCTGCCAGAGGGCGTGGCGATCGCCCGAGAATCAATCGACAGCGGCGCCGCGCGCGATCGGCTGACCGCGCTGTGCGAGGTGACCGGGCCGCCCGAACCGTGAGCGCCGATCGTCTGCGTCCACCCGGACCATGGCAGGACCTGCCCTTCTTCCACGACGACTGGCCGGCGATCCGCGACCGGCTCGCCGCGACACGCGATTGGCTACCCGGTCCGGACCGCGTGTTCGCCGCACTTGAAGGCTTGCCACCAGAAGACGTCCGCGTGATCATTCTGGGTCAGGACCCCTACCCGACCCCCGGACACGCAAACGGCCTGGCCTTTTCGGTGTCGCGCGGAACGCCGCTGCCCAGATCGCTGGCGAACATCTATCGCGAGATGAAGGATGATCTCGGGGCAGCGCCGAACAGTGGCGATCTCTCACATTGGGCTGCGCAGGGCGTTCTTCTGCTCAACCGTTCGCTCAGCGTGACGCCGGGCGCAGCCGGCGCACATGCGGCCTGGGGCTGGGACCAGCTGGCACGTCAAGCCGTCTCGGCGGCGCAGGCGCATCGCCCGCTGGCGTTCATCCTGTGGGGCGCGCAGGCTCAGAAGGCTCTGGGCGGGCTTCCACGCTCTACGGATCTCTTAGTCGCAACGGCGCATCCCTCGCCCCTCTCGGCTCGGCGCGGGTTCTTCGGCAGCAAGCCTTTCAGCCGCGTGAATGCGTGGCTGTCCGAACACGGTAGCCCGGCCATCGACTGGATCGGTGGATCCGCGAGCCTGCGTGAGTAAAACAAATGCGCCCGCCCCTGTCGAAGGGGCGAGCGCCATTCAAACCTTCGAACCGTTACCGGCCCGAAGCGATCTGTCGGCTCAAGCCTGACGACGACGGCGCGCGAAGGCACCGAGACCGGCAAGACCACCCATCAGCATCAGACCTGCGGCAGGAACCGGCACGGGGGCGATCGACACATCGTCGATGAAGCCGCCGAGGCTGTTGCTGAGACCGCCAGCCGTGAAGGTCAGGCGCAGAGTGCCCGCGCTGGCCACGGTGAACACCGACTTCACTTCACGCCAGCCGGCCGGGAACACGTCATCCACGAAGCCGCTGAGGGCGCCAGCGACGCTGTAGGTGATCCCGTTGTCACCGATGGTCGAGGTGCGCGGTGCGTAGAAGAACGACAGAACGTAGTCGCCAGCGCTGGCGAACGTAACGTCCTGATACATTGACGAGTTCTCGTCGCTGTCCAGCTCGACGTACCAGTTGCCGGTATTCGCATCGATCGTGCCGAGCGTGCCGTTGTCCTGAAGTTCGATACCGCTGCCGGACGACTTCGTCCAACCGGGGATCGAATTGTAGACACCGTAGCTTCCACGGTTCTTGCCGCCATCGGCCAGACCCGAAACATCTTCAAAGCCGCCGTTGGTCACAAGTGCGGCGGAAGCAGAACTCGCCAACATGGCGAGGCCGGCTGCAACCGCGAGCGATTTTGCATTCATCCTGAAACTCCCGTCACTCGTTTTGCAAAACAGGGAAACGCCGAGTCGTCGCCCTGTCGACCTAATTACCCCGGTCGGCAGAATCTTGCCATCAAACTTTTGCGAAATTGAACAAAAAGATATATTTTCAACTTTGGATTATGTGATTCCCCAGTTTTATACAGGCTGGGGTTGTATCGCGTGTTCGTCAGCGTGCCTCTTTCGGATCGCCCGCGGCCGCGCTAGAAGCGGCGCATGCACATTCTGGACCGCATCAAGGCCTACAAGCTGGACGAAATCGCAGCCGCGAAGGCGATGAGACCGCTTTCTGCGCTGGAATCCGCCGCCCGATCCGCCGAACGGCCACGGGGTTTTGCAGCCTCTCTCACCACCAAGGCGGCAGAGGGTCCCGCGCTGATCGCGGAGATCAAGAAGGCCAGTCCTTCGAAAGGCCTCATTCGCGAAGAGTTCGATCCTCCGTCTCTGGCGCGAGCCTATGAAAACGGGGGCGCAGCCTGTCTGTCGGTTCTGACCGACGGTCCAAGCTTTCAGGGCGCGCCCAAGTTTCTGAGGGACGCGCGTGCTGCCTGCGCCTTGCCGGTCCTGCGCAAGGACTTTCTTTACGACCCCTACCAGGTGACCGAAGCACGGGCCTGGGGCGCAGACTGTATCCTCATCATCATGGCCTCTGTCGAGGATCAGCAGGCAGCCGAATTGGAGGCTGCGGCATTCGACTGGGGCATGGACGCATTGATCGAGGTTCACGATGAAATTGAACTTGATCGCGCGTTGAAATTGCGATCCCAGCTTATCGGCATCAACAACAGAAATTTGAAGACATTCGAATTGTCGCTTGATGTCACGAGAAAACTTGCGCCCCTTGTTCCTGCGGACCGGCAGGTTGTCTGCGAAAGCGGACTTTTCGTTGCGAGCGATCTGGCGGCGATGATGCAGATCGGCGCGCGGCGCTTCCTGATCGGAGAAAGCCTGATGCGGCAAGACGATGTGACTGCGGCAACAAAGGCAATTCTGGAGGTTGCGGCATGAGTCTGACCCATTTTGACGCCGCCGGGCAGGCGCATATGGTCGATGTCTCTGACAAGGCTGCAACGGCGCGGGAAGCCGTGGCAGAAGGCGCCGTGGTCATGAGCGACGCGACGCTGTCCCTGGCTCGGGGCGGCGCTGCGAAGGGCGATGTGATGGGCGTCGCACGGCTGGCGGGCATAATGGCGGCCAAGCGCACGGCGGATCTGATCCCGCTGTGCCACCCTCTGCCGCTGACAAAGGTGTCGCTGGACCTCGTTCCCGATACCGACTTGCCCGGGATCCGCGTGACCGCGACCGTGCGCACCGCTGGCCAGACGGGAGTCGAGATGGAGGCGCTGACGGCCGTCAGTGTCGCCTGTCTGACCATCTACGATATGCTGAAGGCAGCCGAAAAGGGCATGCGGATCGAAGGGATCCGCCTGCTGCGCAAGAGCGGCGGCAAATCGGGCGATTTCGAGGCTGCACCATGATCACGGTCGACGACGCACTGGCTCGGGTCCTGGCCCTTGCCCCTGGACCCGAGATCGAGACGGTGGGGCTGGATGAGGCGGCTGGACGCGTCCTGATGCAGGATGCGATTTCCAGAATGACGCAGCCGCCCTTCGATGCCGCTGCAATGGACGGCTATGCCCTGCGCCAGGCAGAGATCGGATTGCCGCTGAAGGTCATCGGCGAGGCCGGGGCAGGCCATCCGTTCAACGGCGAGACGCCCGAGGGCACGGCGATCCGGATATTCACCGGAGCATCGGTCCCGCAGGGTTACGACCGGGTCGTGATGCAGGAAAACGTTGCTCGTGAAGGCGAGACCCTGAAGATCACCGATGCCTCGGGCGGGCCCCATATCCGGCTACGCGGCGGGGACTTTGCGGAAGGCGACCGGGTAATCGCTCCACGTCTTCTGAGTTCGGCCGATGTCGGTCTGCTGGCCGCGATGAATGTCCCGCATATCGCCGTCGCACGCCGTCCTCGGGTCGCGGTACTTGCGACTGGTGACGAGTTGGTTCGCCCGGGCGACACTCCGCGCGAAGGTCAGATCATCAGCTCAAACGATCTCGCCGTCGCGGCGATGGCACGAAAGGCCGGCGCAGAGGTCAGCCTGCTGCCGATTGCGCGCGACACGCGTGAGAGCCTTGAGGCTGCCTTTGCTGCTGCGTCCCAGGCCGACCTGATCGTGACGATCGGCGGCGCCTCGGTCGGCGATCACGATCTGGTCGGCTCTGTCACCGAGGCGATGGGGATGGAACGTTCGTTCTACCGGATCGCGATGCGTCCCGGAAAACCGCTGATGGCTGGACGCCTGGGGCAGTCCGCCGTGCTGGGTCTTCCCGGAAATCCTGTCTCGGCGATCATCTGCGCGACCCTGTTCATGCTTCCGTTGATCGGCGCGCTTCAGGGACTGCCGCGGCCGACCATGATCCGGCGCGCCCGTTTGGCCCGCGAACTCCCCCCAGAAGGTCCACGCCAGCACTATCTCCGCGCCGCGCTGATCCGGCACGACGATATGCCCTCGATCGATCCGTTCGAAGATCAGGATTCGGCGCGGCTGTCGCTGTTGTCGCGGGCCGATGCCTTGCTGGTTCGACCTGCCCAGCAGGGCGCGCTTCAGGCCGGCTCGATCGTTGATTACATCGCGCTTTCTGACACCTGCCATTAGCGCAATTAATCGTTTCTTAATCCCCGTTTGTTCTTGTTATTGACGCGATTCGTCGCACGATATAGAACAATACCCGAACACGGGTCGATGGGGACTGCCGGATGCTGACGCGTAAACAGATCGAACTGTTGGACTTCATTCAGAAGCGGATGGCGCGGGACGGTGTGCCGCCCTCGTTCGACGAAATGAAGGATGCGCTGGACCTCCGCTCAAAATCGGGCATTCACCGTCTCGTCACCGCGCTGGAAGAGCGTGGGTTCATCCGCAGGCTGCCGCACCGCGCCCGCGCCTTGGAAATCGTCCGCCTTCCCGATGCGCTCGGCGCAAAGGGACAAGAGCCGGCACCCGTGCGATCCGCTTCCGGCGGGTTTTCGCCACGGGTGATCTCGAACGATCGCGTGTCTCGACCACGCGGCGCGATGAGCGTGGTGGACAGCCCTGCCGTCGAATTGCCGCTGATGGGTCGCATCGCCGCCGGCGTCCCGATCGAGGCGATATCAGAGGTTTCGCATCACATCTCTGTTCCCGGAACGATGCTGTCGGGTCGCGAACATCACTACGCGCTTGAGGTGAAGGGCGACTCGATGATCGATGCGGGCATCAACGACGGCGATGTCGTGGTGATCCGCGAGCAGGACACGGCTGAAAACGGCGACATCGTGGTCGCTCTGGTCGAGGGCCATGAGGCAACCCTGAAGCGCTATCGCCGTCGCGGCTCGATGATCGCGCTGGAGGCTGCAAATCCGGCCTACGAGACGCGCGTGCTGCCAGAAGATTCCGTGCGGGTGCAGGGACGTCTGGTCGGACTGATCCGCAGCTATTAGGCCTGAGGGCCGGCGATGATCAGGATTGGATCGGCGGCCCGAACCTGGCAAGGATGCGATCGCGGATCTGGTCGCGTGTGGCGCGATAGACCTTGAGCTTTTCCTCGCGGCTGTCGGCCAGCCCTGTCGGATCCATGATCGGCCAATACTCGATGTCGAGGTGGAACACCCGCGTCATGTCCAAGACCAGCCTCTGGCTGGCTGGCGACAGTGCCACGATCAGATCGAACCCGCCCAGATCGTCGCCCCAATCCTGCATCTCGTCGAAACTGCGGGTCCGATGATTGGTCAGTGGAACCCCGATTTCCTGGCAGACGGCGATGGCGAAACCGTCGATTTCCAGGTCGTTCTTTACCCCCGCAGATTGCACATAGGCGGTGTGGCCGTAGAATTTCTTCATCATCCCTTCCGCCATCGGCGAACGGATGGCGTTGTGGTCACAGCAGAACAGAACCGAGGTTGGAATGCTGTCCGCCATCCGTTCAGGCCGGGATCAGCGCGCAGATCAGGGTGAACAGGCGGCGCGCCGTATCGATGTCGAGGTCGGCCTTACCCTCTAGCCGTTCCTGCAGCGTCCGCGCACCCTCGTTGTGAATGCCGCGCCGCGCCATGTCGATCGCCTCGATCTGCGCTGGAGGCAGTTTCTTCACCGCGTCAAAGTAGCTTTCGCAGATCTGGAAATAGTCTTTTACGACCTGCCGAAACGGTCCAAGCGACAAGTGGAACTCGGCGACCTTCTCGGCGTCTTCGGTCTGCACGTCAAAGACCAGCCGCCCTTCGCGAATGGCAAGGTCCAGCGCATAAGGTCCATCGGGCACCGATTGCCCGTCGCGGCCTGGAACGGTGAAGCTGTTGTCTTCGAGCAGATCGAAGACGGCAACGCGCCGTTCCTGTTCCATCTCGGGTGTGGCGGGTGCGATGGCGCTGTCGTCGATCTCGATGCTGCTCAGCCGGCTCACGACGCTACCCCTCGTTCAAACGTGCCAGCCGAGCCTGAACCGAGAGCCCGTGCGCGTGCAAGCCCTCGGACGCGGCAAGTCGCACCGCCGCCGGCCCGATCTCGGCCAGCGCGCCGGGGCTGAGCCGCGCGATCGTCGTGCGCTTAAGGAAATCCATCACCGACAGTCCCGATGAGAAGCGCGCCGACCGAGCGGTCGGCAGGACATGGTTCGGCCCGCTGACGTAATCGCCGACCGCTTCGGGCGTGAAGGGCCCCAGGAAGATCGCGCCCGCATGGTGGCATTTCGCGGCCAGCGCGTCGGGATCACCCGTGACCAGTTCCAGATGTTCGGGTGCGATGCGATTGGACAGCTTGGCAGCTTCGTCCAGATCGCGCACGACGATGACCGTCCCGTGGTCGCGCCAGCTTGCCCCCGCGATATCCGCGCGCGGCAGGTCGGGCAGCAGCCGCTCGACCGACGCGGTAACCGCGCGGGCGAGGTCCGCGTCCGGCGTGATCAGGATCGATTGCGCATCGGCATCGTGTTCCGCCTGCGCCAGCAGATCCAGCGCAAGCCAGTCCGGGTCCTGCTGACCGTCCGCGATGATCAGGACCTCGGACGGACCCGCGATCATGTCGATTCCTACACGGCCGAACACCTGCCGCTTGGCCGCCGCGACATAGGCGTTGCCCGGACCGGTGATCTTGTCGACAGGCGCGATCGTCGCGGTGCCGTAAGCCATTGCCGCGATGGCCTGCGCTCCGCCGATCCGGTAAATCTCGGCAACTCCCGCCATCTCGGCCGCAAGAAGAACGAGCGGGTTGGTTTCACCGCCGGGCGTCGGCACACAGATCACCAGCCGCTCGACGCCAGCGACCCGCGCCGGGATCGCGTTCATCAAAACGCTGGACGGATAGCTCGCCTGTCCCCCAGGCACATAGAGACCGGCCGCAGAAACGGGCGTCCACCGCCAGCCCAGCGTGGCCCCCTCGGGATCGGTGAAGCTCAGATCCTCGGGCATCTGCCGGGCATGGTAGGCGCGGATGCGCTTGACCGCCATCGACAGCGCGGCGCGATCTTCCTCGGCCACGCTCGCCGTCTCCCGCGCGATGTCGTCAGGCGTGATGCGCATCGTATCGGGTGTCAGGTCCAACCGGTCGAAGCGACTCGTCAGCTCGACCAGAGCGACATCGCCACGCGCGCGGACATCGGCAATGATCGCCGCCACCGCGTCGCCGACATCGCCCTGATCTTCGCGCTTGGCGGACAGGATCGCCATGAAGCGTCGCTCGAAATCGTCATCGGTGGTGGTCAGGAAATGCGGCATCTTCTCTCGCTTCCGGGCGTCCGTATCGCTCTTAACGGGTGGGACACGGGCTCTCAAGCGGTCGCGGGTCAGGACAGGACGCGCAGCATCTCGATCTCGGGCAGGCCACGGCTGCTGACGATGCCCGTCTGGCCGCTGTCGCGAAATCCCAACCGTTCATAAAGCGCAATCGCCGTCGCATTCGATGCGACGACATGGAGGCCGAGGGAGGTCATTCCGCGCATGGCCGCGTCAGACATGATCGTCTGAATGACTGCGCCCGCCAGTCCACG
The DNA here is from genome assembly GCF_024359525.1 of Paracoccus albicereus. Classification (GTDB taxonomy): domain Bacteria; phylum Pseudomonadota; class Alphaproteobacteria; order Rhodobacterales; family Rhodobacteraceae; genus Paracoccus; species Paracoccus albicereus. The sequence continues at coordinate 954,375 of NZ_JAKZEU010000002.1, forward strand.
ACCCCGCGCCTCGGGACGGGTAAAGACCGACACGACCCACCCCCGCGAGGCGTCGCGCAGATCGAGACCCGGCACGCAGCCCGCGATCGCAAGGGCGCGACCCCGATGCGTTCCGGCAGCGAAGACGCGGGCAGACGACAGGCGAGCCGCAAAATCCGCCAACGGACGATCCGCCCAGTCGTCATACGTCTCTTCGAAGGATTCTGGTGCGTCCTTCGACGCTTGCAGCCTGATCCTGCGCCACTCCTCGGCGTGTTCAGGCTGCAAGCGCCAGACGATCATCGTCAGTCCGGATGATGCGGTCGCTGGCCGGAATTGGCGACATAGGGGCGCGTCACGTCGCGCAGGTCGCAATTCACCGCCTCGACATCGACAGCGATCGTACCATCGCCCGCAAATTCCAGGAGGATGCGCCCTGCCCCGTCCGAGGCTGGCTCCCACCCGATGGCGAGCAGTTCCAGGACCGTGTCGGCATCGCGTGCGATCCCGTCCGACAGAACACGCAAGACGTCGCGGATCACCAGCAATGCCCGGACCCTTTCATAGGGTCGACCCTCGCGTTCAGCAGCTGACGCATCTTCCCAGCGAAAGCGGTTGATCAGCAGGGCCAGGTGGCGGGCCTTCGTGTCGTGCGCGATTTCGGCGCCCGGCAACACGGAATCCTGCACAAGGGCAGAGAGGATCCGCAGGTCGCCTTCATCCTCTGCCCGGATCGCGAGGGGACCCGGTTCGCCGTCCATGAAGCTTGCATCAGACATGGGCAACCTCGCCTTCGCGCACACGCTCGATCTGTGCGCCGATGCCGCGCAGCTTGCGGACCACGTGTTCGTAGCCGCGGTCAAGATGGTAGACGCGGCTGACGGTGGTTTCGCCTTCGGCGGCCATGCCCGCCAGGATCAGGCTGACACTGGCCCGAAGATCGGTCGCCATCACCGGCGCACCCTTCAGTTTCTCGACGCCGGTCACGGTCGCCTGTCCACCCTGGACCTCGATCCGTGCACCCATCCGCACCAGTTCCGGCGCATGCATGAAGCGGTTCTCGAAAATCGTCTCTTCCAACACAGCAGTGCCCTCGGCTGTGCACATCAACGCCATCATCTGGGCCTGCAGGTCGGTCGGAAAGCCCGGGAACGGCTCGGTGCGGACATCGACGGCGCGGATACGGCCATTCTTGCGAGCGACCTTGAGACCGCGATTGGTCTGCTCGACAGAGACGCCGGCCTGATCCAGCTTTTCACAGAAGCTTTCCAGCAGGTCGATGCGCCCGCCCAAGCATTCGACTTCACCACCACAGATCGCGGGGGCCAGCATGTAGGTGCCCAGCTCGATCCGGTCGGTGACGACCGGATGCGTGGCGCCATGCAGCCTGTCCACACCTTCGATGGTGATCGTCGAGGTGCCTTCACCCTCGATCCGTGCGCCCATCTTCCGCAGGCAGGCGACCAGATCGACGATCTCGGGTTCGCGCGCGGCGTTTTCCAGCACCGTCGTGCCTTTGGCCAGCGTCGCTGCCATCAAGATGTTCTCGGTCGCACCGACCGAGGCGAAGCGCATCGCGATCCGCGCGCCCTTCAGCCCGCGCGGCGCTGTGGCATGGAGATAACCGTCCTTCAGGTCGATGACGGCGCCCAGCTGTTCCAGTCCGTGGATGTGCAGGTCCATCGGACGCGCGCCGATCGCACAGCCGCCGGGAAGCGAAACGATTGCACGTCCGGCCCGCGCCAGCAGCGGTCCCAGAACCAGGTTTGACGCGCGCATCTTGCGCACGATGTCGTAATCGGCGGTGAGGTTCGAGATGTCGTGGCTGGACATCGACAGGACCTGCCCGTCCTGCATCGTCACGACCTCGGCCCCGAGGCTTTGCAGCAACTCGGTCATGGTGCGGATGTCCGACAGGCGCGGCGCGTTGGTCAGCGTCAGCGGCTCTTCCGACAGCAGCGTCGCAGGCATCAGCGCAAGGCAGGCGTTCTTGGCGCCCGCGATCGGGATCTCGCCCTTCAGCGCCCCGTTTCCGTGAACGATGATCTGGTCCATCTATGCGCCGTCCTTCGCGTCCGCGTCACTGCCCTTGGCGCCATCCGTGTCCCCGGATGTGTCCGCCGCATCTGTCTCGTCCCGGCGGGCGCGCGCCTGATCCTTGCGCCGCATCAGATTGGCGCGCAGTGCCGCCTTCAGCCGCGCGTCGCGGTCGCCCGCCTGACCCTTGCCCGAAGGTCTGTCCCGTCCCGGTCCTGTCATGCAACCCTGTTAACGGTGTGCCCGTGTCAGGTCCAGCATGGTTCAGGGGCCCTCCCGCAGCGTCGGCAAAATCCGCCGCGGCCCCTTGCGCGCCTCCGCGGGCTCGTCTAAACGCCGCCAGACGATGCTGTGGTAGCTCAGTGGTAGAGCACTCCCTTGGTAAGGGAGAGGTCGAGAGTTCAATCCTCTCTCACAGCACCATTCCCTTTCTTGATGGTGCGAACCCACAGCCTTTGCCGGTAAGCGCTGAGCGTGTTTTAGTCGACGATCCTTTCAAGCTGGTCATAGAGCGCTCCGTACGAACGCCATACTGCCTCTTCCAGTCGGTCGGGTTTGTGGCGCAATCCCGCCAGATCGCTCCGCGCAACCCAGCGGAAGCAGTTCACCACACCCTCGGGATCGTTCAGCGTGATCGCGTGATGCCCATCCAGGGTCGCGCGAAAAATCAGGTCGACCTGATGCCAACCGCTGTCGGGATCGTGGAATTCGTTGACCAGGATCGGCGTGCCGACAGTGATGGTCAGTCCGGTCTCTTCGGCAACTTCGCGAACCAGGTTCTCCGGCAGCGACTGACCCGGCTCCACCCCGCCACCGGGCAGGCACCAAAGGTCAGACTTGTCGCCCGGATAGGCGTTGACCATCAGCAGCCGATCCTCATGAACGATAGCGGCCCGCACAGCCAGGCGCGGGCGCGCCAATTTCATGGGACGATCCGGTTGATGTGGCCCATCTTGCGACCCGGCCGCGCCTCGCCCTTGCCATAGAGATGGACCTGCACACCGGTTTCACGCAGCAAAGCCGGCACCCTTTCCAGATCGTCCCCGATCAGGTTTTCCATGACCACTTCGGCGTAGCGGCTACCATCGCCCAGGGGCAGACCCGCGACGGCACGGATATGCTGTTCAAACTGGTCGACGGTGCAGCCGGCCTGTGTCCAATGGCCGGAATTGTGAACGCGCGGCGCGATCTCGTTAATGATCAGACCGTCGGCGGTGAAGAACAGCTCGACGCCCATGACCCCGATGTAATCCAGCGCCTGCACGATCCTTCCCGCCAGCAGCACGGCGTCGGTGGTGACGCGCGCGGGCAGACCGCAAGGAACTGTCGTGGTCTGCAGGATCCCGCCTTGATGGACATTCAGACCGGGATCGAACGCGGCTACCTGACCATCCGCGGCGCGCGCGACGATGACGCTGATCTCGGCCGAGAAGTCGACGAAGCCCTCCAGCACCGACGGCGCGCCGGTCCATTCGGCGCGGTCGGGCGAGTCGATGCGTACCTGTCCCTTGCCGTCGTATCCGAGCCGCCGGGTCTTCAGGATAGACGGCGTGCCGATTTTCGAAATCGCACCCGCCAGCGCGACTTCGTCAGGAACGTCGGCAAAGGGCGCGGTCCTCAAACCCAGATCGTTCAGGAAGGTCTTTTCCGTCAGCCGATCCTGAGAAACCGTCAGCGCGCGGCGATTGGGCCGTACCTCGACGATGCTTTCGATCAGGTCCAGCGCCTCGGCCGGCACGTTCTCGAACTCGAAGGTGACGACATCGACGCTTTCGGCAAAAGCACGCAGCGCCGCATGATCTTCGTAGGGCGCGTTCGTGACCACATGCGCCACGTCACCCGCCGGCGACGCACCGGGTTCATAGATGTGGCAACGCAGGCCCAGACGGCTTGCAGCGACCGACAGCATTCTTCCTAGCTGGCCGCCGCCCAGAATGCCGATCGTGCGGATCTCAGACATCGCGCGGCGCCTCCGGGATCGAGGCCGAGAGGTCGGCGCGCCATTGATCCAGCCGCGACGCAAGCGCCGCGTCATCAAGCGCCAGGATCGCTGCCGCCATCAATCCGGCATTGGCCGCACCCGCCGAACCGATCGCCATCGTCGCGACCGGGTAGCCCTTGGGCATCTGAACGATAGAATAGAGCGAATCGACGCCGGACAGCGCCTTCGTCTGGATCGGGACGCCGATCACCGGGACGCGCGTCTTGGACGCCATCATCCCTGGCAGATGCGCCGCCCCGCCCGCGCCCGCGATGATGACCCGAAGCCCGCGCTCTGCCGCGGTGACGCCATAATCCCACAAGCGGTCCGGGGTCCGGTGCGCGCTCACGATCCGGGTTTCATAGGCCACGCCCAGATCGTCCAGAATGGCCGCTGCCTCGCGCATCGTCGGCCAGTCCGACTGGCTGCCCATGATGATTCCGACCGGGACCGGCGCGTCCATCGCCACCTCCTGCATGCGCGTGATCGGATCGGTCCTAGCCCGAGCCGACGGCCGCCGCAATGATGGGGTGCACTCAGGCGATGATGTCGGGGGTCAGTTCGTCTTCCAGCCGCGCGATGCGATCCTTCAGCGCCAGCTTCTGCTTTTTCAGCCGCTGCAGCGTCAGAGCCGAGTTCATCGACGTCGCCCCCAAGGCTGCGATGGCCTCATCCAGGTCGCGATGCTCGCGCTTCAGCACTTCCAGCTTCGCGCGGACGATTTCCTCGTGGCTCAGTTCATGCGTTGTGTTCATCGGGGACCTGCGCGGGCTTCGGGCGGCGTGGCCCGTCCACGATATATAGTCCGTGCGCGCCAGAGTGTTAACGAAAATCCCCCTCGCCTTGCCAATCGTGGTTAACGCACCCATATCTTCGTCAGGGTCGCCGGAACGGGACCCTGACCGACAGTCGCTTGGATCGAAAGGGCTGACATGACCAAGATGTCGCTGGGCTCCCACCCGTATCTTCTGGGGTTTGACCAGCTTGAACGGCTTGCCGAGCGCGCCGCCAAAGGTGCCGAAGGCTATCCACCCTATAACATCGAACACATCGCGCCGGACGGGTTTCGCATCACGCTCGCTGTCGCCGGATTTGCCGAAGCCGATCTGGCGATTACAACGGAAGACCGCCAACTCGTCATCCGGGGCCGTCAGGGGGAAGCCGACGACGAGCGCGTGTTTCTTCACCGTGGTATCGCAGCGCGAGCCTTCCAGCGCAGCTTCGTGCTGGCCGACGGGGTCGAGGTGACCGCGGCAGAACTGGAAAACGGCCTTCTCCATATCGACCTGCGCCGCAAGACGCCTCAGCAGGTCGTCCAGACTATACCGATCAGCCGCAAATGAAGGGGATCGAACCATGAATACCGAATTCGAAATCGACACCGGTGACACCGGAAACACGGTCTACATCCGCCGCGTGGAGCTGGATCAGCTGCCCGAGGAGATCCGCGAACAGGCCGAGGGGCTCGACAGCCTTTATGCGGTCCATGGCACGGACGGCGAACGCCTCGCCCTTGTCCGCGACCGGAAGCTCGCGTTCTTCCTCGCACGCGAAAACGACCTTGCACCGGTCAGCGTGCACTAGGCCTTGTTGGGGGCGGACGGCTGATAGCGCATGAACGCGAACGCGCTGCCGTCCGGCGCCCACGAGGGCACGTTGATTGTGCCCTGACCGCCGAACAGATCCAGAAGCTTGCGGCGATTGCCACCATTGGGGTCCATCCGCCACAAGGCGACATTCGCATCACGCGGATGGCCCAAGGTTTCCGGTGGATAGGCGAGGTAGATAACGTGCCTGCCGCAAGGTGACGGGTGCGGAAACCAGTTCACGTTCTCATCGCGAAAAACCGGCGCGGCGTCGGCACCGTCTGAGCCCATGCGCCAGATTTGCGCGTGGCCGGTCTCATCCGAGTTGAACCAGATGTGGCGTCCGTCGGGCGAGAAGTCCGGCCCGTCGTGATGTGCACGTCCGGGCGTCAGTACCCTCTCCCCCTGCCCGTCACAGTCGCTGGTCGCGATGCGCACCACGCGGTCGCCGCCACGAGCGCAGGCATAGGCGATCCGCTTGCCGCGCGCGCCGTGCCACCAACTCGGCCGCGCAAGCCCGAGCGCACGGGGACCGTCACCCTCCAGCACGTAAATGCCCGATCCCGTTCCATCGTGGCAGGACAAGATGATGCGTCCGTCGGGAAGGACCCCGTGGTCGTTGTTGCAGCGGTCCAAGCCGCCGATATCGATCGCTTGCAGGTTCGGCTCGCCGGGATCGACTCGCCATAAGCGGCCGTCGCCATTGACAAGAAAACAGCCGTCCGGGTGCCAATTCGGCGCCTCGATCAGCATCGGCGTTTGCAGGATCACACGCGCCGTGCCCGACTCTATGTCCCAGACCTCAAGCGAAGATCGCCAGGCCTGCGTCACTCCGCGGCCTCTGCCTGCGCCGCACGCGTTGCCTCACGCCGCTGGATTCGCCCCCGCAGCGCAACGATGATCAGGATCGTCGAGAAGGTGCAAAGCTGATAGATCAGGGCGTGCTGCATCGCGGCCGGATAATCCTCGACCCCGCCTTGATGCAGGCGCACGAAGAAGAGGCTTGAGACCACCGCAATTCCGATCGCTGCGCCGACCTGCTGAAACGCCTGCATCGCACCCGATCCTGCGCCAGCGTCGCGGCCGGGCACCGCTTCCAGCACAATCTGAAAGAGGGGCGAGATCGCGAGCCCCATACCCAGGCCGCACGTCGCCAGCGGCAGGGCAAGGCTCAACGGTGTGAAAGGCTCGGGGGGATGACCCGTCGTCCAGCGCAGGAACGCCATGCCGCCCAGCAGGATCGTGGTTCCGATCGCAAGTCGGATCAGCAGCTTGCGGTTGCCGAACCGCCCGGTGATGTACGACCCCGCCATCACGCCGAGCGGAAACGGCGCCGTCGCCATACCCGATTCAAGCGGGCTGAGCCCGAAACCGGTCTGAACGTAAATCGCCAGCACAAGGAACATCCCCGGGATCGACGAGAAATGCAGCATCACCATCGCGATGCCGGACAGGTAGCCACCGTTCCGCATCAGCGAGACCGGCAGAAGCTGCGTCCGACCCTCGCGTGCCAGTTGAACCTGCCGCCAGACGAACAGGGCACCCATCGGGACCGACGCCGCCAGTGCGATCAGACACCACAGCGGCCAGCCAAGCAATGCACCCTCGATCACCGGCAGCACGACCAGGGTAATCGCGCCCGCGAACAGGACAACGCCCAGCCAGTCGATGGTCATCTGCGTATCGGGCTTCTGCATGGGAATGACGCGCATCCCCGCGAGGATCACGAACAGGCCGACCGGCAGGTTGACCAGAAAGATCGGCCGCCAGTCGAGCCCCATCAGATCGGCGGTGGTCAGCCCACCGCCGATCAATGGGCCCAGGACAGCGCCCAAGCTCGCAATCACGCCAGTCAGCGCGAAGGCCTTGCCGCGTGCCTCACCCGAAAAGATCGTGTGCATGATCGCCAGCACCTGCGGCACCATCATTGCGCCGCCGATGCCCTGGATCGCGCGCGAGCCGATCAGCATCTCGATGCTGACGGCGAAACCGCAAAGACCCGAGGCCAAGGTGAACACGCCCACGCCCCACAGGAACAGGCGCTTGCGCCCCAGCTTGTCGCCGAAGCGACCGAACGGAAGCAGGCCGGCTGCGAAGGCCAGAACGTAAGCAGCGGACACCCATTCGATCTGGCTGGCGGACGCGTCGAGGTTTGTCTGGATCGATGGCAGCGCCACATTCACGATGCTGACGTCGATCAGGTTCATGAAATTGCCCATCAGCAGCAGCATCGCCGCCACCCACGGGTTTGTGTCGCGTCCGGACGCCGACGCGGCCCGATCTTCTGCCATGACCTGCCTTTCGGGTGTGCGCTAGGCCACATGCGGAAGCGCGGGAACGGACAGGGCGGCCGTATCATGCTGCGGCGGCCGCGCGTCTGGCCACAGATGGTAATGGCGGCGAAAATATTCAATCGCAAGCGTGTCAGCGGCTCGTCGGTCGTGCCCCTCATGGACCAGATTGCGCAGACTTTCTGTCGTGTCAGCCTCGGCGACTGGCCGAGGGCGAGGTCCGCCGGTCACCAGCCACGGGGCGTGGCCGGTCCTGTGCAGATGGCCGGACAGCCAGGGGTCATCGACTGTCCACAGCAATTCCGGGATGACGAACGCTTCGGGCGGCAGAAATTCGGGGCGTATCATCGCGCCGCGATAACCTTCCAGAATGTCCACGTATCCGTCGCGGGTGAATGGCACCGAGCGCCACTGCCCAAGGCTCAGCGCGCGGCGCAGACGATAGGCAAGATTCTTTTCCACGCGACCAGCCCGCGGCAACTGATCCGCATCTCGGCGGGGATAGTACTTGGTGCCTTCGGGACGATCTTCAAGATGATAACCTTTCTGAACCAGCGCATCGTTCGGGCGCTGCTTTCGCGCCTGCACGAAACGGGCCGCCCATTCGGGATCATAAGCCTGATCGTCGTCGCAAAAGATCAGCTCGACGTCCTGTCCGGCCAGATCACGGGCGGCGGGAAGGACTTTCGTGGCCGGCCCGAAATCCTCGTCAAGCAGGATCAATCGAATGCCGCTGGGAAGTTCCGGCACCATGCCGGCAGCCAGTGGGAAACGCCGATGTCTGCGCGGCAGATACAGCCTGATTTCATCCACCGGCGCGCTCTGGTTCAGCAGATCGCGCAAGGTCGGCCCGATCAGCGGCAATCGCGGCGGTATCGTGGTCAGCGAGATCACCAGTCCGGTCAAGCCGACCTCCTCAAAAGCGCCGCCCGCAGGTTCTGAGCGGTTTGATGCCGGCCCCTGCAGGGACCGGCCGTTTCAGCCCGTCAGACGGATCGTTCACGACGGCGATATCGTCACTGAAGCCCGATCAGACCCATGCTTTCAAGCTTGAGCAGGACCTGATGCGCGGCGTTGTCCACATCGATATCGGTCGTATCGACGCGAAGCTCGGGCTTCGCCGGTTCCTCGTAAGGATCTGAGATGCCGGTGAACTCCTTGATCTTGCCCTCGCGCGCCAGCTTGTAGAGGCCCTTGCGGTCGCGCCGCTCACACTCCTCGACCGGGGTCGAAATGTGAATTTCGCAGAAGGCGCCGTACTGCTCGATCATTTCGCGCACGGCGCGACGCGTCGCGGTGTAGGGCGCGATGGGCGCGCAGATCGCGATGCCGCCGTTCTTGGTGATCTCGGACGCGACATAGCCGATGCGCTTGATGTTGATGTCGCGATGCTCTTTCGAGAAGCCCAGTTCGCTCGACAGATGCTTGCGGACCACATCACCGTCCAGCAGCGTCACGGGACGGCCGCCCATCTCCATCAGCTTGACCATCAGCGCGTTGGCGACGGTCGACTTGCCCGATCCCGAAAGGCCGGTGAAGAACACCGTAAAGCCCTGGTTCGCGCGCGGTGGCGAGGTGCGGCGCAATTGCTGGACGACCTCGGGAAAGCTGAACCATTCGGGGATATCCAGCCCCTCGCGCAGGCGGCGGCGCAGTTCGGTGCCCGAGATGTCAAGCACGGTGTCCCCCTCGGGGACCTCGTTTACGGGGAAATACTGAGCCTTCTCCTGCACATAGACCATGTGCTTGAAGTCCACCATTTCGACGCCGATTTCGTCTTGGTGCTTCTGGAATAGCTGCTGCGCGTCGTAAGGGCCGTAGAAGTCCTTCCCTTCGCTATTCTTGCCCGGGCCCGCATGGTCGCGGCCGACGATGAAATGCGTCGCACCGTGGTTCTTGCGGATCAGGCCGTGCCAGACCGCCTCGCGCGGGCCTGCCATGCGCATTGCCAGGTTCAGCAGGCTCAGCGTCGTCGTGGCCTGCGGATATTTGTCCAGCACCGCCTCATAGCAGCGCACGCGGGTGAAATGGTCGACGTCGCCCGGCTTGGTCATGCCGACGACCGGATGGATCATCAGGTTCGCCTGCGCCTCGCGCGCGGCGCGGAAGGTCAGTTCCTGGTGCGCGCGGTGCAGCGGGTTGCGGGTCTGGAATACGACGACCTTGCGCCAGCCCAGCTTCTTGAACTGCGCACGCAGCTCGTTCGGCGTATTGCGGCGACCGCGGAAATCATAATGCGTCGGCGCCTGCAGGCCCTTGACCTTGCCGCCCAGATACACCGGTCCGGCGACGTTGTGGAGGTAGTTCACGGCCGGATGCGCCAGATCGTCAGCCCCGAAGACCTTTTCGGCTTCCAGCGCCTTGTTCGGCGTCCATTTGTCAGTGACGGACAGAATGGCCAGGATGACACCTTCCTGATCGCGCAATGCGATGTCGGTGCCGGGTTCCACGCCTTCCGCGAACTTCTCGCTGACGTCCAGGGTCACCGGGATCGGCCACAGCGAGCCGTCGGCCAGCCGCATTTCGCTGACGACGCTGTCGTAATCGGCTTCGGTCAGAAAGCCCTTCAGCGGGTGGAATCCGCCGTTCATCAGCAATTCGAGGTCGCAGATCTGGCGCTGAGTCAAATCCCAGCTAGGCATCGCGCCCGCTTCGTGCTTCAGCGCGGCCGCCGCGTCGGACGAGACGTAAAGCTCGGGGATCGGGGCGTGGTTGGCGGGTGTCGTCGTCATCGCGTACTCGAGTCGTGGCAAGAAAAACGAGAGGGGGCGCGCGGTTGGCCGCACGCCCGGTTCGGGCGACCGCTTACCGCCCTGACGATGAAAACACAACTGCGGCAGCCAAGTGGCCGCCATGCGTGCACAGCAGGGCTGCGACGCGAACGACCTTCCGTCAGGCATGAAAAAACCGCGCAAAAAGCGCGGTTTGTTCGTGTCGAGCGTGAAGGCGATCTTACTTGATCTTGCCTTCCTTGTATTCAACGTGCTTGCGCGCAACCGGGTCGTACTTGTTGACCGTCATCTTCTCGGTCATGGTGCGGGCGTTCTTCTTGGTGACGTAGAAATGCCCGGTCCCGGCCGTCGAGTTCAGACGGATCTTGATCGTCGTCGGCTTCGCCATGGTTCTCTGCTCCTGCTGCGGCGGCGAGAGCGTCTTGCCGCCGCGAAATTCGTGGAAAGCCGCCTTTTAGCGGCCGGACGCGCGGAGTCAACCGCAAATCCTCGCCTTTCAGGTGCAAGTTCCCGTCTGTCAGATGTCCTTCATCAGACGCAATGCGTCGTAGATCGCGGCGTGGATGTTGCGCCCCGCGACCGCATCGCCGATCCGGTAAAGCGCGAAGCCATTGCCACCGATGTCGGGCTGTGGTCTGCCCGCGATCAGCGCGTTGTAGTCGACAGCACCGCGGTTTCTCGATTGCGGCTTCAACGACAGATAAAGCTCATCTAAGGGCTGCGTGCCATTGTTGACGACGACCTGGTCAATGCGCCGCTCACCCGACACTGGCATGTAGTCGGACCCGATTCTCGCCTTCAACGTATTACCGTCGCGTTCGACGCCCAGCAGGCGATAGGTCACGGTGAAGGTTACGGGCTTGTCCTGCAGCGCGCGCATGTAGGGGACAAGGTTCATCCCCATCACCTCGGGCGCGAAGCTGCGGTCAGGTGTCATGACCTCGACCGTGGCCCCGGCTTCTGCCAGCACCTGCGCGGCCTGCAATGCCGCGTGATCGCCGGCGGCGTCAAACAGCAGCACATTGCTGCCAGGCCGGCTATCGCCGGACAGGATGTCCCAGGCCGTGACGGTCAGATCGTCACCCTGCACTAGGCCCGCCGTGTCCGGCAGCCCGCCCGTCGCGATAATCACGATATCGGGTTCACAGGCGAGCACGTCCGCATCCTCGGCGTAGGTGTTGAAGCGAAACTCGACGTCATGCGCTGCGCACTGGGCCATGCGCCAGTCGATGATGCCGATCATCTCGGACCGCCGCTTCGACAGGGCGCACAATCGGACCTGCCCACCGGGACGGTCGGCCGCCTCGAACACGGTGACGCGGTGACCGCGTTCGGCCGCGACGCGCGCAGCTTCCAGACCGGCCGGACCGGCGCCCACGACGACGACGCGTTGTTGACGCTCTGCCGGAACGATCGCGTGCGGCATCGTTTCCTCGCGCCCGGTGGCCGCGTTGTGGACGCACAGCGCCGCCCCGCCCTGATAGATCCGGTCGAGGCAATAGGTCGCGCCGACACAGGGACGAATATCATACTCGCGACCCTCCACGATCTTCCGGACGATGTGAGGATCGGCCATGTGGGCCCTTGTCATCCCCACCATGTCCAGCAAACCCGACGCGATGGCGTGCCGGGCGGTCGCGACGTCAGGGATGCGTGCGGCGTGGAAGGTGGGCAGACCGATTTCAGACCGGATGTAGCCCGCAAAATCCAGATGCGGCGCAGACCGCATCCCCTGCACCGGGATCACATCGGTCAGCGCGGCATCCGTGTGGATGCGCCCGCGGATGATATTGACGAAATCAACCAGACCCGAGGACTTGAATCGCCGCGCCATCTCGACCCCGTCCTCGGTGCTGATCCCGCCAGGCTCGGCCTCGTCCGCGGTATAGCGAACACCCAGCAGGAAGTCCGGACCGACGCGCTTGCGGGCGGTTTCCAGGACCTCCATCGCAAAGCGCAGGCGGTTGTCGAAGCTGCCGCCGTAATCGCCGTCCAGCGTATTCGTCAGCGGGCTGATGAACTGGTCCATCAGATGGCCGTAGCACTCGAACTCGACCCCATCGAGGCCGGCATCCTTCATCCGCTCGGCCGCGTCGGCGTAATCCTGCACAATACGATCGATGTCCCAATCCTCGATCACCTTGGGATAGGCGCGGTGCGCAGGCTCCATCGCCGGACCGGCCGCCACGACCGGCAGCCAGTCGCCCCTGTCCCAACGGGTGCGCCGGCCCAGATGGGTCAATTGGATCATCACCGCGGCGCCGGCTTCGTGGCAATCGTCGGCCAGCGCGCGCATCCAGCCCACCACATCGTCACGCCAAGCCAGCACGTTGTTGAATGCGGGCGGGCTGTCGCGAGAAACCGAGGCCGAACCCGCCGTCATCGTCAGCGCTACCCCACCCTGAGCGCGTTCGCGGTGGTAAAGCCGATAGCGGTCCTTCGGCATCCCGTCCTCGGGATAGGCCGGTTCGTGGCTGGTCGTCATGATTCGGTTGCGCAGGGTCAGGTGCTTCAGCTGATAGGGCGTCAGCAGCGGATCTTGTGCCATGCTTGACCTCGCAAACGGATCATGGAGTGGTGCGACCGAACCCCGACGCAATCAACCCCGAGCATCGCCATGATCGCCATCATCTTTGAAGTCTGGCCGGCCGAGGGGCAGAAAACCGACTATCTGGACATCGCCGCCGCCCTGCGGCCGGTCCTGGACGAGATACCGGGCTTCATCTCGGTCGAGCGGTTCGAAAGCCTGACCACGCCCGGCAAGATGCTGTCACTGTCGTTCTTCGCGGATGAGGACGCGGTGATGGAATGGCGCCGAACGCTTGCGCACCGCAAAGCGCAGGCCGCGGGACGCGACGGGGTGTTTTCGGATTACCGGCTGCGGGTCGCTCATGTCATGCGCGACTACGGGATGACCGACCGGGCAGAGGCACCGGCGGACAGCCGCGAAATGCATGGTTAGATTGCGATCAGACCGGGCGTGCGATCGCCAGGATCTTGCTGACGCTGCCCTCACCATCCTCGATCGGCAGCAGCCTGACGCGGCAATCGGCGCGACCACCGCCCTGCGCAGGGCAGCGTAGGGACAGCTCAGCCTCTTCGCCATCGCGCACATCATCAAGCGCGGTATCCAGCGCCTCCCTGGACGCGTCCGGCCACAGATCCCACAGGTATCGACCTTGAAGATCACCGTGGCTGGCGACGCCCAACTGAACCAGACCAGACGGATTGACCTGGGTGATGCGGCCGTCAGGCTCCATCAGATAGGCGCTGGCCGAGATTTCGCGCAGCAAGGCAAGCGCCAGCGAAGTATCCGGTCCGGCTGCGTTCGTGTCGCGATGCATGGTGACGCGTCGCCTTGAACGCGGCATGACATCCGCGTCGAACGGGAGTGAGTGGGTGGCGGAACCGCCATCATGGTTTCTGAAGTCGTCCATGGCTTTCCCTCCAATGGGGGGCGCCTGACAGGCGAAAAGCCCGATAAGCAGATCTATACCTTAGCAGCCTCGGCACGCATAATCTACGCATTCAAGATTGATCGTTGTTAGCGCGCGGAGGGCCTGTAAGCCGGATTCTGTCCGGGTCGGGTCGCCCCGTCCCTGGATGACCATTCCTCTTATCCCGCCATTGCTGACGGGCTCTAGCTGCCAACCCGGACCACCGGGGCAAGGCCGCCCTGCCTTTCGGCGCGTGGTCCCTATTCGGCATTGCTCCCGGTGGGGCTTGCCAAGCGGGCGCTGTTGCCAGCCCCCCGGTGGGCCTTTACCCCACCGTTTCACCCTTGCCCCGGCGGACCGTGGCGGTCTGTTCTCTGTGGCGCTTTCCCTGGGGTCGCCCCCGCCGGGCGTTACCCGGCACCGTTGCCTTATGGAGTCCGGACTTTCCTCGGACGCGTTGCCGCGCCCGCGGTCATCCAGCCCTCCGCGCGCCCGCCATATGATCCGAGCCGAGATTCGGGTCAAGCCCGAGGGCAGTGGCGGGGTCGCTTCGCGTTGCACCCGATGCGGGTGGGCTATATATCTTCGGCAACAAGATATTGAGGACTTCCCGTGGCCGATACCCCAGACGACGACCTGCCGGAGAACATGCCGGATGGCGGAGACGACGGCCGCCCCGAACGCAGCGTGATGCCACATGACGGGCCGGTGATCGACATCTCGGAAGAGATGCGCACGTCTTATCTGGACTACGCGATGTCGGTGATCGTCAGCCGGGCGATCCCGGATCTGCGCGACGGATTGAAGCCCGTTCACCGCCGCATCCTCTATGCGATGGACGAAAGCGGCAACACGCAAGACAAGCCCTATCGCAAATCCGCCCGTCCCGTGGGCGACGTCATGGGCAAATACCACCCGCACGGCGACAGCGCGATCTATGACGCTCTGGTGCGGATGGCGCAGGACTTTTCGATGTCGCTGACTCTGCTCGACGGTCAGGGCAACTTCGGCTCGATGGACGGGGACCCGCCCGCCGCCATGCGCTACACCGAAGTCCGCATGGATAAGGCCGCGGCCTATCTGCTGATGGACATCGACAAGGACACGGTCGATTTCCAGGACAATTACGACGGCAAGGACAGCGAGCCAACCGTCCTACCCGCGCGTTTTCCGAACATGCTGGTCAACGGCGCAGGCGGGATCGCGGTCGGGATGGCGACCAACATCCCGCCGCACAATCTGGGCGAGGTCGTGGACGCGACCCTGGCGCTGATCGACGATCCCGATCTGCCGACCGAACGGTTGCTGGAAATCATCCCGGGACCGGATTTTCCGACCGGCGGCATCATCCTTGGTCGGTCCGGCGCCAGGAAAGCCTATCTGGAGGGGCGCGGCAGCGTCATCATCCGCGCGCGCACCCATATCGAGGAGCCGCGCAAGGACCGCTTTGCCATCGTCATCGACGAAATCCCCTACCAGGTGAACAAGGCGACGCTTCAGGAACGCATTGCGGAACTGGCGAAGGAAAAGAAGGTCGAGGGCATCGCCAACGTCCAGGACGAATCCGATCGGACGGGCGTTCGCGTCGTCATCGAGTTGAAGCGCGATGCCACGCCCGATGTGGTGCTGAACCAGCTTTTCCGCTTCACCCAGATGCAGACCAGCTTCGGCTGTAACATGCTTGCGTTGAATGGTGGACGACCCGAGCAGCTGGCGCTGCGCGACTTCCTGACCCACTTCATCACCTTCCGCGAAGAGGTGGTGGCCCGCCGCACCGCGCACGAATTGCGCAAGGCACGCGAACGCAGCCACATCCTGTGCGGCCTTGCCGTTACCGTCAGCAATGTCGATGAGGTCGTGGCGACGATCCGCGCCAGCGCCGACGCTGCCGAAGCGCGTGAAAAGCTGATGGCGCGGCGCTGGCCCGCCCATGACATTCTGGAATACCTCAAGCTGATCGACGATCCGCTGCATCCGGTGAACGAGGATGGCACCTACAACCTGTCCGAGACGCAGGCCCGCGCAATCCTCGATCTGCGGCTGCAGCGTCTGACGCAGCTTGGCGTCCAGGAGGTCACGGACGAACTGCAAAGCCTCGCCGATGCAATCCGCGACTATCTGGCGATCCTGGCCAGTCGCGAAAGGATCATGGCGATCATCTCGGACGAGCTTCGCGAAGTGCGTGACCAGTTCGCCGTACCCCGTCGGACCGAGATTTCCGACTGGTCCGGCGACATGGACGACGAGGACCTGATCGAGCGCGAGGACATGGTCGTCACGATCACCTCGGGCGGTTACATCAAGCGCACACCTCTGGCCGATTTCCGCAGCCAGCGACGTGGCGGCAAGGGTCTGTCTGGGATGGCGACCAAGGAAGACGACGTGGTGACCACGCTCTTCGTCGCCAACACGCATACCGAGCTTCTGTTCTTTACCACCGACGGGATGGTCTACCGGTTGAAGACATGGCGCCTGCCGCTGGGCGGCCGGACCGCGCGCGGCAAGGCGATCGTCAACATCCTGCCGATCGATCCCGGTGTTTCCATCGCCGCATTGATGCCTGTCGATGCGCCCGAAGCCGAGTGGGACAATTATCAGGTCGCCTTCGCAACCTCGGCGGGGGACGTGCGCCGCAACGCGCTGTCGGATTTCACCAATGTGAAATCGAACGGCAAGATCGCGATGAAGCTGCCTGACGAGACGACGCGTCTGATCGGTGTGCGCATGGCCACGACGGAAGACGACGTTATGCTGTTCACCGCCTCGGGCCGTGCCATCCGCTTTCCGACGACCGCGGTCCGCGTCTTCAAGGGCCGCGACTCGACCGGCGTGCGTGGCATCCGGTTGGGCGAGGAAGACACCGTCGTCAGCATGTCCGTCATCCGCCATTTCGAGGCCGATCCTGCCGAGCGCGCCGCCTACCTCAAGATGCGCCGCGCAATCGCCGGCGCGCTGGATGACGGTGCCGAGGCTGACGAGGACGAGGACAGCGTCGAGGAAGGCAGCATCACGCAGGATCGCTATGCCGAAATGTCGGCTGCCGAGGATCTGATCCTGACGATCACGGCGCGCGGTTCGGGCAAGATCAGTTCCTCCCACGATTATCCGGTCCGCGGACGTGGCGGCCAGGGCGTGATGGCGATGGACCGCGCGATGCGGGGTGGCGCGCTGATCGCAAGCTTCCCGGTCGAGACCGGCGACCAGATCATGCTGGCGACCTCGAACGGGCAATCCATCCGGGTGCCCGTGGATGGAATCAGCTTCCGCTCGCGCAGCGCTGGCGGGGTGCGGGTCTTCAATACCGCCGCCGGCGAAGAAGTCGTGTCGGTCGCGCGGATCGCGGAACAGGGTGACGAAGCGCTACCCGAATCGGACGATCCGTCGGATATCTGAGGCACAGCAACGCCGTGTGATGCGGCATCAGCGGGGACGAGGAAGGCAGATTGGACCGATCACGCGAAGCCCTGCTGCGAGAGCGCCTGCAGACCGGCTTTCTGGGTGTCATAGCGTTCGCGCTTATCATGTTCATGCTGGTTCAGGCGCAGTTCATCCTGATCTCGCTTGCGGTCGCGATCATCCTGTTCTCGCTGACATCCGATGCGATCGGCGCCATTTCGCGGCAAGGCGTTCCCAACCGGCTGGCCACCGCGCTGGCGCTGATCGGGATCGCGCTTGGACTTCTGTGGCTTTCGACCACGATCGTGGCGCAGGTCAACGCGGTCGTGCTGACCGCCGTCGCCTATGCCGAGCAGGTACAGGCAGCGCTGCCCGGTCTGATCGAGTGGATGGGTCCGAATGTCGGCGCCTCGCTGGAAACGGCTTTGCGCAACATCGATGTGTCTGGCTGGATCCGCTCTCTTGCCGGGCAGGCCGGAAACATCCTGTCGGGCAGTATCCTCATCATCCTGTTCGTGGGCTTCATGTTCGCCGAACGCATCTGGTTTCCCGTCAAGGTCGAGCGCTTGGCGGGCGATCCGGCCACCGCGCTGCAGTGGCGAAGGATCATCGCCTCGATCATGCACCGGGTGAACCGCTACCTGGTGGTCAAGACAGGCGTCAGCGCGGTCACTGCGGCGATTGTCTGGGTCATCTTCAAGATTGCCGGACTGAACCTTGCCGGTCCGATTGCGATGCTGACCTTCATCCTGAACTTCATTCCTTCGGTCGGTTCGATCGTGGCGACGGTGATCGCCTTTCTTCTGTCCTTCGTTCTCAGCGGCGATCTGACCGTGGCGGCGCTTGTCGCGGCCGCCTGCACAGTCACCCAGTTCTTGATCGGCAACGTGCTTGACCCGATGCTTCTGGGCCAGACGCTACGTCTGTCCAGCTTCGGGATCATCCTGAGCCTCGCCTTCTGGGGCGCGGTCTGGGGCGTGCCGGGAATGTTTCTTGCCGTGCCGATCATGGTCGCAGTCATGATCGTCTGCGCCCATGTCCCGTGGCTCAGGCCCGTTGCAGTGATGCTGTCGCGCGAAGGCCTGCCCGAGGACGGGATAGACGAAGCGAGCCCGGCGCCGCCCGCCCAGCCAGACCTGCAGTGTCAGTCGGCGACGCCAGGGGAATAGAGTTAGTCCCCATCGATTGGCGAGTCGGCGAGGCGCGCCGCCGTTAGCGGCCGCCGTCCCCGTCGCCGCCATCCTGACCGCCGCCATCGGCGTCGCCGTCGAAGATCAACCTGGTATCGCTGGTCCCGCCTGAACGCCGGCCTTCCGAAGAGCCCGATGATGGATCGGATGACGGTTTGCCGACCTTGTCGTCACCCCCGCCTTGCGGAGTCGAAGGCGCGGCTTTCGACAGCGCCTCTGGATTGCGCAGCCAGATGTCGCGTTGCGCATAGGGGATTTCGATCCCTTCTTCGGCGAAGCGGCGAACCACCTCGTGCAGGACGTCGGACGTGACGCCCAATCCGCCGGACACATCGGACAGGATCGCGCGGATCTCGAAATCGAGGCTGTCGGCGCCCAGCCCACGGAACAGGACCGCGGGTGCCGGGTCGATCATCACGGTGGGCTGATCCTCAATGATCTCGCGCAGTATCGACTCGACCTTGCGGGTATCGGTGCCATAGGCCACGCCGACAGGGATGATGACACGGCCGTTGCGGCTGGATTTCGTCCAGTTCGTGACCGGCTGGCTGACCAAATCGCTGTTCGGGACGATGACCTCGGTCTTGTCGAAGGTCTCGACCGCCGTCGAGCGGACCGAGATCCGTTTGACGATTCCCTGCTGACCGCCCGCATCGACCCAATCCCCGACGCTGATCGGACGTTCGATCAGCAGGATGATCCCGGAGACGAAGTTCTGGACGATATTCTGCAGGCCGAAGCCGATGCCGAGAGACAGCGCACCGGCGACGATCGCCAGCGATGACAGGTCGATCCCGGCAGAGGTGATCGCGAATAGGGCCGCCAGCACGATCCCGACATAGCCGAGCCCTGATACCAGCGCGTTCTGCCCGCCCGCATCGATTCGGGTCTTGGGCAGGATCGAACTGCGCATCGTTCCCTGAAGACCGCGGGTGATGAAGTAGCCCAGGGTGAACACGATCACGAAGGTCAGCACCGCACCCGGCGACAGCGTGATCCCGCCCAGCGTGATGCCGCGCTGGACGCGTGTCCAGATTTCCGAGAGATCGTCTACCGAAGCGCCCCAGATCAGCAGGAACAGGGGGATCGAGACGATCACCAGCGCGATCCCGATCAGCAGCGGCGCAAGGCCGTCACGTGCCCCTTCCTTGCCGCGCTTCATCATGTCGAAAAGGTCGGCGATGAAGTCCTGCAGCAGGACCAGGAAGCCGATCAGCGCGAGCGAGAAGGCCCACGACACCACGAAGCCGATCGCCAGGTTGATGACGCCGACCGCACCCGCGATCACCGCAAAGACCGCGATGATGCGAGAGATGGCGCCGGCAATCATCATGACTCGGTTGCGCATCTTCAGATCGTCGGCGCTGGTCCAGCGCATCATTCGACGCAGTACGTTGCCCAGCCGGAACAGGAAGACCGCCGATGCGATGACGAACACGAAATGCCAGACCGTCGCCGCCGCATCCGACATCTCGAACGGAACACGGGGAAACACGCTGTCGGCCGGATAGACCACGGAGGCCGGCAAGATCGCGTGCGCGACGATGCTTTGCAGCGCCAGGATCGCCGCCAGCCAGTTGGTCGCGTTCCGCGCCGTCCGCCGCTCGGCATCGGGAATGTCGAGCGAGGCGTAGGCGATCGCGCGGGCCGGGAAGATCTGGCGGGCAAGCCAGAAGCCGCCGAACAGGATCACGCCCGCAGGTGGCAGCGCGATCAGCAGCGGCCGCGTCCATTCGCGAAACCAGCCGGTCGCCGTCAGCGCGCTCACGGCCAGAAGCACACCCAGCATCGGGATGATGATCTGTCCCAGCGATACCAGGAAGGCCACGACGGCGCGAGAATGCTTCGACGACCGTGCCGACAGCCGCGATGGCATCGTGTCGATCCACCGCCGGCCGTAGGTGAGAAGCAGGATCGCGAGTGCAAGGTAGCCCAGAACTTTCGGCAGGCGGTCACCCAGTTCGGCCAGGCCGCCGCTGCGGTTCAGGGCCGCGCGCGTCCCCTCGCCGATGCCGCTGGCCAGCTGACCCGCCTCGCTCAGCGCGGCCTGCCAACTGGTCGGCATCAGCGGCGACGGGTAAAGTTTCGTTGCCTGTGCCGCCTGAATCTCGTCCAGGCGCATGTCGATGTTGCTGATGATCGCATCGGCGCGGCTGTAGGCCTCTACAGCCGCCAGGCGCGGCGCCGTCAGCGTCGACAATTGCTCGTTCAAGGTCTCGCGTCGCGCCGCGACACCCGCATCTTCGGTTTCACCCTCGGCCGGTGCCGGGCCCAGCGCCGAGATCTGATCCTCGACAGCGGCGATGCGCGTCGCGTTGACGCCTTGCCCGCCGTCAAACTCCTCGCGCCATTGGACTGCGCGGCTTCTGATATCCTCCAGCCGGGCAGCCTCGCTGTCCTCGGCCGCGATAATGTTTTCGGCCTGCTCGGCGAATTGCTCCCATCGGTCGTAATTGATGCTCGACGCCGCGTCCTGCGCGGCTGCGCCGTGACCAATAGTGATGAGAACCGTCAGGATGACGGAGAAGAATACCTGTTTCATGTCGATCAGCCTTCGAAGACTTCCGGCAGATCCGGCGCCGAGGCTTCCAGCCAGTCGGGCGTTGGAAGGCCCTTCGCGCGCAGGAAATCTGGATTGAATAGCTTGGTCTGATAGCGGTTGCCGTAGTCGCACAGGATCGTGACGATCGTGTTGCCCGGCCCCATGTCGCGCGCCATCCGGATGGCGCCCGCGACGTTGATCCCCGACGACCCGCCCAGGCAGAGACCTTCGTGCTTCAGCAGATCGAAGACGATGGGCAGCGCCTCTTCGTCCGGGATGCGATAGCTGTAATCGGGCGTGAACCCTTCGAGGTTGGCGGTGATACGCCCCTGTCCGATCCCCTCGGTGATTGATGTTCCCGGGCTTTCGAACTCGCCTGTCGTGTAGAAGCTGTGCAGTGCGGCACCTTCAGGATCGGCCAGCCCGATCTTGACGCCCTTGGGCTGCAAGACCTCTGCAACGCCTGCCAACGTCCCGCCCGAGCCTACCGCACAGATGAAGCCATCGACGCGGCCGTCGGTCTGGTTCCAGATCTCGGGTCCGGTGGTCTCGACATGGGCGCGGCGGTTGGCGGTATTGTCGAACTGGTTTGCCCAGATGGCGCCCTTGGGTTCGGTCTTCGCCAATTCCTCTGCCAGCCGGCCGGAGTAGCGGACATAGTTGTTCGGGTTCTTGTAGGGCGCGGCCGGGACCTCGACGAGGGTCGCACCCGCAAGCCGCAGCATGTCCTTCTTTTCCTGGCTTTGGGTCTCGGGGATGACGATCACCGATCGAAAACCCATCGACGCACCGACCAGCGCCAGACCGATGCCCGTGTTGCCCGCCGTACCCTCGACGATGGTTCCGCCCGGCTTCAGCTCACCCCGCTCGACCGCGTCGAGGATGATGTAGAGCGCGGCACGATCCTTGACCGACTGACCGGGATTGAGGAATTCGGCCTTGCCAAGGATCTCGCAGCCGGTCTCCTCGCTGGCCCGCCGCAGGCGGATCAGGGGTGTGTTGCCGATCGCGGCGGCAAGGTCCTTGTGGATGGTCATGGCTTACACCTGCACTTTGGCTTGGCAGCGGATGGTCTTTTCCTACACGGGCCGAAGCCGGGGGAGCAACCCCGCCCCGCTCTGGCCGGCACCGCTGCGCGACAGCCTGCTGCCGCCTCAGGTCCTTTGCCGGTCTGCAGCCGCGACCGATCCACGCGGATCTGCGTCCGGACGCTTCGCGTCATCGCTGTCGGGACGGCCCGCCAGACGTGCCTCGATTGCGTCCAGACGCTCCAGAACCTGATCGCGATAGGCGGTCGTCATCTCGTTTTCTTCGGAATGGTGGGCGTCCTGCATCGAGTTCACGATCAGGCCGACGACAAGGTTCATCACCGCGAAGGTCGTGACCAGAATGAAAGGAACGAAGAACATCCACGCCCAGGGATAGACCTCCATCACCGGACGGACGATGCCCATCGACCAGCTTTCCAGCGTCATGATCTGAAACAGCGAATAGGCCGAGGCGCCCAGCGTTCCGAACCATTCCGGAAAGCTTTCGCCGAAGATCTTGGTCGCGATGACCGCCCCGATATAGAAGATGATACCCATCAGCAAAAAGACCGAGGCCATGCCGGGCACCGCCTCGAGAAAGCCCTCGACCACCCGGCGCAGGCGCGGCGTGACCGAAACGACGCGTAGCAGTCGCAGGACACGCAGCCCCCGCAAGACCGACAGGCCTTCCGTCATGGGCAAGAGCGCGATGCCGACGACAAGAAAGTCGAAGATGTTCCAGCCGTCGCGGAAGAAACGCATCCGGTAGGCGAGAAGCTTCAGGACGATCTCGACTGTGAAGACCGCAAGGCACAGCGCGTCAAGGAACAGGATCAGGTCGCCCATGCGCGCCATGGTGACGCGCGAGGTCTCCAGCCCCAGGATCACCGCGTTGAAGAGGATGACCACCGTGATGAAATAGCCCGTCCGGGGGTCTTCCAGCGCGGCAGAAAGCCGCTTGCGCCAGTCCATGTCAGCCGTGGACCCGCGTGTAGGTCCCCTGCCCTTCGAGGATCGCCTTGAACCCGCCCGGCTCGTCCAGCGAGAAGACGATGATCGGCAGATCATTGTCGCGGGCAAGGGCGATGGCCGAGGCGTCCATCACGCCCAGATGCTTCTGCAGCACCTCGTCGTAAGTCACGTCCTCATAGCGCTTGGCGTCGGGAAACTTCTTGGGGTCGCGGTCATAGACCCCATCGACCTTGGTCCCTTTGAAGATCGCCTCGCAATTCATCTCGTTGGCGCGCAGCGTTGCGGCGGTGTCGGTGGTGAAATAGGGGTTGCCGGTCCCTGCGGCGAAGATGCAGACGCGCTTCTTTTCCAAGTGGCGCACAGCGCGGCGGCGGATGTAGGGCTCGGCCACCTCGTCCATGCGGATCGCGCTGATGACGCGAGTATGAATGTTTTCGGCTTCCAGCGCCGCCTGCATCGCCAGCGCGTTCATCACCGTCGCGAGCATGCCCATGTAATCGGCCGTCGCCCGCTCCATCCCCTGCGCGCTGCCCTGCAACCCGCGGAAGATGTTTCCGCCGCCGATGACCATGCAGATCTCAACGCCCATGTCCTGGACGCGCTTCACTTCGGACGCGATGCGCGCGACCGTAGGCGGGTGCAACCCGTAGCCCTGATCGCCCATCAACGCCTCACCCGAAATCTTCAGCATGACGCGTGAATAATTCACGGGGGCGAGGATCGGGGCTTTGGTTGTCGTCGTATCGCTCATGCCTCGGCCCCCCGGCGGTTTCATCGCGGCGCAAAATGTCGCAAAACGGATGCAGGATCAACCGCCCGTAACGGGTGTGGACACAGCCCGCGACCGATGCACGATCTTTCAGCCATTCCTGCCGACAGACACCTTCTGATCGCGGGTCCGACTGCCAGCGGCAAGTCGTCGCTGGCCATGGACGTCGCTCGTGACCAAGGCGGGATGATCGTCAACGCCGATGCCTTGCAGGTCTGGTCGTGCTGGCGGATGCTGACCGCACGCCCCACCGCTGCGGATGAAGCCGCGGTGCCGCACGCGTTGTACGGTCACGTATCCCCCGATCGCGCCTATTCGGTGGGCGACTGGCTGGCCGAGGTCGCAGCATTAGCGAAAAGTCGGCGACTGATCGTGGTCGGCGGCACCGGCCTCTATCTTACCGCCCTGACCGAGGGTTTGGCACCGATCCCCCCGGTCGCGTCAGACGTCCGCGCAGAAGGCGATGCATTGTTGAGCCACCCTGCCGGGCTGGCAGCGATGATCGCGGCGCTTGATCCCGAAACGGCGGGACAGATTGATCTGCGCAATCCGGCCCGCGTCCAACGCGCTTGGGAGGTTCTGCAGGCGACCGGGCGCGGGCTTGCCGCGTGGCAGAAAGAAACACCCGAGCCTCTGATCTCACCCGCCGATGCGACCTGCCTTGTCCTCGACTCAGATCGGAATTGGCTGGCCGATCGCATCGCGCGGCGTTTTCACATGATGGTCGGCAACGGCGCCTTGGACGAGACGCGAAGCATGGCACCGCAATGGGCGCCCCGAGCGCAATGGGCGCGCGCGATCGGTGCACCGGAACTGATGGCACATCTGGAAGGCAGGCTGACCCTGGACGAGGCGGTCGAGGCCGCGATCATCGCGACCCGGCAATACGCCAAGGCGCAACGAAGCTGGTTTCGAAACAGGATGAAGACCTGGACGCGCTGGTCCGTTGGCGAATGATCCATCTTCGGCCAAAACCCGCCTGATCGAAGGCGATGCAAGAATGCAACGCAACGGCCTGCATCGTCGCCGAAACTCGCGTTTCGGGCGCGTGGTGGCGCAACTTTAAGTTGGTGGCGGACGTTTTGTCGGCAATAATCCGCTTACCGCCTTCTTCTTTGCCGTGCCATGTCCATCCTGTCGAACATCCACCAAGACGGCACCTCCGACGCCACCCCGGTGGCACCGTCTAGGGCTGATCGACTGCAATCTGCACGGATTGCCGATGCGCGGATCACTGATGGGCGCCCCTTTTCCGCCCCACGCTTCGCCAGCCTTCCCCCTGCTCTGCAGACACAGACCCCGCCGGCCGCCGTTCTTCCGCAATTGCCGCGCCCCTATGCTCAGCGACCCGCTCAACGGCAGAGCGGGTTACGCCTTCTGCCACTCGACGGTTTTGTCTGGGGCGGACGAAATCATCAGCAACCAACACCGCGCACGCGGAGCGACCACGTCCTTCTCTGGGTGACGGAAGGATCGATGCGGGTCGATCTGCCGCGCGCGCATTACCCGCTGCAGACGGGCGATGTGCGTTTCCTTCCGGCAGGAACAGCCTTTGCCTCAATGCCGCTGACCGGTGCAAAGGGGATGGCGCTGTTGCTGGCGCCGGATCTGGCCCGCGATTGCGAGCCCGCCCTGCCCGATCGCATGATCGCAGGCGGGATCGGGACGGACGCTTCGGGACTGATGAGCCTGCTGATCCAACTGGCCCGCGAAGGGGCCGAGGATAACCGACAGGCGCGCGCCGCGATAGGCTGCCAATTGGGGCTGCTGTCGATCACCCTTCAACGGCTTTCACCTGCGGCCGAGCGTCCTGCGGCGGCGCCGAACACGCCGACCGACCTGACGCTGGTCCAGCGCTTCATCGCGCTTGCCGATGCGGAACTGGGCCACGGCCGCACGGTATCGGATCTGGCAGAAGAGTTGGGGACGACCAGCGCGGCGCTGGACCGCGCTTGTCTTGCTGCGCGCGGGCGACGCGCGATCCAGCTGATCCATGATCTGCGACACGAACAGGCCGTCAGGGCATTGCGGCGTTCGACCAGGCCACTGGACCTGATTGCTCGCGATCTGGGCTATACCAGCCTCGCCCATTTCAACCGGGCCTTCGTCGCGGCAACCGGACGCCTGCCGGCGATGTTCCGCATCGATGACGGAACCGGCAAGAGTGCCTCCGCGTCCGCCTGACAGCCTATCCCCGGCTGCGCCGTCTTCCGCCCCGCCCGCCAGAGCTTGCCGCCACGGCCTGTGCCGCCTCGACGAAGGGAGTGCCCTGATGGACCGCCTCGATCACGCGGCTGAAGCGGATCCAGTCGCCACCGTTCGGATCGTGGTTCATCAGGAAGTTGGCGGCCTTGATCGCCTCCATTTCCGCCGAGCGGACCGGGTTCATGATCGCACTGGTCATGCCGGCCCCGATCGCCATCGGCAGGAAGGCTGCGTTGATCCCGTGGCGATTGGGCAAGCCGAAACTGATATTGCTGGCCCCGCAGGTCGTATTCACACCCAACTCGTCGCGCAGCTTGCGCACCAGCGCAAAGACCTGCTGCCCGGCCGAGGCCATCGCCCCAACCGGCATGACCAACGGATCGACCACGATGTCATGGGCGGGAATGCCGAAATCGGCGGCACGCTCGACGATCTTCTTCGCCACGGCGAAGCGAACCTCGGGATCTTCGCTGATCCCGGTGTCGTCGTTGCTGATCGCGACGACAGGAACGTTGTATTGCTTGACCAGCGGCAGGACCAGTTCCAGCCGCTCTTCCTCGCCCGTCACGCTGTTCAGCAGCGGCCGGCCGTTGCAGGTCTCAAGCCCGGCTTTCAACGCGCCGGGAACGGAACTGTCGATGCAGAGCGGCACGTCCACCAGCGCCTGGATGCGATTGATCAGTTCCGGCATCAGCATCGGCTCGACAAAGTTGTTGTCGGCGTAGCGGGGATCCTCGGCCATCATGTTGGTGAAGACGGCGCCCGAATTCACGTCCAGAACCGTCGCCCCGCAGGCCACCTGTTCAAGCGCATCTTTTTCCACGGTCGAGAAATCGCCCGCCTCAAGCTCCGCCGACAACTTCTTGCGCCCCGTCGGGTTGATGCGCTCGCCGATGACGCAGAACGGCTCGTCGAAGCCGATGACAACGGTCTTCGAGGCGGATTCGAGGGTGGTGCGGGTCATGAAGGTCCTTTCGGTCGGTCAGTCGTTGGCGCCGTTGCGCGCCAGCCAGTCGGTCGCGGCGGTGATCCCGCCCAGCGGGAAGACATGGGCGGCGCGGATTGCAAAATCGGGTGTCGCGCCGGCGTGGCCGGCGATTGCAGTCAGGAAGTCCGTCGGCTCGTAGGGAACCAGCAGCTTGGTCACGTCGCGGGCGCGGCGCTGAAGCACACGCAGGCTGGGACCGACACCGCACATGATCGCGAATTTCAGCATTGTTTGCAGCTTTGCGGGTCCGGCGGTCCCGATCCGGACGGGCATGTCGATACCGGCCGCCCGCAGGCGGTTCGCCCATTCTATAACCGGCTGCGCCTCGAAGCAGAATTGTGTGACGATCTCCATCGACGCATCGGTCCGCGCCGCGAAGTCGCGTTTCCATGCAAGCGCGCGCATCACCTCGGCCTCGCCACCGGACGGGTCGATGTCGCGGTTGCCTTCGGGGTGGCCGGCGATGAACAGGCGGTCGAAATCGCCGAACAACCCCGTGTCCAGAAGCTGCATGGAATCGGCAAAATCTCCTTTGGGCGCATTCAGCCCGCCGCCCAGAAGCAAGGCCGACGTCGCACCGGCATCGCGGTAGGCCGCGACCCAATCGGTCAGCGTCGCACGGTCAGGCACGATGCGGGCCGGGATATGCGGAACAGGACGCATCCCCTCGGCGGCCAGGCGCGCGACCGTCGCGTGCATGTCAGCGGATCCAGTCCCGTCGATATGCGCGACAAAGACCTGTGTTCCGGCTGCGAGGTGGTCGCGGAAATCACCGACACCCGCCGCGGTGCGCGGCATCACCTCGATCGACACACCCTCGAGGAAAGCGGGAAGCGGCGAGGCGCCGCGAAGGGGAGAGCGGAATTTCATCAACGCCATGCTCGCAGCCTTTCAGGCAGGGTTCCAGCCGTCATTCGCGATCAACGCGCGAAGGCGGTCACTGTCGTATTCGGCTTCGATCCTGGCGGCCATCGCCGCCGGATCCTCGCCGGCCACAGTCTCACGCCGCCATTCGTTCAGATAGGCGTCTGTCCCCGACAGACCCGACTTCATCGCGGCGCGATCGATCGCTTGCTCGAACCGTTCAGGCAGGATGACGCGGGTCGCCGACCGTCCCTTGCCCAGCGTAACCTGGGCGGGAATGTCGCGCCAATAAACCAGCGTCATGTCAGCCATCGTGGCGGGCTCCTTGATCGTAGATTGCCGTCTAATCATCCCTGCCTGCGCAGCGTGGTCCGCATACGACAAGGGCGGTTGAATTGCGACCTTGGCCTGCGTCATGACGAAAAGATCCGTGGATGACAGCGGCGCCGCGGGCAGACGCATGGCACAACGCTGATCGCACGGCGGCAAGGTCGCAACCCTTGAACGGCGAAGGGCCGAAGGTTAGGTTGAATCCAACTTCATATCGGAGGGCGTGTATCATGGCGCCCAGGCGTCCCGCGGGTGCGGACGCGTTCCCGAAACCGACGGTCGAGCCATCTGGCGCCCGCAAAACCGAGGAAGCGCCGCTTTACGCGGCTCTCGACCTTGGAACGAATTCCTGTCGGATGCTGATTGCGCGACCGCGCGGCAATCAGTTCCACGTCGTGGACAGTTTCTCGAAACCGGTCCAGCTTGGTCAGGGGCTTGAAGCCTCGGGCCGGCTGTCCCGTCATTCGATGACACGAACGGTTCACGCGCTTCAGGTCTGTCGGCGCAAGCTGGAAAACCACGGCGTCCGCCGCATGAGGCTGGTCGCGACCGAGGCTTGCCGCCGCGCCCGTAACAGCCGCGATTTCCTGCGCATGATCCGTCGCGAGACCGGCCTGCCGCTGGAAGTGATCGAGGCGGAAGAGGAAGCGCGGCTCGCCGTCATCTCCTGCGCGCCGCTTGTCAGTCAGCGCAGCGAGCAATTGCTGATCGTCGATATCGGTGGTGGCTCGACCGAGCTGGTCTGGATCGATCTTGAGGATGTGGAACCGGCCGAGCGTCCGCGCGCGATCATCCGCCTGGCCGACGGCTTCGGCAATCCGCAACCGGGCGGGGCGCGGGTGGTCGACTGGATCAGCGTTCCGCTGGGGGTTGCCACACTGCGCGACCAGTTCGCGGATGTGGAGGATGATCAGGGGCGGTTCGCGCTGATGAGCTGGTATTTCGAGGAGATGCTGGCCGATTTCACCCCCTACGCGAACGAGCCCCCGGACGAAGGCTTCCAGATCATCGGGACGTCGGGGACGGTGACGACGGTCGCCGCCAGCCATCTGGGCTTGCGTCGCTACGACCGGACCAAGGTTGACGGATTGACGATGACCAGCGACCAGATCGACCGCGTGATCCGCACCTATCTGACGCTGGGTCCCGAAGGACGGCGCAATGACCCCAGGATTGGGCGGGAGCGTCATGCGCTGATCATGTCAGGGGCGGCGATCCTTCAGACGCTGAT
This sequence comes from Paracoccus albicereus, assembly GCF_024359525.1. Taxonomy (GTDB): domain Bacteria; phylum Pseudomonadota; class Alphaproteobacteria; order Rhodobacterales; family Rhodobacteraceae; genus Paracoccus; species Paracoccus albicereus. The sequence goes on from NZ_JAKZEU010000002.1 coordinate 983,933, forward strand.
GCGTGTCTGGCCGACAAATCGGCTCTCGGTCGCCGATCGTGGCCTGCGCGAGGGGTTGCTCTATGCCCAGATGGTGCGCGATGGGGTGCTGACGACGGACGGAATGAGCGGAGTGGCCTGATGAGCAAAGCGACCGGAGGCGGCAGCCGCGCGGGCAAGACCAGCGGGCGCGGCCAGCGCGACCTGAAGGTCCGGGTAAAGACGGCGAAAGGACGCAAACTGTCCAGCAAGCTGTGGCTGGAACGACAGTTGAACGATCCCTACGTGGCTCGCGCGCGGCGCGAGGGTTATCGGGGACGCGCCGCCTACAAGATCCTCGAACTGGATGACAAGTACCGTTTCCTGACCCCCGGCGCACGGGTCGTCGATCTGGGCTGCGCACCCGGCGGCTGGTGTCAGGTTGCCGTGGCGCGGGTCAACGCACTTGGCGAAACAGGCGGCAAGGCGCAGGGGCGCGTGCTCGGCGTCGACCTGCAGGAGGTCGATCCCATCGCCGGGGCGGAGATCCACGTTCTCGATTTTCTGGAAGACGGCGCCGACGATCGGGTCAAGGACTGGCTGGGCGGACCGGCCGACGTCGTGATGTCGGACATGGCTGCTGCATCCAGCGGTCACAAGGGCACCGATCACCTGCGCATCGTCGCGCTTGTCGAAGCGGCCGCGCAACTGGCGTTTGACGTGCTTGAACCGGGCGGCACCTTTGTCGCCAAGGTCCTGGCAGGTGGCGCCGAGGCCGAAATGCAGACCATGCTGAAGCAGAACTTCGACAAGGTGGCGAACGTCAAGCCGCCGGCGAGCCGCAGTGATTCATCCGAGAAATTCGTCGTCGCAACCGGATTTCGTGGCCGCCGCAGCAGCGCGGCGGGGGACGGTCAGGAAGAAGAACCGTCCGACGAGTCAGACGACGCACCGTCACCCTGACGGCGCGGGACCGCGTCAGCGGAGCTTGCGCTTTTGGATGATGGATTGATGGCGTCGAAGGCATGGCCGTCGATCCCTCCGCGTTCCTGCTGGGCAGAGTTGTCCGATGACGGAACACCATCGAGTTCGAAACTCGCCATCAGGATGATCGCGGCGGGCATCGTCAGGCTTTCGGCAGCGGCGACGCGCTCTGGAGTGAAGTAGCCTTCCTCGTGCAGGATGTTCAGCGTCCCAAGCAGCTTGTTCTTCACCACGATCGGAAGGCAGAGGCAGCTTTCGCAGCCCACCTCGCGAAGCTTCTCGGCGTCGCCGAAAATAGCGGCGATTTCATCGTAGCTGTTCGCGACCAGATGCTCCTGACTGACGACGATCTTGCTCCGCCAGGCGCGGCCTTGCATATCCTTGGGCGTCGAGATCGGGAACTTGACCGGCTCGGTCGAGTGGATCCGCATGCCCGATGCATTGTCCTCATCGACGCGGATCAGCGTACACATCTTCATGCCGACAACCTGCTGAATCAGGCGGTCCAACGCCGTCATCATCTGCCCGGGATCGGTCCCACCGGCGGCAATGTCTTTCATGAAATTTATGCGGTCTGGCATGAGAACGAACCTGTTCCAGCGCGAATCAAGACCAAGGGCTTCGGCTTGGTTTCCCGTTGCTAGTGTACACCTACAAAAAAGAGAATCCCTAGTTTTTTCAAGAATGTCGGCGGATTTCATCCGACCGTCACGTCGCCGCAAGCGATGCAGCAAGGACCTTCGGTTGGCAGGATGAGTGAACTTTTATCAGCGGCCATACGTCCGGCTGGACGCCGACGATTCCCCACGCCCGACGGCCAATCGATAATCTCGGGAGCCTCAGCCGTGCCGCAATCATTCCGGCGGGAAGCCTCTCAGAACGGACCATCGGCTGTGGTGAAACCAAGCCCTCTCTCGTCGTTCCGCGCGAAGATCGGCTCGATGAAATACGAGCATCGGCATCGCCATCAGCGCCGCTCCAAGCGCGACCGTGAGAAGACATGTCGAAACATGCATTGCAGGATCATCCCGATACGAACCGTGCACCCAGGAAGGCAGGCAGCGATGAAGGCTTTTCTAATTTGCGCGCTCTTCCAGGGCGAGCCACTCTTCCTCGGCCTGCGACAGCTTCTCCTGACGTTCGGCTAACGCTTCGGTCGCCTTGTTGAACTTGGCAGGCGCCGTCGTGAACAGATCGGGGTCGGCCAAGAAATCCGACAGTTTCGCGATCTCGGCCTCCAGCCGCTCGATCATCGCGGGCAAAGCCTCCAACCGGTGACGTTCGGTGAAGCTCAGGCCGTCGCGCGGCGTCTTTGGCGTCACCGTCTCCGGCGTCGGCTTCGATGACGCAGGCTCTGGCGTGGCCGTTGCGACCGCCGTCTGGGGACGCTGCGACCGATAATCCGACCAGCCGCCCGGATAGATCACGGCGCGCCCGTCCCCCTCCATTGCGACGGTGGTGTCCGCCACACGGTCGATGAAATCGCGGTCGTGGCTGACCAGCAGAACGGTGCCGTCATAATCGCCCAGAATGTCCTGCAGCAGATCCAGCGTCTCGACGTCAAGATCATTGGTCGGCTCGTCCAGGACAAGCAGGTTCGACGGCCGCGCCATGATCCGCGCCAGCAGCAGCCGCGCCTTTTCGCCCCCCGACAGGCTGCGCACAGGCGCGCGCGCCTGTCCTTCGTCGAAGAGGAAATCCTTCAGATAGCCCACGACATGGCGTGGCTGGCCACGGACCATGACCTGGTCGGCGCGACCCGACACGCGCATCTCGGGATCTCCGGTCAGGCTGTCCCAAAGGCTCATGTCAGGGTCCAGCGCCGCGCGCGCCTGATCGAAGACCGCGATATCGAGGTTTGTGCCCTGCGTGACGCTGCCGGCGTCGGGCGCGATCTCGCCCGTCAGCATGCGGATCAGCGTCGTCTTTCCGACGCCATTGGGTCCGACAAAGGCGATCCGGTCGCCACGCTGCACGCGCAGATCGAACGGCTTCAGGATCGTCCTGTCACCGAAATCCTTGGCGATGCCCTTGGCTTCGATCACCCGCTTGCCCGATTGCGGACCGGATTCCAGCGCCATCGCTGCCGTGCCTTGCCGCCGGATCTGCGCCGCGCGTTCAGCGCGCAGGTCCTGCAACGCGCGCACCCGCCCCTGATTGCGCTTGCGACGCGCACTGATTCCCTCGACGGCCCAGCGCGCTTCCGCCTTGATCTTTCGGTCCAGCTTGTGGCGCGCCTCGTCCTCGGCGGCCCAGGTGGTTTCGCGCCACTCCTCGAACGCTTCAAAACCCTTTTCCTGACGTCGAACCACGCCGCGGTCGATCCACAGGGTCGCGCGGGTCGCCGCGCGCAGGAAGGCGCGGTCGTGGCTGATCAGCACGAAGGCCGAGCGGGTTGCGGCAAGCTGTTCCTCAAGCCAACCGATCGCTTCGATGTCGAGATGGTTGGTCGGTTCGTCCAGAAGCATCAGGTCCGGCGCTTCGGCCAAGAGGCGGGCCAGCGCGGCTCGCCGACGTTCACCGCCCGATGCCGTCTGAACTGGCCGGGATGCGTCGAACTTCAGGCCTTCGGCAGCCATCTCGACCAGATAGCCCTGCCCTTCATCCAGTCCGGCCCGGGCAAATTCGCCAAGGGTCGCAAAGGCAGACAGATCGGGGTCCTGCTCCATATAGCCGACCCGCGTGCCGGTGGGGCTGACGACCTCGCCGCGATCAGGCTCGACCAGACCGGCCATCACCTTCATCAGAGTCGATTTCCCGGACCCGTTCCTTCCGACCAGCGCCACCCTGTCACCGGGCTGGATGGTCAGCGACAGGTCCTCGAAGACGGGATTGCCGCCAAAGGTCAGTGCGATGTCGGTCAGTTGCAAAAGCGGTGTGCGTGCCATGCGCGCGACGTAGTGCGCGCGGATGACGGGGTCAACGGAGCGCCGTATCCGATTTTTTCGGTCGGACTTTGTTGACGCCCAGCACAAGTCCTGCCAACAAGGCGCCACAAACCCGAGCAAAGGAGTCGCGCATGCGCCCCATCCTGATCGCTGCCCTGCTGGGCACCTCTGCCCTTCCCGCCCTGGCCCAAGAGGTCAACATTTATTCGCACCGTCAGCCCGAGCTGCTGAAGCCCCTGACCGATGCCTTCACCGAGGCGACGGGGATCGCGGTCAACACCGCCTTCGTCGATACGGGCATGGTCGAGCGCCTGAAAGCCGAGGGTGATCGCAGCCCCGCCGACCTGATCATGACGGTGGACGTTGCCCGGCTGGGTGAGGTCAAGGAGGCAGGCGTAACGCAGCCGGTCGAGGACGATGCGCTGGAGATCATCCCGGAAAACCTGCGAGATGCCGACAACGAATGGTTCGGGCTGACCACGCGCGCGCGGATCGTGTACGCAAGCAAGGACCGGGTCGCGGACGGCGAGGTCACGACCTACGAGGATCTGGCCGATCCGAAATGGAGGGGCCGGATCTGCACGCGCCCCTTCACCAACGACTACAACGTCGCGCTGACGGCCGCCTTCCTCGCCCATCACGGCCCCGAGGAGACCAAGGCCTGGCTGGAAGGCGTGAAGGCGAACCTCGCCAAGAAGCCCGAGGGCAACGACCGGGCACAGGTCAAGTCGATCTGGGCCGGCGAATGCGACATCAGCCTGGGGAACACCTATTACATGGGCCAGATGCTGAAGGACGACGAGCAGAAGGAATGGGCCGACTCGGTTCGCATCGTCTTCCCGACCTTCGAGGACGGCGGCACCCATGTGAACGTCTCCGGCGTGGCGATGACCAAGTCCGCGCCGAACCGCGATGCCGCGCTGCAGCTGATGGAATTTCTGGTCAGCGATGAAGCGCAGAAGATCTACGCCGAAACCAACTACGAATTTCCTGTCTCGGACCATGTCGAGCGGTCCGAACTGGTCGCGAGCTGGGGTGAATTCACGTCGGACGAAACGCCGCTGACCGAAATCTCGCGCCTGCGCCCCAAAGCGCTGACGCTGATCGAAGAGGTCGATTTCGACGGCTGAGGATAGACTGACTGATCCAGTCAAAGGGGCATGAGCTTTCGGGCTTGTGCCCCTTTCCATGTCGGGTCAGGGTCCGGCTTCGTGACGGAGGCTTCATGGCACAGAAGATCATCATCGACACCGATCCAGGACAGGACGACGCCGTGGCGATCCTGCTGGCGCTGGCGAGCCCGGAACTCGACGTTCTGGGTCTGACAGCCGTTGCCGGCAACGTGCCCCTGTCGCTGACAGAGGCGAATGCACGCCGCATCTGCGAGCTGGCCGGGCGCAGCGACCTGCCTGTCCATGCCGGCTGCGACAGGCCGATGGCCGGCGATCTGGTGACAGCCGAACATGTCCACGGTCAGACCGGTCTGGACGGTATCGCGCTTCCGGACCCGACCATGCCGCTTGCTGACGGTCACGCCGTCGATTTCATCATCGACACGCTGCGCCGCGAGGAACCTGGCTCGGTCACGCTGGTGCCGATCGGTCCGCTGACCAATATCGCGACCGCATTCGAGCGCGCACCCGACATCGTGTCGCGCGTCGCCCGCGTTGTCCTTATGGGCGGCGCCTATTTCGAGGTCGGCAACATCACGCCCGCGGCAGAATTCAACATCTACGTCGATCCCGAAGCCGCCGCGATCGTCTTCGCCTCGGGCGTGCCGCTGACGGTCGCCTCGCTCGACGTGACGCACCGTGCGCTGACGTCGCGCGAATGGGTCGAGGCCATGCGATCGCTGCCGAACAGATGCGGCCCCGCGGTCGCGGGCTGGACGGATTTCTTCGAGCGGTACGACCGCGAGAAATACGGCAGCCTCGGTGCCCCCTTGCACGATCCCTGCGCGATCGCCTGGCTGATCCGACCGGAATTGTTCGAGGGGCGCGAGATCAATGTGGAGATCGAGACCGAAGGCCGTTTCACCCGCGGCATGACCGTCGCCGATTGGTGGCGAGTGACAGGCCGCGATGCCAATGCGCTGTTCCTGCGCGAAGTGGATCGCGACGCGCTTTTTGCGCTGCTCTCCGACCGGATCGCGACGCTGCCCTAGTTTTCCGGCTGGGGCTCGGTCGTGGCGGCCTCGGAAGGCAGGTTCAGCGGAGAGTTTTCCGCACCATCACCCAGTTCAGCGTCGATCCGGGCGATCAATTCTTCGGTGATGTCGATCTGGTCGACAGACACGAAGACAGTTCGGCGGTCCAGGACGGCGACCGCACCACGTTCCTGCATCAGCGTCCCCATCAGGGGCAGCGCGGCTTGATAGAAGGCGTTGCGATCCGCCTCGGCCCTCGCGTTCAGATCGGCGACAGCCTGCGCCCGCTCGCGGCGGATGGTGGTGGCACGGCTGTCGAACGCTTCCGCCCGCTGGCGGAAGACCGCCGGGTCCAGATCGGGGCGTTCAGCGGTGAGCGCCGCTTCTTCGTCCGACAATTGCCGCGCAAGGCGATCGTTTTCGGCCTGCAGGGTGCTGCCTTGTGCCTCCAGTTCCGTCTGCACGCGCTTGCCCCAGATCGAAGCGCCGAAAAGCGCATCCGCATCGACACTGAGAATGGGTGAAACCATGTCGCCGTCATCCGCAGCCCCCTCGATCGTCTGGGAGGGCAGGCCAGCGGCGGGATCAGCGGGGGCCTGCCCCTCGGGCACGTCGTCCAGCGGCGGGTCCGGCAAGGTCGGATCTGGCAGCAGACTGTCCGCCGGGCTTGGCGCGCTTTCCTGCGCGGAAGCTGCCCCGACCGAAACCAGCGTGACGATCGCCAGTGCGGCGAGCGGCGCCTTGACCGCCGCGCGCATCAGAACTGGGTCGAAATCGTCAGATCGAACGCCTGTTCTTCGTCATAATCCTCTTTCTTGAGGGGTTTGGCGAAGTTGAAGCGCAGTGGTCCGATCGGTGTCGTCCAGAAGACCGAGACGCCGACGGCCGCGCGGATGTTCATGCTGTCGTCGACCTCGACGCCGTTGGTGCCGACCGTGTCGCCGAGGCTCCAGATCGAGCCGGCATCGGCGAAGACGCCGCCGGTGATCCCGTATTCCTCTGGCAGTCCCAGCGGGAACTGTGCTTCCGCGCGGACCGCCCAGAAGTATTCACCGCCGAGTGCGTCCTGGTTCTCGGCTTCCAGATCGCGGGGGCCGATCCCATTGGGTTCGAAGCCACGGATCTTGGAGCCGTTACGGTAGCGGTCGATCACCCGCGAGGATTCGTCGCCGTAGGTATACAGCGCACCGGCCTCAACCTCCGCGCGCATCACGACCTCTTCACGCCAAGCGCGGCTCTCGACGCCGGCAAGCAGCGTGGAATTGACGTTCTCGACGTCGCCGCCAATCCCGGCAACATCCTGCGAGAAGCGGAAGCGATAAGCCGTCAGCGGATCAAGTCGCGTGATGCGGCTGTCATAGGTATAGCTGTAGCCCAAGGACGAGGTGACGAGCCCGCCTTCTTCGCGCTGAAGGATTTCGGAGCTGTCCTCGGTGACGTTCAGGATCGTGTCCTTGCTTGCGCGGTAGCGCAGCTCGAGCCGGCCGTTTTCCGACACGGGAAACTCGATCCCGCTCGAGAAACCGACGCGCCGCGTGTCGTAGCGGGCGAAATCGTTGTCGGTCGTGATGTAGAAGGTCGAGAAATTGAACCGCAGGTCGCGGCCCAGGAAATAGGGCTCGCTGAACCGAAGTTCAGCCGACTGGCTTCCGCTGACAGTCGAGAAGCCCAGCGACACTTCCTGGCCCCGACCAAGGAAGTTCCGTTCTGACAGCGAGGCGTTGAAACCGACCCCGTCACTTTGTCCGTAGGACGCCCCGAAGCTGAGCGAACCGGTGGGCTGTTCCTCGACGTTGACGTCGACGATCACCTGTTGATCGCTGGTGCCCTGACGGGTCTCGACCTGCGCGTCGCTGAAATAACCCAGCGCGCGGATGCGTTCGGCCGAGTTGCGGATTTCGCGCGGATTGAAAGGGTCGCCCTCGACCGTGCGGAACTGGCGTCGGATCACGCGGTCGAGCGTCGTGGTGTTGCCCTCGATGTCGATGCGTTCGACGAAGATACGCGGGCCGCGTGTCAGCACGAAGGTCAGATCGAGCGTGCGGTTGTCGAGGTTACGCGTGATCTGCGGCTCGATACTGACGAAATCATAGCCCTGCTGAAGCGCGACCGTCTCCATCCGACGGATGGTGTTGTCGATGACCGAAGGGTTGTAGACCTCGCCCCGCCGAACGCGGTTCTGCGCCTGGAACTGTGCTGCGTCGATGCCGGGGATTTGCGACACCGTGGTGACGTTACCGAACCGGAAGCGCTGCCCTTCCTGGATGTTGAAGGTCACGTAGAACGCATCGCGTTCGCGCGTGATCTCGGGCGCGATGGCCTGGACCCGGAAGTCGGCATAGCCACGCGAGCGATAGAAGTCGGTCAGCAGCTGCTGGTCCAGTGGGATGCGATCAGGCTGAAACGTGTCCGAGCGGATGAAGCGGCGCAGGATCCCAGCCTGCTTGGTCTCCAGCACTTGACGCAGGCGGCGATCCGAAAACGCGCGGTTGCCCGTGAAGCCGATGCGCTCGATCTCTGTCAGGTCGCCTTCGCGGATCTCGAAGACCAGATCGACGCGGTTGCCGTCGCGGCGAATGATGCGCGGATCGACCCGCGCGGCCAGCCGCCCTTCGGATGCGTAAAGCCGCGCGATCGCGTTGGCGTCGGCCAGCGCCTGGCTTGGTTGATAGACCCGCCGAGACTGCGACTGAACCACCGAAGCAAGACGTTCATTATTCAGGCGGCGATTGCCCTCGAAGTTGATGATGTTGACCGTCGGATATTCCTGAACCCGGATCACCAGCGTCGATCCTTGCGGGATAACCTCGACCGTTTCGAACAGGCCCGAACCCAACAGACGTTGCGTGGCGTCGTTCAGCTCGCCCGCCGAAACCTCCTGCCCGCGCGCGACGTCGGCATAGGACAGGATCGTCTCGGGCTCGATCCGCTGCGCGCCTTCGATCTGAACATTGCTGAACTGATAGGCCGAGGCGGGGGTCGCGACCATTCCCGCCGGCGTCGCCAGCGCCAGTATCAGGGCAAGCGCCGTGGCCTGCTTACCGTGTTTCCGTGTCATGTCCGCCCCTTCCGTTCCGACTGGTCCAGCCTCGGATGGCCGCTTCGGCGGCCTGTTTTTCCGAAAACCTGTATCCTTAACGGAGCGGCACTGTCAAAACGGAACGCAGCCTCAGGGACACAAAATATCGTTCGTGAGACCGAAAATCATCAACATGAGGACCGCTGCAAGGCCGATCGAGGTCAGCAGATTTAGTGCGCGGTCCGACGGCGGACGTCCGGTGACGGCTTCGAAGGCGTAGAACATCAGGTGGCCCCCGTCGAGCACGGGGATCGGCAGCAGGTTCAGGAAGCCGATCGCGGCGGACAGGACCGCGATCCACCACAGGAAATCGGCGCCCCCCGCACTGGCCGCATGGCCGGTGCTTTCGGCGATGCTGATCGCGCCACCCAGGTTGCAGGTTCCGATCTGCCCCGAAATCATCGCCCACATCCCAGACAGGGAACCGGTGATGATCGACCAGGTCTGCGTCACGCCCAGCCACAGCGCCTCGAACGGGCCGGCCTGACGCGTTTCCGGCGTCATGTAGCTTTGCCCACCGGTGACCCCGATCATCCAGCGCTGTTCATAGCCACCATCGGCGACGGGAAAATCCTGCTGACGCGGGACCAGGGTGAAGGCCATCGTGCCGCTGCCGGGCCGCCACACGTCCAGCGACAGCGGCTCACCTGCCGCGGCTTCGACACGGTCGCGCAGTTCGGAAAACCGCGTCAGCGGCGTGCCGTCCACCGCCACGATGACATCGCCCGCGCGCAGCCCGGCATCGGCAGCGGCAGAGCGCGGCGCGACACCGCTGACCCGGGCCGGCATCGGATCCGGGCCGGTGACGGTGATCTCCGATCCGTCGCGCAGCACGCGCCAATCGTGACCCGCGGCCGGCGGCAGATCCTCGACCAGTGCGTAATAGGATGACCAGTCCTCGACCGGACGGCCGTCGACGGCCAGCACCGTATCGCCGGGCTGCAATTCGTTGACCACGCCCGGGGGCGCGTCGGTGATGCCGCCGATACGAACGGTTTCCGTGGGAAGTCCCTGAACCAGCGCGAAACCGCCAAAGATCAGGATCGAGAGGATGAAGTTGAAGAACGGCCCGGCCAAAAGGGTCGAGAACCGCGCCCAAAGCGGCGCGCCGCCGAGCGTCTGTCGCGCCCGGGCCGGATCGACGGGACGACCAGTCCCGGCGCTGGCCGCATTGGCGTCGCCCAGAAAGCGGACATATCCGCCCAAGGGAAGCGCCGCGATCTGCCAGACCGTCCCGCGACGGTCACGCCGCGCAAACAACCGCGGTCCGAAGCCGACCGAAAACACCTCGGCGTAAATTCCAGACCACCGGCCCACCAGATAATGGCCCAATTCATGGATCGTGACGATCACGGAAAGCGCGATGATGAAGGCCGCAATCGTCCAAAGCGTGCCGCCGAACTGGGGAAGAAGCTCACTCATCGGGCGGCCTTTCGTCTTGCGGCCCGGTCCCAGGCCAGAACGGTCTCAAGATCGGGGGGCGGTGTCGTGAAGCCCGCCTCGCCCGACAAGGCATCAAGCGTATCAGCCACGCAGGCAGCCATATCTGTAAATCCGACACGCCCCGCGATGAAATCGTCAAGCGCCTGCTCCTTGGCGGCGTTGAAGACGGCGCCCGCCGCGCCACCAGCGGCCATCACGCCGCGCGCGAGACGAAGGGCGGGCCAACGTTCTTCATCAGGTTCGCGGAAGTTCAGCGTTCCGATCCGCGCAAGGTCCAAGACCGGCAACGGCAGGGCCTGCCGGTCTGGCCAGTTCAGCGCGTAACCGATGGCGTGGCGCATGTCGGGCGGCCCCAGATGCGCGATCGTGCCGCCGTCGAGATGGGTGACCATCGCGTGAACGATGGATTCGGGATGCACCAGCACACGGATGCGGTGCGAGTCGAGATCGAAGAACACATGCGCCTCGATCACCTCCATCGCCTTGTTGAACATCGAGGCGGAATCGATCGTGATCCGCTGCCCCATCGCCCAGTTCGGATGGGTCGAGGCCTGAGCGACCGTCGCACGGGCAAGCTGCTCCAGCGGCCAGTCCCGGAAAGCGCCGCCCGATGCGGTGATCGTCACATGCTCGACGGTATCGAGCTTGTCCTGTCCAAGCGCCTGAAAGATGGCTGAATGTTCCGAGTCGACCGGGATGATCTTCGCACCCGAGCGGGCGGCGGCCTGCTTGACCAGCTCGCCTGCGCAAACCAGCGATTCCTTGTTGGCAAGCGCAAGCGTGCCGCCCCGTTCAAGTGCCGCGAGACCCGGTGCCAGTCCCGCCGCGCCCACGATCGCCGACAATGTCCAATCGGCAGGCCGCTCCGCCGCCTCTGCCAATGCCGTGGCACCTGCCGCAGCCTCGACCCCCGAACCCACCAGCGCCGCACGCAGGTCATCCAGACGCTCGTCATAGGCGGTGACCGCAACCTCGGCCTTCAGCGTCCGCGCCATTTCCGCCAGACGCGCAATATTGGCACCGCCGCTCAGCGCGACGGTTCGGAACACGTCGGCGCCCCCTGCGCGCTGAAGCAGGTCAAAGCAGCTTTCACCGACCGAGCCGGTCGCACCGAACAGGGAAATCCGTCGCACTGTCTAGAACACCTTGGGCAGCGCGGTGATAAACCCGATGGCCATTACGGCCAGGGTCGCCCCGGACACGGCATCGAAGCGATCCATGAAGCCTCCGTGGCCGGGGATCAGGTTCGAGCTGTCCTTGACGCCCACGCGACGCTTCAACCAGCTTTCGGCGATGTCACCCAATTGCCCGGCCAGCGCGACCAGCGGGGACAGCCAGACCAGTGTAGGGTCGCCATGTCCCGTCAGCCACAGCGCCGCGCCCACCATCGACGCGCCGATCCAGCCTGCGACCGTGCCGGACCACGTCTTTTTGGGACTGAGCCGGGGCCAGAACTTCGGTCCGCCGATCAGCTTGCCAGCGAAATAGCCAAGAATATCAGAGACAATGACGATGCCCATCAGCCAAAGGATGAAGGGCAGACCCAAGGCTTCGCGAAAGCCCGTCAGACCAAAACCGACCAGCAGGATCGCGATGCCGAAGATGGCGAACACCGCACGGTTGCCGCGCGCGGCACCCGGCAGACCCGAAAGGATCGGGATCAGCAACGCCACGACCGAGAACGGATTGGGCCACATCAGCGCAAGAAAGACGCAGAACCCACCCAGGCCAGCCAGCGTTGCAGGGCGCCAGCGTCCGAATACGTCGCCGTGAAGCTCCGGGCGTCGCCAGCCGGTCAGACGGGCGAGCTCCCAGAAGGTCAACGCGATGATCGCCGACATGCCGATACGCAGCGAAACTCCGACCGACAACGCGAGCATGACGCCGATCGCCAGCAGCACCGCTGCCGAGGCGACGCGGCGCGACAGGTCGGCCCAGCGCCCCGTGCTGGCGCTTGCAGCGCTCATGCGCCGCCGAAACGCCGCTCGCGCAGACCGAAGCGATCCAGAATCGACGCCAGATGTTCGGGGGTGAAGTCCGGCCACAGAACCTGCGAAAACTCATATTCCGCATAAGCCGCCTGCCAAGGCAGGAAATTGGAGGTCCGCGTCTCGCCCGAGGTGCGGATCACGAGGTCCGGGTCGGGCTGGCCGGCGGTATCAAGGCAGGCGGACAGATCCGCCTCGGTCGGTTCGACGACGTGACCTGCAGCGATCCTGTCCGCCAGACGCCGCGACGCACGGAGCAATTCGTCGCGACCACCGTAATTGATCGCGACCGTCAGGTTCAGACGCGTGTTTCCGGCAGTACGCGCCTCGATCCCAGTCATCAGATCCTGCAGCTTGCGATCAAGCCGCTCGCGTCCGCCGATGAAGCGCAGCCGAACCCCTTCGGCCGCAAGGCCATCGGCCTCGCGCTCGATATAGCGGCGGAAAATCTTCATCAGGCCGAGCACTTCCTCGGTCGAGCGCTTCCAGTTCTCGGTCGAGAAGGCATAAACCGTCAGCCAGTTCACGCCCATGTCGGGACAGGCCCTAACCAGTTGCTTGACGCGCTCGGCCCCTCGGCGATGGCCGACTAGCCGTGGCCAGCCACGGTTCATGGCCCAACGGCCGTTGCCATCCATGATGATCGCGACATGGCGCGGCTTGCCATCCGCGCCGCCGTCGCCTTGAAGCGCCCGGGCCGTTTCCGCCGCCATGATCCTAGACCTGCATGATTTCGGCCTGCTTGGCCTCGAGCGACTTGTCGATCTCACCGATCATGCGATCCGTCAGGTTCTGGACCTCGGTCTCCCAGAATTTCTGATCGTCCTCAGGCATGCCGTTGCCCTTGGCCTTCTTGACCTGATCCATCCCATCGCGACGGACGTTGCGAATGGCGACGCGGGCGTTTTCAGCATACTGCGCGGCGACCTTGGACAGATCGCGGCGGCGTTCCTCGTTCAGTTCGGGGATCGGCAGCATGATGATCGTGCCGTTCAGCTGCGGGTTGATTCCCAGCCCGGATTCGCGGATCGCCTTCTCGGCCTTGCCGACCAGGGCCTTGTCCCAGATGTTGATCGTGACCATGCGTGGTTCCGGCACGTTGACCGTTCCGATCTGGTTGATCGGCGTCGGGCTGCCATAGGCATCGACCATCACCGGCTCGACCATGCTGGCCGAAGCGCGGCCGGTCCGCAGGCTGCCGAATTCGTGGCGCAGCGATTCCATCGCGCCCTTCATCCGACGCTCGAGATCGTCGATGTCTATGTCGAGGTCTTCGGCCATGTATTCCCGCCTCTGAATTTCGTTTTCACTGCTTCTAACCGCAAAGCCCCGCGCTGGCAAAGGGGATGATCGCGCGCCCGCAAGCGGTCGCTCAAGCGTCGGACAAATCCTGCCGTGCCAGATCGCCTTGCGCGAAGCGGCGCAGAACGGCCGGATATAGGCGATGCTCGACCGCCAGAACGCGCTTGGCGAGCGTCTCGGGATCATCGCCCGGATGGATGGGCACACGCGCCTGGCCCAGGATCGGTCCGGCATCCAGTTCCGGTGTCACCAGATGAACAGTTGCGCCGCCGAACCCGTCACCCGCGGCGATGGCGCGGGCATGGGTGTTCAGCCCCGGGTAGAGCGGTAGCAGCGAAGGATGGATGTTGAGGATCCGTCCCGCATATCGGTCGATGAAGTCGGGCGTGAGAATTCGCATGAACCCGGCGAGGCAGATAATGTCGGGCTGCGCCGCGTCCAGCGCCTTCAGCAACGCCCTCTCGAAGCTTTCGCGGTCGCGATGCGCGCGGTGGTCGATCGCGACCGTCTCGACCCCCATGGACGTGGCCTTGGCCAGTCCACCGGCCGTCGGATCGTTCGAGGCCACCAGGACCGGGCGGGCCGGATGATCGCCTGTCATGCTTTCGAGCAGCCGGACCATGTTCGATCCGCCGCCCGAGATCAGGATCGCGACACGCTTCACGAAAGGTGGCCGGTGTAGCGGACCCCCTGCCCCGCCGTGACCGTGCCGATTTGATGCACGGTTTCACCCTCTGCCGTCAGCAGATCGGCCAAAGCCTCGGCGCGATCGGGGTCAACGGCAAGGATCATGCCGATGCCGCTGTTGAAGGTCTTCAGCATCTCTGCCTGATCCGTGCCACCGATTTCGGCCAGCCAGCGGAAGACCGGTGGCAGCGACCAGGCACCAAGATCGATATCGGCACCAAGGTCGTCGGGCAGCACGCGTGGCAGGTTTTCGGTGATCCCGCCCCCGGTGATATGCGCAGCGGCGTGAACACCACCCGCGCGGATCGCCGCCAACAAAGGACGAACATAGAGGCGCGTCGGTGCCAGCAAGGCCTCGCCGACGGAGACGTCCGCGAAGGGCGCGGGATCGGACCAGCCGAGGCCTGCGACATCGACAAGCCGCCGGACCAGCGAGTAGCCGTTGGAATGCACGCCGTTCGAGGCAAGACCCAGCAGCACATCGCCCTCTGCGACACCCGCAGGCAGCGCCGTGCCGCGTTCCATCGCACCGACGGCAAAACCAGCCAAATCGAAGTCGCCCTTGGCATACATCCCCGGCATTTCCGCCGTCTCACCGCCGATCAGGGCGCAGCCGGACTGTGCGCATCCTTCCGCGATGCCTTCGATGACGCGCGCGCCCTCATCAACCGAAAGTTTGCCGGTCGCAAAATAGTCGAGGAAGAACAGCGGCTCCGCGCCCTGGCAGACCAGATCGTTCACGCACATCGCGACAAGGTCGATGCCGATCGTGTCGAGGTTGCCGCTGTCGATCGCGATGCGCAGCTTGGTTCCGACACCATCGGTCGCGGCGACCAGAACCGGGTCGGTGAACCCCGCCGCCCGCGGGTCGAACAGCGCGCCGAAACCACCGAGGCCATCCATCACGCCGGTCCGCTTCGTGCGTGCAGCCGCGGGCTTGATCCGCTCGACGAGGGCATTGCCCGCGTCGATATCCACACCTGCGTCGCGATAGCTGATGCCCTTGGCCATGATCGTCCCCTGTCCTGCGCGCGCGACCCGCTTAGTCGAGTTTCGCTTGACCCGCAAACGGGCATTTGCGACAGCATCGCCCGCGGCGGGCCTGTAGCTCAATTGGTCAGAGCAGGGCGCTCATAACGCCTTGGTTGGGGGTTCAAGTCCCTCCGGGCCTACCGCGATGTCGGTCGATCCCGCCGCGATCTCATGCACGCGCAAGCCGATACTGCGCGACATCGGTGCGACCGACCGTGAAGGAAGCCTCGCAGGCGGCAAGGTAAAAGCGCCAGACCCGGATGAACCCCTCGTCAAAGCCCATGGCGCGGATTTCGGGCAGGCGTGCATCGAAACGCGCCAGCCATTCGCGCAGCGTCCGCGCGTAGTCCTGACCAAAGGCATGGACGTCCTCGACGCGCAGACCGGCGCGCTGTGCCTCGTCCTCGAACCTTTGCGGCGACGGCAGCATCCCGCCCGGGAAGATGAAGCTGCGGATCATGTCCGCGCTTTTGCGGTAGCGCGCGAAATAGCGGTCGGCGACGCTGATCGTCTGGACCATCGCGCGGCCGGTGTCGGTCAGCGCCTCGCGCAGCTTGCCGAAATAGACCGGCCAGTAGCGTTCGCCCACCGCCTCGAACATCTCGATCGACACGATGTGGTCGAAGCGGCCAGGCTCGTCGCGGTAATCCTGCAACGCGATCTCGGCCTCGCCCCCCGCCAGCCGTCTGCGCGCGTAGTCAGCCTGACGCTGCGAGAGGGTCAGACCCTTGAGGTTAAAGTCCCCACGCTGCCCGGCCCTTTCCGCAAAGCCGCCCCAGCCGCAGCCGATTTCCAGGATCCGGCCTGACAGCCCGGACAGGTTGTCGATGATCCGGTCGTACTTACGACGCTGGGCCCCCGCGAGATCGTCACCCTGTGCGTAAAGCGCGGAGGAATAGGTCATCGTTTCATCCAGCCAAAGCGCGTAGAATTCGTTGCCCAGATCATAATGCGCCGAGATGTTCCGACGTGATCCGGCGCGCGTGTTGCGGTTGAAAAGATAAAGCGCCCTGACCGCCAGCACCTGAAGGCGGCTGCCGTAGATATAGCGGTCGAGCTCATCTTCGTTCACCAGCGCGAATTCCAGAAGGCGGGCAAGGTCAGGCGTGTCGCACCAACCGTCGCGATAGGCTTCGGTCATTCCGACATCGGCGCGGGCCGCAATGGCAGGAATTGTGCGCAGATCGTGGATTTGGAACTCGGCGACCGGGCCCGGCTCCGAACCCTCGAAGACGTGGGATGCACCGTCGGGAAGTGTCAGGGTCAGGCGTCCGCGACGGACACCTTCCAATGCGCGCAGGAAATCTTCGGTCAGGCGACGATCGAACATGCGGTCCTCCGACGCCAACTTAGACGCGGCTCGGGCGATCGGCGCAAGTGGCGGGTCATTCGACCGGTTGCGATGCCTGTTTCCTGGGCATCCCGACCCGCGTCAGGCGTAACCGCTACCGATGTCGCGGATCGCCGGATAGGTTGCACGGTATCGCGCGTAGGTTTCGTCGAATGCGCCTCTCAGCGCTTTGTCGGGCTCGATCAACTGGCCCGCTTCGGGCGGGACGATGACGTCATCCGGTGCCTCGCCGGTGACAGCCAGCCGTGCCAGTCGCGCAGCGCCTAGGGCTGCACCGAATTCTCCCGAGGCCGGAACCGCCAGAGGCGTATCCAGAACTGTTGCAAGCAGTCGCAACCAGTACAGGGACTGCGCCCCTCCCCCGATCGCGAAGAGCCACTCGGCCCGTGCGCCGGTTCCCGCCAATGCCTCGGCACAGTCACGCAATGCGAAGGACACACCTTCAAGAACCGCGCGGGTCATGTCCTCGCGGCCCGTCGCCGCCCCCAGGCCCGTGAAGACGCCGCGTGCGGCAGCATCGTTATGCGGTGTCCGCTCACCCGACAGATAGGGCACGAACAGTTCCGGTCCCGGTGCCCGCAGCGTCTCGCCCAGAGCTGAAGCCAGCTCTGCAGGCCGCGCCCCGGTCACGCGAGACAGCCAGTTCAGACTGTCTGTCGCGGACAGGATCACCCCCATCTGGTACCAGCGGTCTGGCACCGCATGGCAGAAAGTATGGACCGCGCTGGCGGCATCGGGGCGGTATTCGTCGCGCGCCATCAGCAAAACGCCCGAGGTCCCGAGAGAGACGAATCCCTGTCCGTCGCGCAGCGCGCCGATCCCGCAGGCAGCGGCCGCGTTGTCGCCTGCCCCGCCCGCGACGATCACATGCTCGCCGACGCCCCAGCGGCGCGCCAACTCGGACCGCAGGACACCTGCCTGCTGACTGCCCTCGACAAGACGTGGCATCTGGTCGCGTCTCATTCCACCTGCGTCCAGCAGCCTGTCGGACCAGTCGCGCGCGCCCACGTCGAGCCACGACGTACCGGCACTGTCGGACATGTCCGCAACCGCCTCGCCCGTCAGGTGAAAGTTCATGTAACCCGATGGCAGCAACACCATCGAGACGCTCGCGAAAATGTCCGGTTCGTGCTCGGCAACCCATGCCAGCTTCGGCGCGGTGAAGCCGGGGAAAACCATGTTGCCCGACAGGTCGCGGACATGCGGCGTCGCATCCAGCCGTGCCGCCTGAACCGCGCTGCGGGTGTCGTTCCACAGGATGCAGGGCCTCAGGACTGACCCCGCCTCGTCAAGCAGGGTCGCGCCGTGCATGTGACCGGCGACACCGATTCCGGTCAGGTCGGCGAAGGCAGGATATCGGGCGGACAATTCGGCGACGGCATCGTCAAGGGCATCGACCCATTGCCTGGGATCCTGCTCGGACCAACCCGGATGCGGTCGTTGAACGGTGAAGCTTCGCTCGACCGAGCCGAGCGGCGTCCCGTCATCCGAAACCAGTAGCGCACGCAGCCCGGACGTGCCGAGATCGATCCCGAGCGTCGTCATCGCGGATCAGTCCTTCAGATAGGCTTCAAGCGCGGCTTCAGTCCCCTTGGCCCAGATCAGTTGGAGCCAGATCCCGAAGGGTTCGGCGAATTCGCGGTTGCCTGCCAATTCGCCATAGATCTGCTGCTGCTCCAGCCAGATCTGCGGATTGTCGCGTGCGGCCTCTGCGACACCATGGAGATGGGTCCAGAACGGATCGTTCGGTTCGATCAGGCTGTTGTCCTCGCGCACGCCGGCACACATCCGCGCCCAAAGCGCCTCGACAAGTGCAAGCCCCCGCACCGAACCGCCGACCTCAAGCGCGTCACGCAGGATCGGCAGAACAAAGCCCGTATGCCGTGACGATCCGTCGAAGGCGACGCGGCGCGTGGTGTCGCGGATCGCCGGGTTCGAAAAGCGCCGCTCGATCAGCTTGGCGTAGTCCTGGGGCTCCATGTCGGGCACCGCATGGACGTAGGGCACGATTTCTTCGCGCTCGACCTTCTCGAAAAAGCGAGAGATCAGCCTGTGGCCCATGCAGTCGGCGATGGTTGGCACCGACAGCAATTCACCCGCATTGGCCAGAACCTGATGACCGGCGTTGAGGATGCGGATCTTCATCGCCTCATAGTCGTGGACGGCATCGGTGAAGGTCGCGCCAACGCGGTCCCAATCGGGGCGGCCGGCGCAGAAATTGTCCTCGATCACCCATTGGCGAAAATTCTCGTGGGTGACGGGTGCTGCGTCCTCAATTCCCAAGGCGCGCGCCTTTGCGATCTCATCCGGTCCGGTCGCAGGAACGATGCAATCGACCATCGAATTCGGGAAGCTCACCTTCGTGTCGATCCAGTCTGCCAGACCGGAATCCGACAGGCGCGCGAGCGAGACGACGGTTTCGCGCACGATAGCCCCGTTGCCGCGAAGGTTGTCGCAGCTCTGCACGGTGAAGGGTCCGTGCCCGGCCTGCCGCCTTCTCGCCAGAGCCGCGACGATCGCGCCGAAAGCGGTGCGCGGCGTGTCGGGATGATCGGCGTCATGGCGGATGTCAGGGTGGCTGGGGTCGAACTCGCCCGTCGCCGGGTTGAAGAAATATCCACCCTCGGTGACGGTCAGCGACACGATCCGGATCGCCGGTTCGGACATCTGCGCGATCAGGGCCGCGTTGTCGTCCTGAACCGGCAGGAAATCGATCATCGAGCCGCAGATCTCGGCCGAGGTCCCCTCGGGCGACAGCTCGATCAGCGTCGACAGGCAATCCTGCGCCTTGAGACGCTCGCGCATGGCGGCGTCGCCCGCGCGGACACCAGCGCCGACGATCGCCCAGTCATGCGCCTGGCCCTCCTGCATCAGGCGATGCAGATACCAGGCCTGATGTGCGCGGTGAAAGTTACCGACGCCGATATGGACAATACCGGGCGTCAGGGCGCCGCGGTCATAGCGCGGCCGCTCGACGTCTTCCGGCAGTCGATCCAAGGTGGCGTTGCGAAGCGGGACCGCCTCTGCGCTGGTCGTGTCGTCCATGATGGGTCTTCCGATCTTTTGTTCCATGGGCGCCTAGACGGGCGCCGCGTCTGTCTCAGGCGATCCGCAAACCATCCGCGCCAAACCGGTGCATATGCTCAGCGCGCGGCGTCAGCCCGATACGGTCACCATGATCGAAGCTGACCTCGCCCGGCGCGCGAACGGTCAGGGTCTCGGCCAGCCCGGTGTTGTGGACGTGGAAGAAGGTGTCCGAACCCAGATGCTCGGCAACGCCAACGGTGCCCGACCAGAGCCCGCCTTCCCTGGTGACGTCGATATGTTCGGGACGGATGCCGATCGTGTGTGCGTCGTGTTTGGCGGCCTCAGGCCCCTCGATCAGGTTCATCTTCGGGCTGCCGATGAAGCCTGCGACAAACAGGTTTCTCGGTTCACGGTACAACACCAGCGGGCTGCCGACCTGCTCGATATGACCGGCGCGCAGCACCACGATCTTGTCGGCCATCGTCATCGCCTCGACCTGGTCGTGGGTGACGTAGATCATCGTGGTGTTGAGACGCTTGTGCAGTTCGCTGATCTCTAGCCGCATCCCCACGCGCAAGGCCGCGTCAAGGTTCGAAAGCGGTTCGTCGAACAGGAACGCGGCAGGCTCGCGCACGATGGCGCGGCCGATGGCGACGCGCTGACGCTGTCCCCCCGAAAGCTGTCCCGGACGGCGATCGAGATAGTCCGTCAGGTTCAGCGCCTTGGCCGCGGCCTCGATCCGGCGGTCCTGCTCGGCCTGCGGAACCTTCGCCATCCGCATCGGAAAGGCGATGTTCTTGCGGACCGACATGTGCGGATAAAGCGCGTAGGACTGGAACACCATCGCAAGCCCGCGCTGCGCTGGCCCCGCGTCGGTGGCGTCCTTGCCGTCGATCGCGATACGCCCGTCGCTGACATCTTCCAGTCCTGCGATCAGGCGCAGCAGCGTCGATTTGCCGCAGCCCGACGGACCGACGAAGACGACGAACTCGCCATCCTCGATGTCCAGGTCCAGCGGCGGGATGACCTCGACCTCGCCGAAGCGCTTGGCCACGCCATTGAGAGTGATGCGTCCCATGGTCTTTCCTCCCTACTTCACGGCGCCGAAGGTCAAGCCGCGGACGAGTTGTTTCTGGCTGAACCAGCCGAGGATCAGGATCGGCGCGATGGCCATCGTGGAAGCTGCCGACAGCTTGGCCCAGAACAGCCCCTGCGGGCTGGAGAAGCTGGCGATGAAGGCCGAAAGCGGCGCGGCATTGGTTGTCGTGAGCTGGATGGTCCAGAACGCCTCGTTCCAGGCAAGGATGATGTTCAGAAGCAGGGTCGAGGCGATGCCGGGGATCGCCATCGGCGTCAGCACATAAAGGATCTCGTCACGAAGACTGGCACCATCCATCCGCGCGGCTTCCAGGATTTCGCCCGGAATTTCGCGGAAATAGGTGTAAAGCATCCAGACGACGATCGGCAGGTTCATCAGCATCAGGATGATCACGAGGCCAATCCGCGTGTCCATCAGCCCGGTCTTGAGGAAGATCAGATAGATCGGCACCAACACCGCCACGGCAGGCATCATCTTGGTGGATAGCATCCACATCAGGATGTCCTTAGTCCGCTTCGTGGGTGAAAACGCCATCGCCCAAGCCGCAGGGATCGCAACGATCAGGGCCAGAACGGTCGAGCCGACCGAGATCACGACCGAGTTGGTGAAGGGCCGCCAATAATTGTTCTGACTCTGCACCGTCTCATAGCTTGACAGGCTGAAGGACGGGATCAGGTTAAAACCGGAAATCGCCTCCTGTTCGGTCTTCAGGCTGGTAATGATCGTGTAGAGGATCGGGAAGAAGATCAGCAGCGCCACGAACCATGCCGCGATGGTCCAGCCGATCTTTGTGTTGCGGGATACTGCGCGTGCCATGTGTCGTTCACCCTCAGTCCAGGTTCTTGCCGACGGCGCGCATCAGGAAGATGGCGACGATGTTGGCCAGCACGACCGCGATGATGCCTCCGGCGGCGGCGCCACCGATGTCGAAGTTCAGCCGCGCCGCGCGGTAGATCAGGAAGGTCAGGTTGGTCGAGGCATAGCCCGGACCGCCGTTGGTGGTCACTAGGATCTCGGCGTAGATCCCCAGCAGGAAGATCGTCTGGATCAGGATCACCACGGTGATCGCGCGCGCCATGTGCGGCAGCGTCAGGTAGATGAAGCGGCTGACCGGACCGGCACCGTCCATCTCGGCCGCCTCCATCTGCTCGCCGTCCAGCGATTGCAGCGCAGTCAGCAGGATCAGCGTTGCGAAGGGCAACCATTGCCAGGCAACGATCATGATGATCG
Organism: Paracoccus albicereus; assembly: GCF_024359525.1. Taxonomy (GTDB): domain Bacteria; phylum Pseudomonadota; class Alphaproteobacteria; order Rhodobacterales; family Rhodobacteraceae; genus Paracoccus; species Paracoccus albicereus. The sequence continues at coordinate 1,006,147 of NZ_JAKZEU010000002.1, forward strand.
AGAAAAGCGGAAATTGCGCGAACCAGTCAACCGGCTGCATGCCGAAGAACTTGGCGATGTCGGCGAACACCCCGTAGCTGGGATGCATGATCATGTTCTTCCAGATCAGCGCCGCGACGGGCGGCATGACGAAGAAGGGGCTGATCACCAGGATCCGGACGATGCCCTGTCCGAAGATCGGCTTGTCGATCAGGATCGCGATCCCGATGCCGCCGCAGACGGTGATCGCCAGCACGCCAAGCACAAGAACCAGCGTGTTCCAGATCGATTCCCAGAATGCGGGGTCTGTGTAGAAATACTGATAGTTGAACCACCCGGCCCAGCTGGTCATGCCGGGATTGAGCAGATTGTAGTTAAGGAACGAGTAGTACAGCGTCATTCCCAGCGGGATGATCATCCAGATCAGCAGAAGAATGATCGCAGGTGCGCGCATCAGCCGCGCAAGGCCGGCAGTCTGGCGTGTCGCCATCGTCTCGCTCCTCCTCCGGCGAGCCGCGCGGCGGCCCGTCCCTCCCGAAATCGTCGGTCGCGCGCCGCCCGGATGCAAGCCCCGGGCGGCGCCGATTGCTGTCGGCTTATTTGATGTAGCCCGCGCGGGTCATTTCGCGCGTGACGTTCGACTGCGCCGCAGCCAGGGCATCCTCTGCCGAGGATTGACCGGCAAGCGCCGCCGAGAACTGCTGGCCCACGGCCGTTCCGATACCCTGGAATTCCGGGATCGCGACGAACTGACCACCGGTATAGGGGATATCCTGAACCGAGGACTTCTGGGTGTTCGCAGCCTGCATCGAGGTCAGCGTCATTTCGGCGAAGGGTGCCTCGGCCTGATAATCCGCATTCTCGTAAAGCGAGGTGCGGGTCCCCGGAGGCGCAGCGCGCCAGCCGTCCTTCTCGGCGACCAGTTCGGTGTAACCCTTGGAGGTCGCCCAGGCGATGAAGTCCTTCGCGGCATCCTGCTTCTGCGACGAAGCGGGGATCGCAAGGCTCCATGCCCACAGCCAGTTACCGTGGTTGTCGACACCTTCCTTGTTCGGGAACTGCGCGAAGCCGACCTGATCGGCCACAGTCGAGTTCTCGGGATCGGTCACGAAGCTCGCCGCGACGGTGGCGTCGATCCACATGCCGCACTTACCCTGCTGGAACAGCGACAGGTTTTCGTTGAAGCCGTTCGACGACGCGCCCGGAGGACCGTAATTCGTCATCAGGTCAAGGTAATCGGTGAGCGCGGCTTTCCACTCTTCGCTTTCGAACTGCGGGTTCCAGTCCATGTCGAACCAGCGCGCGCCATAGCTGTTGGCCATCGCAGTCAGGAACGCCATGTTTTCGCCCCAGCCCGGCTTGCCGCGAAGGCAGATGCCGTAGACTTCGTTGTCCTTGTCGGTCATCGCCTCGGCCGCGGCCTTGATGTCCGTCCAGGTCGGGCTGTCGGGAATGGTCACGCCAGCCGCCTCGGCCAGATCGGTGCGGTACATCACCATCGCCGATTCACCGTAGAAGGGTGCTGCGTAAAGCGTGCCGTCAACCGACAGCGCGTCGCGGACAGCGGGCAGAAGATCGTCGACGTCATAATCGTCGCCCATGTCTTCCAGCGGAACCAGCCATTGCTGCTTGGCCCAGATCGGAACTTCGTAGGTGCCGATCGTCAGCACGTCATACTGACCGCCCTGGGTCGCGATGTCCGTGGTGACCCGCTCGCGAAGGATGTTTTCCTCCAACGTGACCCATTCCAGAGCGATGTCGGGATGCGCTTCGGTGAACGCGTCGGTCATGCTCTGCATGCGGATCATGTCGCCATTGTTGACGGTGGCGATGGTGATCGTGGTTTCTTGGGCTTGAGCCGCCGCGGCACAGATCGTCAGTGCCGTCGTGGCGCAGATCATGCGCTTGAGAGACATCCGATTCCTCCCTGAACTTGGATGTGACGAGGCCGACCATAAGCCTCGCACCGACGCTGCGTCAATCGAATTTCTTTACGCGCGTAAATTTCTGACTCGGTCAAGCAGACTTGCGCAGGACCAGCGTTCCGTCGAAATGCCGCGTCTCCCGGACCGGTGGCCGCTCGCCGGACTCGATGATTGACAGCAAGCGCTCGAGACTGCACCCGGCAATCGAGTCGTAGTCTTGCGAAACGGTCGTCAGCGCCGGACAGGTGTAGCCTGCGTAGGGATGATCGTCGTTGCCCGCGACCCGCAATGCGTGCCCCGGTCCACTGCCGACCCGAAGCCCCTGATCGTAGGCCGCGGCGAGAAAGCCGATAGCCAGCCGATCGTTGCTGCAAAGAACCGTATCCGTCGGGAGCGCCCGCGCCGCGATCAGCCGCGAACCTTCATTGAAGCCAATTTCCTCGAACGCCCAACCCTCGCCCTCGACGGTCAGGAACATCGGCTCGTGACCATGCGCTCGCATCGCCCGTTCATACGCGGCGTGGCGTTTGTTGGCGTTCGGGTTCGGCGCGTGACGCATCTCGAAAAAGGCTGGCGGCTCGCCTGTGCGGCACAGATGCGCAACAACGGCGCCCACCGTCTGGGCGTTGTTCGACCCGTAATAGGCGTCGCCGACGCCCTCGATGTCGCAGTCGAACAGCACCGTCGGAATGTCACGGCAAAACGCCTCGACATCGCTGCGACGCGACCTGCGACCCAGCGGGCCCAACAGAACCCCCGCGGGGCGAATTCCGCGAAGGCTGTCTAGATTCTGGATCTCGCGGTCCGCATCGCCATGCGAGCTGAGCAGGATCGGGTTGAATCCTGCCTGCGCGCACAGCGGCTCTAGATTGCGGGCGACCTCGGCAAAGAACGGGTCGGCAAGGTAGGGAACCACGATGCCGATATTGCGCGTCAACTGACGGTTCTGGTTGATCGCGTAGACATTGGGCGTGTAGTCGAACCGCTCCAACGCCGCCTCTACACGTTCGCGCGTCGAGGCGCGCACGCTGCTCGGATCGTTGAAGAATTTCGACAGGGTCGGGCGGGAAATCCCGCTGAGTGCGGCGAATTCCTCCATCGTTCTGACCTTCGCCGGTCGCGTGATCATCTTGGTCCCGTCCCTCGCTTCGCCCGGGCTGCTCACCGGCGACCTCCCGCAAAACTTGACGCGCGTCAACAAAGTGACGGTTCAAAGCCGTGCTTGTCAAGAAGGCTGACGACTTCCGCTTTGAACAAGCACCTGCTTCAGACGTTGTCAGCCGTCGACATAGGCTTGATAAAGTTCGGTGATCCGCGCGGTCATCGGGCCGGGTCTGCCCTGCCCCACGGCGCGGCCGTCAATCATCGCGACCGGCGTGATCCCGCCCAGGGTGCCAGTGACGAAAGCCTCATCGGCAGAATAGACCTGCGCCAGCGTGAACGGCGCTTCACGGACGGTATAGCCCGCGTCGGCCCAAAGCTTGATCGCCTTGCGTCGTGTGATGCCGTTGAAACACGTCGCCCCGTCCGAGGTCCACAATTCATCCCCACGGAAAATGAAGAAGTTGGTCGAATTGCAGGACGCGACGAAGCCGCGGTCGTCCAGCATCAAGGCCTCGTCCGCGCCCATGTTGATCGCCTGGATCAGCGCCTGGATGAAGTTCAGCCGGCTGTGAGAATTCAGGCGCAGGTCGAACACATCCGGTGTCGAACAGCGGATGGTCGAGGTCATCAGCTTCAAGCCGGTGCGTTTCAGGTCGGGGTTGGGCTGCTTCCATTCGGCCACGATCACGATCGTCGCGCCGCCCGTGATGAAGCGCGGGTCCTGGTTCGGCGTCGATTTGACGCCGCGCGAGATCATCAGCCGGATATGGACGCCATCTTCCATGTCGTTGTGGCGAAGGCATTTCCAGATTTCATCGATCAGACCTGCCTTGTCGTAACCGATATCCAGCTGGATCGCATTCGCCCCTTCGTAGAGGCGGTCGATATGATCGTCGATGGCGAGAAGACGACCCTTGACCAGCCGCACTCCTTCCCAGACGCCGTCGCCGAGAACGAAGCCCGCATCGAAGATGGATACCTTCGCCGCTTCGCGCGGGAAGAAATCGCCGTTGACGTAAATCTCTACCCCCTCGTTGCGAGGATCCTTGACGTAGCTCTGGGAGGAGGCGTTGCTCAGCGGTGTCATGGGCGGACCTTGCGTTGAAACTGTCGCAGCGCTGTGGCGATTGCGTTCGCGAACGCTGCAGTCAGGTCCGTTTCATGCCGTCCGGCGCGAAGTTGCAAGTCCTGTCCCGCATGCCGCATTGCGTCAGGCAACTTTGTCAGCGCCGATAGGAGCCCTGCAGAAGGTGAGTGGTCCGAAAAGGCGCCCGCATCGGGGCGCCTTTTCCGATGTCATTTCGACAGCATCGCGTCGAAATCGCTGTCGAGCTGCGTCAGCGCGCTGTCGATGCGACCGCGCCGTTCGGCGATCCAGTCGCTCTGCGCGGCCAGCCGATCCCTGGCTTCGGTCAGCATGCGCTCGACCTCGGCCGGCTGCGGGCCACCGGACGTGGCGCGGTTGGCGACGATCGCTGCCGGGTCCAGCGCCGCGCGGAACTCGGCCTCACTCATCGGCAATTCCTGCGCAAACTCCGTCCCCGCAACGGTTTCAGCGTAGATCTGCTGGGCTTCGGCATAGGGGAAATCCAGCGGACCGATCCCTTGCGCACGCGCATGGCTGACGATCTCGGACGCGACGTGATGCCCTTCGCGGAAGGGAAGCCCGTGATCGCGCATCAGGATGTCGGCGACCTCCTGCGACGCGGTCCAGTCGCTGTTCAGTTCTTCCAGCGCACGATCGGGATTGATCTGCAGCGCCTTTAGAACCCGATCAAGACGTTCGAGCGTGCTGACACCGGCATCCAGCATGGCCGCGTTTTCGTCGGTTCCCTTCGGATCGCTCATTCCCGGCGTGATGTTGTGGGTCTGCCAGACAGGTCCCATCGCCAGCGCGATGGCTTGCGAGGCATCGCTGCGGGTCGAATTCAGAATGCCCGGATTGCGCTTCTGCGGCATCGCAGACGAAACGTAGGTGTTGTCACCACCCTCTTCCAGCAGGATCCACGGACGGCTCTGGGCATATTGCGTAATCACGTCTTCGACGAAATTGCCGGTATGCAGCGCGATCGACGTGATGATCTGGCCGACCTCGACCGGTTCATCCATCGAAGAGATCTGCGAGGCGTCATAGGCGTTGTCCACGACCGATGCAAAGCCAAGGTAGTCCGCCATCCGCTGCCGGTTCAGCGGCCAGCTGGTCCCGTTCAGGACCGTCGTGCCCATCGCCGAGCGATCGATGCGGCCATAAGCCTCGCGGATGCGCTGCGCATCGCGGTCCAGCCCGGCAGCGTGACCCAACAGATAATGCGCGTAGCTGTTGGGCTGGGCAGCAACGCCGTTGGTGTAGTTCGGAACGATCGTGTCCACGTGACGACCGGCCAGATCGACCAGCGTTTGGGTCGTCGCGTTCAATTGGTCGGCCAGGTCCAGCATCCCGTCGCGCAGCATCGCCGCGCGATAGGTCGCATGCATGTCCTGACTGGAACGGCCAGCGTGGATCAGGGTAACTTCGACACCCCCTTCTTCGATCAGGAGTGGCTCGAAGGTGATGACGGTACCGGGGCGATCCGCATCGGGTGCCTCGCCGTTTTCCAGAACCGTGACAAGCGCGTTGCCGATCGACGGCGCCAGTTCCGGATCAAGCAGCCCCTCTTCGCTGTTGATCAGGATGCTGGCCTTGTTGATCTGGCCCAGCCAGAAGAATTCGTCACGCTCTGATGCTTCTTCGGATTGGGCGACGGCCATTCCCGCTTGGCAGAACAGCGCGCCTGCCATGACTAGGCCTGTCGCGCCGCTGCGGAACGCGCGTGAACTCGGGATGTGGTGTGTCATGAACTCTCCTCCTCAAGAGTGGGCGATGGGCTTCGGGCCAACGCCAGTCGCGGCCCGAAGCGTTGCCGCATGGCGTCATGCGACGGTGGTGCGTGGGTTTCGCCGGCCGCGCTGCAAGGCGTAGAGCGCCGCCGCGACGCCCAGACCGATCGCGTCGGTCATCCAGCCGCCGTCCACCATCGCAAGCGCGGCGGCCAGCAGGATCGCCCTCAGCACGATATTGAGCGGTCCGAAGTAATAGCCGATGACCGACGCCGAAAGCAGGAACATGCCCAGCATTGCCGAGATGAACACGTGCACGATGTCCAGCCATTCCCCCTGCATCAACAATTCGTGGGACGAGAAGAACATGAACGGCACGATGAACGCCGCCAGCCCCAGCCGGAAGGCCTCGAACGAGGTCTTCATCGGATCTGACCCGGCCAGACCCGCCCCGGCATAGGCGGCCAGCGCCACGGGCGGCGTGATGGCCGACATGACGGCGTAATAGAAAACAAAGAAATGCGCGACCAACACCGGGATCCCCAGCGAAACCAGTCCCGGTGCGACCACCGCCGCCGCAACCGCGTAAGCAGCCGTGGTCGGCATACCCATGCCAAGCAGGATCGAGATGCACATGGCGAAGAACAGCGCCAGAAGCTGGCTCTGGTCGGCGATGCTGAGCAGTAGCGTCGAGAAGCGCGCGCCGACGCCGGTCAGGGCGATGACGCCAACGATGATGCCGGCCGCAGCGCAGACGGCGACCATCTGGATCGACATCCGTGCGCCCATGTCCATCGCGTGCAGAACCTGCCGAACACCCATCCGGTGCGGCGTCAGCCAACTTACGACCGCCGCCGAGATCATCGCCAGCGTGCCGGCGCGGATGACCGAATATCCCGCGAACAGCGTGTAGATCAGGATGATGATCGGCAGGAACAGATAGACCTGCCGGATCAGCACCGCGAATTTCGGCAGCTCTGCGCGGGGCAGCCCCTTCATGTTCAGCTTCAGCGCCTGAAGATCGACCATGAAATAGACCGAGATGAAGTAGAGCACCGCCGGAATGATCGCGGCGACGACAATCTCGGTGTAGGGGATGCCCGTCACCTCGGCCATGATGAACGCCCCCGCCCCCATGATCGGCGGCAGGATCTGCCCGCCGGACGAGGCGGTGGCCTCGATTGCGGCGGCAGAGCGTGCGGGATAGCCCACGCGCTTCATCAGCGGTATGGTCAGTGAGCCGGTCGAGACGACGTTGCCGGCCGACGTGCCGTTGATCATGCCCATCAGGCCCGATGCGAAAACGGCGACCTTCGCCGGCCCGCCGCGCGCCTGTCCGGCAGCGGCGAAGGCGAAATTCACGAAGTAGTCGCCGACCTTCGACGTTTGCAGAAACGCCGCGAAGACGATGAACAGGATGATGTAGGTCGAGGATACGGCGATCGGCGCGCCGAGGATGCCCTGATCGGTGAAGATATAGGTGAAGAACCGCGCGGGATCGTAGCCGCGATGGTTCAGGAACCCGGGCAGCCAGGGCCCGACGAAGGAATACAGGATGAAGATGCTGACGATGACGACCAGGACAAGGCCGGTCAGTCGGCGCGTCAGTTCCAGGATCAGGATGACGCCCGCCATCGCCGCGTACATGTCGCCCGGCTGCGCCATTGCAGTCCCCGCACGCAGCCGCAGCGGACCCACCACGAACAGGATGTAGCCCAGAACCGCGATCGAGGCGATGGCCAGCAGCCAGTCGCCTTCGTAGACGCGGCCGCGTTCGCGTCCCGAGAAGCGCCAGCCTGCCACGGTGGCCGCGATCGTCCCGATCAGCAACGGAATGCCGAAGCTGCCGAAGACGAAGGATGGCGGGTTCGCAGCCATCGCGGTCCACCGGCCCAGCCAGGCGATCGCGATCATCGCAAAGGCATAGCCGGTCGCGACCAGCGCAACGCCCAGCAGCGCCTTCTCTGCGGCGTTGCGTTCGGTGATGCGGGTCTGTGATGGTCCGTCGCCGTCGGCCTGGCCCAGCGCAGAGTAACCGAGGAAGCCGATGATGAGGCCGCCGGTGATGTGGATCAGGCGATAAGCCCATGTCTCCATCGGAAACAGGTTCATCACCATGATGTGGAAGAGGGTGTAGGCAATGCAGAGGCCGGCAAAGAACAGGCCGAGCCGGCCGTTCAGATCGCGCTGCGTCGGCATCAGGGGTTCATCATCGACGCCCTGCGCGATGACCGGATTGTCGTCGTCCGGACGGACTGCCTGCGAATGCTGGGATTGCGACATGGGATGCTCCGATGCGAAATGGAACGGCGCCTGCATCGATCGATGCATCGGGCCATTGGCAGCCTCTCAGGGCTGCGAGACACGGTCGGAAAAGGGATGGCGGCGCCCGTGGCAGGGCGCACGCCTTTATCGCGTGGTGTTACTCGCCGCGAAGCTCGGCCGGGATCTTGTTACTCGCCGCGAAGCTCGGCCGGGATCTCGATCCCCGCCTCGTCGAAGTAGCGGACGGCGCCCGGGTGATAGGGCAGGAACGTGTTCTTGTCTGCGTTCTCGGGCAGCGTCTCGGCGGCGGCTGCGTGGATCTGGACCATGGCCTCGTTGTTCTCCATGACCAGCTTGGTGATCTCGTAGGCCAGACTTTCGGACATGTCCTCGGACGCGGTCGCGAAGTTCCACATCGCCACGGTCCCGTGTCCCTCGATCCCGGGATACATGTCGGCCGGGATATCGTAGGCCGAGACTTCGGGCATTGCCTCAAGGATCGTGTTGCGCTGCTCATCGGTAAACCCGAAGATATTCACCGGGTTTTCAGCCGCGATCTGCGAAAAGGCCGAGATCGGAACGCCGGCCGCAAATGAGAACGCGTCGATCAGACCGTCCTTCACCTGACCCGTCGCATCGCTGGCACCCGAATAGCTGACATTGGGGCTGACACCCAGCGCCTCGAAGAAGCGCGGCCAGTAGGTGGCGGCGGTACCACCCGCCGGACCGACAGAGACCCGCATCCCGTCCATCTTGGTCACGTCATCGATGCCGGACGACTGCAGGGCCACCGCCTCGAACGGGGTCTGGTACATCGGGAACAGCGCGCGCAGCTTCTTGTGCTCGACGCCGGGCGCCAGTTCGCTGTTGCCGGACCATGCCTCGAACGCCGGGCCCATGGTCAGCAGACCGATCTGGTGATCACCGGTCTCGACCAGGGTGGCGTTCTGGACCGGTCCCCCGGTTACCTCGGCCGAGGCGTTGACGCCCAGGTTCTGGCTGATCAGCGCGGCGAGACCGGTCCCGTAGATGAAATAGGTGCCGCCCTGGCTGGCGGTCCCGACAGTCATGCTGCTGGGCCAGTCCGAACGGTCGGTTTCCTGAGCAGCAGCCGGTTGAATGGTCAACAGCGCGGCGGTTGCCATAAGGGCGATGCGATAGGCTTGCATGGTTCTCCTCCCAAGATTTCTCTGATCCTCGGGTCGCGCCGAGGTACAGGGGGAAGAAGCAAGTCAGCAGTGCCGGTCTCAAGTCATGCTAGCGCCATCAACCTCGATTAATCCTCGCTGCGCTGCAGTATTGGGTGGAAATGGTGACATTGCCCGTCTCGACGCGTCCCCGTCGGCACACGTCAGTCCTCGATGTCGTCGGCGGAAGAACCGTACTGAGTCTTGTCGATGCCGTATTTCTGCATCTTTTCGTAAAGCGACTTGCGCGACAGACCCAACGATTCGTAGACGGGTTTCAGCCTGCCGTCATGGGCCAGAAGCGCGCTTGCGATCACGTTGCGTTCAAACCCCGCGACCTGATCGGCCAGCCGCATGGGCTGATCGCCATCATCTATGCCGGGCTGCAGCGCGACACCCAAAGCAACGCGATCGGCCGCATTCCGTAACTCGCGCACGTTGCCGGGCCATGGGCGGGCATTGATGTCGGCGATCTGGCGCTGGGACATCGCGGGGGCGGCGCAGCGGTAACGTCCGGCCGCCTCCTGCAGAAGCTTGCTGAAGAGCAGTGGGATGTCATCGCGACGCTCCGATAGCGGCGGCACGTTGAGCGTGACCACATTCAGTCGATACAGCAGATCGGCGCGAAAGCGCCCCGCGGCGACCTCGTTTTCCAGCGAATGCCGAGAGGTGGCGATGAAGCGCACGTCCAGCGGGCGTTCCTCATGGGATCCAAGGCGGGTGATGACGCGCTGTTCAACGGCGCGGAGGAACTTGCCCTGCACCTCGATGGGCAGCGAGCCGATCTCGTCCAGGAGGATCGTGCCGCCCTGCGCATGTTCCAGTTTGCCGTAGCGTTCGCGCATCGCGCCGGCGAATGCTCCGGCGTCGTGGCCAAACAGTTCTGACTCGATGAGCGTCGTGGGAAGCGCTGCGCAATCGATCGCGATGAACGGCCTGGTCGCGCGGGGCGACAGGTCGTGAAGCGCGCGGGCGACGACCTCTTTTCCGACGCCGGTTTCACCGACAATCAGCACGTCCGCCTCGGTCGGACCGATGGTTCGCATCCGCCGCCGCAGGTCAATCATCCCATTGGTGCGTCCCACAAGCCGGTGCTCAAGATCATCGACCTGTCCTGCAGCAGCCCGCAGCACACGATTTTCCAGCAGGAGCCGCCGGAAATCCATCGCGCGGGATGCGATCTCGGTCAACTGACCCGTTCGAAACGGCTTTTCCAGAAAATCGTGCGCCCCTTGGCGCATCGCTCGAACGGCAAGCTGCACATCGCCATGGCCGGTGACAAGGATCACCGGAATTTCGGGATCGATCTCTGCAACGCGGTCCATCAGCGTCAACCCGTCCAGGTTCGGCATGCGTATATCCGTAACGACGATGCCCTTGAAGCCGTAGTTCAGAAGGCTCAGCGCAGCCTGCGCATCGGCGTGATCCTCGACCTCGAACCCGGCTAGATCGAGTGCCTGGACCATAGACAGACGGAAATCGTCCTCGTCGTCGATGACCAGAACGCGGCCCTTCATCGATGATCCCCTTCCCGACCCGTGGCGGCCCTCAATTCGATCTCGAACGTCGCGCCGTTGCCCGATGCGTCAAGCAAGCGCAGCTCGCCATCGAAATCGCGGATGATGTTGTAGGAGATGGACAGACCCAAGCCCAGACCATGGCCGACCCCCTTGGTCGAGAAAAACGGATCGAAGATCCGTTCGCGCAGATCGGCGGGAATGCCCGGTCCATCATCCTCAATCTTCAGCATGACCCGATCATCCGTCTTATTGCCCGTTAGGGTAATCGTCGCATCATCGGCTTCGGACAGGGCGTCCAGCGCGTTGGCCAGCAGGTTCACCAGCACCTGCTGCAGGCGCACCGGCTCGGCCACGACCTTCAGTCCTGACGGGACCGCGTCCGCGTCGATCCGCACAGCCTTGCCCTTCAGCCGCCAAGAAATGACCTCGATGCTTTCGGCGATCAACGCGGACAGATCGACCGGACCGAGTTGCTGACGCGGCTTGCGGGCAAAGTTGCGAAGGGTGCGGCTGATCTCTGTCATCCGGTCGGTCAGGGACAGGATCCGCGTGATGTTCTGACGCGCCTCGTCCGATCTGCCGCGCTCGATATAGCTTTCCGCGTTCTCGGCGAAGTTCCGCATCGCGCCCAGTGGCTGATTGAATTCATGGCTCAGCGCCGCCGACATCTGTCCGATCGCCGCCAGTTTCGCCGATTGGACCAACCGGCGCTGCGTCCTGCGAAGCTCGGTTTCGGTTGAACGACGCTCGCTGACCTCGTCGCGCAGACGCGCGTTGACCGAGGCCAGTTCCGCCGTGCGCCGTTCGACACGCGATTTAAGCTGAGCCTGCGTTTCACGTTGATAGCGTGCCAGTTCGCGCTGACGCGATCGACGCTGCATCAGCACAGCGATACCCAGTGTCAGCAGCGCGATTGCCAGGACCGCCAGCAGGACCATGGTCCAGGCCTGCGCGCGCGCCGATGCGGTGTCCACCAAGACGCGCACCGTCCAACCGGCATCCGGCATCTCTTGCGCGATAACCAGAAACCGCCGCGCACCACCCTGCGCGTCCACGGTAACGAGGTCCGCACCGTCGTAACGCCCCGTCACGCTTAGCGGCAGCACACCGATCGGCACCTCGGCGTAGCGCCTGATCGCTTGGGATCGCTGCAGGGCCTCGGCGCTGAGCGGTGACAGCGATGCATAGGCCCAGTCGTGCCGCGCCGACAGAAAGATGATGCCTTCGGGATCGGTGACGGTGATCTCGTATTCCGCCGCACGCCAGCTTTCTTCCAGAAGATCGAGATCGATCTTCTGCGCGATCACTCCGGTAATCTCGCCGTCGTCCCGGACGGGCGCTGCGAAGTAATAGCCGCGCCGCTGAGATGTCGTGCCAAGACCGTAGAACCGCCCTTCCCCGCCTGCCAGAGCATCAGAGAAATAGGGTCGATAGGAAAAGTTCTGGCCATTGAACGGCACCGCCGAATTGTAGTTGCTTGCGGCCACGGTCAGGCCGTCACGGTTCATCACGTAAAGGTCCGAAGATCCCAGAAGCGTGTTGATCGATGCGAGATACGCATTCGCGGCATCGACCCGCTCCGGGTCTTCATCATCTGAGACAACATCCTTCACCAACTCCTGCTGGGCCAGCAACTGCGGAAGTCGCTCATACCGCGCCAGCTCGCCCTTCAGCGTGGCGACGACCAGCCGCATCGTGTTCTCGCCGCGCGCCTTGCTGTCGGACAGGTAATAGTTCGTCAGCGGTCCGATCCCGATCAGGCAGACGCCCAGGCAAAGTGCGACACTGCCGACGAAAAACGGCACTTTGAGGTCCGTCGCACTCGCGCCGCGGCACAGCGCCGTCATGGTCATGAGATCGCAAGCCCTCGATCAGGAAGGTTTCAGCCACTTTAGTCGCTGGGGATCGGGCTCGCCAAGTCCGCCCCGCCCTCGACAGAGGGTGCGCTCACTCGGCGCGGAGCGGCCGCTTACGATCCGAAGATTTGGTCCTTCAGGCTGACAGTGACGGCAACAGGGCGCTCGAAATCGAGTTCGGCCTCGAGGCGGCGGAGATGTCGGTCAGTCAGATCAAGCACCAGCGCCTCATCGCGGGCGATCAGCGCATCGACGATGCCGGTGTGGTCATCGCAATGCGCGCAGGAATGCCCTTCTCGCGCATACATGCCGAGGATCAGCGTGCTGCGCATGGTCAGCTCTGCCAGAAACCGCTGCAAGACTCGGTTGCCTGCGAGTTCGGCCAGAAGCATGTGGAAATTTTGCGAACTGCGAAGCTCTGCAGGTTTGTCGCGGCGCGAACGGGCAAGGTTCTCGGCCGCGATGCTGGCCTTGAGGCGGGCGATCCCATCGGCGTCGATACGCTTCACCGCCTGACGGGCGATCGTGCGCTCGATCGCACGTCGCGCCTGAAAGATCTCGCGCGCTTCGTCGGCGGAAGGCGCCGCCACGAAGGCCCCGCGATTGGGACGCAGTTCAACGACATGCTTGGCCTCCAAAGCGGCAAGGGCCCGCCGGACATTGGCACGATTGCAATTGAAAAGAACGCTTAACGCTTGTTCGCCAAGCTTCGCACCGGCGGGTAGCCGTTGCTCGGAGATCGCGTCGATGACGGCACCGACAATGATGGTTTCGGGCTGTGCATCCATGGCAGCGGTCGGGACCTTGAGATCGGGGTTCTGCAACGGGCCGAACGTAGGGTTTGGCGTGAAGTCAAACAAGCGTCACAACGGACCGTTGACTTGTCAACATATATTGTTAACAATCAATGTCAACGAATCGAGGGGTATCATGGAAATACTGGTCGTAAATCCGAACTCGACGATATCGATGACGGACAAGATCGTCGAAGCCGCCCGCAAGGTGGCGAGCAAAGGAACCAACATCCACGGTGCGACCGGCGCCGGTTCACCAGCCAGCATCGAAGGACATTACGACGAGGCGATGTCCCTGCCCGGTCTGCTCGCCGAGGTGCGTCAGGCGGAGGCACGCGGCATCGACGGGATCGTGGTTGCCTGTTTCGACGATCCCGGCATCGCCGCGTGCCGGGAACTGGCCAGCGGACCGGTGCTTGGCATCTGCGAAGCAGCGGTCAAGGCGGCATCGATGCTCGCCACGTCGTTCTCGGTCGTGACGACGCTGCCCCGCTCGGTGCCGGTGATCGAGCATCTGATCCACGGCTATGGCCTGTCGCATCAGTGTCGACGCGTCCGTGCAGCCTCGATCCCGGTTCTGGCGCTGGAAGAGCCGGGATCGGAAGCGCGTGACAAGGTCCGCGACGAAATCCGTCGCGCGATTGCAGAAGATCACTGCGAGGCGGTCGTGCTGGGATGCGCCGGCATGGCCGATCTGACCGCGTGGCTCAGCGAAGAAACCGGCATCCCGGTGATCGACGGGGTCAGCGTGGCCACGCGAATGATCGAGGCGCTTGTCGGCGCCGGACTGAAGACCAGCAAGATCAACGGATATTCATTCCCCAACACAAAGTAGCACGTTCAGGGAGGAGAGGACGATGACGACGCTTGATACGGTGCAGGAGGGCACCGCGATCGATCACAAGGCGATGGGCGAAGAAAGCTTGGCGCCCCAGCAGACCCGGATCATGGACCCGTGGTCCTACCTGTTCGCATGGCTCGGCGGTTGCGTGTCGATCGGGACATTCACCATCGGCTCGGGTCTGGTCGGCACGCTGAACCTGCTGCAGACCTTTGTGGCCATCGCCATCGGATGCACGGTCATCGGTCTTGCGCTGATGATCAACGGTCAGGCTGGCCACAAATATGGCATTCCGTTCATGGTTCAGGCGCGGTCCGCCTTCGGGTTCACCGGGACGCGCATTCCGGCACTGGTCCGGTCCGTTCCGGCCATCGTCTGGTTCGGCTTTCAAAGCTGGATCGGCGCAGGCGCACTGAACCTCGTGTCGGAAACGATGTTCGGCTATTCCAACATCTGGGTTTTCTTCATCGGTTTCCAGGCGCTTCAGATCGGCCTTTCGGTGCTGGGTTTCCACGGTATCAAGTGGCTGGAAAACATCGGCTCTGTCTTCATCATCGGGGCGCTGGTCTACATGTTCTTCAGCGTCATCAACAAGTACGGTGCCGAGATCAGCGAGAACCTGGTCAACGTGGAAGGCACCTGGGGTGCGCCCTTCTGGGGTGCGACAATGCTGTTTCTGGGCATCTACTCGACCATGATGCTCAACGTGTCCGACTATTCGCGAGAACTGCGCCACAGCGTTGGACCGGTCCGGCAGGTCGTCATCTATGCAAACTCGATCCTGCCGGCGACGCTGTTCATGGGTTTGATCGGACTGATGGTGTCAGGCGCGACGGGCGAGGTCGATCCGATCAAGGTCTTCTCCAGCGCCGTGGACAACAAGCTGCTGCTGGTCGTGACGCTGCTGTTCATCGCTTTCGCGCAGGTCACGACGAACATTCTCAACAACGTTGTGCCGCCAGCCTACGCGCTGATGGATGTCTTCAAGCTGAACTTCAAGACTTCGGCCGTGGTCGTGGGTCTGCTGGCGTTCGCGACCTTTCCGTGGGAACTGGTCAAGGATGAATCGGCGGACGGGCTGAACCTGTTCATCCGAACCTATTCGGCATTCCTTGGCCCGATCTTCGCGATCCTGGTCGTCGACTACTTCATCCTGCGCAAGCGCGAGCTGAACCTGGAGATGCTTTACGATCCCGAGGGACCCTATCGCGGCGTCAACATGGCGGCGATCATTGCGATGCTGGTGGGCATCGTCTTCGCCCTGATCTTCTCGGGCATCTCGTGGTATGCGAGCCTGCTTCCAGCGGGCGTCAGCTATTACCTGCTGATGAAGAACCTGCCCTCGGCCCGCCGCTTCCTTGAAAACTGAGGTCCGCACACTCGGTGAAAGGAAAGTTTAAAGTTCATGCGGCCGCGGCGTGCGAAGCACCGCGGCCGTTCGACGTCTCCACACCTTTCTGGCCATGGCTACTCGGGGTGCGCCGCCGCAGCGGATATCGAACCTTTGATCTCAGCGGCGCCCATTCAACGACCTCACTGGCCATTGCGACGCCAAAGCAACAACCCCACGCCCAACAGCGCGGCGCCCAGCAGCAGAAAGCCGATATCCCAGTAGATCCACTGAGGCTCTGGTACGGTCTCGTTCACGTGGTGCAGACCCAGGATCTGATGGTTCACGATCCCTTCGACGAGATTGAAAAGACCGAAACCGAACGACAGCATCCCTGCGAGAAGGCCGCTCGACCACCGAAGATGCGACCGACGGGCCGAACGCCAGAGAAGCACCAGTCCGACGATGACAAAGACGTAGGTCGTCGCATGAAACAGGCCGTCGAAGAGCGTGTTCCACCGCAGCCCTTCTATGGTGCTGACGTCGAAGCCAGCGCTCGACGCCATGTGATGCCATTGCAGGATTTGGTGCAGGACGATGCCATCGAAAAAGCCACCAAGTCCCAGACCGAAGAAGACCCCTGCGGCAGAAGGGAATTCGGCCCGGGCAGCCTCCTGACGAAGGCTCTCGTTGTCAGGACCGAACATGGACAGGGACGGCGCCTCGACGATCGGTCATGAAAACCACACCGATCTCAGCAAGGCCGACGATGACATGCGGCCACCAGATCAGTTCGGCGAAGCCGAAAAGCCAAGGTGAGAGCAGCAGGAAAAGCCCGCCCACCAGATCCAGCGCAAGGTGAAGATTGAACGGTATCACCTTCGCCACCGACAAATCATAGCTGGTCAGCAGGCTGTAGACGATGATCGAGATGCCGAGCAGCATCGGAACCCATTGCGCTGCCCCGCCGGTTGCAAACCCAAGCAGAAACGGGGCGAGGATCAGAAGCACGCCCACCACATAGTCGATCACGCTGTGTGCGCGAACGGAAATCTTAGCCATCGGATGGCTCCTTTCAAACTTAACTGAGCTGTCGAGACGCGGCAGCCTTGTGCACTCAGACCGCAACCTGAATCGTCAGACCGACATGCGGGCGAAGGCTGTGCCGAACCTCCGCAACGCCAGCCGCAAGTGGCACGCCAGCATCGAGCAGGTTGGCCAGCGACTTGTTGTCCGCCCGCGGCACGTAGCCGAGCTTTCGCTCGTCAAGCGTCCAGACCGAGACTGCCCTTGGATCATAGTCATTGTCCGCCTCACGTCTCAGGTGCAGAGACTGACCAACCGCGATCTGGCTCAAGGTGCCTGCGGCGGCATAACGTTCCGCCCCCACAAGATACGTCGTCATCAGCGGTATCGCGGTGCCAAGGCCTGAGGCTGCCGATCCGGTTGGAAGCCCGGCCAGACCGGCGGCGCCAGCGCCGCCGGCCCAAGCCAACATCGATCTGCGTGTCGCGATCATTTGTTCTGATCCTCTTCAGGCAACTGCGAGGTCTGGGGAAAGGTCGCAGGGCTTCCAGGCCCCAGGTCGGGCACTTCACCCATGGGCTCCATCGGGCGGATGCTGAACGTACCGCGACCGTCGATCGAGGCGCCATCGCTCCACCGGCCCCGGGGTGGCTCTGCGCCATCAGCGGCGAAACCGAGGAAGGCGTAGCTGAAGTCCTGATTTTCCTCTTCCTGCGGGAACGAGTTCGGCACCGGCGCCTGAGGCCTTTCAGCCTCCAATTCCTCGATCACGGCGAGCCACTGGTTCTGGTGCATCGTGTCGCGTGCGATCAGATAGGCCAGCATCTCGCGCATCCCGGAATCGCCGGTCATGTGATACAGCCGCGTGGCCAGCGTGCGACCCGTGCCCTCGGCGGTGATGTTGGCGTACATGTCGCCGGCGATGTTGCCCGAAGCGTAGATATGGCTCATGTCGAAGGGTACCCCATCGGCATCGACCGGCAGCGCCGAAAGTCCCGCCGACAGGAACTGACGGAAATTGCGCCCGCCCATCACCGACCCGACAGCCGCGTCCTGCGCACCTTCCTCCTGAAGTTTAAGCGGCGCGCCTTCGAGATTCAGCGCGACCGCCGTGGCAAGCATCTCGATATGCCCAAGCTCCTCGGCGGCGGTGTTCAGCAGAAGATCCCGGTATTTGCTGGGACCGCGCATGCCCCAGGCCTGGAACATGTATTGCATCGCAACGCGGATCTCGCCCTCGATGCCGCCGATCGCCTGCTGAAGCGCCCTGGCGAAGGTCGGATCCGGTGTCTCGACGCGCACCGGGAACTGAAGCTTGTAATCCGTATAGAACATGGTTCCTGCCCTTTCATGGTCATGCTGGTCCCCGCCGGCGCGGATCTGGCCCCGGCGTGAGGGTCCTTGAACAAGGGTTTGGGCAGAATGTTCCTGTCTTTTGTCGGGCGCCGAACCAGAATGGCAGTGCGGCGTCGCTGATGGTTCTGGCTGACAATCGACCGTGCACTGACGACCCGAAAGGATCGCCCGATCCTCGTCGCGGCGCCTGCTGCTGACTTGTCGGGCGTCTCTGTTCCGTAATCGGCGCCAGAAGCGCTCAAAAGACGCCCGTGGCGAGACCCCGGCGGACCGCGTCTGCCAGTCCGGGATCGACCTTGCGGCGCCCCGCTACAGACGTAGCGTCGAGCAAACCGTTCGGGCACAGCCTGTCATCGTCCCAGCCGGGATGGTTGGCGATGGGATAAAGACAGACACCCTCTACCGGCACACCCCGCGCTCTGGCTCGCCTGGTTTCGGCCATCACGTAGTCGAACCACGGACCACGCCGAGCGCCCTCGGTCCCTGTCTCGGCGAGCAACAACGGGCGGTCGTATCGCGCGCCGACCTGTACAAGCAGGTCAGAGAGCGGACTGTATTGCGGGTGATCCACGTCGATCGGTGTGCCGGCGTGAATCCACTGGTTGTTGAAGTAGTAGTTCAGCCCGACAAGATCGAGCCATTCCTCGGCACCGCCAATCTGCGGCCAGATCCTGCCCGCGACGAGATCGAAGGCCTGAAACTGCGCATCATGATGGCCCTGAGCCTCCCAGAGAGGGCGGCCGGTGCGATCGGAATGGTGAACGGCGATGAGGGGCTCTGCCATCAGAAACCGCGCGCGCGGATCGATGGCGCGCAGTTCCGCGGCGGCGGCAAGCCAGGCGCGGGCAAGCTGTACCTTCAACTCGAATCCACGCCCACTGGCGAACGGGTTCAGATAGCGTGCATCGCCGCCGGCCCAGCTAAAGAAGCTGATCTCATTCACCGGACACCACATCGGGACCGCATCGCTCAGATCGCGAACGTGAAGACCGACCGCACGTGCAAAGGCTGCGAAACGCGTTACGAAAGCGGAAGACCAGATGTCGAGATCGTCGGGCCAACCATAATGCAGCAGGTCCCAGATGATCTGCGCGCCGGTGTCCCGCGCCGCTTTGACCATCGGTGTCAGGCTGGAAAAATCGTAGCGGCCAGCGGACGGCTCGACCAGATGCCAGCGCACGCCGTCACGGCAGGCGCGGATGTCAAGCGATCCCAGTTGGCGATAATCCTGCGCGGCGTGGACGTCATGTTCCGTCGCCTGCAGAAGATCCAGCCGCCGGCCGTCGCGCCGTCGATGGGTCGAACTTTCCCAGCCTGCCAGGATGACGCTGTCAAAGGTCGATGGCGCCGGGGCGGCCTGTCGCTCGGCCAAGACTTCCGAGATCAGGGTTTTCCATTGCGGCACAACGATTGCGGCGGAATAGGTCTGCTCGACGTGGGCTCGGAGGCCATTTCCCAGCCGGGCGCGAAGGGCAGCGTCCACGATGAGACGCCGCATCGCGGCAGCCACGGCTGGCGCATCCTCGTGCGGAACGAAAAGACCCGTCTCCTCATCGCGGATCTGCTGCAGCGCGCCGTTGTCAGGCGTCGCGATGACCGGCAGACCCGCGGCGCCCGCTTCGGCGATGACATGGGGCATGCCCTCGCCGCGCGACAGCCAGCACATCGCGTCCATCGCCATCAACAAATCGGGGACATCGGCACGATCGCCCGTAAAAGTGATGCAACCTGCCAACGGTTCGGCCATCCGGCGCAGATCGTGCGCGTAATCGGGCATGAACGCATCCGGCCCACCAACGACGATGAACCGCGCCTGTGGGAAGTCGGCACTGACCATCAGGGCTGCAGTGATGAAAACCTCGACCCGCTTCTTGCGATCCAGGCGACCGACCCAGCCAATCAGTACCTGGTCCTCATTCACGCCGAGCGAGGCACGCGTCGCACGACGGCGGGATGGATCGAACTCATCCAGATCGACCATCGACGGGATTTCCAGCGCATGATGCGGTCGGCCGGGCATCCGGGCGGCCGCTGCAGCGCGGATCGACTCGCAGACGCCAACATAGCGTGTGGTGTGGTGTTTCGGTCCGGCAACCGCTTCGCTGACCAGACCGCCATGTTCGATGAGTGGTGGACGGACCGCCATCCCGTTCAGTGCAGGATAGATGTCGGCGACGTTCTGAGAAGAAATCACGATATCCGCACTGCACAATTTGCGGCGAACATAGTCCACCGTGTCCTCGAAGCTAAGCGTGTAGGCGGTGGTGTCGACATGGACGCCGAGGTCGCGCAGTTGACGATGGCTCTGGTCGGGCATCCATTCCTTGCGGAAACAGGGCAACACCTCGATCCGGTAGCGGCTGCGGTCTAGCGTCCGTGCGAGCAGACGGACTTCGGTTTCCTCACCGCCGACGACGAGCCAGGCAAAGACCCACAGGATGCGGATCTTGCCCGCGTCCGGATGAGGCTCGGGAATGTGACCGGATGCGAGCGTCTCGATCGCCCGCGCCTCCTCGCGTTCGCGTGCGCTTGCCGTGTCATTCATGGGCGAAGACCACCTGCATGAAATCGGGGCGCTCGGCGACCAGCCGGCGAAGGAAGCCTGGCGCGTCGTCGAAAGGAACGACATGGGTGATCATGTGCTGTCGGATCAGGTCGCCTTCGGCCTTCAAAAGGCGGATGGTTTCCCGCGCCAGCCGGCGCTGATCCCAGGCGTGGGCGACGACGCGCGGCATCCGGTTGATCTGCGCGCACCGGATCGAAAGCCCGTTGTGGTGGAATTCCTCCCCCAACCTCAGCCCGTCCATGCCGCGTTGATAGAAGGAGAGGTCGATTACCGTCCCTTGCGGCCGCAGGGCCTGTAGGCACCGGTGAAGGCTGTCGGCGCGCGCACGGGTCTGGAAGACGTATTCCGCCCCACGTCCGCCGATCTTGTGGGACCAGGACTTGGCATGGCCGATCGCATCCTCCTCGCCCATCGCCTGAAAGCCCATGGCGCGTGCGATCTGCTGGCGGAAGGGTGCCGGATCGACGACGATGATATCGCTGGCGCCACCCATCCGCGCGAACAGCGCGCAGAACAGGCCGACCGTGCCGCCACCCCAGACGATCACCGGTCGCCCCTCCACCCCGGCACCGAGGAAGGGCACAGCCGCGCCGAACTCCTCGGCATCGGCATGAAGAAGACCGTTGGCGGCAATCGGACCCATCTGAGCCACGAAGATGCCCAGAATTGGGTCGATCCCTTCGGGCAACTTGAGCAGAAGGTCGTGGGACGGATCGGCCATGTGGCCCGTCTTGTGACCGAACGACGCGGCGACCACGTCGCCCGTGTCGAACCCTGCCGAGCGCGTGTCGATGACCCGCGCGGCCTCCATGTAGCCCATGAAATTGACGGGATAGTGCGCCGACGCTTCACCCGGAACGAACAATCCCCGTGCATCGTCCCAGCGACTGTGAAGATAGGGGTTCGTGCCCTTCATGAATGTCAGCTCGGTCCCCGCCGACAGCCCGGTGTAAAGCAGGTCCAGGCGCACCTGATCGTCCCCGGCAGGGCCTTCGTCGTAGTTGAAGAAATAGGGTTCGAGCGGTTCTCTGAAGCCGATCGAACGGATGGTGCGATGCTGGTCTGGCAAGATCGGGGCTTTACGCAGAGGCTTGACGAAAGATCGGCTGCGGGTCAGCCCGCAGCCCCTCCATCTTCACAAGGTTTCCAGTCTGGGCCGAACGCGTCACCGCCAGCGCCACGCGGTGCGTTTCCAGCGCCTCGGCATAGGGACAGCGTATGCGATTTTCGCGACCCATCACGGCTTCGATGAAATCCCGATCCTCGCGCCAGACAGGGTCGCCCGACGCATGCTGAACCGGCCGTCCCTGCCCAATATCGACCATCAGATCATGGTCGGTGATTTCCAGCGCCAGTGCGTCGCAGAAGACATGCAGCCCGATGCGGTGGTTCCAGCGCAGCAGGCTCGTGGCCCCGAGATTGGCGATTGCCCCGCTTGCAAAGCGCAAGGTCGCCGCGGTTGCAGTGGGAACATCCAGGCCCGGAAAGTCCGCACGATCTCGGCGGCTGTCCATCCCGAATGCTTCAATGACATCGCCGGCGAGAAATCGCGCGGAATCGATGATGTGGGTCGCCTGTTCAACGATCTGCCCGCCCGACCGATCTTCGCGCCACCACCATTCGGGTGGTGGCGTCTGGTCGATCCAGAAGCCCTGGATCAGATGGGCCGGGTTGTTCTCAAGGTGGCGACGCGCCTCGTCCATCGTGTCCAGATAGCGCCAGTGATAGCCGACTGCCGTGATCAGACCGGCGGTTTCGACTTCGGCCGCGATCTCCTCGGCCAGTTGCAGATCCAGCGACAACGGCTTTTCGACGAAGAACGGCAAGCCCCTCGCGATGCACGCCCTTTCGGCGGCGCCATGGGCGAAGGGCGGCACGCAGATGTAGACCGCATCGATCTCGGCCTCGGCCAGCATGGTTTCATGGTCATCGAAGGCGGTCGCACCCATCCGTTGCGCGGCGTCTTCCGCCCGTCGTCGATCAGGATCGGCGACGGCCACTACGCGAACGTCAGTCATGGTTTCGAGAACCCCGAAATGGCGTTGTGCGATGCCGCCCGCGCCGATGAAGCCAAGTCTGACCCGATCCATATGTCCCTCGTTGTTGCGACGCTGCCAGGCGGCGCGCCAGATTTGGATGGTGTCCGCGGCCATCCGGTCCGCAGTAAAATATCGACCCAGTCGTTCCTGCTGCCTCGCCGCCACCCGGCGACGATGCTCTGGGTCTTGCAGGGCGTCAGACAGCGCAGACGCCAGCGCCCGGCTGTTCCTTGGCGGCACAAGCCAAGGATGCTCGGGTCCAAGAGCCTCGGTCGTGCCGCCAATACGGGTCGCGACGACAGGAAGGCCGGCGGCCATCGCTTCCAGCACGACGAGCGGCAGACCTTCGAAGTCCGAGGCGAGGACCAGCAATGTCGCGTTTGCCATCAGCGTAGGCACGTCACTGCGCGGACCGAGGAAGCGAACCGCATCGCTGACACCGAGCCTGCGAGCGAGTCGCCGAAGCGAGGGCTCCAACGGGCCTGTTCCAGCAAGCTCAAGCATCGCTTCAGGATGGACCCGACGCAGTCGCGCGAAGGCCGTCAGCAGCGTCGCGTGGCGCTTCTGCGTCGTGAAGCGACCGACGCAAAGGATGGTCGCGCCGACGTGATCTCGCCTGTCGATCGGGTGATGCGCGATGCCGTTCGGGACGGCCGCGACCGGAAGGCGCGGACCGTTCATGCCGGACAATGCACGCCGCCAGCCCGCAGCCGCGTCCCGTGACACGGCGATCACGGCATCCACGTCCTCCCCCGCATCAGCATATTGGGCGATCTGAGCGGGATCGGTCAGCAGCCACGGCAGATGCTCGGTGCGGATGACCTTGGCACCCTGGCGCGCAGCGGCGCGGGTCAGGCCATGACCCTCCCACCCGATGCCAGCATGGACGTGCACGATCTTCGCCCCGGCAAGCGCATTGTCCCAGCTATCGGACCGGACCGCTTGCGCCGGAAGGCCCATCGCCGTTGCCTCGGTCGTCAGCCGGATTCCGGCCGGATGATCCGGAAAGGCCAGCCGCACATCGACCCCTTGCGCGGCAGCCGATGCCCCTAGGCTGAGCATGTGCCGGCCGACACCGGACGGGTCGGGGCTGTCCGTCACCAGTAGCACTGGCGGCAAAGGCGTCGTCATTTCGCGCCAGCCAGAACCTCGGCCGCCGGCAACTGCGCGACCATGCGCCGATGGATGGCAAGCGCCTGACCGACAACCTGATCCATATTGTAGTAACGGTAGCTGCCGAGACGA
Organism: Paracoccus albicereus; assembly: GCF_024359525.1. Lineage (GTDB taxonomy): Bacteria > Pseudomonadota > Alphaproteobacteria > Rhodobacterales > Rhodobacteraceae > Paracoccus > Paracoccus albicereus. The sequence goes on from NZ_JAKZEU010000002.1 coordinate 1,029,997, forward strand.
CCGGCGAAGATGACCCCGGGCTCAGCATCAGCCAATGCCTGGTAACGCTTGAAAAGCGCCTGATTTTCAGGCCGCGGGATCGGGTAGTAGGGATCACCCGTATCAGACGGTATCTCGTAGCTGATCGAGGTCTGCGGATGGACCTGGCCCGTCAGATGCTTGTATTCGGTGACCCGCGTCCACGGAACATCCGGCGCCGGATAGTTGACGACGCCGACCTCCTGGAAACGGCGCTGGTTCAGGGTTTCGTGCCGGAATTCCAAACTGCGATAGGGCAGCGGCCCGAAGCGATGGCCGAAATAGGTGTCGATCGGACCGGTATAGATCGTCAGCGGGGCGCGATCCTGCACCGGCAGGCTGTGGAAATCGACGCCGAGCGCCAGATCGATCCGCGGATGGTCCAGCATGTTTTCGAACATGCGCGTGTAACCCTCGGTCGGCATGGCCTGGAAGCTGTCCGTGAAATAGCGATCGTCGTCATTCGTGCGGGTGGGAACGCGGGCGGTGACGGTCTTGTCAAGCTGGCTGGGATCAAGCCCCCATTGCTTGCGGGTGTAACCTTCGAAAAAGGTTTCGTAGAGCGTGCGCCCCACCGCGTTCACCACCACGTCACGGGCGGTTCGCACCTCGGCAACCGGCTCTGCCTGAGCAGCAAGAAATGCGCTGACTTCGTCATCGCTTGCCATCGATCGTCCATAGAGCGCGTTCAGGGTCGTGCGGTTGATGGGCATCGGAAGACGCTGTTCACCCACCTGCGCCAAGACCCGGTGTTCATAGGGACGCCAGGTCGTGAAGCGCGACAGATAGGCCACCACCTCGTCGCTGTTGGTGTGGAAGATGTGCGGGCCATAGCGGTGGATCAGAATTCCCGCCGCGTCGCGACAATCGTACGCATTCCCGCCGATATGGTCGCGGCGATCAACCACCAGGACACGACGACCGGATGACTGCGCCAGACGCTCGGCAAGCACGGCACCGGCAAATCCTGCACCGCAGATCGTCACATCGTATTGACGCGCACCGCGTCGGATTCCAGGCGCGCCAAGCCGGGGCGGGGATGGTCTGATCGTTTTACGCCGTGCTATCGCCTCTGCGACGTGACCGCGCATCCTCGCAAACGTGGTGTCCCAGCTGAGCGAGGCGAGTGCGGCATCCGCCTGTGGCCGCCAGCTTTCGGGATTTCTGGACTGGTCCAAGGCCGCTTCACAGGCGCGAATGAAGGCGGCAGGCCCTTGGGCGATGTGGACACCATCGAGCTCGCCATAATGACGAACCACGTCGCGGATAGGTGCGGACACGACCGGCTTGCCGGCTGCCAGATATTCGGGCGTCTTCGTCGGGCTGATGAAGCGTGTAGCCTCATTGATCGCGAAGGGCATCAGCGCCACGTCCCAACCCGACAGCCACGCCGGCAGATCAGCATAGTCCCGCTGTCCCACCCAGCGAATGTTACTGGCCTTCGGAAGGTCGTCCGGTGCAATCTTCACAACCGGACCAACCATTACGATCTGCCAGTCCGGCCTTGCGGCGGCGAGATCGCGGACAAGGTCGAGGTCGAGGCGTTCGTCGATCACACCGTAATACCCAAGCCGAGGGCCAGCGATCGCGGTCTGTTCAGTCGGTTGAACGGTGTCAGCCTGCCTGGCCGCGGCAAAATGCGCGACGTCCACCGAAGACGGGAAGGCGTGGATATTGTCATGGCGCAGCCGCTTGGCTTCCCAGATCGACCAGCCGCCCGTGAAGACAACGTCGGCGGCAGCAAGAAGCATGCTTTCGCGTTCAAGCAATTCAGACGGTGCGAATCGGAACGCCGACAGCTCGTCCATGCAGTCGTAAACGACGGCCGCGGCTTCGACATGGGATGCAACCGGCCACATCATCGGCGTGTAGAACCACAGAACCGGGCGCCGAATTCCGGTCAGCGTCAGCATCTGGTCCAGCAGGCCCGAAAGCGCACGGTCCTGTTCTGCGGACGACCATCGCGCGGGAACCCGGGGCCGCACGGCTTGCACCGACGTGCCATCGAACGCATGAAACTCGAGGTAGGGCAGATGGTGGTCGGTCGGAATCGCCTCTTCCCAGAACAGCACGCGGGTCTCTTTCGCGAAACGGCCCATCAGATGTTGAGGTCGCTGAAGCACGAAATCCCAGCGCAGATGTGAAAAGCAGATCACTGTCGATCCGGCGACCAGACCCTCGGCAGACATGATAGATTGCGGATCATCCGACGCTGACACTGCATTCAGCGGGCGGGAATTGTTCATGAAATGTTCCTTATTACACCAGGCACGGATGAGTCGTCACGTTTTCTGCGGATGAGGAGCCGCGGCGGGCCAAAGCAATGTTTTCGCTCTGGAAACAGCCCTTCCAGACCGACATGCGCCGCCAGCCGTCGTGACCGACCCTGACGGCGCGCGGGACGATCGCGTCAGCCCATGCTTTCGAGATTGCGCGAGCGTTCAGCAAGCTCGGTCATGAAATCATCGGACGCGTAGATGTTGTCGAGCGCGTCATCCAGACGGTCGGCAGCATCGTTCTCACCCAAAGCCTCGGCAAAAGCCTTCGCCGTGCCGAAACCGGCGATCCCGTAATGGCACATGCGCTGATACTGGGCGATGATCTGAACATCGAGCGCGGCACCTTCGAGATCACCATCAAGCGCGTGCTTGCGCGCTTCCTTGACCAGACCTTCCATGCCCTTGCAATGCTCGCTCTTCTCTTCGCCACCCGCGTCGCGCAGCAGGCCCCGAAGCATGTCGCTGTGTGCGTCGATGCCGTCCTTGGCGGACGACAGTCGGTCGGCGAGCTTGCGATCAGAAGCCTTGGCGGAAAGCGAGGACACCACATCGGACATCTGGTCGTTCGCCGACCACAGGTCCTGCAGTTCCTCGATGTAGAGATCTTTCAGCGTTGTCATGATCTGTTCTCCTGTTTCGTGAAAGGCACCTTAGGCGCCCCGGAGACGTCGCGCTTTGGCTTGGATTAATCTGCCCCTAGGCTCTCGCGCGGACGTCGACGGCCCCACAAATGGGGTCATCGGTCTTTTGTTCCTGATGGCGAAAAAGAGCGTGAGCCAGCATGCGCTGCCAAGGTAACGGCGCCCGGCACTTCGTGGCACTGTCACAAGCGAAAGCCCGCATCGGGGGCGAGACAGAACAACTCGGCGGCGATCCGCTCACTCCGTGATGGCCGAGGATGGAATGACTGCCGCGATGGTCAGCGATCAGGTGCTCGCCGCATCGGCGACACCGTGCTTACTGAAGATAGGTCGCAGCGCGGAGCCGGATTTCTTCTTCCAGCTTGCGCCTGAGAAGCTCACCGACGCTGGTCAGAGAACGACCCTTGTCAATCTCGTTGATCGCCTTGCGCACGGCCGCCTCGGCCAGCCGTTCGGCTGCATCCTTGTCAGGCATGCTCATCCGCGCACGGGCGAGCAGCTCCACGATCAAGTCCTCAGCACTTTCAACCGGGCAGATCGCCTTTGACTGAGCGTGAAGATCGTCAAGAAGCGGATGCGCGTGGCTCGGCTTGAAAAAAAGCGGATTGGTCGCGAACCGTGGTGGAAGCAGGCTCCGACCATAACCGGTCAGGAAGAGAAATGGCGTGTCGCGGTTCCTCAACGCGTCGGCGACCGCGAATGTGGTTTCATCGCCGACCTTGATATCCAGGATGGCCGCATCCGCAAATTCGACATAGTGGATCGCATCATCGACATCCCCGAACGGACCGACGACGTCGTCTCCGAAATCTTGGATCTCACCGACAAGTTTGTCGGCGATCATGAACTCGTCTTCTACTAGCAGTATCCGCATGTTGGCAGCCCCTTCGACACCGACCTTGATATCGAAGGGGCGCCACGCCTGCATGTTGACTTATGTCAGACGGCGGAATTCAGCCACTGGTTACAATCTTGATCGCCGCGCAAGTATGCGGCGAGACTCATTACTCCTGAACATCCGCGATCTGTCAGTTCGTGGTTCCGCTGGCCTCATCAGTGGTCGTTTCCGATGAGCCGGCGGCATGCTGGCGAACTGCGTCCATCGCTGTCATGTCGGGGCTTTCTCCGCAGAACGTGACGACTTCCTCGATCGGGATCTCGTAGAGTCCCGTAATGCGAACGACCTCTGCTTGCGTGTTGCTGGCCGCACCGCTGGCGTCTTGGCTCATTGCGCCATCAGTCGCCTCGCTGGACGATTGCGGCTCTATGCTGTCGGCCATCTCGGCGGCGGGCGCTGCGCTCTGCGCGTCCGAAGCGTCACTTTCAGCCTGATCCGTACCGGCGCCGGTGTCGGTACTGCCAGACGTCGCCGCGGTCGTATCGCCTTCCACACCGTTTGCCATCGTCTCGGCAACGGCATTACCACCTGCGCTCGACGATCCATTCATCTCGTCTGTCGAGCCTTGCTCGGCTTCCGACCCCGCGGATGCCGCACCGGCGTCGGACATCGACGCACCGCTTGCCTGGTGTCCTTCACCGTAACCCGTGATGAAATATAGGGCGCCGGGGATAAGCGCCGTGTCCATCGCGATGATCTCGGCGCAGGTCACGGTATCCGGGCTCTTTTCGCCGCTCGCTCCGGCGGTCGTGTCTGTCGATTGCGCGAACGCGGTGCCTGCAAGCAACGTGCAAAGCGCCGACGTGGACAGGATTTTGATCGTCGATGTCATGAAACATCCTCCGCTTGAGACAGCCGGAAGAATGGTCCGCAACGAGAAATGTTCCTGCATGAGGTGGAAATCGTCTTCTTCACGGGGATCGGCATTTCGAAATGTTTCGCAGGATCATTTCATCGTTCCGCGGGTTAGCCCTGCTGACAACATGAATGCAGGAGGCCGGACATGGGCCGCTTCACAGGCAAAACAGCAATCATCACGGGCGCGAGTTCAGGCATCGGCGAGGCGACGGCGCGACTTTTGGCAGCGGAGGGTGCGAACGTGGTTTTGGCCTCGCGTACCCGAAGCGAACTCCAGCGTGTCGCATCGAATCTGGATGGCGACGCCAGCCTGATCCAGGTCACCGATGTCAGTGTTGAGGGTGAGGTTCAGGCGCTGATCGACGCGTCTATCGAGCGTTTCGGGCAGATCGACGTTCTCGTGAACAACGCCGGGGTCGCCGTGCAGGGCGACATCACCGAAATCAGCACCGAGGATTATCGCAAGGTTACCGGTACGATCATTGACGGGACCTTTTTCGCTTGTCGCGCAGCCCTTCCTCACTTGGTCAAGACGGGCGGCGCGGTGGTCAACACCTCCTCTGTGTCGGGGTTGGGCGGTGACTGGGGGATGAGCGTCTACAATCTGGCCAAAGGCGCGATCAGCAACCTGACCCGCGCGCTGGCACTGGATTACGGTCAGCGTGGCGTTCGCATCAACGCCGTCGCCCCGACATTAACGCGGACCGGCATGACCAAGGACATGTTCGACGATTCCCGTCTGCTTGATCAGTTCATGGACCGCATTCCGATGGACCGTCCCGGCGAGCCCGAAGATATCGCCGCCGCCATTGCCTATCTCGCGTCACAGGACGCGCGGTTCGTGACAGGTGTCATCCTGCCCGTCGATGGCGGTCTGATGGCGTCGAACGGACAACCGAAACAGGCCTGAAACAGGCCTGAAACAGGCGAGGATCCTATCATGGCTGAACCGACGAAACCCAATACCGGCGCGCTGCGAGAGGCCATTGATTCAGGTCGCACGGCGGACAAGGTCGATCACCGGGACCCCGCCTCTGCCCCGCTGGGAACGGATGACGAGGCGTCCGGCCATCCCAACTCGCCCGAACAGGTCGAACGGGCGATGGAGCAGGAAGTCGTCTCCGAGACGTCTGATGAACCGAAGGAGGATCTGGACGATCAGGTGCGGGACGATCCGCGGAAGTTCTTCGTCTTCATCGGTCTTGTCGCAATCGCCGCGATCGGTGTCGTCCTCGTCGCGATCCTCTAAGCGCGCCGATCATTTCGCTCACGCGTCCAGGCATGGCCGCGCCTCGGCAGGCTTGGACGCATCTGCCGGAAGATCGCTTTTCCGGATGACGCTCATCTTCGCATCGGATTCCAAAATCACCCACTTGACCGAGTCCAGATCGAGGCAACCTGCCTGACGCGCGGCACTGAGGATCTCGGACCGTGTGACGCGCTCGCGGCGCATCGAGTCCTCGCAGAATGTGCCATTTTCGACGAGGATCGCCGGATCGGCGCGAATGAGATCCGAAAATCGGTTCGATCGTGTCGATATTTTCGTCACGACCCACTGCAGGCCCAACAGCACAGCGATGGCGGTCAGTGCCTGAAGGACACCGACATCCTTCAACAGCGCCCCCGACGACATGATCGAGCCGATCGAGACGGTGACGACCCAGTCAAAATTGTTCATCTGCGAAGTCGAGCGCTTACCGGACAGCCGGATGAGCACGACGATTGCGATATACATGGCTGCCGCCGACAATGCGACGTTCACCAGAAGCTCGATCTGCATGGAGGTCCTTTCAGTAGAGTGGCTCACCATCTCGCTGAGACCTTTCTCTCAGCGATGACAGCGTGGTCACGGCGAGGCGATTTTTGCCATGGCGCATTCGACATGCCATGAGGGAAAAGCATGCCAGGAGAGCGAATGCGCCGCAAACCGCCATGTCGCCGTGACCCACCGTCCGTCCCGAAACCCAGCCAGGACGAAACAGATACGGGCAAGAATGACGGACTGCGGAAAGTCGGACCACCAGCGGTCTCAGAGACGCTGCAGATGTTTCGACATCGGTCAACCGACGATCAACCGCAGGCCGTTGAAAATGGTTTAAGGGTTGTGGGTCATTGAACGGCCGGCTCGCCCATATGTTCCCGCGGTGACACGTGAAATTCGAAAGCGACCGCCAAGCGCAAGGCCGTTGATCGGGAACATTTCGGCAGGTCGTCAGTTTTCGCGCTGCGTCGGAAAGGCTTCGGCGACGAGGTTGAGCGGTTTCAGCGCCAAGACGCTGATCGCTCACCGTAAAGTCGACCCAGCCTCGGCCGAGCATCTAAAGCGCCTCTGATAACGGCAAGACCGAGACAGCCATGGACAAGATCGAACCCAAAGACGCCTATCCGGACATATTCACCCCGGCAGAAAGCCAGTATCTGATGGCGCTGCAATCCGGATCACTGACCTTCGGTCCGCGAAAACCCATCGTCCAGGCCTATCGTCCGACGCATCAGTCGCTTTACCTCAGTGAAGGCTTCGTGGCACGTTACCGCAAGGACCGGTTCGGACGGCGGCAGTTCCTGTCCCAGCAGATCCCGGGGGATATGATCGATCTTCCCGGCTATTATCTGGGACGGCTGGACCATGACATCGAATCCATCAACAGCGTCACGGTGCTTCCGACCGAGCATCATAAGATTGCCGATCTTCGCGACAGCCATCCGGACCTTTACGACAAGCTGTGGCGCGTCGCGATGATGGATGCCGCGATCATTCGTTACGGCATGTTCCGGCTTGGCCGCCTCATGGGACGCGCGAAGGTCGCAAACTTCCTGAGCGAGATGATGGTTCGCCTGTTCGCCCGGGGCCTGTGCGGGCCGGACGGGTTCGACATGCCGCTGAGCCAGGTCGATCTGTCAGAAGCCTGCGGCATCACATCCGTCCACGCCAACCGCATGCTGGGCGAGTTGCGTGAGGAGAATGTTTGCACCTGGGTGTCGGGGCGTGTTCACGTTCCGAATTTTGCTGCGCTGCTGAAAGCTGGCCATTTCGAGTGGGATTACCTCTATCTGCCTGAAGACATCGACGCGGCGCTGAGAGAGATGACCGGAGCGGCCCCACCGCCAGGACGAAACCGCCGCGGCTGTGCGGCGGGATAAGGGTGCCCGACCTGACCGGCACGTCCAGTCACGTCCTGAGTTCGGGGCGCCTTGCTAGAATTCGAGTTCCAGCTCCATCCGAAGGATGCTGCGCGCACGATTCATGCGGCTCTTGATCGTGCCGATATCACAATCCAGCAGTTCTGCGGCGTCGATATAGCTCACCCCCAGCGCGCCAACCAACACGATCGTCTCGCGGTAATGGGCCGGCATCTTGTCGAGCACGCCGCGAACTTCCAGCGCCATCATGTGCCACTCTTGGCCCGGACCGACGCTGACACGCTCGGACGCGCAATCGGTGCTTCCTGTCCTTTCACGTGCCGATTTTCGGCATTGGGTGAAGAACAGGTTGCGCATGATCTTGAACATCCAGGCGCGAAGATTCGTACCCGGCTTGTATTGATGTGCATATTCAATCGCCCGAAGCAGCGTTTCCTGAACGAGATCTTCGGCATCAGACCTATTTCGGCATAATACCCGCGAATAGGCGCGTAGGGACGGAATATGGCTCAGAATGTCGTCTGACATGGCTCCCCCTTTGGAGCCACACTAAACATGCCTTTGCCGCAGTTAATACGGTTGAGACAGTAACAAATATCAGGGAACCAAAAGCAAAATGGCTTAGGACTTGCCGTTCAGAGATGCTTTGTCCAGCGCAGCCTGCAAGGTTTTGGCCAAGACCTTCATCCGCTCGCTGACGGGTTCTGATCGAATCTCGTCCATCGTTCGAGACAAGGCCAATCCGATCTCGTGGTTATCTTTTTCGAAATGATGTTTCTCGGTCATAGCGTTGATTTAGCGAAAAGCCGGCCTCGTTTGCAACTCGAACAAGAAGGTCGGGCGCGATGCTATTTTCACAATGGTGTGTGTGCGGCGGACATGTTCAAACAGGATTTTGACCGGGGCCGCCCGTGCCCCGGTTTACAAGCGTCAGTCGGCGGCGTGATCCGTTCAGCCTGCGCGACGGTTGATCCGTTCCTGCGCAAGATCGTTCAGCGTCTGATCAGCGCCATACTCATCATCAAGGTTCTGACGCAGCAGGCTGGCCGCGTCGTCATACCCAAGCTCTTGCGCCCAGGCCACGAGTGTTCCGTAACGCGTGATCTCGTAATGCTCGACCGCCTGTGCCGAGGCGATGATCGCAGCATCAAGTACATCGCCCTCCTCAACCTCGCCTGCCAGATGATCGGCTTCCTCGATGATGCCGTCGATCGCCGGGCATTCGACGGCCTTGGCCTTTTCGCCGTGCAGGCTGAAGACCTCTTCCAACCGTTCGACGTGGGTCTCCGTTTCTCTCAGGTGCTTTTCCAGCCCTGACTTCAGTCGATCGTTCCGCGCATTCTCGATCATCTTCGGCAGGGACTTCAGGATCTGCATTTCCGCGTAATATATGTCCTGAAGCTGGTGTGTATACAATTCGTCGAGCGAGCTGATATTCGTCATCATCGCCATGTCGGTCTCCGTTCATGAGGGTGGTCCGGCCCGACGATGGGCCGGACCGTTCAGTTCAGCTGGACACCGTGCCGCCGGACCGGGACGCGCTGTCACCGGACGTCGAACCAGCACCCTGCGAATCCTTCGTGCGCAGATTGTTCTGGACATGCCTGACACCTGACACGGCATCGGCGCAGTCTTCGGCGCGACGCTTGTCCCGACGACTTTCGACATGCCCCGAAAGGGTCACCTCTGAATCGCTGACCTCGACCTCGATGTCGGAGGCATCGAGCGAGCCGTCGTCTGACAGGTGGTCGCAGACGTCCTCGCGGATCCGTTCGTCCGACCGCGCATAGCCCTTGGGTCCGCGACCGCGATGCTCCCCACTCTGGGAATTTCGGCCGACGCGGTCATTTCCTTGCCGACCATCGTCCTGCCAAAGATGCGATCCGCGATACATGCCTTCGTAGTCGCCGCGGGTGCCGCCGTAGGATCCGGCCTGACGCATGTCGCCGCCGTCCCCGTACTGGCCGATGTCAGCGCTGCCGTAGCGCGCCTCGTAGGATGATCCCATCCCGTAAACGTCGCGACCGCGGGAACGGTCGCCTCTGATGCCGAAGCGGTCCTCGCGACCGCCGCTCCAATCGTCCTGACCATAACCGGCGGACGAGCCGCGGCGCATGTCGTCGTCATAACCGCCGCTCGCGCCCTGACCGGACGCGTCGCCGAAGCGGCCTCCATCGCCGTATCCGACGTCATATCGATTGCCCGAGCGTCCACCGCGGTCGTCGTCATAGCCGTAGCCGCCCTGGCCGCGCGACCGTTGCCGGTCATCCTGCTGCATGCGTTGGTCCCAGTTGCGATCGTTTTCATCGTAGCGTGCCATCGGGTCCTCCTGAATTGGCTGCCCTCCGAAGAGGTGCGGCGCGTAAACAGGCGTTCGGAGGAAATGTTCGCGAGATTAACGATTATTTTGCCGTGTCCCTGACGGCTGTCACGACGGCCCCGTCCGGCTTCATGGCGGAACCGGCGTGCAAAGTCGGCGCATGTCGGTATGATCGGACCAGCAATCCGCAGGATGAAGATCCTCAATCTCTCCCCGACAAGGACGGTTTCATGGCGCAGGATCGGGACCCCGCATTTCAAAGCATCCCCGTTTGCGGGATCGGCGCCTCGGGGTGGGGTCGCGGCGCTGAGACGCTTCTTCCAGAGTATTCCCACGGATCTGGGCATCGCGTATGTCGTGATCATCGACCTCTCGCCCGATCAGCCCAGTTCGCTGAGCGAGATCCTCGGTCTCGCAAATCGACATGCCCGTCCACCAGGTCAGCGACACCCCGATCCTGAAGCCGGATCAGGTCTATGTCATCGCACCGGATCAGCAACTGGTCCTTGAAGGCAATAACATCGCGTCGCATCCATTCCCCGACACGCGCGGGCAGCGCGCACCGATCGACATGTTCTTCAGGTCGGTCGCCAACGGTCGTGGCGATGGGATCGCTGTCGTGCTGTCAGGCGCGGGATCAGACGGCGCCCTGGGCATCCGCGCAATGAAAGAGGCCGGTGCCGTCGTCTTCGTCCAGGACCCGGCGGACGCCGAATTCCAGATGATGCCCCGCAGCGCGGTCGCAACCGGCGTAGCGGACTTCGTCGCCCCGATCCCGCGGCTTGTCGAGCGTCTGATCGAAGTTGTTCAAAGCAAGGATGCGGTCCGTTCGCTCAGCCACGACATCGCCGACCGACATCTGCAAGGCATCGTCGGGTTCCTGCGGGCGCGAACCGGACACGATTTTTCAAGAGCGCGCGACGGTGATGCGTCGGGTCATGCGCCGGATGCAGGTCACACGAAACACGAGCATTTCGGCCTACGCAGATTATCTGGTCGAAAACCCTGAAGAAGCACAGGAGCTGTTCAGTGATCTGCTGATTTCCGTGACGTCGTTCTTCCGCGATCCTCAAGCCTATGAGATTCTGGCGCGCGAAGGTATTTCCAGCCTGTTCGACAACGTCGGCGACGAAGGCATACGGGCCTGGGTCGCGGGCTGCGCCACCCGCGAAGAGGCCTATAGCCTTGCGATCCTGCTGCTGGAGGAAGCGTCACGGCGAAAGGACTTCGTTCCCATCCAGATCTTCGCAACCGATCTTGACGAGGGCGCCCTTGGGACCGCGCGGCAGGGACGTTACCCGGCATCCATCGAGGTTGATGTCAGTGAAGACCGCCTGAGGCAGTACTTCGTGAAAGAGGGCCTTCACTACCGCATCAAGAAGGAAGTGTGCGATATCGTGCTGTTCGCATCGCACAGCGTGATCAAGGACCCGCCCTTCATGCGGCTTGATCTCATCTTTTGCCGCAACCTGATGATCTACATGGAACGCCAGCTTCAGCGAGAGGTTTGCGCCCTGTTCGCCTATGGTCTGACCCCCGGCGGTCTGCTTTTCCTGGGATCTGCCGAAACGACCGACGCGACGCCGGACCTGTTTTCGCCGATCAACCGTGAAGCCAGGCTTTATCGCGCGCGAACGCAGGCGAGCCGCAAGATCCCACTCATGTCGCGGATGCCGGTCGAGCATCGTTTGACCGAGGTGGAGCAGCCCTATCGCGAGCAGCGGCAGCAACGCGATCGTTCGATCGGAGCGGTTCATATCGATACGCTTGAAAAAACGTCGCCGCCCAGCATCCTGGTCGACAGGGCCGGACAGGCCTTGCATTTGTCACAGAACGCGGCCCGCTTCCTGCTGGCCTCGGCCGGTCCGGTCAGCAGCGATCTTGCGGACCTGGTTCGAACCGAACTTCGCCTCGACCTGCGCAGCGCCCTTCGTGCGGCGCTCGACCAAGGGCAACCCACGCTGACCAGTCCGATTTCGGTCCTGCTCGACGGCTCGCATCGGCGCGTGGTCATGCATGTGGCACCGGTCATTCAGGCCGCGGATCAGCCGCCATCTCATGCGATCGTGCTGTTCATGGACGGTGGCGCAGCACTTGAGGCAGATCAGCCGCCCGAGGGCAGCGAGGGTCAAGGCGAGGTTAATCGGCTGAGACAAGACCTTGTCGCGCTGGAATCGCGATTGGCTGCCTCTCGCTCCGAGAACGAGACCGCGATTCAGGATCTCCGTGTCGCAAACGAGGAATTGCAGTCCATCAACGAAGAATACCGCTCGACCTCCGAGGAACTTGAGACCTTTAAGGAAGAGCTTCAGTCGATGAACGAAGAGCTGAAGACCGTCAATTCCGAGCTTAAGACCAAGCTCGAATCCATCGGCGCAGCCAACAGCGATCTGGAAAACATCGTCGCGGCAACGGACATCGGCACGCTGTTCCTTGACCAGAAACTGCGCATCCGCATGTTCACGCCCCGCGTGGCCGACGTTTTCAACGTCACCGAACCCGATGTGGGTCGCAGCATCACCGATTTCACCCATCGCCTCGATTACAGGGGCTTGGCCGATGATGCGCTTGCGGTTCTGCGCAACCTCGCCCCCATCGAGCGCGAAGCCCAGTCCGAGGACGGACGATGGCTGATGATGCGGCTGCGACCCTACCGGACGGTCGAGGACCGGATCGAAGGTGTCGTGGTGATCTTCATCGACGTGACGGCCCAGCATCAGGCCGATCAGCGGCTGCGGATCAGCGAGGAACGGTTCCGTGCCCTGACTCACGCGACAGCCGACGCGATCTTTCGGATGACACCCGACTGGACCGAGATGCGCGAACTTATCGGTGGCGGTTTTCTTGCGGATGTCACGGCGACGCTGTCGAATTGGGAAGATCGGTACATTCTTGTCGAGGATCAGCCCGGCATCCGGTCAGAGATCGATACGGCCATTCAATCGAAGCAGCCGTTCGAGATGGAGCATCGCGTCCGACGCGCGGATGGCAGCACAGGCTGGGCGCATTCGCGTGCCGTGCCGATGCTGGGCCGAGATGGCGAGATCGTGGAATGGTTCGGAACCGCCAGCGACATCACTCGTCAGAAATGCGCCGAGGCGGCCAGACGCGAAAGCGACAACCGCTACCGAGCGCTGTTCGACACGATCCGGGAAGGCTTCTGCATTTGCGAACGACTTCCGGGCGAGCCGATCGATTTCCGTTATCTCGCGGCGAACCCGGCCTTTCTGCGCCAGGTCGGTTGCGACGATCCCACCGGCATGACGATGCGTCAGTTGGTCCCAGGCGTCGAGGACTCGATCATGGAGCGCTACCGGATCGTCGCGGACACAGGCGAGCCGCAGAGCATGACCGTCCACGTTGCGGTGATGGATCGATGGTACGAGATCGAAGCGACTGCGGCCCCGTTGCCCGAGCACATCGCCGTCCTCTTCCGCGACGTCACGCAACGGATCAAAGCCGATGAAGCTCTGGCGCAGAGCGAAGGGCGAACCAGGGCGCTGATCGAAGGGGTCCCCCAACTGATCTGGCGCGCGGTCGGAAAAGGCTATTGGACATGGGCCAGTCCCCAATGGGTCGCCTTCACGGGACAGGCCGAGGCCGACAGCCACGGTGAAGGCTGGCTGGACATGGTCCATCCCGACGATCGAGGCGCTGCCGAAACAGCATGGCAAGAAGCCTCCGACCGGTCTGCATTTCGCGCCGATTATCGCATCTTCAATGCACATGAGGGGCGATATCGCTGGTTCCAGACCCGCGCCACCGCCGTCCGCGACGATAACGGTGAGATCGTCGAATGGTTGGGCACGTCGACCGACGTCGATGATCTGCGTCAGATGCAGGAAAGACAGCAGGTCCTCGTCGCCGAATTGCAGCACCGTACCCGCAATCTTCTGGCAGTCGTCCGGTCGATGACCGACAAGTTCGCCCGGTCGAGTAAAGATCTTGAAGAGTTTCGCGAACGGTTCGGCGATCGGCTTGAAGCGTTGTCGCGCGTTCAGGGATTGCTCTCGCGCCTCGACGATGCGGACCGGGTCACGTTTGACGAACTGATCCGGACCGAACTCGCAGCCTTGGATGGAAGCGCGAACGAGGTCGAGATCGATGGTCCGTCCGGGGTTCGTCTCAGATCGTCCTCGGTCCAGACGCTGGCGTTGGCGATCCACGAATTGGCAACGAATGCCGTCAAGTACGGTGCGTTGTCGCAACCCGATGCAAGGCTCAGGATTTCCTGGCACGTCGAACAAGCAAGCACGTCGGGGCAGCCGTGGCTGCATATCGACTGGCATGAACGTGGCGTGGTGCTGGACAAGGAACTATCCGGCAAGATCGGGGCCGGTCACGGCCGAGAGCTGATCGAAAAGGCGCTTCCCTATCAGTTGAACGCCAAGACGACATACGAACTGCTTCCCGACGGGGTTCACTGCACGATTGCCATCCGAGCGTCGTCCACCGTTCAAGAGGATGTCAGCCATGACTGAACCATCGTTGACCGGTCGTAGCGTCCTCGTTGTCGAGAATGAATATCTCATCGCGGTCGCGCTGCAGCTTGCCCTCGAAGAGCGCGGCGCCACTGTCGTCGGACCCGCCCCGTCGGTCGAGTCGGCGTTGAACCTGATAGACGACCATCCAGAACTGGATGCCGCGATCCTCGACATCAATTTGGACGGCACGACTGCCTTTCCGGTCGCCGATCGTCTCTGCGAAAAGCGCTGCAGGCTCGTCTTCATGACGGGCTACGATGCCGTCGCGATCCCTGCCCGCTTCCAATCGCACACGCGGCTAGAAAAGCCTGTGGATGCGGCCGCCGTGGCCGGTCTCATCGCAACTGAAATCGCCTCCTGAAGCGGCGGTCAGTCCGATCCCGTTGGAATTGAGGGGGGCAACAGAGGCAGGTCGCCTCTGATCCACGGTCACCGCACATTAGCTCTGGAACATTTGGCGACCCGGCCTGTTAGCGCGCCGGCGTTTTCATATGAGGGCCAGATGTCTCATCACCATCACCGAAACAGAAATACCGGCAACGGCTTGATAGCCTTGGGTGTGGCCGCGCTGGCAGGCGCAGCAGCCTTTGCATTCTACCAGACGCAGGGTCGCAATCGTGTCGCGCACCGTCCGCCCGATAGTGCCCCGGGACGATTGGGACGGAACGGCCGCGATCCCTATGCCGTGGTCGGGCGGTCGGTCCTGATCAACGCGCCGCGGTCGGATCTTTACGCCTTCTGGCGTGATTTTTCGAACCTGCCAAGCTTCATGGAAAATGTCAGGGACGTCGCCGTTTCGGGCGACGTCACGTCGTGGTCGATCCCCGCTCCGATGGGTCCGGTGCGGGTTGAGACGCGAATCGTCAACGACAAGCAGAACGAACAGATTGCCTGGCGCTCGACCGAAGCGTCCGACATCGAAACACATGGCAAGGTGACCTTCCGCGATGCCGCACCCGGTCGCGGGACGGAAGTCGAGGCGGTCATCGCCTACGTGCCGCCCTATGGAGAGGTCGGGCGCTGGATCGCAAAGGCATTCCAGAAAGAGCCCGCGATCCAGGGCCGCCGGGATCTGAAACGGCTGAAGATGCTGTTCGAGACCGGAGAGATCGCCACGAACCACAATCGGAAGAAATGAGGACGAAGCGATGCGCGCACTCACCTGGCAAGGCAAACACGACGTTCGCGTCGAGACAGTCCCCGATCCCGAGATCGTGAACCCCCGCGACGCGATCATCAAGGTGACGTCCACCGCGATCTGCGGCTCCGACCTTCACCTCTACGATGGGGTCATCCCCGGTCTCATCTCCGGCGACGTCCTTGGGCATGAGTTCATGGGCGAAGTGGTCGAGACGGGACCGGCGAGTACATTGAAAAAGGGACAGCGCGTCGTCGTTCCCTTCACGATCTCATGCGGCAAGTGCTTCTTTTGCGAGCGACAGCAATATTCCGCATGCGACAATTCGAACCCGGCCGACAAGCAGGATCTGAGCGAACCGCTTTACGGTCACGCGATGGGCGGTCTTTTCGGCTATTCCCACCTGACGGGCGGATATCCCGGCGGTCAGGCGGAATATGTGCGGGTTCCTTACAGCGATGTGGGACCGCTGGTCATTCCGGACGGGCTGGAGGATGACAAGGTCCTGTTCCTGTCCGACATCCTGCCCACAGGATGGATGGCAGCTGAAAATGCCGACATCGAAGAAGGCGATGTCGTCGCGGTCTGGGGCTGCGGTCCGGTTGGTCTTTTCGCCGTGCAGTCGGCGCTGGCCATGGGCGCAGGAAGGGTGATCGCGATCGACGAATACCCGACCCGGCTGAACCTTGCCCGAGACCTCGGGGCGGATGTCATCGACTTCAAGCAGACCCCCGTACTCGAAACGCTTATGGCCATGTCTGGCGGCATCGGACCTGATGCGGTGATCGATGCCGTCGGGATGGAGGCGCATGGCTTCGCCCCCGACACGATCTTTGACAACATCAAGCAGCATGTCGGCATCGGTGCCGACAGCGCCCATGCGCTGCGTGAAGCGATCATGGCGGTCCGCAAGGGAGGACGAATTTCCATCCCCGGCGTCTACGGCGGCTTCCTCGACAAGTTCCCGCTGGGCGCGCTGATGGAAAAGGGCGTGCAGGTCCGCACAGGCCAGACCCATGTCCAGCGATACACCAAGGATCTGCTGCATAAGATCGGCGAGGGCGAGATCGATACGACCTTCCTGATCTCGCACCGCCTGCCGCTGGAAGACGCTGCCCGAGGCTACGAGAACTTCCGTTACAAGCAGAATGAATGGACCAAGGTCGTCTTGAAGCCCGGGACCGGGGCCGCTTCATGAGCACTGGTCTGGCTGTCGTCACAGGCGCATCCTCTGGCATCGGGCTGGAACTGGCCCGATGCGCGGTCGATGACGGCTACGATCTGCTGATCGCGGCCGACGAGCCTGAAATCGTCCGGGCGGCCGAGATCCTGCGGAAGGATGGTCAGACGGTCGATACGGTCCAGGCCGACCTGGCGACGGCCATAGGCGCGGACAGGTTATGGGGTGCGCTTAATGGTCGGGCCATCGATGTGCTGGCAGCAAATGCTGGTCGCGGCCTGGGTCATGCCTTTCTGGATCAGAACTGGGACGCCATCGAACGCGTCTTGCGCACCAACATGAACGGGACGACAGATCTTCTGCATCGCTCGGTCCGCGTGATGCTTCCGCGCGGGTCCGGCCGCATCCTGATTGTCGGTTCCATCGCGGGACTGATGCCCGGCAGCTATCAGGCCGTCTATAACGCCACCAAAGCGTATCTCGACACGCTGTCATGGGGCATCCGAGGCGAGCTGAGGGACAGCGGCATCACGGTGACCTGCCTGATGCCGGGCCCGACCGAGACCGAATTCTTCCACCGTGCCCACATGGAAGACACCAAAATCGGACAAGGTGACAAGGCCGATCCGGTAGAGGTCGCACATGCCGGCTGGCAGGCGATGAAGCGCGGCCGGTCGGGGGTCACGCCGGGCTTCATGAACAAGGTTCAGGCGACGCTGTCGGGCGTCCTTCCCGCCGAGATGCTGGCGCGCATGCATCGCGACATGGCTGAGCCGGAGGACGAAAAAGATGCATGAACGCTTTGCTGTCATAACGGGTGCATCGAGTGGCATCGGTTACGAACTCGCGCGGCGCGCTGCAGAGGACGGACACGCCTTGCTCATCTGCGCCGACGAGCCTGAAATCGAGGATGCCGCCGACAAGCTTCGCCGGCTGGGAGCGTCAGTGGAGACCATGAACATCGACCTGTCCGCGCGAAAGGGCTTCGAAGAAATGTGGTCCCGGATCGCAGATCGGGACATCGATCTGTTCTTCGCCAATGCTGGGCGCGCCTTGGGGGATGCCTTCCATGAACAGGACTGGGCCGAGATCCGCCGCCGCATCGATCTGAACACGATACAGACCACGCTGGCGCTGCATCGTGTGGGCCGCAAGATGGCCCACCGCGGACAAGGCCGGATCCTCGTCACCGCTTCAATCGGCGGCTTCGCGCCGGGGCCGTTCGCCGCGGTCTACAACGCGACGAAAGCCTATCTAGACAGCCTTTGTTACGCGCTTCACGACGAATGGAAGGACAGTGGCGTTACGCTGACCTGCCTGATGCCTGGGCCGACCGAAACGCCGATCTTCACCCGTGATCGGAATCGTCTTCAGGATGCCCCGATCACGGCTCGTGAAAAGGATGATCCTGGCGAGGTCGCGCGCGCAGGCTATGACGCAATGATGGCGGGCGAAAGCGGCGTCGTTCCCGGTTTCACCAGCAAGGTCATCACGATGCTGTCCGGCGTCCTGCCGGAATCATTGAAGGCGCGGATCCACCGCGCCGGCGCCGAGCCTGACAGGACTAAGGATTGATCGGCGCAGGGTCGCGCGACGCGTAGTAGGACGCGAGCGCCGCAATCTCGTTGTCGGTCAGGTTCTCGGCCGCATGGTGCATCAGCTCCGCTGCCTGCCCACCGCCCCTCGGCCCGTCGCGCCACAACCGCAATTGTGCCGCCAGATAAGGGGCATGCTGGCCTGACAGCGACGGAAAGGCCTCATTCAGCCTATGCTGCCAAGGGCCGTGACAGGCACTGCATGACGGTGTGCGACCCTCGCCCTCGGCGTTCGCAAGTGCCCTGCCCCGCAGAACCTGCTTGGCATCCACAATCCCATCCGAACCCGAGGGACCGAGAGCGTCAAAGCTGTTGGCTAGGCGCTCGATGGTCTGGTCGTCCAGCGCCCGAGCGGCCTGCGCCATGATCGCGCTGTCACGCCCGCCCTCGCGATAGGCGCGCAGGCTTTGTGCGACATACTCGGAAGACAGGATATCGAGCCGAGGTATTTGCGGGTTGGTCGAGACACCTTCCGCACCATGACACATCGCGCAGCGACCGCGTTCCTCACCCCCCGTGGCCGCAGCATAATTCTCGGGTGTCATCTCGCCCGCCGAACGCAGGAAGGCCACGATCGGCCAGACGTCGTCCGTGCGCTCGGCAGGCCAACCGGGCATCCCGCTCATCTTCACGCCATTGTACACGATCCAGTGAAGCTCGGATGCGGACCACCGCGACAGTTCAGTCGAGAAGAGTTTCGGCGGTCGCGGAAGCATCTCCTCCACGGTCGCGTCCTGCTGGCCGCCCGGACGCGCGTGACACTCTGCGCAGGCCTGTTCGTAATGCCCGGCGCCAAGTGAGATCATCCCCGGTGTGGACAGATCGTCAGGGGGCGTTTCGTCAGCCCGCAAGCTGACCGAGTTACGAAAGGTCGTGTGCAGAACCCAGGTGACCCCGGGAAAGTGATCCGCCCTGGCCGACACGTTGTAGAGCCCGACCCCGACGACCGCGCCCGCAAATCCCAGCACCAGCACGACGATCAAAATCGTCAGGTCGCGCACGCCTTTCAGTCCTAGGTTCTCAATGAGTCGGCGCGGATCGATCATGCCCGGCTCCCTTGCAATGCCCGACCGCTGAGCCAGAGGCCGGCCAGAAGATAGATCGGCGTCCCGATCGCCAGCATCAGGATGCCACCGATCTGTTGCCCGTGAAGATCCGGTGCCGTGCCGCAAAACGCGGCATAGATATCGCTGGGCGCAAGGATCAGGATCGTGCCCAGCATCGTCATGTGCATCGATGTCAGCAAAAGCCCGCCCGCGCCTGCAAGCGCCGATCCGGCGTGTAATGCGCCCGACCAAACCGCCAGCCCGGCGATCAGAAACAGCGCCTGTTCCATCACCAGGGCATGTGGGGCAAGCCTTGTCGCGGCGTGTAGCTGCGGAAGATGCGCGCTCCAGACGATGACAGCCTCCAACACGACCGCCACCATGATCGAGGGCGCCAGGCGAGACAGTGCGGGCCAACCCAGAACGATCAGCGGGGCGGCGACGGCCACCAGCACCATGTGGCGCAGCATGTGACCCGGAAACGGACCGAGCCTTGCAGGCCAGTCCGGCAGCCATGTCAGCACAAGCAGAGCCACGGCGACTATCCGAGCCGCGCGCATCACAGGCAGCTTTCGATGAAAAGCGCCGGAAGCGAGACGAAGATCACCCCGATGGCCGAGACGATAGCGAGCAACCAAGCGGAGTGGCCGAGGAATTCTCTCCGATCTTCGGCCCGTGGACCGCCGTGGGTCCGGTTTGCCCGGCTGGCATAATCCCATTGCCGCCATGCACGCCGACCGATCCACCAGATCAGTCCCAGGGCCACCACCGAAGCCGCCGCGATGCCGATCCGGGCCAGTCCCGGGGCGTCCATCCGTGCGCAGACCAGCGCGGTCCCACCATAGACAGCGCAGAAGTGAACCGCCCAGACGACGGGGGCCGCGATCATGTGCCAGAGGCTGCTGTAGCGGTTCGGCCAAACCATCACATCACCCTCGGCACAAGTCCGATCATCAAGGATGTCACGATGCCGCTGACACCCTGGAAGTGCCAATAAAGCGTCGTGTTCCACAGATCGGCATCGAACTCCGGCAGCATTCGTCCTGCGAGGCTGCGGGCAAGACAATATCCCTGCATGATGGCGCCGCAAAGGATGTGCGCCACGCTCCAGACGACGAGCGCGCACATCATTGCTGGGTAAGCGTGGGTAGCCGGCTGCAACCCGGGAAACCAGACCGCGCCGATAAGGGACGCCGCGCCCCCCGATGCCATGATCGGTGCCGCGATCAGCAGCGCTCTGGCGATTGTCACGTGGCCGGCGCGGTGTAGACCGCGTGCAAACCAGGTCGAAAGCCATGTCCCGGCAAGCAGAACGCCTGCGGTCGTCGTGAGCGCCGCCGAAGCATGGGCAGCGCCGTCAGGCGGAAAATCAGGACGCGCAGTCCAGAAGAAGAAGACCCCGAATATCAGACCCGCGAACGCGGTCGCATCCCCCAGCATGGTGATGAAGATCGCCCACCAACCGGGCGCCTTGGGACCCGAAACGTAAGTCGGCAGGGTCAGGCCCAGCCCGACATCCTTCATGACCTTGTCCGGGATGATTGCCGTAGCGGTCCATAGCCACCAGATGACAGTCGCGATGGCAAGAACGCCGCAGACGATCGCGGGCCCGTAGATACCGAAGGTTGGCAGGATGAAAGCGCCGCCCGTAAACGCCGCCGCGACAAGCGTGCACCAGGCCGGGCCGGTCACCCGCACCACAAGCTGCGGGATCGCATCGACGGCCGAGGTGATCAGCGTTTCGCGCCGACCTTCTGGTGCGTCGCCAAGATAGAAGCGCCCCGCGTCCATGCGCTCGACGATCTCGGGCTGATCCCATAGCGGATAGCGCGATGTCACGAAGGGTACCGATCGCGCGCCCCAGGCTTCCGTCGGTACGTCATGGCTCCATTCCAGCGTGCCGGCGTTCCAAGGATTGCGTTCGGTCAGCGTCTGGCGACCCTTCGGCCTGAGCAGATCCCAGGCAAAGATCAGGATCCCCGCCGCTATGACGAAGGAACCCACGGTCGAGATCATGTTGAGCCAGTCCCAGCCGAGATCGCCGGGATAGGTCCAGACCCGGCGGGGCATTCCCAAAAGGCCTGTCAGGTGCATCGGCAGGAAGCAGACGTTGAAGCCGATGAAGGTCACCCAGAAGGACCAGCGGCCCAGCCGCTCGGACATCTTTTTCTTGGTGATGAAGGGATAGAAATAATAGATGCCGCCGATGATGGGGAAGACCATGCCGCCGAACAGCGTGTAGTGCAGGTGTGCGACGATGAAATAGGTGTCGTGAACCTGCCAGTCGAACGGGGCCAGCGCGACCATCACGCCCGTCAGCCCGCCAGCGGTGAAGATCGCGACCGCACCCGCGATCCACAGCGTCGGCAGGATCACGGTCACCCGACCGACCATCAGCGTAGCGATGAAGGCGAAGATCTGAACTCCGGTCGGGATCACCACCGCCTCGGACGCGGCCGAGAAGAAGCCCAGAGAGATCGCCGGCAGACCCGTGGTGAACATGTGATGCACCCAAAGCCCGAAGCTGATGAAGCCCGTTCCCACGGCCGACAGCACGATCCACGAATACCCGACGATCGGTCGGCCTGCGGCTGTCGGAACCACCATCGATGCGATCGCGATCGACGGCAGGAAGATGATGTAGACCTCGGGGTGGCCGAAGATCCAGAACAGGTGCTGCCACAGCAGCGGATCGCCACCGCGCTCGGGGTCGAAGAAGGGCCAGTTCAGCGAGCGCTCTAGCTCGAACAGGAGATCGCCTGCGATCAGCGGCGGGAAGGCGAACAGGATCATCCCGCCGACGACCAGAACGTACCAGCCGTAAAGCGGCATCAGGTTGATGCGCATCCCCGGCGGGCGACATTTGATCACGCCGACGATCAGTTCGACCGCCGCCGCGATCGAGGCGATCTCGATGAAGGACAGTCCCAGAAGCCAGATGTCCGAGCCGACCCCCTCGTCCTCCGTGGCGAGAGGCGGATACATGAACCAGCCCGAGCTGGGCGCCGCGTCAAACAGCACCGAGCCCAGCACGAACACGCCGCCAATCAGGAAGCACCAGTAACCATAGGCGGACAGGCGCGGAAATGGCATGTCCCTCGAACCCAGCATGGCAGGCAATAGCAGGATCGAGATCGCCTCGAACATCGGGACGGCGAAGAGGAACATCATCGCCGAGCCGTGCATGGTGAAGAACTGGTTGAAGCGGTCGGACGACAGAAAGTCGTTCTCGGGGACGGCAAGTTGGACCCGCATCAGCAGGGCAAGAACCCCTGCGGCCAGCATGAAACCGAAGGCCGTCAGCGAATACCATTTGCCGATGACCGAATTGTTGACCGCCGACAGGTAGCGGATGCCAGTCGGCGTCTTCCACGCTGCACGCAGGCGTTCCTTGCTGGCCTCCTGTATGTCGGACGGGACCGGTTCGGCCAGCATCTCCTCAGATGGCGGCCACTGGCCTTGGGGCTGGCGCTCGTCCAGTTCCGCTGCGGACCGGGGCGGATCGTGAAGGCTGCTGTCGGTCATGTCAGGCCCTCGAGATAGGCGGCCAGCGCCTGCAGATCGGCCGGCGGCAGATGATCGTAGCCGGGCATGTTGACCCCGGGCTTGATGCTTTCGGGCGCGCTGAGCCAGCCGACCAGCGACTGACGGTCCATTGGCAACATCCCTGCGGCAAGCGATTTACGCCCGCCCAGATGGGTAAGGTCAGGCCCTACCCGCGCCGTCGCCGGCGTCCCGCGCACCGTGTGACATCCGCCGCAGCCCTGCGACAGAAAAAGCTGCTTACCGCGTTTCGCCTCGGCTCCTTCGGGTGCCCTCGCATCCCGAGCCTCGGCGCCAAGCCAGCGCTCGAATTCCTCGGGCGCCATCACGACCGCTTCCAGTGCCATGTGCGCGTGGCTGAGGCCGCAGAATTCGGCGCATTGACCCCGGTAGGTTCCAGGCGCCGTCGGTTCCAATGACATGCGATTGACGCGACCGGGGATCATGTCGGTTTTGCCGCCAAGCGCGGGGATCCAGAACGAGTGGATCACCCCGTTCGCCGCCAGTTCAATCTCGCTGCGCGAACCGGCAGGCAGGCGGATCTCGTTTGCGGTGGTCACCGGCTCGTCGGCGCCGTCCGGCCAATATTCGACCCGCCACCACCAGCTTTCGCCGGTAACCCGCAGCGTCAGCCCCTCCCCGGGCTCACGCTGCTGGGGCATCTCGCGCAGGGCGAAGATCAGCAGTCCCGCAAGAACCGTTGTCGGCAGCACGACGCCGCACATGAAGATGAACCACTGCGCCACCCGAAGCGAATGACGCTTTCGCCGGATGCGCGAGAAATAGAGCATGAGACCGTTCACGAACAGCCACAGCACCACCGCGCCTCCCAGCATCCACCAGAACAGGTTCGCCAGCACCTCTGCGTCGCGTCCGGCGGGCGACAGGACGGATTGCCGCCCCTCGCAGGACGCAAGCACCACCGTCAGCGCAAGGGCGATCCCGATCTTCACAGCGCCCTCGTCAACAGAAAGATCAACGCCACGAAGGGGATCAGGGCCATGAACAGAAACAGCCCGTCGCGCGTGATCATCCCGATCGCGATCAGCGTCACGCCCCCGGCAACGATGGAAGATGTGAACGGGATCAACTCCAGGAAAGGCATCGTAAGGCCGCACACCAGACAGATCAGCAGCGGCAGTCTGTTCCATGGCGAATGCATCAGCCACGCCGCGCGCCGTCGCGTGTGACGGTCAAGAAAGCGGACGACAGGATCGATGATGTCGAGGGTCTTGGTGAACTTGTCGGCCGGCAGGCTGCGTCGCGTGATCCATCGCGGCAGTCTGACAGTGCCACCTGAAAAGATCCGCTCGGCTGCGACGATGGCAATCAGAAGACCACAGATAACGGACATCCCGGGAATGCCCGACAGCGGCGTCGTGGCGATGGCCGCGACGACCAGAATGATCGTGAAATGGCTGCGTGGACCGATCGCCTCGATGATCCTTGAAACCGATACCTCCGAGCGACCCTCGGCGGTCTGTCGCAAACCATCGACGATCGCCGGCAGGCTTTCGCCTCCGGCCCCAGTCTCGCCGCAAGGCAAGCGCTGTCCGTCATCGTGATCCGGTTGGATTGGTTCGGCCTTTCTTCTGTCTTCTGGTGCCGACGGCGAGAAATCCCCTTTGCGTCGGCCGGCTGCGAACAGACGAGTCTGCAATTTGTTCCAGCCTTGTGTCGGCTGACGAATGCGCGCCGACTTCTGTGGAAAGGCGGGTCCGGGGGTGAACGCTTTGCCGTGGAGCAACGAGGCCCCTAGCCCATCTTGAGAAATCTTCTGGAACAAATGGCGTATCGCCCTGTTTCAGCACCCATTCGCAGCCGACCATGACCGAGAGGAGCCGATCATGACGAAGACCACCGCCCCGTCCCGAAGAACCCCGTGGCCGATCCTCGCGGTTGCTGTCTTTTGCATCGTGTTGGCCGTCCCGTTGATCGCGGGGGGCGTGTGGCTGATCGCTCTCGGCGGCAGTTGGTATTACGCGCTGGCCGGGCTTGGCCTGCTGATCACGGGATTTCTTCTGTTCCGCGGCTCCGAGACCGCGCTGTGGGTGTACCTCGCGACATGGCTCGGCACCCTCATCTGGGCGTGGTGGGAGGTCGGTGCCGATTGGTGGGCGCAGCTACCGCGAATGCTCGCGCCGACCCTGATCCTGCTGTTCGTCCTGCTCAGCGCCCAATTCCTGAAGTCCCATGACGCGTGAGAAAAGAATGAAGATTTCTGCCCCGCTGACCACCTTCGTCCTGCTGATGTCGTCGGTTCCGCTTGCGTTTGCTCAGCAGGAGCAGGCGCAAATTTCGCCCTCGCAGGAAGACGTCCCATCCGGACCTGACGCCGCATCGTCGGGCGGTCAACCCGCGGATGGACAGGAACCCGCGAGTGAGCGAGCCGAGAGCACCTCCTCGAATGACGCACCGCGACCGCCCGCGCCGGTTCGAGAGGTGGGCGCGGATTGGCCCTATTACGGGGGGGACGCGGATGCGACACGCTATTCTCCGCTGGATCAGATCACCACCGCGAACGTGACCGCGCTGGAGCGCGCCTTCGAATACAGGACCGGCGACATGCCCAGCCCGTCGGCAGAGGGCAAGTACGCGCCCGAAACGACACCTCTGAAACTGGGCGACGATCTTCTGATGTGCTCGGCCAAAAACATTCTGATCTCGATTGACGCTGCGACGGGCGAGGAAAACTGGCGGTTCGACCCCGGCGTTCCCGATGAAGCCATCCCCTATTCCGCGTCATGCCGCGGTGTATCGGTCTATACCGATCCCGGTGCGGCAGAGGATGAGGTCTGCGCCACGCGCGTCATCGAAGGCACTCTGGATGCAAAGCTGATCGCGCTCGATGCGGCGACAGGAACGCCCTGCGAGGGTTTCGGCGAGAACGGGACCGTCGATCTGTGGCAGGACATCGGCGAGCGAGTGCCCGGCTGGTACGCTATCACCGCGCCGCCCGCCGTCGTGCGCGGCGTCATCGTCAGCGGTGCGCAGGTCAAGGATGGCCAAGCCGAAGACGCGCCCTCCGGGGTTGTTCGCGGCTTCGATGCGATCACCGGCGAGCTGGAATGGGCGTGGGACCTGGCGGCAGTCGAGGCCAATCGCAATGGTCCGGCCGAAGGCGAGGTCTACACGCGCGGAACGCCGAACATGTGGACGACCGCCGTCATCGACGAAGAGCTCGGCTATGTCTATCTGCCGATGGGCAATTCGTCGGTCGATTATTACGGCTCCAACCGCAGCGAAGCCGAGAACGAATTCGCGACATCCCTCGTCGCCCTCGACGCGACCACGGGTGACGAAGTCTGGCATTTCCAGACCGTGCGGCACGACGTCTGGGACTATGATCTCGGCAGCCAGCCGACGCTGATCGACTATCAGGGGACCCCGGCCATCATCCTTCCCTCGAAGCAGGGCGACATCTACATCCTCGATCGTCGTACCGGCGAGCCGATGACCCCTGTCGAGCAGTTGACCGATCTGCCCCGTGGCCAGATCGAGCCGGATTTCATCTCGCCGACGCAGCCCGCTTCGGCCTGGCACACGCTGCGCAAGGAACCACTGGAACCCAAGGACGCGTGGGGGTTCACCCCCATCGACCAGCTGTGGTGCCGTATCCAGTTTCATCGGGCGAACTACGACGGCTTCTTCACGCCACCCTCTTCGGAACGGCCGTGGATCCAGTATCCCGGCTATAATGGCGGATCGGACTGGGGGTCCGTCGCGGTCGATCCCGTGAACGGCCTCCTGATCGCAAACTACAACGACGTGCCGAATTACAACCGTCTTGTCCCGCGCGCCGAGGCCGACGAGCGTGGCCTGGTGCCGATCCACCAGCAACGTTCGGGCGCAGAGGCCGGGGAGAACGCCGAAGGGGCCGGCGATCCGCAGACAGGCTCCCCTTATGCCATCGACGTGAATGCCGGCTGGCGAAGCGCGCTGACCGACATGCCATGTGTGCGTCCACCCTACGGAGGCATCCGTGCCGTCGATCTGGAGACCGGAGAGACGGTGTGGGATCGCCCATTGGGAACGGCGCGCCGGAACGGACCCTTCGGGATTCCGTCCTACCTACCGTTCAACATCGGCACGCCGAACAACGGCGGTTCGGTGGTGACCGCAGGCGGCATCGTCTTCATCGCCGCCGCCACGGACAACCTGTTCCGCGCGATCGACATTGAGACCGGTGAGACCATCTGGCAGGATGTTCTTCCTGCCGGCGGCCAGGCCAACCCGATCACCTACGAAGTCGGCGGCCGGCAATACGTCATGATCGCGGCGACCGGTCACCATTTCATGGAAACCGGCGTCGGAGACTGGATGATCGCCTACGCATTGCCAGAGTGAACCATCAGGCTTCGAGCCTGCCGCCTCTTGATACAGCGAGACGCCGTAGGCGTCGGGTCGAAAACACCGACCCGACGCGGAAGCGATTACCTCCCGGCCCCGCGAAAGCTGAAAGGTTGCATAATTTAGCCCCCCTTACCCACTGAGGGATAAGGAGGGCTGAAAGACCGGATTCAGTTGGTCAATTCATGCTGCGGACGATCTGATCGCCCACCGCGAATGGCATCAGATGCCTCATGCAATCCCGGTGCCGCCGGTGACACCGTATACTTCTCCGGTGATGTAGCTTCCCTCCTGCGACGCCAGAAGGACATAGACCGGCGCAAGTTCCACGGGTTGGCCCGGACGACCGAACGTACTGCCGGCGCCGAAATCCTTGACCTTATCTTGCGAGGCACCGCCGCTGGGGTTCAGCGGCGACCAGATCGGGCCGGGCGCGACAGCGTTGACCCGAATACCCTTCTCGATCAGCTCCGAGGCGAGCGCCTTCGTGAAAGCGACAATTCCGGCCTTGGTAGTGGCATAATGCATGATCGCGGTCGACGGTTCGTAGGCCTGAACGGAGGCCGTCGTGATGATGGACGCTCCCGCAGGCATGAGTTCGGCTGCCTCCTGCGTTGTCCAGAAAAGCGCGTAAAGATTTGTCCGCATCGTCTCGTCGAAGTCGTCGGTGGTCAGCTTGTCGAAAGACGGAAATGACTTCTGATGACCGGCGTTCACCACAAGGATGTCGAGCCCGCCCATCTCGTCCGCTGCCCGTCGGGGAAGGTTGCGAGCATACTCCTCGTCGGTCACGTCGCCCGGCAGAGCGATGGCCTTGCAACCGGCCCCTTCGATCAGTGCGATGACTTCATCCGCATCGGGTTGTTCCTCTGGCAGGTACGAGATTGCCACGTCCGCACCCTCGCGTGCGTAGGCAATCGCGATTGCACGCCCGATGCCGGAATCTCCACCGGTGATCAGCGCCTTGCGCCCTTTCAGCTTGCCTGACCCTTGGTAGCTGTCCTCACCATGATCGGCCGGTGGCTCGAGTCGCTGGGCGAGACCCGGCGATGGCTGTGGCTGCTTTGGGAAGGGTGGCTTCGGATGCTGCTCTCGCGGATCCTGCATTTTCAGACGGTCGGTCATGTCGTGCTCCTTGATCGGGTTGCCCTCTGCTGCGCCAAATGGCGTTGAGAGGGTGCGAGTATGGCTGCCAACGGGCGTCACACGACTTTGTTCGCGTCCGAACGAAAGAAATATCGGGCTAAGGTCCATCGAAGATGATCGCAGTCGATGAATGCCTTCAGACAGGCTGCTCTGATCCGGCATCGACGCTCTTAGAATTTCATTCACCCCTCCGGTCGCTTCCGCATCCCAGAAACTGACTGAGCGTGGCGCAGGTCGCGGTTTTCTCTGCCAAGGTCTCTTCCAACAGAGGCACGCAATCCCCATGGCCCAAACGCGAGGCCCAGGATGTGACCGCTCTGTAGCGGGCAACCTCATAATGCGCGACGCCCAGCACGGAAGCTGCAAGCCCTTCGTCGCGAACCCGCGCGTCATCGATATGGCGGGACATCCGCGTCGCGTCCTTCACCATACCGTCGATCATGCAGTTGTTGACCGAGTCCGGCGTCTCGCCGATCATGCCGAATAGCCGTTCAAGTCGAGAGACATGGCCGTGTGTTTCCTCCAGATGCTTTGACAAAGCGTTCTTGAGCGCACTGGCCGACACCTTGTCGATGATGCCCGGCAGCGCTTCTTCGGTGACGGTTTCGGCAGCGTAGACTTCCTGAACTGCCTGATTGAACAGGTCTGACAATGTCTTCGGGTCGCTCGACGATAATGGCATCGTAGCCTCCTCATAATCGCTGCGGGATCAACATGTCCGTCCAAATGGCGACGGACTGCTTTGTTTCAGTCATCGCCTGAAAGAGGCGGTGGCGCGACACACGCCGTGTCAGGAGGGAAGTGCGCATCCTCCCTCGTATTGCGCCACAGCCGCCAGCATCCGCAGGGTATCCGCATAGTAGCTGGAGGAGTTGACGGACGCGGCAGACAGCGGCTGGCACCGCACAACGTCGGGGATCGCAAGGAAGCCCGGGTGATCGCTTTCCTTTTCGACAAGGCCGCGTCCCGAGCGCCTGACCACGACATGGCCGCATTGCGCGTCATCTTCCATCATGCTCAGTCCGGCGGAGACGGCGGGATGATCGCGCCGTTCGGACCACGCAAGATAAAGCGGCACACGAAGGGCGTCGAAACCCCAGCCCGCACGATGTTCGAGCGCCTCTGCGAAACTCTCGGTCGTCACGTCGATCCAATCCCACATTCGTGCGGCTTCAACCAATTCCAAAAGGACAGCCTCGCCATGATCCGCAGCCCGGGTGAGGCGGGGATCCCCAGCCGCTTCGCCCAACTCCCGCAGGGCGCGCGGCATGACGTAGGAAGGGTTCATCAGCACGCGCTCGGGACCGCGCCGCGCCTTTGTCCCCGGCGAAATTAGCAGCTGATCCCCGAAGCGTGGATCAGGCACAAGGCAAAGATCGGCGATGTCACGCGCAATGGCTATCGCGGTGTCCAGATGGCCGGTCCAGCCCTGATCCCGATCGGCACGAAGTAAAGCCCACGCCCGGAAGAGATCCCCATCGGTAGCGGTATGGCACTCGACTTCACCGATTTCGGGCCAGCGCCGCCATCCCATCAGCCGGTCCTGCCTTACCGCGAGATTGGCTGCCGTCCAGGACTCTATTTCTTCGAAACAATCCCGATCACCCGCGACCTGGGCCAGCAGAAGACCCCATGCCTGCCCTTCGGAGTGGCTGACCCCTTCCTGCTGCCAATCGATGACACGGCCCTGACGCACATACTTGGCCGCCCAGCTCTCGAAGCCCGTGGTTGCGTCCAAGGAATTCCCGGCTGGAACGGACGGGCGGGTGGTTTGATCAGATGTTGGTTGCATCCTGAGTTTCTGTCTTCCTTTTCTCTGTTCGTCAGACCTTCGATCTCAGCGGGATCAGTTGTGCGCCATGCACAACATTGTCTGGCGATCGAGATTGGGCATGGGAGGCTTTGCTCGGGGACAAGCAAGCGTGACAAACAGACGCGTCCAGCCTTTGTTCCACGCGGCAGGGATGGCTTGCGTGCAAACCGCGACGCAGCGACGTCGCGCGTCCGAACCTTGATCAGTGTGCAGGAAACTAGCGCGCTTGCGCGTTTCAGAACGGACCCGGTGAAGGCTCTACGATGCTGGTTTCTTTCCAGACACCAGCGCTTCGGTAAGTTCGGTCAGCATGTCGTGGCAACGGATCAGCTGCTCCCACGCGACGAACTCGTCCGGCTTGTGTCCCTGAGCCATGTGGCCCGGTCCACAGACCAGCGTCGGGACATCGAAAGCCTGATGGAACAGGCCGGCTTCGGTGCCGAAGGCGACCTTGATCGGCGGCTCGTCGTTCCGCAGCAGCCCACGCATAAAGGCGACGGCGGGATTGGTGGCGGGGGTGTCGAGGCCAGGGTAGCCGGTGATCTCCTGAAGCTCGATCGCTGCCTCGGGAAATCGGTCGCGATACTGGGCTGCGATCGCTTCGGCGTCAGCACGGATCGCCTGTTCGATCATGTCGGGATCGTCGCCCGCGATGTTGCGCAGCTCCAGTTCCATGTCGCATTGTTTGGGAACGATGTTCAGCGCCGTGCCCCCGCGCATCGTGCCGACATGAATCGTCGAATAGGGTATGTCATAGGCAGGATCGCAGGCACCCTGCGACATCAGCTCCTGTTGTCGCGCCTGCAGGCGGTCTATTAGGGCCGCGCCCAGGTGAAGTGCGTTCAAACCGTTCGGCGCCAAGGCCGAATGCCCTTCGCGACCGTGGCAACGTGCAATGAACGAGCGTTTGCCCTTGTGGCCGGTTGCGATCCGCATCCCGGTCGGCTCTCCGATCAGGCACAGGTCGGGGCGTTCGGGATGGTCCCGCCGCGCCTTCAGCATCGACCGGACGCCGACGCAGCCGATTTCCTCATCGTAAGACAGGGCCAGATGCAGGGGCTGCTTCAGCGGACGTTCAGCCGCACGCATCATCGCGTTGATCGCGACCGCCAGAAAGCCCTTCATGTCGGTCGTCCCGCGACCGTAGAGGAATCCGTCACGCTCATGCAGCGCAAAGGGTTCGGTCCTCCATGTCTGGCCATCGACGGGAACGACATCGCAATGGCCTGACATCACGACGCCGCCCGGAACGGCGGGGCCGGTGCTGGCCCACAGGTTCGCGCAGGTGCCGCTGTCGTCGACATAGCGGGTCAAGCGAACACCCAAGGGCCGCAGCAGACCTTCGACATAGTCCAGCATCGCAAGATTGGATTGTCGCGAGATCGTCGGAAACGCGATCAGCTGTTGAAGGATCTGTCGTATCTGAGCCTGAGCGTCCATGGGATCAGTTCTTCATTCCGGGCAGACTGCCCGCGTCGGCGATTTCGTGGCAATGATCGATGAACGCCTGGATCGTGCGCGAAACATGGGTCGCGCGCGAAAGCGCAATCCCAAGCCGCAAGGGCGGAACGTTTGACCGCATCGGAACGAATTTCAGCGGTTTGCCGTCCATCGACGATTCAGAAACGGTCCGCAGATTGGCAATGCCGAAGCCGTATCCATTCGCGATAAGCCCACGCTGAACAGAGATGTCGTTGGTCCGCTCGGCGATCTTCGGACGCCGTCCCAGCGACCGGAACAGCGAGAGGAAATAATCCGAGCTGTGCGGCATATCTAACATTACCATGTCATGCGCCACCAGATCCTCGGGCATGACCGAAGGCCGGTCGGCCAGTGGGTGGTCGATGTCGAAAATCGCGTAGGGTGGCAGGTCGCGCAGCGGATGGAAGTCGATATCGCTGGGGATCGACATGTCATAGGTCAGCGCGATGTCGATCCGTGAAGCGCCGAGTGCGTCGAAGATCTGGGCCTGATCCAGCTCGACCTGACTGAACTCGACATGCGGATAGCGGGTCTCGAAGCTGCGGCGCAATTGCGGAACCATCAACTGGACAAAGGTGCGCAGGCATCCGACACGCAGAGATCCGAGGACGCTGCCGGTATGAATGTGGGCAAGATCGTTCAGCTTGGCGGCGCTTGCCAACACGATCCGCGCCTGCTCGATGAACTGTTCGCCCACCGGCGTCAGGACCGAGCCTTGCGCATGGCGGCGGGTGAAAAGCTGCACACCGAACCCGGCCTCCAGCTGGGCGATCGCGGAGGACATAGACGGCGCCGTGACGTTCACCTTTTCGGCGGCCAGCGCGATGCTGCCCGCCTCGCCCACGGCAATGAAGTATTCCAGCTGTCGCAAGGTGAACCTGAGCGGCATCGCGTTCCCCGGCTATTCGTCGCCCGGCACGCCGTAGGACGGCGCAGCGCGCGGATCAAGCGCGCGGGTGACGTAATCATCCATCTGCGGCTGGAAGACCTCCCACGCCCGTTCCAGCGCCGCGATCGGACAATCGTCCGCCCAGTCGATGCGCAGTTCCGCCAGGGGCCAGCTTTGGCGATCAACCAGAAGCAGACCCGCCGAGTGGACCGGCCCCGCCTCGCCCCCTGCATCCAGCCCCGCGCGCAATGCGCCCACAAGACGGGCACCCAGATGGCCGGCCGAGGCGCCAAAGTGCTGCACCATCACCTCGGGCACGCCTGCATCGGCTAGAAGATTGCCGGCCGCGGCGGTGTCGCGGTCCTGCGCTTCGGACCACATACCCAGAACCTGCGTGCCGGAATAGATCGCGCTTTCGCCACTGCGCCCAACGGCCAGGACCTGACGATACGCCATGTGGGCGCCGCTGCGCTCGAGGATCGCCAGCGCCTCGGCGGGGGCCGCGCCCTTCGCCATCAGGTCCAGCGCATGGGGACCAAGCCGGGGGTCGGTCACGTTCTGCGTGGCCACCGCCCCGACACCCGCACGGGCGAACGAACAGCGTGCTGCAACCGCGGGCGAGGAGGACGAGATCGCGACCCCGAACATTCCGGTGTCACGGCAATGCCCGATGATCGAAAAGGTCATGCCGCCCCCTGCCCCGCATCCTCGGGGATGACGGCGGTCGCGTCTATCTCGACCAGCCAATCAGGACGCGCCAGAGCGACAACAGTCAGGCCGGTGCAGACCGGGAAGACGCCTTTGATATATTCGCCCATGGTGCGATAGACCGCCTCGCGGTGGCGAACATCGGTCAGGTAGACGACGAGCTTGGTGACATGCTCCATCCTGCCACCGCATTCCTCGACCAGTTGACGGATGTTCTGCATGACCTTGTGGGTCTGCTCGACCGGATCGTTGCTGGGAAGATTGACGGCGGTATCCAGATCCTGCGGACATTGCCCCCGCAGGAAGATCGTCGTGCCGCCTTTCGCGACAACCGCTTGGCACAGATCGTTGTCGAGGTTCTGTTCGGGATAGGTGTCGCGGGTGTTGAACTTGCGATGGCGATGATGGGCCATGGTTCTTGTCTTTCGTTGATGAAGATGGATCAGGCAGAGGGCCGCGTCGCGGCCATGGCAGGACGTTGGTCGAATTCGGCCTGCCACTCGGCCAGCGCACTGCGCCCGTCACGCCAGTTCAGATCGGGAAAGCGGAAGTCCAGCCAGCCGAGGGCGCAGCCGTAGGAGATCGTGCCGATATCGACGCGGTCCGCCGTCGGGACATCGGCAGCCATGGCGTCCAGGCCGTCGGTCATCTTTGCCGATTGCGCCTCGATCCAGACGGACCATTGCTGAGGCTCGGGTCGGGCCAGCCGCTCGTAGCGGATCAGCAGCGCCGCATCCAGAACACCATCCGCCAGCGCCTGACGCCGCAGGGCGGTCCAACGCAAGGGCCCCGATGCCGGGAACAATCCGCCCCTGGCCTTGGCATCCAGATATTCGCAAATGACGCGACTGTCGTAGAGAACGGTGCCGTCCTCGGTCATGGCGGCGGGAACCTTCGCCAGCGGGTTGAAGACGGCGATACGCTTGTCGCGCTGGACCGGATGCGCAGCGCTGTCCAATTGCCGGATGCTGTCCTGCACCCCCAGTTCATGCGCCGTCGCCATGACCTTGCGGACAAAGGGCGAGGCAGAACCCCAGTAAAGCTGCATCATGTCTCCTCCGATACGGTCAGCACGATCTTTCCAAAGTTGTTTCCGCCCTCCAGATCGGCATGGGCCTGAGCGGCGCGCGCCAGCGGAAGACTTTGCGCTATGACGGGCATGACGCGGCCCGGTCCGATCAGCGGCAACAGATGCGTCCAGACGGCGTCTGCGATGGCTGACTTCTCTGCATCGCTTTTCGGTCGAAGCGTGGACGAGGTCAGCCAAAGGCCCTTGCGCATGATCAGGCCCAGATTCACGGTCGCATCGCCCCCCGCCATGAAGGACAATCCGACATGCCGCCCGCCGGTCGCCATGCATTCCAGATGGCGACCGACCATGTCACCGCCAAGGATATCTAGCACCACGTCGACACCGTGTCCGTCCGTCAACGCCAGAACCTCGGCCACCAGATCGGTATTGCGATAGTCGATTGCGTCGGCACCCATGTCGATCAGCCGCTGGCACTTTTCGGGTCCACCCGCGGTGACGATAACCTTCGCGCCCCAAGCCAGCGCCAACTGCAGGGCGAGCGTTCCGATGCCGCTCGCACCACCCTGGATCAGGACTGTCTCCCCTGCCTTCAGCCCCCCCCGGTCGAAGAGGTTGTGCCAGATGGTGAACAAGCCCTCGGGCAGGACGGCAGCCTGTGCCATGGACAAACCTTGTGGCACCGGCAGGCAATGATCCGCGCGAACGAGCGCGCAGCCCGCATATCCGCCGGCCTTCAGCAGCGCCATGACCTTGGTTCCGACCATACCGGCGTCGACGCCCTCACCGGCCTCGACGATCTCGCCCGCAGCTTCCAGCCCAAGGATATCTGAAACATCCGCTGGTGCCGGCAGGGCGCCAGAGCGTTGCATGACGTCGGGTCGGTTCACACCGGCCGCCGCGACCCGGATCAGGACCTCTCCCTGGCCGGGCCGGGGCACGGGCCGTCTGACCACGGACAGCACCTCGGGACCGCCTGGGCGCTCTGCAATGATTGCTTCCATGTCCATCACGCGACCTCCTTGTCCGCATCTTCGACCGCGTAGATGGCCGGACCCGTACGTGGCAGCGCGATCCCTACGGGAATCCCGGCAGGAAGCGCCTTGGCGGCGGGCACGCGAAGCATGATGCGGCCGCCCCGCGCCGCAGCGCAGTCCAGATGCAATTCAGCGTAACTGCCCTGATAGACAGACAGTGCGACGATGGCAGGAACCGCGCCCTGCTCCTCCGCGCCGGTCAGCCTGCATTGTTCCGGACGCACGAACAGCGTGACCGGACCAGGTTCGGGCAGGTCTTCCTGATATGTCTCGACAGGCAGAGGCGCGCCGCCCACGATCAGTTCGGCTGCGCCTCCTTGCACGCCTTGCAGTGTGGCATCGAACAGGTTCGCATCTCCGACGAAGGTCGAGACGAACAGGTTCGCTGGCCGATCGTAGATATCGTCAGGTGCACCGATCTGCCGGACCCGGCCCTGCGACATCACCGCGATCCGGTCGGACATCGACAAAGCTTCGTTCTGGTCGTGGGTGACGAAGACCGTGGTCAGTCCAAGCCGCGTCTGGATCTCGCGCAGCTCAACCTGCATCGCGGTGCGCAAGTTTCGGTCCAGCGCCGAGAAGGGCTCGTCCAGCAACAGGACGCGCGGGCGGATCACCAGCGCTCGGGCCAGCGCGACACGTTGCTGCTGACCGCCCGACAACTGCCTTGGACGACGATCCGCAAAATCCTGAAGCTTGACCAGCGCCAGCGCCTCGGCCACGCGTTCGGCGGTTTCGGCCTTGGACACCCGGCGCGTGCGCAGTCCGTAAGCGACGTTCTGCGCGACCGTCATGTGGGGAAAGAGGGCGTAGTTCTGGAAGACAATCCCGATCTCTCGCTGATGCGGAGGAACCTGGGTGACAAGTTCCCTGTCGATGAATAACTCGCCTTCGTCCGCCTCCAGAAAGCCGGCGATCAGGTTCAGAAGCGTCGTCTTCCCGCAGCCCGATGGACCCAGCAAGGTCAGAAACTCACCCCGCCTGATCTTGAGCCAGATCGGCTCCAGCGCGACAGTCCCTGAGAAGGATTTCGAGACGCCGTCGATCTGAACTGCGGCATCATTGCGGGTTTCACTCGACATTGAGAACCTTTTCGAGGCGGAAGAACTTGTGGACGATCAGCAGGATCACCGCGACCGCCAGCACGTAGATGACCGACACCGCTGCCAGCGTGGGGTCAGCGTATTCGCGGACATAGTTGTACATGGCGACCGGCAGGGTCTGCGTGCTCTGGTTCACCACGAAAAGCGACGCAGTGAATTCATTGAAGGACAGGATGGCGGCGAACAGGCCGCCAGAGGCCAGCCCCGGCGCCAGAAGCGGCAGGGTTATCGTGCGCAGAACATGCCAAGGCGAACCGCCAAGACTTTCGGCGGCCTGTTCGAAGCGACGTTCGAAGTTCTGCAGCGATACATAGACCGAACGGACGACGAAGGGCATCACGATGACCACATGCGTCGCTACGACCAGCCACAGGTTTCGCGGCAGCGACGCCGCAGCCGACAGGATCAGAAGCCCCAGCCCGATCGTGAAGTTCGGGATGATCAGCGGCGACATCAGGATCCCGTTCAGCGTGTTCTTGAAGCGGAACTCATAGCGGTCGAGGACGTAGGCGAAGCCCGCACCAGCGATCAGCGCGATGGTTGCCCCGAAGACTGCGATCTTCAGCGAGTTGGTCAGCCCCGCCCCGAAGTCGCGATATTGAAACGCATTGGCGTACCAACGCCACGACCACTCCCGCGGCGGAAAGGACAGGATCGCGCCGTCGTTGAAGGATGCGATGGCGACGACCACGAAGGGCAGCAGGACGAAGGCGAGGATTGCGATCAGCACGATCCGCCCTGCCCAGTCCAGTAGGTGATCCAGCAGCGACTTGCGCATCAGTGCCCCCCGATCCGCTCTAGACGGCGGATCCCGGTGTTGAAGATGGCCAACACGGCCACGGTGAACAGCAGCCCGGTCAGCGACAGCGACGCTGCCAGCGGAAAGTTGAAAGAGGCGAAACCGACCTGATAGACCAGCGTCGAGATCGTCTGAACCTGGCCGCCACCGATCATCTGAGGCGTGGCGAAGGCCGAGAATGTCCACGCAAACGCGGTCGACGTCGCGGCGACGATCCCGGGGATCGACAGGGGCAGCGTCACGGTCAGAAACACCCTTACCCGACCCGCACCCAGTGAGGTCGCGGCCCGCTCTAGATTTCGGTCGATATGCGACAGACCCGCGGCCAACATCACGACGACAATCGGCAGCGTGAAATGAACCAAAGCGATGACGACCCCGGTCATGGTGAACATGAACGGGATCGGTCGATCGATCAGCCCCATCTGCATCAGCGCCGCATTCAGAAAGCCGCGGTTGCCCAGAACGATCATCCAGGAATAGGTTCGGACGATTTCGCCCAGAAACAGCGGGGTCAGCGAAATCAGCAGGATCGCGCTGCGCAGCCGGACGGAGCGCGCGCGCACCATCGCATAGGCCAGCGGATAGCCGATCAGCAGGGTGAAGACCGCCGTCCACAGGCACAGAAGAACGGTGTTCAGAAACGCGTCGCCGTAGATCGCCTTCCAGAGCGTCGTGAAGTTCTCGAGCGTGAAGCCACCCGGATCAAGCGCGCCGGGAATATTGGCGCGAAAGCTGTATTGCACGATGGCAAGGAACGACGCCGCGATCCCGAAGGCAATCAGGATCGAGGGAGAGGCAAACCAGCCGAGGAATGGGCGCTTGGTCATCGCGGACGTCTGCTCCTTGCTTCGCGGTGCGCGCGCCCCGTGTCCGGGGCGCAGCGCTTCAGTTCGAGGCGGTCATGTTTTCCGAGAACCACTGGCGCCATTCGCCTATGGTCTCGGCGCGGAATTCGTCGGGGATGACCAGCGTCTGTTCGGCCCATTCCTCGGGCGTAGTGAAGATGCCCGGCAGCGAGGCCAGTTCTTCAGGAAGCTCGACGTTCGACACGACGGGGCTTCCTTTCTTGATCTCGGCGATCTGCGCCTGAACCTCGGGATCGAGGGCCGCGTTCAGGAATTGATAGGCAAGGTCGATCTTGTCAGTCCCGGCGGTGATGCCCATCGTGTCGACACCCAGAACCGCGCCCTCGCTGGGCATCGCCAACTCGACGTCCAACCCCTGTGACTGGATGTGATATGCGTTCATCGACAGGATGACCTGAACAGGCGTTTCGCCGGTCGACAGAAGCTGCTGCGAGTTCGCGTCGTTCGTGTAAAGCGCGCGAATATTGGGACGCAGCGCCAAGAGCTTATCCGTCGCGTCGCGCCAGTCCTCGATCTTCACATCTTCCAGCATCGCGGCGACCGCGACGATGTGGGACGGGTCGAAATCGGGCAGCGCAATCATGCCGGCCAGTTCCGGCGACCAAAGATCGTTCCAGCTTTCGAACGTGATCCCCTCGGGCAGCATGTCGGGCAGATAACCGATCGTATAGACGTAGGCCCACGCGCCGATATGCGAGGGGCTGATGCGCGCCTGTTCGACAAGGTTTTCGGCATTCGGGATCTTCGACATGTCCAGTTCCTCGAACAGGCCCTGGTTGCGATAGAGCCAGCCGACATGGGACGTCGTGAACGTCACGTCGCTTTCCGGATTGTCCTTGGACAGGTTGGCCTGGTTCAGCCGATCGATGGTGCCGCCGGTGATGAACTCGACCTCGACGCCGGTTTCCTCCGTGAACTTCGCGGCGATGGTTTCGTCGATCAGATCGCGAAAGCTTCCACCCCAGCTGCTGACGACCAGGGTTTCAGCCTGTGCGGCAGTCGAAATCAGACCGATCGCGGCGGATGTCAGGAAAAGCTTCTTCATCATCATGGGCACTCCATCTGTTGTGACGCGACGCTGTTGGCCGCTTGGTTCGGACCTTGTTCGGCTGGCCCGGCTGAAGCCAACCATGCGCGACAGGACCCACGGAAAGCTCACTGTAAATCCCTATTCACTGCGAAGGCTGGGCCAACCTTTAAGGCAAAGCACTGATTTTTTTGTATTTCTAACACTGCCAGTCAGAGACGCTCAGGTAGTGCCTGAAGCACAGACAGCAGGCTGCCTAATACCCGCGCAGACGCGAAACCTGCTGCCCGACGGCTTCGCCAGACCGGATGGCGAGAATGTTGGCGGCGATCTGCGGCGCCGCACTTGCAGGCAGTGCGACGGAAGCGAGATGCGGCGTGATCAGCACACCGGGCAGTGTCCAGAGCGGATGCGCGGCGTCCAGCGGTTCGCCGTCGAAGACGTCGAGCGTGGCGCCCGAAAGATGACCGCTGCGAAGGGCGTCAACCAAAGCGTCCTGATCGACCACCTCTCCGCGAGAGACGTTGACGAAGGCTGCGCCGGGCTTCATCGCCGCAAATTCCTTGGTGGCGAGGCGATGCCGGGTCGCGGGCGTCAGGGGCAACATGCACACCGTGATGTCCGCACCGGAAAGAAGCCGCGTCAGCGCCTCATCACCATGATGAACCGTCACGCCTGGCAGATCCCTGGGACGCGTCGCCCAGCCATGCGTGTCATAGCCCAGGCGCGCGATTTCGGTCGCGGCCATCGCGCCCAGTTCGCCCAATCCAAGAACGGCGACCGTCACGTCGGACGCGGCTCGCGGATGACGATAGGCCCATTCGCACCGCGCCTGCGCCGCCTCGAAATGCGGAATGTCGCGCGCGTGGCGCAACACCGCAAACATGACATAACCCGCCATCATTCGGCCCATCTGCGGGTCCGAGAGACGGGTGATAGGCACGTCTGGCAGATCGTCGCGTGCGACCAGGCGGTCCACCCCGGCACCCAGATTGATGACCAGTTCGAGATTGGGGAACCGGTCGAAGAAACCTTCGGGCGGCATCCAGACAAGCGCGTAGCGCACCGTCGCGGGATCGGTGACGGCCTCGGCCCTCTCGATCCGGACATCATCGCCCAGAAGGGGCGCGAGGGCGTCACGCCACGGTTCGAACGGATCGGGGCCGCTGTAGAAGACCAGCGTGTCGGTCATTTCGACCGCTCTGCGATCAGCTCGGCCATGGCACCCAGACCCATGAGATAGCCGCGCACGCCAAGACCGGCGATCACGCCGGTCGCTGCCTTCGAGATGAAGGAATGGTGCCGGAACGTCTCGCGCTTCCAGATATTGCTCATGTGGCATTCGAGGATCGGTCCGTCGAAGGCCAGCAACGCGTCAAGGATCGGGATCGACGTGTAAGTCAGACCCGCCGCGTTGATGAGCAGTCCATCGCAGGATTGCCGCGCTTCCTGGATCCAGTCGATCAGCACGCCTTCGTGGTTCGACTGCCGGAAATCCAAGGACAGTCCCAGTTCCGAGGCGCGCGCCATGCACGCAGCCTCGATCTGCGGGAAACTGTCGGTGCCATAGGTCCCCGACGCATCAAGGCCATAGAGGTTGGCGTTCGGACCGTTCAGAAACATCACCTGAGCCATGGTCAGCCTTTCTCGTAAGCGACGTAATTGCGCTGAACGCCGATATGGGTCGCGATGTATTTCGCGTCATACCAGCAGCCGTAGATGAAGGACGAAGCCCGGTTGGTCAGTTCGGGCAGACCAAGGAAGTAGATCCCCTGCTCGGCCGAGATGCCGCGTTTGTGGAACGGGGTCCCGTCCTCGTGAAAGGCATTCACCTGAAGCCAGCTGAAATCGAAGCGGAAGCCGGTTGCCCAGATGATCGTCCCGATGTTCTCCGACGCAAGATCAAGCTCTCGGACGGGATTGGCGATGCAATCAGGGTCAGGTTGCATCTCCCACGCTTCGGGCTCGGGCGGCAGGTCGATACCGTTACGCTCGACATAGGCGTCGGCTTCGCGCAGCACGTCCAGATAAGCCTCATCCCCGGCGGCGATGTTGGCCACCAGATCGTCGGCGATCTGCAGAACTCCGTCCTCGTAGGATTGGGTCATCCCAAGCACCGTCACACCGGCATTGCCCATGCGGCGGAAATCGACGGTCTTGCCGCCGTCGTACCCACTGACCGCGAAGGCGACGTGCTTCTTCTTCGCTTGAATGGTGATTTCGTCCCATTTGCCCAGCACGCCCAGCCACCAGACGTAATCGCGCTGACGATAGGACCGCGGAGGGCGGTAGTGCTCGCCGATCGACAGGAAGACCTTGCGGCCCGCGCGCTGCAATTCTTCGGCGATCTGTG
This sequence comes from Paracoccus albicereus, assembly GCF_024359525.1. Classification (GTDB taxonomy): domain Bacteria; phylum Pseudomonadota; class Alphaproteobacteria; order Rhodobacterales; family Rhodobacteraceae; genus Paracoccus; species Paracoccus albicereus. Next base: position 1,071,744 of record NZ_JAKZEU010000002.1, read on the forward strand.
AACCCGAAGCGCCGCCCCCGACGACCAGCACCGCCCCGTCCGCAAGCTGGTCCGGGTTCTTGTAGTCCGAGGAATGGATCTGCGTGATGCCCGCATCCTGTGGAACGATGCGCGGAAACGAGGGAACCTGGAAAGGTCCGGTGGCCGCGACGACACGAAGCGCCTCGATCTCACCCTGTGAGGTCGACACGATGAAGCCCGGCCTGCCCGGCGCGCGGCGAACCGACGTCACCTCGACCCCCGTGCGGATCGGCGCGTCGATCAGGCTGGCGTAATCCTCGAAATAGCGGGCCATCCTCTCCTTCGGGGGAAATGTCTCGGGCGAGACGTCATCGAATTCCAGACCGGGAAAGCGGTCGTGCCAGGCTGGCCCGTTGGCGACCAGGGAATCCCACCGTTCGGACCGCCACCGTTCGGCGATGCGGTTGCGCTCCAGCACCAGATGCGGAACGCCCATGTCCCGAAGATGCTCGCTCATGGCGATGCCGGCTTGCCCAGCTCCGACGACAACGGTGTCGATCTTTTCTGTCATGTTCGTGTCTTTGCTGTTGTGCGGCGTGAGGCCAGTGGTGCCTGTGCCGTCGTGTTCATGCTTCAAGACCTGCTTGGGCCGGCCTGCTTGTTAAAGAAGTAAGTTCCGAGCCAAGGATCAGGCTGAGCCTCAGCCAAAGATCGGCGCCATTCCCAAGCTTGCCCCGCCCGCCCGCAAATGCGGGCGGAACGGCTCATTTCGGACAAAGCGAATGTCAGTTCATCAGTCCCGGCAGTGTCAGGGACAGTGCGGGAAACAAGGTCAGGATGATCAATGCGACAACGAGTGCCCAAAGAAAGGGCATGTTCGCGCGGGTCACCTGCCAAACGTCATCCCGCCCGATCTTGGCCGCCACCAGCAGTGCGATAGCCACCGGCGGCGTCACTTGGCCGATCACGACGGTCATCACGATCAGGACGCCGAAATGGATCAAATCCACATCCAGACCGATCAGCATCGGCAGAAGGACCGGCATGATCATGGGGATCAGCGGGTCCAGCACCATGCCCGCAATCAGGGCGAGCAGAAGAAGCGCGAAGATGCGTATCGTCACGTTATCGGTCGGAAACAAACCCTCGATCCCTGCGGACAGGGCCATCGGCACACCCGCCTGCGACAACGCCCATCCCAGGGCGGTCGAGAAGCCGACGACCATCAGCACCTCGCCGGTCAGGATCGCGGAATCGACAAGTGCCTGCCTGAGTTTGGCCCATGTCAGCGTCCGATAGACGAGCGTGGACAAAGCGAGCGCATAAGCGACCGCGAAGGCTCCGGCCTCGGTCGCGGTGAAGATGCCGAAGATCAAGCCGCCCAGGATCATTGCCGGCATCCCCAGCGGCAGGATGGCGTGGCGGCCCGTATGAAGGACTCGCGACCATTCGAAGCTGTTCATCGGCTGCCAGCCATTCCGCCGCGCCAGGATCGAGATCGTCACCATCATGACGCCTGCCATCAGCAGCCCGGGAACCACCCCCGCCAGAAACAGCGCGCCAAGCGAGGTCCCCGTCACCACCGAGTAGAGGATCATGGGCGAACTGGGTGGGATCAGCACCCCCACCCCCGACGAAGTCGCGGTCAGCGCCGCCGAGAAAGGCCCCGGATAACCGCTCGCCTTCATCTTCGGGATCATCACCGACCCCGTTCCCGCAAGGTCGGCGACCGACGTGCCGATCATGCCCCCGAACATCAGGCTGGAGGCAACATTGACATGGGCCAGCCCTCCCCGCATCCATCCGACAAGCGCGGCACCGAATGCGAACAAGCGGTCAGCGATTCCGGTGGCATTCATCAAGCCACCGGCCAGGATGAACAGCGGCAGGGTGATCAGCAGATAATCCCCGACCCCGGCCAGAACCTGCTGTGGCAGGGATAGCGCCCATCCCCCGGACAAGGTCAGAAACATCAGCACCGCTGCGACCAGAGAGATGACGATCGGCAGACCCAGCAGGACCAGCACGAACAGGACGCCGAGCATAGTGGCGGCTAGGCCCAGCATCACAGATCCTCCGGGGCAATCAGGTCGATGACGAAGGCCAGCGAAAGACCGGCGGCGCAGCCTATGATGCCGCTGATCGGCACCGATTTCGGCATCCCGATCAGCGGTGAACGATCACCGCCGAAAAGTCCCAGATACTGCCAAGCGAACCAGGCCAAAGCAGCCATGGTCGCCAAACCGAAAAGGTTCTGCACGATGCGCAGCCTTCGCTGGATCGGTGCCGACAGTCGCGCTGTCCAGATGGCACAGGAGATGAGGCCGTTGCGCAGCCCGGAGATCGTGATCCCAAGTCCCCCCAGCCACATTAGCAGCGCGACGACGACCTCTTCGGTCCATGGCAGGGGCCGGGCGAACAGATAGCGGCCGATCGAGTTCGCCAGGACCAGCGCCACCAGCGCCACCAGCAAGGCGACTGCGGCCGTTTCGACGAGAGCGAGCGCGTGTCGGCGGACCCTGCCCGAGGGTCGATCTGCGATGACGGCCTCAGTCATCGGCCTCGTATCCCTTGAACAGGCTGCCGTAGCCCCGCTTGGCACCACGCGCGCCCGTCAGGTGAAGACAATGCCAGAACGACGCCTGAATGGCAGAGATGACGGGCTTGCCAAGACGCTGCTCCAGCGCCGCTATGGCACCGACCGAGCGGAAATTGGTGCAGGAGATGAAGATCGCCGAGGCGTCCGGGTGATCGACCGACAGGACATGATCGTAGACCTGTTCGATCGAGACTTCGGCAAGCGCGTGGTCTTCGGTGATGTCCAGGTGTCCGCTCTTGACGACCTCGTGGCCGTTCTCGGCCAGAAACCTGATCGCGCGATCATGGATCGTATCCACATAGGGGGTTGCCAACGCGACCTTGCCGGCCCCGACCTGTGCAAGCGCCGCCAGCGTCGCGGTCGAGGCGGTCGTCACCTTCGGCCCCGGCACCCAACCCTCGATCTTGACAATGAGGGCCTTGTCATAGGCCGTGCCGTGCAGGAACGAGGCGCTGGTGCCGCCGAAGCACAGCACATCGATGGGGGCGGCCGCGGCATGGCGGGCCGCCGTTTCCAGTTCAGGCGCCGCCATCATCTCCTCGATCCCCTCGACGGTGACCTTCGGCAACCTGATCCGCGCCGTATGGGTCGATACGCCGGGCGCGGACATGGCCCACATCTCTTCTTCCATCACCACGGACGAAGCGATGTAGATCAACCCGATCCGTGCCAGATCCCCCGACCCGTCGGGCATGAAGTCGGGATAGGCTTTGGTCATCTGATTCACTGGATCATCCCTTCCACCCGCGTCATGAATTCGGGCGTCACGACGTCGGCGATGTGGGCGCGGATCGGTTCCGCGGCCTTCTGGAAGGCTGCGATATCGGGTTCGGTCACCGTCAGACCGGCAGCACGAAATTCCTCCACCAGGGCGGCGTCGCTGTCGTCCGAAAGCTGGCGCGTGGCTTCCACACCCGCTTCGGCAGCCGCGCGAACCTGGGCCTTCATGTCGTCGTCGAGCGCGTCATAAGCCGCGCCGTTCATGACCAGCGTGATGGGTGTGTAGATGTGATTGGTCAGCGAGATGTGGGACTGCGCCTCGTGGAGCGAGAATTCCTTGATCACCGAAAGCGGGTTTTCCTGTCCGTCGATGACACCCTGACGAAGGCCCATGTAAACCTCGCCCAGGGGAAGGTTGGTCGGCGCTGCGCCCAACGTCTGGAACGCCATCATCCGGGTAGGGCTGCTTGGCGTGCGCAGTTTCAGGCCCGCCAGATCGGCGGGCGTCATGATCGCGCGCTTCGAGTTGCTGATGACGCGAACGCCCAACTCGCCGAAGGCCAGCACTTCGAGATCGGCGTTCTCGCGCAGCGAGGCCGCCATCACGTCACCGAACTCGCCGTCCAATGCCGCGCGGGCTTGCTCCTTGCCGCTGAACAGGAAGGGCGTGTCGAACACCGAAAAATGACTGTCCAGCGCCGCGACGCCATCGGACCCCATCGGGATCACGTCCACCGCACCAACGCGCACCATTTCTGCCAGCGCGTTTTCATCGCCCAGCGAACCACCGTCGTTGAAGGTGGTCGTGACCTGATCTCCAGCGCTGGCTTGAAGCGCGTCACGGAAGGTCGACAGCATGACGTGGGTCGGGTCGCCGCTTGTCGTCTCGACCGCCAGCCGCAATTGCGTCTGCGCCGACGCACCCGAGGCCATGGCAAAAACGAAGGTGAGCGATGCTGCAGTTTTTATGATCTTGTTCATGGAAACCTCCTGTTGGTTTCCGATATCATCCGCTAACAAAACCAGTTTCGACAATAGCTTGCCTGGCTCAATATCCCGGCAAAGACCTATAATTTCAGCCTTCTACGCAGGCAGATCTGAAATATGGCTGTTATTGAAAGTCGTTGCCTATGCCCTGCATAAGATCGCCCTATTCACGGCGCCTTATTGACGAATCTAAGCAGAAGAAAGTCTGCGCCTAATATGCGCTATTTCCTGCCGTAAAAACCTTGTGCATGAATTCTCGAAAAGCCTGAACCGCAGGGCGCGGATCCGAGGTCGCCAAACGCAGAAGCATGATGCGAACCGGCAAGGGATCGCCGCTGATCGGGACCGTCACGCTTTCGCTGCCATCATAGGCGACCGCGCCAAGCGGCAGCGTGTTGTGCAGCGAAAAGCCCATGCCGTTGCCGACGAGACCCCTTACGAGCTCGGGCGATGAACTGCGGAACGCGATGGACGGCTGCAGACCGCATGAAGAGAAAAGGCCAAGGAAGTAGTCTCGCGAGAATGGCAGATCCAACAGGATGAACGGGTCCGACGCCAACTCGGACAGACTGATCGTTTCCGAGCCGGCCAAGGGGTGATCGCGTGACAAAAGCGCCATGGGCGGCAGGGAAGCCAGCTCCTCGGCGCTCAGATGCTCTGGTCTTGCGAAATCGTAGCCAAGTGCAATCTCGATGCTGGAATTTTCCAGACCCGCCACCAGCTCTGCGTGGTCGCCTTCGATGAGGCGCACGGTGATATTCGGAAAGGCCTGCCTGAAGCTGGCGATGATCCGGGGCATGTAGCGCATCGCCAGCCTCGGAAAGCTGCCGACAACGATTTCACCGCTCAACGGATCGCCAAGGGACCGCGCCGTATCGGCGAGTTCGCTCGCCGCGCGCAGAAGGCCTCGCGCTTGATCGACCAGCACCCGTCCCGGCACCGAAAGGTTCATGCCACGCGCATGCTGACGGACGAAGATCTGCACGCCCAGATCACGCTCGGCCTGAGCCAAAGCCACCGAGACCGACGGTTGCGAGACGCCCAGCCTTCGCGCCGCATCGGTAACGCTGCCGGCATCGGCGACTTCGACGATATATCGCAGCGTGCGAAGTGAGACTGGCAGATCTGTCACGCGCCATCCCCGTGATGCTGGTTAACGCTTTGGTCCACGGCGAAGCGCCTCGTTTACAACGGTCTAGGCAAGGATGGTCTCTGCCCCATCTGCCACCCTGTATATCACGCCTTGCCGCCTCTCGAGCCGAAGCATGGAGGCCTTGCCCATTCCCATGCACAAGCCTCTCAAGATCACCGATGTCATCCCATGGGTGACGACCACGGCAGGTTCGCGAAGGTCATGCAGAAAGGATGTCACGCGCCCCACGATGGCATGAAAGTCCTCTCCGCCCGGACTGTCGAAATTCCACTCGCCGCTCGCGAAACCGTCGCCCACCTGCCGCTGCACCTCTTGCCGCGACAAGCCTTCCCATGCGCCGAAATCAATCTCGCAGAGGCGCTCGTCCTGAAGGATAAGGGCGTCATTCCCCAGTGCGATCCGCGCGGTCTGCAATGCGCGCCCTTGCGGACTCGAATACGTGATCTCGGGTTTTTCGCTGAGGGATTCCAACAAGGCTCTCTGCCTCAACGCTTGTGTCAGGCCCCTCTCGGTCAGCGGTGAATCCTTTCGGCCTTGAAACCGCCCCAGCTCGTTCCAGACCGTCTCGCCGTGACGAAGGACGTACAGATCTGCGATCTTCACACTGCACCCTTATCTAAAGAACCGCGTTCCTATCGCGCGGTTCATCCTTGCTTGCAAAAGCCCTGGCCCGATCAGGACATTGCTTCACCACGGCCGGATGCGCTGTCCAGTTTGCGCGGCCTTCGTGAGGGTTTCCACGATTACGCGAGGCTGCCACCTGCGCGCATGTTTCTCGCAGTCGGCGATCAAGCGGCCTTGGCCCTCTCTGCCACTGCACGTCCAGCGGCAACGCCCGAGGACCAGGCCCACTGGAAATTGTAGCCGCCAAGCCATCCGGTCACGTCGACGGCTTCGCCGATGGCATACAGCCCCGGAACGTCGCGCGCCTCCATCGTCTTGGACGAGAGCACGGCTGTCGAAATGCCGCCTGCAGTGACCTCGGCCTTGGCATAGCCCTCGGTACCCGTCGGCCGAAAGGTGAGCGCGGTGAGCATCTCTGCCGCGTCGCTCAGTTCGGCATCCGAGCAATTGCCCATTTCACGTCCGAGACCGATGCGGCTCGACATCGCTTCAGCCAAGCGGGCGGGTAGATGGCGGGAAAGCACCGCCTTGAGATGGGCGCGCGGCATGTCCTGACGCGCTGCACGCAGGACCCCGTTCGCGTCCGGCAGGACGCAAAGTGAGACCGGCTCGCCCGGCGACCAGTAGGAGGACACCTGAAGGATCGCGGGTCCCGACAGTCCTTTGTGCGTGAACAGCGCGGCCTCGGGAAATGACATGTCACCGACGCGCGCGACGGCCGGAAAAGCGACCCCTGGGATTGCCTTGAAGAGCGCATCATCCTGCCCGAGCGTGAAGGGCACGAGCGCAGGGCGGGGGCTCACGACGTCGAGGCCGAAGCGACGGGCGATGTCATAGGCGATGCCGGTTGCCCCCATCTTGGGAATGGACGGACCACCCGTCGCGATCACCAACTGACGCGCCGAGGCGCACGCCACGCGAAACATCCCATCAGCATGGCCGATCTCGCCGATCGCGGTCGAGAGGCGGATCTCCACCCCACCCCGGCGGCATTCCTCCAGCAGCATCGCGACGATCTGGCGGGCGCTGCCGTCGCAGAAGAGCTGTCCCAGCGTCTTTTCGTGCCAGGCGATGCCGTGTCTTTCCACCAGCGCGAGGAAGTCCCACTGCGTGTAGCGTTTCAGCGCGGACTTTGCGAAATGCGGATTTTCGGACAGGAAGTTCTCAGGGCCGGTACCGTTATTGGTGAAATTGCAGCGGCCGCCACCCGAGATGAGGATTTTCTTCCCGGGCTTCTCGGCATGGTCGATGACCAGGATGCGCGCCCCCGCCTGCCCCGCGGCCGCAGCAGCCATCAGCCCCGCGCCACCGGCCCCGAGCACGATTGCATCATAGTTCTGGTCGCTTGATGGCACGGCGAAATCATATCCTGTTGACCGTCGCGATCCGCGTGCGACTTGCGGGCGACATTTTAATTGGCGATCGGGTTGTCGCCGCAGATATGCGCCATCTTCTCGTTAGTGAAGGGCGCATCGCTGCGCAGGGCTGCCGCTTCGGTTCGACCGGGCCTTTCCGCGGCAACACTGAAAAGCGAGTTCCAATCGCTTCCGCTTCGTGTCATCTGGGTAGGATGAAGCACGGTTTGCGGGGTATTCTTGAGTGAGCGATGACGAAAAGAAGCCACGCTCGCCAGACGCCGCCCCCCGCGACAGCGACCAGGCATCCAAGGCCTTCAATCTGAGCACCGTGCTGGCGCGCGAGGGTCAGGGCGAGCGTGGCTATGGCGAGCGCAGCGCCCTTCTCTTCGAACAGGCCATGGCACAAACCCGCATGGCAATCTGCCTGTCGGACCCGAACCAGGACGACCAGCCGATCGTCTTCGCGAACCGAGCGTTCCAGGAACTGACCGGTTACGACGAGGCAGAGGTTCTGGGTCGCAACTGTCGTTTCCTGCAGGGGCCACGCACCGACAAGGCGCAGGTTGCGCGGATCAGGGATGCCATCGACAAAGAAGAGGTCGCTGTCGTTGAACTGCTGAATTACCGCAAGAACGGCGACGTGTTCTGGAACGCGCTGCACATCGGGCCGATCTACGACGACGGCGGTTCTCTTCTGTACCTTTTCGGCAGCCAGTGGGACGTGACCGAAGTTCACGTCGCGCGTGCAGAGCAACAGCAACAAAAGCTGCTTGCGCGCGAGCTGAGCCACCGGATGAAGAACATGTTCTCGGTCATCAATGCGGTGGTCACGATGGCCGGACGCGGAAGCCCCGAAGGACGGGCCGTCGCCGACGACATCTCCGGGCGCATCCTGGCCCTTGGGCGCGCCCATGAAGCGACGCTGGAAAATGCCTCGCGGACGGAGTCCTCCGATCTTCGCCCGCTACTTGCCGAGGTCTTGTCGGCCTATGACAGTCGCGGCCAGGTCGAGATGTCGGGTGGCAGCGTCCTGCTGAGCAGTAACGTGATCTCGATGCTTGCGCTTACCCTCCACGAACTTGCCATCAATTCCGTCAAGTACGGCGCCCTGAGTACGGCGGATGGCACGGTTCGCATCGACTGGAAGGTGGTCTTCGACGACGGCGTCGAGGAAGAGAGACTGCAACTTCACTGGTGCGAAAGTGGAGGGCCGGCCATCGCAGGCCCCCCTGACAAGACCGGTCTGGGCGGCAAGATCGTCGACAATCTGATCAGCGCCGCCGAGGGCACCGTGCAACGCGACTGGAAGCGCGAAGGTCTGGAAGCCATCGTTCGCATCCCCCTGCCGCTGGATTAAGAGACTTGGAATTGCAAACAGGCCGGATCACCACCCCATCCCGTCCGCTGGAGGGCGCCCGCATCCTTCTGGTCGAAGACGAAGTCATCATCGCGATGGATCTGAAGATGAGCCTAGAGGACGCAGGTGCACCGTGATCCACGCCAGGCGGCAATCCACGGGGCTGTCGCTTGCAGCGGATGGTGACTTCGACGCCGCTATTCTCGACGTCAATCTGGGACGCAACATGACCTGCGAACCGATCGCCGAAGCGCTGCGCGAGCGCGGCGTGCCGTTCCTTCTTCACACCGGCGATCTGCAGGAATCCGGCGAGCTGGTTGAGCGGATCGGCGCGCCGATCGCCCAGAAGCCGATGGCTTCGGATAGGCTTATCGGCATGGTGTCCGAAATACTGGCCTGAACACAGGCCTCAGTCGGGCCGCCTGATCGTAAACGTCGCCTGGTCGTCACTGTGCCCGCACTGTTGAGAGCGGTTACGGGATAAAACCGACCTGGTACTTGCATAGCTAACCATTAGCTAACTATATACTTGCGATGAACAGATCTCGCGAGCCCGAAGCAGACATTCTCCCGACACTCGGCGCACTGACACGCAAGCTCCGTGCGCTGTTCGACGATCGCACGCAGGCATACGGATTGACCGAAGCCCGCGCGCGTCTGCTTCTTCGCCTGTCGCAAAACGGACCGATGACGCAATCCGAACTGGCCGATGCGATGGGGGTCGAGCCGCCGACGATGGTCAGGCTGATCGACGGGATGGAAGCCACCGGGGCGGTCAGACGCGAAGTCGTTCCCGGCGACCGGCGTCAGCGCCATGTTCTTCTGACAGAAGCGGCCCAGGCACAGGCCGAGAGTGTACAGGCGCTAACCGATCAACTCCGTTCCGATGTCCTGCAAGGGATTGCGCCAGAGGATGTCGCCGTCACGCAGCGCGTTCTACGCCAAATGCTCGAAAACGTGGCGAAGGCCAGCCAGTCATGAAACGGGCTCTCACAATTGGCGAAGATTTGAGGGGTCCAGACCAGAAGATCCGCGGATCTGCGCCCCAGCCTTCGCAAATCGAAGCGGACCAGCGCGTGACGGGCGAGCAGAATGCTCCTCCCCCGCCATCAGCCCCCGCAATGTCCCCCTGGCGTGCCTGCGGCTATTTCGCGACGGCTATCGTTCTGGCCTTGGCGCAGGGCTATGGCCAATCGGTCATCTCGGCCAATGCACAGCAGCTTCAAGGCAGCCTCGACACGACGCAGGCCGAAACCGCCTGGCTGACCGCAGCCTACATGGCACCCAACGCCTCCCTGACGCTGGCGTTGATCAAAATTCGTGGGCAGTTCGGAATCAGGCGCTTTGCCGAGGTTTCGATCGTCGGCTTCGTGGCGGCTGCGGCACTAAATTTCTGGGCCGAGGGATTTGGTCCCGAGCTCGCCGTGCGGTTCCTGTCGGGCGTCGCCGCCGCGCCGATGACGTCTCTCGCCTTCCTCTACATGCTTGAGCCTCTGCCGCCGCATCGCAAGATGAATATCGGCCTTTCTGCGGCGCTGACCGTCATCTTCATGGGCTCTCCCGTCACTCGCCTCATCTCGCCTCATCTTCTCGATATCGGTCTCTGGCACGCGCTGACCAGCCTGGAGGTTGCGATGGCCGCAATCGGGCTTGGGCTGATCTACCTTCTGCCGTTGAAGACTCCGCCGACGCCAATGCGCATCGAAGCGGGCGACGTCATCTCTTTCTTTTTCGTTGCCGTCAGCTTCGGCTGCCTGGCGGTGGCGGCCGTCACGGGTCCGATCTATTGGTGGACAGAACAGGCCTGGCTCGGCCTCTTGCTCGCCATCGGCATTGGCGCCTTCGCCATCGCTGCATGCATCGAGCTGAATCGCCAGGAACCTCTGCTGGACATTCGCTGGCTTGCCAGCCCCGCCATCCTGCACTTCACCGCCGCGATCCTGCTGTTCAGACTGGTGTTGAGCGAACAGACATCCGGCGCGGCCGGGCTCTTCCGCTCACTGGGGCTGCTCAATGAGCAGATGCAGGGTTTGTGGCTCGTCGTGATCGCCGCAACATTGCTGGGCGGTGCGATCTGTGCCGTGATGTTGAAGCCGGGGCGCGAGGTCCCGTTCCACATCGTCGCTTTGTCGCTTCTCATCGTGGGATCGCTGCTGGATTCCCGATCGACAACTCAGACCGTGCCCTCGGACATGTATCTGTCGCAGGCGATGGTCGGCCTCGCTTCTGCATTGTTTTTGCCGCCGGCGCTGCTGTCGGGCCTTATGTCAGCCTTGGCGAAGGGCCCGAATTATATCCTGACTTTCGTCATCGTTTTCCTGACCACGCAGAAGTTGGGCGGGATTTTCGGTGGCGCCATCTTCGCCAGCTTCGTCCAGGTCCGGCAACGGCTTCACGCCGAGCGATTGGCGGACACTCTGTCCGGCACCGACGCGCTGGTCGCCGATCGCCTGTCGACATCTGCCAGAGCCTTGTCGGCACAAGTCGGTGATCCCGCATTGGCCTCTGCACAAGCAGCGTCTCAGCTTGGCGCCACCGTGCAAGCCCAGGCATCCGTCATGGCCTACAACGATGCATTCGTGATGATCGCGGCGGCATCGTCTGCGGCGCTGATGCTGCTGGTGGCTCATGCCATGATCAGAAGCTGGCGTGATCGCGCCTCCTCCATCGCGCCGGACGCTGCAAACGACGGTGCGCGCGACGACTTACCCACATCCGAACAGCCGCAGGCGCAGGCCGCCTGATCCGAGGTGAACAGATGCTTTCCAGATTGACCCGGCACATTGCCACGCTCATCGCCGCCGTTGTCGGCATCCTTGGTACCGTCGGCGTGCTTTACGCTTGGGGATTACCGCCCTTCGCGAACGATGCACGGCTGACAGAGGACGCCTATGTGCGCGGAACGGTAACCTTCCTTGCACCACAGGTTTCTGGTGCCGTCGTCGAAGTGGCCGTGAATGATTACGAAGACGTCGAAGCCGGCCAGTTGTTGGTCAGATTGGACGATTCCCTTTATGCCCAGCGGCTCGCACAGGCCAAGGCTCAATTCGACTCGGCGAATGCCGGTCTGGCAAGCGCTCGCCAGGAACGCCTCGCCGCAGAAGCGAAGGTCGAATCCGCAGACGCGGGGGTCCAGTCGGCCAGAGCCGCGCTTGAGGTGAGCAAGGATGAGCGCGACCGGACGGCAGAGTTGCGCAACCGAAACGTCGTCACCGAACGGGATGCGCAGAACCAGCAATTGGCCTTCGATCAAGCCCAGGCCGTCCTGCTTCAAGCCGAAGCCCAGGCAGCGACAGCGCGTCAGGATGTCGAACTTGTGGCGGTAGAGCGTGAGGCGCGCGCGGCCGCCGTCGAAGAGGCCCGAGCCGCGGTCAACCTGGCGCGCCTCGACCTTGAGCACACGCGTATCGTGGCGCCGATGGATGGCAAGCTGGGCGAGATCTCGGCGCGAGTGGGCGAATACGTCGCGCCGGGAACCCGACTTGCCTCGCTGGTGCCGGAGCGGAAATGGATCGTTGCGAACTTCAAGGAAACCGAACTGGCGGGAATGGAAGTCGGCGATCCGATCACGTTCAGCGTCGATGCCCTGGGTGAAGCAGCGTTGACCGGACGGATCGAGAATTTTTCGCCCGCGACCGGATCAGAATTCAGCGTACTGGGCAGTTCCAACGCGACCGGCAACTTCATCAAAATCTCGCGCCGTCTCCCCGTCCGGATCGCGATTGACCCCGATCAACCGCTTGTCGAGCGGCTTGTTCCGGGCATGTCAGTGGTGGTTCGGGTCGATTTGGACGACGCGGAATTGTGAGGGTGAATCTTGAGATCGTTCCGTCCGAAGACCTGAAGCAGTGGCCGTCATGGCGCCAAATTGTCGATTCGGTCGAGCCGTGCCGCGATCTCCGTCCGGATGTCACCTTCGCCCGTAAGCTCTTCTTCCAACCGGACAAGTTCATCGCGAAGAGCCGCAAGGCCGATCAGGGCAACCGCACCCGCCATCTTGTGCGCAAGACGGGCTGCCTCGACACGGCGCTGCGGCTCCGGCGCTATATCCTTGAGCGACTGAAGGCTTTCGTGAAATTCCTGACGGATGCGGGGTAATACCTTGTCGGCCTGGGCTTCACCGATATTCGCCGCGAGATAGCGTCGTGCTTCATCTTGTCGCACAGGGCTGGGCGGGTCGTCAGCAAGGCTGTCCAGCAGAAGATCCAGCGCGCGGAAGGAAAGCGGCTTGGCAAGCACCGCATTCATGCCGGCGGCATGGAAGCGTGCCTCGTCCTCTTCTCTGACATGGGCGGTCAGAGCAACGATCGGGACGTCTTTGTTCGGCCCTTCGCTGCGGATCAGACGCGAGGCTGCGACACCGTCCAGCAGGGGCATGCTGATGTCCATGAAGATCACGTCGAACCGCTGATCGCGCGCCAGCAAGACGCCTTCCTGACCGTCCACGGCCTCGACCACGTGGCAGCTTCGGGCCTCCAGCATTCCGCGAACGACCATGCGGTTGACCTCGTTATCCTCGATAACCAGAACCTTGCGGTCAGTTTGGGCCGCCGCCGAGATAGACGTTGCCTCGTGTGGCAGGTCGCTCATCTCGGGCTGGTTCGCAAACGGCAGCGTCAGGACAAAGCAGGCACCCTGCCCCCGTTCGCTTTCGATCCGGATGTTTCCTTTCATCAACCTTGTCAAACGGCGCACGATCCCAAGACCAAGTCCCGTGCCCTCGACATTGCGGTTGAACGAGGCATCCAGCGTCACGAAATCCTCGAAGACGCGCTCTTGATCTTCAGGCGCGATGCCGATGCCCGTGTCTCGGACCCGGAACTCGACCTGTCCCGCAGTCCGACGATCAATGATGACGTCGATCCTGCCGTTCTGGGTGAACTTGATCGCATTGCCCACAAGGTTGATCAGGATCTGGGTCAGCCGCGCAGGATCTCCAAGCACTGGCATGCCATCTGAACCATCCGTCCGCACCGAAAGCTCGTTCCCGCGCCGCAGCGCCTTCGCGCGCAGCGAATCGAGCAAGTCACGGACAAGCTTGGACGGACCGAAAGGCACCTCTTCCAAGCGCAGTGCGCCCGCATCGGCCCGCGCGATGTCGAGGACGGAATTGACATGTGCCAGCAAAAGCTCGCCGGAACGGGTCATGACGTCCACGTAGCGACGCTGTTCTTCGCCCAACGGCGTCATCGCGAGCAGGTCGAGCGTCCCCAGAAGACCGTTCAGCGGCGTGCGCATCTCGTGGCTCATCACGGTCAACATCTCGTCCTTGGAACGCTCGCCTGCCAGCGCCTGATCGCGCGCGCGGATCAGTTCGTCGGCCTCTTCGACCTGGCGGGTGATATCGCGCACGAACGCCACCATGACCGGACCCGTATCGCTCGGGGCCCGGGCGACGGTCGCTTCGATGGGAAAGATCTCGCCTGACTTGCGCATGGCGCTGGCCTGCGTCGCTGCGCCGAACGCTGTCGCCACCGACGGCATGTCACTCAGGAACTCCAGCGTCTCGATGCGCGCGGCCTCTGGCACGATCAGCGACAGCATGTCCGCATTGACGGCTTCAGCGGCCGAGTAGCCGTAGATCCGTTCAGCCGCTTCGTTGAAATCGACGATGCGCCCATTTGGGTCTGCCACCACGATCGCATCGGGACAGGTTGCGATGACGGTCTGCAGCCGTGCGTGGGTCGTGGCAATGTGCGCGGCCTGCCGTCGCGCGCGGTTCGCCATCACCACGAGAGCCGTGACAACGACGGTGATAGCGACGGCCATCAGCCCGACCAGCAAAGCCAGATCGCGCATGGTCGAGGACAATTGTTCGCGCTGTCGATCGGAATCATCAGAGAACAGGCGCACGCCGTCAAGCGAGGCTGACCGCACGGCGGGACGAAGCGCCGCGATGCGCGCGCCCAGTGAAGGCAACGCCTGACGGAGTTCCGGATCGGCCGCGTCGATCGCAGGAATCGCGTCATCCAGGACCGCAGAAATCTGGGCGAGCGCGGCACCAGCCGCCTCGTTCTGCCGAAGCGACTCGAAGACACGTCCCGTCGTCAGCGTGCGAAGCCTGGAATAGAACACGTCGAACCGTGACCTGACCTCGGCAAGGGCCTCGGGATCGGAAGGGGTGTCCGATGCGTCGGAGATCGCCACCAGAAGCGCCAGCAACTCGACCTCGGTCTGCGCCAGCGACCATTGCGTGCTGTCGGTGTTGGCCGTGGCGAGGTGTTCGATCTGACGGCGGGCATCGGCGCTTATCTGCCAGACAACAAAAGCGCAGGCCGCGATCGACAGGACAAGGAAGACGAGAACTTTCTGCTGCGTCAGCCTGATTACGCTCATTCGGTTTCAGTCACGCTGATGCGGTCCAATTGCCAGATGCTCTGCGAATAAATCACCTCTGTCCGATATTGCTCAGCGGAATCATACGGAAACACGATCCACAGGGGGCCCTTGTCGCGAACCGACATCTCTTCCCCATCCATCCAGTAAGCGACAATCGGAACCTCGGGCTGGATTTCATCCAGGGGAATGCTGATCGAATAATCGTTGATCGCGGTGGCGGCAATTGCGCCCTCTGATCCCGCCCCGGTCCCAATCCCCGCATCGGCAAGAAGAGTGGCCAGCGGAACACCGGTGAAGCGGTGAACTCCTTCGGTCCAGATCGTCGTCGTCTCGACCTCCGCCTCGCCCAGAGCCTTGAGCGACGACAGATCGTAGCTGCGGGATTTGTCTTGAACCTCAACAGTCAGAAGCGGGGCGTCTTGTGCGAATGCCGGCGCGACCAAAAGCGCACTGGAAAGGATAAGGGCAGCACGACTGACAAGATATGACATGGATTTGGTCCGATCAGAATTAGGTTGGCAGAGATCGGTTTCGCATGGCGAATGGAAAAACGCAGCAAATCATTCGTATCAAACGCTATACGATCGTATAGTTCGGTCGTATTCATCAGTTTGTTCAGTGGGCCATGCGGATAAGAATGGATCACACGGAACACAGTTTTGCGTATCCCTGACATCAATCGACGCGGGACCGATTCCTCGGTTCGCGCCATCAGAGGCAACGTGATGAAAATTCTTCTGGCTGACGATCATGATCTCATCCGCGAAACGCTGGTGATGTATCTCCGCGCCCAGCTCGATGCCGACATCGTCGAGGTCGGCGATCTTGCCGGGGCTGAAAAAGCCGTCTCGTCCGAAGGCGATCGTCCGTTCGACGTTGCCTTGCTGGACTACGACATGCCCGGCATGAACGGTCTCGCCGGGTTGACGAGGATCTGCGGTCAGATGAATCCGCGACCGGTCGCGATCCTCTCGGGGACCGCGTCACGCCGGGTCGCAAAAGAGGCGATGGCTCTGGGTGCAAGAGGATTTCTGCCCAAGACCATGAATGCCCGTTCGATGGCTGCTGCGGTCAACTTCATTGCCTCCGGCGAAACCTTTGTTCCCTACGGCTACTTCGAGCAGGACAACCAGCGCATGTCAGGCGAGCTGACCGCACGCGAAACGGAAGTGTTGCGTGGCCTGACCGAAGGGCGTTCGAACAAAGACATCGGCCGGACGCTGGGACTTCAGGAAGTGACCGTCAAGCTGCACGTCAAAACCTTGTGCCGCAAGCTTGATGCGCGGAACAGGACGCAAGCCGCGATGATCGCACGCGATCGCAACATGATCACCTGATCCGACAAATCTTTTATCCGCGCTGAACCGCCGTCCGGCGGGCGAACGCGCATGTCCAAGGCCGCGCCAGGTGGTGCCGGCAGCGGACTTTCCTCGTCAGACCACCAAAGGGACGGACCGAAGATGCGCGATTTAATGATTGACCAGAAGCTTGACGTAATCAGCAGCCATCTGCCGCACGAACCGCGCGAGCATCAGGAAAGGCCGTCGCGCCCCTCGCTTGATTACGCTGGCGACGAGATGTTCAGGATCACCCGGCCCGCAGAGGGTGACAGTTGCGAGATCCGACTGCGGACCGAGCGTCTGACCGCGGCCAACGCCACCGCCTTCCGCAACCAGGTCTTTGACCTGATCGAGCGGGGCGAGGATCGACTGGTTGTAGACTTTGCCGCTGTCACCTTCGTCGACAGCACCGCCATTTCCGCCCTGGTCGGCGTGTTGAAGCGACTGGGGATGCGGGGCGAGATCGCCCTTTGCGGCCTGTCGGGCAGCGTCGCCGGGATGTTCCGCATCACGCGCATGGACAAGGTGTTTCCGGTCTTTGCTGACTGTTCAGCCGCCTCCGCAGCGCTGTGTGGACGGCGCTGATCATGTCACCGTCGCTCTCAATTCGTCTGCTGCTTCCTGTCCTGTCACTTGCGCTGCCGGCCCAGGCTGTAAGTCAGGTTACCGGCCTGACGCTTCCCGAACCGCTGCAATCCATTGCGCCCCAAGCTTCCGCTACGGCGACCCATTTTGGACGACGTGGCGCTCTGACACCGCGGGAAATGGCGATGGCCAAGGCAGCGTGGAGCTATTTCGAAGCAGGTTTCCAGCCGGAAACCGGGCTCGTTAACGCGGTGGGCGCCTATCCATCGACTACGCTCTGGGACACCGCGTCCTATATCAGCGCCCTCGTCTCAGCCTACGAACTGGGAATCATCGACAAGCGTGATTTCGATCACCGCGCGACCCTTCTGATCGGGACGCTGCGCAACCTCGACCTTTTTCGCGGCGAGGCGCCAAACAAGGTCTACAACACCGAGACCGGAGAAAAGGTGAACTATGCCAACGAGCCTGGCGAGGTCGGCGTCTCGGTTCTCGACATGGGACGCATGCTGGTCTGGCTTCGTATCCTGCGAGAGCGCTACCCTTATCTCGCCAACAGCGTCGACAACGTCCCGCTGCGCTGGAACTTCTGCAACATCGTCCAGGATGACGGCCGTTTGTTCGGTTCGTTCCTGACGGGCGATGGTGAGACGCGCCATGTGCAGGAAGGGCGGCTCGGTTACGAGGAATACGCGGCCAAGGGGTTCGCGCTTTGGGGCTTCGACGTCGCTGGTGCAATGGAGCCCGAACCGCTGGCCTACACGACGATCTACGGGATCGACATTCCGTATGACGGCCGCGATCCGCGGGTTTTTCATAACCAGAACTACGTCCTGACGGAAAGCTATCTGCTCGATGGGCTAGAGATGGGTTGGGATCTCCCGGTCGCAGACCCCGAGGGCGCCGGCATGGCGACGCAGGGATGGAGGGCAGAGTTCGCCCATCGCATCTTTCTGGTCCAGCAGCGGCGGTTCGAGAGCACGGGGATCATCACCGCCAAATCCGAGCATCAGGTCGAAGGGCAGCCTTACTTCGTCTACGACACCATCTTCGCCGACGGCTACGCGTGGAACACGCTCGATCCCAGCGATGTCTACCAGCCCGACCGCGCCGCGGTTTCCGCCAAGGCCGCGCTTGGCATGTGGGCGCTGTGGGACGTGCCTTACACCGACTTGCTGTTCGAGACCGTCGCCCATCTGTCCGATGAGCAGGGCGGCTTCTTCGAGGGCCTCTACGAAAACGGAAACGGTGTCATCCCGCTGCAGACCGCCAACAACAACGGCATCATCTTGGCCGCCCTGCTTTACAAGGTTCAGGGGCCGATCCTGCAATTCTCCAATCCCAACACAACGGTCTGGGACATGGCCTATTCGCAGACCGATGTTCGACGGAACAAGTGCCTTCCCGAGCCGATGGTGAACGAGGTGCCTTGTTGCAGTTGTGGCGAATTGCCGGCGCAGGCCCCCGCGATTGCAAGCGAGGCTTTCATTCTGTGTCGTCCGGTCGAAGGTGAAGACGGCATTGCCGCGACCGAATGCGCGACCACGCCGCAGGTGTTCGAAAAGCCCAAGCCCAAGCAGGTGCTCTCTCAGATCTGCCGCACGGACCGGGTGAAGCGATGAGCACATCATTGTCACAGCGCATGGTTTGGTTCGACGCTAACCGCGTGTGTGCCGCGGCAGGCGTGGTCCTGATCCACAGCACCACCGACTTCGCAGGCCGACCGTTCCCCGACGCCAGCATCTCTGAACGGGTCATTCCGGTTCTTCTGCGTTCGATCGGCGAATTCTCGGGCTCCGAGATGTTCTTCCTGTTCTCGCTGTTCCTTCTCGCCCAGCGCATCGATCGGCACCGGCCCGGCTTTCGCGAACAGACGGTCTTTCAGGCCAAGCGTCTGCTGGTGCCATTCGCCTTCTGGACGCTTTTCTACGGCCTGTTTCGTCTGATCAAAGCCGACGTCCAGGGATACGCGCCGCAATATCTTGCCGAACTTTCACAACTGAAGACCTGGGTCGCCTTCTTCCTGCTGGGGAAGTCTCAGTACCACATGCACTTCCTGCCGACGCTCTTTGCGATCTCGCTCTTCTATCCCGTGATGCGGCTTGCCATGCGGTATCCGATGCTGGGTGTGCTGCTGTTCGCGACGCTCGGGGCAATGAACCATGCGCAGGGTTTCCTCTATTCCATCGACATCGCACCCCTTGTCCGCGATTACCTCGTCCGCCTGACGAAGATCTTCGGATACGTGGGATACGGGCTTGCGGCCTTTGCCCTCTATTCGCTGTGGAAAGACGGAATTCCCCGCGGCGAGGCGCGCCTCATCCGGCGTGGAGCGCTTTATCTCGTTCTCTTGGCCTATCTGGCGACGCTTCCCTTCTTTGGACCGGCGCTGATGACGGGCGCGTTCCCGGTCCGCGCCAGCTGGGACTATTTCGGCCATTTCCTGATGCCACTGCTGATCTTCTGCATGTTCATGGGAAGCCAGTATGCATCCTGGTCACCCAGATGGTCGATCGCGGCTCGCTACACGTTCGGTGTGTATCTCATCCATCCTGCCGTCATCGATCTATTCGACATCGCGGTGATCCAGAGCGGTCTGTCGCAATCGGTTTCACCTGCAATGCTGGTTCTGTTGCGCTTTTCGGTGGCTTTGCCGCTGGCGCTCGGGTTGGCGGCCCTGATCGGTCGCGTTCCGCATCTGGCTTGGACGATCGGCCTCGGTCCGACGCCCTGGGCCCGCCTGGCGCGCCGCAACGAAATCAAGCTGGTCCCCACGACATGAGCGACACCTATTTCCATCAGTTCGAGGATCGCAGACCTCCCGAGCCGCTTGCCTATGACCCGCTTCGCGAGATCCTGTGGCAGCTGCTTGCGACCGTCACCCTTGTGATCGGGGGCTGGTACATCGTCTGGCGCTGGACCCATTCGCTCAATCCCGATGCGATGTGGTTTGCGACGCTTCTGGCTGTGGCAGAGACGCTGGCCTATCTGGGCCTGATCCTGTTCGTCATCAACCTGTGGCGCGATCAGTCACCTGAGGTGCCGTCACCACCCGCCACACGGGGGGATGTCGATCCCGGCTCGCCCGATCCGGACGCCCCGATCAGTGTCGACGTCTTCTTCGCGACGTATAGCGAGGACCCTGAACTGGTTCGGCTGGGCATCATCGATGCCAAGGCGATGACCTATCCCCACCCGATCGAAGTGCGGATTCACGTCCTCGATGACGGACGCCGTTCGCACATGGCTGACATCGCGCGGCAGGAGGGTGTGGGCTACATCACGCGCGCCACGAACGAAGGTTTCAAGGCAGGCAACCTGCGCAATGCGATGGAGCAGACGTCGGGTGATTTCCTCCTGATCTGTGACGCGGATACACGCCCGTTTTCGACGTGCCTCGAAAGGACGCTGGGTCATTTCCGCGATCCGAAGATGGCTTGGATCCAGACGCCTCAATGGTTCTACGACCTGCCCGAAGGTCGGGGACTGGCCGATCTTGCAGATGCGCGCTTCGGAGCCAGCGTTGCACGATGGGCACGAAGGCTGGAGCAAGCGGTCGGCGGAATCCGGTTCGGACACGACCCCTTCGTCAACGACCCGCGCATGTTCTACGAGGTCATCCAACGCCGCCGAAACCATGCAAACGCCGCGTTCTGCTGCGGTGCCGGGTCGATCCACCGGCGCGAGGCGGTAATGGAGGCTGCCTTGCGCGCCTTTGGCGCAAAGGTCGAGCGTTGCGTCATCGAAGCTGAAGAAGAAATCACGCTGGAAACGCGTGAGCGCAATGTCGCGCCCGATCTGCTTGATGCGATCC
Organism: Paracoccus albicereus; assembly: GCF_024359525.1. Taxonomy (GTDB): domain Bacteria; phylum Pseudomonadota; class Alphaproteobacteria; order Rhodobacterales; family Rhodobacteraceae; genus Paracoccus; species Paracoccus albicereus. The sequence goes on from NZ_JAKZEU010000002.1 coordinate 1,092,581, forward strand.
GGACCGAAGCCGTCAGCGCAGAAATACTGACGCCCTATCGTTTCCACGTGTCCGAAGACATCTACACCTCCATCGTGATGCATGCCGACAGCGAGCGCGGCTGGAAATCGTTGCTTCATCCGCTGGTCGAGACACGGATGCTGTCGCCCCAAGACCTGATCAGCTGGACCATCCAGCGCTTCAAGTATGCGGGTGGCAGTCTCGACATCCTGATCAACGACAATCCGCTTTTCAGACGCGGTCTGACCCTGCGCCAGCGCCTGATGTATGGGGCCACCTTCTATTCCTATCTCGGCGCCCTCTGGAACGTCGTGTTCCTGCTTGCCCCGGCGGCTTATCTTTTTACCGGAGTGTCGCCCGTCGAAGCCTATTCCCAACAGTTCTTCATTCACGTGGTGCCGTTCATCGTCATGCTGGAACTGGCGATGATGGTCGGGACATGGGGCATCGACGGACAGGCCGCGAAGGCCAGCTATCTGTCTTCTTTTCCGCTTGGGCTCAAGGCGTTGTGGACAGTCCTGCGTGGAGAGCGCATCGCCTTCAAGGTCACGCCGAAGGACCGCCAGTCCGGACGCTTCCTGCATCTGGTTCGACCGCAAATCGCAGTCGTCGCGATGACGGTCGCGGGTGCGCTCTGGGCGGCTATCGCGCTCTGCGCCTTCGAGACCTCGCACACCGTGACCGGCGTCGTGACGAACGCCCTTTGGGGCCTGAACAACTGCATCGCCATGACGGGCGCGATCCGCGCCGCGCTGTGGCAGCCCAACCATTCCGATTCAGAGTAATCAAGATGACGTTTCGTCAGAACCTGATCCGCGCACGCGGTCATATCGTGTTCATCCTCGGCGTTCTCGGCGGCCTTGCCGTCGTCATGTGGCTGGAACAGGCCAGCCAATCCGCCGCCAGCCTTCCCAAGGCAACCACGTTCAGCGTGCTTTCACCCGTGGTCGAGCAAGAGCCATTGCCGCTGGCCATCAAAGGCGAGTCGACCGCCGAAGATCTGAAACACGCCAGCATCGCGTGGACGTATTTTCGAAACAATACCGACGCAAAGACCGGTCTGGTCAATTCGGTGGACGGGTATCCTTCGATCACCATGTGGGAAGCCGGATCGCAGATCGTTGCGATCGTTTCGGCCGAGCGGCTGGATCTGATCCCAGCCACGGAAGCGAGGGCCCGTCTGTCGGCGCTTTTCGAAAGCCTTCGCAAGCTGCCGCTGTTCGAAGGAGTCCTGCCCAACAAAGCCTACGACACGCGGTCGCTGCTGATGGTGGACTACACCAACAAGCCATCGAAGCAGGGGTTGGGATGGTCGGCGCTGGACATGGCGCGGATCGTCTCTGCCCTCGCGATCGCGCGCTCCGCCCATCCCGAACTCGCCGCTTCCATCGGTCAGGTTCTGGACGGCTGGCAACTGGATCGCATGGTGCGCGACGGCCAGATGTACGGCACCACCGTTGTAGACGGCGAGGTGCGCTAAAACCAGGAAGGTCGACTGGGCTACGAACAATACGCCGCCAAGGCCATGATGCTGCTGGGATACGACGTAGTCCGCGCCTACGATCCCGATGACAGTGCCATGATCCAGCCGGTGCAGGGCCAGCCCATACCGGTGGATACGCGCCTGCACCGTGCCGCCACCCCCGCTTTCGTCGTCAGCGAACCCTACCTCTTCGACGGACTGGAGTTCGGCTTCGACGCCCGTTCCACGCGGATTGCTTCGGCCGTTTATCGCGCTCAGGAACAGCGTCACGAAGAGACGGGTCACCTGACCGCGGTGACCGAGACTCATCTCGATGAGGCGCCCTATTTCGCCTATTCGACGATCTGGGGGGGTGGTTCGCCCTGGTCGGTCCTGACCTTCAAGGGAGACCGGATCGACAGCCGCCGAACGCTGGCGACCAAGGCAGCCTTTGGCTGGAACGCGCTATACGGCACACCCTACACAGAAGAGCTTGTCGTAGCCGTCAAGGCCACCGCAGATCCAGACAAGGGCTGGCCAGAAGGCATCTATGAAGAGGACGGTTCGACCAACGGCTCGATTACGGCCAATACCAACGCGCTTGTGCTAGCGGCATTGGCGTTTAAGGCCGACGGGCCTCTGCTGCGGCGGCCGCGATGAAAGCGCTTCTCGCGATCCTCTACCTTGCCATGGCCTCACCAGCCTTTTGCGCCACCGCGCCCTGCGTGGGACCAGCGCTCGACCTGCCTTTACCGGGTGCAGAGGACGTGCGGCAGATGAGCGTCGACGTACCGTCCGCGCGCTTCCCCGGCGTATGGCAGCAGGGAACGGTAGATGGATTGGTCTATCGCATTTTCGGCGACCGCACTGCGATCCTGTCGGATGACATCGGCTCACCCAGTTGGCAGGTCCGCGTCGATTGCACGGCGTCGCCCTGCCAAAGCCAGGCGCAAGGGACGCCCCAAGTTGGTGCCGATCGCATCGCTGGCGCCCTTGGTCGGTGCCTGTCGGGGCAGGACGTCACAGCGTCAGAACTGCGACGTGTTCCGCCGGAATTCGAGACGGGAGTTCCGGGACATCTTCCCGATCAGGGTCGCGCGCTCTCCCCTGCGGCGGCACTCGCCTTGGCTGCCGGTGCGGACCCCGTAAGGGTAAGCGCGCCCGTTTCCAGTCCGGTCCTTCGCTGTCGCGCAGATGCGACGTTGCTGGGCGAAACGCCGGCCCACACGCTCCAGCGCCTTCTGAAGGCCGTTGGCCATGACCCCGGTCCTGATGACGGTGTCCTTGGCGAACGCAGTCGCGCCGCCCTTCACGCGGCCTTGGGCGATGAAAGCGGAAACGACGTCGAAGGTGCAATCCTTCGGCTCCAGGCGACGCTTTGCCGGACCTGAGCGATGCGCAGATTGTCGGCGGCAATGCTCTTCGTCGGATTGGTCGCGTGCGCGACGACGAGCGCTTTGGCGCAATCCTGGCCGAGCGCCGATATTCTGCCTACGAACGACCCCGCCTTGCCTGGCGCAGTCGAGGTTCTGATCGACACGCCCAGCGCGCTGGTATGGTCGCGCTTTCAGGAGGGAGTGCTGGACGGCTGGCGGTACCGCTTGTTCCCCGACGGCTCGGCCGTGGTCACGCAGGTGGATGACCCACGCGGTCAATCGTTTCGTCTATCTTGCAGGCCTGCCGTCGAATGCAAGATCCTCTCAGACGGTAGCGTTTTGAATGTTGTGGTCGCTGCGGGAGCGCCCCGTCCCGCAGCGCCGGTTTCGGTGGATGGGGAAAGACTGGCGACCTTCCTTGCTGAATGGGTGCTTGCCGATTCCGGCACGCCCCCCACCCGCGCTGTCGGGACCTCGCAGCCGATGCCGCCCTTTAAGGTCAGCGAGCGAACGGGGAATCCGCGCCAGCTGCGCACCCAACCGGCCTCAACCGGCCGGGCGATTGATTTTCGGGTCGCGCCCTCGCTGACGTTTTCGTCCCCGCTCCGCTGCGACGATGCAGACGTCCGGTGCGGGGCGGCAGGACTGGTCAAGGCCGCTCATACCGCGGATTGGGCGCATATCCTCGGCCTTTCATGCAACGTCACGGCCAGCGCCTCGCTTCAGAAGGCGTCCAGCCAGAATGTGAAGCGCCTTGCCGATCGGCTGCAAACCAGCCTCGGCTGCACGGCGCAGCTTTCGAACAGGCTGTCGCTGAGCGTCAGGGCGAACAGCTATTCCAGTCAAGTTCGGCGAGCCGCGTGGGATCCCGACATCACCTACGCGCTAAGCTTCCAGGCCACCGAACGCCTGAGCTTGACCTATGCCAGCAAAGGTATCCGCCTCGACGGAGAAGGGGCCGGTCTGGAAACCGCGCTCGACGGCAGGCTGTCGGCCAGCCTGACGCTGCCGCGCCTGCCGCTTCCGGCGGGAAGGGGTGCGGACTGTCGCCTTCGCGTCGCGCTGCCCGATCCCTCGCGCGATGCGGTGGCGCTGTCGTGCGGTGTTGCCCTGACCAAGCGGCTGTCGCTTGGTCTGTCCACATACCTCTATGCGCATCAGACCCAGAAACCGTGGCAACCTGATTTCACGTACAGTGCGAGCTGGAAACCGACCAATCGTTTGCGCATCACCTATTCCAACTATGCCGCGAACCGCTTTCCTTGGAACCGGGATCGGGGTGGCACATCGACGAGTCTGCGTGACGGCACGCTTTCGTTCACCTACGACGTGTCGTTCTGAACCGCTGCCACTTTCGCCGAACGATGCACCTTCGGTTTGGTCTTGCACTGATTGCGTATCATCAGCCGCCCCTGGCATGCTGCCTTGCCATCAGCTTGGGCGACCTCTGGTCCGACGATCGCAGGCTGCAATCACGCCCCGGCCTTCAGCGCTTCATCCAGATCGTCATAGAGATCGTCAACGTCCTCGATACCCGTCGATAGCCGCAACAAATCCGGCGGACAGGGCGAACCCGCACCTTCGATCGAAGCGCGATGCTCAATCAGGCTTTCGACCCCGCCGAGCGATGTCGCCCGCTTATAGAGCGCTACATTTGCCGCGGTGCGCACCGCAGCCGCTTCGCCGCCCGTAACCTGGATCGATAGCATGTAGCCGAAGCCATCCTTCATCTGACGGGCCGCGATATCATGGCCCGGGTGCTGGGGCAGTCCCGGATACAAAACGCGCGCGACCATCGGATGCGCGCTCAGCCGCTCGGCGAGCGCCATGGCCGAGGCTGCTTGCCGTTCCTGTCGCAGATGAAGCGTACGCAGCCCGCGGATCAGCAGAAACGCTTCGAACGGACCCAGAATCCCGCCCTGCATCTTGCGGATCGTCTTGATCCGTTGCCAGAATTCGTCGTCCTCGCGCGCGCACAGGACACCTGCCACGACGTCGGAGTGCCCGTTCAGTACCTTTGTCGCCGCATGCATGACGATATCGGCCCCCAGCGCCAACGGCTGGGTATGCACGGGCGACGCGCAGGTCGAATCGACGGCAAGCCTCGCCCCTGCAGCATGGGCGATGCCAGCGGCTGCCTCGATATCCGTGATCGTCCAAAGCGGGTTCGACGGTGTCTCGATCCAGACGAGTTTCGTCTCGCCCGGCCTGATCGCTGCTTTCAATGAGGAGAGATCGTCGGTCTCGACGAATTCGATGTTCAGGCCCCAGCGCGTCGCTTCGGTCAGCAGCCAATTGCGCAGCGCCCAGTACATCACGCGAGAGGCGATCACGTGATCGCCCGGGTCCAGCGCCTGAAACACCGCCGTCGCCGCCGCCATTCCGGAACCGAACAGAAGCGCGCCGGCCCGTGCGTCCTCGAGCATCGCAAGCACGCTCTCCGCTTCGCGAACGGTTTCGTTGTCCGGGCGCCCATAGACGAAGCCGGTCGAATAGCCGTTATCCTCGTCACGCAGATAGGTTGTCGCGATGTGGATGGGCGGGACCACGCCGCGCGTCGTCGGATCCACCTTGCCCATCGCCTGCGCTGCGAGGCTTCGCGGGGTCAAGCTGGCCTTGGTCATGTTCTTCTCCCTGAACTTTGCCCAGATGGTTCTGCCTTCAGGAGAAGAAAGGCAACACTCGATGTCTCGGCACTGTCCTCTGTTGAGGAGCGTCGACATTCTGGATGCGATTCTCATGCCGTTTAGTGGAGGGCCCGGTCCATCACTTGCGCGCTGTAGGAAACAACGTGGGTCTGTCTCAGCGTCGGCGGCGTGGAAGATCATGCCTCCCTAATCGTCTTCCGACCAATGCTTTGTCCTCCGCTATGTCCGCGATCAGGTCACGGGCGTGTCCGGGTTGGGCTGGCTCCGGTCACCTGATGGCCGGGTGGTGGCGGCCGCGCCCTCTGGGGCGCGACCGCCGGTCCTTG